>CAVUBV010000015.1:0-38795 GCA_963739735.1 uncultured Alphaproteobacteria bacterium | reverse complement strand
AGCGAATGCCGAAACGAACCGACATCAAATCGATCCTGATCATCGGCGCCGGCCCGATCGTCATCGGCCAGGCCTGCGAATTCGACTATTCCGGCACGCAGGCCTGCAAGGCGCTGAAGGACGAGGGCTACCGGGTCATCCTGGTCAACTCCAATCCGGCGACGATCATGACCGATCCGGATCTGGCCGACGCGACCTATATCGAGCCGATCACGCCGGAGATCGTCGCCAAGATCATCGAGAAGGAACGGCCCGACGCGCTGCTCCCACCATGGGCGGGCAGACCGCGCTCAACTGCGCGCTGTCGCTGCGCAAGATGGGCGTGCTGGAAAAATTCAACGTCAAGATGATCGGCGCCACCGCCGACGCCATCGACAAGGCCGAGGACCGCGAGCTGTTCCGCGAGGCGATGACGCGCATCGGTCTGCCGACGCCGCGCTCGCATCAGATCAAGACGCTGGTGCAGGCGCTCGAAGCGCTCGAGGATATCGGCCTGCCGGCGATCATCCGCCCCAGCTTCACGCTCGGCGGCACCGGCGGCGGCATCGCCTACAACAAGGCCGAGTTCATCGAGATCGTCGAGCGCGGCATCGACGCCTCCCCCACCAGCGAAGTGCTGATCGAAGAATTGGTGCTGGGCTGGAAGGAATTCGAGATGGAGGTGGTGCGCGACAAGAAAGACAACTGCATCATCATCTGCTCGATCGAGAACGTCGACCCGATGGGCGTGCATACCGGCGATTCGATCACCATCGCGCCGGCGCTGACGCTGACCGACAAGGAATACCAGATCCTGCGCGACGCCTCGATCGCGGTGTTGCGCGAGATCGGCGTGGAGACCGGCGGATCGAACGTGCAGTTCGCCATCAACCCGGCCGACGGGCGGCTGGTCGTGATCGAGATGAACCCGCGCGTGTCGCGCTCGTCCGCCTTGGCCTCCAAGGCGACCGGCTTCCCGATCGCCAAGGTCGCCGCCAAGCTCGCGGTCGGCTACACGCTCGACGAGATCGCCAACGACATCACCGGCGGGGCGACGCCCGCCTCGTTCGAGCCGACCATCGATTACGTCGTCACCAAGATCCCGCGCTTTGCCTTCGAGAAATTCCCCGGCGCCACGAACGTGCTCACCACCTCGATGAAATCGGTGGGCGAAGCGATGGCGATCGGCCGCAATTTCCAGGAGAGCCTGCAGAAGGCGCTGCGCTCGCTGGAGACCGGCCTCACCGGGCTCGACGAAATCACCATCGAGGGTTCGACGCGGCCAAGGGCCTCGACGACGCCGACAACAAGGCCGCCTTCCGCGCCGCGCTCGGCACGCCGACGCCGGACCGGCTGCTCAAGATCGCGCAGGCGATGCGGCTCGGCGCCAGCGACGAATTGATCCACAATGCCTGCCGCATCGATCCTTGGTTCCTCGCCCAGATCCGGCAGATCGTCGAGACCGAAGCCGAGATCAAGGCCAAAGGGCTGCCGGCAACGGCCGGGGCGTTCCGCCGCTTGAAGGCGCTCGGCTTTTCCGACACCCGCCTCGGCAAACTCACCGACACCCCTGCCGAGGCGGTGACGCAAAAAGGCGCGCGCTCGGCGTGCGGCCGGTGTTCAAGCGCATCGACACCTGCGCCGCCGAATTCGCTTCGCCCACCGCCTATATGTATTCGACCTACGAGACGCCGTTTGCCGGCCAAAGCCTTCTCATGTCGCCGACGAGGCGGCGCCGTCGGACAAGAAGAAGGTGATCATCCTCGGCGGCGGCCCCAACCGCATCGGCCAGGGCATCGAATTCGACTATTGCTGCTGCCACGCCGCCTTCGCGCTGAAGGAGGCGGGCTACGAGACCATCATGGTCAACTGCAATCCGGAAACGGTGTCGACCGACTACGACACCTCGGACCGGCTCTATTTCGAGCCGCTGACGCCGGAGGACGTGCTGGAGATCATCGACACCGAGCGCGCCAACGGCACGCTGCACGGCGTCATCGTGCAGTTCGGCGGGCAGACGCCGCTCAAGCTCGCCGAGCATCTGGAAAAGGCGAACGTGCCGATCCTCGGCACCTCGCCCGACATGATCGATCTCGCCGAAGACCGCGACCGCTTCAAGAAGCTGCTCGACAAATTGCACGTGCGCCAGCCGCAGAACGGCATCGCCACCTCGCTGAACGCAGCGCGCGCCATCGCCGATGAGATCGGCTATCCGGTGGTGATCCGGCCGTCCAACGTGCTGGGCGGGCGCGCCATGGAAATCGTGCGCGATGCCGCCCAGTTCGATCGCTACATGGCGCGGCTTGCCTCCGATCTCGACCGGCCGTCCGAATTGGTCGTCTCCAAGCGAAGCCCGCTGCTGATCGACCGCTATCTGTCGGACGCGACCGAAGTCGACGTCGATTGCCTGGCCGACGGCAAGGACACTTTCATCGCCGGCATCATGGAGCACATCGAGGAAGCCGGCATCCATTCCGGCGATTCGGCCTGCGCGCTGCCGCCGCATTCCTTAAGTGAGAAGACGCTGGCCGAACTCGGGCGGCAGACCCGCGAGCTCGCGCTGGCGCTCAATGTCGTCGGTCTGATGAACGTGCAATACGCCATCAAGGACGGCGACATCTACGTGCTCGAGGTCAATCCGCGCGCCTCGCGCACGGTGCCCTTCGTCGCCAAGGTGATCGGCCTGCCCGTCGCCAAGATCGCCGCCCGCATCATGGCCGGCGAGAGCCTCGCCAGCTTCGATCTCACGCCGACGCACCTACAAGCACCGCGCGGTGAAGGAAGCGGTGTTCCCGTTCGCCCGCTTCCCCGGCGTCGATACCGTGCTCGGCCCGGAGATGAAATCGACCGGCGAGGTGATGGGGATCGACGCCTCCTTCGAGATCGCCTTCGCCAAGAGCCAGATCGGCGGCGGCACCAATTTGCCGCGCTCGGGCACCGTGTTCGTTTCGGTCAAGGACGAGGACAAGCCGCGCATCCTGGAGGCGGTGCGGCTGCTCGCCTCGCTCGGTTTCAAGACCATCGCCACCTCGGGAACCCAGCGTTACCTCGCCGAACACGGGGTGGAGGCGGCCAAGGTGTTCAAGGTGCTGGAAGGGCGGCCCCATATCGTGGATGCCATCAAAAACGGCGGTGTTCAGCTGGTTTTCAACACCACCGAGGGGACCGCGGCGCTGGCCGACAGCCGCTCCATGCGCCACGCGGCCCTCTTGCATAAAGTGCCGTACTACACCACTCTTTCAGGTGCCGTCGCCGCGGCGCAAGGCATAAAAGCCTATCTCGGGGGCGACCTCGAGGTGCGTGCGCTGCAAAGCTACTTCAGCGAGCGGGCCTGAGGCCTTTCCTCGGGTTGCCAAGGAAGCGGCGGCGCGAGTTTGGTCGGGAAGTCCACGGTCGCGGCGCGGGTGATACCGGCCGTGGTCGAGGTTTTTTTGCCCGGCCCTCGGTTCACATGACTCCGGTGCGCGGGAACCCGTGGCCGGAGTCGTATTACGAGTCGATTGGACGGGTTTTGCGAGGTGAAAGGGGCTTGGCGGAGCACTGAAGCATGATCCCGAAAAGTGGGAACCGGTTTTCGGAAAAGATCAT
Organism: uncultured Alphaproteobacteria bacterium; assembly: GCA_963739735.1. Classification (GTDB taxonomy): domain Bacteria; phylum Pseudomonadota; class Alphaproteobacteria; order Rhizobiales; family Xanthobacteraceae; genus Pseudolabrys. The sequence goes on along the minus strand of CAVUBV010000015.1, from coordinate 35,228 downwards.
GCGCACTTTAACGCGCGTTCAAGTTATTTCGGGCGCCCGCCAGGAGGAGAAGAAACGATGGACAAGATTCCAATGACGGCGGCCGGCTACTCGACGCTCGAGGCCGAGCTCAAGCACTGCCAGTCGGTCGAGCGGCCGCGCATCATCCAGCAGATCACCGAGGCGCGCACGCACGGCGACCTGTCGGAGAACGCCGAGTATCACGCCGCCAAGGAGCAGCAGTCGCTCAACGAGGGCCGCATCGCCGAGCTCGAGGACAAGCTGGCGCGCGCCGACGTGATCGACGTATCGAAGCTGTCCGGCGACACCATTACCTTCGGCGCCACGGTCACGCTGGTCGACGAGGACACCGACGAGAAGAAGGTGTGGCAGATCGTCGGCGAGCCGGAGGCCAACGCCAAAGCCGGCCGGATTTCCATCACCTCGCCGCTGGCGCGCGCGCTGATCGGCAAGGCCAAGGGCGCGTCCGTCGAAGTCAACACACCGGGCGGCGCCAAAGGCTATGAAGTCAAGAAGGTGGAGTGGAAGTGAGGTTCGCCGATGAAGATTAAAGTCGTCGTGCATGAGGCGGAGGAAGGCGGCTTCTGGGCCGAGGTCCCGGCCATTCCAGGCTGCGCCACACAAGGCGAAACGCTCGACGAGCTCATGAAAAATGTGCATGAGGCGATTGAGGGCTGCCTTGCCGTCGACGTGCAAACGGCGAAATCGGACGGCAAGGAGCGTATTGTCGAAATTGCAATATGAAGCCGCTGTCGGGACGCGAATTCGCGCGCCTCGTCGAACGGCATGGTTGGACGCTTTTGCGCATCAACGGCGGCCATCACATCTATGGCAAGCCCGGAACCGTTGTGCGCCTCTCGATTCCGATTCACGCCAACCGAGCGTTGAAGACCGGCCTGCTTCGGCATCTTCTCAAGGCCGCGCAAATTCCAGAATCTGAGCTATAGGCGCCAAGGCCGACGAAGTGAAGAAGGTGGAGTGGAAGTAGGCCGCTCGCCAAGTAACGCTGTCTTAATCATGGCCGGGTTCGCCCGGCCATTGATTTTTGGGCCAAACGACAACGGTTTTCGCGGCTTGAATTAACGAAGTCTTTGCAACACGAAGCCATTGCGGAGGTTTTTCTTTACCGGGCGCCGATGTCTGCGCGGTACAATCACCGTATCGTTGTCGGGCCCCGCAAGCTTTCGCCGGATCGCATGATTTCCGCCGCGTTGATCGAAGAACTGAACGACGCGGTCGCGCACGGCACCATCGGCCAGCGCGCCAATATCCTCCATCGTATCACTGAACTCTTCGTGGACGCGGCGGCCGGCTATTCCGACCGCCAGGTCGAGCTGTTCGACGACGTGCTGATGCAGATGGCGGCGACCATCGAACAGTCGGCGCGGGTGGCGCTCGCCAAACGCCTGGCGAACGAGCCGCGCGCGCCGATGAAGATCAGCCGCTTCCTGGCGCACGACGACGCGATCGACGTGGCCGGGCCGGTGCTCGAACAATCGGTCAGGCTCGACAGCGGCACCTTGCTGGCCGCGGCGCGAAGCAAGGGCCAGCAACACCTGCTCGCCATCTCGCGCCGCCGGTCGCTCGATGAGACGCTCACCGATGTGCTGGTCGAACGCGGCGACAAATCCGTGGTGCTGAGCGCCGCCGGCAATCCGGGCGCGCGATTTTCCGATTTCGGTTACACCGCGCTGACGACGCGCTCGCAAGGCGACGACCAACTGGCCACCTGCGTCGGCCTGCGGCGCGATATTCCGCGCCAGCATTTGACGCGGCTTCTGGTCAGGGCTTCGCATAGCGTCCGACAAAAGCTCGCGGCGGCCAATCCGTCGATGACGCCGATGATCGAGGTCGCCGTGTCGGAGGCCGCGGCCACGGTTCTCGACGAGGCGGACGCAAGTTCGCGCGACTATTCCGCGGCGCGCGGCCGTATCGCCTCGCTGCGCGCGGCCGGCCGGCTCGACGAAGAAGCCGTGGCGGTTTTTGCCACAGCCAATCAATTCGAAGACACGGTGGCCGCCTTGGCGGCGCTGGGCGTCCTTCCCATCGAGACCGTCGATCAAGCAATGACGCAGGAATCGCCGGACGCCGTGCTCATCATGCTGCGAGCGCTTGGCATGTCGCGCGATACCGCAAAGGCCGTCTTGCGCATGTGCGCGGGCGAACGCGGGATTTCGCCGGGCGAACTCGATCGCTGCCTCGAAACATTCACGCGGCTGACGCCGTCGACCGCCAAGCAAATCATCAAATTCCGCGACAATCCCTCGCTTGCGCTCGGCGCAAGGTTCACCCGCCCGGCAGCCCCCGTGGCGTAATCCGGCCGGTGGCCGACGGGCTTGTCGTGAGCGGCCTTCGGCCGTCCTATTCCATCGGCACCATGGCCGCGTCCTTCGACTGGCGCAGCGTGAGCGAGGTCTTCACGTTGCGCACGTTGGGCGCGGCGGTGAGTTTCTCGACAAAGGCCTGGAAGGTTTTCAAGTCGGGCGCGACGCATTTCAATACGAAGTCGATCTCGCCCGACAGCATCCAGCATTCGCGCACCAGCGGCTGCCGGCGCACGAAATCCTCGAAGGCGGCGAGATCGGCTTCCGCCTGGCTCGCCAGATGCACCATGGCGAAGACGGCGACTTCGTAGCCGAGCTTCTTCTCGTCGAGCAGCGCGCGGTAGCCTTTGATGAAGCCGGCCTCCTCCAGCGCGCGCACGCGGCGCAGGCAGGGCGGCGCCGAAATGCCGACCCGGCGCGCCAGTTCCACATTGGTCATGCGGCCGTCGTCCTGCAGCTCTTTCAGGATCTTGCGGTCGATGGCGTCGAGACGGGCGGGCAAGCTCCCCTCCGGGATTGTGAAAAGACCGGAACATGCATACCGCGAAATAATGTTTCGCGAAACATTATTGCGCGAGGCGCGCGACACGACGCCTCAGGACCCTGAGTTGGGCCCAAGCCTCGCCCAAGTCTGGTCCAAGCCTGTAAGTCCGGGGGGTTGCGTATCTTGCATGGCTCCCCCGGAAGCCATACATCCTGGCATGCACAAGAGCCGGTACCGCCGTCCGGCCACCCGGGCAAATCGCGCCCGACGCCCGCCAGGGGGGCGCTGACAATGTCTAAGGCTATCCACGCCAAGGTCGTGATTATCGGCTCGGGTCCGGCGGGCTACACCGCCGCGATCTATGCCGCGCGCGCCATGCTGGAACCCGTCCTGATCCAGGGCATCCAGCCCGGCGGCCAGCTCACCATCACCACCGACGTGGAGAATTATCCGGGCTTTGCCGACGTCATCCAGGGTCCCTGGCTGATGGAGCAGATGCAGAAACAGGCCGAGCATGTCGGCACGCGCATCGTTACCGACCATGTCAGCAAGGTGGAACTGGGCGACCGGCCGTTCCGGCTGACCTGCGACTCCGGCGACGTCTATCTCGCCGACGCGCTGATCATCTCGACCGGCGCGCAGGCGCGCTGGCTCGATCTGCCGTCGGAGCAGAAGTTCAAGGGCTATGGCGTGTCGGCCTGCGCGACCTGCGACGGTTTCTTCTACCGCAACAAGGAAGTGGTAGTGATCGGCGGCGGCAATAGCGCGGTCGAGGAAGCGCTGTTCCTGACCAATTTCGCCTCCAAGGTGACCGTCGTGCACCGCCGCGACTCGTTCCGCGCGGAAAAGATCCTGCAGGACCGGCTGTTCAAGAATCCGAAGATCGACGTGATCTGGGACACCGCGCTCGACGACGTCATCGGCAGCGACAATCCGCCCAAAGTTAAAAGCGTGCGGCTCAGGAACCTGAAGACCGGCGCGGTCAGCGAGCGCGCGGTTGACGGCGTGTTCATCGCCATCGGGCACTCGCCCGCCTCCGAACTGTTCAAGGGTCAGATCCAGATGAAGCCCTCCGGCTACATCGTCACCACCGGCCATTCCACCGCCACCTCGGTGCCCGGCGTGTTCGCCGCCGGCGACGTCACCGACGACATCTATCGGCAGGCGGTGACCGCGGCGGGCCAGGGCTGCATGGCCGCGCTCGAGGCGGAGAAATTCCTCGCCGCCCACGAACACCAGCGCGCGGCGGCGGAATAGGTCGCATGGTCGGCACCAACAATAGAGGCATGGACTGGGACAAGCTGAAGGTGTTTCACGCCGCGGCGGAAGCCGGCTCCTTCACGCATGCCGGCGAGCGGCTTGGCTTGTCGCAATCGGCGGTGTCGCGCCAGGTCTCGGCGCTGGAAGGCGAACTGTCGGTCTCGCTGTTTCACCGCCATGCGCGCGGCCTGATCCTCACCGAGCAGGGCGAGTTGCTCTACCGCACCGCGCACGAAGTGTTCATGAAGCTGGAGGCCGCGCGCACCAAGCTCACCGACAGCCGCGAGCGGCCGAACGGCGAACTGAAAGTGTCGACCACGCCCGGCATCGGCGTGCATTGGCTCACCCCGCGGCTCGGCGAATTCCTCGATCTTTATCCCGACATCCACATCACACTGATCACCTCGGAGGAAGAACTCGACCTCGCCATGCGCGAAGCCGACGTCGCCATCCGCCTGCGCCAGCCGACGCAACCGGACCTGATCCAGCGCAAGCTGTTCTCGGTGCACTTCCACGCTTATGCCTCGCCGGACTATCTCAAGCGCTTCGGCACGCCGCGCACGCATGAGGACCTCGACAAGCACCGCATGATTTTACTCGGCGGCAACGTGCCGGCGCATTTCGCCAACCGGCGCTGGCTGGTCGAGCTCGGCCGCGAGGATAAGACGCCGCGGCAGCCGCATCTGACCATCAACAACGTGCTCGGCGTGCTGCGCGCCTGCCAGCGCGGCCTCGGCATCGCCATGCTGCCCGACTATCTGGTCGAGGAAAACGGCGGGCTGGTGCAATTGCTCGGCGAAGCCGACACGCTCGCGCTCGATGCCTATTTCGTCTACCCGGAAGAGCTCAAGGCGGTAGCCCGTATTCAGGTATTCCGCGATTTCCTGGTTGCCAATGCGCAGCGCTGGCATTTCTAATTCGTCACAGGCGCGAAAAATCCCCCATTGATTGACGATTTCGCATGGTGGCCATGCGAAGCATTTGCCGATCCCGTTTCAGCATGGCAGTCATGCGGCGCGCGGCGTTGCTGGCGCGGCGCGCGCCTCGCATAGTTCGAACTCGCTGTTGGGCCGGATGTTTCCTCCCAGAGTCACCGGTCGGCAGCTTGTTCCCCTCTGGAAGATTGCCGGTCCCCACACCGGCAACACTGAAACCGGGCCCCTCGCGGGGCCCGGTTTTTTCTCGCGCGCAAAATTTTCGCGACGGTTCTTCGCCGAAGATGCGCGCGCCGAATTTTGCGCGGCGGTGGACCAACGCGCGCGCATCGCCGCGGGCGGCGAGTTTATGCGGAGATTATTCCTCGCTCCGCTCGCTAACCTTGGCGGCGCCGCGCCGTCATCACGAAGAAATCATCGGGGAAAAAGCGCAAAACCGGCCGTGAAACCCTCCGCTGCCGCAGCCGTTGCATTAGGCTGAGGCCCGGAAATACAGGCCAAATCGCGGGTTTCGGCGGCCCCTTGCAAAATAGTCACAGTTGCCAGCGTTTAGTTTGCCGCCGTTGGGAAAAGGGTAACTACCGCGGGACTATGGGTTAGAATACCGCGGAATCGAGGGGGCTTTGGCCCCCCGCTTAGTGTTTGGGAGAGACCTGGTGAAAACTGCCCGATTTAGCCGTCTGCTGGCCTCGACTGCCCTCGGGCTCGTGCTGGTATTCGCGTGCCACCCCGGCAATCTTCGGGAAGCATTGGCGCAGCAGCAGCCGGATGACGCGGTCAAGATCGTCGTTCCTCTCCCGGATTTGTCGGATTTGCCGCCGCTGACGGCGGAGAATTTCGGCGGAGCGCCGGCCGACGCCGCCGCCAAAGACGCAAGCCAGAAGAAAGAGGATACCGCGCAGCAGAAAGCGGAAGAGCCGGCCAAAGCTGAGGCAAAGCCGGAGCCGAAGCAGGACGCCGCGACGCCCGCCGCCGAGCCGAGCAAAGCCGCGGCCGCGCCGGCCGCCGAACCGATTTCCCCCACCGCCGACAGCAAGATCGCCGACCAGTTGCGCGACGTGATCAGCGGCAAACAGTTCGACCGCCTGGTCAGCCGCAAGGCCGACCGCGAAGGCGCCGAGCAGTTCTACAAGGGGCGCGACTACAAGCCGCTCTGGGTCGCGGGCGGCGCCGCCACCGACCGCGCCAAGGCGGCGATCGCCTATCTCGCCCAGGTCGATACCGTCGGCCTCGATCCCGCCGATTATCCGACGCCGGATTTTTCATCCGCGCTCACCGCCGAGACGCTGGCCGCGGACGAGATCAAGCTCACCGATGCCGTGCTCAAATATGCGCGCCAGGCGCAGATCGGCCGCATCCATTACAGTCGGGTCGGCGCCGACATCCAATTCAACCTGGTGGCGCCGGAGCCGGCCGAAGTGCTGGACAAGCTCGCCACCGCCGACGACGCCGGCAAGGCGCTCGACGGCTACAACCCGCCGCAGCCGGAATTCGCCGCGCTCAAGGCCAAGCTCGCCGAACTGCGCAAGGGCGCGCTCTCGCCCAAGGCCGAGGAAGAAAAGAAGCCGGTGCTGGTGCACGTTGCCGAGGGCAAGATCCTGCGCGAGGGCATGAAGGACCCGCGCGTGATTCAGCTGCGCCAGCGGTTGAACATTTCCGGCGACAAGTCGAACCCGCTTTATGACCAGGCGGTGGTCGACGCGGTGAAGACGTTCCAGACCGAAGCCGATATCGGCGTCGACGGCAATGTCGGCCCCAACACCACGCGCGCGCTCAATGGCGAGAAGCAGGTGACGCATAAGCCGTCGGCCGATCCGATCGACACCGTCGTCGTCAACATGGAGCGCTGGCGCTGGCTGCCGCGCGACCTCGGCAATCCGCACGTGATCGTCAACGTGCCGGATTACACCTTGACGCTGTGGAACAACGGCAAGGTCTACTGGCACACCAAGATCGTCGCCGGCAAACCGGGCAAGGCGACGCCGATGGTGAGCGCGGAGATGAAGTTCATCACCGTCAACCCGACCTGGAACGTGCCGCCCTCGATCATCGAGAACGAATATCTGCCGGCACTGCAGCAAGACCCGCAGGCGCTCGACCGCATCGGGCTGAAGATCACCCAGGACCCGGACGGCACCATCCACATCTTCCAGCCGCCCGGCGCCGGCAATGCGCTCGGCCGCATCCGCTTCAACTTCCCCAACAAGTTCCTGGTCTACCAGCACGACACGCCGGATAAGTACCTCTTCAAGAAGGAAAAGCGCGCCTACAGCCATGGCTGCATGCGCGTGGAAAACCCGCTCACTTACGGCGAGAAGCTGTTGTCGCTGGAGCTGCCCAACGAGCACTACACCGAGGCGCGGCTGGAACACATGTTCGGCGGCAGCGAGATCAACATCAACTTTCCCAAGCCGATCTGGGTGCACCTGACCTACCAGACCGCCTTCGTCGACCAGGACGGCAAGCTGCAAATGCGCGAGGACGTCTACGGCCGCGACGCGCGCATGATCGCCATTCTCAAGGGCAGCGAGCGCAAGGTCGCCGATATCGCAATCGAGCGGCGGCCCGATTCGTCGTCCAAGCCGGTGCGCGCCCCGGTCGGCATGTATGGCGGCGACAGCTACAGCAGCGGGCCGAGCTTCTTCGACTTCCTGTTCGGCGGCGCGCGCGCCTCGGCGCCGCCGCCGCAGCCCTACTACCGGCAGCACGGCGCCCCGTCGGTCCGCGCGGCGCCAATAACGGCCGTTACATTTGGCGGTGAAGATTCGACGCCGAAGATTTGGCGCCAAGCCCGATCCAATCGAAATCAAGAAACGCCGGCGACAATCTCGCCGGCGTTTTTCTTTGGCCGCGCGGCGCGCGCTGCTCGGGGTGTCGCTGCCGACGCCGGATTGATGGCGGAATTCAAGTGGTACAGGCGGGTGGACTTGAACCACCGACCTCTGGTTCCACAGACCAGCGCTCTAACCAACTGAGCTACGCCTGCACAAGCTCGCTCTTCTTGAGTGCGAGCGGCCGGAACCTAGGTTCAGGGGGCCAATTTGGCAAGCCTCACGGGCGCAGCAAAAAGCCCAGGCGCCTTGCGGGCGCCCGGGCCTTGCATCCGCCGCGACAGGCGCGGCGGCATTTCGAACTTTACTTACGCGGCCTTGTTGAAGGCGCTGGTGAAGCCTTCCTTGATCGGCTCGACGGTCTCGGTGGCGACCTTCTGAGCGTGATCGGCAAGCTCCTTGGCCTGCGCGCTGACGGCTTCGAACTGCGAGCGGGCGAAGGCGGTGTAGAGCTCGACCGCTTCGGCGGCCGACTTGGCCGACAGCACTTGGCCGAACAGATCGAACGTGGCGTTGCTGTTGGCGCGGGCGGTCTCGATCAGCTTGAGGCCGTAGGCCGAGTAGCCCTTGGAGGCCTTGGCATAGGTCGCTTCGAGCATTTCCGTCGCGTCTTCCGCGGCGTTCTTCATCTTCTCGTAGCCTTCCTTCGCCTGCGCGACGCCTTTTTCGGCGATCTCGCGGAAAGCGGCGGGGACTTCCACCTTCGGCATGTCGAATTTCGGCATTTCGAACTTCGGCATTTCGAAAGCGGAGACGGGGCTCATCGCGACGGCCTTCGGCTTGGATTTCGCCGGCGTCACGGATACGGTTTCGGTGTCTTCGGACATGGGAATTATCCTTGGCTCGGAGGACGGTGTTCCGGCGTTCGGCGAGCCGCCGCCCTCGGTTTATCGGCTCGCGCTTGGTTCCTGGACCCGCCGCCGTAAGCGACGCCAAATGAGCGTCTGGGCGAGTGCGATAAAACTCATATAGCACAAAATTTGGTGCAATGCAATAAAAATATTGCAGTGCACAAAACAGTCATAAACCGGGCCCCGCCGGCCGAAACCGGCGGCAGACGGGCTTCAATCCCGGCCCCTCTGGCTTACGTCAATTCTGGCCGGCCATTTTGGCGGCCTTTTTGCTCAATTCCTTGGCCTGCTCGGTCAGCGCCGCGATCTGCGATTTCACATAGTCGGTATGCAGCGCGGCCAATTCCTGGGCGTCCTTGGCGCGCACCAGCTTTTCGGCGAATTCGAATGAGGAGGCGACGTTGCGCTGGGTGAAGCCGATCGCCATTTCGCCCACCTCCTTGGCGCTGCTGCGGGCGTTGGCCGCCTGATTCTCCGCGGTGCTGACCGCGTGCTGCGCGGCGGAGATGAAAGTGTCGAAGGCCTGTTTGGCCTGCTCCACGCTCTTCTCGGCGAATGCGCGCATTTCCGCCGGGATCTCGAAACTCCCCTGGCCTTCTTTCGCCATGACATCCTCCTCGCTGTGGTGGGCCCGCGTCCGAGCTTAACCATTATCTAGGCCAATCGCTCGCGCGCGCCAGTCCGGGAACTTCCGTATTAACGTTATCCCAGATTGGCGCCGTTTAGCAGGTCCCGCGTCGTGGACGGACCACCCGGGCGGCCGTATTAAAGGTTCATTAGCCGTAAACCGTGCGACGAGAGCGATGAGTGGGACCGGGCGCCAATTCAGTTATTTGAGCGATCCGCGGCTCGCGGCGCACGCTCTATCGTCGACGCCGGTATGGCTGTGGAGCGCGGACGCAAAGTGCGTGCTCTGGGCCAATCCGGTCGCCGCCGCGATTTTCGACGCCGCTTCGCCCGGCGCCTTGGCGGCGCTTACTTTTGCATCCGATCACGCGGCTGCCGCGCAGGTCGCGCGCCTGGCCGGCACGCTGCCGCAAGGCAGCGCGCCGCGGCTCGAACGCCTGCGCGGATTCGGCGCGAGCCTCGGCGGCACGCTGATCTGTCTTTGCTCGCGCATCGCGCTCGCCGACAACAGCGCCGCCGTCCTGGTGGTGGCGACCGAACGCGCCGGCAAGGATTTGAGCCTGCCCGACCGCGCGCAACGCCTGCTCGCCGATCTCGGGCGGCCGGCGGCGGTGTTTTCCGCCGACGGCGAATTGATCGAGGCAACGCCCGAGGCGCGCGAACGCTTCGGCGACAAGCGCGATCTGGACGCGCTCGGCGCCGAACAGCTTGCCCGCGAGGCCTCGCTCAACGGCCATGCCGAGGGCGATATCGCGGCCTGGCCGGCGACCCTCATCCGCCTCGGCGCCGGCGCGACGGTGACCTTGCTCGTTGCCTTTGCCGCGCCGGAAAAACCGGCAAGCCTCACGCCGGCGGCGCAAGCCACGCCAAGCGAGGCGGTGGCCGCGGGTCCGCGCCGCCACCCGCTCCGTTTTGTCTGGCAGATGGATGCCGCCAACCGCTTCACGCTTGGGCGGCGAGGACTTCGCCAAATTGCTCGGCCCGAAGACCGCCGCCGTGCTCGACCGCCCGTGGAACGAGATCGCCGCGACGCTCAAGCTCGATGCGCAAGGCAGCGTGGAAAAAGCGCTCGCCGCCCGCGACACCTGGAGCGGCATCGTGGTGGCCTGGCCGGTGGACGACGACGATCAACCGCTGCCGATCGAGATGTCGGGCCTGCCGGTGTTCGACCGCGACCGTCAGTTCGAAGGCTTCCGCGGCTTCGGCATCTGCCGCGACGTCGAGCGCCTGACCGCGCTGGAGCAGCGCCGCGCGCAGCCGGCGCCTGCTTCCGCGCCACCGCCGGCAGCAGTCGAGGCCAAGCCGGAAGCGCCGGTCGACAATGTGCTGCCGTTCACCCCGCCGCCGGCCGAGGAGCCGCCGGCCGAACAGCCGCCGGCGCTCAGCCCGGGCGAGCGCAGCGCCTTCGAGGAATTGGCGCGCGAACTCAGCGGCCGGCTCAAGCAATCGGCCGGCAAGCCCATCGACGGACGCGCGCCGGACGATTTCGGGCCCGAGCCGCCGTCGCCGCCGCCACCGCCTGCGCCGCCGCGCGCGGCGCGCAACGGCGATGCCGCGCGCGACACCAGCGAAGGCCGGCCGATCCTCGACCGCCTGCCGGTCGGCATCCTGGTCTATCGCCTCAACACGCTGATCTACGCCAACCGCGCCTTCCTCGATTGGACCGGCTACGCCAATCTGGATGAGCTGACCGAGGCCGGCGGCCTCGACAGCCTGTTCATCGAGACCAACGCCGCGCCGCCCGCGGGCGATGCCAAGAACGGCGGCAAGATGCTGACCATCACCACCGTCAACGGCATGCAGAAGCCGGTGGAAGGCCGCCTGTTCAGCGTCGCCTGGAACAAAGAGAACGCGCTGGTGCTGATGATCAGCACGCAGGGTACGTCCGAGGACAACGGCAAGTCGCCGGCGCTGCGCCGGCTGCAAAGCGACAACGAAGAACTCAAGTCGATCCTCGACACGGCGACCGACGGCGTCTTGGTGCTCGACCGCGCCGGCCGCGTGCTCTCCGGCAATCGCAGCGCGCAGGCGCTGTTCGGCTACGAAGCCGCCGACATCGCCGAGCTTGCCTTCGGCGACCTGTTCGCGCCGGAAAGCCGGCGCGGCGTCATGGACTATCTCGACCGGGTGGCGGACGGCACCGGCGTGCTCGATGCCGGCCGCGAGGCGATCGGCCTGGTGCGGCAGGGCGGCCTGGTGCCGCTTTACTTCACCATGGGACGCATCGCCGGCGGCGAGAAATTCTGCGCGGTGATGCGCGATATCACCGCCTGGAAGCGCAGCGAGGAAGAACTGATCAACGCCAAGCAGGCGGCCGAGAAGGCCTCCACCGCCAAGTCCGAATTCCTCGCCAAGATCAGCCACGAGATCCGCACGCCGCTCAACGCCATCATCGGCTTCTCCGAGGTGATGATGGACGAGCGCTTCGGGCCGGTCGGCAACGAGCGCTATAAGCAATATCTGCGCGACATCCACACCTCCGGCGGCCACCTGATCTCGCTGCTCAACGACCTGCTCGATCTGTCCAAGATCGAGGCCGGCAAGCTCGAGCTCAGCTTCGTCAGCGTCAATCTCAACGACCTGGTGCAGCAATGCGTCGCCATCATGCAGCAGCAGGCCAATAGCGAGCGCGTCATCATCCGCACCTCGCTGCCGGCCGGGCTGCCGCAGATCGTCGCCGACGCGCGCTCGGTGCGGCAGATCGCGCTCAACTTGCTGTCCAACTCGATCAAGTTCACCGGCGCCGGCGGGCAGGTGATCGTCTCGACCGCTTTGACCGACGAACACGAGGTCGTGCTGCGCGTGCGCGACACCGGTCCCGGCATGAGCGAGAAGCAATTGCAGACCGCGCTCGAGCCGTTCCGCCAGCTCGCCACCTCGGCACGCTGGGGCGCGAGCGGCACCGGCCTCGGCCTGCCGATCACCAAAGCGCTCTCCGAGGCCAACCACGCGCGCTTCCGCATCACCAGCCAGGTCGATGACGGAACGCTGGTGGAAGTGGCTTTCCCGGCCACCCGCGTACTGGCGCAATAGCGCAAGACGGCCGCCACCCCCGGCCATGAAAGGGTCACAGAGGCCGCGCAACCGTTTGTGCCGGCGCGACCGATGCTATAGTCCGCCGGCAATCGACGCCAAAACAACCGGATATCCGCACTTTGACGGCCGCCATTGGCTTTAAGCGCCTGGGTCTTGCCTTGCTGGCCGTGCTCGCGGTCGGCGCCGGCGCGCTTACGGCCGCGAGCTACCTGGTTTCGGCCGACGCCGTGCGCCGTCAGGTCTTAAGCGAAATCCGCGCCGTCACCGGCTTGAACCCGATCCTGCGCGGCGAGGCCACGGTCTCGTTGTTTCCCACCGGCAGCGTGAGCTTCGCCGACGTGGTGCTGGGCGACGCCAAGCAGCCGGCGCTCACCGCCGAGCGGTTGACCGCGCGCCTACGCTTTTTCCCGCTGCTGATCGGCCGGGTCGAGATCGCCGACGTGGCGCTGGAGAGACCGACCATCGCGGTCGAGATGGAAGCGAACGGCAAGTCGAACTGGTCCGGCTTGATCGAGGCGCTGACGCGCAGCCAGACCCAGAGCAGCGCGCGCGTGGCGGCGTTTTCCGAAATGCGCATCGAAAACGGCACCGTGACGGTGCACAGCGCGGCCAACAAACTCGACGAGACGCTGAGCGACGTGCGGTTTTCGCTGGCCTGGCCGTCGATCTCCAAAAGCTTCGGCGCCACCGGCCGCTTCGTCTGGCATGACGAGCCGCTCGACATGACGCTGACGCTGGGCGATTTTCCCGCAGCCCTTGCCGGCAACCGCAGCGGACTGAAGCTTCGCGTCGCCGGCAGCCCGGGCAAAGCGGCGTTCGAAGGCTCGTTCAGCGTCAAGCCCACGCTCAAGATCGAAGGCACGCTCGCCGCCGACACCGCCTCGATGCGCAAGGCTTTGCTTTGGGCCGGACAACGCGAGCTGCCCGGCGGCGGCTTCGGTCACTTCGCGATCAAAGCGCAGACAAACGTCACGGGCGGCAGCATCGGGCTGAGCAACGTCAACGTCGAGCTCGACGGCAACACCGCCGAGGGCGTGCTCACCTTCGCCACCGACGGACGCAAGACGCTGCAAGGCACGCTCGCAGCCGAGGCGCTCGATCTCACTCCTTACGTCTCCACCGTGCGCCTGCTCACCAACAATCAGCGCGAATGGAACAGCGGGCGCATCACGCTTGACGGTCTTTCCGGCATCGACCTCGATTTGCGGCTGTCGGCGGCGAAAGTCGCGATGTCCAACGCCAAGCTCGGCCGCACCGCCATCGGCGCAAACTTGCGCGGCGGCCAATTGGTGGTGACCGTCGGCGAGGCGCAGGCCTATGGCGGCGTGATCAAGGGCTCGCTGACGCTGGCCAGTTCGGCGGCCGGCGTGGACGTGAAATCGCAAATGCATTTCACCGACGTCGAATTGGAAAGCTGTCTCGGCCAATTGTTCGGGCTGCACCGGCTCGACGGCAAGGGCAACATGACGTTCGCCGTCGAAGGCAGCGGCGACAGCGTGCTCGCCGTCACCCGCACGCTCACCGGCACCGCCAGCCTGACCGGCGAGAAGGGCGCGCTCAACGGCCTCAATGTCGAGGAATTGCTGCGCCGGCTGGAGCGGCGGCCGCTGTCCGGCGGCGGCGAGTTCCGCACCGGGCGCACGCCCTTCGACAAGATCGCGATGGCGCTGAAGATCACCAAGGGCACGGTCACCGTCGAGGACGTGAAAATCGACGGCTCGGCGGTGAAGCTCGCGCTTGCCGGCTCCGCCTCGATCCCGACGCGCGACCTCGACCTCAAGGGCACCGCCACTTTGGTATCGGCCGGCAAACCGGCCGCCGCCGCCTTCGAACTGCCGTTCATCGTGCAGGGCTCGTGGGACGATCCGATCATGCTGCCCGATCCGGAAGCGCTGATCCGCCGCTCCGGCGCGGCGGCCCCGCTGCTCAACGCGGTGCGCGATCAGCGCGCGCGCGACGCCGCGCGTTCGGTGATCGACCGCCTCACCGGCACCCCCGCGCCGGCCGCCCCGGCCGCCGAACAGTCCGCCGCCCCGGCGCAAAAGACCGAATAGCGGCCGCGCGCGCCGGCCGATCGCGCCTGTACGAATGGTTAACGATTTCCTGCCATCGTAGCGCCCGCCGCACGCGGCCTGCCGCCGCGTGCGCTTTCGGCTGGGACTGAGAGAACGGGCGGATGCTGCATCCCATCCTTAGGACGCTGGTCAAGGTTGCCGTCGCCTCGCTGGTGGTGGGGACGATCCTCGGCCATTTCGGCATCACGCCCGAGCAGTTGATGCGCGAATTCGGCCTGTCCGCCGACCGGCTCGAGGACTATGCCAGGACGGGGCTTTCCTGGGCCTGGCCGAACGTGCTGCTGGGCTCGCTGGTGATCGTGCCGATCTGGTTTCTGGCCTATCTGTTCCGCCCGCCCGGCCAGAGCAGCAGCGAATAAGTGTGAGGGCGGTCGCATGATCCCGAAAAGTGGGAACCGGTTTCCCGCCTACGCGAAGCCCGCTTCGGCGGGCGAAGGTAGGTCGGATAAGATCATGCGCAATAGTCGTCAGGCCGCCGGCGGCACCGGATCGGAACTATCGGCGGTGGGATCGAGCTCCGGCACGCGCGGCGCCGGCCCGTAATATTTGCCGCGCTGAACGATCGCGCGCGGCTTGAGCAGGATCGAGATCAGCCGCTCGAACAGCGCCTTGGCCGACACCGGCTTGCAGAGAAATTCGTTCACCCCGAGCTTGACCGATTCCATGATGCGCCAGTGCTCGCCATGCGCGGTGAGCATGATGATGGGCAGGTCCGGCATTGGGAACGTGCCGGGCGAGCGCACGATGCGCACCAGTTCCGGCCCGTTGAGCAGCGGCATTTCCCAATCGAGGATGACGATGTCGGGCTTTTCTTCGCGGATCTTTTCCAGCCCGGCGATGCCGTCGCCGGCTTCGCTGACGCTCTTGACGCCGATGCTGTTGAGCAGCCCGCGCACGATGGTGCGCATGAACGGACTGTCGTCGACAACCAGCACGTGCAACTGCTGGATGAGGGCTTCGGCGTGTTTGGGACTGACGGCCATGGCAAGGTTTCCGCCGCCGATATTCACCGCGAAAGTTCAACCGCGCGTTAACGTCCGGCGCACCGCGTCCTGCCAGCCGGAATATTTCCGCTCGCGCTCCGCGGCGTCCATAACCGGCTCGAAATCGCCGGTCGAGCCGCCATTGCGCGGCAAAACCCTCGAGATCGGGGCAAAGCCCGGCCGCCCGCCCGGCCAGATAAGCCGCGCCCAAGGCTGTGGTTTCCATCACCACCGGGCGGTCGACGGGGCTCGCCAGGATATCGGCGAGAAACTGCATGGTGACGGCGCTTGCGGTCATGCCGCCGTCGACGCGCAGCACGGTGGCGGCGCCCGCCGCCTGCGGCCAATCGGCGTGCATGGCGGCGAGCAGGTCGCGGGTCTGGTAGCCGACCGCCTCCAGCGCTGCGCGCGCGAGTTCGGCGGCGCCACTATTGCGGGTAAGGCCGAAAATCGCCGCCCGCGCCTGCGCATCCCAATAGGGCGCGCCCAGCCCGACAAAGGCCGGCACCAGATAGACCTGTTCGGCCGGATCGGCCTTGGCGGCAAGGTTGTCGGCCTCGGACGCCTTGGCGATGATCTTGAGGCCGTCGCGCAGCCATTGCACCGCGGCGCCGGCGATGAAGATCGCGCCTTCCAGCGCGTAAGTGCGCTTGCCGTCGAGCTGATAGGCGATTGTGGAGAGCAACCGGTTGCGCGAGGCGACGCGCTCTGGCCCGGTATTGAGCAGCGCAAAACAGCCGGTGCCGTAAGTCGATTTCAGCATGCCGGGCTTGAAACAGCCCTGCCCGACGGTTGCCGCCTGCTGGTCGCCGGCGATGCCGAGGATGCGAATGGGCGCACCGAACAAGTCGGGCACGGTGACGCCGAATTCGCCGGCGCAGTCGCGCACTTCCGGCAGCAGCGCGGGCGGCACGCCGAACAGCCGGCACAGACCGTCGTCCCACACGCCCCGATCGATATCGAACAACAGCGTGCGCGCGGCATTGGTGGCGTCGGTCGCGTGCACCTTGCCGCCGGTCAGCCGCCAGAGCAGGAAACTGTCGATGGTGCCGAAAGCGAGCCGGCCGGCCTCGGCGAGCTTGCGCGCGCCCTGCACATGCTCGAGCAGCCAGGCGATCTTGCTGGCGGAGAAATAAGGGTCGAACAGCAGGCCGGTCTTGGCGACTTCCGCTTCATGGCCGCCGCGGCGTAGCGCGTCGCACATAGCGGCGGTGCGCCGGTCCTGCCAGACGATCGCCTTGTGAATGGGTTTACCGCTGGCGCGGTCCCAGATGACGGTGGTTTCGCGCTGGTTGGTGATGCCGATGGCGGCGACGTCCTTGGCCGCGAGGCCCGCTTTGGCCATCGCGTCGCGCACGGTTGCGACCGTCGCCGCCCAGATTTCCTCCGGATCGTGCTCGACCTCGCCGGGCGCGGGATAATACTGGCGCAGCTCCTGCTGCGCGCGGGCGAGCGGCGTCAACGCGGCATCGAAGGCGATGGCGCGCGTCGAGGTCGTGCCCTGGTCGATGGCGATGAGAGCGGTCGGCAACAACAATCTCCATGGCCCGGCATGAGCCGGCGGAGATTAGTTCACCACACCGAGATTGGCGATTGCCCGATCGTTGTCGGCGTGGATGGCGGTGGCGAGGTTGCGCGGCACCGGCCCGTAATAGTCGCCGCTCTTGACCACTTCGCGCGGGTTGGTCAGCACCGCAACCAGGCGGTCCTGCAGCGCCTTGACCGAGACCGGCTTGAGCAGGAATTCGTTGACGCCGATCTTGACCGCCTCGACCACGCGCGAGCGCTCGCCGTGGCCGGTGAGCATGATGATCGGCACGTTCGGATAGGGGAAGGTCGCCGGCGAACGCACCATGCGCACGAAAGCCGGGCCGTCCATTCCGGGCATCTGCCAGTCGAGAATGACGACGTCGGGCGCGACGGTGCGGATCATTTCGAGGCCGGCCGGGCCGTCCGGCGCCTCGTGCACGTTATGCACGCCGATACTCATCAGCATGGTGCGCACGACCTTGCGCATGTAATGCTCGTCGTCCACCACAACGACTTTGGCGGCGGCGAGGCGATCGGCGAGCTGTTTTGAATCGAGCGGCATTGGCGCAACGTTATCGGTTAAGTGGGCGTGCGATGAGCAAAGCACAAAGTCGTGGCAAGCCCGTTAAGGCCGACCGCGACAATACCGCCGATGCCGGCAAGAATTCTGTTAACCCTGCGGGCTCACCGCCATGAATTGCGCGAGCGCCTCGCGCTGCGCCGGGCTTGCCTTGAGGCCGAGCTTGCTGCGCCGCCACAGCACGTCGTCGGCGTTCTGCGCCCATTCGTTTTCCATCAGGTAGCGCACCTCGGCGCCGGTCAGATCGCCGGCAAAGCAGGGCCCTAGATCGTCCATGCTTTGCGCGCCTTTGAGGATGCGCTCGATGCGCCGGCCATAGGCGCGCACCAGCCGCCGCGCATGCGGCTCATCGAGGAAGGGCCAGCGGGCGATCGTTTCCGCCACCACCTCGTAAAAGCCGCCGGGCGGAAAATCGCCGCCGGGCAGCGTCGAGCCGGCCGTCCACGGCGGCAGCGCGCCGAAGAAGATCCCGATCTTGGCCATCGCGGCTTCCGCCAGCCGGCGATGGGTGGTGATCTTGCCGCCATAGACGCTGAGCAGCGGCGCCTCGCCATAGACCTCGTCGAGCGCCAGCACGTAATCGCGGGTGACGTCCTCCGGTCTGTTGGCGCCGTCGTCGTAGAGCGAGCGCACGCCGGCAAACGACCACACCACTTCGTCGGGCGTGAGCCGGTCGCGGAAATAGGCGTTCGCCGTCTCGCACAGATAGACCACCTCGTCGGGATCGGGCGCCGGCGCATTGAGGTCGCCGACGAAATTCTCGTCGGTCGTGCCGATCAAGGTGAAGTCCTGCGCGAAAGGCAGCGCGAACACCACGCGCCGGTCGGCGGCCTGCAACAGATAGCCGCCGTCGTGCTCGAACAGGCGGCGCACCACGATGTGGCTGCCTTTGACCAGGCGCACCGGCGCCGGCAGAGGGGCGGCGGATCACGGTGTCGGCCACCTCGCCGATCCAGGGACCGGCGGCATTGACCAGCACGCGCGCGCTGGTCACTTCGCGGCGGCCCGAATGCATTGAGCACCAGCTCCCACTCGCCGCGCCGTTCGGCCCGGATCAGCCGCGTGCGCGGGCGGATGACGGCGCCACGCTCGGCGGCATCGAGCGCGGTGAGCACGACCAGCCGGGCGTCGTCGACCAGGCAGTCGGAAAATTCGAAGCCGTGGCGGAACGAGCGCTTGAGCGGCTGGCCGACGGTGTGGTGGGTGAGATCGACGCTGCGCGTGCCCGGCAAGAGCTTGCGCCCGCCCAGCCGGTCGTAGACGAACAGACCGAGCCGTAACCACAGCATCGAACGCAAACCCGGCAAAGGCGGCAGCATGACGCGCAGCGGCCGGATCACATGCGGCGCCATGCGCAACAGCACCTCGCGCTCGGTGAGCGCCTCGCGCACCAGGCGGAAGGCGCCGTGCTCGAGATAGCGCAAGCCGCCGTGGATCAGCTTGCTGGAGGCCGACGACGTGCCGGAGGCGAGGTCGTTCTGCTCCACCAGCAGCACGCGCAAGCCGCGGCCGGCGGCGTCGCGGGCAAGCCCCGTTCCGTTGATGCCGCCGCCGATAATGGCGAGGTCGTATTCGGCCATGGCGTTCCGAGGTGTCACCGGCTTGGCCCGGCGATTTTCCCGCTGATTCGCGTGAATTCCGGCAGATTGGGCGGCTTACGGGACGACCTCAAGAAGCCGGGCTACGAAAGCCGCGGCAAGCCACACTTTTTCGGCCGGAATTGCAGAATCGCCTTGGCTTGGCCATATCATGCCTGTCTGATGCGCGTTAATTCGCGCTAAACACGGGATCAGGCCCGTCCAATCACCGTCCCATGCCCTCCCCCCGCCTGCTCGTCATCGAAGGCAACTCACCGCAGACGCTGGCCGAGCACATCGCGGTGGGCGGCACGCCGGCCCATCAGGGCTATTCCAACCTGCTGCGCGAGCTTTTGCCGGGCGCCAGCATCGACACCGCCCATCCGGGCGATCCGACCGCCGTTTTGCCGACCGGCGAGGCGCTCGAAGGCTATGACGGCATCGCCATCACCGGCTCCTCGCTGCACATCTACAACGGCGGCCCGGAAGTGACGCGGCAGATCGAACTGGTGCGCGCGGCGCTCAAGACCGGAACCCCGCTGTTCGGTTCCTGCTGGGGCCTGCAGGTGATCACCGCGGCGGCCGGCGGCAGCGTGCGCAAAAACCCGAAAGGCCGCGAGATCGGCTTCGGCCGCGGCATCAGGCTCACCGAAGCCGGCCGCAAACACCCGATGTATGTCGGCAAGCTCGACGTGTTCAACGCGCCGACCGTGCATCTCGACGAGGTCGAGGCGCTGCCGGCGGGCGCGACTGTGCTCGCCACCAATGCGATATCATCGGTGCAGAGCGTGGAAATCCGCACCAACGGATCGGTCGCCTGGGCGGTGCAGTATCATCCGGAATATCCGCTGCGCGAGATCGCGGCGATCGTGCGGCGCATCGGCACGCGGCTGATCGAGGAAGGCTTCTTCCTGGACGCCGAAGACATCAAGACCTTCGCCTACGATCTCGATACGCTCGACAGCGACCCCGATTGCAAGCGGCTGTATTGGCGGCACGGCATCAGCATGAACGTGCTCGACAAGAAGCTGCGCGTCGGCGAGGTGGCGAACTGGATCGAATTCCAGGTGCTGCCGATGCGGGTCAAGCGCGGAAGAGGATAATGGATTTTTCCGGCAAACGTGTCGTCGTCACCGGCGGCACCGGCGCGCTCGGCACGGCGATGGTCGGCATGCTGCTCAAGGCGGGCGCAAGCTGCACCGTGCCCTATCAGCACGAGGCGGAAGCACAGCGTTTTCCCCATGCCGGCGACCCCAATGTCAAGTTGATCGCGGTTGCCGATCTCGCCGACGAAGCCATGGTGGGACAAGTCTATGACGGGCTCGATCTGTGGGCTTCGATCCACATCGCCGGCGGCTTCGCGGCCGGCAAGGTCAAGGACACCGGACAGGCGGCGCTGATGGCGCAGCTCGACGGCAATCTGGTGTCGTGTTTTCTGTGCTGCCGCGCGGCGGTGAACGCGATGAAAGGCGGCGGCCGCATCGTCAATGTGGCGGCGCGGCCGGCGCTGGAATGGCGCAGCGGCGCCGGCATGGCGGCCTATACGATTGCCAAGACCGGCGTTGCCGCGCTCACCGTGGCGCTGGCCGAGGAAGTGGCCAAAGACGGCATTCTGGTCAACGCGGTGGCGCCCTCGATCATGGATACGGCCGCAAACCGCAAGGCGATGCCGAAGGCGGACTTCGACTCTTGGCCAAAGGTCGAAGAAGTCGCGGCGACGATTCTGTTTTTGGCATCGCCGGATAACAAGGTCACCCGCGGCGCCGTCGTGCCGGTTTACGGCAAGTCCTAACTGTCGTCCCCGCGAAGGCGGGGACCCATACGCCGCAGTCTATCGATAATCTTGGGATTATGGGTCCCGGCTCTCGCTAACGCTCGGCCGGGACGACAAATTTATTACCCCGCGACCGGCACCAGTTCGAGCGGCGGGCGCAGCAGGCGCTGCACGCTGCCTGAGGCGACCACGGTGCGGCCTTCGGCAAAGGCCTCGTGGTTCTTCTCGATGTCGTCGAGATCGTAGAGGTAATTCACCATAAAGCCGCAGGCCTGCGCCATCGCCCGCTCGGAGGTGTCGCCCAGCCAATCGATACGCTCGAGGCGGGCGCCGTTGCCGAGATGGAAACGCGCCACGGGATCGACCGGCAGCCCGCGCCCGCTCTTCGCGCGCAAGAAATACCAGGCGGCCGCGCGCATCAGCGGGTCCTTGAGTTGCGCCGCGATTTCCTCCTCGCGCCACCAATCGGGCCGGTCGAGCGCGGCGAGCGCCGTCTTGTCGGCCTCGTTCAGCGCGGTCGACGCCTCATTGGCGCGTTCGCGCTTGAGCCAGCCGGCGAAACTGGGCGCCGGCGACAGCGTCACGAAGGTCGCGAGCTTCGGGCTCTCGCGGCTGATCTCCTCGACCACCTGCTTGATGAGGAAATTGCCGAACGACACGCCGGCAAGCCCGCGCTGGCAATTGGAGATCGAGTAGAACACCGCGGTGCGCGCCTTGTCGGCTTCCGTCATCTCGCGTCCTTGCGCGAGGATCGGCGCGATGGCGTCGGGAATGTCGCGGGTGAGCGCCACCTCGACGAAGATCAAAGGATCGTCCACCAGCGCCGGATGGAAGAAGGCGTAGCAGCGCCGGTCGGGCGGCTCGATGCGCCGGCGCAGGTCGTCCCAGTCGCTGATCTCGTGCACGGCCTCGTAGCGGATGATCTTGTCGAGCACGATCGCCGGCGTCGACCAGTCGATGCGGCGCAGCACCAGAAAGCCGCGGTTGAACCAGGACGAGAACAAATGCACGAAATCGTCGTCGACCGCGGTGAGGTCCTCGCGGTGACCGAGCACGTCGAGCAACTGCTCGCGCATGCGCACCAGCGCGGCGGTGCCGCCGGGGGCGAGATTGAGCCGGCGGAACATTTCCTGCCGGCGCGGCTCGGAGGCCGCGTGCAGTTCGGCGGCGGTCGCGTCGGACGGCTTTTCGCGCCAGGCCGCGATGGCGCTTTCCATGCGGGCCGGATCGGGGCCGAAGCGTTCGCTCAGCGCCTCGAAGAAGGCGATGCGCGGGCCGGTGGTCAGCTCGCCATAGCGGCTGAGGATTTCGCGCGCGCGGGCAACGCCGGAGGCCTCGCCGCGGCTGGACAAGCAGGTCCTCGCACAATTCGACCAGGCTCTCGGAACGGGCTGAAGCTGTCGCCGCGGCGGGCGCGGCCGCGGTCAAGCAGCGCGCGGCCGCGTTCGGAGATGGTCTGCAGCAATTCGCCGAAAAACGAGGTGTTCATCAATGTCCTACGGATGCACCCATCAGATAATTAGGCAACCATGTGGCGATCTCGGGGAACAAAGACAAGATCACGATGCCGATCATCATCATTATGACGTAGGGCACCGATCCCCAGAGCACCTTGCTGGTCGGCACGTCGGGGACAATGGCGTTGACCACGATACAGATATTGAGGCCGACCGGCGGGGTAATCAAGCCGATCTTCCATGTTGATGGTTACGATGACGCCGAACCAGACCGGGTCGAAGCCGGCTGCCGTGATAATGGGCAGCAGGATCGGCGCCGTCATCAGGATGATGCCGGCCGGCGGGATGAAGCAGCCGCAGACCAGCAGGAACAAGTTGATCATCCCCATCAGCACCCAGCGATTGAAATGCGCGTCGGCGATCGCCTGCGCCAACGTCTGGGTGATGTAGAGCGAGGTCAGCATGTAGCCGAACAGCGCGGCGGCGGCGATGATCATCAGGATCATCACCAACTCGCGCGTGGTGGAGCGCAGGATCTCCCACCACGCGCGCGGGCTCCACATGCGATAGATGAAAACCGCCAGCAGCAGCGCAGAACGCGGCGCCGACGCCGGCCGCTTCCGACGGCGTGGCGACGCCGCCATAGAGCACGTACATGACGCCGATCACCACCGCCAGGAACGGCGCCACCTTGGGAATCGATTCGAACTTCTGCTTCCAGCTGAAGCGAAATTCCGGCGCGTAGGCGCGAAAGCCCTTCATCCAGATGTAGAGCAGCGTCCAGGCCATGAACAGCACGGTCAGCAACAAGCCGGGAAAGACGCCGGCAAGGAACAGCCGGCCGATCGAGGTCTCGGTGGCGATGCCGTAGAGGATGAAGGTGATCGACGGCGGAATGAGAATGCCGAGCGTGCCGCCGGCGCAGATCGACCCGGTGGCGACCTCGTCCGGATAGCCGCGCTGGCGCATTTCCGGAATGCCCATCTTGCCGATGGCCGCGCAGGTGGCGGGCGAAGAGCCGGTGAGCGCGGCGAAGATGGCGCAGGCGCCGAGATTGGAAATCACCAGCCCGCCGGGCACGCGGTAGAGCCAGCGGTCGAGCGCTTCGTAGAGATCCTTGCCGGCGGGCGAGGAGCCGATCGCCGCACCCATCATGATGAACATCGGGATGGCGACCAGGGTGAATTCGTCGAGGCCGGAATAGAACGTCTCGGCCACCACCTGGATGCTGTCGAAGCCCTGGAACAGCACCAGGAACACGACGGCGATCGCGCCCAGGCCGAAGGCCACGGGAATGCCGGACAGCAAAGTCAAAACGGTGACGACGAGGACGACGGATCCTTGGGCGGCCGGACTCATACGACGCCTCTCGTCAGGGCTCAGCGCGAACGGCGGGGTCCGCCCGGTCACCACGCCGATCAGGTCGGCGACGTATTGCAGGACCAGCAAGCCGAGCCCGACCGGCATCGAGAAATAGGGCACCCACAGCGGCGCGCGCCAGACCGTGTCCGAGTGCCAGTCTTTCGTCCAGGATTGGTACCAAAATTTCGTGCAGAGAATGAACAGCACCAGGCAAAAAGCCAAAGCCAGCGAATTCGCGACGATGGCGAGCCAATAGCGCGCGCGCGGACCGAGATAGCATCGGCACCACGTCGACGTTGACGTGGCCGCGCGTCATCAGGACATAGGCGCTGCCGACGAACGTCGTGGCGATGATGCAATAAGTGACGACGTCGAGCTGCCAGATCGTCGTCAAGTTAAAGATGTAACGCTCGACGACCATGTCGCAGATCACGAACACCGCGAGCGCGATGAAAAAAGCCGCGACCATGCCGCGCGATGCGCGACAGCATGTTCACGGCCCAGATATAAGTGTCCATGGGACGGATTTTCCAGCTTGTTGCGGCGGGCGTCGATGGCTGCGGGATGACGGCGGTTCGCGAAGCCGGCCGGCGAGAAACCCGCCGGCCGGCGCGAGCTGGCGAGCCGCTATTTGACCGCGAGCGCTTCGTCGATCAGCTTCTGCCCGTTAGCCACTTTCTTCGCGAAATCGGCATACGAGCTCTTCTTCGCGACGTCGAGCCAGGCGTTGTATTCGGCGTCGCTGAGCGTCACGACCTTCACTTTGTGATCCCTGAACGCCTTGATGGCGTCCTCGTTCACTTCGTCGGCCTTGCCCTCGTAGAAGGCCTGCGCGTCCTTGCCGGCCTTGATGACGGCCGCCTGCTGCGCCTTGTTGAGCTTCTCGAAGCTCTTCTTCGACATCAGCACGGGCTCATACATGAACCACAGCGCGTTGTTGCCGCGGGGCGGTGAGGCACTCGGTCACTTCGTAAAGCCGCATCGACTGGAACGGTGCCGAGGCTGGTGTCGGTGCCGTTGATCAACGCCGGTCTGGAAGGCGTTGTAGATTTCATTCGACGGCGGGCTGACGATCGAGGCGCCGGCGGTCTTCCACATCGCCGGCGAAGGTGATGCCGGCGGAGCGGAACTTGCAGCCCTTCATGTCCTCCGGCTTGCGTGATGCAGCCGTTCTTGGAGGCCATGGCGCCGGCGAACCAGGCGTCGGACAGCACCATCACGCCGTTCTTCTCGATCTCGGCGCGGATGTCCTTCATGAACTGCGAACTGTTGATGCGCTTGGCGCGGTCCTGGCTGCGGATCAGGCCGGGCATCAGCGTGGCGCCGAAGGCCGGCACCTTGCCGCTGGCGTAGTCGAGCGGGAACAGCGCGATGTCGAGCTGGCCGTTGACCATGGCGTTCCACTGCTCGTTCGGCTTGAACAGCGAGGCGCCGGGATAGACCTGCACATTGAGGCCGACATTGGCGGCGCCGCCTCCTTGGCGATCATCTGCACCATGTCGTCGCGCACGTCGTGCTTGCCGCCGGGAAACTGGTGCGAAGCCCTGCAGCGTCATCTGCGCCTGCGCGGAGGCCGACAGCAGAACGGCTGCGGCGGCGCCGGCAAGAATTGTCGATAGCATCCTCATTTTTCATCCTCCCTCGGGTCTTTTTTTGCAGCGGCAAAGCCGCCACGTTTAAGCTGTGCCAAATAGTAACAAAAACGGCACATCGCGCCCAGTTACAGCTTAGCCGCCGCTGCGACACAGTGCCATAGGCGGCGCCATAAATTCGGACGCAAGCTGATACCGACAATCGATATATTCCCGGTCTGGTCAGCGCGGAACGATGCATTTATAACCCCCGCCGTCGTTGTTCCTTGCGCGTCCATGGGGGAGTTTCCCAGTATGCCGAAGCCGTTGGCGGGTCTCCGCGTCCTCGAACTCGCCCGCATCCTGGCCGGGCCCTGGGCGGGGCAGATGCTGGCCGACCTCGGCGCCGACGTGATCAAGGTCGAGCGCAAAGGCGCCGGCGACGACACCCGCGGCTGGGGCCCGCCCTTCGTCGAGGGCAAGGACGGCAAGCACATCGGCTCGGCTTATTTCCACGGCGCCAACCGCGGCAAGCGCTCGATCGAACTCGACTTCGAAAGTGAGGAAGGCCGCCGCATCGTGCGCAAGCTGGCGGCGCGCTCGGACGTGCTGATGGAGAATTTCAAGGTCGGCGGGCTCGCCAAATTCGGCCTCGACTACAAGAGCCTCGCGCCGGAGAATCCCCGGTTGATCTATTGCTCGGTGACCGGCTTCGGCCAGGACGGCCCCGACGCCGAGCGCGCCGGCTACGATCTCATGGCGCAAGGCATCGGCGGCTTCATGAGTTTGACCGGCTATGCCGACGGGCCGCCGACGCGCGTTGGCGTTGCCGATCTCCGACATCTTCACCGGCTGCTATTCGGTGGTCGGCATCCTCGCCGCTCTGACCGAGCGCGAGAAGACCGGCAAGGGCTGTTACGTCGATACCGCGCTGGTCGATTCGACCGTCGGCGTGCTGGCCAACCAGGCGCTCAATTATCTCGTCTCCGGCGATATCCCCAAGCGCATCGGCAATGCGCATCCCAACATCGTGCCCTATCAGGAATTCCCCGTGGCCGACGGCCACATCATCATCGCCACCGGCAACGACAACCAATTCGTCAAGCTGTGCCATGTGCTGGGCGCGCCGGAACTGGCCGAGGCGCCGGCCTACAAGAACAATATCGGGCGCCTCGCCCACCGCGAGGAACTGGTGGCCAAGCTTACCGTGCTGACGAAACGCATGACGCGCAAGGACCTGCTCGACAAGCTCGAGCAACAGAAAGTGCCGGCGGGTCCGATCAACGATCTCGAGCAGGTTTTCAAAGACCCGCAGGTCATCCACCGCGGCATGAAGCTCGAACTGCCGAGCGCCGCCGCCAAGGCCGGCCACATTCCCGGTGTGCGCACGCCGATCGTGATGGACGGCTGGAGGGCGGCGTCCGAACATCCTGCGCCGCTGCTCGGCGAGCACACGGCGGAAATCTTGAAGGAGATCGGGGAAGGCTGATCGTTTATGGCGCTAGGCGGCACGCTTGCGGGCGCGCCGCACCGGCCATTCGAATGGCTGCGAAACGCCGCCGAGTTGGCCATCCAAATGCGTGACGGAAAGATCCGTTCCGCCCGCCCATTCGTCGAAATCGACGTCCAGCATGTCTTCGTCGAGCGCCGCGGCGTCGCCGCCGATGCCGATCAACACGCGTTTCTTCGCCGGCTCGGCGACCAAGGTGTGAAGCGTGCCGGCGCCCCTCAGATATCCGTGATGGAACGCCGGCGAGGTCGAGCGGTTCAACGCCAAGAACATTTGCTCCGCGCTCAGCCCTTGCCGCGCCCATTGCTCCAGCGGCGGCAAGCGCGCTTGCGAATGGCGGACGTCGCGGTTGAAGGGACGCAGCAGCGGCGATTGGAAATGATTGGTGCAGGCAAGCCATTCCCCGGTCCGCACCGCGACGCTGCCCGGGACCGCTTCGACCACGGCGGCGACGCCGCCAGCGTCGAGCAGTGAATAGTTGTACGGCATCGCGTGCGGAATCCAGCGTAACAGATCGACCGCTTCGGCTGTCGATGCACACTGGTCAAGAACGAGCCTGACGATCAGGACGCTTGACAGACCGGGTGCGCGCGGGCTCTTGCGCACGCGGTGCAGGCCGATGACGAGACCCTGCTCGTTCATGCCATCCAGCCGCCCGGTCAGGAGCTCGCTGGCGCCGATGCTGGCGTAGCTGCCGTCGATCTGAACGGCGGCGAAACGCGCGCCGTAAAACCGCGGCTTGAAATCGTAGTTGCGGCCATAAACGCCGCCACCCATCACCGCGGAGCAGCCGCCGAGCGGCGGACGCAGACCGTCATTGCCGAAGTACAAAGCGGCCCGCTCCATCGAAATGCCGAGCCCCTCGGCAAGACCGCCGATCTCCGCCCACAGCCCGGAAGAAAATTTCGCGAAGCTGCGCTCTTCCTTGCGGATGTCGAACCACCAGGGCAGCCGGATGGTCTTGCGTCGCAGAAACGCGCGACCCTTCGGCGTTACCGCAAACGCGGCTGCCTGTGCGCGCCCGACCGCATGGGGCGTTCCGCGATGCTGCACAATGCTGACGCGAAACGGCTTCATCGCCTCGCCTTGGTCGCGAATCCGACGGTGCTATGCTGGCATTTCGGGTGCGGCTTTAGAAGCGCTGGTTTTAGCCAGCTTCGATCCTAGTCACTTCGCCGGCGCCGCCTGACGCCGGCGCGCACGCGCGCCCTCGACGACCTCGCGGATATTGCGCCGCAGGCTTTCGAGATCGTACGGCTTTTGCAGCACGACCACGCCTTGCCGCACGGCGTCCTGCGCGCTGGCGCTGTAGCCGGTTGTCAGCAGTACCGGAATGCCCGGGAACTGCTTGCGGATTTCGCGCGCCAGATCGAGGCCGTTCATGCCGCCCGGCATCAGGATGTCGGAGAACACCAGGTCGACGTCGGCATCGAGCCGCAAGGCGGCAATCGCGGCTTGCGCATGGGCGACGCTGCGCACGCTGTAGCCGGCGAGCATATCGGCGAGCGCTTCGCCGCCGACCATCCTGCGATTATGTCCGAGCATATTGCGGTCCGCTTTCCTTGCCTGCATTTGGCGCGCGATTGACGGAGGGATGCCGTTGCGACAAGCTTTATGCGCTCACGGGGGAACTTGGAAGATGACAAACAGCACCCGCATGTTGCGCGTCGCCGCATGGCTAACCGTCGCCCTGCTCGCCATCGCGCCGACGCCGTCCACCGCCGCCGGCTTGCGCGCCGGTGAGTACGCCTGCGCCGGCTCGGGCGGCACCATTCTCATCGGTCTCGGCTTTCTGTTGAACGCGGACGGAACCTACACCGATCTCGACCGCAAAAGCTCGGGCCGCGCCGTGTTCGAAGGCAACAGCGTCAAGTTCGTCGGCGGCCATCTCAACGGCTATGTCGGCACCAATGTGCGCGGCGGCACGAATTTCGAGATCCATTCGATCAGTTGCAGCCATAATTGAACGGATTTTGCGATTAGTCGATATCGATAAACGTCAGCGGCCGTGCCACCATTTCCAAGGACTTGCGCTCGGCGGGCACTGCCCAGCGCCAAGCGACAAGGCCGCCCAGGATCATCAGCACGGCGCCGATGAGATAGCCGCCGAACACGCTCATGCGCGAGCCGGTGTCGATCAACACACCGAACAGCCAGGGCCCGATAATGCCGCCGATGCCGGTGCCGACCGCGTAGAAAAAGGCGATGGCCAAGGCGCGGATTTCCAGCGGGAAGGTTTCGCTCACCGTGAGATAGGCCGAGCTTGCCGCCGCGGACGCGAAGAAGAAGATCGCCATCCAGCACAACGTCTGCGTCTCGGCCCCGATCAGGTCTCGCGCAAACAGATAGCCGGTGCCGGCCAGCAAGACGCCCGAGGCGATATAGGTGAAGCCGATCATCGGCCGCCGCCCTTGGCTGTCGAAAAAGTGGCCGAGGAAAACCGGCCCGAGGAAATTTCCCGCCGCGAAGGGCAACAGGTACCAGCCGACATGATCCGCCGGCACGCCATAGAAATCGGTGAGGATGAGCGCGTAAGTAAAGAAGATGGCGTTGTAGAAAAAGGCCTGCGAGGCCATCAGGCTCAGGCCCACCAGCGTGCGTTGGCGATAGCGCTGGAATAATGTACGCGCGACTTCCTTGAGCGGCGTCGAACGGCGCGCGCGCAGGCGCACGCGCGGCAGGTCCGTTGCCGGCGGCAGCGAAGCAAAGCGCGCCTCGATACCGGCAATCACTTGCTGCGCCTCCGCGGCGCGGCCATGCGTCATCAGCCAGCGCGGGCTTTCCGGAAGCCAGAAGCGCATGAAGAAAATCACCAGCGCCAGGCCCGCCCCGATCAGGAATGCGAGCCGCCAGCCGAGTTCCGGATCGATCACGGCGGGATTGAGCACGACCAGCGAGCCGAGCGCGCCCATGGCGGCGCCGACCCAGAAGCTGCCGTTGATGACGAGATCGCTCCAGCCGCGCACGCGCGCCGGGATCAACTCCTGGATGGTGGAATTGATGGCGGCATATTCGCCGCCGATACCGGCGCCGGTGACGAAGCGGAACAGCATGAAGCTAAATAAATTCCACGACGTCGCGGTCGCCGCTGTGGCGAGCAAATAGACCGTCAGCGTAATGAAAAACAATTTCTTGCGGCCGAGCCGGTCGGTGAGCCAGCCGAAGAAGATGGCGCCGAGCACGGCGCCGGCGAGATAGGCGCTGGAGGCAAGCCCGACGTCGGTGTTGCTGAAGCGCAGCACCGGGCTGTCCTTCAGCGCGCCCGACAGCGAGCCGGCGAGCGTCACCTCCAGTCCGTCCAGGATCCAGGTGACGCCGAGCGCCGCCACCACCAGCGTATGGAAACGGCCCCAGGGCAGCCGGTCGAGCCGCGCCGGAATGTCGCTTTCAACGATTGCATTATCAGCTGTCATTGGAATCCATCGGGCAGCCCTCGCTACGCCCCGCCGATAGAATAACGCCTTTGCGCCGCCGATGTTCGCCATGGTGCCGCAGGTGCTGTCGCCGAAATGCAACAGACGCGGCTAATTCGGGCGACGGAGCCGCCAATAGGCACTAACCGACGACCCGACTCAGATAGGCCTTGCCGATTCGACGCGGCCATCGGGGGAAAATATGCGCCTGGATACGGTCGATTTTGCATCATCCGAGTCCGACGAGCGTAAAACCGAAACCGAACAACCGGCGGCAAGTCTGATGACGCCGGCGCGGCGCGCCGCGCTCGATGCGCTGGAACGCGAATTCCACGATTTGTTGCGGGCCCGTCCGCGCTGACGGCGGTTCGCGCAATCAACGCCAATCGGCTAGTCTAGGCGGCGCACACCCGCCGCCGTTTTCGGACCCCGCCGATGGAAACCGACATCCTCCGCCGACTGCATTATGCCGCGGCCATCGCCTGCGGCGTTTTCGCGGCGCTGCTCACGCATATCCTGCTCACCGTTTTCGGCGTCGGGCTCGACGCGGTGCTGCGCGATGCTGCCGCCGGCACGCGGCCGCAATTCATCTCGGCACTGGCCTGGTGGGCGATCGGCGGCGCCGGCTTTGCCGGCGGCTGGGCGACCGGTGCCTATCTGATCGCGGCGGCGCGCGAGCGCGAATTCGTCTACAAGCTGGCGCGGCGCTTTCTCATCGCCGTGGTGTTCGCCGCCGCCACGGCCGGCGGCGTCATGAGCAAGAGCGGCGACATCGGCGGCACGGTGGATGTGATCGCCGGCCTGACCGCGCTCGGCCTCGGCGTCATCTGCGCCTTTTGCGGCGCGCGGCTCGCATATCTCAATGCCGAGCAGGTGTAAGGTTTTTCGCCCGCCGCACCGCGCTAACCGCGCAATTATGCGGGCGCTTTCAGATTAAAGTTACCAATTACCCCTAGGACATCTGGCAACCGCGAGACGTCCAGATGGCCCTTATCGAAACCAAGCAGATGCCGGCGCCGCGCCCGTTCCCGCGCTTGCGCGAACGCGTCACGCATTGGCTCGCCGGCGAGCACAGCCTTTCGCAGCGCATGGCCGGCACGGCCTTCGTCATCCGCGCGGCGAGCGCGGGCATCGTCTTCCTTTCGCAGGTGCTGCTTGCCCGCTGGATGGGCGACACCGAATTCGGCACCTATGTCTATGTCTGGACCTGGCTGATGCTGGTCGGCGAACTGGTACATCTCGGCATGCCGCTCACCGCGCAGCGGTTCATTCCGCAATACACGCACGCAGGCGCCTTCGAATTGCTGCGCGGCTATCTCGCCGGTAGCCGATGGATCACGTTCGGCGTCGGCACAGTGGCCGCGCTCGTCGGCGCACTGATCGTATATTTGGCGCAAGCCTCGCTCGATACGCACGTCATCATGGCATTCTACCTCGCCTGCGTGGCGCTGCCGCTTTATGCGTCCACGTTCATGTTCGACGGCATCGCCCGCTCGCACAACTGGATCAATGTCGCTTTGCTGCCGCCTTATGTGATGCGTCCGCTGCTGCTGGTCGCGGGCGTGGCGGCGGCCCGCGCCGCCGGGCTAGCCATGGACGCCACCACGGCCATGGGCGTGCTGGCGCTGGCGACCTGGTTCAGCGCGCTATTTCAACTGTTCATGCTCGAGCGCCGGCTGGCGACGGTGATTCCGCCGGGCCGCAAGACCTTCGAGATGAAAGTCTGGCTCAACACCGCGCTGCCGATCGTCCTGGTCTGGGGTATGTACACGCTGCTCACCTCGACCGACGTGCTGGTGCTCAAGGTGTTCCATCCGTCCGCGGAAGTCGCGCACTATTATGCCGCCGCCAAGACGCTGGCGCTGATCAGCATCGTCCAGTACGCCGTCGCCGCCGCCGCCGCCCACCAGTTCACCGCCTACCATGTCGCCGGCGACCGCGCCGGCCTAACGGCCTTCGCCGCCAGCACGGTGCGTTGGGTATTCTGGCCCTCGCTTGCCGGCTGCCTGCTGATGCTGCTGCTCGGCAAGCCGGTGTTGAGCCTGTTCGGCGCTGGATTTGGCGACGCCTATCCGGTGATCGTGTTGCTCGCCGCCGGCCAGCTCGCGCGCGCCAGCGTCGGCCCGGCCGAGCGGCTGCTCAACATGCTCGGCCAACAGCGCACCTGCGCGCTGGCTTATGCGGCGGCCTTCGCCGTCAATCTGCTGGGCTGCGTCGTGCTGGCGCCGAAATTCGGCGGCGTCGGCGTTGCCAGCGCGACGGCCAGCGCGTTTATCGTCGAATCCGCTTTGCTGTTCCTGATCGCCCGCCGCCGCCTCGGCCTGCACATGTTCATCTGGCGCCGGCAAGCGGCCTGAACGCCGACCAACAGCGGTCCATTCCTCCGACAGTTTTCTTTAACCCTAATCCTCGGTGAACCGGCGTGCGACAAGTTGCCGCCGCCGTAAACCGCATGTGAAAGATTTTTGGCTATGACAAACCCGAGGGCGCAGCCGGCAACTGCATCGGGGGGAAATCAATGTCACCGCCAGCCACAGCGGCCAAGGTTCATGCGCGCGACGCGCTAGGGACCTGGGCCGAGCCGATTGAAAACGTTGCCGCGCCGGATCGATCGGTCGCGCAGCCGCCGCATATGCCGGAGCACGTGGCCGGCAAGGTCACGGTCGAAGTCGCATCCGGCGCGCGGCTTGCCGGAATCCAGGCGGATTGGCGCGACCTGGTCGCGCGCGCCGACGTTCCCAATATTTTCATGCACCCGGTACTGGTCGCGCTGAGCGCCTGCTATCCGAACAGCCGCAGCGTGGCGTTGCTGGCCTGGCGCGACAACGGCGGCCGGCCGCAGCTTGTCGGCTTCTGGGCCTTCGCCGTCTGCCGCGCGCCGCGTTCGATCATTCCGATATCGGTGCTGGCGGCGGCGCCGTTCGCGCATGCTTATCTCGCCGCGCCGATTGTCGATCGCGATCGGCTCGAGGAAACCTTGCAGGCGATGCTCGATTGCATTGCCGGCGATCCGAACCTGCCGAAGGTCGTCGTGCTTGAAGCCACGCGCGCGGAAAGCGCCACCCAGTTAGCACTCAACCGCGTGCTGGAAGCGCGCGGCGCCGCGCCCAGCGTGCTCGGCCGCTCGATGCGCCCAATGCTCGCGTCCACGCTTGACGGCAAGCAATACATGGAAAAGGCGCTGTCGAGCTCGAGCCGCAAGAAGCTGCGGCAGCATCGGCGCCGACTCGCCGAAAAAGGCGCGCTCGAATCGAAGATCGTCAACGAGACGGAAGCGCTCGGCAGCGCCGTCGAAGCGTTTTTGCGCCTGGAGGCCGCCGGTTGGAAGGGCCGCAAGGGGACGGCTTTGCTCTGCAATCCGGCCGACGCGACCTTCACGCGCGAGATGGTGGCCGCTTTGGCGCCGCAAGGCGACGCCTGGATTCACGCGATCTATCTCGATGGGCAGCCGGTGAGCATGCAGATCGTGTTGCGGGCGGGCACCGCCGCCTTCACCTGGAAGACGGCCTATGACGAGACGCTGAGCGATTTTTCGCCCGGCATGCTGCTCTTGGAAGACTACACCGCGGCTTTGCTGGCCGACCCGAGCATCGCTTACGTGGATTCCTGCTCGCTTGACGACAGCGGCTTCATGGCCGCCTGGAGCGAGCGCGAGGCCATGGTCGAACTGTGGATCGATTCACGGCGCGGCGGATCGGCCGCGTTCGCCCACCTGAGCCGCCTGCAGGAGATTTACCTGCGGCTGCGCGCGCAGGCGAAGGCGGCCTATCTTGCCCACCTGCGGCGCCGGGGCTGACGGCCGCCGACTGGAGACGATGCGATGCGTGCGACAGATGTTGCGATAATCGGCGGCGGGCTCGCGGGCTCCGCCGCGGCCGCGATGCTCGGGCGAGCCGGCATCGACGCCGTCATGATCGATCCGCACCCGGTTTATCCGCCGGACTTCCGCTGCGAAAAACTTGACGGCGTGCAGGTCGAGATCCTGAAGAAAACCGGCCTCGCCGAAGGCGTACTGCCAGCGGCGACGCCCGACCGCGAAAGCTGGGTCGCCCGCTTCGGCCGCCTGCTCGAGAAGCGACCCGGCGATCAGCACGGCATTTTCTACGCGCCGCTGGTCAACACCGTACGCGGCCTCATTCCATCGCGCGTGCCGACGATCGTCGCCAAAGCGACGGCGATCTCAACCGGCGACGAGCGGCAAACCGTCACCTTGTCGGACGGCGAGGAGATTTCCGCGCGGTTGGTCGTGCTGGCCAATGGACTGAATATCAGCCTGCGCAATTCGCTCGGCCTCACGCGTGAGATTTTGAGCGAATGTCATTCGATCAGCATCGGCTTCGACATGAAGCCGGTCGGCCGGCACGCCTTTGCGTTTCCGGCGTTGACCTACTATGCCGAACGCATCGAAGACCGCGCCGCTTTGATCACGATGTTTCCGATCGGCGCGACCATGCGCGCCAACCTGTTCGTCTATCGCGACATGCACGACCTCTGGCTGCGCGCCATGCGCACGGCGCCGGTGCCGACGCTGCAGGCGCTGATGCCCGGTTTGCGCACGCTGACCGGGGAATTCGAGGTGACCAGCGACGTCAAGATCCGCCCGGTCGATCTCTATGCGACGCGCGGTCACCAGCAGGCCGGCATCGTGCTGGTCGGCGACGCCTTCGCGACCTCCTGCCCGGCGGCCGGCACCGGCGCGCGCAAGGCGCTCAACGACGTCGAACGTCTATGCAATGTCCATATCCCGCGCTGGCTCGCCAGCGGCGGGATGGGCGCCGACAAGATCGCGAGCTTCTACGACGATCCGGTCAAGCGGGAGTGCGACGAGTTTTCGTTGGCCAAGGCCTTCGACTTGCGCTCGTTCTCGCTCGATCCGTCGATGCCATGGCGGGCGCGGCGCTGGTCGAAATTCATCGGCCAATACACGGTCGGCGCGTTGCGCCGGATTCGCCGGCAAGGCGTGTCGGAAGCTAAAGGCGGTCAGGGTATTCCGGCGATCACCCGCCTCGGCACCTGAAGCGGGGAATGGGTGTTGGTGCCCAGGGGCG
>CAVUBV010000014.1:0-268270 GCA_963739735.1 uncultured Alphaproteobacteria bacterium | reverse complement strand
GCGTCAGGATTGACCCAGGAGACGACGAAGACGGTGATGCCGTTGTCGACGCACCACTTGATGAAGGATTTTTCCGGCCGCAGATCGAGGATGTAGAATTTATTGATCCACGGCGGCACGATCAGCAAAGGCACCTTGAGCGTCTCCGGCGTGGTCGCCTCGTATTGCAGCAGTTGGATCAATTCGTTCTGGAACACCACCTTGCCGGGGGTGAGCGCGAGATTGCGACCGACCTCGAACGCGCCGGGGTTCGATTGGCGGATCTTGAGGTTGCCGTGGCCGGCCTTGATGTCTTCCGCCAGCATGTGCATGCCGCGCACCAGGTTCTCGCCCTTGGCGGCGAGCGTTTCGCGCAACAGCTCCGGATTGGTCAGCACGAAATTCGACGGCGAGATCGCGTTGGCGATCTGCTTGACGTAGAATGCTGCCTTCTGCCGCGTGTGCTCGTCGACTTCGGCGTCGCGTACCAGGCGCTCGCCCCACTGCGCGGTGAGCAGATAGACCTGCTTGAGGAAATCGAAGAACTGATTTTGCGACCATTCCGGATCGGTGAAGCGCTTGTCCTTGGCGTCGGCCGCGATGACCGGCTCGGTCACTTCGCCGGCCATGCGCTTGACCGCGCTGGCCCACAGATCGAGATAGGCGCGGCCGAGGCTGGTCTGCAGTTCGAGCGCGCGCTGGGGGTCGGACAGCCAGTATTCCGCCACCTGGCCGACGGTCTTGACCACGTCGGCCACGTCGTCGGCCGTTTCGTTTTTGATTTTGCCTTCCTCGCGCGGCTTCAGATAGGCGGCGAGCGCCTTACCGCCTTCCTCGACCAGGCGGGCGATATTGTGCGCAAAAGCCTCGACCTCGACCGAGCCGATTTTCGCCGGTTCCTGGACCGGCTCTTGGGGAGGTTTTTGGACCGGTTGCTTGTCCGGCCTGGCGGTAGATTTGTCCATGCGCGTCATGTCGGCCCCTGTCGCCACAATTGGCCTGGACCGCGTCCTCCCGCAAGGTTGGTTTTTGCATTTTTGGTCGCACTTGCGTGTGACGGCCACCTTGCTGCAGCCATATTAGCCGGTTAGCGGGCTTATGGTACAATTCATTGAGTCTGCATCGATTTCCCGTCTCGATGACAGGTTATGCGGTGCCCGGAGCGAGCCTTGCGAGGATGGACAGCGATTTCGGCGGCGGCGGGTCTCACCGCCGGTCTGGCCCTGGCTTTGGGGCTCGCCGGCTGCACGGCCGGGCCCGTAATCGACAGTCTGCCGGCTAATGTCGGGCTGCCCGCCGGGGCGCCGGAACGGCCGGTCACGCCCTATCAATACCCAGCGGTGCACGACATGCCGCCGCCGCGCGCGACGCCGGCCATGAGCGAGGAGGAGCAGGTCAGGGTCGAAAAAGAGTTGACCGCAACGCGCGACCGCCAGGAAGCGCGCGAAGGCAAAGACAAAAAGCCCGCTCCTACGCCTAAACGGAAGCCCGCCGAAAACGCCCAAGACGGCGCCGCCAAGGATGGCGCCAAGGGTGGCGCTAAGGGTGGCGCTAAGACCAACCCGTGATAAAAGTCTGCCGGGGAAACGCCGGCCGGTTGGAGTGGGCAACCGAGCCAAAGGTTTGAGACGATGGAAGATTTTTACCGTATCCGCCGCCTGCCGCCTTACGTGTTCGAAGAGGTGAACCGGGCCAAGGCGCGCGCTCGCGCGGCGGGGGCCGACATTATCGATCTCGGCATGGGCAACCCGGATTTGCCGGCGCCCGCCCATGTGATCGAGAAGGTCAAGGAGACGCTCGGCAAGCCGCGCACCGACCGCTATTCCGCCTCGCGCGGCATTCCCAAGCTGCGGCTGGCGCAGGCGAAATATTACGAGCGCCGCTTCGGCGTGAAGCTCAATCCCGAAACGCAGGTCATCACCACGCTCGGCTCCAAGGAGGGCTTTGCCAACGTGGCGCAGGCGATCACCGCGCCGGGCGACGTCGTGCTGGTTCCCAATCCAAGCTACCCGATCCACGCCTTCGGCTTCCTGATGGCGGGCGGCGCCGTGCGCTCGGTGCCGTCCGAACCGACGCCGAATTTCTTCCACACGCTGGAACGCGCCATCATCCACTCGATCCCGAAGCCGACCGCGGTGGTGGTCTGCTATCCGGCCAACCCGACCGCTTACGTCGCGAGCCTCGACTTCTACAAGGACCTCGTCGCCTTCGCGAAGAAGCACGGCATTCTGGTGCTGTCGGATCTGGCTTACGCGGAAGTCTATTTCGACGATGCCCCGCCGCCCTCGCTGTTGCAGGTGCCGGGCGCGATGGATATCGCGGTCGAGTTCACCTCGATGTCGAAGACGTTTTCGATGCCGGGCTGGCGCATCGGATTCGCGGTCGGCAACGAGCGGGTGATCGCAGCCCTCGGCCGGGTGAAATCCTATCTCGATTACGGCGCCTTCACGCCGATCCAGGTGGCGGCGATCGCGGCCCTCAATGGCCCCGACGATTGCATCAAGGAAATGCGCGAAACGTACAAGCGCCGCCGCGACGTGCTGGTGGAAAGCTTCGGCCGCGCCGGCTTCCCGGTGCCGTCACCGCGCGCTTCGATGTTCGCCTGGGCGCCGATCCCGGAGCCGTTCAAGAGCTTGGGCAGCGTGGAATTCTCGACCTTGCTGGTGGAGAAGGCCGAACTCGCCGTCTCGCCCGGCATCGGCTTCGGCGAATACGGCGAAGGCTTCGTGCGCATCGCGCTGGTGGAGAACGAGCAACGCATCCGCCAGGCCGCGCGCAATGTCGGCCGCTTCCTTAAAACCGGGCCGGAACAGCTTCACAACGTCGTTACGCTCGCCACGCGGCGCTAGCGCATGATCCCGAAAAGTGGGAACCGGTTTTCGGATCAGATCATGCGCAATACGAAAAAAGTCTAATGGTCGTTTCTCTGAAAGTAGGCGTCGCCGGATTGGGCACGGTTGGCGCCGCCTTGATCGCCCAGGTCGCGCGCCAGAACGAGGCGCTCGCGGTGCGTTGCGGGCGCCCGATCGAGGTCGTCGCGGTTTGCGCGCGCGCGCGGGCCAAGGATCGCGGCGTCGATCTCAAAAACATGAAATGGTTTTCCGATCCCGTGGCGCTGGCGCGCAGCGACGGCATCGACGTCTTCGTCGAACTGATCGGCGGCGCCGGCGATCCGGCAAGAGCTGCGGTCGAGGCCGCGCTTGCCGCGGGCAAGTCGGTGGTCACCGCCAACAAGGCGTTGCTCGCCAAACATGGCGTCAAGCTCGCAACGCTGGCTGAAAAGCATCACGTCGCGCTTAATTTCGAAGCCGCGGTCGGCGGCGCTATTCCCATCGTGAAAACCTTGCGCGAAGGGCTCGCCGGCAATTCGTTCGAGCGCATCTACGGCATCCTCAACGGCACCTGCAATTACATCCTGACGCGAATGGAACAGGACAAGCTGCCGTTTGCCGAATGCCTGAAGGACGCGCAGCGGCTCGGCTACGCCGAGGCCGATCCGAGTTTTGACATCGAGGGCCACGACACTGCGCAGAAGTTGGCGATCCTCGCTTCGCTCGCCTTCGGCACCAAGGTCGATCAGAGCGCGATCTATGTGGAGGGCATTTCCTCGCTCGCGCCGGCCGATCTTTCCGCCGCCGACGAGCTCGGCTACCGGGTGAAACTGCTCGGTGTGGCGGTGAAGACGCCGCAAGGCATCGAGCAACGCGTGCATCCGACCATGGTGCGCAAGGATTCGGCCATCGCCCAGGTGATGGGCGTGACCAATGCGGTCACCGTGGACGTCGCCGGCATCAATCCGCTCACCTTGATAGGCCCCGGCGCCGGCGGGGCGGCGACCGCCTCGGCCGTGCTCTCCGATATCGGCGACGCGGCGCGCGGCATCAGGACCGCGCCGTTCGGCCGGCCGGCGGCGCTGCTGCGCGGCGTGCGCAAGGCGCCGATGCAGCGCCACGAGGGCGGCTACTACATCAGGCTGCTCGCGCGCGACCGGCCGGGAACCGCGGCCAGCATCACCAAGTGTCTCGCCGAGCAGGAAATCTCCATGGAGTCCATTGTGCAGCGCCACCAGGCGCACGCCGATACCGACGCCAAGGCCGGTTCCGTCCCCGTTATCCTCATTACTTATGCGACAACTGAGGACGCCGTGCGCAAGGCCCTTGCGGCGGTGGGCCGCGATAGGGTGATCTCTGGCAAGCCGCAGGTGATCCGAATCGAGAAGAATTAGGCGCACACGGGGGAGTTTGAGAAATGGCATCGATTACCGTCCAGCCCGAACTCCTGCTGGAGCGCGTGCTCACCCTCGAGATCGTGCGCGTGACCGAGCGCGCGGCGGTCTCCTCGGCGCGGCTGCGCGGGCGCGGGCAGGAGAAGGCCGCCGACCAGGCCGCCGTCGACGCCATGCGGCGCGAGCTGAACAAATTGCCGATCGACGGCACGGTGGTGATCGGCGAGGGCGAGATCGACGAGGCGCCCATGCTGTTCATCGGCGAAAAGGTCGGCAACAAGTCCGGCCCCAAGGTCGATATCGCGGTCGACCCGCTGGAAGGCACCACGCTCTGCGCCAAGAACATGGCGGGCGCGATCGCCACCATCGCCATGGCCGACGGCGGCACGCTGCTGCATGCGCCGGACTGTTACATGGACAAAATCGCCATCGGGCCCGGCTATCCCAAGGGCACCATCGACCTCGACGCGCCGGCGGAAGAAAACATCATTCGGTTGGCCAAGGCCAAGGGCGTCAAGCCGGCCGAAATCACCGCCATTTTGCTCGACCGCCCGCGCCACGCCGACAAGATCGCCGCCATCCGCAAGCTCGGCGCCGCGGTCAGCCTGATCAGCGACGGCGACGTTGCCGGCGTGATCCATTGCGCCGATCCGAAGACCGGCATCGACATCTATCTCGGCAGCGGCGGCGCGCCGGAAGGCGTGCTGTCGGCGGCGGCGTTGCGCTGCATCGGGGGTCAGATGCAGACCCGGCTGATCATCGACACCGAGGCCCTTCGCGAGCGCATTTTGAAAATGGGCATTAAGGATGCCAAGAAGAAATACGAGATCGAGGACATGGTGAGGGGCGATTGTCTGTTCTCGGCGACCGGCGTCACCACCGGCGCCATGCTCAACGGCGTAAAATTCGGCAAGGACGTGATCGAGACCGAGACGGTGGTGATGCGCTCGGCCACCGGCACGGTGCGCTGGGTGCGCGCGGAACACCGCCAGTTCAGCAAGTTTCACCTCGGCTAACGTAACGTCGCGCGCGAACTGGGCGGGCTCGCATGCGGCCGGTCAAAGGAGGATCGCATGACGCGCTTTTTCGCATTGGCGTTGCTCTGCGCCGGCCTGATGACTGCGGCCGTCCGGGCGCAGGATGCGCCGTCACCGGAGGCGCTGCGCGCGGCGCTGGAACTTACCGGCATGGTCAATGCCGACACCATCAAGCAGATGAGTGTGGCGATGACGACGCAGATCTGGCCCAGCATCGAGAGCCGGCTGGCGTCGAAGGTTGACGCCGCGACGCTCGCCGAAATGCGCGGCGTGTTCGAGAGTTCGGTGGCGAGTTTTGCCGGCGAAACGACGCAATACGCCGCGCCCATCTATGCGCGCCATTTCAGCGCGCAGGAGCTCGACCAGATTGTCGCGTTCTACCGCACGCCGACGGGCGCGAAGGCCTTGCACGAAATGCCCAAGGTGATGGGCGACGTGATGGCGCAGATGGGGCCGCGTGTGCAGGCGTTCCAGCAGGACCTCAACGGCAAGATCGTCGCCATTCTACACAAGCACGGATACAAAGATTGACGGGCGCGCGCATGACGATGGCGGCTTTGCCCGCAGCAGCGATGGAGCCGAACGAGCGATTTTTCCTCGGCGTGGAGCAATCCGCGAGCGGGCGCGCCTGGCGCGACCGGCTGGATGCGCGCGGGCAGGCGCGTGCGCTCGCCATTGCGCAACGCTCCGGCGTGCCGGAACTGCTGGCGCGGGTACTCGCCGGCCGCGGCGTCGAGCCGGAGGCGGTCGAGGCCTATCTCGATCCCAGCATCAAGCGGCTGATGCCGGACCCGCAAGCGCTGACCGACATGGCCGCGGCAACGGCGCGGCTGGCGCGGGCGGTCACGCGCCAAGAGAGCGTCGCCATCTTCGGCGACTATGATGTGGACGGCGCCACTGCGTCCGCGTTGCTCGCGCGCTATCTGCGCCACTGCGGGCTCGGTCCGCTGGTGCATATTCCCGACCGCATTTTCGAGGGCTACGGGCCGAACGTGGACGCGATCCGTTCCATCGCCGAACGCGGCGTCAAGCTGCTGGTGACCGTCGATTGCGGCACCACCAGTTTGGAAGCGCTCAATGAAGCCAAGAAGCTCGGCCTCGACACGGTGGTGATCGATCACCATCAGGCCGACGAGGAATTGCCACCGGCGATTGCGATCGTCAATCCGAACCGCGCCGACGATTTGTCCGGGCTCGGCCATCTCGCCGCCGTCGGCCTCGTGTTTCTCACGCTGGTGGCGCTGTCGCGCGAACTACGCCAACACGGCTTCTGGACCGCCGCGCGCAGCGAGCCCGACCTGTTGTCGCTGCTGCATCTGGTGGCGCTCGGTACCGTCGCCGACGTGGTGCCGCTCATCGGCCTCAACCGCGCCTTCGTCGCCAAGGGGCTCATCGCCTTGCGCCGCCGCGATCAAGTGGGGCTGACCGCGCTGATGGACGCTTCGCGTCTGTCCGGCCCACCCGAGGCCTGGCATCTCGGCTTTCTGCTCGGGCCGCGCATCAATGCCGGCGGCCGCATCGGGCGCGCCGACCTGGGCGTGCGGCTGCTGCTCGAGGAAGACCCGAGCGAGGCGGGGCGCATCGCCGCCGAACTCGACCGGCTCAACCGCGAGCGCCAGCAGATCGAACTCGCGACCGTCGCGCAAGCCGAGTCCGAAGCCATGGCCGCGCTCGGCCTGGAAGAGAAGGGCGCCGTGGTGGTGACCGCCGCGCAAGGCTGGCATCCCGGCGTGGTCGGGCTGGTGGCGGCGCGGCTGAAGGAACGCTACGGCCGCCCCGCCTTTGCCATTGCGCTGGAACCGGGCGGTACCGGCACCGGCTCGGGCCGTTCGATTACCGGCGTCGATCTCGGCCAGGCGGTGCGCCGCGCCATGCGCGAGGGGCTGCTTATCAAGGGTGGCGGCCACGCCATGGCGGCCGGCATCACGCTGCGGAAAGACGCGCTGGCGCCGTTCCGCGCGTATCTGGAGGACACGCTCGCCGCACCGGTTGAGGCGGCGCGGCGCGAGCGCGGGCTCATGATCGACGGCGCGGTCGCAGCCGGCGCGGTCAATTTGGCGCTGGTCGATATGCTCGCCCGCGCCGGGCCCTATGGCGCCGGCAATCCGGAGCCGCTGCTGGCGCTGCCGGCGCATACACTGAGCTATGCCGATGTCGTCGGCGAAAACCACATCCGCGCGCGCTTCAAATCCGGCGATGGCAAACAGGTGAACGCGATCGCCTTCCGCGCCGTCGGCACGCCGCTCGGCCAGGCGCTGCTCGACAACCGCGGCCGCGCGATGCACGCGGCCGGCCACCTCGCCATCGATCGCTGGCAGGGCGAGGAGCGGGTGCAGATGCGGCTTGTCGATGTAGCGGCGAGCTAGGCCGAGCACGTTTAGAATTCATTAACGCTTGCGGCAAAAGAAACCGCCATTTAACGCGGCCGAAGCGTCAATTGACTATCGGTTGGTATTCCCCGTCCGGAGTGCCAATGGACGATCAGCCGACAACGATCGACGCGATCGAGAGCTTCATCGCCGCGCGCCACAAGGGCCTTGCCTTTCCGGACTGGCTCGAGCGCCGGCTTGAGCACGACACGCGCCGCCGCCGCGCCCAGCGCCTGCGTGCGGCCATCCTCACCATCGCCATCATCTACAATTTGTTCTTGATCCCCGACTGGCTGCTGGTGGGCGACAAGTTCACCGTTGCTCTCTTCTTGCATTTCGCCGTTGTCACACCATGGATCTTTGTTACGGGTTGGCTCACCAAGGACGATAGTCCGAAATTCTTGCGCGAGGGCATGGCGGCATCGATTCCGATTGCAATTGTCTTGCAGATTCTCGTGAGTTTCGTGCTCACCAATTCGCCGAACGCCGACCATTATCAATACTTCGTGCTGCTCGTCGTCTTGTTCACCAACACCATTCAACGGTTGCCGTTCCGCTATGCCGTGGTCGTTTCAAGCACAATCATCGCTTGTCACGGTCTGGCAGTTATCGTCAGCGGCCACATGTCGATACCGGTCGCATTCGTCGCGATAACGACGCTTGCGGTCTCGGCTTATCTCACTTTGGTCAGCAACTATTTTCTCGAGCGCGACGCCCGCCGCACCTATTTGCACGTTCTGCGCGACCGGCTGCGGCACATCGAAGTAGAGGAAGCTTCCAAGCGCGATGCGCTCACCGATCTCGCTAATAGGCATCATCTCGCCGCGCGGCTGACCGAGCTGTGGCAAATGGCTGACGACGCCGTTTCGCCCATGGCCATGATCATGCTCGACATCGATCATTTCAAACTGTTCAACGATCGCTACGGCCACGTCACCGGCGATGCCTGCCTCAAGCGTGTCGCGGCCTGCGTTAGCGCCGAGCTGCGCAATGTTGACGATCTCGCAGTGCGCTATGGCGGGGAGGAGCTTCTGGTGCTGCTGCCGAAGACCGAGGTATTCAGCGCAGTCCGCATCGCCGAACGCATCCGGCGTTCGGTCGAAGCGCTGGGCATCCCGCACGAAGGGCTCGGCGTGACGCGCATGGTCACGGCAAGCTGCGGCGCGGCGGCCGCGCCGACCTCGACGATCTCCGCGCCGGAACTGATCGCGGCGGCCGATGCCGCGCTTTACGCAGCCAAACGCAATGGCCGCAACCAAGTGTGGCCGCCATTATTGCGCGAGGGTGGCACCGGCGACCGAGAAACGGTTGCAAAAGTCGTTTCGCTGCGGCCGTGAGGCCGAAACAATTAACGATCTAAGGCGAGCTAACGCCGGCGCGGCTTCTTGCAGAACACGTCGTAGATGGCGCCGATGACGGTGCGCGCCTCGTCGCTGGCGAGATTGTAATAGATCACCTTGCCGTCGCGCCGCGTCGACACCAACCCATCGGCGCGCAGCCGCGCCAGTTGCTGCGACACAGTCGGCTGGCGCAGGCCGAGTTCCTGCTCGAGCTCGCTCACCGATTTCTCGC
The DNA here is from genome assembly GCA_963739735.1 of uncultured Alphaproteobacteria bacterium. GTDB lineage: Bacteria > Pseudomonadota > Alphaproteobacteria > Rhizobiales > Xanthobacteraceae > Pseudolabrys. Next base: position 259,088 of record CAVUBV010000014.1, on the reverse strand, counting down.
CTTCGGCCAGAATGCACAGGATGACCAGCCGGCTTTCGTGCGCCAGCGCCTTGAGGAAATCGCTGGCGCGCTTGGCATTGTCGATCATGCGGTCGAGTTCGCGCAGCCGGCCGCGATTTTCCTGGCGTTGCAATTCCATCCGAATCCCCATCGCCGTCTTGCCGGCGCGCTTGAGCGACCGCGGTCAGTCGGTTGCGCGCGGCGTCGCTCCCAACAGTTGCGCACGTTGCCCGGGCGCAGCCGCGTCCAGTTTCTTCATCAGCACGCCGAGCAGACCCCAGAAATGATCCTCGCCGGGATAGCCGCGGATGCGGCCGATTTCGCGGCCGCGCTCGACCAACACGAACAGCGGCGCCAGCCGCTCCGTTTCGATGAAAGCGAGATCGTCCGGCACCGGGGCGTCTATATCGACACGGCGCAGCGGCGCGCGCAAGCCTTCTTCGGTTTTCGGGTAAATCGGCGCGATTTCGCGGTCGAAAGCCGCGCACCACGCGCAGCCGGCCTGTTCGAACATCACCAGTTCGGCCGCACGCGCCTGCGTGAGGCTCAACGCAATAAACATAGCGCCGAATAGCAGGGCTCGCGAAAAATATTCTCGTAGGCGTCGATGGCTCGCCGAATTCATTCTCAGGCCGGAATAAGGGCTATGACTTACGTGGAAATATATCACATGCGGTGAATATGTCGATGCGGCGCGAGCTTAGCCGTAGCGGAATGCGAGCAGGTTGTCGAACGAGCGCAATTCGATGAGCACGCGGTGCAACAGGTCGCTGTCGCGGCTGGCGATGGCTTTCGGGATCAGCGCCAGGCTCGCCTTGGCGCCGTCGATCAGGCGGCGGAACTCCGGCGCTTGGCGTACCGTTTCGCCCGCCATGCCGTCGCAGCGGTCGAGCACGGCACCGTAGCCAACCGATTTGTCCGCAATGCCGGAGCGGACGTCCGCTTTCAACCAGTCGAGCGCGCGGCCGTTGTAGACCATCAGCGCGTCCATGGCGGTATTGGCGTCACGCACGCAGTCGGCCAGTACCGCGATACCGGCGCTCTTGCGCAAGTCGTAGAAATCGCCGCGGATCGCCTCGAGCGACCGGCGCACCGCGTCCGGTTTTCCCATTTTGATCATGAGATCGACCGTGACCAGGCGGGTGTTCACGCTTGTGAACATGGCGGCATAATGCGCGCCGTCGAAGGCGGCCGGCCGCTTGCCGGCGAAACCTTGCCCAAGGACGCCCCAGGCTTCACGCAGCCGGTCGATTTCAAGCAAAGCGAGATCGAGATTGCCCGTCCGCAAATAGCCGATCGCCACCCGGTTATGCGATTTGGCTTGCTCCACCGCGGCGTTGAAGTCGGCGAGATCGCTGGCCATGGCTGGGCCCGCCAGCAAAGCGAGCGCAAGGCATGCGGCGCGGACAAGGCAGGTCGGCATCGCTCTTCACCGGCATATGAGGCGTATATATAGTGCGCCGAGAATATAAGGCGCGCAGGGTCGGGCGGCGAGGCCGTTCGACCGGCGTGGTTTACGGAATCAATCTATGACGTCACGGCGAAATCTGCTCCTCGGCGCGGCCTCGCTTGCGCTCACGGGGCCACTTTTGCGGCCGGCGCGCGCAGCGCCGGTGCTGACCGACGACGGGCTCTACAAGGAGCCCTGGTTCCTGGAAAGCTTCCTCGAACTCGCCGACGACTTGGACGGCGCAGCGAAGGAGGGCAAGCGTTTCGCCATCATGTGGGAGCTCAAGGGCTGCCCCTATTGCAAGGAGACGCATTTCGTCAATTTCGCGCGCCCCGATATCGCCGATTACATCAAGGCGAATTTCGAAGTGCTGCAACTCAACATCATCGGCTCGCGCAAGGTAACCGATTTCGACGGCAGCGAACTTTCGGAAAAGGCGCTGGCCGCGAAATATAATGTGCGCTTCACCCCGACCTTCCAGTTTTTCCCCGAGCAAGCCGGCCCGCTCAAAGCGCTGGAAGCGCAAAAACGCGAGGTGGCGCGCCTGCCGGGCTATATGCGGCCCGGCGATTTCCTCGCCATGTTCCGCTACGTCCGTGAAAAAGCCTATGAGAGCAAGAGCTTCCGTGATTTCGTCAAGGCGCTGCCGAGTTGAGCCGAGCTGGACAAGATATTCTTTTTTGTGAATATGATTTGAACGGACGCCCGCGCGCGGTTATGGTCGCGGCCGGGCGGGGCGACTTTCGATCTGCCCCAAAACGAGTGACTTGGGAGGACTAACGATGCGACAGCTATCTCGTCGCGCCACGCTGGCGCTCGGCGCCGGCGGCGCGGCGCTCACCGTTTTCGGCTGGACCGGCGGCGCGCGCGCCGGCGCCAAGGAAGCGGCCGACCAGATCGCCAAATTCACCGGCGGCAAGACGGCGACGCCGGGCAAGATTTCGATCGAACTGCCGGAGATCGCCGAGAACGGCAACACCGTGCCGTTGTCGGTCGCGGTCGACGCGCCGATGACGGCCGACAATTACGTCAGCGACGTGATGGTGCTCGCCGAGGGCAATCCCAATCCCGGCGTCGTCACCTTCCACTTCTCGCCGATGGCGGGCAAGGCCGCGGCCTCGACGCGCATCCGGCTCGCCACCACGCAGAACATCGTGGTGGTCGCCAAGACCAGCAAAGGCGAATTCTTCACCGGCCACAAGCTGGTCAAAGTCACCATCGGCGGCTGCGGCGGCTGACAACAAAATATTAGGAGAGAAACATGGCGGACAAGCCGCGGCTCAAGCTTCCCAAGGAAGCCAAGAAGGGCGACGTGATCGAGATCAAGACGCTGATGCCGCACATCATGGAGTCGGGTCAGCGCAAGGGTAAGGACGGCAAGCCGATCCCGCGCAAGATCATCAACAAGTTCACGGCTGAGTTCAACGGCAAGCCGGTGTTCAGCGCCAATCTGGAACCGGCGATCGCGGCCAATCCCTATATACAGTTCTTCGCCAAAGTGGAGGAGAGCGGCACGTTCAAGTTCACGTGGACCGACGACGACGGAACCGTCACCACCGCGGAAGAAAAAATCACCGTGGGCTGACCGGCGCCCCGCGCAGCGGCGCGCGACGCATAACAAAAGAATTGGTTCAGGGAGGATCATATGACCCGTGCAGGGATTCTGGCGAGCGGTGCGGCCGCCGTTGCATTGATCGCGGCCGGCGCCTTCGGCTTGGCGGCCGACGCGCACGCGCAGGCGATGGGCAAACAGGCGCCGCTCGAACTCAAGGGCGATGCGTCGGTGCGGCCGTGGAAGCGCTACGACAAATGGCCGACGCGCGACGAGTTGAAATGGAACACGCTCGGCCATGTCTCCTCGCCGCCGGCGCCGAAAGAGCCACGCAAACTCGCCGGGCCGGTCGTCGGCGACGCCGCCAAAGGCGCCAAGCTCGTCGCCGACCGCAGGCGCGGCGGCTCGTGTCTCGCCTGTCACGTGATGGGTCCGGCCGGCGGCGCCAATTTGCCGGGCAATGTCGGGCCCGATCTGTCCGAGATCGGCAGTGCCGGGCGCGAGGACGAGTGGCTGTTCAATTACATCTACGACGCGCGCGTCTACAATCCGGACACCGTGATGCCGCCTTGGGGCAGTCACGGCGCGTTCAGCGATGCCGAAATCAACGACATGGTCGCCTTCCTGAAGACGCTGAAGTCGCCGGCGGTGTTCAAGACCGTGCTCGACGATCCGAACAAGCGGCCGGCGCCGGTCGAAAAGCGCGCCAATCTCGACCCCATGGAAAATCCCGGCGTGTGGGCGCTCGACAAGGCGGCGGTGCTGTTCAAGACGCGCGGCGCGGGCGGCTTCTCCTGCAACACCTGCCATAGTGATCCGAAGACCGCGTTCAAGACCTGGGCGGCGACCATGCCACAATGGGAGCCGCGGCTCGACAAAGTGCTCGGCGTCGAGGAATTCATCACCCGCCACGCCAAGGCCACCACCGGCCTGAACTGGCTGATGGAGACCGAGGCGAACCGCGACATGTCGGTCTATCTGCACAACCTTGCCAACGGCGCGGCGATCGCGGTCGACACCACCAGTCCGGGAGCGAAGGCGGCGATCGAACGCGGCAAGGCGTTGGCCGGCCGCAAGCTCGGCGAACTCAACTTCGCCTGCACCGATTGCCACGGCAAATCGGCCAATCACTGGATCCGCGGGCAATGGCTGGGCGAGCCGAAAACCCAGTACGACCACTTCCCGACCTGGCGCACCAGCCTGCAGGCGATCTGGGATATCCGCCAGCGCTTCCAGTGGTGTCAGGTCAACATCCGCGCCGACGAACTGCCGCCCGACGCCAAGGAATACGGCGATCTGGAGTTGTATCTGGCGTCGCTCAACGCAGGCGAGAAGCTGAGCGTGCCGGGGATCAGCACTACAACCTGTCATTCCGGGGCGCGCCGAAGGCGCGAACCCGGAATCCAGGTGCTAACGAGTTTGTGTGGCTCTGGATTCCGGGCCGGCGCTTCGCGCATTCCGGAATGACTGGAAGAAACGATGATCACTCGCCGTGAAATCCTCCAAGTCGGCGCCGCCACCGCGGCGCTGACGCTTGGCGGCGGCTTCACGCGCGCCAATTTTACCCGAGCTATGGCGCAGCAGCGCCTGAGCGAGGCCGACCTGTTGCAGTTCGACGCGCTCGGCAATGTCACGCTGCTGCACGTCGCCGACATCCACGGCCAGTTGGTGCCGGTCTATTTCCGCGAGCCTTCGATCAATCTCGGCGTCGGCGAAGCGCGCGGGCAGCCGCCGCATCTGACCGGCAAAGACTTCCTCACGCGCTTCGGCATTCCGGCAAAGTCGGCGGCGGCCTATGCGCTGACCTCGGAAGACTTCGCGGCCCTGGCGAAGACCTATGGCCGTATCGGCGGGCTCGATCGGCTCGCCACCGTGGTCAAGCGCGTGCGGGCCGAGCGCGGCGACAAGGTGCTCCTGCTCGACGGCGGCGACACCTGGCAGGGCTCGCTCGGAGCGAACGCCAGCAAAGGCCAGGACATGGTCGACTGCATGGCGCTGTTGAAGCCCGACGCGATGACCGGCCATTGGGAATTCACCTATGGCGAGGCGCGGGTGAAGGAGCTGATCAAGTCGCTCGGCTTCCCGTTCCTGGCGCTCAACGTGCGCGACACCGAGTGGAACGAGCCGGTGTTTCCGGCCATGAAAATGTTTGAGCGCGGCGGGGTGAAGATCGCCGTGCTCGGGCAGGCGTTTCCCTATACGCCGGTCGCCAATCCGCGCTGGCTGATGCCGAAATGGTCGTTCGGCATCCGCGAGGAAGACGTGCGCGCCAATGTCGAGAAGGCGCGCAAAGGCGGCGCGCAATTGGTGGTGCTGCTCTCGCATAACGGCTTCGACGTCGACCGCAAGCTCGCCGGCGCGCGTGCCGGCATCGACGTGATCCTGACCGGGCATACGCATGACGCGCTGCCCGAGGCGATCAAAGTCGGCAACACGCTGCTGATTGCGTCCGGCAGCCACGGAAAATTTGTTTCGCGTTTGGATCTCGACGTGCAGAACGGCGCGGTGAAAGGCTTCCGCTACAAACTGATCCCGCTGTTCGCCGATGCGATTGCGCCCGATGCCGAGATGACGGCGGCCATCGCCAAAGCGCGCGCGCCTTACGCCAAGGATCTGGCGCGGGTGGTGGGCAAGACGGACTCGCTGCTCTACCGGCGCGGCAATTTCAACGGCACGTTCGACGACGTGATCTGTGCGGCGCTGTTGCGGGAGCGCGACGCCGAGATCGCGCTGTCGCCCGGCTTCCGCTGGGGCACCAGCGTGCTGCCGGGGCAGCCGATCACGGTGGAGGACATCCACAACGCCACCGCCATCACTTATCCGCAGGTCTACCGCATGGGCATGACCGGCGAGCGGCTCAAGGCGGTGCTGGAGGACGTCGCCGACAATCTGTTCAATCCCGATCCCTACTACCAGCAGGGCGGCGACATGGTGCGCTGCGGCGGGCTCGGCTATGCCATCGACGTGTCAAAGCCGATCGGCAGCCGAATTTCCGCGATGACGCATCTGAAAAGCGGCCAGCCGATCGATGCCAAGCGCGAATACACGGTCGCCGGCTGGGCGAGCGTTAACGAGGGCACACAAGGGCCGCCGGTCTGGGACTTGGTGGAGCGCTACGTGGCGGCGGAAAAGACCGTGCGGGTGGTGCCCAACGCCAGCATCCAGGTGCGTGGCGCCTAGTTCAGCGCCCGCACCAGTCTTGCTCGGCTTGTTTGAGGACGTCCGCGGCGGTTTCGAATTCGCCGACCGGGCCGAGTTCCTTCTTCTGTTTCGGGTCGTAGAGCCAATACCAGTCATAGCTGCCGCCGAAATAGAAGTAGCGGTGGCGCTGAATCACCAGGCGGTCCTTATGCTCGTTGTTGCAGAAACTGAGGACGACGACGTTATTGGCGTCGATCACGAAATGCGCCGAGCCGGTCTTGAAATCGTAGACATGGAGCGCCGCCGACGTGGCCCAGCCCGGCGAAAGAAAATACAGCAGCCGTCCGTCGGAGGTGAATTGTTTGGCGCTGAAGCCACAAAGTTGCTGCGGCGGCGCTTTGCCGTTGTGGCCGCGCAGCAACAGGGCCTCGGCCCCGCCATTGACGGAAACCCGGCGTAATTCGTCGGCATTGGGCGGATCGGCGCAATTCTGCGGGTCGTCGCTCTCCGTCTTGATTTGCCGCGTGAACACGACAAACGTACCGTCGGGCGAGAGTGCCGGCTCGATGTCGCGTCCGGAATGAGTGAGCAATTGCTTCACGCCGTCGCGGTTGATCTGGATATTGCCAGCCTCGCTGGTCACCTGTGTGACCGCTGAAGCAGGCAGTGCGGCGGCAAGCCATGCAATGATCGCAATCAGGGTTCGGTGTGCTATCGCCATAAGGCCCTCGGCGAGTTTGAAAAATCATACCACGGTAGGGCAAAGGGGAGGATGCCCGATTGCCGCCGAGATATTCATGAAATAGAATACGTAGTCAAAGCCCGCAGCAGGAAAGCACCCATGCGCGACCACAGCAAACCGGCATCGAAAGGCAAGGGGGCCTCACGTCGCAAATTTCTTACAGGAGCCGCCGGCCTGGTCGCCGCCGGCGCTACGCGGCCGGCGCTTGCCGATAACGCCAAGAACCTGCCGCCGAATGTGCCGGACTGGACGCGCCAGCTTGGCGACGGCGTCGGCGCGCGGCCTTACGGGCATCCGTCGAAATTCGAAAAGGACGTGATCCGCCGCACCGTGCCCTGGCTGACCGCGACGCCGGAATCCTCCGTCGCCTTCACGCCGCTGCACGAGCTCGACGGCATCATCACGCCGAACGGCCTCTGCTTCGAGCGCCATCACGGCGGCATCGCCGAAGTCGATCCGCACGATTACCGGCTGATGATCCACGGGCTGGTCGACAAGCCGCTGATCTTCACGCTCGACGACATCAAGCGGCTGCCGCGCGTCAACCGCATCCATTTTCTCGAATGCGCCGCCAATTCCGGCATGGAATGGCACGGCGCCCAGCTCAACGGCGTGCAGTACACCCACGGCATGCTGCATTGCGTGCAATACACCGGCGTGCCGTTGAAGATTTTGCTCGAGCAGGTGGGCATCAAGGCAAGCGCGAAATGGCTGCTGGCCGAAGGCGCCGACGCCGCGGCGATGACGCGCTCGATCCCGCTTTCAAAGGCGCTCGACGATTGCCTGGTCGCCTACCGCATGAACGGCGAGATGCTGCGCCCCGAGCAGGGCTATCCCGTGCGCCTCGTCGTGCCGGGCTACGAAGGCAATGTCTGGGTGAAATGGTTGCGCCGCCTGAAACTGGGCGACCAGCCCTGGTACACGCGCGAGGAGACGTCGAAATATTCCGACCTGATGGAAAACGGCAAGGCGCGCAAGTTCACCTTCGAGATGGACGCCAAATCGGTGATCACCTCGCCGTCGCCGCAGACGCCCGCTCAAACAGAAGGGCTTCACGGTGATCTCCGGCCTCGCCTGGTCCGGCCGCGGCAAGGTCAAACGCGTCGACGTGTCGCTCGATGGCGGCCGCAACTGGCGAGCGGCGCGCATCGACGGCCCGGTATTCGACCGCGCCTGCGTGCGCTTCTATGCCGAAATCGAGTGGAACGGCGAGCCGCTGCTGTTGCAGTCGCGCGCCATGGACGAGACCGGCTACGTGCAGCCGACCAAAGAGAGCTTGCGCAAAATCAGGGGGGCCAATTCGATCTATCACAATAACGGCATTCAGACCTGGTCGATCAAGCCGGACGGGGAGGTGGAGAATGTCGAAGTGGGATAAATCAAACTCCGCTCATTCCCGCGCAAGCGGGAATCTAGGGTCAAGGTTTCAGCGTCGGCAGTTTGTCGCCCGGGGTCCCCGCTGGAGCCTGTGCTCGGGCCGGCCGAAGGCTGGACCCGGGTACGGGGACGAGCGGAAGAAAAACAGCCTCGCCATTTCCCTGGCGTTCCTGCTCCTGCTCGCCGCGCCGGCGCTGGCGCAAGACAAGGTGCGGAACTACGGCATCGGCCAGACGGCCACGCCGCAGCAAATCGCCGGCTGGGACATCGACGTGCGGCCGGACGGGCAGGGCGCGCCTCCCGGCCACGGCTCGGTCAAGGACGGCGAGAAAATCTACGGCGACCGCTGCGCCGCCTGCCACGGCGAGTTCGGCGAAAGCGCCGGGCGCTGGCCGGCGCTGGCGCAAGGCAAGGGCACGCTTGCTTCGCCCAATCCGGTCAAGACCGTGGGCTCCTACTTTCCGTATCTCTCCACCGTGTTCGATTACATCCGCCGCGCCATGCCGTTCGGCGACGCCGAGTCTCTCACCAATGACGAGCTCTATGCGGTCACCGCCTATGTGCTCAACCTGAACGACATCGTCGACGACAAATTCGTGCTGTCGAAGGAGACCTGGGCGAGCGTGAAGATGCCGAACCAGGCCGGCTTCTACGCCGACGACCGGCAAACGACCGAAAAGGCGTTCTGGCAACGCAGCCCGTGCATGGAGAACTGCCGCGGCCCGGTGAAGATCACCGGTCACGCGCAAGCCGTCGATGTCACCCCGGACGAGCAGACCAAGAAACGCGGGGTGGAGTAGCATAAGGCCGTTCTTTCGCTTATGACTCCGGGCGACCATCCACCCGGGCGAAACATGGCCAAGCTCAATCTCTCCGTCGCCGTGCGCGACTACGACCGCACCCGGCCGCTGATGGACGCCCAGGTGGCGATCGACGGCGTCGATCCGGTGTTCATGGCGCTCGACCCGGAGGAAATTTTCTTCCGCGCCTTCCGCAACGCCGAATTCGACATCTGCGAATTGTCGCTGTCGAGCTTTACGGTGAAGACCGCGCAGGGCAATTGCCCCTATGTCGGGGTGCCGGCTTTCGTCTCGCGCGCCTTCCGCCACACCTCGATCTATGTGCGCAGCGACCGCATCAAGAAGCCCGTCGACCTCAAGGGCAAAAAAGTCGGCCTGCCGGAATATCAACTGACCGCCAATGTCTGGGCGCGCGCGATTCTCGAGGACGACCACGGCGTCAAACCGTCCGACATCCATTGGATCAGGGGCGGGCTTGAGGAAGCGGGCCGCCTCGAAAAGATCGCCATCACGCTGCCCAAGGACGTGCGTCTCGACAACGCGCCGGAAGGCCGCACGCTGTCGGCCATGCTGGAGACGGGCGAGATCGACGCCTTTATCGGCCCGCGCGTGCCGTCGTGTTTTGCGCGCGGCGCGCCGAACGTCGGTTGGCTGTTCGCCGATCCGGTGGCGGCCGCCAAGGACTACTACAAGCGCACCGGCATTTTCCCGATCATGCATATCGTCGGCGTGCGCCGCGAATTGGCCGAGCAGCATCCCTGGCTGCCCGGCGCCGTGCTCAAGGCGTTCGAGCGGGCCAAGGCGGTCGCGGTGGAAAAACTCGCCGACACCTCGTCGGCCAAGGTGACGTTGCCCTTCGTCGAGGAACGCTTGATGGAGGCGCGCGCACTGATGGGCCGCGACTACTGGTCCTATGGCGTGCCGGCAAACCGCGCGACGCTGGAGACTTTCCTGCGCCACCACCATGCGCAAGGGCTGTCGCCACGCTTGGTCGCGGTCGAGGAATTGTTTCACCCGGCAACCTTCGAAACCTACAAATTGTGAACTTATGTCCGACATCCGTGTCCTAAGCGGTGGGGCCCCACAAGGCGCCTTTGCAGTGTTGACGCCTAAATTCGAAAAGGCGAGCGGCCACAAGGTTGCTTACGTGTTCGAAGTCACTTCTGCGCTCGATGCCAGGCTCGCGGCCGGCGAGAAAGCCGACGTGCTGGTCTTGCCGGTGCCGGTGCTCGACGGCCACGCCAAGGCCGGCAAGCTGCGTAACGACGCGCGCGCGACCTTCGGCGCCGTCGCCGTCAGCGTGGTGGTCAGGGAAGGGGCGCCGAAGCCGGATATTTCCACCGCGGAGAAATTTCGCGCGGCCATGCTCGCCGCGCGCTCGATCGTGCATGCCACGCCCGGCAAGACGCCAAGCGGCACGCATCTCGGCAAGGTGATGCAGCAACTCGGCATCGCCGAGGCTGATTGCCGGGAAGACGATTCACAAGCCGGCGCTCGACGGCGGCGTCGAGGTCGTCGCCAACGGACAGGCGGAAATCGGCATTTATCCGGCAAGCGAAGTCGCCGCGGTCAAAGGTCTCGACGTGGTCGGGCCGCTGCCGGCGGGGATCGATCTGACGATTGTCTATGGCGGGGCGGCGACCGCCGGCAGCGGCGAGGCCGCCGCTGAATTCGTGCGCTTCATGGCGGCGCCGGAAAGCCGCGGCGCTTGGACAAACGCCGGCTTCGAGCCGGCGAACTAGCGCATGATCCCGAAAAGTGGGCACCGGTTTTCGGATAAGATCATGCGCAATGAAAAATGTTAGGGACGTTCTGGGATACAATCTAAACGGTTCGCTCCCTACCGCTGCTTGATGCTGTCGAGCCCGCCGAGGCGGCCGACCGCCGCATTGGCGCCGATCGCCAGCACGAACAGCACGATCAACATGGCGTACATGCGCGGCATGTCGAACACCGAATAGGCGTTGATGATGAGGAAACCGATGCCCTTGTTGGACAGCTTGGTTTCCGCCAGCAGCGTGCCGATCAGCGCGACGCCGAGCCCAAGCCTTATGCCGTTAATGATCGGATGGCGCATGGCCGGCAGGTAGATTTTCACCACCATCTGCCAGGGATTGGCGCGGAAGCTTTCGCCGACGCGGATCAGCACCTTGTCGATTGAGCGCATGCCGGCGGCGACGCTGAGCGCGACGGGGAAGAAGCACGACAGCGTGCCGAGCGCGACCTTGGATTCGGGGCCGACGCCGAACCACATGATCATCACCGGGAAGAAGATGATCTTGGGGGTCGGGCCGAGATAATAGATGTAAGATTCAAACGCCTTCGACAAAAACGGGTTGGCGCCGAGCAGGATGCCGACGGCAAGCCCGGATAGCCCGCCGATGGTGAGCGCGGCGGCGATTTCGGCCGCGGTAACGCCGAGGTTGAAATAATAATCGGGGCTCGACAACAGGCCGGCAAGCGCGGCCCCGATCGACACCAGCGAAGGCACCACGTCGCGGTAGAGCCAGCCGGAATAAGACAGCAGTTCCCAGGCCGCCAGCACGCTAAGAATGATTGCCGCGCGCAGCAGCGTCACCGGGCTCACCAGCGGCGCGGGCTCGCCCGCGCGGATCAGTCGACCGGTCGCAGCCATCGCTCGGCCTTTTCCAGCGCCATGAAGAACATCACGCTGACCAGGATCACAAAGCAAATCGACGCATAGGTGCCGGCAAGATCGTAGCGCTCGGCGAGATCCTCGATGAGCTGGCCGAGGCCGCCGTAATTGATGAGAAATTCCACGCCCGACGATATTGATCAACGCGAAAATCAAACCCAGCCGCACGCCGACGAAAACCGTCGGCAGCGCGGCGGGAAGCAGGATTTTCCAGAACTGCTGCGTTGTATTGAGATTGAAGCTACGCCCGACGTCGACCAGTACCTTGCGCGTGCCCGCGATGCCCTCGATGGTTTTCAGGATCACCGGCGGCAGCGCGGCGATGAAGCCGATCATGATGATGGTCCAGGCATTGCGCCCGAAGATCACCATGAACAGCGGATACATCAGCACGATCGGCGCCGAGGCCATGGCGGCGACCCAAGTCTCGCAAGCCTGTTGCAGCAGCTTGAAGCGGTGCATCAGCACGCCGCCGGCGACGCCGAACAACGTGAGCATGATGCCGGCGGTAAGACATTCGGCGGCGGTGAAGAGGAAGCGGGCGACGATGTGCTCTTCGGCGAACAGCCGGTAGAAGCTGCCGGCGATCTCCGAGGGCGGCGGCACGATGAATCGGCTGATCACGCCGCCGCGGATCAGGACCTCGACCAGCAGCAGGAAACCGATGAGCGTGCCGAGGCCGACCAAGGTGGGGGCATAGCGGCCGGGGCGCGTGCGGTGGGCGGAGGCGGTCACGGCGCGCCGCCTTCGTGATGCAGCGCATGCGCTTCCTCGTCGCGCATGCCGCGGCTCGCTTCTTCGCGCAGGTCGTTCCAGATTTGCGCCACGTAATGGCCGAAAGCGTCGCTGGTGACGATCTCCGATGAACGCGGGCGGGGCAGGTCGATATCGACCATGCGCTTCATCTTGCCGGGCCGGTAGGTCATCACCAAGATGCGGTCGGACATCTGCACCGCTTCGGTGATGTTGTGGGTGATCAAGAGCGTCGTCTGTTTCAATTGCTGCTGGATCTGCAGCACCTTGTCGCCGAGCAACAGCCGGGTCTGCTCATCGAGCGCGGCGAAGGGCTCGTCCATCAGTAGGATTTTCGGCTCGGAGGCGAGCGTGCGGGCAAGCGACACCCGCTGGCGCATGCCGCCGGAAAGTTCGCCCGGATAGCGGTTCTCGAAACCGTCGAGGCCGACCAGCGCAATGAAATGCTTGGCGCGCTCGGCGCGCTTGTCGCGCGCCATGCCGATCAGTTCGAGCGGGAAGGCGACGTTGTCGATCACCGTGCGCCAGGGAAAGGTCGACTCCTCCTGGAACACCATGCCGATCGAGCGGTGCGGGCCGGCAATGGTTTCGCCGGCGACGCTGACCGTGCCGTCATGATGGGTGAGCAATCCGCCGATCACGTTGAACAAAGTCGACTTGCCACAGCCGGAAGGGCCGATCACGGAAAGGAATTCGCCCGGCTTGACCTTGAACGACACGTTGTCGACCGCGGTGATCGGACCTTCCGCGGTGTCGTAGCGCACAACGATATCGTCCACCGTCAGAATGGCGTCGTCGGGGCGCGGCGCGGCGGCAGACATTGGTTATTCGCTCTTGCGCGTCATTGTCGCGGTCATGGCGGCGGTGTAGCCGGGCTCCACCCGCACATCGACGACGGCGACATGGCCGGCCTCGACCGCCGCGATGGCTTTGGCAAAAACCGCCGGCAGTTCGGCGATGGCGCTCACCGGACCGAAGCCTTGCGCGCCTTGCGCGCGCGCGACGCCGGCGATGTCGATATCGGGATCTGAAATGCGCTGGCCGATCCAGCGGTTCTCCACCGGGCGGTTGCGCATGCGCGCGACGCGCTCCTGGTGCAGCTCGTCGTTGAAGAAGGAGCGGTTGTTGGCAACGACAATGAGCAGCGGGATTTTGTAATGCGCCGCGGTCCATAAAGCCGTGCAGCCCATCATGAAATCGCCGTCGCCGCAGACCGCGACCGCAAGCCGCCCCGAACCTTTCAGCGCCAGCGCCGCGCCGACCGAAATGCCCGGCCCGCCGCCGACACCGCCGCCGCCGTCGGAGCCGATATAGTCGAGCGGATGCTGAAACGCCCAACTGGCGCCGTTCCACGACAGCGAGACATGGGTGAGCGAAACCGGCCTTGTCCCCACTGCGCGGCGCAGCGCGTCGGCGAGATGATCGACGGTGAGCTTGTCGCCGGCGGGCTTGGGGAATTCCTTGGCGCGCGCCGCGACCGCGCGCGGCGCACCGGGTCCGAGCGCTTCGAGCAAAGCGGGCACGGCCGCGTCCGGCTCACAGGCAATGAACAGGTCGACCGGCGGCAGGCCCTGATAGTCCATGCTCCAGCCGTTGTGCAGATGATGGTCGATGCTGACCTGCACGATCTTGGCCGTAACCGCGCCGGCTTGCTTGAGTGTGCCGGCGAGATCGACCCAGTCGAGGCTGAGGATCACGTTGGCGGCGCGGAGCGCCTCCAGCCCAACGGATGATGGGCCGAGGAAGCTCGGCGTGCCGACATGCAGCGCGTGATGGGTAGGGAAGGCGGCGCCGACCTTGATGTCGGTGACGACCTGGGCGCCCAGCCGCTCGGCGAGCGCCACGCGCGCGTCCCAGGCCTGCTCGCTGCGCGACACGCGGCCGGCGAGGATGACCGCATGCTTGGCGTCGCGCAGCAGCGCTCCGGCCCGCGCGACCGCGTCGGCCGGCGGGGCGCTGGCGACCTCCGGCATGAAACGCTTGGTATCGATGGGAGGAAGCGGCTCGGCGAGCTTTTCTTCCTGCATGCCGGCGTCGAGATTGACGTATGTCGGCCCGCACGGCGCGGTGGCGGCGATCCAGCCGGCGCGCAGGATCGCCTCGCGCGCGGCCAGCGGGGAGGCCGGCTGGTCGTCCCATTTAGTGTAGCCGCGAATGAGCGCGCCCTGGTCGCGCGCGGTGTGGATCCAGTCGATCCAGGGCCGCCGCTTGGGCGCATCGACCGGGCCGGTGGCGCCGAGCACGACCATGGGCATGCGGTCGCACCAGGCGTTGAACAGGCCCATGGTCGCGTGCATCAGCCCGACATTGGAATGCACCGCTACCGCCATCGGCTTGCCGGTGACTTTTGCATATCCATGCGCGATGGCGACCGCGCTTTCCTCATGCAGGCAGAGCAGCATCTGCGGCCGCGTATTGCCGAGATAGTTCACCAGGCTGTCGTGCAGGCCGCGATAGCTGGCGCCGGGGTTGAGCGCGATATAGGGGATATCGAGCGCGCGTAGCGCGTCGGCGGCCACATCGCTGCCAAAGCCGGCGGCATTGACGCCGGCCGGAACCGGGCGGTCGAGCGCCGCGATAGGGTCGTCAGCGGCGAGCGGCTTGCGGGCGCTGTCGGGTCGGGTTTTCGGCAACGGGTGATCCTGGCATCACGTATTCACGATGCCGGCATTGGAACGGATCACGGGGTTTGACGCAACCGGGCCAGCACCTTGAGGCCGGCATAGCCGTCGGCCGGCTGCATGCCGACCTTTCGCTCGAAGGCAAGGATCGCCTTGATCGTGTCCGAGCCGGTGCGGCCGTCGACGCCGTCGGTCTTGAAGCCGCGCTCATTGAGCCGACGCTGGATTTCCTTCACCTCGGCCAATGTCGGCACGCGCTCGCCGCCGGGAAACTGCTGGTGGAATGGCGGGTCGCCGCGGATGAGGTCGCCGAGATGCAGCAGCGCCAGCGTGTAGCTGGTCGACGGGTTATAGGCATAGACGGCGCGGAAGTTCTGCCCGATCAGGAAGGCCGGACCGCCGCGCACCGGCACCCAGAGTTTCACCCGGTCGCCAGGACGCGCGAATGGTTTGCCGTCGGCGCGCTTGACGCCGAGCGCGTGCCATTGCGCGTATGTGCGCCAGCCGCTGGGTTCGCGACCGCTCAGTCTGACCTCGCAGCCCCAGGTTTCGCCGCGCCGGTATTTGCCGCGCTCGACCAGATAGCGCGCGGTGCCGGCCAATGAATCGTCCGGCTTGCCGAATGGCGTGACGCGGCCGTCGCGGTCGTAGTCGACGCCCATGTGCAGCCACACCTCCGGCATCCATTGCGTGTGGCCCATGGCGCCGGCCCAGGAGCCGATCATGTCGCCCGGATGCCCCCAGCCGCGGTCGACGATGGTGAGCGCATTGAGCAATTCGGCTTCCCAGTAGGAACGCCGGCGTCGCTCGCCCCAAGCCAATGCTGCCAGGGCCGGGATCACCGGCCGCATATATTTCGGATTGACGATGACGTCGCCGAACGAGGACTCCATGCCCCAGAGGCCGAGCATCGTGTAGCGGTCGACGCCGTAATCCTTCTCGATGCGCGCGAGCAACCCGGCGTGTTCCTTGGCGCGCTCCTTGCCGGTGATGACGCGCCAGTCCGAACAGCGCCGGTTGATGTATTGCCAGACCTGTTCGGTGAATTCCGGTTGCGCGCGAAACTGTGCGAACACGCCGGTGTCGGGCGTGAGCGAGCCCATCACGCGGTCATAGGTTGCAGCCGAAATCCCGCGCCGTAGCGCGCGGGCGCGGAATTCAGAAACCCAATGGGCGAAAGCGGGTGGCTGCGCGGCAAGCGCCGGGCCGCCGAAGGCAAAGCTCGCCGTTGCGCCGAAGGCGCCAGCGAGCCACGCGCGGCGGCTCAAAAAAAAAGCCGAAGTTCCAACCGGTGAGAATCGCGGCATGCCGCATTGTAGGCATGCGCTTCAAGCAAACAATCGCGCTTCACTCTTCTTTTTTGTGCCGGCGCCGGTGGTGACGATGGTGATGGCGGCGATGCGGCTTGGCGCGCTCAGCTGGCTTTTCTTCCGCTTTGGGCGGCGGGCTTGGCGCCGCCGCGGGCGGTGCTGCCGGCGTTGCCGCTGCGGCGGGAACTTCCGGCGGCGGGGTTGGATGCAAGATCACCGGCAGTTTGATCGGAACCGGCGGTTCGGGCTCGCCCGGCTTGATCTCGGTGCCGCGGCCGCCGATCAGCCGTTCGTAGGCCGCGACCAGCGTCATATAGGGATTGACCCACACCCAACCGATCTCACTGAACACCTGGATGTTGAAATGAATGTGGTAGGAAGTGCCTTTCTCGCTGTCGCCCCATGTCGCCACCTGACCGATGATTTCGCCTTCGCTCACTTGGCGCCCGTTGAGCAATCCGTCCGCGTCCATGAATTTCGGATTCATGTGCAGGTAGCGGAAGCGCACGTGTTCGTTGGCGTTGTTGGCCACGATATAGGCGGCGAGATTTCCCGGCCGGCGGCGGATCGTGCCGTCATGCACAGCGGCGACGTAGTCCTGGTAGGGCAGGCAGCGGTCGGCCTCGGCGTTGAACAGCACGCATTTCGCGGCGCGGATATCCTCGCCCTGGTGGCCGTAGCCGCCCGGGCACTGGCCGACCAGGAAGTCGCGCTGTTCGCAGAAATTGTCGCGCCAAGGATAGGTGAAATTCACCGCCGCCGATTCATCGAACACCAGCGGCTTGCCGTTGACCTTGCAGCTATAGGTCGCGCCCTTCTTGCCCAAGCGGCCGCTGTGACCGGTGCGGTAGCAGTCGCCCCACGGCATGAAGGATTGCGATTTCACGTAAGCCGGCGCGTAGGCGATGGGAAAGCGCATGCGCGCATAGACGTGGTAGTCGGCGCGGCCTGCCATTTTGTGCCAGCCCGAATTCTCGATCAGGTCGCCGGGGCTGTAATAGGTGAAATCCGATTTTGCCGGCGGCCGGCTCAGATTAGTGACCGGCTGCGCGATCTTGGCCGGCGCGCCGCCGGCGGTGTGCAGCAATTTCAGAAAGCGCAGCGCGAGCGGATCGGCCTCCTTGCAGGCCAAGTGCTTGGACGACGGGTGCATGTCGTAGCACTGGATGGAGAGCACGTAAGGCACGCCGAAGCGGCGGAACACGTAGCGCAGATGCGCTTCGCTCATGATGCGCCGGATGCCGGGAAAGGCCTCGGCGATCTCCTTCGGCGGCGGCAATTCCTTTTCGATGTGGTCGGGGCCGTCGAGCGCGTAGACGAAGGCCGCGCCGGAAATTTCGAAGACGATCGGCTTTTCGAAGCGGATCTTCAGCCCGTCCGCCTTGTCGCTCAGCGTGAACGTCGCGTCGTACCCGGCCGGCCCCGCCAGGAAGAACTTGGTGGGATGGAAACCGCCGAAATATTTTTCGGAGCTTGCGATGTCCGCCTTGCCGTCGGCTGCGTCCTCAGTGAAAGCGCCGACGTCGAACGGCAGCAGCACCGGCACGGAGCTCTTGCCGATGCCGGCAAAGCGCTTTTCGGTGATCGTGTTGAGCTTGGCGAAGGCTTCGGCCGGCGCGCCGGCAGAACCGGTAAGGCTCGCGGCCGCCGCGTCCCAATCGACGGTCGTGAGTTTGATGGCTGGCGCTTCGAACTCGGTCGCGGCCAGCGGGCCGCCGACGAGCAATGCCAGGCTGACAAGAACGGCACGTTTCAACAATTATCCCTCATCCGGCCCGCCAGCCGGGCTGCAAGGTCGGTTGGCCGGAGTTAACGGCATCGCCCTGCGGCAGACAAGGCCGGCAAGGGAGGGGAGGGTGCGGCGCGGAGCCGCGCGAGGCTCAATCCTTCGCCCGCTCCACATAGGAGCCGTCGGCGGTCATCACCACCACGCGGGTGCCGGGCACGATGTGGGTCGGCACCATAGTGCGCACGCCGTTCGACAGCATCGCCGGCTTGAACGAGCCGGACGCCGTCTGCCCCTTCATCGCCGGTTCGGTCTCGGTGATTTCCAGCGTTACCTTCTGCGGAATCTCGAGCGAGATCGCGATGCCCTCGTGGATGGCAAGCTGGACTTTCATGCCCTCCTGCAGATAGGCGGCCATATCGCCGACG
The DNA here is from genome assembly GCA_963739735.1 of uncultured Alphaproteobacteria bacterium. Lineage (GTDB taxonomy): Bacteria > Pseudomonadota > Alphaproteobacteria > Rhizobiales > Xanthobacteraceae > Pseudolabrys. The sequence continues at coordinate 240,532 of CAVUBV010000014.1, read as the reverse complement.
ATGTCGGCTTGCAGGGCGACCTGGTCGTAAGTCTGGTCGTTCATGAAATGGAAGCCGTCGCCGTCCTGGTAGAGGTAGGAATATTCCACTTCCTCGACATGCGCGCGCTCGACCCCGTCGGTGGTCTTGTAACGCATCTGGGTCTTCACGCCGTCGGAAATCCGGCGCATATCGACCTGGGTGGTGGGGGTGCCCTTGCCGGGGTGAAAACTTTCCGCGTTGAGGACGACATAGAGCTTACCGTCGATATCGACGATATTGCCTTTGCGGAGCTGGCTAGCGATGACCTTCACGATATGGCTTCCTTGGGGATAGGGCGGCATCGGGCCGGGGTTTCGGGCCGCACCATACTCATCTTGGCGCGGGACGCCAGCCCTACCGGGGTTTCGGCCGCATGAGGTCAATGTGGCGCTAAATCCACCGTTTTGGCGGCCCGACGTTCATGCCGACCGCCGGCCGTTTCTGCTGGCGCGCAACCGCATGACGGCGGCGCTGCGCGCCTGGTTTGCGGGTCGCGATTTCGTCGAGGTGGAAACTGCCGCCTTGGCATGTTTCGCCCGGGAACGAAACCCATCTGCACGCCTTCGCAACCGAGCTGATCGGGCCGGGCGGCGAGCGGCGTCCGCTCTACTTGCGTACCTCGCCGGAATTCGCCGCCAAGAAACTGCTGGCGGCGGGCGAGACGCGCATTTTCGAGTTCGCCCGCGTGTTCCGCAACCGCGAGCGTGGCGCGCTGCATCATCCCGAATTCACCATGCTGGAATGGTACCGGGCGAACGAGCCTTACGAGACGCTGATGGACGACTGCGCGGCGCTCATGGCAGAAGCCGCGCGCGCAGCGGGCGCGACGCGGTTCACGTTCCGCGACAAAAGCGTCGATCCGTTTGCCGAACCGGAGCGGCTGACCGTGGCGCAGGCCTTTGACCGTTATGCCGGCATCGATCTGCTGGCGACCGTTACCAAGGGGCAGGGCGAGCGGGACAGACTTGCCGCCGCGGCGGCCAAAGCTGGCGTTGCCACCGCAGCCGACGATACCTGGGGCGACATCTTCAGCCGCATCTTGGCCGAGCGGGTCGATCCGCATCTCGGCATCGGGCGCGCGACAATATTATATGAGTATCCGCTGCCGCTGGCGGCGCTGGCGCGGGCGAAGCCGGGCAGCGACACAAGTCGCCGAGCGCTTCGAGCTTTATGCCTGCGGGGTGGAACTCGCCAATGCTTTTGGCGAACTGACCGACGTCGCCGAACAGCGCGCGCGCTTTGACGGCGGCGATGGACGAGAAGCAGCGCATCCACGGCGAGCGCTACCCGCTGGACGAGGATTTTCTCGCAGCGCTGGCGACGATGCCGCAGGCGTCGGGCATCGCGCTCGGTTTCGACCGGCTGGTCATGCTGGCGACCGGCGCGCAACGCATCGAGCAGGTGATATGGACGCCGGTGGTCGAGTCTTAAATACGAAGAGGGACTGGCAATGGTTACTCTGAGAACCGCAAAGCAAATTTGCGATCATGGCCTGGCGCCGCCGGAGCAGCGCGCCGCCTTGGATGCGGTCGCCGCGCGCTATACGGTGGCGCTGCCGCAGGCTTTCGCCGAGCTGATCGATCGCGAACGATGCGAACGATCCGATCGCGCGCCAATTCGTTCCCGATGCGGCCGAACTCTTAACCCAGCCGCAGGAACTCGCCGACCCGATCGGCGACGACGCGCATTCGCCGGTCGAGGGCATCGTGCACCGCTATCCCGACCGCGTGCTGCTCAAGCTGACGCCCATCTGCGCGGTCTATTGCCGCTTCTGCTTCCGCCGCGAAATGGTCGGACCGGAGAACGGCAAGCCGCTCTCAGCAGAGGCGCTCAAGCGCGCGCTCGATTATATCCGCGCCCAGCCGCAAATCTGGGAAGTGATCCTCACCGGCGGCGATCCGCTGGTGCTGTCGGCGCGGCGACTGCGCGCGGTGATGCAAGAATTGGGCAGGATCGAGCACGTCAAGGTGCTGCGCATCCACACCCGCGTGCCGATCGCCGAGCCTGCGCGCGTGACGGCCGAACTCACGCGCGCGCTCAAGGTCAAAGGCAAGCCGACTTACATCGCGCTGCACGTCAATCATGCGCGCGAACTCAACGCCGCCGTGCGCGCTGGCGTCGCGCGGCTCGCCGATGCCGGCCTGCCGCTGCTCGGCCAATCGGTGCTGCTCAAGGGCGTCAACGACACGCCGCAGGCGATGAGCGACTTGATGCGCGCGCTGGTCGAATGCCGCATCAAGCCGTATTACCTGCACCATGCCGATCTCGCGCCCGGCACGTCGCATTTGCGCACCGACATCGCGACCGGGCAGGAGCTGATGCGCGGCCTTGCGCGGACGGCTCTCGGGCCTCTGTCAGCCGGCTTACGTGCTGGACATTCCCGGCGGCCACGGCAAATCGCCGATCGGCCCGAATTATCTCACGCAAGCCGGATCGAACGGCTCAGCGCATTTCGTGGTGGAGGATTTCAACGGCGGGCGGCATCGCTATCCGCCGGCGGTTGATTAATGCCGGATGGCCAGCAGATCGAGCAGGGCCGCCGCCACCGCGAGGCTGGCGAAACCAATGAACACCACGGCGATCACGGCATTCCAAATGAAGTGCACGTCGCGCCGCAGGGCCGCCACAACATTTTTGCTATTCATCATGGCCTGACGCTCCCGAGGAGGTCTCGTCGCAGGATTGTACCCGCATGGAATCATCCGGCCCATAATTTCTACGTTAAATATCGTTGGAAATGCGGCGAATCTTCGCATGGCAGCCATGAACCGCGGCTGCACGGAACTTCGGCGCGCGCTGCCCAGCAAACGGGCGCTTGCTCGGGGAACTCAAATTCCGCGTCGGTTTATCCTCGGTTTGATGCCGTCCCGACGAATTACGACCGGTAAGATTTTGCTTTTGCCGCGGAGCGGTGTTCGAGGCATGTCGACCTGCGACCGCGCGCCGCAGCGGCCGGCGCTTGTTCGCGCGGCTCGGGTCGGCGACGCGCGCGCCAATGTCGCAGGCAATGAAAATGAAATTGGCGCGCCCTAGGGGATTCGAACCCCTGTTACCGCCGTGAAAGGGCGGTGTCCTAGGCCTCTAGACGAAGGGCGCACACGCGGCCGCGGGTAAAACCGATTGCCGGTCTTGCCGGCCGCGTTCAGGCGGGGACGTATAAAGAGCTTCGGCGCCAGCGGCAATTACCATTTTCCCGTGTTCGGCATCGACTTCCAGGGCTCCTGCGGGGGCTTGGCCGCGCCCTTCTGCAAGAGCTCGATGGAATGGTGGTCGGGCGAGCGCACGAAGGCCATGTTGCCGTCGCGCGGCGGCCGATTGATGGTGACGCCGGCCTTCATCAGTTTGTCGCAGGTGGCGTAGATGTCGTCGACTTCATAGGCCAGGTGGCCGAAAAAGCGCGCCTCGCCATAATCCTCGCTGTCCCAATTGTAGGTGAGTTCGACGGCAGGCGCGTCGCGGCGGCCGGCCTTTTGCATTTCGATTGCCGCCGGGGCGTCTGTCGTCGGGCCGGCCAGGAACACCAGCGTATAGCGGTTCTTTTCGTCCACCCGCCGGCGGATCTCCTTGAGGCCGAGCTTGTCGACATAAAAATCGAGTGCGGCATCGAGATTGCGTACGCGTAGCATGGTGTGCAGATATCTCATGGCTCGGACCTCTTGTACGATGGACGGCCGACTTGGCCGCGGCGACACTATAAAATGACTGCAGCCGATATTGAGACAGTAATTTCTCGCCTGCGCGGCCTCATCGAAGGCGCGCGCGCGATCGTCCCTTTCACCGGGGCCGGCATATCGACCGAATGCGGCATTCCGGATTTCCGCTCGCCCGGCGGCTTGTGGAGCAAGAACCAGCCGATCGAGTTCGGCGACTTCCTCGCCTCGAGCGAGATGCGCGACGAGGCCTGGCGCCGGCGCTTCGTCATGGAGGAGAACTTCGCCAAAGCAAGACCGGGACGGGGACACCTGGCGCTGGCGAGCCTCTACCGCGCCGGCAAGGTGCCGGGGCTGGTGACGCAGAACATCGACAACCTGCATCAGGCCTCCGGCATCGCCGCCGAGGACATCGTCGAATTGCACGGCAACACCACTTATGCCCTGTGCCTGGAATGCGCGCGGCGCTACGAACTGGCCTGGGTGAAGGAAAAATTCGAGACCGGCGGCCGCCGCGCGCCGGATTGCGACTGCGGCGGCTTCATCAAGACCGCCACGGTGTCGTTCGGCCAGTCGATGCCGGCTGAGGCGATGGCGCGCGCCGAGCAATTGAGCAAGCGCTGCGATCTGTTTCTCGCCATCGGCTCCTCGCTGGTGGTGTGGCCGGCGGCGGGATTTCCGTTGATGGCCAAGCGCAACGGCGCCGCCCTTGTCATCATCAACCGCGAGCCGACCGAGTTCGACGAACTCGCCGATCTGGTCGTCAACCACGACATTGGCGACGTGCTCGAACCCTTCATCGGGCACTGATTCGCAAGGCTTTCCACTGTGCATAGACCTGTGTGCAAGCACATTTTGCACTTTGCCGCGCGGGACCGGGTGTTATCTTGAATCCACAGATTCGTTGAAGCGTCCTTGAAGAGGCGCCAGAAAAATGGCGGCGCGCGGCGTCATGGCGTCCGACGGGGTTGAATCAAAAATGCCTGGAAGCAATCTCCGGCCGGGGACGGTCAGAGAACTCGTCGATGAAACAGGAGCCACCCTCATCGAGGTGGCCGGTGTCATCAAGTGGTTCGATGTCGCCAAGGGGTTCGGTTTCATCATTCCCGACAACGGCATGCCGGACGTGCTCCTGCACGTGACCTGCCTGCGCCGCGACGGCTACCAGACCGCCTATGAGGGCGCGCGGGTGGTGTGCGAGGTGCTGCAGCGGCCCAAGGGCTTGCAGGCATTCCGCGTCATATCGATGGACGAGTCGACGGCGGTGCACCCGGCGCAGATGCCGCCGCCGCGCACCCATGTCACGGTGACGCCGACCAGCGGGCTGGAGCGGGCCCAGGTGAAATGGTTCAACCGCCTGCGCGGCTTCGGCTTCCTGACCCGCGGCGAGGGCACCCCGGACATCTTCGTCCATATGGAGACGCTACGCCGCTACGGCCTGGCCGAGCTGCGGCCGGGGCAGACCGTGCTGGTCCGCTTCGGACCCGGGCCCAAGGGCCTGATGGCGGCCGAGGTGCATCCGGACGGCGGCTCGCTCGGTCCCGCCTCGCACTGACCGGCCGCTAGAGTCCCGGCCCATTTTCCCATTGCCGCTCGGCGGCCCGGCGCGTAAAGGCCTGCGCATGCGCGCCTTGCGGTTCACGGCTTTCGTCCTTTTCGCCCTTCTGCTCGCCGCCGGTCCGGTGCGTCCGGCCGGGCTGGAGACGCTTGAAATCGCCAGCAAGACCGGGGTGCACGCCTTTGCGGTTGAAATCGCCGATAACGAGGCCGCCCGCACCAAGGGCCTGATGTTCCGCAAGGAACTGCCGGAAGGCCAGGGCATGTTGTTCGATTTCCACCAGGAGCAGGAAGTGGGCTTCTGGATGGAGAACACCTACATCCCGCTCGACATGATCTTCATCCGCGGCGACGGGCGCATCCTGCGCATCGCGGAGAACACCGAGCCGCTGTCGACGCGGATCATCCCGTCCGGCGGGCCGGTGCGCGCGGTGCTCGAGGTGATCGGCGGCACCGCCCGCAAACTGGGCATCGCGCCGGGCGACCGGGTCGGCTTCCGCATCTTCAAAAGCCCCTAAGGTTGCTGGCGCCGCCGCAAGCGTGTATCGCCTCACCGGTCGGGGCGTAGCGCAGCCCGGTAGCGCATCTGCTTTGGGAGCAGAGGGTCGCAGGTTCGAATCCTGCCGCCCCGACCAGTCGCCGCCCGGCCGGTTCAATCGCCGCAATGGGCGACAAAATCCACAATGCGCGTGATCGTTTCTGGCTCGGCCAGCAGCGGCGCATGGCCCTGATCGGGCACTTCGAGGGTCTCCAGGCTCGCGCGGCGCGCGCGCATCGCCTCGACGGTCGCCGGCGTCAGGATGTCGGAATTGGCGCCGCGGATCACCATGACCGGCCGCTCGCACAGCGCGTCGAATTCCTTCCACAGCGGCGGAAACGGCTTTTCGAAATTGACCCCTTCCAGCGTCTGTCTCAGCTTCGGGTCATAGGTCGTCACCAGGCGGCCGTTCTCCTGGCGGAAGGTGCGGTGCGCGGCGGCGAGCCAGTCGTCCGGCCCGAGCTTGGGGAATTGCGCGTCGAACAGCCGGCGCAGGACCTCGGCGCCTTCCTCGAAGCTGCGCGGCTGCGGCAGTTTGCCGACATAGCCCTTGATGCGCATCAGCCCCTTCGGCTCGATCACCGGGCCGATATCGTTGAGCACGACGCCGGCAATCGCGGTCGGCCGCACGGCGGCGAGCAGCATTGACGAGAATGCCGCCGCGCGAGGTGCCGACGAAGACCGCCGGCATGGCGTCGAGCGCGGTGACGACGCTGAGCACGTCGCCGAGCTCGACCTGGAAGCTGTAATTGTCCGCATCGCGGTCGTATTCGGAGAGCCCGCGGCCGCGGTAATCGAGCGCGATGACGCGGCGCGGCCGGCGCTCGTCGCCGGCGAGCGCCTGCGCCAGCGCCTCGAAGTCTTCCGCGGTGCGGGCAAGCCCCGGCAGACAGACCACCGGCAAAGCGGCGGCGCTGCGCCGGCCGTAGCAGCGCGCATGCAGCCGCAAGCCGTCACGGGCGGAGATGAAGATCGAGGTCGCGGGCTCGTGGGCCGTGCTGGCGGTCATGACGGGTGAGGGTGGCCGATCGGCGGCTTAATATCAATTCGCCGCGGCGCCGCGCTTGAGATCGGCCTCGATCATCAGCCGGCTGCTGCCGCCGAAGCGGGCGCGGTAGACCTGCAGGTTCTCCATGATCCGCTCGACGTAATTGCGCGTCTCGGAGATCGGGATGCGCTCGACCCAGTCGACCGGATCGACCTTGGGGTCGCGCGGGTCGCCATAGGCGGCGATCCACTGCCGCACGCGGCCGCGCCCGGCATTGTAGCCGGCGAAAGTGAGGATATAGGAGCCGTTATAGCCGTGCAGCAGATTGGACAATTCGGCCGCGCCCATCTGCATGTTGTAGACCGGGTCCGAGAGCAGGCGGGCGCGGTTATAGCTCGCCTTGAACTTCTTGGCGGTGTCTTGCGCGGCCGCCGGCGTCACCTGCATCAGGCCCATGGCGTGGGCGCTGGAGACGATCTTCTGGTTGAAGTGGCTTTCCTGGCGGGCGATCGAATAGGCGACCGCCGGCTCGATCGGCGGCGCGATCGGCTTGTAGTCGGGCAGGCCGGCGGTCGGATAGGCGTAAAAGTCGAGCGGCAAGCCGCGGCCATAGGCGCCCTGGCCGAGCAGCAGCATGGAGCGGCCGTCGTCGTGCTTGCCGGCGACCTCGGCCAACGCCGCCATGCCGGCGAGATCGGTGCCGGTCTCGCCGATTTCGGCAAAGATCGAGGCCAGCATGTCGCGCTCGCCCAGCGTGTAGAGGATTTCCGCCGCGCGCACGACTTCCAGATTGTCGAGCAGGCGGCGTTCCGGCGGCGAAAACGCGGGCGGGCCGCGCAGCCCGAGATCCTTCAGGCCGAGCCGGGCGCGCGCCAACTGGCCGTAATAGGTCGCGGTGTATTGCGCCGCCATCTCGTAATAGGTCTTGGCCTGCGCGTGATGGCCCATGGCGTCGGCCGCGCGCCCCTGCCAATAGCCGCCGCGGGCGAGCGCGTGCGGATTGACCGTGCCTTGCGTGATCGGGGCGAAATGGGCGGCGGCGGTTTTCGGGTCGTGCAGATAGCGCAGCGCGATCCAGCCGGCGGTGAAATGCTGGTCGACGCGGTAGTTGCCCTGCGGCGGCGAGGCGGCGTCGCGCGCCACGCGATAGGCGGTCTTCGCATCGCCTTTATCGAGCAGCTGGCGCACCAGCAGGCGGCGCTCCACCCACCATTGGTTCACATCGACCAGCGCCTCGGGATCCTGCGGCACGGTGAGGATGAGCTTGCCGGCTTCCTCCGCTTTGTCGTGGTGGCGCAGCCAATGCACGCGGGCGAAAACATAACCGGGATCGTGGCGGGCGGCGGCCGGCACCGCGTCGAGCAGCGCCTTGGCGTTGTTCAGGCGCTTGATCACGCCTGCGCGCGCGCGGGCGATCTCCAATTCGTCGCCGCCAAGCCGGTGGGCGGCGCGCATGCCGGCCTCGATATCGCCGGCGTAGAAGCGCTGCTCCATGCGCGTTTTGTGGTCGGCGCGCGTGAGCAGTTCGCCGAACATTTCGAGCACCTTGCTTTCGACGTCGCCGCTGCAATCCTCGTAACGCCAGGCATAGCGCACCAAAGCGGCGGCGCCGGCGCGGTCGCCTTTGGCGAGCATTGCGCGCGCCAGCATGTAGCGGCCTTTGGCGGTGGTCGGCTTATGCCCGGCGAAAAAGCCGAGCACCGTTGCGTCGTCGAGCCTGTCGTTCCACAGCGCGTTCTCGGCGCGGCGGCGGAACAGAGCCGCGTGCGGCCAGCTCGGATTGGTATTGATGAAGGCGGCGTAGCGGGCAAAGGGCGGGGTGGTGTTGTCGCTGCGCAGGATCACCCATTCGGCGAGCTTGCGGGCGACCGGATCGGCAATCGACTTCTCGACGGCATCGGCGTCGGAATCCTTGCCCTTGCGGGCGGCCTCGATCACCCGTTTCACCGCGGCGATATCGTCGGGCGAGGTGGCCGCGTTCGGCGCCACCGCGAACGGTCCGGACACCGGGCGCGCCAGCGGCTTGAATAAAGCGCGGCTGGCGAATAGCGCGCCGCGCAAGCCGACATTGGCCTGCGCATAGGCCGACAGCCCGGCGGCGGCCGGCGGGCGTTTGCGCGGCAGCGGAACATTGCGCACGAGCGAGACGGCGGGTTTTTTGGCGGCAGTTTTGGCGGCCGTTTTGGCAGCAGGTTTGCGCGGCGTGTTTGGCGTCATGGATCGCCGGCCGCAAATGCGGGGCGGCAGGCTTTTTCGGTTTGGCCATCGCCGTATCGGCGGCGAGCGCGCCAATCGCCGCGAACGCCAGGGCCTTGGCCCAGCGGGTCGGTCTATTGCGGTCCATCCAGCCTCTTACCCGGTCTCTCTCGCGCTGCCGTACGCCGACTCAAATACACGGGGGCTCGGCGTCTTCCATTAGGCCAATATTGCCGCTGAAGGGATAGTCAAATTCCCCAAGACGTTAACGTCGCCCGAAAGGCGGGCAAAAGCAGGGCGGAGCCCGCAATTATCAAGCCAATTCATGGGCCTATTTGGCGGAAGGGCTTTCATCGCTCGCGCCAAACCGGTATTTATGGCGTTAGGCCGCCGCCCCCTGTGGAGAAGTCGCGGCAAGGAACCGCATTATGACCGCCAAAACGAGCTTTAGAGGATCGTTCACCGCGCTGGTCACGCCGTTCAAGAACGGCGCGCTCGACGAAAAGGCGTTCCGCGACCTGGTCGACTGGCAGATCGCCGAGGGCACTAACGGCCTGGTGCCGGTCGGCACCACCGGCGAGAGCCCGACGCTGTCGCATGACGAGCACAAGAAAGTGGTGGAGTGGTGCGTGGCGCAGACCAAGGGCCGCGTTCCCGTGGTCGCCGGCGCCGGTTCCAACTCGACCGCCGAGGCGGTCGAGTTGTCGCGCCACGCCGAGAAGGCGGGCGCCGACGCGGTGCTGGTGGTGACGCCCTATTACAACAAGCCGACGCAGGAAGGGCTCTACCAGCACTACAAGGCGATCAACGATGCCATCGGCATCCCGATCATCATCTACAACATTCCCGGCCGCTCCATCGTCGACATGTCGGTCGACACCATGCAGCGGCTGTTCGAGTGCAAGAACATCGCCGGCGTCAAGGACGCGACCGCCAACATGGCGCGGGTGTCGCAGCAGCGCGCGGCGATGGGCGAGGATTTCAACCAGATGTCGGGCGAGGACATCACCGCGCTCGGCTTCATGGCGCATGGCGGGCACGGCTGCATCTCGGTGACCTCGAACGTGGCGCCGCGGCTGTGCTCGGAATTCCAGAGCGCCTGTCTCAAGGGCGACTTCAAGACCGCGCTCAAGCTGCAGGACAAGCTCGCGCCTTTGCATGTCAATCTTTTCGTCGAAACCAGCCCGGCGCCGATCAAATACGCCATGTCGCTGATCGGCAAATGCGACCCTTCAGTGCGGCTGCCGATGGTGCCGGCAAGCGAAAAGGCGCAAAAGGCCGTGCGCCAGGCCATGGTGCATGCCGGGCTGATCAACTAGCGCGCAGGTTCGTCAACGCGTCGCCGGAAAGGCATGTCCGCTTTTTTCGGTAAAGCGGACATGTCTCGACTTTCGTCAAATCGATCCGATCGTCTGTCAGGGCAATTCCAGGATCTCGACCCAGTTCGGATTCTTGCCCACGGGATATTGCTTGAGCTTGGTCAGTTTGCCGCTCTTACGGTTGATTGCGTAGCTGGTCATGCTGTTAGAAAGCTGGCCGACCGAAAGAAGGTAGTGGCCGGTCGGGTCGATATTAAAGGCGCGCGGCTGCTTCTCGGTCGCATAAGAATTGATCGGGGTCAGCGTACCTTTCTTGGCATTGACTTTGAACGCCGCGAGCGTGCTGGACGTGCGCTCCGACGCATAGAGGAACTTGCCGTTCGGCGTGAGGTGGATGTCGGCCGCCCACGGCTTGCCGGAGAAACCTTTCGGCAGAGCGCTGGCGACTTGGACTTCCTTTTTCATGGTGCCGATCTTGGCATTCCAGGGGAATACGTAGATTGACCCGTCGAGCTCGTCGATCGAATAGACGAATTTCTTGTTGGGCGAAAACGTCAGATGACGCGGGCCGGCTTTGGCCTTGACGCTGACGGTGGGCGGGTCGTTGGGCGTCAGTTTGCCGGTCTTGGCGTCGAATTTTTCCTGATAGATGACGTCGCCGCCGAGGCTGGTATGCAGCACGTATTTGTTGGACGGATCGGCGATAATGCAATGCGCATTTGGCTTGGTTGCCATGATCTGCTGCGCTTGCCCCACCACGCCATTGGCGCCGATCGGATTGACCGCGACCTTGTGGCCACCATAGGACGCGCTGAACAAAAACTTTCCGCTGCGGTCGGTGGAAATATAGGCCATCGAGTCGGCGAGCGGGCCGCTTCCGACCAGCGTTAGCTTGCCGCTTTTGCCGTCGATCGCGAAGGTGACCGCGGTATAGGGCTCATTGCGCAGCCCGACATAAAGCAGCTTTTTGTTCGGGCTGACCGCCATCGGCAGCGAGCCGCCGGGCTTGGCCGGGCCGGGCACCGCCGTCGTTGCGATTGGCGTCAGATTGCCGTCCGATTTCAACGCGAAGACGGTGACGTCCTGGCTATCCGAACTTCCCACGTAGACAAACGTCCCCGCGTTGGCGGACGTAACCGCAAAGAGCATGACCAAAAACACGGTCGTGGATGCCGCCAAGCGCGCCGCCGTCTTTAATCCAGATCGTCCTTCCATTTTCTCCCCCCTTTGGTTTTATCGCTGTCACGCTAGGAATAATCTCCATCATATCATCATATCACCATACTACCTCCAGGACGAATCCAACCGCAATCCCTGCGCCGAGAATGCGGGCGTCGATGCTGCCAATTCGAAAAAGTTTTGCTGCGGTGCACAGCCCGCGGTTGGCCGTTGCGACCAGTACGCGGCCGGGGAGGGCTGGGCCTATACGGGTTCGAACACGCCGGAATCCGGATTTTTGCGGCAGTGATCCCAGTCGAAGGCGCGTCCGTTCATGGCGACGTAAACGCCGGCCGGCTTGCATTGCGCGGCTGCCGCGGCAAAGCCGAGGTTGAAGTCGGCGTCGGAGTCCTTCATGCGCGCCGGCTGCGCGGCGCCGGTGAGCACGATGGTCTTGGCGAGTTTGGCGCGCGCGATGAACGCCGCCGTCGCCACCATGGTATCGGTGCCGTGCGTGATGACGATCGCCGTGCACGGCGTCGTTGCGCAGAGATCGAGAATCTTCGCCCGGTCCTGGTCGTCCATGTCCAGGCTGTCTTTGGCGAGCAGCTTGAGATCGAGCCAGTCGTTCGGCACCAAAGCGCGGCGAAATATGTCGCTCACCGCGGACTCCGGTCCAAAGGTCAGGTTGCGCACGCCCGCGCCCCTGCCATATTCCTTGTCAAAGGTGCCGCCGGTCGTAATGATAAGCAAAGAGGCCATGGTGGAACTCATGAAGCTTGCGGTCGTCGGCGCAGACTATAGCCGAGCCGGAGGCCGTGGCGAATTGTCTGCGGCGGAAACTTAGGGGGTGCACGGATGCTCGAGGAATTCAAAAAATTCGCGTTGCGCGGCAATGTGGTCGACCTCGCCATCGGCGTGATCATCGGCGCGGCCTTTGGCGCCATTGTGAGTTCGCTGGTCGGCGACATCATCATGCCGGTGGTCGGCGCGGTCAGCGGGGGTCTCGACTTTTCTAACTATTTCATTCCGCTTTCCGGCAAGGTCACGGCCGGCGCCTTGGCCGATGCGCAAAAGCAAGGAGCCGTCTTGGCTTATGGGCATTTTCTCACGGTGACGCTCAACTTCATCATTATTGCTTTCGTGCTGTTCCTGGTGATCCGCGCGATGACCAATCTGATCCGGAAGGAAGAGGCAAAACCGGCGCCGCCCACCAAGCAGGAAGAACTGCTCGGCGAAATCCGCGATCTGCTCAAGGCAAAGTAGCGGATCGAAACAAAGCATGGCCGCAAAGTCAGAACGCCGCTTCAAGGTCGTCGCCGATAACCGCAAGGCGCGCTTCAACTATGAAATCGGCGAGGTCTACGAGGCCGGCATTGCGCTCACCGGCAGCGAGGTGAAATCGCTGCGCGCCGGCAAGGCGACCATCGCGGAATCCTACGCCGACGCGCGCGGCGGCGAGATCTGGCTGATCAATTCCAACATTCCGGAATATCTGCAGGCGGCGCGCTTCAATCATCTGCCCAAGCGGCCGCGCAAATTGCTGCTGCACGCGCGGCAGATCAACAAGCTGGCCGGCGCGGTCGAGCGCGAGGGCATGACCATCGTGCCGCTGAAGATCTATTTCAACGACAAGGGGCGGGCGAAGATCGAGATCGCATTGGGCAAAGGCAAGAAGCTGCACGACAAGCGCGAGACGCTGAAAAAGCGTTCCTGGGAGCGCGAACGCGGCCGGCTGATGCGGGAGAAGGGCTAGCCACCATGCGCCGCATCGGCATGTTGCTGTTCCCGCGCATGACCCAGCTCGATCTCACCGGGCCTTACGAGGTGCTGGCGCGGCTGCCCGACACCAAAGTCGAACTGATTGCGCGCAGCATGGCGCCGGTGACCACCGACCGCGGCATGCAGATCGTGCCAACCGTGACCTATGCCGGCTGCCCGCCGCTCGACGTCATCATGGTGCCGGGCGGGGCCGGTCAGCAGGACCTCATGGACGACGAGACGACGCTCGGTTTCCTGCGCCACGTGGCGTTGTCGGCCAAATACATAACCTCCGTGTGCACCGGCTCGCTGGTGCTGGGCGCGGCCGGCTTGCTCAAGGGCAAACGCGCCACCAGCCATTGGAGCGCGGTCGACCATCTCGCGCTGCTCGGGGCTATTCCGACGCACGAGCGGGTGGTGGTCGACGGCAATGTCGTCACCGGCGCCGGCGTCGTCTCCGGCATCGATTTCGCGCTGCGCCTGGCGGTCATTCTCGACGGCGAGCAGGTGGCGCGCGAGTTGCAATTGCAAATCGAGTACGATCCCGACCCGCCGTTCGACTGCGGCTCGCCCAAGCGCGCGCCCGCCGACATGCTCGCGCGATTAAAGGCGCGCAGCGCCAAGCTGATCGAGGAGCGCCGCGTCAAGGCGGCGCGAGCCGGCAGCAAGCTCGGGGTTTGACCATGCCCGTTCCGACGGCGCTCGATCACTGCGTCATCCATGTCTCCGACTGGGAACGTTCGAATAAATTCTTTGTCGACGTGATGGGCGCCGAATTGGTGACGCGGCCGGTCGGCTTTGCCTATCGCTTCGGCGACAAGCAGCTCAACGTGCACGGGCCGGGCGTCAAGCCGGCGGAAGTGGCGCGCTTGCCGGTGCAGCCGGGCAATTCCGATCTGTGCTTCGAATGGCGCGGGCCGATCGAAGACGCGATCGCGCATCTGAAAGCGCATGGCGTCAAGGTCGAACGCGGGCCGCTGCAGCGCTTCGGCGCCAAGGGGCCGGGGACGAGCGTTTATTTCCGCGATCCGGACGGCTCGCTGATGGAGTTCATGTCCTATGCATGAGCGAACCATGAGCGCCGTGCGGCTGCTGTTGTGCGCAGCGATTGTACTTGTGCCCGCTGCGGCCTCGGCCGAAATGCTTTGGAGTTTCAGCAGGGAGCACGGCCAGCCGCGCCTGCAGGCCATGTCGGACGAGCCCGAATCCGACGCGGAATTCTGGGCTCTGTGCCGCTCCGGCGGCGCGATCGACATCGGCATCGGCGCCGACACCAGTGCCGGTAAAGGCGAGGGCGAGCCGGTGACGCTCACTCTGGCAAGCGGCGGCACACGGGCGATCGTTGTCGGCAAATCGCGCAACAGTGCTAATTTCCAGATGACCGCAGGCACCGAATTGCGCGCGTCGATCGCACGCGGCCATGTCTTGTTCAAAGTGCTCGAAACCGACAAGCCGATCGCGGTGAGCGGGGCGAGCAAGCCGATGATCTTGCCGGCAAAAGGCCGCAAGGCCAAAGTCGCGGCTTTTCTGCAAGCCTGCAAATAAGCCAGCCAATGACCGAAGCGCCCGGCACCCATAATCCGAACGTCCTGCCGTCCGATATCCCGGCGCCGCAGGACGACGGCGGGGCAAAGCACCTGCCGGGCGCGATGCTGCCCGATCTAGCGTTACCGGCAACCGACGGCGGCACGGTGAACCTGTCGGCGCTCAAAGGCCGCACCGTGCTCTATATCTATCCACGCACCGGCGTGCCGGGCGTCGATCTGCCGCCGGGCTGGAACGAGATTCCGGGCGCGCGCGGCTGCACGCCGCAATCTTGCGGCTTCCGCGACCATTTCGCCGAGCTCAAGCGGCTGGGCGTGGCGCAATTGTTCGGCCTGTCCACGCAAGACACCGCCTACCAGCAGGAAGCGGCGACGCGCCTGCATTTGCCGTTTGCGATCCTGTCGGACCGGAAGCTCTCGCTCACCACCGCGCTCTGGCTGCCGACCTTCGTGACTTCCGGCATGACGCTGCTCAAGCGCATGGCGCTGGTCATCGACGACGGCAAGATTACGAAGGTGTTCTATCCGGTGTTCCCGCCCGACAAGAACGCCGAAGACGTCGTCGCCTGGCTGCAAAATCCCATCTAGGCGGCACCCGTTATACGTTCCGAAGCTTGGCCGAAAAATTGTCGAATTTCGCTGGCGGGCCTGGCGCGGCTGAAAAGAAAGCCTTGCATCTCGGTGCAGCCCATCGACATTAACATGTCCATTTGCTGTTGCGTCTCCACACCCTCCGCGGTTGACGCCATGTTGAGAGATTTCGCCAAGTTGGCGACCGCTTGCACGATAGCGACAGGCTCGGTCCCGGTCGCCAGATCCTGAATGAAAGACCGGTCTATTTTGATCTTGTCGAACGGGAAGCTGCGCAGATAGCTGAGCGACGAGTAGCCGGTTCCGAAATCGTCGAGGGCAATCTGCACCCCGAGTTTGCGCAGCTCATGCAGCGTCGCCAAGGTGGCGAACGTATTCTGCAACAGCACCGTTTCGGTTATTTCCAATTGCAATTTTTGCGCCGGCATGCCGGATTCCGCCAACGCCCCCGTTACCACATTGAGCAAATTGCGGTTGTTCAACTGGGCGGGCGACAGATTGACGGCGACCTTGATGTGGTTCGGCCAATCAACCGCCTCGTAGCATGCGGCTTTGAGTACCCATTCGCCGAGTGGGATAATCAGGCCGGTCTCCTCGGCAACCGGGATAAAGTCCGCCGGCGAAATCATTCCGCGCTTCGGATGATTCCAGCGCAGCAAAGCCTCGAATGCGTTGACGTCATTCGATTGAAGATCGACGAGCGGTTGATAGTGCAATTCGAATTCTTTGCCGACCAACGCCTTACGAAGGTCCATTTCCAATTCGCGCCGCGCTTTCATGCGCGTGTTCATCTCGGGCTCGAAAAATCGATAAGTCCCGCGACCGTCGGCTTTGGCCCCGTAGAGCGCCATGTCCGCGTTTCTTAAAAGCGGGTCGGCATCCTCCGCGTCGAAGGGTGCGATGGATACGCCGATGCTGATATCGGTTACGATCTGGTGCCCTTCGATTTGATAAGGCTTGATGATCGACTCGCGGATTCGCTTCGAAAGCGAGGCCGCATCCGTCGGCTCTTGCATTTGGGTCATGATGATGGCGAATTCATCGCCGCCCAAACGGGCAACCGTATCGGGCTCTCTGGTGCAGCCACGCAAACGGTCGGCGACCAATTTCAGCAACTCATCGCCGATCGGATGGCCAAGCGCATCGTTGACGCTCTTGAATTGATCGAGATCGAGACACAGGACCGCCAGGCACTCGCCGCGTTTGACGCGTTTGAGTTCGTGCTCCAGCCGCTCCCGCAACATTACGCGGTTGGGCAGATCGGTCAGCGCGTCGTGGCGCGCCATATGAGCGATCCGCCCGTCGGAGCGCTGTCGTTCAGTGATGTCCTCATGGGTCGCCAGCCAACCCCCTTCCACGATCGGTTTGCTCACGACCGAATATGTCCGGCCGTCGGTCAAATGGACGGTGTGGTTGAAAGCTTCGCCCGCGGCAATGCTCTCTTTTAGTCGGGCGATGTATTCGTCCGGGTCCTCGGTAAAGGTTCCGTTCTGAATGCGTTGAATGAGAAGGTCGCGCAGGTAGCGTCCGGGCCGGGCAATTTCCGGTAACATTCCATACAATTCCATATATCGTCTGTTGCAGAAAATTAATTGTGTTTCCGCATCGAATAACACGACGCCCTGCGACATGTTGTTCAAAATCGTTTCTAGAAAACGCTCGTCCATCCGCGGAGCTAGCGGGAACGATATGATTTCCGCAGGCGCGGCCGGCTGTTTCTGATCCATTTCAAGCCCCTCTGAATAGGCAACGGTATCCGGATCGGATTACCTATCTTGGAGAATCGCTTATTTGGAACTCTTGAACCGCGCGCGAGCGGTTTGAATAAAAGAATAATTGAAAAAGGAAATTTAAAATTGCGCGCAGGCGGAGCCGAAGGCCCCGACGTACGCCTGTGCCGGTTATTTGACTAAAGTTTTCAACGCTGGAGAAATCCGCGCACCGCGCGAAAAACATCGCTGAACATCTCGGGCGTGAGCAGGTCGGTGTTCGTGTTGCAGCGCGAACCATGGTCGCTTGAGAAAAGGCGAGGGGTCCGAGCCTATTCATGCCGCCGTTCTTGCAACGGCCCGGCGCTGATCGCCATCGTCACCATTGCGCAAGCCTTTGGTGCGAAATTCGGGCGAGCGCCCGCTCTGTTTCCCGTACCCGCTCGCGCCGCATCAGGCGCCCGTCGAAGCGCGCTTGAAGACGCCGTGCCGCGCGTAGGCTGCAAACAGAGTTCGGCCGGGGCGGCTGAGGGGATAAACCATGTCGATCTCGCGGAGAACGAATTCGTGAGGCGTTGGCTGCACGCGGCGTTCGCAAACAGCAGGCCTTGGCTGCCGAACTCAACGTGCACGAAAGCGCCGTGACGCGCTGGAAAGAGAACAAGCAGATATCGCTCGACAACGCGGTGGCGCTCGCCGCCGCGCTCGACGTTTCGCTCGATTGGCTGCTGCTCGGCCGCGGCAGCATGGATGCGCATCGCGCGGTGGGCGCCGGCGACGGTCGCGCGCAGGACAATACGCTGGAAGCGATCGGCCGACGGCTTGGTGCGCGCTCGTTGACCCTGCTGTTGTCGACGATCGATTCGATCGCCGCGGACGCCGCGCCCCCAGGGCGCGCCTCAGCTTGCGCGCCGCGCAAGCGGAAAGCCGCTTTTTTGCCCGTCGCGCAACCGGAAGGAAGCGTGTCTCGGACTAAGTCTCTCTAAGGTTGTAGTACTACTTAGACCACAACCACAGGGAGAGAGCGATGCAATACCAGCTCAACATTTCGATCGACCAACCCGGCTGCCAGCAGATCTACAAAGCCAATCAGGCGATCACCATCGTCAAAAGCGTCGTCGCCAACCCGCTCGCCAGTGGCAACCTGCCGGTCGCCTGGATCAATTTCCAGCCGTTGGAAGAGAATTCGGTGATCTGGGTCGAGAATTACAACATTTACGCCACCACCACGTCGCTGACCGCGGGCGCCACCATCGTGCAGACCTCGGTGACCGGGGCCCCGGTGCAGACAGCTGGCTCTACACCTTCGCGAGGGCGGGTTCACCGGCGCTTCCGGCGGCGCCGCCGGCACCTTCAACATGCAAAATGAGCAGGGCGGCATGCTCAATTTCGGCCTCTCGCAACAGGCCATGGTCAACAACGTGCCGGTCAACGCCCCACTCAACTCCATTCCGGTCGGTAACGACGAATCCGCCACCTTCACGCCGGAGGAGACCGTGTCGATCTTCTTAGCCAATTCGGTCAACAACGGCGTCGTGTTGAGTCAGGTTGCCAGCAATGCCTTGGTGGTAACGCTGAGCTCGCAGAACGCGATTGCCAATATCGGCTTCACCGAATCCTCGAGCAACACTTTCTACCTGCAGGCGCCGGCCTCGGAGTTGCCGGCCGATTACGCGCGCCTGCTTCGTTCGGCCCGCACGTAGATCGGCAGGTCGTACAGCGGCAACCGCATCCACTCCACGTCCCGGCCGGACGCGCTCGTGGACATCCAGATCGACAGCCAAGGCCTGACCAAGATCTACAACGCGGGCCAAGTGGTGACGCTCATGCGTCGTGTCGATCAAACCGTAGAAACGGACGCGGTTGCCGCCAATTCGATTGCAGCTTTGCCTGCAGTCGGTTGGCAGGCCTTCGCGCCGATGCAGACGAACACGGTGACCTGGACGGACGACTTCTTCTGCTTTGCCACCACGACACCGCTGGTTGTCGGCGCGGTGATCGAAATCAACGCGAAGTCCGACGCGCCCGTTGAGGTCGGCAATGTCTACGCGTTCACGCAGGGGCAGTTCGTGCAGCAGCAGCAAAAGTCCAAGTCAGCGCAATCCTACGTCGTCAGCAACACGACGCCGTCGGGCTCCTTCGCCTTCGGCCTGGCGCAGGCCGCGGTGGTCAACAACGTCTCGAGGCTGGCGCCGTTTTGCGTCGTGCCGGTGCTCTACAACGAGGCGGCCTACTTCAATCCGACCCAGGTGATCGCGACCTTCCTGTCGAGCGCCAAGGCGTCCGGCGCCGTCCTGCCGGCGCCATCGAACACCTGCGACGTGGTCGTCGCGTCGGGCAGTAACGGACCGACGCTCGGCTTCAACGATCAGACCAACCTCTTTTTCAAATTAGCCGAGAGCTCGTCATAACATTTTCAATTTACAGAATTTGATTTTCCGCCATTTTCCGACCGCATCGCGCAGGCCATCTCGACCGGCGCCGCCTGGGAGATCTGGATGCAGGTCGAACTGGTGCTGATCCGCGCGCCGCCGGCGTGCAGGCCGCGCGCGAGGTGCCTTATCCGCCGCCGAACCAGCGATTGTCGCTCGACTGTTACGCGCAGGACAATGCCGGCCGCTACGCCATCGAGTTGAAGGTGGAAAGCGCCAACAATTCCGGGGCGGGGATCATGAACGGCATCAACGAAGATCGCCGCAAGCTGCTGCTGTTCCCGCCGCAAAATCCCGGCGCCCGCTGGGCGGTCGGCATCGGCTACAGCGTCGCGGCCCTCAACGCCATGGCGCAATTCGCCGGAAATCTCGCCAACGCGGCGATTTTCGGCCATCGGGGCGGCATCGGCGTGTTGGTCGCCACCGTCTGACGCAGCTTACCGCGTCTATGCGTCCTCGAATATCGGCGCAGGCCTGCGAAATATCGCGGAACATCTCGGGCGTGAGCACGCCGGTATTGGTGTTGTAGCGCGAGCAATGATAGCTGCTGAACAAAGCGAGGGGCCCGAGCATGTTCTTGCCGCCGTGCTTGAAGGGCGTCGCCGACTTTTTCGCGCCGAATGCCGTCACCACGCTGTCATGGGCGATGCGGCCGAGCGCGACGATGGCGCGCAGGTTGCTCATCTCCGCGATGGTCGCTTTGAGGTAATCGCGGCAGGTGGCGATCTCGACGGTGGTCGGCTTGTTTTCCGGCGGCACGCAGCGCACCGCATTGGCGATGCGGCAATCGGTCAGTTCCATCCATCGTCGGGATGCGCGCCGTAAGTGCCGCGCGCGAAGCGGTAACGGGCGAGCGTCTCGTAGAGCAGCACGCCGGCGTAATCGCCGGTGAACGGGCGACCGGTGCGGTTGGCGCCTTGCAGGCCGGGCGCCAAGCCCACGATCAACAGCCGCGCATCGCGCGGGCCGAAGGAGGGCACCGGCGCGTTGAACCAGGTCGGCTCCTTGGCGCGCCAGCCGTCGCGGAATTGCTTGAGCCGCGGGCAGCGCGCGCAGTCGCGCCCGGGCTCGTTTTCTTGGCGCATGATCTAACCGAAAACCGGTTCCCACTTTTCGGGATCATGCGCGTGACTAATCTTCGAAATCGTCGTCGTCGGCGCCGACATGGCGGTGGCGTCGGCCCGCTGCGTCGTCGGCGGCGCTGCAGGAATTGCGGCGTTGCTGCGGCGAAGCGCCGCGATCGTCGCGCGGCCGCGCGCTTCACCGGCGGCCGCTCGGACGGATCGCGGCCGATCTTGCCCTGCAGCGTGACAATGTCGGTGAAGATGTCGGCCTGGCGGCGCAATTCGTCGGCCACCATTGGCGGCTGGGTGGTGACGGTCGAGATCACGGTCACGCGCACGCCCTTGGCTGCACGGCTTCCACCAGCGAGCGGAAATCGCCGTCGCCGGAGAACAGCACCATGTGGTCGATCGTGCGGGCGATCTCCATGGCGTCGACCGCGAGCTCGATGTCCATGTTGCCCTTGACCTTGCGGCGGCCGGTCTGGTCGACGAACTCTTTCGTGGCCTTGGTGACCACCGAATAGCCGTTGTAGTCGAGCCAGTCGATCAGCGGGCGGATGGAGGAATATTCCTGATCCTCGATCACCGCGGTGTAATAGAACGCGCGCAGCAGATAACCGCGCGATTGAAATTCTTTCAGCAGCTTCTTGTAGTCGATGTCGAAGCCGAGCGATTTGGCGGTGGCGTAAAGATTGGCGCCGTCGATGAACAATGCGATTTTTTCGCCGGGACGGTCATGGTCTGGTTTCTCACATCCTCGCAATACGAACCGAATTTCCCGATTTAGCGCGCGCCCAACGCGCGGGAAGCACGGCCCGCTGCCTTGAATTGGCGTTAACAGACTATGAAGGCACCTTCGATCAATTCGCTCGGTACCTACGCAATCACGCCGTTGCCGCTAAAATCCGTCCGGTCGGCCTGCTTGCGTCGGTTTCGGTATCAGAGGCTTGCGGCTAATCCAAGACAAAAATACTTGAACTTTCAGGCCACAGGGGCTACCTACCGGGCGAATTCATGACAAAGTTCCATCCATAGGAGTGACGAGCCGATGGCCCGTGTCACCGTAGAAGATTGCATCGACAAAGTTGAGAACCGCTTCGATCTCGTCCTTCTGGCGAGCCACCGGGCGCGCATGATCTCGTCGGGGTCGCAGATTACCGTCGACCGCGACAACGACAAGAACCCGGTGGTGGCGCTGCGCGAAATCGCGGAAACCACGGTATCGCCCGGGCGACCTGAAGGAAGACCTGATCCATACCCTGCAGAAATACGTCGAGGTCGACGAGCCGGAGCCGGAAGTGCCGCTGATCGGGGCAGGCGCGGGCGCCTCTGTCGATTCCGACGACACCGAGGTCACCTCCGAGCGCATGACCGAGGAAGAGCTGCTCAAGGGCCTCGAGGGCCTGGCGCCGCCGGAAGAAGTGCCGGAAGAGGACGCCGAGTAGGCGTTTCCGCGCATTTCCACATAAATTCTATAGAACGGCCCGGCCCTCGCGCCGGGCCGTTTGTTTTCCGTCAACCAGGACGGCAAACCCTTGCGACGCCAACGAATTGCCGCGATATCTATGCTAGAAACGGCTGCCGGCGCCGTTATCCATGCAAATTCGGCGGCCGCGAGGCACGATGATGGCGCGCGCGCGCTCAGATCTTCCCCGGATGCAGAAGCAGTCGCCCGACCGGGCGCCGCTGGAGCGCCCCGTTGCCGTGCCGCAAGTCGTTGAAAAGCCGGCGCAACCCCGCAAACCGCAGATGATGCGGCAATATGACCTGATCGAACGGGTGCGCCGCTACAACCCCAATACCAACGAGGCGCTGCTCAACCGCGCCTATGTCTACGCCATGAAGGCGCATGGCGAGCAGCGGCGCGCCTCGGGCGATCCCTATTTCTCCCACCCGATCGAGGTGGCGGCGATTCTCACCGACCTCAAGCTCGACGACGCCACCATCGCCGCGGCGCTGCTGCACGACACCATCGAGGATACCGCGACCACCCGCGCCGAAATCGACGGCCTGTTCGGTCCCGACATCGGCACGCTGGTCGACGGCCTGACCAAATTGAAGAAGACTCGATCTGGTCACCAAGGAAGCCAAGCAGGCGGAAAACCTGCGCAAGCTGTTGCTGGCGATCGCCGCCGACGTGCGCGTGCTGCTGGTCAAGCTCGCCGACCGGCTGCACAACATGCGCACGCTCGACTACATGCCGGCCGAAGCGCGCCGGCGCGCCGCCGAGGAGACGCTGGAAATCTACGCGCCGCTCGCCGGCCGCATGGGCATGCATGACATGCGCGAGGAGCTCGACGACCTGGCGTTCCGCGAAATGTATCCGGAAGCCTATCGCGGTGGTCAGCGGCCGGCTTAACGGGCTCGCCGACCGCCACCAGCACTTGATCGCCGAGATCGAGCAGCAGCTCACCAAGAAACTCGCCGACCGCGGCATCGCGGCGCGGGTGCTGGGACGGCGCAAACGCGCCTATTCGATCTGGCGCAAGATGGAGCGCAAATCGGTCGCCTTCGAGCAGCTATCCGACATTTTCGGTTTCCGCGTCATCGTCAAGACGGTGGCCGACTGCTACCAGGCGCTCGGCATCGTGCACACGACCTGGCCGATGGTGCCGGGCCGCTACAAGGATTACATCTCGACGCCGAAGGGCAACGACTACCGCTCGATCCACACCACGGTGATCGGTCCGGGCAAGCAGCGCGTCGAACTGCAGATCCGCACCGAAGAGATGCACGAGCTCGCCGAATACGGCATCGCCGCGCACGCG
Source organism: uncultured Alphaproteobacteria bacterium (assembly GCA_963739735.1). GTDB lineage: Bacteria > Pseudomonadota > Alphaproteobacteria > Rhizobiales > Xanthobacteraceae > Pseudolabrys. The sequence goes on along the minus strand of CAVUBV010000014.1, from coordinate 217,236 downwards.
CTCTACAAAGACGGCGTCGGCTCGCCGACCGAATTGCTGTCGCGCGAGTTGAGCGCCTATGCCTGGCTGCGCCGCACCATCGAGCTGTTGGCGGAAGGCTCCAACCCGGAGGAATTCCTCGAGCACACCAAGCTCGAATTGTTCCACGACCAGGTGTTCTGCTTCACGCCCAAGGGCAAACTGATCGCGCTGCCGCGCAGCGCGACGCCGATCGACTTCGCCTATGCGGTGCACACCGACGTCGGCAATACCGCGATCGGCTGCAAGATCAACGGCCAGGTCGCGCCGCTCGGCTCGGAAATCGTCAACGGCGACGAGGTCGAGATCATCACCTCGAAGGCGCAGATCGCGCCGCCGACGGCCTGGGAATTGATCGTGGTCACCGGCAAGGCGCGCGCCGCCATCCGGCGCGCCACCCGCGCGGCGGTGCGCACGCAATATACCGGGCTCGGCCGCCGCATCGTCGATCGCCTGTTCCAGCGCGCCAAGATCGCCTATTCCGACGAGAAGCTCACCGGCGCGCTGCCGCGGCTGGCGCGCGCCTCGCTCGAGGACGTGATGTCGGCGGTCGGCCGCGGCGAATTGAAGGCCTCCGACGTCGCCCGCGCCATGTATCCCGACTACAAGGAAGAACGCGCCGCCGCCATGGCGGTGAAGCCGAAATCGGAGAGCGGCTGGTTCGGCTTGAAGAAACTCACCTCGGTCAAATTCAAGGTGCCGGGCATCAGTGCGGCCACGCCGGCGATCCCGATCCGCGGCATCAACGGCGACCTGCCGGTGCGCTTTGCGCCCGATGGCGGCGCGGTGCCGGGCGACCGCATCGTCGGCATCCTGACGCCGGGCGAGGGCATCACCATCTATCCGATCCAGTCGCATGCCCTGAGCGAGTTCGAGGACAAGCCGGAGCGCTGGCTCGACGTGCGCTGGGACGAGGAAGAGAACACGCCGCGCCGCTTCCCGGCGCGCATCACGGTGCAGTCGGTCAACGAGCCCGGTTCGCTCGCCCAAATCACCCAAATCATCGCCGAGCATGATGGTAATATCGATAATATTCGCATGACACGGCGGGCGCCGGATTTCACCGATGTGCTGATCGATCTTGAGGTCTACGACCTCAAGCATCTTACCGCCATCATCGCGCAATTGCGCGCCAAGCCCGTGGTGGCGAAGGCCGAGCGGGTGAACGGTTAGCGCATGATCCCGAAAAGTGGGAACCGGTTTTCGGACAAGATCATGCGCAAGCGAATTACGAGCTAATGAACGCTGCCTCCGCTGCGCCTCGGCGTCAATGTCGACCACGTCGCCACCATCCGCAACGCGCGCGGCGGGCGCCATCCCGATCCGGTGCGCGCCGCCAAGCTCGCGATCGCGGCCGGCGCCGACGGCATCACCGCGCATTTGCGCGAGGATCGCCGTCACATCCTCGACGACGACATCGCGCGTCTGAAGGCGGAGATCGACAAGCCGCTCAACTTCGAAATGGCGGCGACCGAGGAGATGACGGCCATCGCGCTGAAGACCAAGCCGCACGCGGTCTGCCTGGTGCCGGAAAAGCGCACCGAGCGCACCACCGAAGGCGGGCTCGATGCCATCAAGCAGCGCGCGCAGCTCGAGCCGGTGGTGCTGCGCTCAAACATGCCGGCATCCGCGTCTCGCTGTTCATCGCCGCGCAGCCGGCGCAGATCGAGGCGGCGGCCGCGATGGGCGCGGCCGTGATCGAAATCCACACCGGCGCCTGGTGCGACGCGCTTGCCGGCGAGCGCCGCGCCGAGGCCGAGGCCGAATGGCAGTTGATCCGCGCCGGCGCGGTGCTGGCCGAGAGTTTCGGCCTCGAAGTGCATGCCGGCCACGGCCTCGATTATGCGAGCGCGGAGACCATCGCCGCGTTGCCGCAGATCGTCGAACTCAATATCGGGCATTTCCTCATCGGCGAGGCGGTGTTCGAGGGCCTCGCCGAAACGGTCAAGTTCATGCGCGCGGCCATGGATCGCGGCCGCAAGCAAGCGCGCGCCCCATGATCATCGGCCTCGGCTCCGACATGGTCGACGTGCGGCGCATCGCGCGCACCATCGAGCGTTATGGCGAGCGCTTCCTCGCGCGCATTTTCACCGCCGCCGAACGGGCCAAGGCGGAAAAGCGCGCCAACCGGGTGGAGACCTACGCCAAGCGTTTCGCCGCCAAGGAGGCCTGCTCCAAGGCGCTCGGCACCGGATTCCGCCGCGGCGTGTTCTGGCGCGACATGGGCGTGGTCAATCTGCCCTCCGGCCGGCCGACCATGAAATTGACCGGCGGCGCGCTCGAGCGGCTGCAGGCGATCACGCCGGCCGGCTGCGAGGCGCAGATCGACGTTTCGCTCACCGACGAAGGTCCGAGCGCGCAGGCCATTGTCATCATTTCGGCGTCACCGAAAAAGGCCGCGTCGGCCTAATAACCCTAATCAGACCAAATGCTTATGACGTATTGCGCGCGATCTTGATTGCGCCGCGGAAAACCAGCCGCTACAAGATCGCCGGGGCGTGCACGCCTTAAATGGCGGGACAAGAGGCCGATGAGCGTGACATCCGGAACAAAACGAAAAGAAGGCGGCATTGGCGAAACAATCCGCGTGATCATCCACGCGCTGATCATCGCGCTGGTGATCCGCACCTTCCTGTTTCAGCCCTTCAATATCCCGTCCGGCTCGATGAAGGCGACGCTGCTGGTCGGCGATTATCTGTTCGTGTCGAAATATTCATACGGCTACAGCCACTTCTCGCTGCCTTTTTCGCCGCCCGTGTTTTCCGGCCGCCTGCCCAGCGATTGGCTGCCGCAGCGCGGCGACGTGGTGGTGTTCCGCCTGCCCAAGGATAATTCGGTCGACTACATCAAGCGCGTGATCGGCCTGCCCGGCGACCAGATCCAAGTGAAAGAGGGCCTCGTCTATATCAACGGCGTTCCGGTCAAGCACGAGTTGGCGCCGCCGTTCATCGAGACCGAAGAGGGCGCGCCCGCCGCGCCGGTGAAGCGCTGGAAGGATACGCTGCCGAATGGCGTGAGCTACTACACGCTCGACCTGGTCGATAACGGCTTTGCCGACAACACCCAGGTCTACACCGTGCCGGCCGGCCATTATTTCATGATGGGCGACAACCGCGACAATTCGACCGACAGCCGTTTTCAGCGAGTCGGCACCGTGCCGTTCGAGAATATCGTCGGCAAGGCGCAGATCATTTTCTTCTCGGTCTATGAGGGCGAGCGGGCCTGGGAATTCTGGCGCTGGCCGGTGTCGGTCCGCTGGAACAGGCTGTTCACGATCGTGCGATGAGCCGCAAGGGCGCCAAGGATAGAACCGCGCTCGAGGAGCGGATCGGCTACAAATTCGCCGACAAGGCGCTGCTGGAGCGCGCGCTCACGCATATTTCCGCGCTGCGGCGGCCCGCAAAAGCGCGCCGACAGCTATCAACGCCTGGAATTTCTCGGCGACCATGTGCTCGGCCTGGTGATCTCCGACATGCTCTTTCGCGCTTTTCCAAAGGCGAACGAGGGCGAACTGTCGCGCCGGCTCGCCGATCTGGTGCGCAAGGAGACCTGCGCGGAGGTGGCGCGCGCCATGGATCTTGGCCCCGCGCTCAAGCTCGGCAATTCGGAATCGCATGCCGGCGGCCGCCTGCGCGCCACGATTTTGGCCGACGCCTGCGAGGCGCTGGTCGGCGCGGTGTTCACCGACGGCGGCTATCAGGCGGCCGACGATTTGATCGCGCGCTTCTGGAAAGAGCGCATGCTCAAGCCGCTGCGTCCCTTGCGCGATCCCAAGACCATGCTGCAGGAATGGGCGCAGGCGCGCGGGCTGCCGACGCCGGCCTATAAGGAATTGGCGCGCACCGGCCCGCATCACGATCCGGAATTCCGCGTCGCGGTGGTGCTGCCCGACCGGCCGCCGGCCGAAGGCAAGGGCTCCTCCAAGCGCGCCGCCGAACAGGCCGCCGCCACCGCCATGCTCACGCGCGTCGGCGTGGCGGCGGACAAGCTCGATGGTTGAACCCAGCGCCGGCAGGCGACACACGCTGCGGCTTCGTCGCGCTGATCGGCGCGCCCAATGCCGGCAAATCGACGCTGCTCAACGCGCTGGTCGGCTCGAAAGTCACCATCGTCTCGCACAAGGTGCAGACCACCCGCGCGCTGATCCGCGGCATCACGATCGAAGGCAAGTCGCAGCTGATCTTCGTCGACACGCCGGGCATCTTCGCCCCGAAACGGCGGCTCGACCGCGCCATGGTGACGACGGCCTGGAGCGGCGCGCATGAGGCCGATCTCACCGGCGTGCTGATCGACGCGCGCAAGGGCATCGACGACGAGGCGGAAGCGCTGCTCGATCGGCTCGCCGAGGTGAAGACGACGAAAATCCTGATCCTCAACAAGATCGATCTGGTGCCGCGCGACACGCTGCTGTTGCTGACCAAAATCGCCAACGAAAAGGCCAAGTTCGATTCGACCTTCATGATCTCGGCGCTGACCGGCGACGGCGTCGCCGATCTCAAACGTGGCTGGCCGAGCGCATGCCGCCAAGCCCGTGGCTTTATCCGCCCGACCAGATGTCGGACGCGCCGGTGCGGCAATTGGCGGCGGAGATCACGCGCGAAAAACTGTTCGAGCGGCTGCACCAGGAATTGCCCTATCATTCGACGGTCGAGACCGAGCTGTGGAAGGAATTGCGCGGCGGCAAAATCCGCATCGAGCAGACGATCTATGTGGAGCGCGAAAGCCAGCGCAAGATCGTCATCGGCAAAGGCGGGCAGACCCTCAAGTCGATCGGCGAGGCGGCGCGCCGGGAAATCGCCGAGATTGTCGAGACCAAGGTCGACCTGTTCCTGTTCGTCAAGGTGCGCGAGGGCTGGGGTGACGACCCGGAGCGCTACCGCGCCATGGGGCTGGAGTTTCCGAAGGAGTAGGGGCGGCCGCTGACGCCGTGATATTCTCAATTCATTCTGGAGGGAGCATGTCAGTTCGCTTATTCCTTTAGGGGAGTATGCAGTCTGCAATGCAATGGACCGATGAAGGCATCGTGATCGGCGTCAGGCGGCACGGGGAGGCGAATGCCATCCTCGAACTGATGACGCGCGCGCATGGCCGTCATCTCGGCCTGGTGCGCGGCGGCTTCGGCTCGCGCATGAAGCCGCTTTTGCAGCCGGGCAACACGCTGAGCGCGAGCTGGCGGGCGCGGCTCGACGAGCATCTCGGCAATTACACGGTCGAGGCGGTGAACCTGCGCGCGGCCGGCTTCTTCGGCGCGCCGCACGCGATCTACGGCGTCGGCCATCTCGCCGCGCTGATGCGGCTGTTGCCGGAGCGCGATCCGCATGACGGGCTCTACGTCGAATTCGACGACGTGCTCGGCCATCTCGACGACGCCGATACGGCGGCGCCCATGGTGGCGCGCTTCGAATTGCAGCTTCTGTCGGAACTCGGCTTCGGCCTCGATCTCGAACAATGCGCCTCGACCGGCGTGCGCGCCGATCTGATCTATGTGTCGCCGAAATCGGGGCGGGCGGTCTCGCGAACGGCCGGCGAGCCGTGGGCCGACAAGATGCTCAAGCTGCCGGCCTTCCTGCGCGACCGCGAAGCGCAGCCCGCGGGCCGCGATCTCGACGACGGTTTTGCGCTCACCGGATTTTTCCTCGCCCGCCACGTGCTCGAGCCGCGCGGGCTGACGCTGTCGGAGGAGCGCACGCATTTCATCGCGGCGCTCGCGCGCGGGCGGCGCGACGCGCTCGCCGGGTGACAGACTTCAATCGACGGCCGCATCGGGCAGGTCGTCGGGAAACGGTCCGAGCTTGGCGAAAATCTTGTCGGTCCTCGGCTCGCCTTGCACCGCCTCGACCAGTTCGTAGAAGAGGCTCTTGTAGGTCGTGAACACGGCGCCCGCGGCTTTCATGCGCTCGACCGCGGCCTCGGTGTCGCGCGCGGAGGAAAAGATCAACTCGTCGATCTCGAACACCTCGTAGCCGAGATCGATCAGGCCGAGGCAGGACTGCATGACGCAGACGTCTGTCTCGCAGCCGGCGACGATGACCTGCCGCCGCTTGAGGCCCGCGAGATGATCGCGGATCGTCTTGTCCCGGGTGAGATCGAAAAAATCCTTTTCAAAGGTCTGTGCGTGCGCGCCCAGATGCCGGGCGATCTCGCGCGGCAAGGTTCCCTTGTGCTCTACCGGGCGCTCCAGCGTCACGACCGTGGGAATGCGGAAATAGTCGAGCAGGCGCACGAAATGGCCGATATTCGTCTTTAGGCGGGCGCGCCGGCGCTTGTCGACCTGCGCCAGAAAAAACTCCTGCACATCGACGAGCACGCCGCAACAGCGGTCGCGGGCAATGCGTTTGACCGGTTTCATCTCGCCGCCATAACGCATCCGCGCGATAGTTGCAAAAGCCGCTCGACCTGATGCAGATTGCTTCGATGCCAAAAATCACACTTACGTTCTTGGAATAAATGCCTACGATCACGACGTGAGCGTGTGCCTGCTGCGCGACGGACAACTCGCCTACGCCGTCGAAAAAGAGCGGATCACGCGGAGAAGCACGCCAGCGGCTTTTTCCAGGACGCGGTCGACTATTGCCTGCGCGCCGAGGGCATCACGCTCGACGACGTCGAGCTGGTGGTGCGCAATTGCTACGTGCTGCCGGTCGAGGATCTGGAAACGCGCCTAATCTACCAGGGCGACATGGAGGAGAGCGATCGGGCCGCAGCCATCAAGAGCCCGCTGTTTCTGCCAAAGTCGAACAAGGTCATGACGGTGTCGCATCATCTTGCGCACGCCTACAGCGCATTTGCGGTCTGCCCGTTCGAAGAAGGCGTCGTGATGATTGTCGACGGCGTCGGCAGCTACAGCTCCGACATCAAGGAGCCGGGCCAGCTCACCGAGGGCGTCAATCCGCTCGCGCGCGAATCGGAGAGCTACTACAAATTCAGCGGAACCAAGCTCGAGACGCTGAAGAAGGTGTGGCTGGAACCACAGCGCGGAATGTTGAGCGACGAGTTCTTCTACATGAACGGTCTTGGCGCGCTCTACAGCCGCGTGTCCAGCTACATCTTCGCCGACTGGAACAAGTGCGGCGAGGTGATGGGGCTCGCGCCGTATGGCCGGCCCAACAATTTCAAGAGGCTGATCGAGATCAAGGACGGTGAACTGCATTTTCCCGACTGGGACGCCGATTTCAACCAGCCCTGGATGCCGGACGACATCAGAAAATGGGAAGACAATCCCTCCATGAGGCATTGGGAGGACATGGCGTGGCGCATCCAGCACGACACCGAAGAGGTGCTGCTGGAGCGCGCGCGATGGCTGCGTGAAACGACTGGCGCCAAGAACCTTTGCATTGCCGGCGGTGTCGGGCTGAACTGCGTTGCCAATGGCCGCATCGTGCGCGAGGCAGGCTTCGAAAATGTTTGGATTCAGCCGGCGGCCGGCGACAACGGCATTTCGATCGGCTGCGCGCTTTATGGTCACCTGGCGGTGCAGAAAAAGCCGCGCAACTTCGTGATGAAGCAGGCGATGCTCGGCGCCCATTATCCCGAAGAGGACGTCCGCAAGCGACGCATCCGGTCTTCACCACTCGCAAGACGTTCGACGGACCCGGCGAGAGCATTGCGCGTGAAGCCGCGAAACTTTTGGCCGACGGCAAAGTGTTCGGCTGGTTCCAGGGCCGCTCGGAGTTTGGGCCGCGCGCGCTCGGCAATCGCAGCATTCTAGGCGACCCGCGCCGGCCGGAGATGAAGGACATCCTCAACAGCCGCGTGAAGTTCCGGCAGCCGTTCCGTCCGTTCGCGCCGATCGTGCTGTACGAACGGGCCAAGGACATCTTTGTCGGCGAGGACGAATCGCCGTTCATGCTGCGCGCCAAACAGGTCCGTCCCGAATGGCGGGATCGGATCCCGGCGATCGTCCATGTCGACGGCACCGCCCGCGTGCAGACCGTGCGGCGCGAACACAACGAGCGGATGTATGATCTGCTGACGGAGTTCGAAAAGTTGACCGGCGTGCCGGTGCTGGTCAACACATCGTTTAACATCAAGGGCGAACCGATTGTCGAAACGCCCCAGAACGCGATGAATTGCTTCATCTACACCGGCATCGACTATCTGGTGCTGCACGACACGCTGGTTTCCAAGAACGTGCTGTACAAGATCTTCTCGCCGTTTATCAAAGTCTACTATGAATCGCGCGGCGTCGCGCGCGACGAAAACGACTGAGCGGGTTTTTGCTGCAGTGCAGTGCGATGGTAACGATTTACCCAAACAATTCGTGCAAAACATTGCCGGGAACCTTGGCAAGTCTGAGTAATTATTCAATAGTTGCGTACCAGTTCATGAACGAGCGCTCGACCAATTCGTGAACGCCGGATGAATAAGTTGGTCACGAGAACTTCTAAATCGCTGGGTATTCTGTTATTGGCCGTCCCGGCTTGAGCTCAGCAGGAATGGAGACAAACCTGATGCAAAAAATAATGATCGGAACGCTGATGGCCTTGGTCTTCGGTCTCTTCAGCATGCCGGCATCCCAAGCGGCGCCTGCCAACGGGGTGTCGATCGGTTCGGCATTCAAAGTGGTGACTCCGCTCCAAGACGTTCAATGGCGCCGTCGTCGTCGCCGCCGTTGCCGTCACCGCTGGCGTTCGCGCAACATTTGCTGGTGGTGGTAGTCGTACACCGACACCAACGCCACCATGGGCCGCCGGCGCAAGCCGGCGGCTCATTTGTTTTGGCGAGGCGGATTGGCGCGGCGCGCGCAACGCCAGCGGCCGCGCGCTTGGGCCGTGATTGCCCTCGATGGGCAGCGCCAGGCAAGCGGCGTAGCGGTCAGCCGCAATGCGCCGGCTGGTCGCGCAGCGGTCGAAAATCGCCAGATCGCTCGGCTTGCCGTATTCCATATAGGGCGCGACCGCGACGCTCGCCGTCGGCAAAGCTGCCGTAGCGGTTGATCTTTCCCTTGAGATCCGGCTCGACCGCGAAAATGGCGTCCCGGTAGGCATCGCCGACGATGAAGTTGTCGGGCATCTGGTCGAACGGACCGTCGAGATAATTATTCGCCTCGACATTGCCGTGGAAGACGCCGATCAGGATTTTCCGCTCGCGCTGCGCGTCGCGATAAACGGCAAAACCGGTGCGCTTGCCGATGAGAATGCGGCCGTCGCCGACCGGCGCCGGCACGAATACGTCATTCGGCTTGATCGTTTCGTCGAGAATATAGTGGAACAGTTTCAGCCGGGCGTTGAACACCAGAAAAAAACGCACGCCGGAGTTGTCGAACACCGGGCCGATGAAGCGATCGTCCGGCGCCAGTGCCGCGCCGGCGGTTTGACCTGCGACAGATCGTTGAGCGCAAAGACGACGCTTTTGTTTTGGTAGGTCACCTTGTAGGCGAGCGGGGCGAGCTTTTCGACCGTCACCCCATCGGCAGCGCCGAGGATGCGCGACGTGCCTTCGTTTTCGGGCAGCCAGCTGACTAGTCCTGGTAATAGGTGAACACCACTTTGCCCTCGCTCCGTAGATGCGCGTCGAGCTTGATGTTGCCGGCATAGCGGACGCCGTTGAGATCGAAGGCGAAGTAATAATGGTTTTCGGTCGGATAGACTTTCGCTTCCGCGGGCAGGCTGCCGAGTACATAGGCAAACACCGCCATCGGATCGCCGATCGCCAGCGTATCGGTCGCCATCGTCGCGGCGATATAGGCCTCGTTGGTTTGCAGCGGCGGCGGGCCGGTTCTTGCGCGGCGCGCCGGATACCAGCATCGCGGCGCCGAACACGGCCACCGCCGTGTGGAAAACAATCCGACATTTGCTCATTGCTCGATCCTCAAATAGCCCGCTCCCCGCAGGATATAGATCAATGTTGGAACATTATATGGCGGCGGCGGTCCTTGCTTGTTCGAGGCCTGCCGGCGCAGTAACTATCGAATCATGGGCGAGACTGATTCCCCCCGACAAGGGCAGTCGAAGAGGTTGCGCTGCGCGGCGCGCTGGAGGAGCGCTACCTCGCTAGCGTTCTCCACCATCATGAACCGCGCGCTGCCCGACGCGCGCGACGGCTTGAAGCCGGTTCACCGCCGCATCCTGCACGTCATGCGCACCTTGCGGCTCGATCCCGGCGCCGCCTTTAAGAAATCCGCCAAGGTGGTCGGCGACGTGATGGGCAATTACCATCCGCACGGCGACCAGGCGATCTACGACGCGCTGGTGCGGCTGGCGCAGGATTTTGCCTAGCGCTATCCGCTGGTCGACGGACAGGGCAATTTCGGCAATATCGACGGCGATAACGCCGCCGCCATCGCTACACCGAGTCGCGGCTTACCGAAGTGGCGCGGCTTTTGCTCGACGGCCTCGACGAGGACGCGGTCGATTTCCGCCCGAGCTACGACGGCACCGGCGAGGAGCCGGTGGTGCTGCCGGCTGCATTCCCCAATCTCTTGGCCAACGGTTCGCAAGGCATCGCCGTCGGCATGGCGACCTCGATCCCGCCGCACAACGCGGCTGAACTATGCGACGCCGCGCTGTTTTTGATCGACAACCCGAAGGCGCGCAGCCGCACGCTGCTCAATACGTGCAGGGGCCGGATTTCCCGACAGGCGGCGTCATCGTCGACAAGCCGGCGGAAATCGGCGAGGCCTACACCACCGGGCGCGGCTCGTTCCGCGTACGCGCGCGCTGGGAAAAGGAAGACCTTGGCCGCGGCACCTACACCATCGTCATCACGCAGATACCTTGGCTGGTGCAGAAGTCGCGCCTGGTCGAGAAGCTCGCCGAGCTGATCAACGAGAAAAAGCTGCCGCTCATTGCCGACGTGCGCGATGAATTGGCGGAGGACCTGCGCCTGGTGATCGAGCCGCGCGCGCGCACGGTCGATGCCGAATTGCTGATGGAGTCGCTGTTCAAGCTCACCGAGCTCGAAAGCCGCATCCCGCTCAACATGAACGTGCTGGTCAAGGGCCGCATCCCGCAGGTGCTGGGCTTGGCCGAAGCCTTGCGCGAGTGGCTCGACCACCGCCGCGACGTGCTGGTGCGGCGCTCCAAGTACCGGCAAGCGCAGATCGAGCATCGGCTGGAAGTGCTCGGCGGCTTCCTCGTCGCTTATCTCAACCTCGACAAGGTCATCAAGATCATCCGGCGCGAGGACGAGCCGAAGCCGGTCTTGATGAAGACCTTCAAGCTCTCCGACGTGCAGGCCGACGCCATCCTCAACATGCGGCTGCGCAATTTGCGCAAGCTCGAGGAGATGGAAATCCGCGCCGAGGAAAAGGCGCTGCGCGAGGAATTCAAAGCCGTCAAATCGCTGATCGGCTCGACCGACAGACAATGGAAGACCATCGCCGCCGAGATCAAGGAGCTTAAAGTTAAGTTCGGGCCGAAGACGATCTCGGCCGCCGCCGCACGACCTTCGCCGAAGCGCCCGAGCACGACGTGGCGGCGATCGAAGAGGCCATGGTGGTGCGCGAGCCGATCACCGTCGTCGTCTCCGAGAAGGGCTGGATTCGCGCGCTGCGCGGCCATGTCAGCGATCTTAGCGGCGTTACCTTCAAGACCGACGACGCGCTGAAATTCGCATTCCCCACCGAGACCACGGCGAAAATTCTGATCTTCGCCGGCAACGGCAAGTTTTACACGCTGGAAGCCTCTAAGCTGCCGGGCGGGCGCGGGCACGGTGAGCCGGTGCGGCTTTATTTCGACATCGAACAAGATGCCGACATCGTCGCGGCGCTCGCCTACGAGGGCAAACGTAAATTCCTGGTGGCGAGCTATGGCGGCAACGGCTTCGTGGTGCCGGAAGATGAGGTGCTCGGCACCACGCGCAAGGGCAAGCAGGTGCTCAATCTGAAAGGCGCCGACAAGGCCGCCGCCATGACTGTCGTCAACGGCGAACTCGCCGCGGCCATCGGCGGCAACCGCAAGCTGGTGATCTTCCCGCTCGATCAGGTGCCGGAAATGGGGCGCGGGCGCGGCGTGCGCCTGCAGCGCTACAAGGAGAAGGGGCTTGCCGACGTCGCCACCTTCAAGGGCGCCGAGGGTCTCACCTGGATCGACACCGCGGGGCGTAGCTTCACGCTGACGCTCAAGGAACTCGCCAATTGGCGCGGCGACCGCGGCGCCGCCGGCCGCATCCGGCCCGACCGCTTCCTCACCAACAATCGATTCAATCCGCCGCCGGTCGGCGGCAAGGCCAACGGCGGCGAGGAGGCGTAACGCGCGCGGCTAGCGTTGCGCGCGCGTTTGCAGGAACTGCGCGAAGGCTTTCAGCGTCGCCTCCGAGACGTAATGCTCGATGCCTTCCGCGTCGGCTTCCGCGGCTTCGGCGGGCACGCCCAACGCCAGCAGAATTCGACCACCAGCCGGTGACGCGCGCGCACGCGGGCGGCCAGCGTTTGCCCGGCCGGGGTCAAAAACACCCCGCGATAGGGCCGGCCGGTCGCCAGACCGTCGCGCTTGAGCCGCGCAATCGTCTTGATGGCGGTGGCGTGCGATACGCCGAGCCGGCGGGCGACATCGGTCGGCCGCGCTTCGCCGCCGCTGTTCAACAGGTCGGCGATCAGTTCGACGTAATCCTCGAGCAGGGCGCCCGACTGCGCCGAGCGGGTCTTACCGAAGCGGCGCGCCTGAGTGATTTCGGCCGGCAGTTTGACCGCGCGCCCGCCGCCTTTTTCTCCGCCGCCGCCGGCATGATGCCTCCGCAAGCCCGCGCTCACGCCAATGCATTGTTGCACTGGCGCAACCGGCACACAATATCAAATTGTTGCCATGGCTACAATCTGTGTGTTGACATCCGCAACGGAACCCCTATTTTGAAATGTAGCCATGGCTACACTTTTGCGCCGACGCTGGAGCGGCCTGATCGCATGAGCGGACTGAACGCGCGTCGCGGGTCGCTGACCGACCGCACGGTGGAGGCGGCGCAGGCCATTCTCAGCGGCCAGCGTCGCGGCCCGGCGGCCTATCTCGCCTTCGCCGGCCCGGCGGTGGTCGTCTCCATCGCCTACATGGACCCGGGCAATTTCGCCACCAACATCCAGGCCGGCGCGAAATACGGCTACGCGCTGCTGTGGGTGGTGCTGCTCGCGAACCTGATCGCCATGCTGTTCCAGGCGCTCTCCGCCAAGCTCGGCATCGTCACCGGGCGCAACCTCGCGGAAATCTGCCGCGAGCATTTGCCCAGGCCGCTGGTCACGTCGATGTGGGTCGTGAGTGAGATCGCCGCCATGGCGACCGACCTCGCCGAATTTCTCGGCGGCGCGATCGGCCTCGGCCTGCTGTTCCATATGCCGCTGATGGTCGGCATGGGCGTCACCGCGATCGTCACCTATGGCTTCCTGATGCTCGAAGGCCACGGCTTCCGCCGGCTCGAACTGACCATCGGCGGGCTGGTCGGCATCATCGGGCTTTGCTACCTGATCGAGATGTTCATCGCGCCGGTCGATTGGGGCGCCGCGGCCATCATTCTTCGTGCCGGACCTGCCTGACGCCGAGGCGCCGTCGATCGCGGTCGGCATCATCGGCGCGACGGTGATGCCGCATGCGTTCTTCCTGCATTCCGGCCTGACCAGGCGCGCACGCCGGGCAGCGAAGAACACGAGCGACGCCGGATCATGCGCGTTTCCAACCTTGAAGTCGTGATGGCGCTGACCGTCGCCGGCCTGATCAACATTGCGATGGTGATGATGGCCGCGGGCGCCTTCCACGCCAGCCATCCGGATGTGGCCGAGATCGAAACCGCCTATCAGACGCTGGCGCCGTTGCTCGGCATCGGCGCGGCCGGCATCTTCCTGGTGTCGCTGATCGCTTCGGGTTTTTCGAGCTCGGTGGTCGGCACCATGGCCGGGCAGATGATCATGCAGGGCTTCGTCGCCTTCCGCATTCCGATCTGGCTGCGCCGCGTATCACGATGCTGCCGGCTTTCGTCGTGGTCGCTTACGGCGTCAATGCGACCAGCGCGCTGGTGATGAGCCAGGTCGCGCTGAGCATCGCGCTGCCGCTGCCGATGATCGCGCTGCTGAAGTTCACCGGCCGCGCCGACATCATGGGCAAATTCGTCAACGGCCGCGTCACCCGCATCGCCGCGGTGGTGGCGACCGTGCTGGTGCTGCTGCTCAATTTGTTCTTGATCGCGCAGACGCTGGGCGTGCCGATCCCGGGGCTGCACTAAGCTCCGGAACTCATAAAACACATTGGAACGCGGGACCGCTTTACTCCCGAAAGCGGACATTCGCTGGCGCGGTCGAAATGTGCGTTAGGTGCCGAAAGCAGACACGTGCCGGTGCGGGTGAATTGTCCGCCATGAGTAAGCAATCGACCAACAGGAACTGCAGGGATTGTCAGTTTGCAATGGTAGCATTTTACAATTCGGCACAGTTACCCGCAATCGAGCAGTGTCATTGATCGATATCGCGCAACCATTTTAACGCCATGTAAGCGTTAAACTTATTTGAGTTTCATCATGTCAGAGACCGGCTGAGGTGCCCCAATCTTTACGCGTCGGGCTGCATCTTCCATAGGGCCGAGGAAATATCTGCGGCATGGACAAGCCCGAGTGCAAAGCGATGCTGTCGACGTTTAGAGTTGCGAAGGCTATCCAAATATGAGTGCAATTATTCACAGGCCAAAGTTTCGGCGCGGTGAGGAAATCTTTTCGGAAAGCCGATGGCGAGAGTATCTCGACGAGGTCCGCGTCTATAGCGAAAAAATGGAGCAAGAAGTACGTTCACTGCGCGAAAACAGTGAACTGCTGTTGACCATCATCAATTTGATACCGGTCGCGTTTTTTGTGAAGGATCACAAAAGTCGCTTTTTTCTCATGAATCGCGCCTGCGAAGAGCAATGGGGAATGTCTTTCGCCGACTTGCGCGGTACCGATGCGAGCCAATTCTTTCCTCCTGATCAGATGGAACAGTTTCTGGCCAAGGATCAATCGATCTTCGAAGGCCGCAAGCCGGTCGAATTCGAGGAGAAATTCTGGAGCGCCGCTAAAAAAGCCGATCGGATCGGTTACACGTTCAAACTGCCTATGTATGCCGCAGACGGCACCCCGCAATTTCTCGTCTGCATTACCCTCGACATCACGGAACGCAAACTTGCGCAAGCCGCTTTGCTCGCCAGTGAAAAGGAATTGCTGGTTTTGGCCACAACCGATGCCCTCACAAAGCTGCCGAACCGCCGTCAATTTCTTGTTCGGCTCGCAGAAGAATTTGCCAGAGTGCAGCGATTTGGCAATCAGCGCTGTTCGGTCTTAGTGCTCGATCTCGACCATTTCAAGCGGGTCAACGATACCCATGGCCACGCTGTGGGCGATGCGGTGCTGAAACACTTCGCTCAACTCATGGGCAAAGCATTGCGTAAATTCGACCTGGCGGCACGGGTGGGCGGAGAAGAGTTTGCTGTCATCCTGCCGGGTTGCGATTTGGCTGCCGCCCGAGCATCGGCGGACCGGCTGCGTGAGATTGTGGCCAACACCCCGCTCGTGCACGACGGAAAGACCATCTCGGTGACGGTCAGCATTGGTGCTGCCTCCATGATTTCGAGCAATTCTGAGGCGGATCAGACGCTCATTCGAGCCGACGAGGCGCTCTACCGCGCGAAAGAAAATGGGCGCAACCAGGTAGAAATGGCAGCCGATCCCTCGGATGCACGCCTGTCAGCCTCCTAGGCAGCGTCCGGAGGGTTTGAATGTTCGTTCTGGGTCGATATCGTTGAAAAACTCCACATGTGGAGCTACCGGCATCGTCGGTTCTTTCGAGGCGATGCGGCCTACGCTGTTGAGGCGTTGGGGCCTTGCCGGGACGATCATCTTGGCGAGCTTGCGAAGGTTCTGGGCGGTAGCTGCGAGTAGGAATTCGTCTTTGGCTCCGGTCGGTCCGCGCAACCGCAATCGCCTGAGACCGATGATGCGTTTCAGGTGCGCGAACAGCATCTCAATCTTTTTGCGTTCCCGGCGCGACCGCTCATAAAGCTCTGTGCCGACCAGCGAGCGGACGACGTCCCGGGACTGCTCGAAGATACTCCGCGGGATTTTGCGGGTCGGCTCTTTCGGGCAACACCGGTTCTTCAGTGGACATGGCGTACAATCGAACTTGCTGGCCCGGTAGAGGACTTGATCGTCGCTGACGATCGTTCCGCGCGTGGTTAGCGTCTTGGCCGCCGGACAAACGTAGATGTTCCTCGCTTCGTCGAACTGGAAGTCGGATCGCGAGAATGTTCCATCATCGCGCCTGGATTTGTCCCAGACCGGGATGTGGGGCGCAATTCCCTTGGTCTTGACCAGCCAATCCAGCGAAGGGGCCGAACCGTAGGCGCTGTCGGCGGCAAGCCTCTCGGGTTTAAGCCCGAAGCGATCGGCGGTGCGGTCGATCATGGTTCTTGCGGCGCCAACCTCGGCCTGGCGGATCGCGCGTGTCGCCTCGACGTCGAGAATGACGGCCGTCTTCAGATCGATCAGGTAGTTGTCCGCATAGGCGAAGAACGCATGTCCTTTGTGAGCGCCGGTCCACTGTGCCGCAGGGTCGGCCGGAGAGATGAACTTCGGCACGGTCTCGCTGGCCGCGCCCCATGCGGCTTGGTCCAGAGTGCCAAGATACTCCCGCACAGCACGACGGCTGGCGAGACTTCGCCAGTCTGTATGCTCTGCGCTGGAGACGGACCTCTGCTTGTTGGCATCAGCCGCGATCAGGCTAGCATCTACCGCAAATCCCTCGCCGCCGACCAACCCCTCCTCGATACATCGGCTCACCACCGTTTCGAAGACATGCCGGAACGCATCGCTGTCGCGGAACCGACCGTGCCGGTTCTTCGAGAAGGTAGAGTGGTCCGGCACCGCACCGTCCAGGCCGAGCCTGCAGAACCACCGATAGGCCAGATTGAGATGCACCTCTTCGCAAAGCCGCCGCTCCGAGCGGATGCCGAAGCAGTAACCGACCAGCAGCATCCGGATCGTCAGTTCGGGATCAACCGAGGGCCGGCCTGTCGTGCTGTAGAACGGCGCCAGATGCCGCCTCAACCCATCGAGATCGACGAACCGATCGATGGCGCGCAGCATGTGATCGGTAGGAATGTGGTCGTCCAACCGAAACTGATAGAACAAGCTCTCCTGCTTAATCAACCGATCGCCCATCATCGCCGGAGCCTCCCAACTCATTCTCAGTCGAATGAATCAGGAGCAACTAACCGGAACAACAGATGAGTTTTTCAACGATATCGGTCATTAGCGGGCAACCAGCAACGTCTCTGCAACGTCCGCTTCACTCCCAATGACGGACATTCGTCGGCGCCGCATGCAGATTGGATTTTGTCCGCGGGTTTGTGCGCCCGCGACTTTGGGTTATTTCTCTACCCGGCTCCAGCCGCTCGGCATCAGCCGCTCCTGCGGCAGGAAGCGGCCTTTGTAATCCATCTTGCGCGAGCCCGGCACCCAATAGCCGAGATAGACGTAATCAAGCCCCATCGCCTTGGCGCGCGCGATATGGTCGAGGATCATCAGCGTGCCGAGCGAGCGCTCGCCTGCGTCCGGATCGAAGAACGAATAGACCATCGACAGCCCGTCCGACAGCACGTCGGTGAGCGCGACCGCCAGCAGCTTGCCGGCGCCGCGGCCGTTGATGCTGCTATCCGGCCCGCGCCGGCGGTATTCGACCAGCCGGGTGTCGACATGGCTGTCCTCGATCATCATGGCGTAATCGAGCACGGTCATGTCGGCCATGCCGCCGTCGCGGTGGCGGGTGTCGAGATAGGCACGGAACACCGAATATTGCTCGGAGGTCGGCGCCGGCGTGCGCATGTCGCCGATCACGTCTTCATTGCGCTCGGCGATGCGGCGCATGTTGCGCGAGGGCGAAAATCGTCCGCCACCACGCGCACCGAAACGCAGGCGCGGCAGCTCTCGCAAGCCGGCCGGTAGGCGATCGATTGGCTGCGGCGGAAGCCGCCATGGGTGAGCAGGTCGTTGAGTTCGGAGGCGCGCTCGCCGACCAGATGCGTGAAAACCTTGCGCTCCTCCTGGCCCGCCAGATAGGGGCAGGGCGAGGGCGCGGTCAGGTAGAATTGCGGCGTATCGCGGGAATGCTGGGTCACGTCTTGAGACCGTTAGTCTTTCCGGGTGTTGTTCGATTCTTGCCTAGCATCGCGCGCCGCCCGCCTTGCGTCAAAGCCCTTTATAGCGCCGGCCCCCGCTGACGCCGCGCATGGCGGCCGCGCGGAGTTCATTATTAATGACCACGGTGCCGAGCATGATGTCGTGCAACAGCCGCCGGCGCTCGTTGAAGAAGGCGACCAGCAGGACGAACGGCGTGAAGCACGACACCGTAAACCAAAAGACGATGGCGTGCACGGCGCCGAGCACGAAATAGGCCGGCGCCCCGTACCAGGTGCGCATTTCCAGGTCCATGATGCGCATGCCGATGGTGGCCGAAGCGGGCCGCCGAGCGTGAGCCCGAAATAAACCAGCGCCCAGATCACCGTGCGCCGGCGGCAACAGCCAGTACAGCGCGACAGCCGAGCCCGAGCGTGACGATGGTGAAGACGAAGATGAACATAGCCGCCAGCACCACCGGCACGGCGATGATGACGAAATCGATCACGAACGCGACGACGCGGCGCGCCAGCACGCCCTCGAACAGTTCCGGCTGCGTCGCCGGATCGTAGGCGTGGGGTTTGATGTCGATCGACATGCCGTCTGGCCCCTCTCGGTTGCAGCGCTGTTCCCGCCGTCGTCGAGATGGAGAATATAACCGGCCGCCGCGCAAGGGGGCTAGCGAGGCGGCGGCCGGCGGCTGGAACGCCGGCCGCGGCTTGCGGCATGGTGGCGCGCGCCACCGGGAGACAGCGCGTGAGCGTCACCATCGCCGATATCGAAGCCGCCCGCCGCGTCATCGCCGGGCGCGGTGCTGCGCACGCCCATGCTGCCGGCGCCGCGGCTGTCCGCGCTCACCGGCGCCGAGGTCTACGTCAAATACGAGAACCTGCAAGTCACCAATTCGTTCAAGGACCGCGGCGCGCTCAATAAGCTTGCCTCGCTCAACGAGGCCGAGCGCAAGCGCGGCGTCATCGCCATGTCGGCCGGCAACCACGCCCAGTCGGTCGCCTATCACGCCGCGCGGCTCGGCATTCCGGCCACCATCGTGATGCCGGTGACCACGCCCTTCGTGAAGGTGGCGGCGACGCGCTCGCACGGCGCCGAGGTGGTGCTCCACGGCGAGAGCGTCGCCGAAGCGCAGGCGCGGGTGCGAACAGATCGGTGCGCGAGCGCTGGCTTGGCGCAGGTGCATCCTTACGACGATGCGCGCATTATCGCCGGGCAGGGCACCATCGCGCTGGAAATGCTGGAAGAGGTCCCGACCTCGACTGCCTGGTGATCCCGATCGGCGGCGGCGGGCTGATCTCCGGCAACGCCATCGCCGCGCGCGCGATGAAGCCGTCAATCGAGATCGTCGGCGTCGAAGCGGCGCTTTATCCTTCGATCTGGAACGCGCTGCATGACGAGCACCGCGCCATCGGCGGCCCGACGCTGGCCGAAGGCATCGCGGTCAAAAACGTCGGCAAATTGACGCTGCCGGTGATCCGCGAACTGGTCGCCGACATCATGCTGGTCGACGAGGCGCATCTGGAGCGCGCGGTCAACGCCTATCTCACGTTGCAGAAGACCATGGCGGAAGGCGCGGGCGCCGCCGGGCTTGCCGCCATGCTGGCCAAGCCTGAACGCTTCCGCGGCAAGCAAGGTCGGCCTCGTTCTGTGCGGCGGCAATATCGATCCGCGCATTCTCGCCTCCATCATGGTGCGCGAACTTGAGCGCGAGAACGCGCATCGTCTCCTTCCGCCTGACCATTCCCGATCGGCCCGGCGTGCTCGGCACAATTGCCACGCGGCTCGGCGAACTCGGCGCCAATATTCTGGAGGTCGATCACCGCCGGCTGTTCCTTGACGTGCCGGCCAAGGGCGCCAAGCTCGACGTCACTATCGAGACGCGCGACGCCGCGCATGCCGAGGAAATCCTCGCCGCGCTCGCCGCCGACGGCTATGAGCCGGTGCGCATCGAAACCGGCGCGGCCATGGAGTGAGCCAAAGATAGGAATATTACGCCGGCGCATTGCGCGCGGAAAATTGTTATCGCGCTTTGCGCTGGCCTGAAACATTTTACTCCGGCGGGTAATTTCCTTTCTCTGGTGCCGCGCGGCATGACAATCGCGTGCTTAATGCCTGCGCGACGATGGATTTCTTGCCGGACGGCATTCCGTCAAACTTGGCATGACCTTACCGTTTTGCCAGCGCACAGCATCGGTGACGCGGGACGCACGAAAAAAGCGAATTCTATTTCCGGTTTGACACCTGCGCTGTTCGGCGCCCATTAAGTGGCGCGCATGCTTGAGATAACGCCCCGCATCCGCAGCGAAGACCTGACCGCGCTTTCCGCACCCGAACGGCTGGTCTATTTGCGCTCGCGCGCTCGACGGCCGATTGTGTTCACGCACGGGTTCGGCGTCGAGGGCCAGCTCATTTTCCATTGGATTTGCGAACGCGATCTCGACATCGACGTGGTGACGCTCGATACCGGCCGGCTGTTTCCGGAGACCTATGAGTTGTGGGCGGCGACCGAGCGCCGCTACGGCCGCCGCATCCGCGCCATCTATCCTAACCGCGCCGCGCTCGAGCGGTTGGTGGCGCAAGCAGGGCATCGACGGCATCTTCGAGTCCAAGCGCGCGCGCGAAGCCTGCTGCGACGTGCGCAAGACGCGGCCGCTCGACCGCGCGCTCAGCGGCGCGGCTGCCTGGATCACCGGCCTGCGCGCCGACCAGAACGACAACCGCCGCGATGCCGGCTTTGCCGCATTCGATGGCGCGCGCGGCCTGCTCAAGGTCAATCCGCTGTACGACTGGACGCGCGAGGCGGTGCTGGCGGAAACGCAGCGCCGGGCGTGCCGGTCAACGCGTTGCACGCCAAGGGCTTTGCCTCGATCGGCTGCGCGCCCTGCACGCGCGCGATCAAGCCGGGCGAACCGGAACGCAACGGCCGCTGGTGGTGGGAAGCCGACGGCCACAAGGAATGCGGCCTGCATCTGCCGCGCGCGCCGCGCCGGCAACGACAATCTGACGCCGCGACCACGTCGAGATGAGCCGCCGGCTGCGGCCTAACTGATTTCCCCTGCATCGCCCGCCACAGCGCTCCGGCGTCGCCGGCATCTCGATATGCGTGACGCCGAATTCGCTCAAGGCATCGACCAGCGCATTGACCACCGCCGGCAGCGCGCCGACGCAGCCGGCCTCGCCCGCGCCCTTGACGCCGAGCGGATTGGTCTTGGTCGGCACCGGATTGCTCTCAACATGCATAGCGCAGAAATCGTGCGCGTGCGGCATGGCGTAATCCATGAACGAGGCCGGTGACCATCTGGCCCGGCGTCGTCGAAATGGATGTCCTCCATCAGCGCTTGCCCGGCGCCTTGCGCGATGCCGCCGTGGATCTGCCCGTGCAGCAGCATGGGGTTGAGCACGGTGCCGACGTCGTCGACCACGCGAATAGCGCACGATCGCGGCCTTGCCGGTGTCGCGTTCGATCTCGACTTCGCAGACGTGGCAGCCGTTCGGATAATTGGCGAGCGGTGCGGAATAGATCGCGGTGGCGATCAGGCCGGGCTCCATGTCTTTCGGCAGATTGGCCGGATCGAACGAGGCGGCGGCGATTTCCTTGATCGTCAGCGTGCGGTTGGTCTTGGACGTCGAAAACACTCCGTCGGCGAATTTGCAAATCGCTCTCGTCCACTTTCAGCAGATGCGCGGCGATGGCGCGCGCCTTGGCGACGATCTTCTCGCCCGCCATGTGGAAGGCGGAGCTTGCCATGGTCGCCGAACGCGAACTGCCGGTGCCTTCGCCGAAGAACACCTGATCGGTGTCGCCCTGCACGTATTGCACCTCGGCCGGATCGAGCCCGAGCCGGTCGCAGACGAGTTGCTTGAGCATGGTTTCGTGGCCCTGGCCCTGGCTGTTGGCGCCGGAGAACAATGTCGCCGTGCCGCTGCGGTCGAAGCGGATTTCCGCGCCTTCGGTGCTCGCCGGCGCTGCGCGCTCGATGGTGTTGGACAGGCCGAAGCCGCGCAGCTTGCCTTCTTTGCGCGACTGCGCCTTGCGCGCCTTGAAGCCCTTGGCGTCGGCGAGCGCGAGCGCCAAGTCCATGTTCTTTTCGAACTCGCCGCAGTCATAGGTGAACGTCAGCCCGGTCTTGAACGGCATGGCAGCGGGCGGAATGGTAGTTGCGCCGGCGCAACTCGGCCGGATCGATGCCCAGTTCATCGGCGGCGATATCGACCATGCGCTCGATCACGAATGCCGCCTCCGGGCGCCCGTTGCCGCGATAGGGCCGCACCGGATTGGTGTGGGTGAACACGCCGGTAATGTCGACGTGCATCGCCGGCGTGCGGTAGACGCCGGCGAGCGTCCCGGCGTTGAGCGCGAAGGCCGGCATGGAGTGCTGCAGATAGGCGCCGATGGCGGCGATGGTCTTCACGCGCATCCCGAGGAAGACGCCGTCTTTGTCGAGCGCGAGCTCGGCCTCGGTGACGTTGTCGCGCCCCTGCGCGTCGCGAGAGGAAGGCTTCCGTGCGCGTCGAAATCCATTTCACCGGCCGCCCGGTGAGCTTCGCCGCCAGCAGCACCAGCGGGCTTTCGTTGAAGATCGGCGATTTCATGCCGAAGCTGCCGCCGGTGTCGCCGGTGATAATGCGCAGCTTGCTTTCCGGCACCTTCATGATTTTGGCGAATTCGGCGCGGCCCGGCTGCGGACGCTGCATCGCCGTGTAGATGGTGTAGCGCCCGTCCGCCGCGTTGTAATCGCCGACCGCGCCGCGCGGCTCCATGGTGACGGCGGTGACGCGGTTGATGACGAACTTGTGCTTGACCACGCGGTCGGCGCGCGGCGAAGGCGGCATCGGTCGCCGCCTTGTCGCCGATCAGCGCGACGAAGCAGATATTGTCGGCGCAATCCGCCCAGACGCGCGGCGCGCCCGGCTGCGGCGCCTGTTCGGTCGAGGTGACCGCCGGCAGTTCCTCGTAATCCACCGCGATCAATTCGGCGGCGTCCTGCGCCTGCGCCAAAGTCTCGGCGACGACAAAGGCGACGCCGATCGCCGACCCAGCGCACGAATTCCTCGGCCAGGATCGGATAGCGCGGCACGTATTGCGGCGAGCCGTCGCGCCGCTTGAGGCCCGCCGGCACCGGCAGTTCGCCGAGGCCGGCCGCCTTCACGTCGGCCGATGTGAGCACGCACAAGACGCCGGGCGCGGCTTTTGCCGCTTTTGTGTCGATCGACTTGATGCGGGCATGCGCGTGCGGCGAGCGCAGCATCACGCCATGCGCCATGCCGGGCAGTTTGACGTCGTCGGTGTAGCGGCCGCCGCCGCGGATCAGCCGCGGGTCCTCGAAACGCGCGACGCCTTGCCCGATTGCGAACTCACCCATGGAAAAAGATTCCCGCGAATTTCAGGATTAAACGACCGGCAACGAGCAGGGAAACGGGCGTTCAGCCCTTTTGCAATTTTTCCGCCACGCGTGGCGCGAAATAAGTCAGCACGCCGTCGGCGCCGGCGCGCTTGAAGGCGCCGAGGCTTTCCATCATCGCGCGCTCGCCGTCGAGCCAGCCGTTTTGCGCCGCAGCCTGGATCATCGCGTATTCGCCCGACACTTGGTAAGCGAAAGTCGGCATGCCGAAGGTTTCCTTCACCCGTTGCAGGATATCGAGATAGGGCAGGCCGGGCTTGATCATGATCATGTCGGCGCCTTCCTCGATGTCGAGCGCGACCTCGCGCAGCGCCTCGTCGGAATTGCCGAAATCCATCTGGTAGGTGCGCTTGTCGCCGGTCAGCGTCTTCGAGGAGCCGACCGCGTCGCGGAACGGCCCGTAAAATACGGAGGCGTATTTCGCCGCGTAAGACATGATCGAGACGTCGAGGAAGTCCGCCGCGTCCAGCCCCTTGCGGATGGCGCCGACGCGGCCGTCCATCATGTCGGAGGGCGCGATGATGTCGCAGCCGGCCTCCGCCTGCACCAGCGCCTGCTTGACCAGCACGGCGACGGTCTCGTCGTTGAGGATGACGCCGTCGCGCAGCAAGCCGTCATGGCCGTGGCTGGTGAAGGGATCGAGCGCGACGTCGCACAGGAGGCCGATCTCGGGCACTTCCTTCTTGATGGCGCGGATGGCGCGGCAGACCAGATTGTCCGGGTTGAGTGCTTCGCTGCCGGCCTCGTCGCGCAATTTGGGATCGGTATAGGGAAAGAGCGCAAGACAGGGGATGGAAAGCTTGGCCGCGCGCTCGGCCTCGCGCACCGCCTGATCGACCGAGAGCCGCTCCACACCGGGCAGCGAAGCGACCGGGGTGCGCGCGTTGTCGCCATCCATGACGAACAGCGGCCAGATCAGGTCGTCGGTGGTAAGTTGCGTTTCGCGCACCATGCGGCGCGCCCAGTCGCTTTGCCGGTTGCGGCGCGGGCGGGTGGCGAGATCGAGGCGCTCGCGCGCCTCATTCTCCACAGGGGCGAGATGGGTGCGGGCTTCGATGGGACGGCCGAATTTGATTGCCATAAAGGGTCTCCGGTGCCTCTTTTTAGCCGGTCCGGCGACCGCCCGCTACCGGCATAACGACCTGTCATTGCCGGGCTTGACCCGGCAATCCATGATGGGTGACGACAATCGCTGACAGTCATTATGGACCCAATCGAACTCGGGTCTACCCGAGTTCGATAACTTTAGTTACGCAAGTCGGATAAATCCGACTTGCGTGTGTCAAGCCCGGGGGTGACAGAATATAAAATGGACTTCTCCCTCACCGAAGAGCAACGCGCCTTTCAGTCGACCGCGCGGCAGTTCGCCCGCGACGCGATGATGCCGCACGCGCGCGACTGGGACGAGAACGCGACCTTTCCGGTCGAGGCGCTGCGCCAGGCGGCGGCGCTCGGCTTTGGCGGCATTTACGTCAAGGAAGACGTCGGCGGCTCGGCGTTGACCCGGCTCGACGCCGCGCTCATCTTCGAGGAGCTGGCGCAAGGCTGCACCTCGACCGCCGCCTATATCTCCATCCACAACATGGCGGCCTGGATGATCGACGCCTTCGGCGGCGAGGCCGTGCGCAAGAAGTTTCTGCCCAAGCTCTGCACGATGGAGCATTTCGCCAGCTATTGCCTGACCGAGCCGGGCGCGGGCTCCGATGCCGCCAGCCTGACGACGCGTGCGCGCCGCGACGGCGACAGTTACGTGCTCGACGGCACCAAGGCCTTCATCTCCGGCGGCGGCGTCTCCGACGTCTACGTGGTGATGGCGCGCACCGGCGAAGGCGGCCCGCGCGGCATTTCCACTTTGGTGGTGGAGAAGGGCACGCCCGGCCTGTCGTACGGCGCGCAGGAAAAGAAGCTCGGCTGGAAATCGCAGCCGACCGCCATGGTGATGTTCGAGAACTGCCGCGTGCCGGCGGCGAACCTGATCGGCCGCGAGGGCCAGGGCTTCAAGATCGCCATGGCGGGCCTCGACGGCGGCCGGCTCAACATCGGCGCCTGTTCGATCGGCGGCGCGCAATTCTGTCTCGACCGCACCGTCGAATACATGAAAGAACGCAAGCAATTCGGCTCGCGGCTCGCCGATTTCCAGGCGCTGCAGTTCCGCATCGCCGACTATGCGACCGAGATCGAGGCCGCACGCTTGCTGCTGCATCGCGCGGCGGTGGCGGTCGGCGACAAGGAGCCGGCGGCAACGCGCCTTGCCGCGCAGGCCAAGCGGCTTGGCCACCGACACCGGCTTCGACGTGGTCAATGGCTGCCTGCAATTGCATGGCGGCTACGGCTATCTGCGCGATCATCCGATCGAGCGCGTGTTGCGCGACGTGCGCGTGCACCAAATTCTCGAAGGCACCAACGAGATCATGCGGCTGATCGTCAGCCGGCAGATGCTGGGAAATTGATATGCCATATTCTCCGTTCGTCCCCGCGAAAGCGGGGACCCAGGGCGACAAATTGCTAAGTCTGTGCTTGCAGTCTGGATTCCCGCTTCCGCGGGAATGAGCGGAGAAATATGATCAGCGGCAATTTCGAAATCCTGTTCGAGCGTCGTGGCGCCGCCGGCCTCGTTACCCTCAACCGGCCGCAGGCGCTCAACGCCGTCACGCACACCATGGCGGTGGCGCTGCGCGCGCAGCTTGACGCCTGGGGCGACGATCCGGCGATCACGCGCGTGGTGATCCAGGCCGCCGGCGAGCGCGCCTTCTCGGCCGGCG
The DNA here is from genome assembly GCA_963739735.1 of uncultured Alphaproteobacteria bacterium. Taxonomy (GTDB): domain Bacteria; phylum Pseudomonadota; class Alphaproteobacteria; order Rhizobiales; family Xanthobacteraceae; genus Pseudolabrys. The sequence goes on along the minus strand of CAVUBV010000014.1, from coordinate 190,985 downwards.
GCGACATCCGCCATCTCTACGATCTCGGCCAGGCCGGGCGCCACGACGAGGCGCTGCAATTCTGGCGCGTCGAATATCCGCTCAACGTGGCGATCAAGAATTTCCGCAAACCCTACGTCGCGCTGATCGACGGCATCGTCATGGGCGGCGGCGTCGGCGTGTCGGTGCACGGCTCGCATCGCGTCGCCGGCGACCGCTATACCTTTGCCATGCCGGAAGTCGGCATCGGCTTTTTCCCCGACGTCGGCGCCACCTGGTTCCTGCCGCGCATGCCGGGCGAACTCGGCACGTATTGCGCGCTGACCGGCGAGCGCTTCAACGGCGCCGACGCCTGCGCCGCCGGGCTTGCCACCCACCGCATCCCTTCGGCGCGCTTTCCGGCGCTGCTCGATGGGCTGACCGGCACGGTGTCGGTCGATGCGCTGCTCGCCGCCTTTGCCGAACCGGCGGGCGAGGGCAAGATCGTCGGCGCGGCGCGCGGCGATCGACCGCCTTTCGCCGGCGCAAGCGTCGAGGAAATCCTCGCCGCGCTCGACCGCGAAGCGGCCGCCGGCGGCGCCGACGCCGAATGGGCCGGCAAGACCGCCGCCACCATGCGGACCAAATCGCCGCTCAGTCTGAAGATCGCGCTGGCGCAGGTGCGGCGCGGCCGGCTTTGGGATTTCGAAACGTGCATGCGCGCCGAATTCCGCATAGTGTCGCGCATCGTCCATGGCCATGATTTCTACGAGGGCGTGCGCGCCGTGATCATCGACAAGGACAATGCGCCGCGTTGGCAGCCGGCGACGCTTCGCGAGGTGAGCGCGGCCGAGGTCGAGCGCCATTTCGCCTCGCTCGGCAGCGACGAACTGGTGCTGCCGTGAACGAGCCCTTCGCCGAAAACGATCTGCGCAGCCTCGAGCCGGTGCATGAGGGGGAGGGCGAGCGGACCGTCGGCCTGTGGACGCGGCGGCTGGTTTTGTTCCTGCGCGTGATGGCCGGCGTGTCGATGCTCAAGGGTCTCTATCATTGGTCGCGGGTGTGCGGCATCGGCGTCGATGCGAACGACGCATTCCAGTATCATTCCATCGCCTGGCAAGCGGCGACCGTATTCTTCGCGGTGATCGATCTGGTCGCCGCCGTCGGCCTGTGGCTCGCCGCCGCCTGGGGCGCGGTGGTCTGGCTCACGGCGATTGCCTCCATGCTGGCGGTGGAGATCTTCTTTCCGCAGGTGTTCGGCGCCAGCGTGGCGACCGGTGTGCTGGAAGGCGGGCTGCTCGTGCTCTATCTTTGGCTGGCGTTGAAATCGGCGCAGGAACAGGCGGCGTAGTTAAAGAAACCGGGAGGGCGTCATGGCGCGCATAGGATTCATCGGGCTCGGCAATATGGGTCTGCCGATGGCGCAGAACCTCATCAAGGCCGGTCACCAGGTCGAGGGCGTCGATGTCAATTCGGCCGCGGTCGCCAAATTGGTGGCGGCGGGCGGCGCCAGCGCGGAGTTCGCCAAGGTCGCCGCCGCGCGCGCCGACGTCGTCATCACCATGCTGCCGGCCGGCGACCAGGTGCGCGAGGTCTATCTCGGGCCAAACGGCATCATCGAGAACGCCAATGCGGGCACGCTGCTGATCGACTGCTCGACCATCGATGTGGAGACCGCGCGCGCGGTTGCCGCGGCGGCCGAGAAGAAGGGCCTGATGATGCTCGACGCGCCGGTGTCGGGCGGCGTCGGCGGCGCGACGGCCGGCACGCTCACCTTCATGGTCGGCGGCTCGGCGCAGGCTTTCACCCGCGCGGAATCGATTTTGCAGAAAATGGGCAAGACCATCGTGCACGCCGGCGGGCCCGGCAACGGGCAGGCGGCCAAGATCTGCAACAACATGATCCTCGGCGTGTCGATGATCGCGGTGTCGGAGGCTTTCGTGCTGGCCGAGAAGCTCGGCCTCGAGCACCAGAAGCTGTTCGACATCGCCTCGAAGTCGTCGGGCCAGTGCTGGTCGATGACGACCTATTGCCCGGTGCCGGGACCGGTGCCGACCTCGCCCGCCAACCGCGACTACCAGGCCGGCTTTACCGCCGCCATGATGCTGAAGGATTTGAAACTGGCGCAGGAAGCGGCGCAAGGCGGCCGGCGCCAAGACCGAGCTCGGCGCGGACGCCGAAAGGATTTATTCGGCATATGTGAAAGCGGGGAGGCGGGGCGGGATTTCTCCGGCATCTTCCGTTTCGTGCGCGGCTGAGTGTCATTCCGGGACGGCTGCGCGAACGCCGCGCGGCGCAACAGCGAAATCTGTGGTGAACGAATTGTTTCGCGCATCGATTGCAATTGCGTCTTCAACGAAACATTCACTGTGGCAAATAAACCTAATCTTTATGGTGTTATTTAAGCCGATTTTAGACTGCCCCTTATAGGGTCCGTCATCTGGAACGGGGAAGACAGGGCCCCGTTACCGGCGAAGTGACGACATAAAATAAAACGCAAAAGGGGCGTTGAACATGAAAGCCGTTGTAAAGACGGTCGAGCCCGCCGAACGTGAGGCGAAGTTCGACCACATCAGGCCGCTCTACCACGAGGCCTTGACCTTGGTCGAACGGCTGCATCGCCGGCTGCTCGACGTCATCAAGGACGAATTCGACCGCCGCGGTCGCGCCGACATCAATTCGGTGCAGGCGCTGCTGTTGTACAATATCGGCGACAAGGAGCTCACCGCCGGCGAACTGCGCACGCGCGGCTACTATCTCGGCTCCAACGTCTCCTACAATCTCAAGAAACTTGTCGAGATGGGCTTCCTCGATCACCAGCGCTCGCGCGTCGACCGCCGCTCGGTGCGCATCAAGCTGACCGACAAGGGCCGCGAGGTGCGCGACATCGTCGAGGCGCTCTACCAGAAGCACGTGCGCACGGTGGAACAGGTCGGCGGCATCAATGCCGACGAGTTCGCCACGCTCAACAAGTCGCTGCACCGGCTGGAGCGTTTCTGGACCGACCAGATCCTCTATCGCCTGTAACATCGCTTAAAGTCACTCGGAACGACTTGCCCCGGCCCCCTCCCGGCCGGGGCTTTTGTTTTTTGCCGCGATTTTGGCCACAATGTCGCCCGCTGCCGCCGTTAGGGGGTGGCGCTGACGCCGTTGACCCGAGACCGCGATGCCCAAGCTTCCGCCCGGCCCCGACCGCCGCACCGTCCTGAGCCTGCTCGGCGCCGGGCTGGCCACGGGTGCGGCTTTGGTGCGCCAGGCCGCCGCCGCCGAGGACGCCGCGCTGCAGGCGCTGATCGAGGCCAATCAGCAGCGCGAGATCGGGCGCAATTTCGACAGCGCCTCGCGCACCATCCATATGCCGAAGGCCTCGCTGCCGACGCTGTCGGCCGTCGACGGTCGACACCACCGAGCAGGCGATCGGCGCAATACGAGGGCATTCTCGCCTCAGGCGGCTGGCCCAAGGTTCCGCCGGCCGAGCGGCTGCGGCTTGGCAACCGCCACCCGAGCGTGGTGCCGTTGCGCAAGCGGCTGATCGTTGCCGGCGATCTCGAAGCCACCGCCGGCGCCAGCGATATTTTCGATTCTTACGTCGAGGCCGCGGTGCGCCGCTTCCAGGCCCGCCACGGCATCAGCGTCGACGGCATCGTGCGCGCGGAAACGTTTACCCGGCTCAATATTCCGTGCGAGGTGCGGCTGTCGCAGCTCAAGACGAATCTGGACCGGCTGCGCAGCCTGACCGCGCATCTGCCCAACCGTTACGTCGTCTGCAATATCCCGGCGGCGCAGATCGAGGCGGTGGAGAACGGCGTCGCCGTTTCCCGCCACACCGCGGTGGTCGGCAAGCCGGACCGGCCGTCGCCCGAGATCAACAGCAAGATCGTCGAGGTCAATTTCAATCCCTATTGGACCGTGCCGGTGTCGATCGTGCGGCGCGATCTCATTCCGCTGATGCAGAAGGACCCGGAGTATCTGACCAACGAGCACATCCGCATCTTCGACATGCATCAGAACGAGCTCACCCCGTCGCAGGTCAATTGGTATTCCGACGAGGCGGTCAATTATCTGTTCAAGCAGGACCCCGGCGATTTCAATTCGCTGGGCTCGATCCGCATCAATTTCCCGAGCAAGGACGGCGTCTACATGCACGACACGCCGCTGAAGAACCTGTTCGGCGAGGACATGCGCTTCCATTCCTCCGGCTGCGTGCGGGTGCAGAACGTGCGCGAACTGGTCGACTGGCTGCTGCGCGACACGCCGGGCTGGTCGCGCCCGGAGATCGACGCGGTGATCAAGTCGGGCGAGCGCAAGGACGCGCGGCTGGCCAAGCCCGTGCCGGTCTACTGGGTCTATATCACCGCCTGGGCGACGCCCGACGGCGTGGTGCGAATTCCGCGACGACATCTACAACCGCGACAATCTCGGGCCCTACGCCACCACGTTCAAGGGCTGAGCGGGCGCCGGCTGTCCGAACCCCAGATATGGGGCATCGCCGCGTTCCACACCCAATGCTTGGCGCTTTCCGGCCGATATGCTATGGCCGGACCAATCCCGGACTTTCCTCACGATTTGGCGCCGGCCGCGTTCCCGGCGCCAGGAGAAACGTAATGTCGGCGACGTCGAGTTCTGAGCCATTAAGCGATGTGGAAGCGCTGTTCACGGCGCCGCTTGCGCGAAGTGGACCCGGAAATCGCCGAGGCGATCCGCCTCGAACTCGGCCGCCAGCGCGACGAGATCGAGCTGATCGCCTCGGAGAACATCGTCTCGCGCGCGGTGCTCGAAGCGCAAGGCTCCGTGCTCACCAACAAATATGCCGAAGGCCTGCCGGGCAAGCGCTATTACGGCGGCTGCCAGTTCGTCGATATCGCCGAGACCCTGGCGATTCGAACGAGTGACCAAGTTGTTTGGCTGCAAGTTCGCCAATGTGCAGCCGCATTCGGGCGCTTCCGCCAACGCGGAAGTGTTCTTCGCGCTGATGCAGCCGGGCGACACTTTCATGGGGCTCAATCTCGCCGCCGGCGGGCATTTGACCCACGGCTCGCCGGTCAACATGTCGGGCAAGTGGTTCAAGCCGGTGCCCTATGGCGTGCGCCGCGACGACCAGCGCATCGACATGGACGAAGTCGAGAAGCTCGCGCAGCGAGCACAAACCCAAACTGATCATCGCCGGCGGCTCCGCCTATCCGCGCATCATCGATTTCCGGCCTTCCGCGAAATCTGCGACGAAGTCGGCGCACTGCTGATGGTCGACATGGCGCATTTCGCCGGACTCGTGGCCGGCGGCGCGCATCCCTCGCCATTCCCGCACGCCCACGTCGTCACCACCACCACGCACAAGACGCTGCGCGGCCCGCGCGGCGGCGTCATCCTGTCCGACGACGAAGCGATCGCCAAGAAACTCAACTCGGCGGTGTTCCCCGGCATGCAGGGCGGCCCGCTGATGCATGTGATCGCGGCCAAAGCCGTCGCCTTCGGCGAGGCGCTGCGCCCGAGCTTTAAGCTCTACGCCCGCAACGTGGTGGAGAACGCCAAGGCGCTGGCCGAGACGCTGAAGTCGAAAGGCCTCGACATCGTCTCCGGCGGCACCGACACGCATCTGATGCTGGTCGATCTGCGGCCCAAGAGCCTCACCGGCAAGGTGGCGGAACTGGCGCTCGGCCGCTCGCACATCACCTGCAACAAAAACGGCATTCCGTTCGACCCGCAAAAGCCGACGGTCACCTCCGGCATCCGCCTCGGCACGCCGGCCGGCACCACGCGCGGCTTCGGCATCGCCGAATTCCGCCAGGTGGGCGAGATGATCGTGGAAGTGCTCGATGTCTTGTCGCAGAAGGGCGTCGAGGAGGATTCGCTGATCGAAGCGGCGGTGCGCGACAAGGTGAAGTCATTGCTTTCGCGGTTTCCGATTTATCAATAATCCCCTTTCGCTCCCCCGCTTGCGCGGGAGGGTAGGAGGGGGCCAGAGGGACAGGCGGACGTCATGCGTTGCCCAAGCTGTGCAAGCCTCGATACCCAGGTGAAGGATTCGCGGCCGACCGAGGATTCCGCGGTCATCCGCCGCCGCCGCGTCTGTCTCACCTGCAATTTCCGCTTCACCACTTTCGAGCGCGTGCAATTGCGCGAGCTCACCGTGATCAAGCGCAACGGCCGCCGCGTGCCGTTCGACCGCGACAAGCTGATGCGCTCGGTGCAGGTGGCGCTGCGCAAGCGTTCGGTCGATCCCGAGCGCATCGAGCAGGAAGTCTCCAAGATCGTGCGCGAGCTGGAAAGCCAGGGCGAGAACGAGGTGTCCTCGGAAGCGATCGGCGAACTGGTGATGGAGCATCTGCGCGAACTCGACGACGTCGCCTATGTGCGCTTCGCCACCGTCTACCGCAATTTCCGCGAGGCCAAGGATTTCCGCGCCGCGCTCGATGAATTGTCGGGCGACGACGAACCCAAGCCGGCGACACAACGCAAAATCATTTTTTGTCATTCCGGGGCCCAGCGAAGCAGGGAACCCGCAATCAGAGCCACAAGTGAGAAGCAATGAGCACAGGGGTTATGAATTCCGGGCTCGCGCCAAGCGGCGCGCCCCGGAATGACAATGCAGAAGACGACGCGCGCTACATGGCGCTGGCCTTCGCGCTCGGCCGGCGCGGGCTCGGCAATACCTGGCCCAATCCGGCGGTCGGCGCGGTTATCGTCAAGGATGGCGTCATCGTCGGCCGCGGCTGGACGCAAAGCGGCGGCCGCCCGCATGCCGAGGTCGAGGCGCTGCGCCAGGCGAAGAAAGCGGCGCAAGGCGCGACGCTGTATGTGACGCTCGAGCCGTGCGCGCATCAGGGCAAGACGCCGCCTTGCGCCGACGCCATCATCAAAGCCGGCATCGCGCGCGTGGTGTCGGCGCTGGAGGACCCCAATCCGGAAGTCGCCGGCAAGGGCCATGCGAAGCTGCGCGACAAGGGCATCGCGGTCGATGTCGGCCTTGGCAGCGAGAAGCGGCCCATGTGCACGCCGGCCACATCATGCGCGTCACCGAAAACCGCCCTTATGTCACGCTCAAGCTCGCGGTCTCGGCCGACGGCAAGGCGGGGCTCGCCGGCCGCAAGCCGGCCGCCATCACCGGCGAGCAGGCGCGCGCCCGTGTGTTCCAGATGCGCGCGGCGTCGGACGCCATCATGGTCGGCATCGGCACCGTGCTGTCCGACAATCCGCAATTGACCTGCCGCTTGCCCGGCATGTTCGAGCGCTCGCCGGTGCGCGTGGTGCTCGACGCCACGTTGAAACTGCCGCTGTCGACCTCGGTGGTGGCGACGGTGCGCGAGACGCCGACCTGGGTGATCACCTCGACCAAGCCTTCGGCCATCGCCGAGGAAATTTTGCAGCAGAAGGGCTGCAAGGTGTTCCGCGTGAGCGATACCGACGGCAAGCTCGATTTCGACGCGGTGCTGAAGGTTCTCGCCGGCGAGGGCATCACCCGGCTGATGGTGGAAGGCGGGCCGAAGCTTGCCGGCGCCATGGCCTCAGCCGGGCTGGTCGACGAATTGGCGCTGCTGCGCGGCGCAACGACCATCGGCGCCGACGGCATCGATCCGCTCGACGGAATGCCGCTCGACGGCTTCACCGGGCAATTGCAGGCGCAAGGGCGCGAGAAACTCGGGCCCGACGTGCTCGAAACTTTTAAACGCTTAGATGGCGGACGATAACCCAATTTCCGCTCGTCCCCGCGCAAGCGGGGACCCAGGGCGGTCCGGCAATGAGTTTGTATTCGTGGATCTGGATTCCCGCTTGCGCGGGAATGAGCGGAGTATTCTGACATGTTCACCGGCATCGTCACCGACATGGGCGAAGTACGGTCGGTTAAGCCGCGCGCCGATAATCTGCACCGCATCACCATCGCCTGCGCCTATCCGCGCGCCGAATTGGTCGAGGGCGCCTCGATCGCCTGTTCCGGCGTCTGCATGACGGTGGTGGAAACCGGCGAGGAAGATGGCCGCACCTGGTTCGGTGTCGATGCCGCGGCGGAAACGCTCGCCGTCACCACCGTCGGCCGCTGGCGGCACGGCACGCGCATCAATCTCGAGCGTTCGCTCAAACTGGGCGACGAACTGGGCGGCCATCTGGTCGCCGGCCACGTCGACGGCCTCGCCAATGTCATCGCGCGCGAAGACATGACGGATATGGCGCGCTTTGCCTTGCGCGCGCCGGCAGCGCTGGCGCGCTTCATCGCGGCCAAGGGCTCGGCCGCGCTCGACGGCGTCTCGCTCACCGTCAACGCGGTCGAGGGCGACACCTTCTCGGTGCTGATCATCCCGCACACGCTCGGCGTGACGACCTTCGGCGCCTTGCGCCAGGGCGACGACGTCAATCTCGAAATCGACACCATGGCCCGTTATGCCGCGCGGCTGATGCAGGGCGCGTAAATGGCGCATGATGACGCGGCGCAGGCTTCTCGGCTTCGGACTGGCGCTCATCGCGCTGGCCGGTCTCGGTGTATGGTGGGATTTTTCCGCCGCGCTGCGGGTCGAGCGGGAACGCGTCAGCCACGGCAGCCAAGTCGTCCCATCGCGCTTCGGCCAGATCGAATATTCAACGCTGGGGCAGGGCGCCCCGGTGCTGGTGTCGCACGGCGCCGGCGGCGGCTTCGATCAGGTGATGCTGGGCGTCGACCGCTTGCGCGGCGCCGGTTACCGGGTCGTCGCGCCGTCGCGCTTCGGCTATCTGCGTTCGGCGAGCCCGCCCGATCCGTCGCCGGAAAACCAGGCCGACGCCTACGCCGTCCTGCTCGACGATTTGCACATCGACAAGGCCGCGGTCGTCGGCATATCGGCGGGCACGCTGTCGGCCCTGCAGTTCGCCGCGCGCCACCCGGAGCGTTGCCGCGCCTTGGTTCTGATCGTGCCGGCGGTGACGCTGGGCGGCAACGGGCTGCCGCCGCACGGGCCGCTGGCGGCGAAAGACCCGGTGAGCCGCGCGATCATCGATTATACGTTGCGCTCCGATTTCATTTATTGGCTGAGCATCACGCTGGCGCGCGATCCGATGATCCGCGCCATCCTGGCGACCGATCCGGCGCTGGTCGAAGCGGCAAAGCCCGCCGAACGCCGCCGCGTGCTCGACGTCCTCTGGCACGTGTTGCCGCTGAGCGAGCGCGCGCAAGGCCTGCTCGACGACGGCCGTAATGTCACCGCGCCGTTCACACTGGCGCTCGATCGCGTCATGGTTCCGACATTGGTGGTCTCGCTGCAAGACGACTACTACGGCACCATCGTGCCGGCGCGCATCATTGCTGCGAAAATTCCCGGGGCGCGGCTGTTAACCTACAAGTCCGGCGGCCATCTTTGGGTCGGCCACGACGCCGAGATGTTCGCGGCGGTCGACGCGTTTTTGCGGCAAAACTAGCGCCGCCGCAATTGCAGAACCAAGCCCTTGTTCGCGGTGCGGGCGCTTGCTACCACGCGGCTCAACAAGGAAATTGAAATCATGGCCAAAAAGACAAGCGGCGCGAAAAAACGCGCCACGGCGCGGGTGTTGATCGTGCAAGCGCGCTTTTACGAGCATATTGCCGACGCGCTGCTTGCCGGCGCCAAGGGCGTGCTCGAAGAGGCCGGCGCGCAAGTCGACAGCATTGCGGTGCCCGGCGCGCTCGAGGTGCCCGCCCGCGATCGCCATGGCGCTCGACGCCGCCCAGCGCAAAAAGGCGCCCTATGACGGCGTGGTCGCGCTCGGCTGCGTGATCCAGGGCGAGACCTATCATTTCGACCTGGTGGCAAACGAGTTGGCGCGCGGCCTGATGGATCTCGCCATCGGCCGCCAGCTTGCGCTCGGCAACGGCATCCTCACCGTCGACAACGAGCAGCAGGCCTTGGCGCGCTCCTCCGGTCCCGGCCGCAACAAGGGCGCCAGCGCCGCGCGCGCGGCGCTCGCCATGATCGCGCTGAAGAAAAGCCTCGCGGGCAAATAAATGGCCAAGAGCGCGCCCATCGCCAAAGAGGACGCGCGCAAGGCGAACAAACGCGGCGCGGCGCGCCTCGCCGCGGTGCAGGCGCTCTACCAGATGGACATGGCCGGCACCGGCATCAACGAAATCCTCGCCGAATTCGAAAGCCACTGGATCGGCCGCGAGGTCGAGGGCGAGCAATATCTTCCCGCCGAGGCCGCCTTCTTCCGCGACATCGTCTCTGGCGTGGTGCGCGAACAGCGCAAGCTCGATCCGCTGATCGACGAGGCGCTGGCCAAAAGCTGGCCGCTCAAGCGCATCGAGGCGGTGCTGCGCGCGGCGCTGCGCGCAGGCTGCTACGAGCTCGACCGCCGCCGCGACGTGCCGGCGCGCGTGGTCGTGTCGGAATATGCCGACGTCGCCGCCGCCTTCGTCGAGCGCGACGAGACCGGCATGGTCAATGCCGTGCTCGATCAGCTGGCGCGCAAGCTGCGCGCGGCGGAATTTACCGGGTGACGCCATGGCCGACGATGCGTCCGCCGAGGACCGCCTGATCGCGCGCCACTTCGCGCCGCTGGCGACGCATCCCGGCGCATTGGGCCTGAGCGACGACGCCGCCTTCATCAAGCCGCCGCCCGGCTGCGACCTGGTGCTCAAGACCGACGCCATTATCGGCGGCGTGCATTTTTTCGCCGACGACGCGCCCGGCGCGGTGGCGAGCAAGGCGTTGCGCGTCAATCTCTCCGACCTCGCCGCCAAGGGCGCCAAGCCGCTCGGCTTCCTGTTGTCGCTCGCGCTGACCGCAAGAGATCGGCGACGACTGGCTTGCCGCTTTCGCCGAAGGCCTGCGCGGCGACGCCGTGCTTTACGGCTGTCCGCTGTTCGGCGGCGACACCGACCGCACGCCGGGGCCGATCATGGTGTCCGTCGCCATGTTCGGCAGCGTGCCGGAAGGGACCATGGTGCGCCGCGCCGGCGCCAAAGCCGGCGACCGCGTCTTTGTGTCCGGCTCGATCGGCGATGCCGCGCTCGGCCTTGCGCTGCGTAAAGGCGCAACCTGGCCGCTGAGCGACGCGCAGCGCCGGCATCTTGGCGTCGCGCTATCTGCTGCCGCAGCCGCGCAACGCGCTGGCCGAGGCCGTGCGCACGCACGCATCCGCGGCCATGGACGTCTCGGACGGCCTTGCCGGCGATTTCGCCAAGCTCTGCCGCGTCTCGAAAGTTGCGGCCGACATCGACGTCGCGCGCGTGCCCCTGTCCGACGCGGCCAAGGCCGTGCTCGCCGCCGAGCCGGCGATGCTGGAGACCGCGCTCACCGGCGGCGACGATTACGAGATCGTCTGCACCGTGCCGGCCGCCAAGGCCGACAGTTTCCGCGCCGCGGCACAAACGGCCAAAGTCGCGGTCAGCGAAATCGGCACCATCAAAGCGGGCGAGGGGGTGCGCTTTCTCGGGCCCAACGGCGCCCCGCTCACCTTCAAGCGCGCCGCCTTCAGCCACTTCTGAAATCGGACAAGACGCCGGAAAATCACCAGCTATAATGAACGCCAACGATCTGCGGAAAGGTCGACCATGAGCGACGGGGCGGAAACCAATCCCATGAGCCAAATGCCTTCGGGGATAAACCCGAAATTCAACACGCTGTATAAGCGCTATCCGACCTCGGCCTATCTGCGCGCGCGCGCGCCGAAGAACGTGCCGCGCTTTTCCTTCGAATACGGCGACACCGGCGCCGGCGCCGATACCGGCATCTTGCAGAACTGGGCGGCGTTCGACGCCGTCAAGGTCGCCGCGCGTTACGGCGGCATCGTCACCGTGCCGCCGATCGACGTCGATTTGTTCGGCACGCGCTACGCCGCGCCGATCGGCATCGCGCCCATGGGCGGCCCGTCGCTGGTCTGGCCGGGCGCCGATCTGTTGATGGCCAAGGCCGCGCAGCGCGCACGCATTCCCTACACGCTCGGCGTTGCCGGCGGCGCAACAATAGAGGCCGTGGCCAAAGTCGCGCCCGACGTGTTCTGGCTGCAGCTTTACCGTTTCTACCAGAACGATCACGCCATCGGCTTCGATCTGATCAAGCGCGCCACCGCCGCCGGCGTCAAAGCGCTGGCGCTCACCATCGACGTGCCGGTGCGCACCACGCGGTCGCGCGAAACTTATGCCGGGCTCGGCGGCGAATTCCGCCCGACGCCGCGCATGATCTACGAAATGATCGTGCGGCCGCGCTGGCTGCTCGCGTTGCTGCGCAACGGCTACCCGCGCTTTGCCACCATCCGGCAATACGTCGGCCCGCATGCCGGCACCAATGAGGTGATCGGCTTTGCGCGCGACAACATGGGCGGCGTCTTTACCTGGGAGGAAATCGCCCGCTATCGCGATCGCTGGAAGGGTCCGATGCTGGTCAAAGGCGTGCTGCATCCGGCCGACGCCGAGAAAGCCGTCTCGCTCGGCATCGAAGGCATCTGGGTGTCGAACCACGGCGGCCGCCAGATCGAGGCGCTGGCCGCTTCGATCGACGTGCTGCCGGCGATTGTCGCCGCAGTCGGGCAGAAGGCGACCGTCGTGCTCGACAGCGGCATCCGCTCGGGGCAGGACGTGATGCGCGCGCTCGCGCTCGGCGCCAAGGCGGCCTTTGCCGGCAAGTCGTTCCTCTGGGCGGTCGCCGCGCTCGGCGACGAGGGGCCGGCGCATCTGATCGACCTCTACATCGACGAGTTGCGCTCTTCGCTCGGCCAGATCGGCGCCCGCTCGCTCGATGAGGCGCGCGAGGCCGTGGTGCGCCACCCCGGCGCCTGGCGCTTCGACCGGAACGATTAGCCGCGCAACGGGCAGGGGGCAAGGCAGCCCTGCGCCTGTGGGCAGTAGCGATAATCTGCGCCAGCCACTAAAAGAGAACGGATTTTCTAAAGGATTCGCCTTATGTCGGCCATCGCCGAACCGATCGCCTACGGCACGACCGACGACGCGCTTGGCGCGGCGCAACGCCATGGTGCTGGCGGCGGCGCAGTCGCTTGGCGGCGCCAACAATATCATCGTCTATTCGACCGCTTCCATCGTCGGCTCGGTGCTGGCGCCCTACAAGGGCCTGGCGACGCTGCCGATCACCTGCCTGGTGATCGGCCTGTGGCTCGGCACGCTGCCGATCGGCGCGCTCGCGCGCCGCTACGGCCGCCGCGTCGCGCTGCAGACCGGCGCGGTGTTCGGGATCTTCTCCGGCCTGATCTCCTATAGCGCGGTAATGACCGGCCAGTTCTGGTTGCTCATGCTCGGCGGCTTCTGCGCCGGCATTTACGCCGCCTCGCAGCAATCCTACCGCTTTGCCGCCACCGACACCGCGAGCGAAACTTATCGCCCCAAGGTGGTGTCCTGGGTGCTGGCCGGCGGCGTGTTCGCCGCCTTGATCGGGCCGCAGCTCGTCATCTTCACCAAGGATTTGCTGCCGCCTTATCTGTTCGCCGCGAGTTATCTCGGCCAGTCGGCCTGCGCGGCGCTGGGTATGATCGTGCTCAGCTTCGTCAAAGTGCCGCCGGTCGCCGTCGAGCGCAGCGACAGCGCGCGGCCCTTACGCGAAATCATCCGCGCGCCGCGCTTTATCGTCGCGGTCGCCTGCGGGGTCGGCAGCTACACCATGATGAACCTGGTGATGACCGCGGCGCCGCTCGCCATGGTCGGCTGCGGCCATTCGGTGACCGACGCCACGCTCGGCATCCAGTGGCACGTGCTCGGCATGTACGCGCCGAGCTTCGTAACCGGCTGGCTGATCGTGCGCTTCGGCGTCGAGCGCATCACCTTCATCGGGCTGGCGCTGATCGGGGTTTGCGCGGCGGTCGGCATTTCCGGCATCACGGTGGCGCATTTCTGGACAGCGCTGGTGCTGCTCGGCGTCGGCTGGAATTTGGCCTTCATCGGCGCCACCACCATGGTGACCAGGTGCTACCGGCCGCAGGAGCGCACCAAGGTGCAGTCGTTCAACGACTTCCTGATTTTCGGCAGCATGGCGATCTCGTCGTTTTCCTCCGGCCAGATGCTCGACCATCTCGGCTGGACGGCGATCAACGAGGCGATCTTCCCGGTCATTTTCATCGCCGGCGCCATGCTGGTGTGGCTGGTGATGCGCAGGCGCGCGGAGGCGACGGTCTAGGGCGCGTACTCTTAAAAACGCATGTCCGCTTTGCCCCGAGAGCGTACATTCGGCATCGGCTCAGCAATGGCCGTTATGTGCCAGAAGCGGACATCTCCCCGTGCAACGCGCGACCAGAATTGGTATTCGCGATGCTGGTTGTCAGCCAAAGCGAAAATTAGTAGCGCGAGCCACCCCAGCGATAATTGATGCGGGCGGTGACGATGTCGACGTCCTGCTTGATGTGATAGACGTCAGTGTTGGTGAACGTAACGTCACGCCCCCCGAGGAAGCCGTGATTGTATTCAACCGCGGCCGACCAGTTCGGGGTGAAGCCGTACTCGAAGCCGGCGCCCACGGCACCGCCCCAACGCGTTTCCGAAGCGGTTGTGAATGTTGTGACTTGCTGCTCGTACTTGTCTTGCGCGACGATCAAACCGCCCTTCACGTAGAGCATAGCGTTGTTCCAGGCATAACCAACGCGGCCGGTGAATAGACCGAACGCGTCAACCTTTGTGTGGTTTACCTGCGGATTAAAAGTAATGCTAACGTTGTCGCCGCGGAAGTTCGCCCAGTTACCCTGCGCTTCAAGGCCGAACACCCAGGTGCCCATCTGCCAATTGTATCCGATCTGGCCACCCACGGTGCCGCCGGTCGCATCATGGCAACCGTCCGCCAAGTTCGGGATCTGAGGAATGCCGCCATTGCCGGCGAAATCCCAGCACTTATGGCTGCTGCCCCAGCCGCCGTTGGCGCCGACATAAAAGCCGGTCCAATTGTAAGGCGCGGCGACCGGAGCGACGGGCGCCTTCACCGGCATGTCTGCAGCGAAAGCGAGCAAAAGCTACACTTTATGCGGCTATAATAGGTGCAGCCGCCATTGTGGGTGCCGCCAGAATTACTTCGGCACCGAGCCAGACAGTGAATGTCAGTCCGGTAATTGAGCGCGTGGTTGAGCGGACGAAAACTGATTTACTTGCTTCATCGGCACTAAAATCTAGTGGAGCCATCCGGATTCCAAAGCCGCGACCAAAGCAAACCCGCTGAAAACGCCAGATGTGACCCCGACTAATAACCCGACCAAAAACGACCAAAAATAATCGCTTATCCGTCGATTTGCCATAGATTATGTTCCTATTTCAAACTGACCCACTACCGCGGCTTGACAGGACTATAATCACAGGAATATAGTCCCATCGATCCGATCCACCGAGGGCGCTTCATGAGGCGTCATGTTGGCGGGATCGGATGCGGCGCCCGCGGGCGGGAGACGAACGCACCCCCCAAGCTCCCGGGCGGCGCCGGGGCTCCGCCCGCGGGCACTATGACCCGCCGCGAGGAGCTCGCTGACGGCCGGGCCTCTCGGCCCGCCTGAAGCCCGAAGGCGCGGCTGCCCAAAAGGGGCCGTGCCGGAGACGCCGAAGGCGGGGCGACTTGGTCGCCGGAAGCGCGGCCCGGCGCCGAAAAGACGCCGCGATGGCGCGCCGAGAGGCGCCACGTGCCGGAAACGGTACGTGACTACGACCAAAGACGCGCCGCTTGGCGCGCCATCCCCTCGGACTTGCGCGAGGGGCGACGGGGAATACGGGCGTACCCCGCGCCCGCCAAAGAATAGGGGCGATTTCGCGCGTGCTTACCTATCCCCGCAATGCGGGGAGGGGTCGGATCGCGCAAGCGATCCGGCTGAGGGGCCTTGCACTGCCGCCTCACCCGGCTCGGACCTGCCGGGCCTCGCCACCCTCTCCCAGTTGACGGAGGCGAGGCACGAATTGCGCGTTGCCGTCGCGCGCTTCTTTTTGGCTATATCCGCCCGCTTTTCCGGTCGGGGTGAAGCGCCCTTAACAAGCGGCCATCCTCGACGCTCCTGGCGCCGGCGGGAGCGTTTTTCCACGTCACGCGCCATTTCAATCGAGGTTGAAACCACCATGAACACATTGTGGGTGATCGTCGGCTGTGGCGTGCTTGCCGTTCTCTACGGCGTCTGGGCCACGACGTCGGTGCTTAGCGCCGACGCCGGCAGCGCCAAGATGCAGGAAATTTCCGCCGCCGTGCGCGAGGGCGCGCAGGCCTATCTCAAGCGCCAATACACCACCATCGGCATGGTCGGCGTGGTGATCTTTCTCATCCTCGGCTTCACGCTCGGCTGGCTGGTCGCCGTCGGCTTCCTGGTCGGCGCCATCCTGTCGGGCCTCACCGGCTTCATCGGCATGAACGTGTCGGTGCGCGCCAACGTGCGCGTGGCGCAGGCCGCCACCAAGTCATTGGCCGGCGGGCTGGAACTCGCCTTCAAGTCGGGCGCCATCACCGGCATGCTGGTGGCGGGCCTCGCGCTGCTCGGCGTCACGCTTTATTTCGGCTTCCTCATCGGCACCATGCATTTGGCGCCGAATAACCGCGTGGTGATCGACGCCATCGTGGCGCTTGGCTTCGGCGCCTCGCTCATTTCGATCTTCGCCCGCCTCGGCGGCGGCATCTTCACCAAGGGCGCCGACGTCGGCGGCGATCTGGTCGGCAAGGTCGAAGCCGGCATCCCGGAAGACGATCCGCGTAATCCTGCGACCATCGCCGACAACGTGGGCGACAACGTCGGCGACTGCGCCGGCATGGCCGCCGACCTGTTCGAAACCTACGCGGTGACCATCGTCGCCACCATGGTGCTGGCCTCGATTTTCTTCCGCGACACGCCGATGCTGCTGCCGATGATGACGCTGCCGCTCGCCATTGGCGGCGTCTGCATCATCACCTCGATCGCCGGCACTTTCTTCGTCAAGCTCGGCGCCTCGCAGTCGATCATGGGCGCGCTTTACAAGGGCCTGATCGCGACCGGCATCCTGTCGCTCATCGGCATCGCCGGCGTGATCCATCAGTTGATCGGCTTCGGCGTACCGCTCACCGCCGCGGGCGCGGCCTTCACCACCACGACGTTGTTCTATTGCGGCATCGTCGGTCTTGCCGTCACCGGGCTGATCATCTGGATCACCGAATACTACACCGGCACCGATTTCCGCCCGGTGCAGTCGATCGCGGCGGCCTCCGTCACCGGCCACGGCACCAACGTCATCCAGGGGCTCGCCATCTCGATGGAGTCGACCGCGCTTCCCGCGATCGTCATCATCGCCGGCATCCTGGTCACCTACGGCATGGCCGGTCTGTTCGGCATCGCCATTGCGGTGACCACCATGCTGGCGCTCGCCGGCATGATCGTCGCGCTCGATGCTTTCGGCCCGGTCACCGACAATGCCGGCGGCATTGCCGAAATGGCGGGACTGCCGAAGGAAGTGCGCAAGGCAACCGACGCGCTCGACGCGGTCGGCAACACCACCAAGGCGGTGACCAAAGGCTACGCCATCGGTTCGGCCGGCTTGGGCGCGCTGGTGCTGTTCGCCGCCTATAACCAGGACCTGCAGTTCTTCATCAAGGACGCCGCGACGCATCCCTACTTCCAGGGCATCAAGCTCGACTTCTCGCTGACCAACCCCTACGTCGTGGTCGGTCTGTTGTTCGGCGGGCTGCTGCCGTATCTGTTCGGCGCCATGGGCATGACCGCGGTCGGCCGCGCCGCCGGCGCGATCGTCGAGGAAGTACGCCGGCAGTTCCGCGAGAACCCCGGCATCATGAAGGGCACCAGCAAGCCGGATTACGGCCGCGCGGTGGATCTGCTCACCAAGGCCGCGATCAAGGAAATGATCATTCCCTCGCTGCTGCCGGTGCTGTCGCCGATCGTCGTCTACTTCGTGATCTATCTGGTCGCCGGCGGCGGCGCCGCCGGCAAGTCGGCGGGCTTTGCCGCGGTCGGCGCCATGCTGCTCGGCGTCATCGTCACCGGCCTGTTCGTCGCCATCTCGATGACCTCGGGCGGCGGCGCCTGGGACAATGCCAAGAAATACATCGAGGACGGCCATTACGGCGGCAAGGGCTCGGAAGCCCATAAGGCCGCGGTGACCGGCGACACCGTCGGCGACCCCTACAAGGACACGGCGGGTCCTGCGGTGAACCCGATGATCAAGATCACCAACATCGTCGCGCTCTTGTTGCTCGCGGTGCTCGCGCACTAAGCGACAGCGGTCGCAATCAAAATGAAAAGGGCCCGCAGTGATGCGGGCCCTTTTTTCGTTGGCGCACGCACTGCGTCAGAACTTGGGCACGATGTTTGTCAACACGCCGTGTCAGGTAATTGACCTCCTGGCCGCCGGTCGGTGTCGTTTGCGATATGAAGTCGAAGACTTTCCCGTCCCTGAGGCCGTAATTGGCCAGCCGCTTCACCCGGCGGTCCTTGTCGAAATAGACCGCGATGACGCGCTGGTCCTTCACCTCATAGGGCATGAAGGCCGCCTCGCGCTGCGCAGGTCTGCGAAATGTAATAGAACACTTCGCCGCTCACGGTGGCGACGGTCGATGGCGTGCCGAGCACGATCAGCACCTGCTCCTGCGTCGCGCCGACCGGGATCTGTTCGAGCGCGCCTTCCTGCAGCACATAGCCGCGCTGCAGCGTCTCGGTGAAACGGCCGCAGCCGGCGAGCGCGAGCGCGCAGGCAAGCGCCAGCGCCAGCCGCATCGGTTTTCTGTTAAGAATGGTCTTGGCCTCCAAGCGCGGCACCGTCATTTCGGTCTTGCATCGGCGAGGGCGTTCACTTAACCGGGCGGCAGACCCGGGAACGAACCAACGCGATGATTTTCCCCCTATTTCGCCGCGGGCCACGCGGCCCCGACACCATTTCCACCCTGTATGGCATGATCGTGGCGCAGGCGCGATTGCCCGGCTTTTATCGCGACTACGCAGTCGCCGATACGGTTAACGGCCGTTTCGACCTGCTGGTGCTGCATATGGCCATGGTGGTCGACCGCCTGATGGCGGATGCCGCCTTGCAAGCGCTCGGCCAGGGCATTTTCGACCGTTTTTGCCAGGATATGGACCATAATTTGCGCGAAATGGGCGTCAGCGACCTGAAAGTGCCCAAACAGATGCGCCAGATCGGCGAAGCCTTTTACGGGTCTTCGCGCACCTATCGGGCCGCCTGGGCCGGTACGGACGAGGCGGCGCTGGTGGACGCGGTGCAGCGCAATATCTATGGCGGGTCGCCGGCGATCGGCTGCGCCCCGCCTTGCGGCCTATATACGGGAGGCGTTACGTGACCTCAGGCGCCAGCCCTCGCAGCGCCTTGCCGCCGGCGAATTGCACTTTCCCGAGCCCACCGCTATTCCTGAGCGGGTCGTTTAAGAGTCTGAATTCGATGAAGAAAACCAAAAGCCTCTGGAGCGTGCCGGTGGCCGTGGACGATATCCCGGAGACCGGTCTGCATATGGAAATCGAAGCGCCGGCAGCGGTGCGCGCGGAGGTCGCCGACCTCGCCGGTGTGCGCGACTTGCCGCGCCTCACGGCCGTCTTCGACCTGACGCGTCAAGGCGCCGGCATCGACCGTCAGCGGCCAGGTGAGCGCCCGCGTCGGCCAAACTTGCGTCGTGACGCTCGAGCCGATCGAAAACGCGGTGGAGGAGGCGGTCGACCTCAAATTCGTGCCGGCAGCGGACGGCGAGGCCGACGAGCGAGCCGAATAGCGCCCGCAAGCGTGCGCGCGGCGACGACGAACCGCCGGAACCGCTGGTCGACGGCACGCTCGATCTGGGCGGTCTTGCGGTCGAGTTCCTGATCCTCGGCATCGATCCCTATCCGCGTAAGGCGGGCGCGCAATTTTCGCCGCCCAAGGCCGAGGATGCCGGCGAACACCCGTTCGCCGCGCTGGAATCGCTGAAGAAAACCCTGGGCGGCGGCCGCTCGTGAACGCCGGGCAAGCCATACGAACCGCAACAAAACCGGCTTGTCTGCGGCGGGCGAGCGGTTATGGTCGCCCCCGTGCATCTAATCCTTTCGTACGAACCGCCGGCTTTGCCGCCGGCGCTGCCGAAGTCGCTCCATGCCTGACAAGGCTCGCATCGCGCTTGACGCTATGGGCGGCGACCATGGTGCCTCGGTGGTCTTGCCGGGGGCCGACCTTTCGCTCACCCGCCATCCCGACACCGAATTCCTCATCTTCGGCGACCGCGCCGTGGTGGAGCCCTTGCTCGACCGCTTGCCCGCGCTCAAGGCCAGTTCGAAGCTCACGCACACCGAGGTGTCGATCCGCATGGACGACAAGCCGAGCCAGGCGCTGCGCGCGGGGCGCGGCAAGTCGTCGATGTGGCTCGCCATCGACGCGGTCAAGAAGGGCGAGGCCGACGTCGTGGTGTCGGCCGGCAATACCGGCGCCTTGATGGCGATGGCGCGGTTCAACCTCAAGATGATCGAGGGCATCGAGCGCCCGGCGATCGCGGGTCTTATGGCCGACGCTGAAGGGCGAGTCGGTGGTGCTCGATGTCGGCGCCTCGATCGGCGCCGACGCCGAGCATCTGATCAACCTCGCCGCCATGGGCAGCGCCATGGCGCGGGTGCTGTTCGACATCGAGCGGCCGACCGTCGGCCTGCTCAATATCGGGGTCGAGGAGGTCAAGGGTCTTGAAGAGGTGCGCGAGGCCGGCCGCCTGTTGCGCGAGGGCCATTTCCCGCATTTCGACTATCACGGCTTTGTCGAGGGCGACGACATCGGCAAGGGCACGGTCGACGTGGTGGTGACCGAGGGCTTTGCCGGCAATATCGCGCTCAAGACCGCCGAGGGCACCGCCCGCCAGTTCGCGCAATACCTCAGGAGCGCCATGAACCGCACCTGGGCGGCGCGCCTCGGCTATCTGTTGTCGCGCCAAGCCTTCAACACGCTGCGCGAGAAGATGGACCCGCGCAAATCGAACGGCGGCGTGTTCGTCGGCCTCAACGGCGTCGTCATCAAGAGCCATGGCGGCGCCGACGCCGAGGGCTTCGCCGCGGCCATCGACATGGGCTACGACATGTTCCGTTACGAATTGCTCGCCAAGATCGGCGAGTCGATGGCGCGCGACCTGCAGGCAAGCGCGACCGCGCGCGTTGAGAGCGGAGCAGTCTCTTGACCCAGATGCGTTCGGTGGTGCTCGGTTGCGGCAGCTATTTGCCGGCGCGCATTCTGTCAAACGACGAGCTGGCCAAGTCGGTGGAAACCACCGACGAATGGATTGTGCAGCGCACCGGCATCCGCGAGCGCCATATCGCGGCGGCCGGCGAGATGACCTCCGACCTCGCGCTCCATGCCGCCCGCGCCGCGCTCGCCAATGCCCATGTCGAGGCGAGCTCGATCGACTTGATCGTGCTCGCCACCTCGACGCCGGACCTGACCTTTCCCGCCACCGCGGTGTCGGTGCAGGCCGGCCTCGGCATCACGCATGGCGCTGCCTTCGATCTGCAGGCGGTCTGCTCGGGCTTCGTCTTTGCGCTCTCGGTGGTCGACGGGCTGCTCAAGAACGGCGGCTTCAAGCGCGCTTTGGTGATCGGGGCGGAGACCTTTTCCCGCATCCTCGACTGGAACGACCGCACCACCTGCGTGCTGTTCGGCGACGGGGCCGGCGCCCTGGTCATGGAACTGCAGCCGCAGGCGGGCACCACGGCCGACCGCGGCATCCTCACCACCCATCTGCGCTCGGATGGGCGGCACAAGGCCAAACTTTACGTCGACGGCGGCCCGTCCTCGACCCAGACCGTCGGCCACCTGCGCATGGAAGGCCGCGAGGTGTTCAAGCACGCCATCGCCATGATCACCGACGTGATCGACGACGCCTTCAAGGCGACCGGCACCAGCGCGGCCGATATCGATTGGTTCGTCCCGCACCAGGCCAACAAGCGGATCATCGACGGTTCGGCCCATAAGCTCGGCATCGCGCCGGACAAGGTGGTGGTCACCGTCGACCGCCACGGCAACACCTCGGCCGCCTCGATCCCGCTGGCGCTCACCGACGCGGTGGCCGACCGGCGCATCAAGCGCGGCAATCTCATTTTGCTGGAGGCGATGGGCGGCGGCTTCACCTGGGGCTCGGCGTTGCTGCGCTGGTGAGCGCGGCCGGCTTTTTTGAGCGGGCCCGGCATGCCCGGGCGGGTTGCCGGCCGCGACATTCTCGCGCTCCGCCTGCGCGGGGGCGGGCCGAAAGCCGCAGCCGAATACCCCTTCACAAATTGAATCGCCCCGTTGACCCCTGGATACGATGCTAATATCGTCGATAATTCAGCGGGATATCTTCGCCCGGGGGCAGGGTAGGCGATGACCGGTAAAACAGTAACGCGGGCGGATCTCTGTGAGGCGGTCTACCAGAAAGTAGGCCTCTCACGGACGGAATCCGCGGCGCTCGTGGAGTTGGTGCTCAAGGAGATCACCGACTGCCTGGAGCGTGGCGAAACCGTCAAGCTTTCCTCGTTCGGCTCCTTCGTCGTGCGCAAGAAAGGCCAGCGCATCGGGCGCAATCCGAAGACCGGCAAGGAAGTGCCGATCTCGCCGCGCCGGGTGATGGTGTTCAAGCCGTCGGCGATCCTCAAGCATCGCATTAACGGGCACGCCGAATAGCCCGGCTGCATTAGATTTCGTTCTCAGTACTGCGTTCAACCCAATCATCGAGAGGGGCCGCTTTGGATCACAAGGCGCCGGACGCATTTCGCAGCATCAGTGAAGTGGCGGAAGAACTCGACCTGCCGCAGCACGTGTTGCGATTCTGGGAAAGCCGTTTCCGCGACATCAAGCCGATGAAGCGCGGCGGCGGCCGGCGTTATTATCGCCCCGACGACGTCAATCTGCTGCGCGGCATTCGCCATCTGTTGTACGGCGAGGGCTACACCATCCGCGGCGTGCAACGAATCTTACGCGAGCAGGGCGCGAGATTCGTCGCCGCGGTCTGGCAGGAGGGCGCGGCGCAGCCGCCGCATGGCGCGAGCGAGGACGAGGATTTCGCCGAAGAGACCGTCGCGGAGGAGCCCGCGCTCGCGGAAGAGCGCGGCTTGCGCGGCCGCCTGTCGGCGCTGATCGGGCGCGATCTGGGCGACCGGCAGGACGACGCCGCGGCGCGCCGCGAGCCGCCGCTTAGAGCTGCGCCCGAGCCGCGCATCGAGCCGTCCGACCGCGTAATCCATGCCGCCGATCTTGCTGCCGATCTTTCTGCCGACTTCTCCCATCTTGCCGCCGATACCGACGCGGGCGAGGAGGCAGCGCCGGCCGCGCCGCCGCAGATGGCAGCGCCGGCGGGCATGGCCGGCCGGCTGGGGCGCGACGACCTGCGCAAGCTGCACGCGGTGCTGCACGAACTCTCCGAATGCCGCAAACTGATCGAAAGTGCGGTGGCGCGCGCCGAATAGGCGGCCGGCAAGTTTCACCGGCAATTGAACCTTTGGCGCGTGGCGCGGCGCTAAACCCGGTGTAGAATAGCGCGCCGGTTTGTTCGGGCGGCTGAGGACATCCAACATGCGACGGCTTGCGGCGGCGGTGATCGTGGCGGTCGCGATGGTCGCCGGCGCCTTGCAGCCGGCGCAGGCGCAGATTGCGCCGCCGCCGAACAGGGTGCCGTGCCGCCTTCCACGCGCGTCGGCCTGACGCCGCTCGGCTGGTATGCCGCGGGCACGATCGGTTGCGTGGCGATATCGCCGATGATCGCCACCATCGTACTCGGCCGCGAATTGACCGAGGTCGAGGGCCAGCGGATGGCCTTGAACTGTGTCATCGGTCCGCTGGGATGGCTGCTCGGCCCCGAACTGTTCCCCGATAAGGTCGCTAGCAATACGCCGCCGCCGCGGCATCCGGTGCGACGCCAGGTCACGCGGCAAAAAACGCAACAATCGGCGGCCGTCATATCGATATTCCGCCGCCGGGCGAGACGCGTTTCGTGCGCAACGAGGTGTTGCTCGCGTTCAGCCCGGCCGCGTCGGCGCAATATATCGGCAACCTTGCCCGCGCGCTGCAATTGACGCTGTTGGAGACGCAGAACTTCGCGCTCACCGACACCAGCGTGCGGCGTTTCCGCATCGACGGCAATCGCTCGGTTCGCAACACGTTGCGGCTGGTGCGGGCGCGTTATGCGCTGGCCTCGGTCGGGCAGGCGAATTTGCTGTACGCATTCGGACCGCCGGAAACGCCCCAGCAAGCGGACACCGGCGCGCAATACGTCGTGCCCAAGCTGCATCTTTTGGAAGCGCACAAGATCACCAATGGCGACGACGTGCTGGTGGCGGTGATCGATTCCAAGATCGATACGCAGCATCCCGACCTCGCCGGCGTCATTGCGGACCAATATGACGCGATCGGCGGGCCGGCGCCGGCGCATCTGCACGGCACCGGCATGGCCGGCGCCATCGCCGCGCATGCCAAGCTGGTGGGCGTCGCACCGAAAGTGAAGCTGTTGGCGGTGCACGCTTTCACCGGCGGCAAAGAAACGGCGCAGGCCACCACGTTCAATGTTCTCAAGGGCCTCGACTGGGCGGCCGGCAAGCACGCGCGCATCGTCAATATGAGCTTTGCCGGGCCGCCCGATGCGATGTTGCACGCCATGCTGGCCAAAGCGCATGCGCGCGGCATCGTGCTGATCGCGGCGGTGGGCAATGCCGGGCCGCGCTCGCCGCCGCTTTATCCGGCGGCCGATCCGGAGGTCATCGGTGTAACCGCGACCGACGCCGACGATAAACTGCTGCCGCAGGCCAATCGTGGGTCCCAGGTCGCGGTAGCGGCGCCCGGGGTGCAGGTGTTGGAGCCGGCGCCGGACGCGGCCTATCAGATTACGACCGGCACATCGGTGGCCGCCGCCCATGTCAGCGGCGTTGCCGCGCTGCTACTGGCGCGCAATCCGAGCTGACGCCCGACCAGGTGCGCGCGTCTGCTGATCAAATCGGCGCGCGCGATCCCGGGCAAAAAACGCGACGTCGGCGCCGGCGTGATCGACGCGCTCGGCGCGGTCAATGCGGTGAAGAACTAGCGGCCCCCGATAATTCGGCGAAATGGCAGCCGCCGGTGCGCGAATTAACGTGCAGAGCGCCCGGCCCAGAATGTATGCTCATCCGGCAGACCGCCCCAGAATTGTTCTGGGAAACGGGGGATCGTTACGGGAGAGTTTGGTATGCGGAAGAGCTCGGTTTTGTTGGGGGCTTGTGCGTTCACGATGGCGGGGATTTATTCGGCGTCGGCCACGCTTCCGGCGCCCGCGTATGTTGACGTACTGCACGGAAGCGACGGCAATGCCGGGTCCGGATGCCTGCAAGCCGCGCCGTGCGCGGATTTGAATACGGCTCTGAGCGTGCTCGGCGCGGGTGGCGCCAATGTGGTTGTCATCGTCGGCGGCGGCGTTTTCGGACCCGTCGTCATCAATCAAGACCTCGACATCATCGGCACCGATCCAAACCAATACGCCAACATCATCGCCGACCCGTCGGCGGACGTGGGCTGCATCGGCGCGCTGCCGGGGCCGGCGGGCTGCAACTTGACCAACAACGGCTATGCCATGGAATTTAATGGCGGCGCGAACGACCAGTTGACTATGACGAACGTTTCAATTCGCGCCGGCGGCGGCACGAATAATGCGCTGAAGATCGGGTCTGGGGAGGGGGTGACCATCACCAATTGCGTGTTCAACGGCTCCGGAAGCGGCGGCCCGACTATCCAGATCTATCCGAACAACGGCGCGCCGAGCTTCATGGCGCTGTATCTTTCGCACAGCTTTATTACCGGCGGCAGCGGCGCCAACTCTGGCGCGGTTGAAGTCAAGCCGGTCGGCGACACTTCGGTGGGCCTGCATTTCAACCATGTCGAAGTGGCCGGTGCAAGTTTCGGCATCCGTACCGACGGCTCGTTACTCAACAGCGGCGCGCAAGTATCGACCTTTGTGTCCAATTCGGAGTTCTTTGCGCTGACAGTTGCGGCGGTCAACGCGTTCAGCACGGCGGGAACGGGTAAAGTGCTCGCCACCTTCGAATCCACGCATATTCTCAGCGCTGGCGTCGGTCTCAAGGCGAACGGTATTAATTCGTTCGTCGTGTTGAACAATAACACCGTGACCGGAAACGGCATTGGGATTCAGCAGGTCAATAACGCGACGGTGTATACCGGCGGCAACAACCAGATCCAAAACAACACGAACAACGTCAGCGGTACGCTGACGCCATCGGCGCTCAAGTGATCGATTGGCGCTGACGGCGCGATGGAAAGTGGCAACTCCGGGCGAGATCATCGCCCGGAGTTTTTTCGTTGGGGGTATTGTCGAGTTCGATCCGCGTCGCGGCCGAACCGGCAAGCTATGAGGTCTCTGGTCGGGGCGGCGAGATTTGAACTCACGACCCCCTGTCCCCCAGACAGGTGCGCTAACCGGGCTGCGCCACGCCCCGACCGGAACGGCGCGGACTATATGCATGGGGCCATCGCGGCGCAATAACGCTTCCCTAACGGCTTTTTCGCCTATGCGGCCGAGTTAACGGAATGTGCACGCCTGTCGGACCTAATCGGCATTCGAGCGCCCTCCAATTCGAGACGCGGCCATGGCCCAGGCTGTTCCAGCACGACTTGACGCGCATTTCGACGCCGCTGCGCCGGCCGCGCAGCGGGCGCCGGCGCGTGCGCCGCGGCGGCGGCGCCCGGCGACCTTCGCATTACCGTGCATGAGGACTTGGCGGCGATCGGGCCGGATTGGCGCGCCTTCGAGGCGCAGGCCGACGGCACGGTGTTCCAATGCTTCGACTGGCTCTCGACCTGGCAGCGCCTGATCGGCGCCCGCCAAGGCGTGCGGCCGGCCATCGTCACCGTGCGCGACGGCGCGGGGACGCTTCAGATGCTGCTGCCGCTCTCGGTGCGCGCCGCTGGCCCGGCGCGCGAACTGACCTGGCTCGGCTCGGATTTGTGCGACTACAACGCGCCGCTGCTGGCGCCGGGATTCTCCGCGCGCATCGATGGTGCGCGGTTTTTGGCCTTGTGGCGCGACATCACGCGTTGCCTGCAGGACAATCCGCGCCTGCGTTTCGATTTTCTCAAGCTCGAGAAGATGCCGGAAACGGTCGGCGGCGAACCCAATCCGATGCGCCAATTGGGCGGCAGCATGACGCCGAGCGGCGCTTATCTCACGCATCTTGCCGGCGACTGGGAAAGCTTCTACGCGGCCAAGCGCTCGTCGGCGACCCGCCGGCGCGACCGCACCAAGCGCAAGAAGTTGGGCGAGTTCGGCGCGGTCAAGCTGGTCAATCCGGCGGGCGCCGATGAAATCCTGCATACGCTCGATACGCTGATGGCGCAGAAGACGCGATCCTTCGCCCGCATGGGCGTCGCCAATCTGTTCGCCAAGCCGGGCTACGCGGAATTCTACCGCGCGCTCTCGACCGACCCGGCGAGCCGGCATTTGGTGCATGTGAGCCGGCTCGACGTGGGCGACGTTCCCGCCGCGATCAATCTCGGACTGACCTGGCGCGGGTGCTACTATCACCTGCTGGCGAGCTACGACGACGGCGAACTGTCGCGCTTCGGGCCCGGCGCCGCCCATTTGCACGATCTGCTGCACCTCGCCATCGACCGCGGCTTCAAGGTGTTCGATTTCACCATCGGCGACGAACGCTACAAGCGCGACTGGTGCGACACCGAGCTCAAGCTTTACGACATGATCGCGCCGGTCAACGCGCGCGGCGCGCTCGTCGCTTGGCCGATGCTGGCGGCGCGGCGGCTCAAGCGCTTCATCAAGCAGACGCCGGTGTTGTGGAGCGCCTTCAGCGCGGCGCGCGCTTTCGCCGGATCGCTGAAGCGCAAAATGCGCGGTTAGCGCGGCGCCGGCTGCGGCACGCCGGCGGCTTCGTGGGCGAGACGGATCGGCCCGCGGATCATCAGCACCACCGCGGCCATGGCGCCGCAGGCATAGACCGCCACGTAAGCCTCGAGGAACTGCACGAAATCGAGATGGCCGAGCAGGGCGACGACGCCGACGCATGTCATCGCCGCCACCACGGCCATGCCGATGCGCGCCACTTCGCGGAAGTAGCCGTTGTGCACCAGCACGCTGTGCGTGACCATCTGCGTCAGATTGGCAATCAGCAGCACGATCAGGATCGGTGTGGTGGCCGGCGGCATGGTCGCCGCGTTGCCGAGCAGGATGGCGAACAGTTGGTCGGCGCCGAAGTAAAGGACGAGGCAGGCGATCGCCGCCGGCACGCTGCACAGCGCCGCCGCCGTCAGCGTCGCGCGCACCAGCGTCGGTCCGTCGCGCTCGGCCAGCGCGCTGGTTTGCCGCGGCACCAGGATGTCGCAGACCGCGCCGAAAATGGTGGCGCCGCCGCGGAACACCTTGAACGTGGTGTCGAGAATGATCGGCGGCGCGCCGAGCCCGAACAGGATCGGCACGATCACGAAGGGATAATTGGCGACGTAGATTTCGCTCGCGGCATAAGTGCCGCTGCGCACGAGCTGCGCCTTGTTGGCGCGGAAGAAGGAGACGAAGTCGGCGACGAAGCCGCCGATATGCGGCAGCAGCGCGCCGCGCGCGATCATGCGCTTGACGCAAGCCGTCACCACCACCGCCCATAGCGCGTTGAGCGCGATGAACATGCCGATCAGCGGCAGGCCGAACAGCACCGCGCCGAGCCCGATGAAATAGCCGGCGCGGCGCACGGTTTCCAGCGCCTCGAACAGCACGTATTCGTCGACCGCGATCGAAATATTGCGCAGCGCGAACCAGACGAGATTGAGCGCGACGAACCAGAAGAACAGCCCGAACTCGGCCGCTTCGCGCAAGCTGGCGGCGGTCTGCGTCGCCATGAAGATGAAACAGGCGAGCGCGCCGGTCGTCACCAGCATGAAATAAAACAGCACCACGGCGGTGGCGTGCCCGGCGACCGCGTCGCTGCGGTCGCCGCGCGAGGAAGCGCGCGCGCAGCCGCACGAACAGGATCTTCACAATGCCGAAATCGATCAGCCAGAGCGAATAGCCGAAGGCCGCGACCAGAATGAAGATCGAGAACCGCTGCGGGCTGAGCACATGCGCGAACACGTAAGTCTGCAACAGACCGGTCAACAGCGCGGCGCCGGCGGTGGTGGTGCGCAGCAGGAAGAACGGGATGGAGATCAGGCGTTGCTTCATGTCAGGCCGCCTGTTTGCTCTCGAGCGCCAGGCAATGATCGAGCAACGAGCGCGCGGTCGCCTCCCAGGTGAAGCGGCTGGCGCGTTCCTTGCCGGCGGCCGAAAGCCGCGCGCGCAAATTTGCGTCGGCGTGCAGCGCCTGCATGTGCGTGACGATGCTGTCGGCATCCTCGGCGCGGCAGCGCAAGGCGGCGTCGCCGCAGACTTCGAGCAGCGCCGGCTGTTCGCTGATGATGACCGGGCAGCCGCAGGTCATGGCTTCGAGCGGCGGCAGGCCGAAGCCCTCGTAGAACGAGGGAAACACCAGCGCCAGCGCGTGCTCGTACAGCGTGCGCAGTTCGCTGTCGGGCACGAAGCCGACCATGCGCACGCCGGGCGAATCGATCTGCGCGATCTCTCTGAATACCTTCGGATCGTGAGCGCCGGTCAACACCAGCACGGTGTCGGCGAGCTTGGCCTTGTGGAAGGCGGCGACGACGGTGGCGATGTTCTTGTTCGCCGAATCGACGCCGACGCCGAGAAAGAATTTGCGCCCGACGAGATCGAGCCGTTGCAGCACGGAAAGATCGGCGGCGACCGCGGTGATGTGATCGCCGCCCTCGTGACACACCGGCATGCGCGCGATATCGGCGCCGTACCATTTACCGATCTCCTGGCGAGAAAATTCGGAGACCGTCACCGGCAGCTCGGCGCGAGCGCACAGCCGCGGCAATAAAAAGCCATAAGCCGCGCGGAAGCGCGGAGAAAAATTCCCCGGCAGCGCGCGCACGGTGGCGTCGTGCACGACGACAAGTTGATGCCGCGTCACCAGCGGCCCGAGCATGCACAGATTGAGCAGCAGCCAGCCGGCAGCATGGAAGGGAAACTCGAATTGCTCCCAGGCATAGCCGTTGGAAAAGCCGACGCGGCGGAGCGGGATATTCTTGAGCGGAAAATCGCGCGCCGCGCGCGGTGCGAAGATCTCGACGCGGCCCTTGAGCGCGGCGTAGTCGCGATCGAGCAACAGGTCGATGGCCTTGATGGTCTCCATGGCGAAGCGCTGCACGCCGGAAGCGCGCTGGGTGAGGAAACGTCCGTTGATGGCGATATGCGGCACGGACATCAGCGGCGCTCCCCGGCTTCGATCAGCGCCGCCGTTTTGCGGGCGATCGTTTGCGGCGCGAGTTGCGCGGCGATGTCCTTGGCGGCGGCGGCGCCCATGCGGGCGCGCAAGTCGGCGTCGCCGGCGAGCCGGCGCAGCCACGCGGCCGCTTCGTCCACATTGGCGTCGGCCCAGCTTTGATTGTCGGCTTGGAAGGCGCCTTCCGGGTCGTGCACCGGAACAAGCGAATACGACACCAGCGCCGAATTGTCCTTGCTCATGAAATCGAGATTGCCCGACCAGGCGGTGGCGACCACCGGCTTGCCCAGCGCCATGGCTTGCGCCGGCACCAGGCCGAAGCCTTCCGAGCGGTGCAGCGAGATCACGATGTCGGCGGCGGCCATCAGCCCGGCCATGTCGGCTTCCGGCAGCATGCCCTCGACCAGCCGGATATTGCTGGCGCCGGCGATCGCCGCGTCGAGCTCGCGCCGCGCCCATGGCGCGCCGTTGTCGATCAGCTTGATCGCCAGCATGCGGTTCGGTGCGTCGCCGAACGCCTTGCGGAAGGCGGCGATGGCGGCAAGCGGATTCTTGCGGCTGAAGGCGGAGCCGAGATGAAACACGTTGAGCACGATCACGGCGTCGGCCGGCAGGCCGAGCTTGCCGCGCATGTTCGGCGTCACGCTCATCGGCGGCAGCGGATGCGGCACCACGTGCACTGGCTTGTCGGTTGCCGCGGCGACCGCGTCGCGGGTGAAGGTGCTCGGCACCCAGATCTCGTGCAGATAGCGGAAGCTGTTATTCCAATTGTCCGGCAGCCGCGGCAGCTCCCAGGCCCAGTAGCCGATGATGCGGCGGCCGTGCACGCGGTTGCGGCCGAGCGCCCACAGCGCGTGCGGCAGATAAGGGCCGTTGTGATGCACGATCAGGCTGCCGGTGCCGGCGCCGAACGCGCGCCGCGGCATGGCTTCGGTGAGTTCGACCTGGCCGAAGGCGGGGCTGAGATCGAAAGCGGCGGGCGCGTAGCCGGCGGCCTCGAGCGAAGCATAAGCGAGGCGGGCGCCTTCGCCGACGCCGCTCGCGGTCGAGAACAGGCCGGCGATGGCGAGCGGAAAACCGCCGCGCGGATTGGCGTCGGGCTGCGGCGCCAGCATGCGGCTCACGTCGAACAGAATTTGCGTGCGCGTGTTCTGCGGCAGGCGCTGCCACAGCCGCCGCAAGGCGCTGCGCCGCACCGGCGTGCATTCGCCGGGCGTGGATTCAAGCGCCGACATGGGAGAACCTCCCGGCAGGCAGCGGCCGCGGCTGGCTGCGGCGATAATTGAGCGTCGCCGCGCCGAGGCCCCAGATCATGCCGAGCAGCAGGAAGAAATGGCGCCAGTGATCGGTGTCGATCACGAAGCCTTCGATCATTTCGCCGACAAAGGCGGCGAAGGCGCAGATCAGATAAGGCTGCCACGGCGTGCGCGTGAACACGGTGCGCAAGCGCGGTCCACACCGTTGCGGCGAGCAGCGTCACATAGGCCATGCCGCCGGCCCAGCCATAGACCAGGAAGGCCTGCAGGTAGACGTTGTGCTGCTGCAAGCCGTGCACGCGGGAAAATTCGAACGGACCCATGCCGTTGGGGAATTTGAGCAGGGCGCCGAGCGCCAATTCCTGCAGGCGGAAGCGGCCGCCGCTGCCGACGTCATAGGATTGAATGAGCTGCGCGCGCTCGCGGAACATGGCGGCGATCGAATCGAACGACAGCGCGATCACGACAAACGCCGCCAGCGCGGCGATGCCGATCGCGGTCATGGCGAAGATGCGCAGGCGCTGACGCGGCGTTTCCGCCGTGAGGAAGGCGAGCCCGATCATGACGGCGCAGGACACCGCGAAGTGAAACCAGGCGCCGCGCGAGAAGCTCAACAGCAGCCCGAGCAGCAGAATGCCGACCACGAATGACGTCGGCGAGGCGGGCGCGGCGCACGAGAATGCGGTCGAGCACCACCAGCGCCGGCCAGATCAAAAACGGGCCGAACACGTTGGGATCCTTGAAGCCGCCGAGCGCGCGGTCGTTGGTGGCGAACAGATCGTGCGCGCCGGGAAACAGATGGAAATAACCGGCGATGCCGGCGAGCGAGATGACGGTCGCGGTCAGCACATAGGCCGCGCGCACGGTGGCGATGCGCGGCATGGTGTTGTGCGCGAACAGACTGGCGAACAGCACCGCCGCGATGCCGAGATAGATCGAGGTGGCGGCGTATTGCACGGTCTGCTCCTGCCCGGGCACGTTGAGCAGCGACAACAGGCCGGCGACGTTGAAGATCAGCAGCAGCAGAAACAACAGCGCGACATGACGCTCGAAGCGGATGCCGGCGATCAGGCAGGCAAAGGCGAGCACGCCCATCAGCCCGTCATGCGGCGACGGCTCGATGAAGGCGACCGAACTCGCCAGCACCGTGATGTAAAGCACCACCAGCAGCAACCGCTCGCGCAACGCGGCGGCCGGCGCCGCCGGTGCGATCGCCGGCGCAGCGCGGTTGAACGCGATGCCTTGGGCACTGATACGGGCGACTTCTTGGGCGGTGATCAATACGCGTTCTCGGTCTTGAGCAGCGCGAACGGCGTCCGCGCCAGGATGTAAAGATCGAACAGCACCGACCAGTTCTCGATGTAGTAGAGATCGTGTTCGACGCGCTGCTGGATCTTCTCATGCGTGTCGGTCTCGCCGCGCCAGCCGTTGATCTGCGCCCAGCCGGTGATGCCCGGCTTGACGCGGTGGCGCGCGAAATAGCCGTCGACGGCGTCGTCGTAGAGCTTGGCGTCGGCCTTGGCGTTGACCGCGTGCGGACGCGGGCCGACCAGCGACAGGTTGCCCTTGAACACCACGTTGAACAGCTGCGGCAATTCGTCGAGGCTGGTCTTGCGGATGATGCGGCCGACGCGGGTGACGCGCGGGTCGTTCTTGGTGACCAGCTTACTGGCGCTGGCGTCGGTCTTGTCCGCGTACATCGAACGGAACTTGTAGACCTCGATCAGGTCGTTGTTGAAGCCGTAGCGCTTCTGCCGGAACAGCACCGGCCCGCGGCTTTCCAGCTTGATGGCGATGGCGATCAGCGCCATCAGCGGCAGCGCGCAGAGCAGAGCGAGGCCGCCGATCAATTTGTCGAACAGCCATTTCATCACCACGTCCCAATCGGCGATCGGGCGGTCGAACACGTCGAGCACCGGCACGCTGCCGATGTAGGAATAGGAGCGCGGGCGGAAGCGCAGCTTGTTGGTGTGGGCGGCGAGCCGGATGTCGACCGGCAGCACCCACAATTTCTTCAACATGTGCAGGATGCGGTCTTCCGCCGAGATCGGCAGCGAGAAGATCACCAGGTCGACGCGGGTGCGGCGGCCGAATTCGACCAGATCGTCGACCACGCCGAGCTTGCGCTCGCCGGCGCAGTCCATGCCGCTGCGTTCGTCGCCGCGGTCGTCGAACAGGCCGATGATCTTGACGCCGGAATCCTTTTGCTGCTGCAGTTCGCCGATCACCTGCTCGCCGGCGATGCCGCCGCCGACGATCACCGTGCGGCGGGTGAGGCGGCCTTCGCGCGTCCATTTGCGCACCAACAGGAACAACAGCCTGCGCGAGCTCATCAGCGCCATCAGGCCGAACACGTAGAAGCTGCCGAGCCAGACGCGGGAAAACATTTCGGCGGCCTTGGCGAAGAACGAAACGCCGATCACGATCAGGAACACCACCGACCAGGCCGAGGCGAGCCGCATGTACTGCTTCTCGTGGCCGCGGAAGGCCTGCACCTGGTAGATATCGGCGGTCTGGAAGGCGAACATCGACAGGATCGCGATGGAGAAGATCGCGCCGGTGTAACGCCAGAAATCGCCTTCGGCCGCCAGACCGTAGCTCGCGAAAACCGCAAAGCCGACCACCACGATCAGCGCGCATTCGGCCATGCGCACGAAACCGGCGAGCACGATCGGCGAGATCGGCGCGGGCGTCGGCGTCGCCGCCACGGCAAGCGCCTCCGGCGTCAACGAATGCGTTTTCGCCGCCGCGCGCGGCGTCGCGCGCACGCGCTCGAGCAGCGCGGTGGCGCTGCTGGCGCTCATCGGGGGACGCGTGTCGGTACCGGTCATGGCAAAGGCCTGCAACAAGCCGTCCGCGAGCCTCCGGAGCGGCGGCAGGGATTGTTCCTAATTCCCGGATATTTCTAGAGAAAAAGTCTCAAAAAAGGCTTATCGGGTCGCTCAAATAAAACTTAACGGCGGCCTGTCTTTTGCGAGGCTTTCGCAGCGCGTTTGCGTAGGCCCCGAGCACGCCGTCGACCATGCTCTCCACCGTAAATGACGCCCGCACCCGCTCACGCAACTTCCGCGTGATGTCCGCCATGGCGTCCGGGCGGTCGAGGGCGCCGGCGATCGCCGCGGCGAGCGCCGCGGCATCGTTGGGCGGAACCAGGCTGTTGGATAACGGACCGTAAATTTCCGGGATACCGCCAACTTGGGTGGTGATCAGCGGCTTACCGGCGGCGGCCGCCTCCAGCACCACATAGGGCAGGGATTCGAACCGCGACGGCGCCACCATAATCTTGCCGAGCGCCATGGCCTGGCGCGCCGGCATGGGCGCCTGGAATTGCACGGCGGAACTCAAGCCGCTGCGCTCGACATAGGCCCGCAGATCGTCGCGATCCGGCCCGTCGCCGACCATGGTCACGGTCAAGTTGCGCCCGTCGCGGCGCAAATGGGCAACGGCATCGATCAGCACGTGGATGCCCTTCAAGTGCCGCAGCTCGCCGAGGAATATCAGATCGGTGGCATCGGGGCGCACCGTCACCGGCTCGAATTCCGCGCTGCGAAACGCCGTTGTGGACCACGCGCACCAGCCCGCGCGGCTCGCCGACTTTGCTGCGGAACATGTCGGCGCTAAAGGCGCTTTCGAACAAAAACAGGTCGCCGCGCAGCATCAAAAACCGTTCGGTGGTGAGATAAAATTTCCCGGCGAACGTGTCGTGGCCGTAGAGCAGGCTGCCGCCATGCGGCGTATAGGCGCGCACGGCGCGCGGGTTGCCGATCAGCAGCCGGGCATAGGCGCCGCCCTTGGCGCCGTGCCCATGCACCACGTCGGCATTTGCCTGTCTGGCCCGGCGCACCACATGGGCAAGCGCGAACAGGTCGCCTGGATTGGGCTGGCGGCGCATGGCGACGCGGCTCAAGCCGAGCGCCAGCGACGGCTCGATCGCCCGCAACGCCTCGTCGGCGCGGGCGCCGCCGGTGCCCTCGGCGGCGATCATCCCGACCTTATGGCCGCGCGCCACTTGTTCGCGCGTAAGATCGAGCACGTGGCGGAACAGGCCGCCGACCGGCGCCCGCAGCACGTGCAGGATGTTGAGTCGGGGTCATCGCGCCAACGCCCGTTTCGCGGCCAAAAAAGTTCGGGCTCCCGGCATCGTTCGAATCCGCGTCGCGGCGTGGAAATTCACGGAGCGATTAGGGGCCGCGGTGGTTAACAAAACCTGACCGCCGCGCGTCCCGGCGGCGCAAATTAACGCGGAAGCAACCATAATAGGGTGTCATCCTTCCAACGCCACATCGCCGTGCGTTTGGAGTTGCGAATGTTGTTCCGTAAAAAGTCGAAGCCCGTCAGTCCGCCCGCTCCCGTCGTGGCACCGGTCATCGTCAATGGCGAGCCGGATATGCGCGGTTTAGGCCGCGTTATATGGGCCAAGAAGGCGAGAATTCTCGGCATCACGCTTGCTCGCGGCGGCAACCGCCTTCGCCGTGGTCAACGCCATGACGCCGCGTTACCGCTCCGAATCGCGGCTGCTCTTGGAGGCGCGCGAGAACGTCTTCCTGCGCGCGGAAGCCGACAAGAACGGCGGCGACCGCGCCACCATCGATCCGGAAGCCGTTACCAGCCAGATCCAATTGGTGCTGTCGCGCGATTTGGCGCGCGAAGTGATCAAGAAGGAAAAGCTTGCCGACCAGCTCGAATTCGATCCTTCCGTCGGCGGCATGTCGCCGCTGAAAATCATCCTCGGCATGTTCGGCATCGGTCGCGATCCGAGCACGCTCTCGCCGGAAGAGCGCACGCTTGAATCCTATTACGACCGGCTCAACGTCTACGCGGTGGAAAAATCCCGCGTGATCGCGATCAATTTCTCTTCCGCCAGTCCGGATCTCGCCGCCCGCGTCGCCAATTCCATTGCCGCGACCTATCTGAAGATGCAGCAGTCCTCCAAGCAGGACCAGACCCGCGCGGCGGGCGACTGGCTGGCGGTCGAAATCGCCAAATTGCGCACCAAGGTGGCCGACGCCGAGGCCAAGGTCGAGCAATACCGCTCCAAATCCAACCTGTTCGTCGGCTCCAACAATACCTCGCTGCCCAACCAGCAACTCACCGAAATCAATTCGCAGATTTCGGCGGCGCGCGGGCAGAAGGCGGACCTGGAGGCGAGGGCGCGGCAATTGCGTGACGTCATTCGCACCGGCAAGTCGATCGAATCATCCGACATCGCTAATACCGAATCCATGCGCCGGCTGATCGAGCAGCGCAACGCGCTGCGTTCGCAATTGGCCGAACAGTCCACCACCTTGCTCGACCAGCATCCGCGCATCAAGGAATTGAAGGCGCAGGTCGCCGAGGTCGAGCGCGCAATGCGCAGCGAAGGCGAGCGGCTGGCGCGCCAGCTCGACAACGACGCCAAAGTCGCCGGCGACCGCCTGGAGACGCTCACCGCCAGTCTCAATCAGGTGAAGAAACTCGCCTCGCAGACCAACGAGCAGGACGTGCAACTGCGCGCGCTCGAGCGCGAGGCCAAGACCGAGCGCGCTCTGCTGGAATCCTATCTGGCGAAATACCGCGAGGCTAGCGCGCGCGACAATATCAACGCGGCGCCGCCGGAAGCGCGCATCATTTCGCGCGCCAGCCCGGCGATCAAGCCGGACTATCCGAAGAAGCTGCCGACCGTGCTGATCGCGGCCTTCGCCGCCTTCGCGCTGTCGGCCGGCTTCACCGTGACCGGCGCGCTGCTGGCGCCGCCGCCTGCGTCTTACGCCTATGCCTATGCGCCGGCGGCTTATCCTGCGCCGGCATATCCTGCACCCGACATGCCGATCATGCCGCGCGTGGCTTCGCCGCCCTTGATGCCGGCCGCCGCGCCGCCCGTGATGCCGGCAGCGCCGCCATCACCGTCGGCCGTCATGCCGATGCCTGTGCCGCCCATGCCTGTGCCGCCCATGCCAGCCGCACCCTTGGCGGTGAGCACGGTCGAGCAGATCGCCCAAAGCCTGCGTCAAGCGGGCGAGGCCGGCCGCCGCGTCACCGTGATCGGCGCCACGCGCAATGTCGGGGCGACCTACGGCGCCATCGCGTTGTCCCGCGCGCTCGCCACAGCCGCTAATGTGGTGCTGGTCGATCTCGCGTTCGACGCGCCCAATTTGTCGATTATCTCGACCGATCCGAAAGCCCCCGGCATTGCCGAACTGGTGCGCGGCACGGCGTCGTTCGGCGACATCATCACGCGCGACCAATATTCGCCGGTGCATCTGGTTTCGACCGGCCATGTCGGCGGCGACGGCGCGGCGCTTGCCGCCTCGCCGATGCTGGCAACGGTCGTGGAGGCGCTGGCGCGCAGCTACGATCACGTGGTGGTCGACGTCGGCGCGGCCTCTGAGATCGCGGTCGAGCGCTTCGCGCCGCTTGCCACCCGCGCCGTGCTGGTCGCCAACGACCCGGCCAATCCAGGCACGCGGGCCGCGCGCGACCGCCTGATGATGGCGGGCTTTGCCGACGTGACGCTGATGGCCGGCGCCCCGCAGGCCGTCGCCGCCTGACGTCGACGGTTGCCCCTGGTCAAAGCCCGGCAAAGATTTATCAATACTGGGCTGGAATAGTCGGCCAATCGGGCCGCGGGACAAAGACTTTTGGCGGGCATGAAGCAGACCATCATCCGGACCGGGCTGGAAACGATCTATTTCAGCGGCATGCATCATGTGATGCGGCCGTTGCTCGGCGGCGTCGGCGCCATCCTGACGCTGCATCACGTGCGCCCGCCGCGCCCCGACGCGTTCCAGCCCAACCATCTGCTCGAGGTGACGCCGGCCTTTTTCGAGCGGTTGCTGCGCCGGCTCAAGCGCGCAGCGCATCGACGTGGTCTCGCTCGACGAGATGCACGCCCGCTACATCAGCGGAAAATTCAAACGCCGCTTCGTCTGCATCACCTTCGACGACGGCTACAAGGACCTCAAGCAGTGGGCCTATCCGCTGTTGAAGAAATACGAGTTGCCGTTCGCGCTCTACATCCCGACCAGCTTCCCCGACCGGCTCGGCGAATTGTGGTGGGTCGCGCTCGAGGCGGTGATCGCGAAAAACAACCGCATCGGCATGACGATCAACGGCGAGGATCGCTTCTTCGACTGCGCCACGGTTTCGGAAAAGCGCGAGCTCTATGACGAGGTCTACCGCTATCTGCGCAGCATGAAGTCGGAAGTCGAATTGCGCCGCGTGGTGCGCGATCTTGCCGCCTGTCACGCGGTCGATATGGCCGCGTTCTGCCGCGATTTGTGCATGGACTGGCAGGAGATCATCGATCTTGCCGCCGATCCGCTGGTCACCATCGGCGCGCATACGGTCAATCACAACATGCTCAAGAAGATGACCGACGAAGCCGCGGTGCGGGCGGAAATGGACATGAGCCGCGCGGTGCTGGAAGCAGCGCTGGGCAAGCGGCCCGAGCATCTCGCTTATCCGGTCGGCGATCCGACCTCGGCCGGCCCGCGCGAATTCCGCATCGCCGCCGAACTCGGCTTCAAGACCGCGGTGACGACGCGGCCGGGCGTGCTGTTCAAGGCGCACCGCGACCATTTGACCGCGCTGCCGCGCATTTCGGTCAACGGCGATTTCCAGCAGCAGCGCTATGTGAAGGTGTTGATGTCGGGCGCCGCCACCGCCATGTGGAACGGCTTCCGCCGCGTCAACGCGGCTTAGCGCACGACCCCGAAAAGCATGTCCTCGACTTCGATCGGGATGGGAACCGGTTTTCGGATAAGATCGTGCGCAGACGTCAAGTCTTGTCCGGCTTGGCCATCCACCAGATCACCACCATCGCCGGCAGCACCCAGCCGAGCCCGGCCACCGCGTAATAGAGCGCCGCGACGAAGCCGTTGATGTTCGGTCAATACCGATTGCGCCAGCGCCATGGCGACGAGGCCCCACACGCAGACCAGCACGAGCAAAGCGACGGTGCCGATCAATTTGCGGGTGCGGATGCGCATGGGAGGCCTTGCGTTTTGTAATTTGCCGGACGGCGCGGCGGACTATATGGTCCGCGCGGTTTCCTGAACAGCCGGCCTTCGCATGCACGACAGGCGTTCCGTTCCCGAGTTTCGCGCGCGCGCGGTGCGGCTGTGGCTCATCGCCGCCGCGGCGATGATCCTCATCACGCTGATTGTCGGCGGCGCCACCCGGCTCACCGTGTCCGGGCTTTCGATCGTGGAATGGAAGCCGGTGACCGGCGTGTTGCCGCCGCTGAGCCAGGAGGCCTGGCAGGCCGAATTCGACGGCTACAAAGCCATCCCCCAATACCGCGAACTCAACAAGGATATGAATCTCGCGCAGTTCAAGACCATCTACTGGTGGGAGTGGACGCACCGGCTGCTGGCGCGCACCACCGGGGCGGTGTTCCTGCTGCCGTTCCTTCTGTTCCTCTGGCAAGGCGCCATCCCGCCGCCGCTGCGGCCGCGGCTGTGGCTGATTTTCGCCGGCGGCGCCGCGCTCGGCGTGGTCGGCTGGTGGATGGTCTCGTCGGGGCTTTCCGGCAATCTCACCAAGGTCTCGCAATACCGGCTGGCGTTCCATATGACGCTCGCCTGCGCGATCTATGCCGCGATCCTGTGGACCGCGCAGCAGATCGTGCCGCGGATGCCGGATGAAATGCCGAAGCGCTTGCGTCTGGCGGCGCTGGCGATCGCCGGCCTGCTGCTGGTGCAGATCTATCTCGGCGCGCTGGTTGCCGGGCTCGACGGCGGACTGAAATACAATACCTGGCCGCTGATCGACGGCGCGCTCATCCCGCCGCTCGGCGACGTGCTGTTCATCCATCCGCTCTGGCGCAATCTGTTCGAGAACATTCTGACGGTGCAGATCAATCACCGCATGTTGGCCGACGGCATATGGCTGCTCGCCGTGCTGCACGCCTACGATGCCTGGCGGCAGCAGCGCCAAGCGAACAGCGCCATCGTGTTGGCGGTCGCGGTGACGCTGCAGGCCGCGCTCGGCATCGTCACGCTGCTCTATAAGGCGCCGCTGCCGCTCGCGCTCGCCCACCAGGTGTTGGCCATGCTGGTGTTCACCATTGCCGTGGTGCATGCCGAACGGCTGTCGCATCGCGCAACCGGTTCGCCTGCCGGCGGCGGCGGGGCAGGCGGCATGATCGATATCGCCGACCAGGGCGGCATCGCCGTGCTGACGCTCAAGCACGGCAAGGCCAACGCGCTCGACATCGAATTCTGCGAGGCGCTGGCTGCGCGTTTTGCCGAATTGCGCGAGGGTAACGCCAAGGCGGTGGTGCTGACCGGGCAGGGCAAGATTTTCTCGGCCGGCGTCGATCTTCTGCGGCTGAGTGCGGAGGGCGCCGATTATGTGCGCCGCTTCCTGCCGGCGTTGCACCGGCTTTATGAGGCGGTGTTCTTTCATCCCAAGCCGGTGGTGGCGGCGATCAACGGCCACGCCGTCGCCGGCGGCGCCGTGCTCGCCGCCTGCGCCGACCGGCGCATCATGGCGAAGGACGGCGGCCGCATCGGCGTCACCGAAATGCTGGTCGGCGTGCCGTTTCCGGCGCTCGCTTTCGAGATCGTGCGCTTCGCGGTGCCGCCGCGCCATTTGCCGGAGTTCACGCTTGGCGGCGCGACCTACGCGACCGACGTCGCCTTGCAGCGCGGCTGGGTCGACGAGGTCGTGGAACCGGGCGCGCTGATGACGCGGGCGATCGAAGCCGCGCAGACGCTCGCCGCGCTGTCGCCGCCGGCTTTCGCGCAGACCAAGATGCAGATCAGGCAGGCGGTGAGCGAGCGCTATGCGCAAAGCGGCGCGGCGACCGACGCGGCGGTGACCGACATCTGGACCGCGCCGGAAGCGCTCGCGCGCATCCGCGATTACGTCAAACGCACGCTGAAGAAAAGCTGATCACTTCGCCGTCAGGCCTTCCTCCAGGTCGGCGATGATGTCGGCGGTATCCTCCAAGCCGATCGACAGCCGCACCACGTCGGGCCCGGCGCCGGCCTGCACCTTCTGCGCGTCGGACAATTGCTTGTGCGTGGTCGAAGCGGGGTGGATGATCAGCGAGCGGGTGTCGCCGATGTTGGCGAGATGCGAGAACAGCTTGACGTTCGACACCAGCTTGACGCCGGCGTCGTAGCCGCCCTTCAGGCCGAAGGTGAACACCGCGCCGCAGCCTTTCGGCACGTATTTCTTGGCGAGCGCGTTGTATTTGTCGCCGGGAAGCCCCGGATAGCTGACCCAGGCGACTTCCGGGCGCTTGGCCAGCCATTCGGCAACGGCCTGCGCATTGTCGGAATGGCGCTGCATGCGCAGCGGCAGCGTCTCGATGCCGGTGATGATGAGGAAGGCGTTGAACGGCGACAGCGCCGGCCCGAGGTCGCGCAAGCCGAGCACGCGGCAGGCGATGGCGAAGGCGAAATTGCCGAAGGTCTCGCCCAGCACCATGCCGGAATATTCCGGCCGCGGCTCCGACAGCATCGGGTAGCGCTTGTTCTGCAGCCAGTTGAAGCGGCCGCCGTCGACGATCATGCCGCCGATCGAATTGCCGTGGCCGCCGAGGAACTTGGTGAGCGAATGCACGACGATGTCGGCGCCGAAGTCGAACGGCTTGCACAAGTAGGGCGTCGCCAGCGTGTTGTCGACGATCAGCGGCACGCCGGCCTTGCGCGCGATCTTCGACACCGCCTCGATGTCGGTGACGACGCCGCCCGGATTGGCGATCGACTCGATGAAGATCGCCTTGGTCTTCGGCGAGACCGCCTTCTCGAAGAGTCGATATATCGTCGGGGTCGGCCCACACCACGTTCCAGCCGAAATTCTTGATCGAATGATTGAACTGGTTGATCGAGCCGCCATAGAGCTTCTTGGAGGCGATGAGCTCGTCGCCCGGCGTCATCAAGGCATGCAACACGATGATTTGCGCGGCGTGGCCGGAGGCGACCGCAAGGCCCGCGGTGCCGCCCTCGAGCGCGGCGACGCGCTCTTCCAGCACGGCGCAGGTCGGATTGCCGATGCGCGTATAAATGTTGCCGAAGGCCTGCAGGCCGAACAGCGAGGCGGCGTGGTCGACGTCGTCGAACACGAAGGAGGTGGTCTGGTAGATCGGCGTCGCGCGCGCGCCGGTGGTCGGATCGGGCTTGGCGCCGGCGTGAATGGAAAGCGTCGCAAATCCCGGTGTGCGTTCGGCGTCGGCCATGGTGTCCCATCCTTGTGATCGTCCGCCGGCCGTGTATTGGCTCGGCGCGGAACGAACCGCGATATAACGGGGCAGGCGGGCGCGCGCGTCAAGGCGGCATGGTGGCCGCCGGTGCAAGACGAAAGCGGCCGGCTAGGCGGCGGCCGCGGCATGGAAATTCATTCCAGTGGCGAACCGGGCAGGCTCAGCGCCTGTTTTCTTCGTCCTTTTGCGGGCCGAGCGCCATGCGCTGCACGCCCTTGCCGAGCGGCTGCGCGCGCTTGGAGGAAAGCGTGCGCGAATTGACGCCCATCCAGGAAATCTCCGTCGACAGCCGCCCGTATTCGATCTTCGGGCAGCGGTTCATCACCACTTTGACGCCGGCGGCTTCGGCGAGCGCGGCGGCTTCGTCGTTGCGGATGGTGAGCTGCATCCAGATCACTTTTGGCTTGGGCTCGAGCGCCAGCGCCTCGTGCACGACCGGCAGCACGTGTTCGGAGGCGCGGAAGATGTCGACCATGTCGACCGGCTCGGGGATATCGGCGAGCCTGCCATAGACCTTCTGGCCGAGGATGGTCTGCCCGGCCTGGCCCGGATTGACCGGGATCATGCGGTAGCCGCGCGTCAGCAGATATTTGAACGCGAAATAGCTCGGCCGATTGTCCTTCGGCGAGATGCCGACCATGGCGATGGTCTTCACCGTGTCGAGGATGCCGCGGATATAGCTGTCGGGGTAAGTGTCGTGGTTCATCGCGCTGGCCGGGCCGGCCGTCACCGATCTTCCCAGGTCGGGTCGCGTTTTTCGATGAAGGCGCCGATGCCTTCCTCGGCGTCGCGCGCCAGCATGTTGTCGACCATCACGTCGATGGTGAGCTTGTAGGCGTCGGCGAGGCCGAGTTCGCGCTGGCGGTAGAACGCCTGCTTGCCGAGCTTGACGGTGAGCATCGACTTCGAAGCGATCTGGCGCGCCAGTTCGAGCGCGTGTTCGGACGCCTTGCCCGGCGGGAACGACGCGATTGACCAGGCCGATGCGATGCGCGTCGGCGGCGGAAACCATCTCGCCGGTGAGCAGCATTTCCATGGCGTGTTTGTTCGGCGACGTTGCGCGACAGCGCCACCATCGGCGTCGAGCAGAACAGCCCGATATGCACGCCCGGCGTCGAGAAGCGCGCCGTTTCGGACGCCACCGCCAAGTCGCAACTGGCGACCAGCTGGCAGCCGGCGGCGGCTGGCGACGCCTTCGACCGCGGCGATCACCGGCTGCGGCAGGTTCTGGATCGCCATCATCATCGCGCTGCAGTTTTGCATCAGCGCTTTGAAATAGCCGCGGCCGCGGTCGGGGTCGGAGCGGTGCGCGGTCATTTCCTTCATGTCGTGGCCGGCGGAAAAGGCCGGGCCGTTGTGCGAAATGATGACGGCGCGCACGTGGTCGTCCTTGGCGATCGCGGCGAACTGCTCATGCAGCGCCGCCAGCATGGCTTCCGACAGCGTGTTGCGCGTCTGCGGCCGGTTGAGCGAGAGCAAAGCGATGCCGTCGATATCGCCGCGCAGGAGAACGGGCGAGGCCGCGGAATCGGGGCTGGTGCTGCGCGCGGTCATGACAGCCGATACCTTAACCCGGCAGGCGGAGCGCGCAAGGCGGGGCGAAAAAGACCGTTTGACCGGCTTGCCGGCCGCGTTTATTACCAAGACGCCGGATCGACCGGCGAGGGGGACAACGATGCCTGCGCCGGCCAAATCTGCGCCAGCCAAATCTGCGCCAGCCAAGTCTGCACCGGCAATGTCGGCCGCCGAAATCGCGGCCCTGCTGCATGCGGAATTTCCGCAGGCCTTTT
The DNA here is from genome assembly GCA_963739735.1 of uncultured Alphaproteobacteria bacterium. Lineage (GTDB taxonomy): Bacteria > Pseudomonadota > Alphaproteobacteria > Rhizobiales > Xanthobacteraceae > Pseudolabrys. Next base: position 146,661 of record CAVUBV010000014.1, on the reverse strand, counting down.
ATCCCGGCTGCGGCCACTCGATCGAACGGGTCGCGCACGGCGACGTGCGCGTGCGCTGGCAATTCGAGGAAAGCAGCCTGCGCCCCGGCGGCACGGTTTCCGGCCCGACCATGATGGAGCTTGCCGACTTCGCCATGTATGTCGCGGTGTTCTCGGCGGTCGGGCCGCAGCCGCTGGCGGTCACCACCAATCTCAACATCAATTTCCTGCGCAAGCCGACCCGCGCCGACCTCATCGCCGACGCCCATTTGATGAAGGTCGGCAAGCGCCTGGCGGTGGGCGAGGTGACGATCTATTCGGAGGGCATGGAGGAGCCGGTGGCCCATGTCACCGCCACCTATTCGATCCCGCAGGCGCGTTAGTTAGGCCGATGGTGCTAAAATACCATTCTTATAAGCCATTGATGTTGTTTATGAAGCGTCGCCATTGGGGCGTTGACCGCAACCGAGCGGTCGGCTAGAGAACCGCACGTTCCGCGCGCTGCGAAGGCGCGAATCTTCCAAGGATTTGTCATGACGACCTATTCGGCCAAGGCCGCCGATATCGAGAAGAAATGGCTGCTGATCGACGCCAGCGGGCTGGTGGTCGGCCGGCTCGCCACCATCGTCGCGATGCGGCTGCGCGGCAAGCACAAGGCGACCTACACCCCGCACGTCGACGACGGCGACAACGTCATCATCATCAACGCCGCCAAGGCGGTGTTCACCGGCCGCAAGCGCGAGAAGAAGGTCTATTACCACCACACCGGCTTCATCGGCGGCATCAAGGAGCGCACGGCCAAGTCGATCTTCGAGGGCCGTTTCCCCGAACGCATCGTCGAGAAGGCAGTCGAGCGCATGTTGCCGCGCGGACCGCTCGGCCGCGTGCAGTTCGGAAACTTGCGCGTCTATCCCGGCGCCGAACATCCGCACGAAGCGCAGAAGCCGGAAAAGCTCGACGTCGCCGCCATGAATCGCAAGAATTTGAGGAGTGCCTGACCGTGGCCGAGACCGTACAGTCGCTGGAAGGATTGGCGAGCCTCAAGCCGGCAGCGCCGGAAGCCCCGCAATACGTGCAGAAGATCGACGCGCAGGGGCGCGCTTACGCCACCGGCAAACGCAAGAACGCGGTCGCCCGCGTCTGGATCAAGCCCGGCTCCGGCAAGATCCTGGTCAACACCAAGACGGTGGAAGTCTTCTTCGCGCGGCCCGTGCTGCGCATGCTGATCCAGCAGCCGCTGGTCGCCGCCAATCGCGCCGGGCAATACGACGTGACCTGCACGGTCTCCGGCGGCGGTCTGTCGGGCCAAGCCGGCGCGGTGCGCCACGGCATTTCCAAGGCGCTCACTTATTACGAGCCGGATCTGCGCGGCGCGCTCAAGAAGGGCGGCTTCCTCACCCGCGACTCGCGCGTGGTCGAGCGCAAGAAGTACGGGCGCGCCAAGGCGCGGCGCTCGTTCCAGTTCTCCAAGCGCTAATGACCTGAATACCGCAGAATTCCGCAAAGGGCGCATCGAAGGGTGCGCCCTTTGTGTTTTTGCGCGCGCAGCAACGCGCGGCGCAGTGCCCTTTAGGGTTCCATCCGCGCCCAATTTAATTCTAATTTTCGCAAGTCTTGCATCGAAGCCTGCGCAAGCGCGCAACGCTTTTCCCACACGCACAGTGTTATTTTGCGATGGTATCCCCATAGGCAACACTGTGCCGTGTGGGCGGTAGTGGGAGTTTGAATGTTCGCCGCAGCAAACCTGCAGCCATTGACGTTGGATGTGCCGACTTTAGCGTTCGTGGCGACTTGCATCGCCGCGCTGCTCGGCCTGTTCCTGATCTTTGCCTGGCTGCAGCAGCGCGATGCGCGCGCGCTCGCCTGGTGGGGCTCGGCCTATCTGATCGGCGCCTCGTCGATGGTGTTGTGGAGTTCGCCGGCGCCGATGTTCGCATTCCCGCAGGAATTGCCCGCGGCGTTGATTTTCGTGGCCTGCGGCATGATCTGGAACGGCGTGCGCCTGTTCCATGGGCGTCGGCTTTTGCCGGTCGCGATTTTCGCCGGCGCCATTGTCTGGCTGATCCTCTGCCGCGATTCCCGATCCTGTCGACCGGCAGCGTCGCGCACATGGGGCTCGGCGCGGTCGTGGTCGCCGGCTACACGTTCTTCATCGCATTTGAGTTCTGGCGCGAGCGCCGTCATGCGCTCTATTCGCGGGTCGTTGCGGTCGTCGTCACGGCGCTGCACGCAGGAATCTTCATGATCCCGCTCGCGTTGCGGGCGTTTCTGCCGGCGATGTTCGCCAATGATTGGCTGGCGGTGTTCGCGCTGGAATCGATTATCTACGCGGTCGGCACCGCGTTCATCATGCTGCTGATGGTCAAGGATCATCACGTCTACATCTACCGCAAGGCGGCCACCATCGACAGCCTGACCGGTCTGCTCAACCGCGGCGCCTTCATGAAATGCGCGATTGAGATGTGTGACCATCAACGCCGGCGCGGCAAGCCGGTGACGTTGATGATGTTCGATCTCGATCATTTCAAATTGGTCAACGACCGCTTCGGCCATTCCGCCGGCGACAGCGTGTTGCGGGTATTTGCCGACGTGGCGCGCATCAGCATGCGCGCAAGCGACATCATCGGCCGGCTCGGCGGCGAGGAATTCGCGGCTATCGTGCCGGAGCCGATGGAGGGCGCCATGACGATCGCCAAGCGTCTGCGCGCCGCCTTCGAGGCCGCCGGCGTCAGCGTCGCCGGTCATGCGGTCGGCGCGACGGTGAGCATCGGCACCGCCACGTCGTACGCTCTGGTGACCGATATCGATGCGTTGATCGCGCGCGCGGATGCCGCGCTCTACAGCGCCAAGCATGCCGGGCGCAACCGCATCCACACCGCCGAGGCTGTCGAGGCGCCGAGCCAAGGCGCCCGCCGGATGGCCGCGGCAGGCCGCGGGCGAAACGGCAAAGGCGGGCGTATCCCGCCGCGAAAAGCCGCGGCGCGCCGTTCCAAAGACGATCTACCGGCGGCATTGGCGGCGGCTGAAACCACTCGTTTACCTTATTGACGCTAGCATGCGCGCATGTTGCGTTTTGCCGATACCGGGCAACCCAACGCCGCCGTGCTGACGCTCGAGGCCTATGCCGAGCGGGCGGGCGCCGCTTTGGCTTGCGCCTATTCGTCCTCGGCCGAATACGACGCCGCGCTGATCGCCGAACGCCGCGCCGCCGGGATATACGGACCCAAGCGTCACCGCCGGCGCATGCTGGCGACCGCCGCCGGTATTGCCGCCGCCCTCGCGGTCATCGTGTTCCTGATCGTCTGATTTCCTGACTGCGCACATGAAAACGGGCGCCCCGGCGAGGAGCGCCCGTTCTCTCAATCGCGCATGGCTCAATCGTGCCTAGCTCAGGCGGCGGCGCTGACTTTGCCGGCGGTCGGCACCGAGGCGATCGTTTTCAAAATCTGCGACGCGATCTGGTAGGGGTCGCCTTGCGAATTGGGGCGGCGGTCTTCCAGATAGCCTTTGTAGCCATTGTTGGCGAATGAATGCGGCACGCGGATCGAGGCGCCGCGATCCGCCACACCGAACGTGAAGGTGTCGATCGAAGCGGTCTCGTGCTTGCCGGTCAGCCGCATGTGGTTGTCCGGACCGTAGACCGCGATGTGATCGGCGCGGTTTTCCTTGAAGGCCGCCATCAGCGCCTCGAAATATTCCTTGCCGCCGACTTCGCGCAGATAGGTGGTGGAGAAGTTGGCGTGCATACCAGAGCCGTTCCAATCGGTATCGCCGAGCGGCTTGCAGTGGAATTCGATGTCGACGCCGTACTTTTCGGTCAGCCGCAGCATCAGATAGCGCGCCATCCACATTTCGTCGGCGGCCTTCTTTGACCCTTTCCCGAAGATCTGGAATTCCCACTGGCCCTTGGCCACCTCGGCGTTGATGCCTTCGTGGTTGATGCCGGCGTAGAGGCAAAGATCGAGATGCTCGTCGACCATCTTGCGCGCAATGTCGCCGACGTTCTTGTAGCCGACTCCGGTATAATAGGGCCCCTGCGGCGCCGGATAGCCGCTTGACGGGAAGCCGAGCGGACGGCCGTCTTTGTAGAAAAAATATTCCTGCTCGAAGCCGAACCAGGCGCCCGGATCGTCGAGAATGGTGGCGCGCTTGTTGGAAGGATGCGCCGTGCCGTCGGGCATCATGACTTCGCACATCACCAGCACGCCGTTGCTGCGCGCGCCGTCCGGATAGACCGCGACCGGCTTGAGGATGCAATCCGACGAGTGGCCCTCCGCCTGCATGGTCGAGCTTCCGTCAAAGCCCCAGAGCGGCAACTGCTCGAGCGTCGGGAAGCTGTCGAAATCCTTGAGTTGAGTTTTGCCGCGCAGGTTTGGCGTCGGCGTGTAGCCGTCGAGCCAGATATATTCGAGCTTATACTTTGTCATTGCGGGTTTCTCATAAGCTGATGAAAGGTGTGTGAGCGTTTGCTTCCGCCGCTAACGGCGCCTCCGGCCGCCAACCGCTGTCCCCACCAAAGCATTAAATATGCCAAGCCTCGCGGCCGCGCCGCCGTGCGCACCGCATTGAAAGCGCATGCGAATTCGCCTCTGCGCGATCACGCTCGGCGGCACGCCAGTGCCGAAAGAAGATGCAGAATCGAAAATGCCTAAGCCGTAGCCACACGTTGATTTGATCTAAGGCATAGCGCGCATTGAGGGAACAGAATCTGTTACGACGCACTATGTATAGGGAACGGCGCACGGCGCCGACGAAGCGCAGAACCAAGGAGCGCAAAACAATGAACAAAATCCTTATCGCGGATCGGCCGAGATCATTCCGTTTCCCGTGCGCGCTCGCCCGGCGGCCGGCGAGCCGCGTGACGCCGTCAGAGCCGGCGGCGAAATTTCCCGTCGCCGCGCGCGGTGAGGATCGCGTCCGGCAGCGGCTGGTATCATGAAGCGGCCATTCAGGACGCCGAGCGGTCGCACAATAACTAGTTCGGCGCCGGTTGCAACGGCGCGCGCCGCGCGGCGAAACGAATTTGAGGTGAGAATGAAAAAAGGGCGCTCCGCGAGGAGCGCCCTTTGAGTTGCATCGCCCAAGTCTCGGAACTGTGCGCGATGTGTGGGAGGAACGCTTACGCCGAGTAGTACATGTCGAATTCGACCGGATGCGGGGTGTGCTCGAAGCGGATCACTTCCGCCATCTTGAGGTCGATGTAGCTGTCGATGAAGTCGTCGTCGAACACGCCGCCCATCTTGAGGAAGGCGCGGTCCTTGTCGAGCTCGCCGAGCGCCTGGCGCAGCGAGCCGCACACGGTCGGGATCTTCTTCAGTTCCGCCGGCGGCAGGTCGTAGAGGTCCTTGTCGATCGCCGAGCCCGGATCGAGCTTGTTCTTGATGCCGTCGAGGCCGGCCATCAGCATCGCCGCGAAGGCGAGATACGGGTTGGCGAGCGGATCGGGGAAGCGCACTTCGACGCGCTTGGCCTTCGGGTTGGTGGTGTAGGGGATGCGGCACGAAGCCGAGCGGTTGCGCGCCGAGTAGGCGAGCAGCACCGGCGCCTCGAAGCCCGGCACCAGACGCTTGTAGGAGTTGGTGGTCGGGTTGGTGAAGGCGTTGATCGCCTTGGCGTGCTTGATGATGCCGGCGATGTAGTGACAGACACGTGTCCGACAGGTCGGCGTATTTGTTGCCGGCGAACACCGGCTTGCCCGACTTCCAGATCGACTGGTGGCAGTGCATGCCCGAGCCGTTGTCGCCATAGATGGGCTTGGGCATGAAGGTCGCGGTCTTGCCGTAGATCTGCGCCACCTGCTGGATGCAATATTTGTAGATGATCAGGCGGTCGGCCATCACGGTGAGCGGCGAGAATTTCAGGCCGAGCTCGTGCTGGGCGGAGGCGACTTCGTGGTGGTGCTTCTCGACCACGCAGCCCATGCGCGCCATGGCGCCGAGCATTTCCGAGCGCATGTCCTGCGCCGAATCCTGCGGCGGCACCGGGAAATAGCCCTTCTTGGTGCCGATGCGGTGGCCGAGATTGCCGCCTTCGTATTCGGTGTCGGAATTGGACGGAAACTCGATGGAAGTCGAGCTTGAAGCCGGTGTTGTAGGGATCGGCCGAGTATTTGACGTCGTCGAACACGAAGAACTCGGCCTCGGGGCCGAAGAAGACGGTGTCGCCGACGCCCATCGACTTGACCATGCCTTCGGCTTTCTTGGCGATGCCGCGCGGATCGCGGTTATAGGGCTCGCCGGTGGTCGGCTCGAGCACGTCGCAGATCAGCGACATGCGTGGTCTCGGCGAAAAACGGATCGATGCAGGCGGTGGCCGGATCCGGCATCAGGTTCATGTCGGACTCGTGGATCGCCTTCCAGCCCGCGATCGAAGAGCCGTCGAACATCTGGCCTTCGGCGAAAGTGTCTTCCTCGATCAAGCTGACGTCGAAGGTGACGTGCTGCCACTTGCCGCGCGGATCGGTAAACCGGAAATCGACATATTTGACGTCGTTATCCTTGATCATCTTCATGACATTCTTGGCTGTCGTCATGGATTGCATTCCCCCTTTTTCATGAAACTCCCGCGGCAGACCCTGCGCCCCGCGGGTTGGATTTAGATCGCGTCGATGCCCGATTCACCCGTCCGGATGCGGATGGCTTCCTCGATATTGGATAGAAAAATCTTGCCGTCGCCGATCCGGCCGGTTTGGGCGGCGCGCCGGATCGCCTCGATCGCCTTATCCACCATGTCGTCGCCAATCACTATCTCGATTTTCACCTTGGGGAGAAAATCCACGACGTATTCGGCGCCGCGATAAAGTTCGGTGTGCCCTTTCTGCCGCCCGAAGCCCTTGGCCTCGGTGACAGTGATGCCTTGTAGCCCGACTTCCTGGAGTGCCTCCTTCACCTCGTCAAGTTTGAAGGGTTTGATGATGGCCTCGATTTTTTTCATTGTCCTTGTCTTTCCTTCCCCCCAAAGCGCCGCAAAACCACGGGCTGCCGCGCTACCCGATAGCAGGTCCCGTGCCAATCCGCAGAGCGTGTAAAATCCATGTCCCCGCAAAGCTTTAAGGCGTAGACAGAGGAGCGGTGCCTAGAATGCCTGCGGGCCGCTGCCCAGCAATTAAGCACCCTGCAAAAACTTTTGCCAGCAGGCAGCGCTATACTTCTCGGCAGCCAATTTGATCGATTTGTCGGCCTTCCGGCCGGCCGGTAGTGTCGAAAGCGATGATCGAACTGCTCACCACGGCCGAAATGGCGCAAGCCGACCGGTTGACCATCGCCGGCGGCACCGCCGGCATCGAGCTCATGGAAAATGCCGGCCGTGCGGTGGCCGACGCGGTCGGCGCCGTGCTGCAAGGCCGCCGCGTGGTGATCGTGGCCGGGCCCGGCAATAACGGCGGCGACGGCTTTGTCGCGGCGCGCCATCTGGCCGAGCGGGGCTATGCCGTCCGCGTCAGCTTCGTCGGCGAGACGGGGGCGGTTGAAGGGCGACGCCGCGCTCGCCGCCGAGCGCTGGAGCGGACCGCTCGAGCAGGCCTCGCCGGTCTCGCTGACCGACTGCGACATCGTGGTCGATGCGCTGTTCGGGGCCGGGCTCGACCGCGAAGTGGAGGGCCTGCCGCGCGCCATGATCCGCGCGATAAACGCCAGCGGCGCCCCGGTGATCGCCGTCGATCTGCCGAGCGGGGTCAATGGCACGACCGGGGCGGTGATGGGCGCGGCGGTCAACGCCAGCCATACGGTGACCTTTTTCCGCCGCAAGATCGGCCACATGCTGCTGCCCGGCCGGCTGCATTGCGGGGCCATTGAGGTGGCCGATATCGGCATTCCGGCGCGGGTGCTGGAGACGATCAAGCCGACCGCCTTTGCCAACCGGCCGGAGCTGTGGGGCGAGCGCTCTGGCCGCGGCCGCGTGCCGCCGGCCACAAATATTCGCGCGGCCATGCGGTGGTGGTCTCCGGCGGGGTCTCGACCACCGGGGCGGCGCGGCTTGCCGCGCGCGGCGCCTTGCGGGCCGGGGCGGGATTGGTGACGATCGCCAGCCCGCGCGAGGCGCTCAGCGTCAATGCGGCGGCGAACCTGGCGGTCATGGTGCGCCCGGTCGACGGCGCGGCCGAGCTGGCGGCTTTCCTTTCCGACAAGCGGCGCAATGCGGTGGTGCTGGGGCCGGGCGGCGGGGTCGGGCCGGCCATGCGGGAGCAGGTGGGCGCGGTGCTGGCAAGCGAAGCCGCGGCGGTGCTCGACGCCGATGCGTTGACCAGCCTGGCGGACGATCTGGCAGGACTTACCGGCATGATCGCCAAGCGAGGCGGACGGGGCACGGTCTTGACACCGCACGAAGGCGAATTCGCAAGATTATTTAAAGTGATAGATGAAGATGCTGATGTTAAAGCAAAACTTGAGAAAACACGCCTAGCCGCCCGTTCGAGCGGGGCGACCGTGCTGCTCAAGGGCGCCGATACCGTCGTGGCCGCTCCCGATGGCCGCGCCTCGATTGCCGATAATGCGCCGCCGACGCTCGCCACCGCCGGTTCCGGCGACGTGCTGGCCGGCATGATTGCCGGCCTGCTGGCGCAGGGCATGCCGGCATACGAAGCGGCGAGCGCGGCCGTCTGGCTGCATGGCGAGGCGGCCGCGAGCTTCGGCCCCGGCCTCATTGCCGAGGACCTGCCGGAAGAGCTGCCGCGCGTCTTACCGGGCCCTGTTTCCCACTCTGCTATAGAGCGGGCCTGCCGGACCTTGAGCGCGCGCCGACGCCGCCTATTTTAGGGATGTCGCGCGGTTTTACCGTGCTATAAGCCGCGGCCCAAAAGGGGGCCTCGACGGCTTGCCCTAGCGGGCCGCGGTGCGTTAAGCCGTTGCGCGCTAAACCTTGCCGGATTGCGGCGCCAGGATCGTCCTGAATTTGCCCTTTGCGGGCGTGGCGGAATTGGTAGACGCGCGGGATTTAGGTTCCCGTGACGAAAGTCGTGGGGGTTCGAGTCCCTCCGCCCGCACCATGCCGAGGGCTTAAGATAAACGCGGGGCGCGCACGCCGACAGCGCCCGTCATATCCGACGACGCCGGCGCCAAGTGCTGCCAACAAAAAGTGTTGCCAACAAAAAGTGCTGCCGAACAAAAGAAAAGAAGTGTGGGATCGATGCAAGTTACCGAAACGCTGTCCGAAGGTCTCAAGCGCGAATTCAAGGTGGTCGTGCCGGCCGCCGAACTCGACGCCAAGGTCAATGCGCGCCTCGTCGAGTTGAAGGACCGCGTGCGCATCAATGGCTTCCGTCCCGGCAAGGTGCCGGTCGCCCATCTCAAGCGGGTCTATGGGCGCTCGGCCATGGCCGAGGTGATCGAGGCGACGGTGCGCGACGCCAATAACCAGATCGTCAGCGAGCACGGCTTCAAGCTCGCCTCCGAACCGAAGGTGACGCTGCCGAGCGAGCAGGCGGCGGTCGAGAAGCTGATCGCCGGCAAGAGCGACCTCGACTACACCATGGCGGTCGAAATCGTGCCGCCGATCGAGCTTGCCGATTTCAAGACCATCAAGCTCACCCGGCTCACCAGCGAAGTGACCGACGCCGAATTGGACGAGGCGGTCGCCCGCATCAGCGAGCAGAACCGGCCCTACAGCAAACGCGGCGAAGGCGAGAAAGCGGCCAAGGACGACCGCGTCGTCATCTCCTTTGCCGGCACCATCGACGGCAAGCCGTTCGAGGGCGGCACCGGCGATGACAGCGTGGTGCTGATCGGCTCCAACACGTTCATTCCCGGCTTCGAGGACCAGTTGATCGGCATCGCCACCGGTGAAACCCGCACGCTGAAAGTGACCTTCCCGACGCAATATCCGAAGGCGGAACTGGCCGGCAAGGACGCCGAATTCGTCGTCACCGCCAAGTCGATCGAGACCCCCGGCACGGTTGCCGTCGACGACGAATTCGCCAAGTCGCTGGGGCTGGAATCGCTCGCCAAGCTGCGCGAAGCGATCAAGGACCGGCTGGCGCGCGAACACGTTTCGGTGTCGCGCCAGAAGGTCAAGCGCGCGCTGCTCGACGAACTCGACACCCGCCACAAATTCGAACCGCCGCCCTCGCTGGTCGAGGAGGAGTTCAACCGGGTCTGGAAGTCGGTGCTCGGCGAAATGGAAACCGAGAAGAAGACTTTCGCCGACGAAGCCACCACCGAGGAAAAGGCCAAGGCCGAATACCAGGCCATCGCCGAGCGGCGGGTGCGGCTCGGCCTGGTGCTGGCCGAGATCGGCGAGAAGAACAAGATCACCGTGACCGACGAGGAAATGAATCGCGCCGTCATGGAGCACGTGCGCCAATTCCCCGGCCAGGAGCAGCGGGTGTGGGATTATTACCGGGAGAACCCGCAGGCGGCCGCCGCCTTGCGCGCGCCGATCTACGAGGAAAAGGTGGTCGATTTCCTGCTCGAACTCGCGACCGTCACCGAGAAAAAGGTCGCGCGCGAGGAGCTCTACAAGGACGACGGCGAAAGCGCGGCCTAAACGCGTTGCCGCGCCTTGCGGCGGGCGTATTTCGAAAATAGATCATCCGGGCGCGGCGTTGCGGCTAATCTAGCCCCATGATTCGCGTGAAGGAGCCGAAATGAAAGATCCCGTCGATCTCTACATGCAGCATCTGGTGCCCATGGTGGTCGAGCAGACCAACCGGGGCGAGCGCGCCTACGACATCTACTCGCGGCTGCTCAAGGAGCGGATCATCTTCATCACCGGCCCGATCGAGGACCACGTCGCCACCTTGGTGGTCGCGCAACTCCTTTTCCTCGAGGCGGAGAATCCGAAAAAGGAAGTCTCGATGTACATCAACTCGCCGGGCGGGGTGGTGACGTCGGGCATGGCGATCTACGACACCATGCAATTCGTGCGCCCGCCGGTGTCCACGCTCTGCGTCGGGCAGGCGGCCTCCATGGGCTCGCTCTTGCTCGCCGCCGGCGCCAAGGACATGCGTTTCGCGCTGCCCAACGCCCGCATCATGGTGCATCAGCCGTCCGGCGGCTTCCAGGGCCAGGCCACCGACATCATGGTGCACGCCCAGGAGATCCTCAACCTGAAGAAGCGGCTCAACGAGATTTACGTCAAACACACCGGGCAATCGCTGAAGAAGATCGAGGACGCGCTCGAGCGCGACTACTTCCTCACCGCCGAGGCGGCCAAGGACTTCGGCCTGGTCGACAAGGTGATCGAGCGGCGGCCGGAGGAAATGCTGCCCAAACCCGCCTGATTTTTCCGTAAATGCCGCCGGCCGGCTTGCCACAATTGCCGGGGACGACCCCGCAAGTTCCGCTTTCGCGGGGGGTGTTGGGCGGGCATTATCGTTAATAGAATTCTTGATTATCACGCCGTTAGCATGCTTCGCTTAAGGTGTGGGAGAGTAGGAGGGAAGCGGACCTCCCGGTACCCGAGGTCCGCCGTGCCGGAAGTCCGGCGCGAAACTTGCTTCGATCGGTGTGTTGCGTATAGGCGGGTGATCGAGGTCTTGGCTGACCACGCAAAGTTCGGCCGAGTGTGACGGAGAATGGAATGAGCAAAGTCGGCGGCAGCGATTCCAAGAACACGCTCTACTGCTCGTTCTGCGGCAAGAGCCAGCACGAAGTGCGCAAGCTCATTGCCGGCCCGACCGTATTCATCTGCGATGAATGCGTCGAGCTGTGCATGGACATCATCCGCGAGGAAAACAAATCCTCGCTGGTCAAGTCGCGCGACGGCATCCCGACGCCGAAGGAAATCCGCAAGGTTCTCGACGACTACGTGATCGGCCAGGATCACGCCAAGAAGGTGCTTTCGGTCGCCGTGCACAATCACTACAAGCGGCTCAATCACCAGACCAAGCACAACGATGTCGAGCTGGCGAAGTCGAACATCCTGCTGATCGGGCCGACCGGCTCGGGCAAGACGCTGCTGGCGCAGACGCTGGCGCGCATCCTCGACGTGCCGTTCACGATGGCGGACGCCACCACGCTCACCGAAGCCGGTTACGTCGGCGAGGACGTGGAGAACATCATCCTCAAGCTGCTGCAGTCGGCCGACTACAATGTCGAGCGCGCGCAGCGCGGCATCGTCTATATCGACGAGATCGACAAGATTTCGCGCAAGTCCGACAACCCCTCGATCACCCGCGACGTGTCGGGCGAGGGCGTGCAGCAGGCGCTGTTGAAGATCATGGAAGGCACCATCGCTTCGGTGCCGCCGCAAGGCGGCCGCAAGCATCCGCAGCAGGAGTTCCTGCAAGTCGACACCACGAATATTCTTTTCGTCTGCGGCGGCGCGTTCTCAGGCCTCGAGAAGATCATCTCGGCGCGCGGCCGCTCCACCTCGATCGGCTTCTCGGCCAAAGTGGCGGCGCCGGAAGACCGCAAGCAAGGCGAAATCTTCCGCGAAGTCGAGCCGGAGGATCTGCTGAAATACGGTCTCATTCCGGAATTCGTCGGCCGCCTGCCGGTGGTGGCGACGCTCGAAGACCTGGACGAGCCCTCGCTCAAGCTCATCCTCACCCAGCCGAAGAACGCCCTGGTCAAGCAGTACCAGCGCCTGTTCGAGATGGAATTGATCGATCTCACTTTGGCCGAAGAGGCGCTCGGCGCCATCGCCCGCAAGGCGATCGAACGCAAGACCGGTGCGCGCGGCCTGCGTTCCATCATGGAGACGATCCTGCTCGACACCATGTTCGACCTCCCCAGTCTGGAGGGGGTCGAGGAAGTGGTGATCTCCAAGGAGGTCGTCGAGGGGACCGCCCGCCCGCTCTACATCTATGCGGACCGCAGCGACCGGACGGCCGAGTCCGGCGGCGCCAGCGCCTGACACCGCCCATCTCGTCCCGGGACGGCGGAGAGCCGCTTGTAGAATTGCGCCGTTGGTGGCGTGCTGAGGGTATTGGGCTCCGCTTTTTACCCAAAAAGCGGTCCTTACTTGCAGACCCTCGGCGGCCATCCTACGTATAGCGTTCGAAGCGGACTTGCGTACGAAAGATCGTAGTCTCCCGAGTGGGTGAGGGTTCGTACCCTTCCTCAAAGGCGCACCGGGCCCCCGTTCGTCCGATGCCTCCTTGCCCATCCTTACCGGCACTGTCCGTCGATGCCGCAACACGCGGGTCAGCGGACTGGGGCACAACAAAAAAGGACGTTAGGCCAATGACCAACAAACCACGACCTCAGCTGCAGCCCGGCGAAACCCGGGCCTATCCCGTATTGCCGCTGCGCGACATCGTGGTGTTCCCGCACATGATCGTCCCGCTCTTCGTCGGCCGCGATAAGTCGATCAAGGCGCTGGAAGAAGTGATGCGCTCCGACACCTTCATCCTGCTGGCGACGCAGAAGAACGCCTCCGACGACGATCCGGCGACCGACGCGATTTTCGAGACCGGGACGCTGGCGAGCGTGCTGCAGCTGCTCAAGCTGCCCGACAACACCGTCAAGGTGCTGGTCGAGGGCGCCACGCGCGCCAAGGTGCTCAAATACACCGACCGCAGCGACTACTACGAGGCCGACGCCACCGTGATCGTCGACGACGTCGGCGAGCGCGTGGAGGCGGAAGCCATGGCGCGCTCGGTGGTCACCGAATTCGAGAACTATGTGAAGCTCAACAAGAAGGTTTCGCCGGAAGTGGTCGGCGTGGTCCAGCAGATCGAGGATTACGCCAAGCTCGCCGACACGGTGGCTTCGCATCTCGCGGTCAAGATTCCCGACAAGCAGGACATCCTGGAGACGCCCACCGTCACCCAGCGCCTGGAGAAGGTGCTCGGCCTGATGGAGAGCGAGATCTCCGTGCTGCAGGTGGAAAAGCGCATCCGTACCCGCGTCAAGCGGCAGATGGAGAAGACGCAGCGCGAGTACTATCTCAACGAGCAGATGAAGGCGATCCAGAAGGAGCTCGGCGACGAAGAAGGCAAGGACGAGCTCGCCGAACTGGAAGACAAGATCAAGAAGACCAAGCTCTCCAAGGAAGCCCGCGAGAAGGCCACCCACGAGCTCAAGAAGCTGCGTCAGATGTCGCCGATGTCGGCGGAAGCCACCGTCGTGCGCAATTATCTCGACTGGCTGCTCTCGATCCCGTGGAACAAGAAGAGCAAGGTCAAGAAGGATCTGGTCGGCGCCGAAAAGATTCTCAACGACGACCACTATGGCCTGGAGAAGGTCAAGGAACGCATCGTCGAGTATCTCGCCGTGCAGCAGCGCGCCAACAAGCTGACCGGACCGATCCTGTGCCTGGTCGGGCCTCCGGGCGTCGGCAAGACCTCGCTCGGCAAGTCGATCGCCAAAGCGACCGGCCGCGAGTTCGTGCGCGTGTCGCTCGGCGGCGTGCGTGACGAGGCCGAGATCCGCGGCCACCGGCGCACCTATATCGGCTCGATGCCCGGCAAGGTCATCCAGTCGATGCGCAAGGCGAAGACCTCGAACCCGCTGTTCCTCTTGGACGAGGTGGACAAGATGGGCGCCGATTTCCGCGGCGACCCGTCCTCGGCGCTGCTCGAGGTGCTCGACCCCGAGCAGAACCACACCTTCAACGACCACTATCTCGAGGTCGATTACGATCTATCCAGCGTGATGTTCATCACCACGGCGAACACGCTCAATATCCCGCCGCCGCTGATGGACCGCATGGAGATCATCCGCATCGCCGGCTACACCGAGGATGAGAAGGTCGAAATCGCGCGCAAGCATCTGATCCCGCACGCGATCGCCAAGCACGGCCTCGACACCAAGGAATGGTCGATCGACGACGAGGGGCTGCTGCTCATGATCCGCCGTTACACGCGGGAAGCGGGCGTGCGCAACCTCGAGCGCGAGCTCTCCACCCTGATCCGCAAGGCGGTGAAGGAACTGATGACCTCGAAGAAGAAGTCGATTGCCGTCACCGCGGCGACCGTCGGCGACTATCTCGGCGTGCCGAAATACCGCTACGGCGAGATCGAGGCCGAGGACCTGGTCGGCATGGTTACAGGGCTTGGCCTGGACCGATGTGGGCGGCGAGCTGCTCACCATCGAAGGCGTCATGATGCCCGGCAAGGGCAAGATGACCGTCACCGGCAACCTGCGCGACGTGATGAAGGAGTTGATTTCGGCGGCGGCGTCTTACGTGCGCTCGCGCGCGGTCGCCTTCGGCATCGAGCCGCCTTTGTTCGACAAGCGCGACATCCACGTGCACGTGCCGGAAGGCGCGACGCCGAAGGATGGGCCCTCGGCCGGCGTCGCCATGGTCACCGCCATCGTCTCGGTCATGACCGGGATTCCGGTTCACCGCGACGTCGCCATGACCGGCGAGATCACGCTGCGCGGCCGCGTGCTGCCGATCGGCGGCTTGAAGGAGAAGCTGCTCGCCGCTTCGCGCGGCGGCATGAAGACCGTGCTGATCCCGGAGGAGAACGCCAAGGATCTGGTGGAAATCTCCGACACGATCAAAAAGGGCCTGGAGATCATCCCGGTCACGCGCATGGACGAGGTGCTGGCGCAAGCGCATTGGTGCGGCAAGCCCGAGCCGATCGAGTGGGACGAGGCGGCGGCGAAGCTCGCGGAGCAGCAGCCGCGGCCGAAAAGCCGGCCGAGGACGACGGCTTCCGGCCTGACCGCGCACTAAGCGCAGACGCCATTAACGAAACTGGAAACGGCGCCGCAGGGCGCCGTTTTCGTTTGGGTCATCGCGAAGGTTGGCTTGCCAACCGAAGCTGCGAGCAGAATTGCACGGGTCCGCCTTCGCTAAAGCTACGGCGGACAACCTCCGCTGCTTCGCAGCGTAGGTTGGTGGGCGGTGACGGACTCGAACCGCCGACATCCTGCGTGTAAAGCAGGCGCTCTACCAACTGAGCTAACCGCCCGTTCGCCGCTCAATATCGTCGGATTGCCGGGCGGCGCAAGGGCGGCATAAAGACGCCGTCGCGCTCCCCCAAACGCAAAACAGCAGGCCGGGAGCTTTTTCGCTCCCAGCCTGCCGTTATCCCCGGAGGGTCCGGCCTGAGCTTAACGTCAGACCGACTCTTTCAATTCCTTGGAAGCGCGGAAGGCGACCTTCTTGCTCGCCTTGATCTGGATCGCTTCGCCGGTCGCCGGATTGCGGCCCATGCGCGCGGCGCGCTTGCGGACCTGCAGGATGCCGAGGCCGCCGATGCGGATGCGCTCGCCTTTCTTGAGATGCTTGACGATGTTGCCGACGAAGTCGCCGAGCACGGCTTCCGCCTGCTTTTTCGACATCTCGTGGGATTCCGCCAGCGCGGCGGCGAGATGTTTCAATGTGACGGTTGGCGGTGTCGGAGCTTTTCCAGGAACCATTGCCATTTTTTGGACCCTCCTCGTGAATCCGTGCGCTTGGCGGATCGCCAAACACCTCGCCCGCATAGACGATTCGGGGGCGGTCTGACCATCGATTCTTCGCGGTAAATAAGGCTTTTTCGCAATTTCCCGATGGGTGGCGGCGTTTACCTTGACTTGGGGTAGGGCCGCCTATAACTCGATCCAACGCCCGCGGGGGCGTAGCTCAGTTGGTTAGAGCGCTGCCCTGTCACGGCAGA
The DNA here is from genome assembly GCA_963739735.1 of uncultured Alphaproteobacteria bacterium. GTDB lineage: Bacteria > Pseudomonadota > Alphaproteobacteria > Rhizobiales > Xanthobacteraceae > Pseudolabrys. Next base: position 130,190 of record CAVUBV010000014.1, on the reverse strand, counting down.
GGCCGCGGGTTCGAGTCCCGTCGCTCCCGCCATTTTATCAATGACTTAGCCGGCATTTGGAACTGCCAGAACCGGCCCGTCGGGGCGAGGAAATTCATGCCCGCAGAAACCCCGATCCTCGGCGTCCGCGCGCTGTTTTTCGACGTATTCGGCACCCTGATGGACTGGCGCACGTCGGTCGCGCGGGAGGCGGAAAAAATCCTCGAACCGCTCGGCCACAGGCTCGATTGGATCGCCTTTGCCGACGCCTGGCGCGGCGAATACCAGCCCGGGCATGGAGGAGGTACGCATCTGGCCGGCAGCCCTTCGCCAAGCTCGACGTGCTGCACCGGCGCAACCTCGTGCGCATCCTGCCGCGCTTCGATCTGCAGAACCTGTCCGACGAGGTGCTCGACGATTTGAATCTGGTCTGGCACCGGCTCGACGCCTGGCCAGACGTGCCGGCGGCGATGGCGCGGCTGAAGAAGAAATTCTGGCTGGCGCCGGTTTCGAACGGCAACATCTCGCTGATGGTCGATCTCGCGCGGCGCAATGATATCCCGTGGGACGCCATCCTCGGCTCGGAAGTGGCCGGCGACTTCAAGCCAAAGCCGCGCGTTTATCTCGCGGCCTGCGAAGCCTTCAGCCTTGAACCCGCGCAATGCATGATGGTGGCGGCGCACTCGCGCGATCTCGCCGCCGCCGCGAAGCTCGGCTTGCGCACCGCGCATACGGCGCGGGTGGATGAGTTCGGTCCGAACACGGGCGAGGGCGCGCCCACGGTACCGGTCGATTTCGCGGCGAAGGATTTGGCGGATCTGGCCGACAAGCTCGGCGTCTGACGCGGCTCAGCCGCGATAGACCGGCGCCGGCTGGGAAAAGAAGCTCGCCAGGATGTGATAGACGCCCATGTAGTTCTTCTGCTGGAAGCTCGCGTGCGAAATGCCGGCCATGACCGCGAACTGCTTGTCGGGATTGGGCAGCTTGGCGAAGAAGGCGAGCAGATCCTCCATCGAAGCGATGCCGTCCCATTGCCCGCGCATGATCAGCGTCGGCGCCATGATCTTTGCCGGGTCGACCACCGGCAATTTCGTGCACATGTCGACGTAAGTCCCCGTCGGCACCGAGGTGTCGAGCTTAACGACCGCGTCGGCGAAGGCGTCGATCACTTTTTCCTCGGCGGCGCCGGGATGGTCGCGCTCGAAGATCGAATGGATGAAGGCCTTGTCGATGTCGCGCCGGTTTTTGGCCATGAACTCGGGCAGCTTCTTGCGCCGCTGTTCGAGGGTGGGTGAGCCTTCACCGGTCCACACCATGGCGTCGAGTGCAAGCCGCGCCACCATCTCCGGATGGCGCTCCGCAAACAGCGCCGCGCGCAGCGCGCCGGATGAAATGCCGTAGACGAGGAGCGGACGTTGGCCGCGCAGCTTCTGGATATAAAGCGCGGCGGCGTAGCAATCGTCGGCGCCTTGGCTGATCGGCGCGTTGTTGTCGCGGTCCTTGGTCGAGCGCCCGTAACCTTCCATGTCGACGCACCAGCAGTCGTAGCCGCGCCGCGCGAAGTGATCCATGGCGGAGGAGTCGGGCCGCCCCGGCACCTGCAGATCGAAGGTCGGCTGCGAGGCCATCGACGAGCCGTGCACGAACAAAATGGTGCCGATGGTCTTTGCCGGATCGCCGGCGCATTTCTCGAACAAAAACAGCTTCACGCCGCCGTCTTTGTTTGTCCAATGCTCTTCGCCTTTGATCGGCGCGGTCATTTCATTCACCGCACACCTGTCTTTCGGTCATGAATCGGCTGCGGCGTTCCGCCGCCGAACGGAACAACGATTCTCATCGCCGGCGGCCGGATCGCTGCTCGGCATAGTGGTGCCCCGATAGTGGCCGCGGCCAGCCGGGGGAACGAGGCCGCGAAAAGCCGCATAAGTGTCATACGGGTGTTCCGTTTTTTGCGCCGCCGGAGGCGACTATCGAGGCCGGTTTGCGGCCCTGTCAATCGCGTCACTACGTGGATGCGTCCATGTTGGCTGTGCGCTTTCCTGGATGCTCTCTAATGTCGTCTTGCCACCCATTGTGCGCTGCGCTAAGCCTCAACCGCTCCCGTCCTTGACGTCGTTCCAACACACGGCAGGGGCTTTTGTGCGCGAGGCTACGGCGCGATTTCGAGCTGCCGGGCAGTGCGGGGCGGGCGAATTCCGGGTCGGGGTTCGGGGCATTTCGCTGAGGTCGTCATGAGCGCATTGCTGCTGGATTATCTGCCGCTGGTCGTTTTTGTCGCGGTCTCCCTGGTGATCGGGATTGTGCTGCTGATCGCGCCGTTCATCGTCGCCTACAAACAACCCGATCCCGAAAAACTGTCCGCCTATGAATGCGGGTTCAACGCTTTCGACGACGCGCGCATGAAGTTCGACGTGCGCTTCTACCTGGTCGCCATCCTGTTCATCATTTTCGATCTCGAAGTGACCTTCCTGTTCCCCTGGGCCGTGGCGTTCCGCCAAATCGGGCTCTTCGGATTCTGGTCGATGATGTTGTTCCTTGGCGTTCTCACCATCGGCTTCATCTATGAGTGGAAGAAGGGGGCGCTGGAATGGGATTAGTTCCATGACGCTCGTCGCACCCGCGCCGCAAGGAATTCTCGATCCGCGCACCGGCAAGCCGGTCGGCGCCGACGACCAGTTTTTCGTCGGCGTGAACAATGAGCTCGCCGACAAGGGCTTCCTGGTTGCCGCCGTCGACGACCTGATCACCTGGGCGCGCACCGGCTCGCTGATGTGGATGACCTTCGGGCTCGCCTGCTGCGCGGTCGAGATGATGCACATGGCGATGGCGCGTTACGACGGCGAGCGCTTCGGCTTCGCGCCGCGCGGCTCACCCCGCCAGTCCGACGTGATGATCGTCGCCGGCACGCTGACCAACAAAATGGCGCCGGCGATGCGCAAGGTCTACGACCAGATGCCGGAGCCGCGCTACGTGATCTCGATGGGCTCGTGCGCCAACGGCGGCGGCTACTATCATTATTCATATTCGGTGGTGCGCGGCTGCGACCGCGTCGTTCCAGTCGACATCTACGTGCCGGGCTGTCCGCCGACCGCCGAGGCGCTGCTCTACGGCGTCTTGTTGTTGCAGAAGAAGATCCGCCGCACCGGCACGATCGAACGTTGAGCGGGGTCTTCCGATGGATGAGATGCTCGACAGGCTTGGCGCGACGATCAAGGGCGCCATGGGCGCATCCGTCGTCGAATACAAGGTCGCCTATGGCGAGCTGACGGTCACGGCGAAGTCCGCCGACATGGTCAAGGTCGCCACTTTCTTGCGCGACGACGCGGCCTGCCAGTTCATCAGCATCATCGACGCGACCGCCGTGGATTATCCGAGCCGCGAGCAGCGCTTCGACGTGGTCTATCATCTGCTCTCGCCGCGGCTCAATCAGCGCATCCGCCTGAAGACCATCACCGACGAGGTGACGCCGGTGCCCTCGCTGATCGACGTCTACCAAGGCGCCAATTGGTACGAGCGCGAGGCCTTCGATCTTTACGGCGTGCTGTTCACCGGCCACCCGGACATGCGGCGCCTCCTTACCGACTACGGTTTCGAGGGCCATCCGTTGCGCAAGGATTTCCCGCTCACCGGATTTGTCGAGGTGCGCTACGACGACGAGCAGAAGCGCGTGGTCTACGAAAAAGTGCGCTTGGCGCAGGAATTCCGCACCTTCGATTTCCTCTCGCCCTGGGAAGGCACCGACTACGTGCTGCCGGGCGACGAGAAGGCCAAAGGGACTGACAAGGGCGAAGGCAAGGGGTCGTGAGTTAAAATGGCGGAAACCGCGCTACGCAACTTCACCATCAACTTCGGGCCGCAGCATCCGGCCGCGCACGGCGTGCTGCGCATGGTGCTCGAGCTCGACGGCGAAGTCGTCGAGCGCGTCGATCCGCATATCGGGCTGTTGCACCGCGGCACCGAGAAGCTGATCGAATACAAGACCTATATGCAGGCGGTGCCCTATTTCGACCGGCTCGACTACGTCGCGCCGATGAATCAGGAGCACGCCTTCTGCCTGGCGGCGGAAAAGCTGCTCGGCATCCAATTGCCCAAACGCGGCCAGCTCGTGCGCGTGCTGTTCTGCGAAATCGGGCGGCTGCTCTCGCACATCCTCAATATCACCACGCAGGCATTGGACGTCGGCGCGCTGACCCCGCCGCTGTGGGGATTCGAAGAACGCGAGAAGCTGATGGCGTTCTATGAGCGCGCCTCGGGCGCGCGTCTGCACGCGGCCTATTTCCGCGTCGGCGGCGTGCACCAGGATATTCCCAACCAGCTGATCGACGACATCGAGGCGTTCTGCGATCCGTACCTGAAATTCTGCGACGACCTCGAGGGCCTGCTCACCGAAAACCGCATCTTCAAGCAGCGCACCGTCAACATCGGCGTGGTCACGCTGGAAGAAGCCTGGAACCGGGCGTTCACCGGCGTGATGGTGCGCGGCTCGGGCGCGGCCTGGGATCTGCGCAAGGCGCAACCTTACGAGTGCTACTCCGAGATGGATTTCGACATTCCGATCGGCAAGCACGGCGACAGCTACGACCGCTACTGCGTGCGCGTGGAAGAAATGCGCCAGTCGATCAAGATCATGCGGCAGTGCTGCGAGAAATTGCGCAGCCCGGAGGGGCAGGGCCGCGTCTCGGTTGACGACGGCAAGATCGTGCCGCCCAAGCGCGGCGAGATGAAGCGCTCGATGGAAGCGCTGATCCAGCACTTCAAGCTCTATACCGAAGGCTTCCACGTGCCGGCGGGAGAGGTCTATGCCGGGGTCGAGGCGCCGAAGGGCGAGTTCGGCGTCTATCTCGTCGCCGACGGCACCAACAAACCGTACAAATGCAAGATCCGCGCGCCGGGCTTTCGCGCATTTGAGTTCGATGGATTTCATGTGCCGCGGTCACATGCTGGCCGACGTGTCCTGCATCATGGGCACGCTCGACATCGTGTTCGGGGAGATCGACCGATGAGCGTGCGCCGTCTCGCCCTGCCGGAAGTTCAGCCGAAGGAGTTCTCCTTCAGCAAGGAGAATCTGGCCTGGGCCAAGCAGCAGATCGCCAAATATCCGGAAGGCCGCCAGCAATCGGCGATCATTCCGCTGTTGTGGCGTGCGCAGGCGCAGGCCGGCGGCTGGCTGCCGGAAGCGGCCATCCGTTACGTCACCGAATTGCTCGGCATGGCGCATATCCGCGGGCTGGAAGTCGCCACCTTCTACACGATGTTCAATCTGAGCGCCGGTCGGCAAAGTGCATGTGCAGCTTTGCGGCACGACGCCGTGCCGGCTGCGCGGCGCCGACGATCTGGAAAAGGTCTGCCGCAAGCGCATCGGCGAGCAGATGGAAGTGACCAAGGACGGCAAGTTCTCCTGGGTCGAAGTCGAATGCCTGGGCGCCTGCGTCAACGCGCCCATGGTGCAGGTCGGCTCCGACTATTACGAGGACCTGACGGCGGAAAGCTTCGAGAAGGTTCTCGACCAATTCGCCGCCGGCAAGACGCCCAAGCCCGGTCCGCAAATCGACCGGCAATTGTCGGCGCCGGTCGGCGGGCCGACCACGCTCACCGATCCAACACTCTACGCGGCACGCGGACGGGAATGACGAATGCTCGCTGACAAGGACCGCATCTTCCTCAATCTCTACGGCCGCCACGACTGGGGCCTCAAGGGCGCGCGTGCGCGCGGCGCCTGGGACGGCACCAAGGCGATCCTGGAAAAGGGCCGCGAGACGATCGTCAACGAGGTGAAGGCCTCAGGCCTGCGCGGGCGCGGCGGCGCCGGCTTCCCGACCGGCTTGAAGTGGTCGTTCATGCCCAAGACCTTGGGCGAGCGGCCGCATTATCTCGTGGTCAATGCCGACGAATCCGAACCCGGCACCTGCAAGGACCGCGAGGTGATGCGCAACGACCCGCATCTGCTGATCGAGGGCTGCCTGATCGCCGGCTGCGCCATGGCCGCGCATACCGGCTACATCTATATCCGCGGCGAATTCATCCGCGAACGCGAACGCCTGCAGGAAGCGATCGATCAGGCCTATGAAGCCAAGCTGATCGGCAAAAATAATGTGCATGGCTGGGATTTCGACCTCTACGTCCACCACGGGGCCGGCGCCTATATCTGCGGCGAGGAAACCGCGCTGCTGGAAAGCCTGGAAGGCAAGAAGGGCCAGCCGCGGCTGAAGCCGCCGTTCCCGGCCAATGTCGGCCTCTATGGCTGCCCGACCACGGTGCAGAACGTGGAGTCGATCGCGGTGGTGCCCGACATCATGCGGCGCGGCGCCGCGTGGTTTGCCGGCATCGGCCGGCCGAACAATACCGGCACCAAGCTGTTCTGCATTTCCGGCCACGTCGAGAAGCCGTGCAACGTGGAAGAGGCCATGGGCATTCCGCTGCGCGAGCTGTTGGAGACGCATGCCGGCGGCGTGCGCGGCGGCTGGGACAATCTGCTCGCGGTCATCCCCGGCGGCTCGTCGATGCCGCTGGTGCCGGCCGGTCCCGAGCAATGCGACAAGCTGCTGATGGATTTCGACGGCTGCATCGCGCACAAGTCCGCGCTCGGCACCGCCGCCGTGATCGTGATGGACAAGTCGACCGACATCATCCGGGCGATGGCGCGCATCTCCTATTTCTACAAGCACGAATCGTGCGGCCAATGCACGCCCTGCCGCGAAGGCATGGGCTGGATGTGGCGCGTGCTCACGCGCATGGCGGAAGGCCGCGCGCAAAAGCGCGAGATCGACATGCTGTTCGACGTGACCAAGCAGATCGAGGGTCACACCATTTGCGCCTTCGGCGACGGCGCCGCCTGGCCGGTGCAGGGCCTGCTGCGGCATTTCCGTCCCGAGATCGAACGGCGCATCGACGAATATACGCGCAATGCCGACGCCCACGGCGCGGTGCGCGAAGCGGCTGAGTAGGGGAGGGGCAACGCGTGGAGCCAAGCCATGGCGTTCGAAAACAAGAACTTGCGGTGCAACCATTGCAAGTTCTGGTGGCCGACGGCGGAAGCGACCGGCAATGAGCCGAGCCGCGAACGCTCTATCCTCGGGCAGTGCCGGCGCCGCGCGCCGTCACCGCTCATCTACCGATCTGCCCGACCACGGCCGGCATTATCCGGCCTGGGCGACGACCAAACGCGACGATTGGTGCGGCGAGCATGAGCATATGCAGCAGTAATGACGCCGCATCGCATGAACTGAAGAAGAGAGCATGACCAAGCTTATTGTCGACGGCAAAGAGATCGAAGTTCCGCCGGAGTACACGCTGCTCCAGGCGTGCGAGGCCGCAGGCGCGGAAATCCCGCGCTTCTGCTTCCACGAGCGGCTGTCGATCGCCGGCAATTGCCGCATGTGCCTGATCGAAGTGGCGGGTATCCCCAAGCCGCAGGCTTCCTGCGCCATGGGGGTGAAGGATCTTGCGCCCGAACAAGGACGGCACCCCGAAGCAGCTTTTCACCAAGTCCGCCGATGGTGAAAAAGGCGCGCGAAGGCGTGATGGAATTCCTGCTGATCAACCATCCGCTCGATTGCCCGATCTGCGACCAGGGCGGCGAATGCGACCTGCAGGACCAGTCCATGGCCTATGGCGTGGACGCCAGCCGCTTTGCCGAGAACAAGCGCGCGGTCGAGGAAAAATACCTCGGCCCGCTGGTCAAGACCATCATGACGCGCTGCATCCAATGCACGCGCTGCATCCGCTTTGCCGCCGAGGTGGCCGGCGTGCCCGAACTCGGCGCCATCGGGCGCGGCGAGGACATGGAGATCACGTCTTATCTCGAACAGGCGATGACCTCCGAGTTGCAAAGCAATGTGGTCGATCTCTGCCCGGTAGGCGCGCTCACCTCCAAGCCCTATGCCTTCGCGGCACGCCCCTGGGAGCTCACCAAGACCCAGTCGGTCGACGTGATGGACGCGCTCGGCTCGGCCATCCGCATCGATACGCGCGGCCGCGAGGTCATGCGCATCCTGCCGCGCACCAATGACCTGGTGAACGAGGAGTGGATTTCCGACAAAACAAGGCACGTCGTCGACGGCCTGCGCACGCAGCGGCTCGATCAGCCCTATATCCGCGAGAACGGCCGCCTGCGGCCGGCCAGTTGGACGGAAGCCTTCGCCGCCGTCGCCGCCAAGGTGAAGGGCGCGGACGGCAAGCGCATCGGCGCGCTCGCCGGCCAGCTCGCGGCGGTCGAGGAGATGTTCGCGCTGAAAGCCCTGATGGCTTCGCTCGGCTCGGGCAATATCGACGCGCGCTATCCCGGCTCGCCGCTGCACCCGAAAAACGGCCGCGCCAGCTATCTGTTCAATTCGACCATTGCCGGCATCGATCAGGCAGACGCGCTGTTGATCGTCGGTTCCAATCCGCGGCGCGAAGCGGCGGTGCTCAATGCCCGCATCCGCAAGCGCTGGCGCGCCGGCAATTTCCCGGTCGCCCTGATCGGCGAGAAGGCCGATCTCACTTACACATATGATTATCTCGGCGCCGGCCCCGAAAGCCTCGCCAATCTCGGCAAAAGCAAATTCGCCGAAGCCTTCAAAGCGGCGCAGCGTCCGCTCGTTCTGGTCGGCGCCGGTGCGCTGGCGCGCAAAGACGGCGCGGCCATCGCTTCGCTCGCCGCCAAGACGGCGATCGAATTCGGCGCGCTCAAGAACGGCTGGAACGGCTTCAATATCCTGCACACGGAAGCGGCGCTGCCCGGCGCGCTCGATATCGGCTTTGTGCCGGGCGAGGGCGGTCTCGATACGGCTGCGATGCTCGGCGGCAAGGCGCTCGACGTGCTTTTCCTGCTCGGCGTCGATGAGGTCGATGTGCCGGCGGGCGCTTTCGTCGTCTACATCGGCACGCATGGCGACCGCGGCGCGCATCGCGCCGACGTGATCCTGCCGGGCGCCGCCTATCCGGAAAAGTCGGCGATCTACGTCAACACCGAAGGCCGCGTGCAGATGGCCAACCGCGCCGGCTTCCCGCCGGGCGATGCGCGCGAGGACTGGGCGATCCTGCGCGCGCTGTCGGCAGCTCTCGGCCACACGCTGCCCTATGATTCCTTGGCGCAATTGCGCCAGGCGCTGTTTGCGGCGCACCCGCATTTCATGCGGCTCGAGCAGATCGCGGCGGGAAATGCGTCCGATATCGAGAAGCTTGCCAAGCTCGGCGGCAATACCGACAAGGCGGCCTTCCATTCGCCGGTCGCCGATTTCTATCTCACCAATCCGATCGCGCGCGCCTCCGCGACCATGGCCGAGTGTTCGGCGCTGGCCAATGCGGCCGCCAAAACGGCGGCGGAGTAGCGGCCATGGAAATGACTTGGACCGAATACTTCGTCACCAATGTCTGGCCGTTCTTCTTCGCCTATGTCTGGCCGTTCATCATTATTTTGGCGGAATGCGTGCTGCTGCTGGTGTGCCTGCTGGTCGCCATCGCCTATGTCATTTACGCCGACCGCAAGATCTGGGCGGCGGTGCAATTGCGGCGCGGTCCCAACATGGTCGGGCCCTGGGGCTTGTTCCAGTCGTTCGCCGACATGCTGAAATTCGCGCTCAAGGAGCCGACCATTCCGGCCGGCGCCAACAAGGGCGTGTTCCTGCTGGCGCCGCTCGTTTCCACCGTGCTGGCGCTGTCCGCCTGGGCGGTGATCCCGGTCAATGGCGGCTGGGTGATCGCCGACATCAATGTGGGCGTGCTGTATATCTTCGCCATCTCCTCGCTGATGGTCTACGGCATCATCATGGCGGGCTGGGCGTCGAATTCGAAATATCCGTTCCTGTCGGCGCTGCGCGCGGCGGCGCAGATGGTGTCCTACGAAGTCTCCATCGGCTTCGTCATCATCACCGTGCTGCTGTGCGCGGGCTCGCTCAATTTGTCGGCCATCGTGAACGCGCAGCAGCACGGCATCGCCAATATGATCGGCGTGCCCTGGCTTGGCGTGCTCAATTGGTACTGGCTGCCGCTGTTCCCGATGTTCATCATCTTCTTTGTCTCGGCGCTGGCCGAGACCAACCGGCCGCCGTTCGATCTGGCCGAAGCGGAATCGGAACTGGTCGCCGGCTTCATGGTCGAATACGGCTCCACGCCCTACGTGCTTGTTCATGCTCGGCGAATACGTGGCGATCTGCACCATGTGCGCCATGGGCACCATCTTCTTCCTCGGCGGCTGGCTGCCGCCGGTCAACGTCGCGCCGTTCACCTGGGTGCCGGGTGTGTTCTGGTTCATGATCAAGGCGCTGGCGCTGTTCTTCATGTTCGCCATGGTGAAGTCGATCGTGCCGCGCTACCGCTACGACCAATTGATGCGGCTCGGCTGGAAGGTGTTCCTGCCGTTCTCGCTGCTCATGGTCGCGGTGGTCGCCGGCGTCCTGGAATACGCCATGCTGTGGCCAAAGTGAGGATGCGATGAGACTCGATCGCGCAGCCAAGGGCCTGTTCTTGTGGGAGTTCGTGACCGCCACGATTCTGGGCATGAAGTACTTCCTGGGACCGAAGGCGACGCTCGACTATCCGAACGAGAAGGGGCCGCTGTCGCCGCGCTTCCGCGGCGAGCACGCGCAGCGCCGCTATCCGAACGGCGAGGAACGCTGCATCGCCTGCAAGCTGTGCGAGGCGATCTGCCCGGCGCAGGCGATCACCATCGAAGCGGGCCCGCGCCGCAACGACGGCACGCGGCGCACCACGCGCTACGACATCGACATGGTCAAATGCATCTATTGCGGACTGTGCCAGGAAGCCTGTCCGGTCGACGCCATCGTCGAGGGACCGAATTTCGAATTCGCCACCGAGACGCGCGAGGAACTCTACTACGACAAGGAGCGGCTGCTGGCGAACGGCGACCGCTGGGAGCGCGAGATCGCCAAGAACATGGCGCTCGACGCGCCTTATCGATGAAGATTTGCAGGTGAGACGATGATTGTTGCAGCCTCTATTCTTCTACCTGTTTGCCTGCATCTGCGTGGCGAGCGCCTTCATGGTGATCGCGTCGAAGAATCCGGTGCATTCGGTGCTCTATCTCATCCTCACCTTCGTCAACGCCGCCGGGCTGTTCGTGATGCTGGGCGCCGAATTCCTCGCCATGATCCTGATCGTCGTCTATGTCGGCGCGGTCGCCGTGCTGTTCCTGTTCGTGGTGATGATGCTCGACGTCGACTTCGCCGAGCTCAAGCAGGGCGCGCTGCAATATTTGCCGATCGGCATGCTGATCGGCGGCATCTTCCTCGCCGAATTGCTGCTGGTGGTCGGCGCCTGGGCGATCGGGCCCGGCGTGCCGCAGGCGATCACGGCGCCGATCGTCGGCCAAGATGTCGAACATCGAGGCGATCGGCCTCGTGCTCTATACCCGCTACGTCTATTTCTTCGAAGCCGCCGGCATGATCCTGCTTATCGCCATGGTCGGCGCCATCGTGCTCACGCTGCAGCATCGGGTGCGCGTGCGCCGGCAGTACGTCCCCGAACAGAATCGCGCGCACGCCGGCGACCGCCATGGAAGTGCTCAAGGTCCGTTCCGGGCAGGGGCTGGGGAGCAATCTATGACCATCGGGCTCGGACATTATCTGTCGGTCGCCGCCATCCTGTTCACGCTGGGGATTTTCGGCATCTTCCTCAACCGCAAGAACGTCATCATCATCCTGATGTCGATCGAGCTGATCCTGCTCGCGGTCAACATCAACCTGGTCGCCTTCTCCAGCCATCTCGGCGACATCGTCGGCCAGATCTACGCGCTTCTGGTGCTCACGGTGGCGGCGGCGGAAGCGGCCATCGGGCTCGCCATCCTCGTGGTCTACTACCGCAACCGCGGTTCGATCGCGGTCGAAGACATCAATCTCATGAAGGGCTGACGCGCATCGTCGTGCGCAAACGGAAGTTGATTTAGATGTACCAGGCCATCGTCTTCTTACCCCTGCTCGGCGCCATTCTGGCCGGGATTATCGCGCTTGCCGGTGCGCGGGCGCGTTGCCCCGGCGAAGGCCCGCCGCCGGGCCTGGAGGAGGGCGCGGTCGCGCGCCGATCACGGCAGCCATACAAGCCATGCCGGGCACGCCCAGGCCGAACACGGCCATGACGATCATTCGCACGGACCGGCCGCCGCCGGCTCGCGCACCGCGGAACTGATCACCACCACGCTGCTGCTGATTTGCATGATCCTGTCATGGATCGCTTTCGTGCAGGTCGGCTTCGGCCATCACGACGAGCGGGTGCCGGTGTTCGACTGGATCGTGTCGGCCGACCTGAAAGTCGCCTGGTCGCTGCGCATCGATACGCTGACCGCGGTGATGCTGGTGGTGGTGAACACCATTTCGGCCTTCGTGCACCTTTATTCCATTGGCTACATGGCGGAGGACCCGTACCGGCCGCGCTTCTTTGCTTATCTGTCGCTGTTTACCTTCTTCATGCTGATGCTGGTGACCGCCGACAATCTGGTGCAGCTCTATTTCGGCTGGGAAGGCGTCGGTCTGTCGAGCTATCTCTTGATCGGCTTCTGGTATCACAAGCCGGAAGCGAACGCGGCGGCGATCAAGGCCTTCGTCGTCAACCGGGTCGGCGATTTCGGCTTCGCGCTCGGCATTTTCGCGCTGTTCATGATGGTCGGCGCGATCGATTACGACACCGTGTTCGCGCAGGCGCCGACGCTGGTCGGCAAGACCATTCCGTTCTTCGGCTGGCATCCCGACGCGCTCACTGTGATCTGCCTGTTCCTGTTCACCGGCGCCATGGGCAAGTCGGCGCAGTTCCTGCTGCACACCTGGCTGCCCGACGCCATGGAAGGCCCGACGCCGGTATCCGCGCTGATCCACGCCGCCACCATGGTGACGGCCGGCGTGTTCATGGTGGCGCGGCTGTCGCCGCTGTTTGAGCTGGCGCCGAACGCGCAGAGCTTCGTCATCTTTATCGGGGCGACCACGGCGTTCTTCGCCGCCACCGTCGGCCTGGTGCAAAACGACATCAAGCGCGTGGTCGCTTATTCGACCTGCTCGCAGCTCGGCTACATGTTCGTCGCCATGGGCTCGGGCGCCTACTCGATCGGCATGTTCCATCTGTTCACGCACGCCTTCTTCAAGGCGCTGTTGTTCCTCGGCTCCGGCTCGGTGATCCTCGCCATGCATCACGAGCAGGACATGCGGCACATGGGCGGCCTCAAGGACCGCATTCCGTACACCTATATCGTGATGATCATCGGCACGCTGGCGCTTACCGGGTTCCCGCTCACCGCCGGCTACTTCTCCAAGGACGCGATCATCGAAGCGGTCTTCGTGGCCAAGAGCCCGATGGCGCTGTATGGCTTCATTTGCGTGGTCGGCGCCGCGCTGCTCACCTCGTTCTATTCCTGGCGGCTGATCTTCAAGACCTTCCACGGCGAACCGCACGACCGCAAGCATTGGAAGGAGGCGCATGAGAGCCCGATGGTGATGCTGATCCCGCTTGGGTTCCTCGCCTTCGGCTCGATCATGGCCGGCCTGCCGTTCAAGGAAATCTTCGCCGGTCACGGCGTCGAGGGCTTCTTCCGCGAGTTGCTTGCCTTCGCCAAAGGCAACACCGTGCTCGAGGACATGCATCACATTCCGCTGCAGATCGGCCTGCTGCCGACGGTCATGATGGTGGTCGGCTTCCTCATCGCCTGGCACTTCTATATCCGCCGGCCCGATATCCCGGTCGAACTCGCGCGCCAGCACGAGGTGCTCTACAAGTTCCTGCTCAACAAATGGTACTTCGACGAGATCTACGACACGATCTTCGTGCGCCCGACGAAGTGGCTTGGCCGCTCGCTCTGGAAGGGCGGCGACGGCTGGCTGATCGACGGCTTCGGCCCCGACGGCGTCTCCGCCCGCGTGCTCGACGTCACCCGCAACGTGATGCGGCTGCAGACCGGCTACCTCTATCACTACGCCTTCGCCATGTTGATCGGCGCGGCGGCCTTCATCACCTGGTTCATGTTCGCGGTAAAATAAAATGAATTGGCCGATCCTCTCCGTCGTCACTTTCCTGCCGCTGCTCGGCGCGCTGTTCATCATGTTGGTGCGCGGCAACGAGGGGCTGGCCAAGGGCACCGCGCGCTGGGTGGCGATGTGGACGACGCTCGTCACCTTCGCCATCTCGCTGGTGATGGTGTGGCGCTTCGATGCCAGTTCGCCGGAATTCCAGTTCGTCGAGAAGCATCCCTGGCTCGGCATCGCCTCCTATCACATGGGGGTGGACGGCATTTCGCTGCCCTTCGTCATCCTCACCACCGCGCTGATGCCGATCTGCATCCTGGCCAGCTGGACCGTGATCCAGAAGCGCGTGAAGGAATACATGATCGCGTTCCTGGTGCTGGAAACGCTGATGATCGGCACCTTCTCGGCGCTCGATCTGGTGCTGTTCTATCTGTTCTTCGAAGGCGGCCTGATCCCGATGTTCCTGATCATCGGCGTCTGGGGCGGCCCGCGCCGGGTCTATGCCAGCTTCAAGTTCTTCCTCTACACGCTGCTCGGCTCGGTGCTGATGTTGTTGGCCATCATGGCGATGTATTGGGAAGCCGGCACCACCGACATTCCCGCGCTGTTGCGGCACGGCTTCCCGCTCGCCATGCAGAAATGGGCGTGGCTTGCCTTCTTTGCCTCCTTCGCGGTCAAGTTGCCGATGTGGCCGGTGCACACCTGGTTGCCGGACGCGCATGTGGAAGCGCCGACCGCGGGCTCGGTCGTCCTCGCCGCCATCCTGCTAAAGATGGGCGGTTACGGCTTCCTGCGCTTTTCGCTGCCGATGTTCCCGGCGGCCAGCCATGACTTCGCGCCGCTCATCTTCACGCTGTCGGTGGTCGCCATCATCTACACCTCGCTGGTGGCGCTGATGCAGGAGGACGTGAAGAAGCTGATCGCCTATTCCTCGGTCGCCCATATGGGCTTCGTCACCATGGGGCTTTTCGCGCTCACCTCGCAGGGCGTCGCCGGCGGCATCTTCCAGATGATCTCGCACGGCATCGTCTCCGGCGCGCTGTTCCTTTGCGTCGGCGTCGTCTACGACCGCATGCACACCCGCGAGATCGCCTTCTACGGCGGGCTGGTCAACCGCATGCCGATTTTCGCCGCGGTGTTCATGGTGTTCACGCTGGCCAATGTCGGGCTGCCCGGCACCTCCGGCTTCATCGGCGAATTCCTTTCGCTGATCGGCACCTTCAAGATCAACACCGCGGTCGCGACCGTCGCCACCTTCGGCGTCATCCTGTCGGCGGCCTACGCGCTCTGGCTCTACCGCAAGATGATCTTCGGCAACCTGAAGCCGGCGCTGGTCGGCATCAAGGACATGGGCTTTAGGGAAATCCTCATCTTCACGCCGCTGGTCGCGCTCACCATCCTGTTCGGCGTGGCGCCCAAGCCCGTGCTCGACATGTCGGCGGCCTCCGTCGCGCAACTGCTCGACAACTACAAGCGCGCCATGGCCGAGCTTCCCGCGCCGGCCAAGGATGGCGGCGCCATCACGATCAAGTTGGAGCGGGCCGAAATCATCCCAGTGAGTGCCGCCCGATGAGCCAATTCATGCAAATGCACGGGCTCATGCCGATGCTGCCGGAGATCGTGCTGGCGCTCGGCGTCATGGTGCTGCTGATGGTCGGCGTGACGGCGGGCGAGCGCATTGCGCGCGGGCGGTCAACGGGCTGGCGATCATCGTGCTCGCCGTGGTCGCGTTTTTCGTGGTGACGATCGCGCCCGGCCGGCATGAATTGTTCGGCGGCAGTCTGGTGGTCGACGATTATGCGCGCTTCCTCAAGCTCTTGGCGCTGACCGGCTCGGGCGGCGCGCTGATGCTGTCGCTCGACTGGCTCAACGCCGAGAAGCAGCAGAAATTCGAATACGGCGCGCTGTTTCTTGCTGTCGACGCTCGGCATGATGCTGCTGATTTCGGCCGCCGACCTGATCGCGCTCTATCTCGGGCTCGAAATGATGAGCCTGCCGCTCTACGTGGTGGCGGCCTCCAACCGCGACAACGTGCGCTCGACCGAAGCCGGCCTGAAGTATTTCGTGCTCGGCGCGCTGTCGTCCGGCATGCTGCTGTACGGCGCGTCGCTGATCTACGGCTTCACCGGCACCGTCAATTTCGCCGGCATCGCCAAGGCGACCGGGCAGGGCGCCGGTATCGGGCTGATATTCGGCCTGGTGTTCATGTTCGTCGGCTTCTGCTTCAAGATCTCCGCGGTGCCGTTCCATATGTGGACGCCGGATGTCTACGAGGGCGCGCCGACGCCGGTGACCGCGTTCTTTGCCGCCGCGCCCAAGGTCGCCGGCATCGCCATCTTTCGTGCGCGCAACCATGGTCGCCTTCCCCGGCATCGCGCACGAGTGGCAGCAGATCGTGGTGTTCGTCTCGATCGCCTCCATGGCGCTCGGCGCCTTCGCGGCTATCGGCCAGCGCAACATCAAACGGCTGATGGCCTATTCCTCGATCGGCCATATGGGCTTTGCGCTGGTCGGGCTTGCCGCCGGAACGCCCGAGGGCGTGCAGGGCGTGCTCGTTTATATGTCGATCTATGTGGCGATGACGCTCGGCGTGTTCGCCGCGATCCTCGCCATGCGGCGCGACGGCAAATTCGTCGAGAGCATCGGCGATCTTTCAGGCCTTGCCCGCACGCATCCGACCATGGCGTTCTTCCTGGCGATGCTGT
This sequence comes from uncultured Alphaproteobacteria bacterium, assembly GCA_963739735.1. GTDB lineage: Bacteria > Pseudomonadota > Alphaproteobacteria > Rhizobiales > Xanthobacteraceae > Pseudolabrys. The sequence continues at coordinate 113,563 of CAVUBV010000014.1, read as the reverse complement.
TGTTCTCGCTCGCCGGCATTCCGCCGCTCGCCGGCTTCTTCGCCAAGTTCTACGTGTTCCTCGCCGCCATCAAAGCCGGCCTCTATGTGCTGGCGGTGATCGGCGTGCTGACCAGCGTGATAGGCGCCTTCTACTATCTGACCATCGTCAAGATCATGTATTTCGACGAGCCGGTGAAAGGCTTCCAGAGCATGCCCGGCCTGTTGCGGCTGGTGCTCGGCGTCTCCGGCCTGGCCTGAATATGCTGTTCTTCGCCTATCCGGCGCCGCTGCTGGGCGCGGCCACCGCGGCGGCGAAGTCCTTGTTCTGACGCGGGCGTTTGCCGCGTCAGCGCGTGATCCCGAAAAGTGGGTACCGGTTTTCGGATAAGATCACGCGCCACGAAAAAGAGATGAACCGCGAAGCCACGGGCCTGGCGGGGGTCCGACACTTAGCTTACGAGGCGCTCGGCTCGACCAATGCCGAGGCGCTGGTGCTTGCGCGCGCCGGCGAGCGCGGGCCGTTGTGGGTGAGCGCGCGCAGCCAGAGCGCGGGGCGCGGCCGGCGCGGCAACGCAATGGACCTCGCCGCCGGGCAATCTCTACGCCTCCTTGCTGCTCAGCGAGCCGTCGCCCAAGCCCTTGGCGCCGCAATTGTCGTTCGTGGCAGCGCTCGCATTGCACGACGCTCTGTGTGACGTTCGCGCCGCGTCTCGGACCGCAATTCAAGGTCAAATGGCCGAACGACGTGCTGCTGGGCGCGGACAAGCTTGCCGGCATCCTGATCGAAGGCGAGAGCGATCAGGGCTTCGCGGTCGTCGATCGGCTTCGGCGTCAATTGCGCCAGCCACCCGGGCGATACGCCATACCCCGCGACCGATCTCGATGGCGGCGGGCGCGCTGGTCGCGCCGGAGGCCCTGTTGGCGGCGCTGGCGGCGGCAATGGCGCGCCGGCTGGCGCAATGGGCGCGCGGGGAGGGCTTTGCCGGCATCCGCGCCGACTGGCTCAAGCGCGCCGCCGGCCTCGGCGAGGACATCCGCGTGCGCCTGCCGGAGCGTGAGCTCGCCGGCCGCTTTATCGGGCTCGACGAAGCGGGGCACTTGCAGCTCGAACAGCCGCAGGGCCTCGCGACCGTCACCGCCGGCGAAGTGTTCGCCTTGGGTGGAGGCTGAGCATGGCGCAGGGCGCACAGGAACTGGTGTTCGCGCCGCTCGGCGGGGTCGGCGAGATCGGCATGAACCTGTCGATCTACGGCCTTGGGCCCGAAGGCCGGCGGCAATGGCTGGCGGTCGATCTCGGCGTTTCCTTTGCCGCGGAGGAGCATCTGCCGGGCATCGATCTGATCCTGCCCGACATCCGCTATCTGGTGGAGAACCGCAAAAACCTCGCCGGCCTGGTGATCACCCACGCGCATGAGGACCATTTCGGCGCCATCCTCGATCTGTGGCCGAAACTGAAAGTGCCGATTTTCGCAACGCCGTTCACCGCCGCGCTGCTCGCCGCCAAACGCGCGAGCGAGCCGGGCGCACCGGAAATCCCGGTCACCGTGGTAAAGCGCGGCAGCCGCTTCAAGGTCGGCGTCTTCGACGTCGAACTGGTCTCCATGGCGCATTCGATCCCGGAATCGAACGCGCTGATCATCCGCACGCCGGCCGGCAGCGTCCTGCACACCGGCGATTGGAAGATCGATCCGACCCCGATCCTGGGCGACGTTACCGACGAGAAGAAATTACGCGCGCTGGGCGAGGAAGGCTGCCTCGCCATTATCGGCGACAGCACCAATGCGGTGCGCGAAGGGCGCTCGCCGTCGGAAAAGGACGTGGGCGAGACGCTTGCCGGCCTGGTGAAGAGCGCGCGCGGGCGCGTGGCGGTGACCACCTTTGCCTCCAATGTCGCGCGCCTGCGCTCGGTGATCGACGCCGCGCGCGGCGCCGGCCGCGAGGTGGTGGTGGTCGGCCGCGCCATGGAGCGCATCATCCAGGTGGCGCGCGAGACCGGCTACATGGAGGGCGTCGACGACCTGCGCGGCACCGATGCTTACGGTTATCTGCCGCCCAGCAAAGTGGTGGCGCTGTGCACCGGCAGCCAAGGCGAGCCGCGCGCCGCGCTTTCGCGCATCGCCGAGGATCAGCATCCGGACGTGACGCTGTCGCGCGGCGACACGGTGATTTTTTCCGCCCGCACCATCCCCGGCAATGAAAAGGCGGTCGGCCGCATCATCAACGGGCTGATCGACCAGGGCATTACGGTGATCACCGACCGCAACGCGCTGGTGCATGTCTCGGGACATCCGCGCCGCGCCGAACTGGAAGAACTGATCTCCTGGGTCAAGCCGCGCGTGCTGGTGCCCGTGCATGGCGAGGCGCTGCATCTGTCCGAGCACGCCGCGCTCGCCCGCCGCTGCGGCGTCAAGGAGGTCGTGCAGTGCCGCAACGGCGACCTGGTGCGGCTGTCGCCGCACCGGCAGGCATCATCGACGAGGTGCCGGCAGGACGGCTCTACAAGGACGGCTCGCTTTTGGTCGAGGCCGATGCGCGCACCGTCGCCGACCGGCGGCGCTTAAGTTTTGCCGGCGCGGTGTCGGTCGCGCTCGCTATTACCGACCGGGGCGAAGTTGGCCGACGATCCGTCGCTCGACCTGATCGGCATTCCGGAACGCGACCGCGACGGCGGCGCTGATGCACGAGGCGGTCGCCGATGCCGTGCGGGAGACGGTTCAATCGCTGCCGCGCAAGCGCCGCGGCGACCCCGACGCGGTGGCCGAAGCCGTGCGCCGCGCGGTGCGCGCGACGGTCGCCGAGCGCTGGGGCAAAAAGCCGATGTGCCATGTGCACGTGTTGACGGTATGATGGGCGCAACCGGGATTAAGCGAGGAAGTGCATGATCGGCCGTCTCAATCACGTCGCCATTGCCGTACGCGATATCGGCAAAGCCGCCGCCGTCTACCGCGACACGCTCGGCGCGCAAGTATCGGACAAAGTGGCGCAGCCGGCGCACGGCGTCTCCACCGTGTTCATCACGCTGCCCAACACCAAGATCGAACTCCTGGAACCGCTCGGCGAGGCCTCGCCGATCGGCAAATTCCTCGACAAGAACCCGGACGGCGGCATCCATCACATCTGCTACGAGGTGCCCGATATCCGCGCCGCGCGCGACGCCTTGCAGCGCCAAGGCGCTCGCGTGCTCGGCGACGGCGAGCCGAAAATCGGCGCGCACGGCAAACCGGTGCTGTTCCTGCACCCGAAGGATTTCTGCGGCACGCTCGTCGAGTTGGAACAAGAGTAACGATGCAGACCACCACCGTCATCGCCATCTATTTCATCATCTGGTGGGTGGTGCTGTTCGCCGTGCTGCCTTGGGGCGTGCACAGCCAACAGGAGAGCGGCGAGGTGGCGCCCGGCACCGATCCGGGCGCGCCGGCCGTGCATCGCATCTGGCGCAAGTTGTTGTGGACCACGATCGCCGCCGGCGTGGTGTTCGGCATTCTGACGGTGGTCTACAAAGAAGGCCTGATCCCGTTCGAATTCCTCAAGCAGATTTCCAATCCGCCGCATTACTGAGGCGGCCGATCGCGGGCGCACGAAAATAAGAACAGGGCAAAAAAAAGAGCAGGGCAAGTGCGCCCTGCTCATTCGTATCTTAAAGTCCTCATCCTCGATTTTTGTTCGCGTTATGCTCGAGGCGGCGGCGTTTCCGCGCCGAGGACTTGGCTCCTCCCAAGACTTGGACCGCACGCTGGAGCTCGGCTTTTTTCTGCGCCGAGTTCTCCATTCACACGGATGCAGTAAACTAACCGATCGGTGCGACGCTGTCACCACTAATCCGTCAGCGATCGATCACGATCGGCGCATCGAGACGATTGGTGCACCGCCCTCGGCCGGGATTATCACCCGCACGCTCCATGTACCGGGCACGGCCAAATCGAGTCCGTTTACCTGCCAATTCCCGTCCGGCAGATGTGCCGCCTCGCGCACGATCTTGGCGCCGGCAACCGGCGGCTCAAGCGAAAGCTCGACCGACTTTGCCGGGAACTCCGAGAAATCATCCCGTAAGACGCGAATATGGGCGTTTGCCGGGCCGGCACGGCCGGGTTCGATGGTGACTTCCGCCATCGCTGCATCGGTGTGGATATGCACGAAGGCGGCATCGGGCGGCACTTCGGCATTGGTGCTGTGCGCATGGCCGCTTGGCGACAGCGTGCCGAGCGTCGCCGACGAAGACGAGCGCGCATAAACCGAGGCCGGCTTCCGCCAGGCTGTTGCGTTGCAGCGAACGCAGCGCGCCGGGCGCCGGCAGCAACGGAGTGAAGTGGAAGCGGTTGGCGGCCGCGATCCCAACCATTGCGGCGAACAGGCCGATCTTGAGCAGCACCAGCCGGCCGTAGTCGGTCGTCACCAGGTCGCGCGGACCGCCCAAAAGATTCCAGCTATTGACGATGCCGCTGGCCAGCAGGACGGCGACGCAGGCGATCCCGAGTTCGGGAAAATCGCCGCGCAGCGCCGACCGCCAACTGGCACCAATCCGGATCGTTCGACCGGCGTGCGTGGGCAATCAGCATCGCCAGTCCCGGCAGACCGCCCAGCCAAGCGCCGGCTGCGAGCAGATGCAACATATCCGAGGCGAGATGGACGTCGCCGGCGGTGCCAGGCGTCGCCCCGGCGTGCCCGATCAGCGCCACGAGAACGAGTAAAGCGGCGCCTGCGACTAATTGCAGCAGGCGCGTGGCCGGCCATGCCATCAACAGGATGAGAAGCAGCGCGAGCCCCAGCCGCGCCGTGCACACCAGCCCGAAGCGGGTGCCGGTCAGTACCGACCAGACGCCGCCATGCAGGCAGACCGCGAGCACCGGCGCGCCATAAATGTCGGCGGACAGCCAGACCAGCCAGGCGATACCGGACAAGATCGCGAGCGCTAATGCGATCCAGACGACCCAGGTCAGGCGGCGGCGCAATACGCCGAAGTCGGCAGGCGCACGACCGCCGCCGGCGGCCGGTTCGGCCACCAGCGCCATGAAACAGATCGTGCCGAAGGCCAGCACGGTCGCGGCCAAATGCAAGGCGCGCGCCAGGATCAGCGGATCGATCAAGCTTCCCTCGGTAGTTCTACCGGCTCAGGGACGGTCGTCTTAAGGACCGACGTGGAAGGTAAAGTCGCCCTGCGTGCGATGGGTGTCTACCGATAGAACACGCCAGATCACCCTGTAAGTCCCGCGCGGCAGTGTTTTGAGCGGCACATGCAGCTCGGTGCGGTCGTTGCGGTCGACTTGCGCCTTGCCGCTCACCACTGCGCCTTGCGCGTTGCGCACTTCGACGGTGGAAAAGGCCGGCTCCAGCTTTTCGGTGAACCACAGCACCAGTTCCGGCGGTGCGGTTGCGACCGTGCTGCCGACCTTCGGGCTGGCGTGGTCGAGCCGGGCATGGGCCAATGCGGCGGCCGGAAGCGAGTGCCGCGGCGAGAACGATGGCGATTTTGACGGATTGTTTCATTGTTGCTGGCCGAAACCCGGCCTCCCTGATGCGATGTTGCTGGCGAAAATCGGACGCCCGATGGAGTTGGGGAAAATATCGTCGAGGAAGAAGTGCAGTTGCGCGATGACGCCGACATTGCTGCCGCTCTGCCGGTTGACCGGGATCATCGCCTCGACGCCCACCTGGAACTTGTCGCCGACCCAGATCACGCCGGGATTGACGGTGCCGGTGGTCACCGTGCCGGAACTCGCCGTGTTCGCGACCGGTGTCTGCAACGATGCCTCGACCAGCGGGATCAGGTGGTTGACGAAATCCGGCAGGCCGAGATCGGCCACCGCCGATTTCAGATAAGGCAAGCTGTATTGCAACGAGGCGCCCCAGACCAAAACGCGCGGATTGAACTCGGTGTCGACATCGCCCGTGTCGGGATCGACGGTCACGGTCGGGCTCGAGCCCGGGATGGCGTAGCCGAGCTGGCCGGTGAGCGCGAACGGCCGGGCCCAGCCCACACTCGCCGGCAGGTCGCCGAAGCCTTTGCCGAAATAAAGCGTCGGTGTGTAGACGGTGAAACGTTCGGCGCCGACATCCTGCGCGCCGCTGCCGCCCCATTCGATATTGAGGCCGACGGAAGCGACAAATTCATGTTCGGCATTCTTGAACACGCGATATTTGAACGTCGTCTCGATGTTCTGGAATCCGCTGGCGCCGATCATATTCGGGCCGCCCGGCGCGTAGAGGCGCGTCCAAGTCGGCGAAAAGGATACGGCGAAGTCTTCGGTGATGCGCTTAGAATATTCGCCGGAGATATCGAGTTGCTGTCACCGGCGGAACGTCGCCGGTCTTGGAGATGGAGACGGTCGGCAACGACAGTTCGTCGGCGACGCCGGGGTCGTCGATGGCGAGCGTCGCCGGGAACATGCGGTTGCCGACGATCTCGTGGGCGCGCCGCCGTCGCGGCGAGCAACGCAAGCGAGCCGGCGCAAAGCGCCGCGCGCAACAGATGAGGGGACATGGGTCACTCCGTTTTCGTTCAGACATGAAAAGTTCAATGTCAGGCGAACGACGGAGGACCTCGCGCGAGATTGGGACGGAAGACGATGCCGGCGCGCGGCGTCTGCGAGGCCGGGCGCAGCACCTGGAGGAGGCGCGCCGGCTTCAGATCGCCGATGAGCGCGATGTCCGGCGCGGCGGCGGCGCGGCGCTGCACAGATTGCAATGTTCGCAGGCGTGGCCGGGGATCAGATCGGGCTTTGTCGGCGTCTCATCGCCGGTGCCGGTCGTCGCGCTGTGGCAGATGACCGAGAATGGGTCGACGGTCGCCCCATTGGCGGCGATCGGCACCAGGCCGAGCAGAATGACGTGCAAGGCGACCGCATAGATCGCCAGCCAGCCCACGACCTGCCTGGCCAAACCGCGCATGCGCCGCGTCATCCCCGTACCGTTCGACGCCATCATAACCGATAACGCCCAAACGGTCGGTTTATTCCGTACCAAGCCATAGTTCCCTGACGGGCCTTGTGTTTTCGCGGCCGATCCGCTTTCACTCAAACCCCATCCGCCTTCGATTCCGAGCCCCGCAATGCGCCTGTCCCGCTACTTCCTGCCGATCTTGCGCGAAACCCCGAAAGAGGCGGAGATCGTCTCGCACCGGTTGATGCTGCGCGCCGGCATGATGCGGCAGGAGGCGGCCGGCATTTACGCCTTCCTGCCGCTCGGTCTGCGCGTGCTGAAGAAGATCGAGCAGATCGTGCGCGAGGAGCAGAACCGCTCCGGCGCCATCGAACTGCTGATGCCGACCATCCAGTCGGCCGATCTGTGGCGCGAGAGCGGCCGCTACGACGCCTACGGCAAGGAGATGCTGCGCATCAAGGACCGGCACGAGCGCGACATGCTGTATGGCCCGACCAACGAGGAGATGATCACCGAGATCTTCCGCGCCTATGTGCGCTCGTACAAGGACCTGCCGCTCAATCTCTATCACATCCAGTGGAAATTCCGCGACGAGGTGCGCCCGCGCTTCGGCCTGATGCGCGGCCGCGAATTCCTCATGAAGGACGCTTATTCGTTCGACGTCGACCAGGCCGGCGCGCAGCATTCCTACAACAAGATGTTCGTCGCTTATCTGCGCACGTTCGAGCGTCTGGGGCTGAAATCGATCCCCATGCGCGCGGAGTCGGGGCCGATCGGCGGCAACCTGTCGCACGAATTCATCATCCTGGCGCAGACCGGCGAGTCGGAAGTGTTCTGCCACAAGGACTATCTCGATTTGGCGGTGCCGGGCGGACGTGAATTTCGACGACATCGCGGGCTCTGCAAGCCATCGTCGACAGATGGACCTCGCACTATGCCGCGACCTCCGACATGCACGACGCGGCCGCCTTCGAGAAGATCGCGCCGGACAACCGGGTGTCGGCGCGCGGCATCGAGGTCGGCCATATCTTCTATTTCGGCACCAAATATTCCGCGCCGATGAAGGCCGTGGTGGCGACCGGCGAGGGCGGCGAGGTGCCGGTGCACATGGGCTCCTACGGCATCGGGCCGTCGCGGCTGGTCGCCGCCATCATCGAGGCCTCGCATGACGATGCCGGCATCATCTGGCCGGAGCCGGTGGCGCCGTTCAAGGTGGCCATCCTCAACCTGAAGCAGGGCGCGGCCGAAACGGATGCCGCCTGCGAGCAGCTTTACCGCGAGCTCAGCGCCAAGGGCGTCGAGGTGCTCTACGACGACCGCGACGAGCGGGCCGGCGGCAAATTCGCCACCGCCGACCTGATCGGCGTCCCCTGGCAGGTGCAGATCGGCCCGCGCGGGCTTGCCGAGGGCAAGGTCGAGGTCAAGAAACGCGCCGACGGCTCCAAGGAACTGATGAGCCCGGCGGCGGCGCTCGATCTGCTGTCGCGCTGAGCCCGCCCCGTGCCGGGTTCCATTATGCCCTCCCGGAAAAAAGACAAAAAATCTTCGGACGCATGTCGATCCTGGCGGAGGTCCCTCGTCGTATGGTCAGAGAGGCCGAATGGCGCCTCCGACAGCAGAAGGAGAGACGGCAATGCGTGTAATGGTAATGGTCAAGGCCACCAAGGACTCCGAAGACGGCCTGATGCCCACGGCGGAACTCTTCGAGGCCATGGGCAAATTCAACGAGGAACTGGTCAAGGCCGGCATTATGCTGATGGGCGACGGCCTCAAGCCGTCATCGCAGGGCAAGCGTGTCGCCTTCGACGGGCCGAAGCGGTCCGTCATCGACGGGCCCTTTGCCGAAACCCGCGAACTGGTCGCCGGCTTCTGGCTCTGGGAAGTCAAGGACATGGCCGAGGCGGTCGAGTGGGCGAAGCGCTGCCCCAATCCGATGCCGGGGCCGAGCGAGCTCGAAATCCGGCCGTTCTACGAGATGAGCCGATTTCGGCGACGTGCTGACGCCGGAAATCGACGGAGCTGCTCGACCGCAGCCGCAACAAGACGACCTGAACCGCCGGTTGCCGGCCCGCTTGCCTCGCACCCCGCTTGTGAATAAGCGGGGTGCGTGGCCACCGCCGATATCCATCAGACGGTCGAGACCGTCTTTCGCATCGAGCAGGCGCGGCTGATCGCCGGCCTGACCCGCATGGTGCGTGACGTCGGCCGCGCCGAAGAGCTGGCGCAGGATGCGCTCGTCACCGCGCTGGCCGAATGGCCAAAATCGGGCGTTCCGGATAATCCCGGCGCCTGGCTGATGGCGGTGGCAAAGCGCCGCGCCATCGATGGCCTGCGCCGCGACCAGATGGCGGCGCGCAAGCACGCCGAAATCGGCCGCGACCTCGACGACGAACGCGACAACAGCGTCGAAGAAATTGAAGCCGCTTTGGACGATGACATCGGCGACGACCTGCTGAATCTCATCTTTACGGCCTGCCATCCGGTGCTGTCGCCGGAAGCGCGCGCGGCCTTGACGCTTCGGCTGATCGGCGGGCTGACGACGGACGAGATCGGCCGGGCATTTCTGTCGGATGAATCGACCATTGCGCAGCGCATCGTGCGGGCCAAAAAGACGTTGCGCGATTCGGGCGTCGCCTATGAAGTCCCGCGCGGACAGGCGCGCGCGCAACGGCTCGCGTCCGTGCTGGAGGTCATTTATCTCATCTTCAACGAGGGCTACGCCGCCACGGCCGGCGACGAGCTGATCCGCGCTGAACTTTGCGCGGAAGCCCAGCGCCTCGGCCGCATCCTTGCAGGCGTTGCGCGTGACGAGCCTGAAGTCTTCGGGCTGCTGGCGCTGATGGAAATCCAGGCGTCGCGGCTGGCCGCGCGCGTCGGGCCGGACGGTGCGGCGATTTCCCTGACCGAACAGAACCGTGCCCGCTGGGATCAACTGCTGATCCGCCGCGGATTTGCCGCGCTGGAACGCGCCGAAAAGCTTGGCGGCGCCAACGGACCCTATGCGCTTCAGGCCGCGCTGGCGGCTTGCCATGCGCGCGCGCCCACCGCCGCGGAAACCGATTGGCCGAGGATCGCGGCGCTTTACGACCGACTGCGCGAAGTCATGCCGTCGCCGGTGGTCGATCTCAACCGCGCCGTTGCTCATAGCATGGCCTTCGGGCCGGAGGTCGGCCTCACGCTTGTCGCGCAGATCGAACAGACTTCCTCGGCGCTGCGGAACTATGTGCCCCTGCCCGCGGCGAAAGGGGATTTTCTGTTCCGCGCCGGCCGGCGCGCCGAAGCCAAGGCCCAGTTCGAGCAGGCGGCGGCGCTCAGCCGCAACGCGCGCGAGAAAGCCTTCCTTCTGGGCCGGGCGGCGACCTGTGACCTTTAGCGTGTCTGCGCGCCACCCGCGCGGCAAAATACCTGTGTCCTGCCACGGACTTTTGCCCCGGACGGTGGCATGAATCCGCCCGAATCGTGTGAAAACCCCTCAGGCGTGGGAACCAACCAACAATGACCGAGCCCAACGGGACGCGGCCCTTCTCCCCGTTCGAGTGGATGCTGTCGCTGCGCTACTTGCGGGCGCGGCGCAAGGAAGGATTCATCTCGGTGATCGCCGGGTTCTCCTTTCTCGGCATCATGCTGGGCGTCGCCACGCTGATCATCGTCATGGCGGTGATGAACGGGTTCCGCAAGGAACTGCTCGACAAGATCCTCGGCCTCAACGGCCATCTGCTGATCCAGCCTCTGGAAAAGCCGCTGACCGACTGGGAGGAGGTCGCCGCCCGCATCGCCGGCGTCAAAGGCATCCGGCTGGCGGCGCCGATCGTCGAGGGCCAGGCGCTGGCGTCCTCGCCGTTCAATGCCGGCGGCGTGCTGATCCGCGGCATAAGGCTCAAGGACCTCGAAGGCCTGCCCTCGATCATCAACAACATCAAGCAGGGCACGCTCAAGGGTTTTGACGAGGGCCAGGGCGTCGTCATCGGGCGCAGGCTCGCCGACCAGCTGTCGTTGCGCTCGGGCGACAACATCACGCTGGTGGCGCCGCGCGGCGCGGTGACGCCCATGGGCACCACGCCGCGCATCAAGGTCTACAAGATCGCCGCCGTGTTCGAGATCGGCATGTCGGAGTACGATTCCGCCTTCGTCTTCATGCCGCTGAAGGAGGCGCAGGCCTATTTCAACCGCGCCGGCGACGTCACCGCGATCGAGGTCTATACCGACAATCCCGACCGCGTCGACCGCTATCGAAAAGCGGTGACCGAGGCCGCCAAACGGCCGATCTTCATGATCGACTGGCGCCAGCGCAACGCCACCTTCTTCAACGCGCTGCAGGTCGAGCGCAACGTGATGTTCCTGATCCTCACGCTGATCGTATTGGTGGCGGCGCTCAATATCGTCTCCGGCCTGATCATGCTGGTAAAGGACAAGGGCCAGGACATCGCCATCTTGCGCACCATGGGCGCGACGCAAGGCGCCATCATGCGCGTATTCCTGATCACCGGCGCCGCCATCGGCGTGGTCGGCACCATCGTCGGCTTCCTGCTCGGCGTGGTGATCTGCCTCAATATCGAGAGCATCCGCCAGTTCCTGTCCTGGCTGACCAGCACCGAACTGTTCTCGCCCGAGCTTTATTTCCTCTCGCATCTGCCGGCCGACATGGACACCGCCGAAACCAGCGCGGTGGTGGTGATGGCGCTGGTGCTGTCGTTCCTGGCCACGCTCTATCCGTCCTGGCGCGCGGCGCGCCTCGATCCGGTGGAGGCGCTGCGCTATGAGTGAGACCGTGGTCGAGACGAACGTCGCGGTGACGCAGGAAGACGAGGACATTCCGGTCCTCTTCCTGCACGCAATCGAGCGCACCTACCGGCAGGGCGACGAGGCGCTGCATATCCTCAACGGCGCGGAACTGGCGATCTGGCCGGGTCAGTCGGTGGCGCTGGTGGCGCCCTCGGGCGCCGGCAAATCGACGCTGTTGCACATCGCCGGCCTGCTCGAACATCCCGACCAAGGCGACGTCTTTATCGACGGGCGGGCGACCGCGATCCTGCCCGACCACGAGCGCACCCGCATCCGCCGCAACGAGATCGGCTTCGTCTACCAGTCGCACCATCTGCTGTCGGAATTCACCGCGCTGGAGAACGTGCTGCTGCCGCAGATGATCCGCGGGCTCACGCGCCGCGAGGCGAGGAAGCGCGCGGTCGAACTGCTCGACTATCTGGGCCTCGGCGAGCGGCTCAACCACCGGCCGGCCGAGCTTTCCGGCGGCGAGCAGCAGCGCGTGGCGATTGCGCGCGCGGTCGCCAATGCGCCGCGCATCCTGCTTGCCGACGAGCCGACCGGGAACCTCGACGTGCACACCGCCGACCGCGTGTTCGCTGCCTTCACTCAGCTTGGTGCGGGCCTCCGGCCTCGCCACCATCATCGCCACCCACAATATGGAGATCGCCGCCCGCATGGACCGGCGGGTGACGTTGAAGGAGGGGCAGGTGGTGGAGCTGGCGTAAGCGGGTGAAGAAACCAAGCTAACTCATTAAGTCATAGTGCCTAAGTTCACTGAGAGGTCGGCGAGATCGAAGCGGACAGAATCGGTGGCGGCCATTTCGTCCGCGTCACGTTCCCGACCGCCGAGACCGAAGCGATCTAGGGATTTGTCACGCCCGCCGACGCGACCAAGTGGATTAGGTGCGAGGCGGGCGTTTGGCTCTGGGAACGGCCCGAACAACTCAAATTAAGCGAGGCTGCCAGCCAAGCGATCGCAGCGTCACCAGTGTCCGCCATTCTCTTTGCAGCCTTTTGGACCCTTCACATGATGGCCGCTCTTGCAGACATAGGTATTGATCTCTTGCTGACGCTGATTGCGCTGTGCCTGCGCCGGCGCAGGAACAAGCAGCGCGGCGAGGAAGGCCAGATATCCGGCCAGCGACGCCAGTACGATAAGGTTTTTCATTGCTCCTCCTATTTGCTGGGGACACAAAGGTCGCAAAAAAAGTGGCCGCGCCAACCGATTTTAACTTCGTCTCCAGTGTCCTTTTCCACAATTGAAACCGCCCCATTACCGGCGCTTGACAGGGAACATACCATGAACTATGTTCCCTGTCCGTTCCGGGGAGACAACCATGTTCAAAGCCGTGATCCAAGAAGCCGCCGCGCTCGCATCGCTCACGCTGTTCGTCGGCATGATCGCCATCTGGTCGCAGGTGTTCAGCAACCTCTAACTGCCGCGTCGTCATTCGTTCCCGCGAGGTATGACCGTGCCGGAAACGCTTTGATGGGCCTCGCGGCCGGCATGACGGGCATTTTTATCTCGGGATGACGGGGAAGACAGGTGTCACCCTCACGCGCGGGTGGACTAGCGCCTCGCTTCCCCACTCGGGTGAGCCAGAGAATCGCAACTTGCCCGCCCTCGACTTCGTGCACTTGCACGTGCATTCGAACTTTTCGCTGCTGGAAGGCGCTATTCCGCTTGCGCGCCTGGCCGATCTCGCCAAGGCCGACAAGCAGGCGGCATTAGCGCTCACCGACACCGACAACATGTTCGGGGCGCTGGAATTCTCCGAAAAAATGGCGTCCGCCGGCATCCAGCCGATCATCGGCTGCGCGCTGGCCATCGATTTCGCCGACACCGACCATGGCGCGCGCAACGCCAACGCCGCCGTTCCGCGCGAGCGCATCGTGCTCTTGGCCGCGCGCGAGGCCGGCTATCGCAGCCTGATGCGGCTTTCCTCGCGCGCCTTCCTCGACACGCCCGCCGAACGAGCCGCCGCGGCTCAAGCTCGAATGGCTCGACGGCGAGACCGACGGCGTCATCGCGCTCACCGGCGGGCCGGGCGGGCCGCTCGACGGCGCGATCGCCGCCGGGCAGAGCCATCTTGCCGCCACGCGGCTCGATGCCTTGCAGCGCCTGTTCGGCGACCGGCTCTATGTCGAGTTGCAGCGCCACGGCACGGCGAATGAGCGGCAGAGCGAGCCGGTGCTGATCGATCTCGCTTATGCCAGGGGCCTGCCGCTGGTCGCGACCAACGAGCCTTATTTCGCGACCGCGCAGGATCATGAGGCGCACGACGCGCTGATCTGCATCGCGGAAGGCCGCCTGGTCGCGGAAACCGACCGCCGCCAGCTCAACGCCGAACACCGCTTCAAGAGCCGCGCCGAAATGCGCGAACTGTTCGCCGATCTGCCGGAGGCGCTCGCCAATACGGTCGAGATCGCCGAGCGCTGCGCCTTCCGCCCGCACACCCAGGCGCCGATCCTGCCGCGTTTCTCGGTCGGCGACAGCGTGGTCGACGAAGCCGAAGAATTGCGCAAGCGCGCGGAGGCGGGCCTCGGCGCTCGGCTGGCGAGCGCCGGCGTCGCGCCCGGCCATAGCGAGCAGGAATACCGCGAGCGCCTCGATTTCGAATTGGGCGTCATCGCCAAGATGAACTACCCCGGCTATTTCCTCATCGTCGCCGATTTCATCCAGTGGGCGAAGGCGCACGCCATTCCGGTCGGTCCCGGCCGCGGCTCCGGCGCCGGCTCGCTCGTCTCCTACGCGCTCACCATCACCGATCTCGATCCGATCCGCTTTGGCCTGCTGTTCGAGCGCTTCCTCAATCCCGAGCGTGTGTCGATGCCGGACTTCGACATCGATTTCTGCCAGGACCAGCGCGACAAAGTCATTCATTACGTGCAGGAGCGCTATGGCCGCGACCAGGTGGCGCAGATCATCACCTTCGGCACGCTGCAGGCGCGCGGCGTGCTGCGCGACGTCGGCCGCGTCTTGCAGATGCCCTACGGGCAGGTCGACAAGCTCTGCAAGCTGGTGCCGCAAAACCCGGCCGCTCCGGTGACTTTGGCGCAAGCCATTGAGGGCGAACCGAAATTACAGGCCGAGCGGGACAGCGACCCGGTGGTCAAGCGCGCCTTCGACATCGCGCGCAAACTCGAAGGCCTGACCCGCCACGCCTCGACCCATGCCGCCGGCATCGTGATCGGCGACCGGCCGCTCACCGAATTGGTGCCGCTCTACCGCGATCCGAAGTCCGACATGCCGGTCACCCAGTTCAACATGAAATGGGTGGAGCAGGCGGGGCTAGTGAAATTCGACTTCCTCGGCCTCAAGACCTTGACCGTACTACAGACCGCGGTCGCGCTGGTGAAACGGCGCGGCATCCCGATCGATCTTGCCGCCATCCCGCTCGACGACAAGAAAACCTACGACCTCTTGGCGCGCGCGGAAGCGGTCGGCGTGTTCCAACTGGAAAGCGCCGGCATGCGGCGCGCGCTGCTCGACATGCGGCCCGACCGTTTCGAGGACATCATCGCGCTGGTCGCGCTCTACCGGCCCGGCCCGATGGCGAACATCCCGACTTATTGCGCGCGCAAACACGACATGGAGAAGCCGGACTACATCCACGCCAAGCTCGAACCGATCCTGAAGGAGACCTTCGGCGTCATCGTCTATCAGGAACAGGTGATGCAGGCCGCCCAGATCCTTGCCGGCTTCTCGCTCGGCGAGGCCGATCTCTTGCGCCGCGCCATGGGCAAGAAGATCATGAAGGAGATGCGGGCGCAGCGCGCCGTGTTCGTCGAAGGCGCGGTGAAGAACGGCATCGAGCGTTACCAGGCCGACGCCATCTTCGATTTGCTCGAGCGCTTCGCCGAATACGGCTTCAACAAGAGCCACGCCGCGGCCTACGCGCTGGTCGCCTACCAGACCGCCTATATGAAGGCGAATTATCCGGTCGAGTTTCTCGCCGCCTCGATGACGCTCGACATGGGCAACACCGACAAGCTCGCCGAATTCCGCGCCGAGGCCGAGCGGCTCGGCATCACCGTGGCGCCGCCTTCGATCAACCGCTCGCATGTCGCCTTCGAGGTCGACGGCAACACCATCATCTACGCGCTGGCCGCGCTCAAAGGCGTCGGCAAGCAGGCGGTGGAGGCGATCATCTCAGCGCGCGAGGCCGCTCCGTTCGCCGATCTCGCCGACTTTGCCGACCGCATCAATCCGCGCGCCGTCAACAAGCGCGTGCTGGAAAGTCTCGCCGCCGCCGGCGCCTTCGACGCATTCGAGCAAAACCGCGCGCGCGTCTTCCCCGCCATGGACGCGGTACTGGCGCGCGCCCAGCGCTCGCACGATTCGGCGAGCGTCGGGCAGAACGAATTGTTCGGCGGCGGCGGTGAGCGCGAGCCGATCGCGCTGCCCAATGCCGAACCCTGGCTGCCGGCCGAGCGCCTCAAGCGCGAATACGAGGCGGTGGGTTTTTTCCTCTCCGGCCATCCGCTCGACGACTATGCCGCCGTGCTCAAGAAGTTGCGCGTGCAGTCCTGGGCCGACTTCTCGCGCGCGGTGAAAAACGGTGCCACCGCCGGCCGCGTCGCCGGCACCGTGGTGTCGCGCCAGGAGCGGCGCACGCGCACCGGCAGCAAGATGGGCATCATCGGCCTGTCCGATCCGAGCGGCCACTACGAGGCGGTGATCTTTTCCGAAGGCCTCGCCGAACACCGCGACCTGCTCGAGCCGGGCACCGCTGTGCTTGCTGTTCCTGTCGGCGGAGGTGCAGGGCGACGAGGTGCGCGCGCGCATCCAGTCGGTCGAGCCGCTCGACGAGGCCGCCGCCAACCTCGCCAAGGGCCTGCGTGTGTTTCTGCGCGACGAGGCGCCGATCGAGGCGGTCGCCAAACGCCTTGAGTCGATCCCGCGCAGCGCCGCGGCGAACGGCGACGGCGAAGTGAGCATGGTGCTGATGCTGGCCGCCGGCGCCGAAGTCGAAGTCAAGCTGCCCGGCCGCTTCAAGGTCTCGCCGCAGATCGCCGGCGCCATCAAGGCGGTGCCCGGCGTGGTGCAAGTCGAGGCGCTCTAGGGCATATCGGCCCAGTGCGGCCGTGAAAAGATGGCCGTGAGCGCCGACCTCAAACCACTCGCAACTCCTCGTAAGACACCATGACGTGTTCCTGGAACGCCGGCCGCGCCGTCAGGGCGTCGTAGTAGCGCCGCAGGTTGGGATGTGACGGCCGCTCGATTGGAATGTCGAAATAGCGGTAGAGCACATGGCCGAACTGGATGTCGGCTAGACTGAAATCGTCACCGGCAAGGAATCGTCGATCCGCGATCTGCGCCTCGGCAATATCGAACTGTTTGCCGAGCAAACGAAGCGCCTCGCGTAAAGCGGTTTGATCGCGATCTTTCGGCGCGGTGCGTACGACCTGCCAGAAAATCGGGCTGGTGAAGTTGAGCGCGATGTTGATTTTGGCCCATTCCGCCCATTTGTCGACTTGCGCTCGGCGGATGACGTCGCGCGGCCAAAAAGCGGCATCGGCATATCGGCTGGCGAGGTAGCGCAAGATCGCGCCCGTCTCCCAGAGCGGCTCGCCCTCCTGGTCTTGCAGAACGGGAACGGCGCCATTTGGATTTATCGCCAAAAATTCAGGGGTATCGTTGCCCCCGTATCTGTGACCGACGTCGAAGCGTTGGAATGGAAGCCCCAACTCGCCGATGCACCACATCAGCGCCTGAACATTCGACGACGTTTTGCGTCCCCAAACAGTCAACACCGTCGTTTCCCTCGGCGCGGCCACGCTTTGTAGACCGCTTAATCCGCGATTCGGCCGATTATTTGAATTCGTGACGTGGTGAGGCCGGTCCGGAATGACCGGCGCGCCTGCCTTGCATCGGCAAAACCAGCCCTATATAAGCCCCGCATCACTCACGCGGATTTATGGCTTTAGGCCCCGACAATGGGTCAAAAAGGCCGTCCGGTGGCCCCGTTCGGGGCTCACACAAGTCCGCGGCGGATCAACCGGAGAAGATTATGGCGCTTCCTGACTTCACCATGCGTCAGCTCTTGGAAGCTGGCGTGCATTTCGGCCATCAGGCCCACCGCTGGAACCCGAAGATGGGGTCTTACATCTTCGGCACCCGCAACAATATTCACATCATCGATCTCGCCCAGACCGTGCCGCTGCTGCATCGCGCGCTGCAGGCGGTGAGCGACACCGTGGCCAAAGGCGGCCGCATCCTGTTCGTCGGCACCAAGCGGCAGGCGCAGGACGCGATTTCCGCCGCCGCCAAGCAGTCGGCGCAGTATTACGTCAATTCGCGCTGGCTCGGCGGCACGATGACCAACTGGAAAACGATTTCCGGTTCGATCTCGCGCCTGCGCAAGCTCGACGAGATGCTCTCCTCCGGCGAGACCGGCGGCTATACCAAGAAAGAGCGCCTCACCATGCAGCGCGAGCGCGACAAGCTCGACCGCTCGCTCGGCGGCATCAAGGACATGGGCGGCGTGCCCGATTTGTTGTTCGTGATCGACACCAACAAAGAAGACATCGCCATCAAGGAAGCGCGCCGGCTCAACATTCCGGTCGCGGCCATCGTCGACACCAATTCGGATCCCGCCGGCATCACTTATGTGATCCCCGGCAACGATGACGCCTCCCGCGCGGTGGCGCTTTATTGCGACCTCATCGCCAAGGCGGCGATCGACGGCATTTCGCGCGCGCAAGGCGAAGCCGGCATCGATGTCGGTGCGGCGGAAAAGCCGCTGGTGGTGGAGCCGGTGCCGACGGCGCCCGCGCTCGGCGATCTCGGCTTCGAGCAACTGCCCGGGCCGCGCGGCGTCGCCGACGACCTGAAGAAGCTGCCCGGCATTTCGCCGGCGATCGAAAAGCAACTCAACGACCTCGGCATCTTCCACTTCACGCAGATCGCCGAGCTCAATGAAAAGGCCGCCCATAACGTCGGCGAAGAGGTCGGGCTGCCCGGCCGCGTCGACGGCTGGATCGCGAAGGCCAAGGAACTGACCGCGGAGTAATGACGACAATGGCGAATATCATCGGCCCAGATGGTCAAGGAGCTGCGCGAGTCGACCGGCGCCGGCATGATGGATTGCAAAGCCGCGCTCACCGAAACCAACGGCGAAATGACCGCCGCGCAGGACTGGCTGCGCAAGAAGGGCCTCTCCAAGGCCGCCAAGAAAGCCGGCCGCGTCGCCGCCGAAGGGCTGATCGGCGTACAGGTCGCCGGCAACAAGGGCGTGGTGGTCGAGGTCAATTCGGAAACCGACTTCGTCGCCCGCAACGATCTGTTCCAGGGCCTGGTCAAGATGATCGCCGACGTCGCGCTCGACGTCGGCACCGACGTGGAAAAGATCAAGGCGGCCAAGGCCGGCTCGATCACGGTCGCCGAAGCCCTGACCGACACCATCGCCAAAATCGGCGAGAACATGACGTTGCGCCGTGCCGCGGCTTTGTCGGTCGGCTGGCGGCGCGATCGGCTCCTATGTGCACAGCTCCTTGAGCGAAGGTCTTGGCAAGATCGGCGTCCTGGTCGCGCTTGAATCGCCCGGCAAAGCGGACGAACTCAAGGCGCTCGGCCGCTTGGTCGCCATGCATGTCGCCGCCTCCAATCCGCAGGCGATCGAGCCCTCCGGTCTCGACCCGGAGCTGGTCAAGCGCGAGAAGGACGTGCTCGCCGACAAGTTCAAACAACAGGGAAAACCGGCCAATATGATCGAGAAGATCGTCGAGTCGGGTCTCAAGACCTTCTATAAGGAGGTCTGCCTGCTCGAACAGGTTTACATCCACGACGACAAGAAGAACGTCGCGCAGGCGCTGAAGGAAGCCGAAGGCAAAGTGGGCGGGCCGATCAAGATCGCCGGGTTCGTGCGGTTTGCGCTTGGCGAGGGGATTGAAAAGCCGGAGGCCGAAGCTGCCGCCTAAGCGGTCGCTGCCGCCAGCTCTCGTCGATCCAATGGAGGATCGCAACGCATGAGTGATCCGCTCTATCGCCGCGTCATCGTCAAATTGTCCGGCGAGGCGCTCACCGGCGGCAAGGAATTCGGCATCGATCAGCCGACCGTCGAGCGGCTCGCCGCCGATCTGGTGGCGGCGGCCAAGCTCGGCGTCGAACTCGGCGTGGTGGTCGGCGGCGGCAACATTTTCCGCGGCGTCGAAGTCTCCGGCAACGGCGTGCCGCGCCCGGTGGGCGACACCATGGGCATGCTGGCGACGGTGATGAATTGCCTGGTGCTGGAAGCCGCCATCGAACGCCAGGGCCACGAAGCGCGCACGCTCTCGGCGCTCGCCATGACGACGGTCTGCGAGACCTATAACCGCAAGCGCGCGCTGAAAAACCTCGGCAAGGGCCGCGTCGTGCTGCTCGCCGCCGGCACCGGCAATCCGTATTTCACCACCGACACCACCGCCGTGCTTGCGCGCCGCCGAACTCGAGGCCAAGGCGGTGCTCAAAGCCACCAATGTCGACGGGGTCTATACCGCCGACCCCAAGAAAGACCCGAAAGCCAAGCGCTACGACAGGCTCGGCCACCAGGAGGCGATCGAGAAGGACCTGCGGGTGATGGATTCCACCGCCTTCGCGCTTGCCCGGGAAAATCACATGCCTATCATCGTGTTCTCGATCGCCGAGAAGGGCGCCATCGAGGCCGTGCTGCGCGGCAAGGGCCGCTCGACGGTGATCGGCTAGGCTGGCCCGCGTGCTTTAGGCAGCGGCGTCGCGTTCGGGGATCGCCATGGCAAACGAAACGCACGATATCAACGAAATCAAAAGACGCATGCAGGGCGCCAGCGCCGTGCTGAAGACCGAATTGTCCGGTCTGCGCACCGGCCGCGCCTCCGCCCATATGCTCGACCCGGTCATGGTCGAAGCCTACGGCGCGCAGATGCCGCTCAATCAGGTCTCCAGCGTCACCGTGCCGGAGCCGCGCATGATCGCGGTCAATGTCTGGGACCGTTCGCTGGTGCACGCGGTGGAAAAGGCGATCATCAATTCCAATCTGGGCCTGTCGCCGGCGACCGAAGGCCAGGTGCTGCGCCTGCGCATCCCCGAGCTCAACGAGGAACGGCGCAAGGAACTGGTCAAGATCGCGCACAAATACGCCGAGACCGCGCGCGTGGCGGTGCGCCATGTGCGCCGCGACGCCATGGATTTGATCAAGAAGCTGGAAAAGGACCACAAGATCAGCAAGGACGATCACGACCGCTTTTCCGGCGACATCCAGAAAGCGACCGATGCCGGCATCGCCGACATCGACCATACGCTCGCCGCAAAGGAAAAGGAGATCCTCACCGTTTGAGGGAAAATTTCATGCCCGAGGCCGAGGTCCCGCAAAGCGCCGCACCGCCGTTCGATGCGGTGCCGCGTCACGTCGCCATCATCATGGATGGCAACGGCCGCTGGGCGGCGGCGCGCGGGCTGCCGCGCGGCGAGGGACATCGGCGCGGGGTCGAGGCCTTGCGCCGCACCATCCGCGCGGCGAGCGCGATCGGCATCAAGTTCATCACCATCTTCTCGTTCAGCGCGGAAAACTGGTCGCGGCCGGCGCACGAAGTCGGCGAATTGATGGGGCTGTTGCGCCGCTTCATCCGCAACGATCTCGCCGAATTGCACAAGAGCAACGTGCGCGTGCGCGTGATCGGCGAGCGCGGCCGGCTCGATGCCGATATCGGCCGCCTGCTGCTGGAAGCGGAAGAACTCACCAAGGGCAATGACGGCCTCACTTTGGTGGTGGCCTTCAATTACGGCGCGCGTCAGGAGATCGCCCGCGCCGCGCGCCGCATCGCCGAGGAGGTGGCGAAGGGCAGCCTCAAAGCCGCCGACGTCGGCATGGAAACGATCGGCGCCAATCTCGATGCGCCGGATATCCCCGACCCCGATCTCATCATCCGCACCAGCGGCGAGCAGCGGCTGTCGAATTTCCTGCTCTGGCAGTCGGCCTATAGCGAACTGGTCTTCGTGCCGACCAATTGGCCCGATTTCGACCGCGCCACGCTCGAGGCCGCGATCCGTGAATACCAACAGCGCGAGCGCCGCTTCGGCGGCTTGGTCGCCAAGACCGGATCCTGAACCCGTGGTCGATGCCGACCCCGTTTCCGGACCGGGCGACGCCGGCGCACCTGTGTCCGCGCCCGCCAACAATCTCGCATTGCGCATCGCCTCGGCGGCGGTCATGGCGCCGGTCGCGCTGCTCACCGCCTATCTCGACGACTGGCCGTTCGCGCTGTTCTGGGGCCTCGCGGCCATTGCCGTCTTGTGGGAATGGACGACGCTGGTCGCCGGCCCCGATCACCGGCTGATGTTGTCGGCTTGCGGCAGCGCGATTGCGGTGGCGGCGCTGGTCGGCTGGCTGCACCGGCCGATCACCGCGATCCTGCTGGTCGGTCTCGGCGCGCTCGCCGCCTTGATTTTCGCGCCGCGCCGGCGGCGGCTGTGGATCACCGCCGGCATCGGCTATGCCGGCTGCATGCTGCTGGCGCCGCTTTTGCTGCGCGCCGACGCGGCCGACGGGTTTCTCGTCATGCTGTTGCTGTTCGCCATCGTTTGGACCACCGACGTGTTCGGCTATTTCGCCGGCCGCGCCTTCGGCGGACCGAAACTCATGCCGGCGGTGAGCCCGAAGAAAACCTGGTCCGGCGCCATTGCCGGCACGCTCGGCGCCATGGTGGTGGCGGTGCTGGTCGCCAATGCCTTCGGCCCATTCAATTGGATCGCGATCGCCATCGTCGCGCTGGTCCTGTCGGTGGTGGCGCAGGGCGGCGACCTGTTCGAATCCTGGGTCAAACGGCAATTCGGCGCCAAAGATGCCAGCCATCTCATTCCCGGCCACGGCGGGGTGATGGACCGGCTCGACGGTTTCTGGGCGGCGGCGCTCGTCGGCTGCCTGATCGGGCTTGCGCGCGGCGGCTTCGACGCCCCCGCGCGCGCCTTGTTGGTGTGGTGAGCGCATGAACGTCACCCAAAGTCGCCCGCTCATCACCGCTGCCCGCAACATCCATACGCCGCGTCAGCATTCTCGGCGCCACCGGGTCGATCGGCGCCAGCACCATCGACCTGATCAAGCGCGAACCGAAAAACTATCGCGTCGAGGCGATCAGCGCCCGGCGCAATGCCGGCGGCGCTTGCCAAGATTGCCCGCGACGTCGGGGCGCGCTTTGCCGTGGTCGCCGATCCCGCGGCTTATGGCGACCTCAAAGACGCGCTCGCCGGCAGCGGCATCGAAGCGGCGGCCGGCGAGGCGGCGCTCATCGAAGCGGCGCAGCGTCCGGCCGATTGGGTGATGGCGGCGATTTCAGGCGCGATCGGCTTGAAGCCGACGCTCGCGGCCATCGAGCGCGGCGCCATGGTCGCGCTCGCCAACAAAGAATGCCTGGTCTGCGCCGGCGCCTTGTTCATGCGCCGCGCGGCCGCCGCCGCCGCCACCGTCTTGCCGGTCGACAGCGAGCACAACGCCATCTTCCAGGCGCTCGGCGCCGGCCGCCGCGAAGACGTCAAGCGCGTGATCCTCACCGCCTCGGGCGGACCGTTCCGCACCTGGACGCTGGCAGCGATCGAGGCGGCGACGCCGCAGCAGGCGCTGCGCCATCCCAACTGGTCGATGGGGCCGAAGATCACCGATCGATTCCGCGAGCCTGATGAACAAGGGCCTTGAATTGATCGAGGCGCATCATCTGTTCGCGCTTGAGCCCGACGAGATCGACGTGCTGGTGCATCCGCAATCGGCGGTGCACGGGCTGGTCGAATTCCGCGACGGCTCGGTGGTGGCGCAACTCGGCGCCCCCGACATGCGCATCCCGATCGCGCATTGTCTCGCCTGGCCAAAGCGCATCGACGGTCCGGCGCCGCGGCTCGACCTCGCGGCATTACGCGAATTGACCTTCGAGGCGCCCGATTATGTCCGCTTTCCGGCGCTGGCGCTGGCGCGGCGGGCGCTGCAGGCGGGCGGGGCGGCGCCGACCGTGCTCAACGCGGCCAACGAGATCGCGGTCGGCCGAATTCATCGCCGGCCGCATCGGATTTGCCGGGATTCCGGCGCTGGTCGAGGCGACGCTGGATGCGGCCACCGGCCGCGGCCTGCATGGCCGACCCACCGGATATCGATGGCGCGCTCGCCGTTGACCATATTGCGAGAAGTTTAGCCTTGGCCCTCTTGCCCGAAATTGCCGTAAAGTCATCCTAGTAAGCTTTCGCTAACGACGTGCGCACGCCATATCGGCGGGGACGAGGGTGTGATGAGTATGGACATTATGGGGGGCTTGGGCGCGTTCGGAGGCGGCCTCGCCGGCTATCTCGGTTCCCGTTCCTGTTTGTTTTGACGATTGTCGTGTTCTTTCATGAGCTTGGCCATTTTCTGGTGGCCCGCTTGTGCGGTATCAAGGTATTGACGTTCTCGATCGGTTTTGGCCCCGAAATCGTCGGCTTCTACGACCGCTACGGCACCCGCTGGAAGATCTCGGCGGTTCCGCTCGGCGGCTATGTGAAATTCTTCGGCGACGACAATGCGGCGAGCGTGCCCGACCAAGAGGCCGCCGCCGCCATGACCGAGGCCGAGAAGGCGGTCAGCTTCGTGCACCAGCGGGTCGGCTCCGCGCGCCGCCGTGGTCGCGGCCGGACCGGTCGCCAATTTCATCCTGGCCATCGTCATTTTCGCCGGTATTTTTATGATTGTTGGCAAGCAGACCACGACCGCGCGGGTCGATACCGTGCGTGCCCAACAGTGCCGCGCAGGCGGCGGGCTTCAAGCCGGGCGATCTGGTGGTGTCGATCGATGGCGAGAAAATCGACAGTTTCTCCGACATGCAGCGCATCGTCAGCATCAGCGCCGGCGAGCCGCTCAACATCGAGGTCGAGCGCGGCGGCGTGCCGGTCACGCTCAAAGCCACGCCGCAGCTCAAGGAGCTGAAGGACAATTTCGGCAACAAGCACCGGCTCGGCGTGCTCGGCATCAGCCGCTCGATGGCGCCCGGCGACATCAAGACGCGAGAAGCTCGGTCCGCTGCAGGCCGTGGTCATGGGCGCGCAGGAGACCTGGTTCGTGGTCGACCGCACGCTGTCCTATATCGGCGGGATATTCGCCGGCCGCGAAGACGCCGACGAGCTTGGCGGGCCGATCCGCATCGCCCAGGTCTCCGGCCAAGTGGCGTGCCACTCGGCTTTGCCGCGCTGCATCGATCTGACCGCCGTGCTTGTCGGTTTCGATCGGGCTGTTAAACCTGTTCCCGATCCCGCTGCTCGATGGCGGTCACCTTTTGTTCTATGCGATCGAGGCGATTCGCGGCCGGCCGTTTCCGAGCGCGCGCAGGAGGTCGGTTTCCGCATCGGCTTGGCGATCGTGGTCATGTTGATGATTTTTGCAACCTTTAATGACATAAAGCTCTTCTTCCTGGGCAACCTCCTGAAAGCGTTGCCGATGCGGCAACTTTTTGAGGGAAAAGGGAAACTTGGGCTGGGAGTTCCGTTTGCAGCGCCACTAAAACGCTGTACAAAGCTGCCCAAAGATAGCCCAACAAGTCTGTCGACTCCGCAGCGGGGACGGCCGCACGGGATAAATAAAGGCGCGTTGCGCATGGGAATTGGAGTGCGGGTTTTACGGGGACTGGCTTGTCTGGTTGTCCTCGGGGGTATCCTTGCCGGGACCGGGATCGTGAGCGTGGCGTCCTCGGGCGTCGCGTTCGCGCAGGCGAGTTCGATCGAGGTGCGGGGCAACCGCCGGGTCGAGACCGATACCGTGCGCTCCTATTTCAAGCCGGGCCCGGGCGGGCACTTGAGCGCCGAACAGGAAAACGAAGGACTAAAAGCCCTCATCGCCACCGGCCTGTTCGAAGACGTGACACCCACCCATGTCGGCGGCCGGCTGGTGCTCACCGTGATCGAGAATCCGGTGATCAATCGCGTCGCCTTCGAAGGCAACAAGAAGGCCAAGGACGATCAGCTCAAGGCCGAAGTGCAGTCGAAGCCGCGCGGCACGCTGTCGAAGCCGACCGTGCAGGCCGACGTGCAGCGCATCATCGAAATCTATCACCGCAGCGGCCGCTTCGACGTGCGGGTCGATCCGAAGATCATCGAATTGCCGAACAACCGCGTCGACCTGGTGTTCGAGATCAACGAAGGCGCCAAGACCGGCGTCAAGAGCATCCGCTTCATCGGCGCGCACGCCTTTTCGAACGGCCGCTTGAGGGACGTGATCAAGACCTCCGAGAGCAATTGGCTCAGCTTCCTGCAGACGACCGACATTTACGACCCGGACCGGGTGGAAGCCGACCGCGATTTGTTGCGCCGCTTCTACCTCAAGCACGGCTACGCGGACGTGCGCATCGTCTCGGCGGTCGGCGAATACGACCCGGCCAAGAAGGGCTTCATCGTCACCTTCACCATCGATGAAGGCAGCATGTATCGCGTCGGCACCATCGACGTGGTGTCGAACGTGCGCGCCATCGACCCGGCGTCGCTGCGCGGCAGCATCAAGCTGAGCAAGGGCGCGCCCTACAATGCCGATCTGCTCGAGAAGAGCGTCGAGGCGATGACCATCGAGGCGGCCAAGCACGGGTACGCCTTCGCCAATGTGCACCCGCGCGGCGACCGCGACTTCCAGCGCAAGATCATCAACCTCACCTTCGTGGTCGAGGAAGGCGCGCGCGCCTATATCGAGCGCATCAATATCCGCGGCAACACCCGCACGCGCGACTACGTGATCCGCCGTGAATTCGATATCGGCGAAGGCGACGCCTATAACCGCGCGCTCATCGACCGCGCCGAGCGCCGGCTGAAGAACCTGAACTATTTCAAGACGGTCAAGATCACCAACGAGCCCGGCTCGGCGCCCGACCGCGTCGTCGTCAACGTCGACGTCGAAGAACAGTCGACCGGCGAATTCTCCATCGCCGGCGGCTATTCCACGGCCGACGGCTTCATCGCCGAAGCCAGCGTCGCCGACCGCAACCTGATGGGCCGCGGCCAGTTCGCCAAAGCATCGGTGAGCTACGGCCAGTATACGCGCGGCTTCTCGCTGAGCTTTGTCGAGCCTTATCTGCTCGGCTACCGCATGGCCGGCGGCATCGACCTGTTCGCGCGGCAGAGCCTCGCGTCATCTTACGTTTCCTATAATACCGAAACAGTCGGCGCCAATTTGCGCCTCGGCTTCGCGCTGTCGGAAGAAATCTCGTTCCAGCCGCATTATTCGATTTACCAGCAGAAGGTCACGCTGCCGGATCAGTATAACAATTGCATATTGTCACAACGCTATGCGACGATCAATGGCGGCACCGGCGTGAATCCGACCAATGAAGCGAATTCGGCAATCGGGACACGACTCCGTCAATGCGCCTGGAACTGGACTGTTATGCCGACGGCGAGGCTTCGCTGCCGGTGCGCAAGGAATTGGCCAACGGCGCCGTGTTGACTTCCATCCTCGGTTATACGCTCTCCTACAACACGCTCGACAACGTCAAGAGCCCGACCAGCGGCATTTTACGCCACGTTCACGCAGGACTTCGCCGGCGTCGGCGGCGACGTGAATTTCATCCGCTCAAGCGTCGAGGCGCGCAGCTATTACGAAGTCTTCCCGGACATCGTCGGCGTGGTCAAAGTGCAAGGCGGCAATATCACCGGCTGGGGCGGCAAGGACCTGCGCATGCTGGATCACTTCCAGATGGGCCCGAACCTGGTGCGCGGCTTCGCGCCCGCCGGCATCGGCCCGCGCGACCTGACGCAGCGGCACCACCAACGACGCGCTCGGCGGCACCATGTACTGGGGCGCCAGCTTCGAAGTGCAGACCCCGCTCTATTTCCTGCCCAAGGAGATCGGCATCAAGCTTGCCGCCTTTGCCGACGCCGGTTCGCTGTGGGATTACCGCGGCGCGACCAGTTGGAACGTGACCGGCGAAACGCTGCAGGTCGGCCGATTCCAAGGCGATACGCTCCTCGGTCGGCATCGGTTTGATCTGGGATTCCCCGCTCGGCCCGCTGCGCTTCGATCTGGCGCAGGCGCTGACCAAGGAGAGCTACGACCGTACCCAGTTCTTCCGCTTCAGCGGCGGCGCCAAGTTCTGACCTTGCCCGCGCGCGGCGGCACGGCACCGATTCAGTTTCAACGCGTCAGCCCGCTAGCAGTATGAGTGAGCCGGTATTCCTACGACGCGCGTTAGGCCTCACGCTGGCTGAGATCGCCGCCTTGACCGGCGCACCGCCGCCGCCGGCGGCGCAATCGGCAAACCGCATCGTCGACGTCGCGCCGCTCGACCGCGCTTCGCCGCACGCCATCAGTTTCTGCGACAACATGAACCACTCCGCGCGCCGCCGCCATCACGCATGCCGGTGCCTGCCTGGTCACCGCGGCCTTGGCCGAACAGCTTCCCGCGCGTGTGGCCGCGCTGGTCGTGCGCGAGCCGTATCAAGCCTTTGTCATGGTGGCGCGCGAATTATTCCCGCAGGCGCTGCGGCCGTTCTCGCTCGCCGCGCCTGGCGCTACGGCCGGCGCTCACGTGGACGCGAGCGCGCGGCTGGAAAGCGGCGTCACCGTCGAGCCCGGCGCGGTGATCGGACCGCGCGCGGAAATCGGCGGCGGCACGGTGGTCGGCGCCAATGCGGTGATCGGGACCGAAGTGCGCATCGGGCGGGATTGCTCGATCGGCGCCGGAACCGTGATCAGCGATGCGCTGGTCGGCGACCGCGTCATCGTTCATCCGGGCTGCAAGATCGGCCAGGACGGCTTCGGTTTCGTGATGGGCAGCGCCGGCCATTTGAAGGTCCCGCAGGTCGGCCGCGTGATCATCCAGGACGACGTCGAGATCGGCGCCGGCACCACGATCGACCGCGGCGCCATTCGCGACACGGTGATCGGCGAGGGCAGCAAGATCGACAACCAGGTCCAGGTAGGCCACAATGTGAGCATCGGCCGGTATTGTATTGTGGCGGCCTTAAGCGGAATTTCCGGCTCCTCGACGCTCGAGGATTTCGTGGCGCTGGGTGGGGGCGTCGGCGTGAGCGACCATGTGACGATCGGCGAGGGGGCGCAGATTGCCGCGGTGAGCGGCGTGCATGGCGACGTTCCGGCCGGCGCGCGCTTCGGCGGCACGCCGGCCAAACCGGTCAAGCAGTGGTTCCGCGAGATGAAGGCGCTGGGCCGGCTCGCGCGCGGCAAGACCGGCGGCTGGACCGGCAACGGACGAATGAGATGCGTGCCATGGACAAAGCCGTAACAAGGCTGGAAGCGGCCGACATCGCCGCGGTGCTGAAAATGCTGCCGCACCGCTATCCGTTTCTGATGGTCGACCGGGTGATCGATATCCGCGGCGACGAGCGCGGCATCGGCATCAAGAACGTGACGTTCAACGAGCCGCATTTCCAGGGACACTTTCCCGGAAAATCCGATCTTTCCCGGCGTGCTGATGATCGAAGGCATGGCGCAGACGGCGGGCGTGCTCTGCATCGCCAAGTACTACACCGAGCAGCCGAAGTCGGTGTTCTTCCTCACCATCGACAAGGCGAAATTCCGCAAGCCGGTGGTGCCCGGCGACACCATCGAATATCACATGAGCAAGATCGCCCAGCGCCGCACCATGTGGTGGTACCGCGGCATCGCCAAAGTAGCCGGCCGCATCGTCGCCGAAGCGCGAAGTCGGCGCCATGATTTCCGACGGATGAGCGCAAGCATGATCGATCCTCGATGATCGATCCTTTGGCGCGGATCGAGGCGACGGCGGCGATCGGAGCCAACGTGACGGTCGGCCCCTATTGCACCGATCGGCCCGCATGTGACGCTGGGCGAGGGCTGCCGGCTCATCGCGCATGTCAATCTGACCGGCCACACCAGCATCGGCCCGCGCACGGTCATTCACCCTTTCTGCCTCGCTCGGCTCGCCGCCGCAATCGGTGCATTATCGCGGCGGTCCGACGCGCCTGGTGGTGGGCGCCGACTGCGACATCCGCGAAAACGTCACCATGAACACCGGCACCGAGGACGGCGGCGGCTTAACGCAAGTCGGCGACCGCTGCTTTTTCATGGTCGGCGCCCATGTCGGCCACGACTGCAAGGTCGGCAGCGATGTCGTCGTCGCCAACAATGTCCTGCTCGCCGGTCACGTCAGCGTCGGCGATCACGTGGTGTTCGGCGGCGCGACGGCGGTGCGCCAATTCGTGCGCATCGGCGAAGGCGCCATGCTGGTCGGCTTAAGCGGCATTCGCGCCGACGTGATCCCCTGGGGCATCGCGCAGGGACCGCTCGCTAATCTGATCGGGCTCAACGTCATCGGCATGCGCCGGCACGGTTTCGCCAAGTCCGATATTCAGCGCTATCGCGAAGCCGTTCGCGCGCTGTTTTTCGCGCGGCGGCGAATTTCGCGCGCGGCTCGACCGCGTCGCCGCCGATTACGGCAAGGACGAGCTGGTCGGCAAGCTGATCGCCTTCATCCGCGCCGGAAAACGCCCGTTCACCATGGCGGGCAGGCACGGTCGGAACGGCGAGGCCGACGAGGACGCATGAGCGCGCGCGCCGATTGCCAACCAGGAAACGCCGCTGGCGCTGATCTGCGGCGGCGGCAGCCTGCCGCTGGCCATTGCGGATTCGGTCAGCGCGCGCGGACGCAAGGTCCTGCTGTTCCCGCTGCGCGGGGCGGCCGATGCGGCGGGGTTTTCGCGTTACCCGCATCATTGGCTCTATCTCGGCCAAGCCAACAAGTTCTCTACGTCAGGCGCGCGCCGCCGGCTGCCGCGACGTCGTGTTTATCGGATCGCTGGTGCGCCCGTCGCTTTGGAATATCCGCCTCGATCTCAAGGCGCTGATGCTGATGCCGGGCATTCTGGCCGCGTTTCGCGGCGGCGACGACCATCTGTTGACGGGGATCGCGCGGCTGTTCGAGCGGCACGGCTTCCGCCTGCTCGGCGCGCACGAAGTGGCCCCGGAAATCCTGACGCCGGAAGGCGCGCTCGGCCGCGTGCAGCCGACCGACGACGACCGCGCCGATATCGCGCTCGGTTTCGACTATCTCAAAGCCGCCGGGCCGTTTGATATCGGGCAGGGGGCGGTGGTGTCGGGCCGCCACGTGCTCGCGGTGGAGGCGGCGGAAGGCACCGACGCGATGCTGGCGCGCGTCGCCGACATGCGCGCGAATGGCCGCGTGCGCACGGCGGCCGGCCGCGGCGTGCTGGTGAAGGCGCCGAAGCTTGGCCAGGACCGGCGCTTCGATCTGCCCTCGATCGGGCCGCAGACGGTCGAGGAGGTTGCCCGCGCCGGGCTTGCCGGCATCGCCGTGGTGGCGGGCTCGACCATTATCGCCGAGCCGGAACGGCTGATCGCCGCTGCCGACCGGGCCAATATTTTCGTCATCGGCACGCCGGCCGGGTCGGCGCGATGAGCGGCGCGCAAGCCCCGCATATGTTTCTGGTGGCCGGCGAGGATTCCGGCGACCGGCTGGGCGCCGCCCTGATCGCCGCCATCAGGCGAGCCTGCCCGGGCGCGCGATTTTCCGGCGTCGGCGGCGCGCAAATGGCGGCGGAAGGCGTGGCGAGCCTGTTTCCGCTTGGCGATCTCGCCATCATCGGCTTTGCCGCCATCCCGGCCAGCCTGCCGAAAATCCTGGCGCGCATCCGGCAGACGGCCGCCGCGGTCGTTGCCGCAAAGCCCGACGTGCTGGTCATTATCGACAGCCCGGAATTCACCCACCGCGTGGCGCGCCGCGTGCGCGCGCGGGCGCCGGCGATCCCCATCGTCGATTACGTGTGTCCGTCGGTGTGGGCCTGGCGGCCAGGCCGCGCGCGCGCCATGCACGCTTATGTCGATCATGTGCTGGCGCTGCTGCCGTTCGAGCCGGCGGTGCTGCAGCGGCTGGGCGGGCCGGCCTCGACCTTCGTCGGCCATCCGCTGAGCGAGCGCATAACGTCGCTGCGGCCGAACGCACAGGAGACGGCGCGGCGGCGCGCCGATCCGCCGCTGCTCCTGGTGCTGCCGGGCAGCCGCGCCAGCGAAATCCGCCGCATGGCGGGCGTGTTCGGCGCGGCCGTCGGACCTGACCGCCAAGCTTGCCGGCCCGCTCGAGGTGGTGGTGCCGGCGGTGCCGCGGCTGGCCGAAACAATGCGGGCGGCGGTCGGCGCCTGGCCGGTTGCCGCGCGCGTGGTCGTCGAACCGGCCGAAAAGGACTTAGCCTTCCGCAGCGCGCGCGCCGCGCTGACCAAGTCCGGCACCTCGACGCTTGAATTGGCGGTCGCCGGCATCCCCATGGTCGCCGCCTACAAAGTGCCCCTGTTCGAGGAACTGATCGCCCGCCTGCTGGTCAAGGTGCCAAGCGTGATCCTGGCCAACTTGGTGCTGGGTGAAAACGTGGTGCCAGAGTTGCTGCAGCGCGATTTCACCCCGGAACGGCTCGCCGCCGCCCTGCTGCCGCTATTGAGCGATACGCCGGAACGGCGCCGGCAAATCGAGGCTTTCGGCCGGCTGGATGCCACCATGGGGCTCGGCGGAACTGCTCCCAGCGACCGCGCCGCCGCCGTGGTCCTGGATTGTGCCGGACGGATCGGCCAACCTAGGCGCGAAACAGTGGCATCCGTCCCGCCAACAGCGTAATTTGCCTCGTTTAGCCCGCTCGGTTTATGTCATGGCCCTTAACTGGAAGAGTTTCCTTTGACCGTTCCTCCGCGCGCCTCGATTACCGCAGTCCATGGCTACCTGCCGCCGGACCTGCTGACCAATACGGAACTGGCGCACATGGTGGACACCAGCGACGCCTGGATCACCGAGCGCACCGGCATCAAGGAACGCCACATTCAGAAGGGCGAGGGGCTCGGCACCTCGCACATGGCGGCGGAAGCGGTGCGCGGCCTGTTGCAGAAGACCGGCACCAAGCCGGACGAGATCGATCTGTTGATCTGCGCCACCACCACGCCGGACATGCAGTTCCCGTCGACCGCCAACATCATCTGCGACATGATCGGGGTGAAGAATATCGGCTCGTTCGACGTGCAGGCGGCGTGTTCGGGTTTCCTCTATTCGCTGACCATCGCCTCGCAGTTCATCGCCAACGGCACCGCGCGCAAGATCGTGGTGGTTGGCGCCGACAAGATGTCGTCGATCACCGATTACACCGACCGTGCCACTTGTGTGCTGTTCGGCGACGCCGCCGGCGCGGTACTGCTCGAGCCGAGCACCGACGGCACCGGCATCATGGACGCGCTGATCCGCTCGGATGGCTCGGGCATGATCCATCTGCATCAGAAGGCCGGCGGCAGCCGCATGCCGGCGAGCCTGGAAACCGTCACCAAACGCCTGCATTACGTCCATCAGGAAGGCGCCGCGGTCTATAAATTCGCCATCGCCAAGATGGCGGAAGTGGCCGGCGAAATCATGAAGCGCAATAATCTGCGCGCCGACATGATCGACTGGCTGGTGCCGCACCAGGCCAACAACCGCATCATCACGGCGACCGCCGAGCGCATGGGCCTGCCGATGGAAAAAGTGATGGTGACCATCAACAAATACGGCAACACCACCAACGCCACCATCCCGCTTTGCCTGTGGGACTACGAGCCGAGGCTTAAACGCGGCGACCGCATGGTGTTGGCCGCTTTCGGCGGCGGCTTCACCTGGGCCGGCGCCTACGTGCAGTGGTCCTATGACGGCGCCAGCGCGCCCAAGCTCAACGGCAAGAGCGCGAAAACCAACGGCGGGCCGGCGCCGGCATGAGCAGGCACCGCGTCGGCATTGTCGGCCTGGGCATGGCGCTCAAGCCGCATCTCAAGAGCCTGGAAGAACTTTCCGACCGCGTCGACATCGCGGCCTGTTTTACGCCGAGCGCGGAAGGCCGCCAGGCCTTCGCCGCGGCCAACGCGCATCCTGTGGTCGACCGGCTCGATGCCATTCTCGCCGACCGCGGCATCGATATCGTGTTCCTGCTGACGCCGCCGACAAGCCATCTCGAACTGGTCGAACAATGCGCCGCCGCCGGCAAGCACGTGCTCCTGGAAAAGCCGACCGACGTAACGGCCGAGCGCGCCGCCGCCGCCGTTGCCGCCATGGCCAAAGCAAAACGCAAATTCGCCGTCATGCTGCAACATCGCTTTCGCGACGCCTCGCGCAAGCTGCGCTTGGCGGTCGACGGCGGCGAGCTCGGCGAACTGGTCTCCGGCTCGGCCTCGATCCGCTGGTGGCGCACGCCTGAGTATTTCGCCCAGCCCGGCCGCGGCATGAAGGCGCGCGACGGCGGCGGCGTGCTGATCACGCAGGCGATCCATACGCTCGATCTGTTCCAGAGCCTGACCGGCCCGATCGCGCGGGTGGCCGCGTTCGCCGCGACCTCGCCGCTGCGCCAGATCGACACCGAGGACATGGTCGGCGCCGGCGTCGCGTTCGCCAATGGCGCGCTCGGCACCATCGACGCAACGACGGTGGCCTATCCCGGCTTTCCCGAGCGCATCGAGCTCGCCTGCGCCAAGGGCACCGCGGTGCTCGCCGCCGAGACGCTCGACATCTATTTCAAGGACGGCCGCCACGTCCACCACGAGGGCGGTGTGTCGAAAAGCGGCGGCGCCGACCCGATGGCTTTCCCCAACGACGCGCACCGGGCGCTGATTACGGATTTTCTCGACGCCATCGACGCCGACCGCGAGCCCACGGTGAGCGGCGCGGAATCGCTCAAAGTGCTGCGGCTGATCGAGGCGCTGCTCGCCTCGGCGGCGCAGGGCAGGGCGGTGGCGGTCCATTAGTGCATTGTGCCTGGAGCTTGCCTGGCCCTAGGCGGAAAATCTCCAGTACGTTCACGCCACAAACGAAAAGGGCGGCTGCAAAGCCGCCCTTCTTAAGTCAATTGATGCGTGCGTCTACTTCCTTCGCGAGATCGGCGTGTAATCGCGCTGCTTGGCGCCGGTATAGAGCTGGCGCGGGCGGCCGATCTTCTGCTTCGGATCCTCGATCATTTCCTTCCACTGGGCGATCCAGCCCACTGTGCGTGCCACGGCAAAAAGCACGGTGAACATCGTGGTGGGGAAGCCCATCGCCTTGAGCGTGATGCCCGAATAGAAGTCGATGTTCGGATAGAGCTTCTTCTCGACGAAATAGTCGTCGTGCAGGGCGATCTTTTCCAGTTCCATGGCGACGTCGAGCAGCGGATCGTCCTTGACGCCGAGTTCGGTCAGGACCTCGTGGCAGGTCTTCTGCATGATCTTGGCGCGCGGGTCGTAGTTCTTGTAGACGCGGTGGCCGAAGCCCATCAGGCGGAAGCTGTCGTTCTTGTCCTTCGACCGCTTGATGTATTCCGGAATGCGATCGACCGAGCCGATCTCGCGCAGCATGTTGAGCGCCGCCTCGTTGGCGCCGCCGTGCGCGGGACCCCACAGGCAAGCGCAGCCGGCGGCGATGCAGGCGAACGGATTGGCGCCCGAGGAGCCGGCCAAGCGCACCGTCGAAGTCGAAGCGTTCTGCTCGTGGTCCGCGTGCAGGATGAAGATGCGGTCCATGGCGCGCGCCAGCACCGGGTTCGGCTTGTAGTCCTCGGCCGGCACCGCGTAGCACATGCGCAGGAAATTGGTCGAATAGTCGAGATCGTTCTTCGGATAAACGAACGGTTGGCCGATCGAATATTTGTAGGCCATGGCGGCGAGCGTCGGCACCTTGGCGATCATGCGCAGCGAGGCGACCATGCGCTGCACCGGATCGGAAATGTCGGTGGAGTCGTGATAGAAGGCCGACAGCGCGCCGACCGAGCCGACCATCACCGCCATCGGATGCGCGTCACGGCGGAAGCCCTGGAAGAACCGGCTCATCTGTTCGTGCACCATGGTGTGCCGGGTCACCGTGTAGTCGAAGTCGGCCTTCTGCTGCGCGGTCGGCAATTCGCCGTACAGCAGCAGGTAGCAGGTCTCCAGGAAATCGCCGTGCTCGGCGAGTTGCTCGATCGGATAACCGCGATAGAGCAGCACGCCTTTGTCGCCGTCGATGTAGGTGATTTTCGACTCGCAGCTTGCCGTCGAGGTAAAGCCGGGGTCGTAGGTGAACATGCCGGTCTCGCCGTAGAACTTGGCGATGTCGAGCACGTCCGGCCCGATGCTGCCGTCGTAAACCGGGAAATCCCAGTTCTTGTTGCCAACGGTGATGGTGCCGGATTTCTTGGTGGCGTCCGTCTTGGCGTCCATGGTCGAGCCCTCGATTTGGCGGCGAGCGGGTGCTTGTGGAGTAGCATTGGCCGGGAGCCGAGACGCCGCGGGGCGACGCGTGTTTCCGGCCGCTTTTCCGGTATCCTATCCTAGTGTGCGCTGCAAGATAATGCAGATTGCGCGCGGCGCGTATAGACATAGATCAAGTCGCGGGCAATTCGGTGCAAAGCCCAAAAAGCGGGCAGTCTAGGCGGCCTGGTCGCGTAGCCGGGCCAGGCTTTCGTCCTTGCCCAGCACCGCCAGCACGTCGAAAATAGGCGGCGAGGTGGTCCGCCCGGTGAGCGCGGCGCGCAACGGTTGCGCCACCGCGCCGAGCTTGAGGCCGGCGCGTTCGGTGTAGCCGCGCACCACCGTTTCGATCGCCGCCGGGGTCCACTCCGCATATAGCGGCCAGTTCCGGCAGCAGCGCGGCGGTGCAGGACTTGGCCTCGGGGGTGAGCAAAGCTCTTGCCTGGTCGGTCAATTCGAGCGGGCGGCTTGCCCAGAGAAACCGTGTTGCGTCAAAGAGTTCAACCAATGTCTTGGCGCGCTCCTTCAGGGCCGGCATGGCCATGAGCAGCTTGGCGCGCAGCGCCGGGGTCATCTTGCTGGCGAGTTCCTGGCCGCCGGCGATGTGCGGCAGAAGGTCTTCCACGGCCGCCAGCAGGTCGGCATCGGCGCTGGCGCGGATGTAATGGCCGTTGAGGCTTTCCAGCTTGGCGAAATCGAAACGCGCCGGCGAGCGGCCGATGGCGGGCAAGTCGAAGGCCGCGATCATCTCCTCGGTGGTAAATATCTCTTGATCGCCATGCGCCCAGCCGAGGCGGACCAGATAATTCCGCATGGCGGCCGGCAGGTAGCCCATGGCCCGGTAGGCATCGACGCCGAGCGCGCCATGGCGCTTCGACAGTTTGGAGCCGTCCGGCCCATGGATCAGCGGGATATGCGCCATGATCGGCACATTCCACCCGAGCGCCTCGTAGATATGTTTCTGCCGCGCGCCATTGGTCAGATGGTCGTCGCCGCGGATGATGTGGGTGACGTTCATGTCGTGGTCGTCGACGACGACGGCCAGCATGTAAGTCGGGGTGCCGTCCGAGCGCAGCAGCACCAGGTCGTCGAGATCGGCGTTCTGCCAGACAACGCGGCCCTGCACCTGGTCCTCGATCACCGTTTCGCCGGTCTGCGGCGCCTTGAGGCGGATGACCGGCTTGACGCCGGGCGGGGCTTGCGCCGGGTCGCGGTCGCGCCAGCGCCCGTCATAAAGCTTGGAGCGGCCCTCGCGGCGGGCGGCTTCGCGCATCTCGGTGAGTTCCTCGGGGCTGGCATAGCAGCGGTAAGCCTTGCCGGCCGCCAGGAGCTGCTCGGCGATCTGCCGGTGGCGCGCGGCGCGGGAAAACTGGAACACGATCTCGCCGTCCCAGGTCAGCCCCAGCCAAGTCAGCCCGTCGATGATGGCGGCGATGGCCGCGGCGGTCGAGCGCTCGCGGTCGGTGTCCTCGATGCGCAGCAGCATCTTGCCGCCGTGCCGGCGCGCATAGAGCCAGTTGAACAGCGCGGTGCGGCCGCCGCCGATATGCAGGAAGCCGGTAGGGGACGGCGCAAAACGGGTGACGACGTGGTCGGTCATGGCATCTCTGGTGCGCCCGTGTAGCACAACTGGGCGGCCGCGTGTCATCAGCTCTTGGCTGGTGCAGCTATTGGCAGTCGTGCCGAGCCCTGCGATCAGACCTTCGGAGTATTGCCGGCGAGGACGTCCTGCATGACCGACCGGTCTATGTTCTGCCCGGTGATGATCACGCCCGCCCGGCGCCCCTGGAGCCGGTCGCGCTCTTGCATCAGCGCCGCAAACGCCGCGGCGCCGGCGCCTTCGGCAACCGTGTGCGTATCGGAAAACAGGTTGCGGATCGCCTCGGCGATCTCGGCATCGGAAACCTCGACGATACGCTCGGCGCCGCGGCGTATGACGTCGAGCGCGCCGGCATCTGGAACCCGGACCGCCATGCCATCGGCGAAGGTCGCGGCCGAATTGGTCGGGACGACGTGGCCTTGTTCGAATGAAAGGCGATAAGCGTTGGCGCGATCGGAAACGACGCCGACAATGCGGGTCTTCAGGCCCAGCGCATCGCGCGCGCCGATGGTGCCGCAAATGCTGGAGCCAAGGCCGATCGGAACGTAAACAATGTCGAGATCAGGATAAGCGGTCAGCAGCTCATAGGCAAAGGTCGCCACGCCGATGACGAGATCGGCATGAAAGGAGGGGCCGGCTTCATAGCCGCGCTCCTGAGCAATCTGGCCCGCGCGCTCCTTTGCCTCATCGAAATCGCGGCCATACTCGATCAACTCGGCGCCGAATGCGCGCATCGCTGCGTTCTTCTCGACCGAGTTGCCGTGCGGAACCACGATCACAACCGGCACGCCGACGCGGGCGCCGGCGAAGGCGAACGACTGGCCGTGATTGCCCCGCGTTGCCGCCACCACACCTTTCGTTTGCGGCTTTTTCCGCCGCAGGCGGTCGAAATAGGTAAGGCCGCCGCGCACCTTGAAAGCGCCGGTCGGCGTATGATTCTCGTGTTTGGCGACGACCGTCACGCCGCTGCGCGCCTTGAGCAGCGGCCAGGCATATTGCGGTGTCGGCGGTACGGCGGCACGCACGACCGGCAGCACGTCCTCAAGTTCCTCGCGCGTGAACATCGGCATCCCGCACCTCAATCGCAGGGCTTGTAGCACGGGTCGCAAAGCGTTGAGTTGAAAATAAATGAGCCCGGTGCCTTGGCTCATCTGGCGCGAATTTGCCACATAGACGCTGGCATAAGGAGATTCACGAGCGTGACGGAAAGCGAAACAACGGTCCGCGAAACCGGGCAGGATTTCGTCCGCGAGATTGTCAGGAGCGATCTCGACGCCGGCCGCGTCAAAGAGGTGGTCACCCGCTTTCCGCCCGAGCCGAACGGCTATCTGCATATCGGCCACGCCAAGTCGATCTGCCTCAATTTCGGCATCGCGCAGGAATTCGGCGGCCACTGCAACCTACGCTTCGACGACACCAATCCGACCAAGGAAGAGCAGGAATATATCGACGCCATCGAGCGCGACGTGCGCTGGCTCGGCTTCGATTGGGGCAAGCACCTCTACCACGCCTCCGACTATTTCGAACGGCTGTACGGCTGGGCCGAGGACCTGATCCGCGCCGGCAAGGCCTATGTGGACGACCAGAGCCAGGACGAGATCCGCCATAACCGCGGAACTCTGACCGAGCCGGGCAAGAACTCACCGTTCCGCGACCGCCCGGTGGAAGAAAACCTTGATCTGTTCCGCCGCATGCGCGCCGGCGAGTTCGGAAACGGCGCGCGGGTGCTGCGCGCCAAGATCGACATGGCGAGCGGCAACATCAACCTGCGCGACCCGGTGATCTACCGCATCCTCAATGCGCCGCATCCGCGCACCGGCACGACGTGGAAAATCTATCCGAGCTACGACTTCGCGCACGGCCAGTCGGACGCGATCGAAGGCGTCACCCATTCGGTCTGCACGCTCGAATTCGAGGATCACCGCCCGCTCTATGACTGGTGCCTGGACAATCTGCCGGTGCCCTCGCGCCCGCATCAGTACGAATTCGCCCGCCTCAACCTCACGTACACGGTGCTGTCAAAACGCGTGCTGACGCTGTTGGTGCGTGACGGCCACGTTAAGGGCTGGGACGACCCGCGCATGCCGACCATCGCCGGGCTTCGCCGTCGCGGCGTGCCGCCGGAGGCGATCCGCGATTTCATCAAGCGCATCGGCGTCGCCAAGGCCAACAGCCTGGTCGACGTCGGCATGTTCGAATTTTCCGTGCGCGAGGCGCTCAACAAAAGCGCACTGCGCCGCATGGCGGTGTTGCGGCCGCTGAAAGTCGTCATCGAGAACTATCCGGAAGGGCAGGTCGAGGAACTCGACGCGGTCAATCATCCGGATAATCCGGCGGCGGGCAGCCGCAAGATCAAATTCGGCCGCGAACTCTATATCGAGCGGGACGACTTCATGGAGAACCCGCCGAAGAAATTCTTCCGCCTGTCGCCCGGCACGGAAGTGCGGCTGCGCTACGCTTATTTCATCACCTGCCGCGAGGTGAAGAAAAACGCGGCGGGCGAGGTGGTCGAACTGCGCTGCACCTACGATCCGGCGACCAAAGGCGGCAACGCGCCCGACGGCCGCAAGGTGAAGGCGACGATGCATTGGGTTTCGGCCGCGCGATTCCATTGCGGCCGAGGTGCGGCTGTACAATCCGCTGTTTACAAAGCCCGACCCGAGCGGCGGCGAAGGCTTTGCCACCGATCTCAATCCGAATTCGCTGGACGTGCTGACCGATGCCCGCCTCGAGCCGGCGCTCGCTAACGCCAAACCGGAAGTGCCGGTGCAGTTCGAGCGCAATGGCTATTTCTGTCTCGACCCGGATTCAACGCCCGGCAAGCCGGTGTTCAACCGCACCGTCGGCCTGCGCGACACGTTTGCCAAGGACATGGGCAAGGACAAGGCAGCAAGCTGATCGCCATTCCGGGACGGCGCGTGGCGCCGGACCCGGAATCCAGATGCGCACACAGTGTTTGTTTCTGGATTCCGGGTTCGCGCCTTCGGCGCGCCCCCGAATGACAGCGCGGGCGTTCACAACCGTTCTCCTAGCCACAACTTATGGCTGTCGTAGCATGGGCCTCGCGTAGTCGCGCGCGAGGGCGTCATGAGGGCGTGATGGCGGAGCCGCACGAAACCCGGTCGCGGGCGAAAGCTTGGGCGGCCGAGATCGACGCCGCGCGTCGGCGCGCCGGGCTGCTATTACCCGACTGGCTCTCGGGGCGCGCCGCCTGGCTCGGACGCCTGTTGTCGCAATGGGCGGTGGCGGAAGCAGCGCCCGGCCGCCTTGTGCCCTGGCTGCCGGTCGCTTTCGGTTTCGGCGTCGTCGCTTATTTCAGCGCCGAGCGCGAACCGGCCTGGTGGGCGGCACTCGCCGCGGCGTTTGCCGGCATGGCTGTCGCATTCCTCGCGCGCCGGCGCGCGCTCGGTTTTGCCGTGGCGCTCGGCTTTGCCGCCATCGCCGCCGGCTTTGCCACCGCCACGCTGCGCACCGCGCGCATCGCGCATCCGGTGCTGGCGTTCCCGCTGACGGCGTCGGTCAACGGTTTTGTCGAGGTGCGCGAGGAACGCGCGCGCAGCGACCGCATCGTGGTGCGCGTGCAGGCGATCGAAGCGCGCCGGCTCGATACCCCGCCGCAGCGCGTACGCGTCGCGGTGCGCAAAGGGACCGCGCCTTCGGTCGGCAGTTTCGTTTCCTTCAAGGCGCATCTGGCGCCGCCACTCGCGCCCTTGCAGCCCGGCGGTTACGACTTCGCGCGCGATATGTATTTCCAAAGCATCGGCGCCTCCGGCTATGTGCTGGGCAGGATCACGCTGCTGCCGGCGCCGCACCCGGGCGGCTGGTGGCTGCGCTACGCGGCGGCGCTCGACGCCATGCGCGAGAGCATCAACAAGCGAATCCACACGCTCTTGCCGGGCGACCGCGGCTCGATCGCCTCGGCGCTGCTCACGGGAAAGCGTAATGAGATCTCGACGCCGGTGAGCGACGCCTTTTACGTGTCGAGCCTCGCCCATGTGCTGGCGATCTCTGGCTATCACATGGCGGTGGTGGCCGGCATCGTGTTCTTTTTCATCCGTGCCGGCTTGGCGCTCGCCCCTTCGCTCGCCAGCCGCTACCCGATCAAGAAATGGGCGGCCGCCGTCGCGCTCGCGACCGCCGCTTTTTATCTCGTGCTCTCGGGCTCGAGCATTTCAACGCAACGCGCCTTCATCATGATCGCCATTGTGCTCGGCGGCGTCATGCTCGACCGCCCGGCCTTGACGTTCCGCACCATCGCGGTGGCGGCTTTTGCCGTGTTGCTGCTCACGCCGGAGGCGATCGTTCATCCGAGTTTCCAGATGTCGTTTGCCGCGGCGCTGGCGCTGATCGCGGCCTATCAATACGGCCTGGCAGGTGGCGCATTTTGGCGCGCCCAGGCCGACACCTCGGCCGGCGCGCGCGTGACGCTATGGGGCGGGCGCGAAATCGCCGGCGTGGTGCTGGCCTCATTGGTGGCGGGACTTGCCACCACACCTTATTCGGCCTTCCACTTTCATCGTCTGGCGCCCTATGGCGTGCTGGCCAATCTTTTGGCCATGCCGGTCATCTCGGTCTGGGTGATGCCCATGGGCATTCTCGGCGTGGTGGCCATGCCGTTCGGTTTCGACGCCGTGTTCTGGAAGCTGATGGGCGACGGCGTCGATTGGATGATCGCGGTGGTGTTGTGGGTCGCGCATCTGCCGGGCGCAGTCGGCCATATCCATGCCTTCGGCACCGGGCCGCTGCTGTTGGCGACCGCCGGGCTGTTGTTGCTCTGTCTGCTGCGTTCGCCGCTGCGCTGGAGCGGGGCGGCGCTCGCGCTCGGCGCGGCGTTGTGGGTGCTGGCATGGCCGCGCCCCGACCTGATCGTGGCGGGCGACGGGCAGGCGGCGGCGTTGCGCGGACGCGATGGCAAATTGGCCCTGCTGCACAACAGCCGCGACACCTTCGCCATCAAGGAATGGCTGATGGCCGATGGCGACGGGCGCGACCCGAAAGATGAGAGGCTGCGCGCGGGCGTTGCCTGCGATCCGGCCGGCTGCATCGGCAAGTTGGCCGATGGCCGCCTTGTGTCGTTTGCGCTCACGGCGGAAGCCTTCGCCGAGGATTGCGCGCGCGCCGCGGTGGTGGTGTCCGCCCACCAGGCGCCGGGCGATTGCCAGGCGCTGCTGATCGACCGCCCGGTCTGGCGTGCGCAGGGTGCCACCGCCCTGCGATGGACCGGCGACCGTTTCGACCTCAGCGCCGCGCGTCCGCCCGGCTACGAGCGGCCCTGGACGCACGGTCCGCGCGACGTCCAACACGCCAGGACCCCGACGCGACCGGCCGCGCCCGATGCGACCCCACGGACGCAGGATATGGAGGCGGGGGACTAGCGGATCCACGAACGCGCTTTTTTGGCAACCCGGATTGCCAACAAGTTCCGTTTGCGCGAAGTTTTCTGTGGGCGACTTCCTGCTGGAGGGGACAAGATGTTCGATCTTGAGCAATTCACCGCCGATTGCCGGGTAGCGCTCGCCGCTGATCCATCGCACAAACTGGTCCGCGAGGTGGTTGCGCGCGCGGTATCGGACCCGAACGCAGTTCTCAAAGGGATCGGCGAGCCCAAGCGCGCCGAAGTGCAGAAGCTCTATCACGCACCGGATCTGACGATCCTCAATGTCATCTGGGGCCCGATGATGACGATAATGCCGCACAATCACCAAATGTGGGCTGTAATCGGCATCTACAGTGGGCGCGAGGATAACGTTTTCTGGCGGCGGCTACCGGACGGCAGCGGCAAAGTGGAGGCTGCCGGTGCGCGCGCCTTAGGCGTTGGCGATGCCCGAACCGCTCGGCCATAACATCATTCATTCGGTGACCAATCCGATTCCTCGGCTCACCGGCGCCATTCACGTCTACGGCGGGGATTTCTTCGCCGCCGAGCGCAGCGAGTGGAACCCTGAAAGCCTGGAAGAGACCCGCTACGACGTGGCGAAGAACATGAAATTGTTCGAAGACGCCAACGCGTTGACAAAATTTTATGCGGAGAAGCGGGCCTAACGACTATTCCACAGAATAGATTCTTCGCGCGCCAAACGCCGTTTTCGCGGGAATGAACGGAGCGTTTGGCGGCTCTCAGTACCGTCTAAACAACCCAACCAGCTTGCCCTGGATGCGCACGCGGTTGGGCGGGAGAATCCGCACCTCGTAGGCCGTGTTGGCCGGCTCGAGCGCGATGGAAGCGCCGCGGCGGCGGAAGCGCTTAAGGGTTGCTTCCTCGTCGTCGATCAGCGCTACCACGATATCGCCGGTGTCGGCGGCTTCCGAGCGCCTGATCAAAGCAATGTCGCCGTCGAGAATGCCGGCCTCGATCATCGAGTCGCCGCGCACTTCGAGGGCGAAATGCTCGCCGGCGGTGAGCAGGTCGGCCGGCATGTTGATGACGTGGCTGCGCGTCTGGATCGCCTCGATCGGCGTGCCGGCGGCGATGCGGCCCATCACCGGCACCGCGATCGGACGGCGGCCGTCGTCGTCGTCGTTCCCAGAATTGACGGAAGCGGCCCGCACGCGGCCGAGGTCGCCCTCGATCACGCTCGGGCTGAAGCCGCGCGAGCGGCCGCCACTGATGCCGTGGGCGACCGAGTTGGGCAGCTTGATCACCTCGATGGCGCGTGCCCGATTCGGCAGGCGGCGGATGAAGCCGCGCTCCTCCAGCGCCGTAATGAGCCGGTGAATGCCGGATTTGGAGCGCAGGTCGAGCGCATCCTTCATTTCATCGAAAGAGGGCGGAACGCCTGATTCCGTGAGCCTTTCGTGGATGAAGCGCAGGAGCTCGAACTGTTTGCGGGTCAGCATCTGTCTCTCCCCGGAACCTTTGATTTGAAGACTTGGCCCGGTCCCCAAAGCAGGCACAGGCCAGAAACAAATCATGAACGGACACTATCTGTTCGATATGTGTTCCGCAACCCTTTAATTTGGAGTGAAAAAATCGAAAGGCCGCTAAAGGCCTAGCTTAAGGATGACACAAGGTGAACCGGCCGCCG
The DNA here is from genome assembly GCA_963739735.1 of uncultured Alphaproteobacteria bacterium. Lineage (GTDB taxonomy): Bacteria > Pseudomonadota > Alphaproteobacteria > Rhizobiales > Xanthobacteraceae > Pseudolabrys. The sequence goes on along the minus strand of CAVUBV010000014.1, from coordinate 69,174 downwards.
CCGCCGGCGCCATGGCCTCGCGAATCAACAGACAATCCGCCTGCGCCATTGGCGCCATCAGCGAGCTGTCCTGGTTGGGCAGCGGCGTCGCGATAAGCCCGTCCGGGCCTGTGGATAGCGTCGCCCGCATGAAGTCGGCCCGCTCGTCGTTCGCCGGCAGGTCGCGGCCGAGCCGGGCGTTCTCCGGCACATGGGCGATATCCGCGCGGCCGCACAGGCTTCTGATCAGCGGCACCAGGAACAGGAAAGCGCAGACGTAGGACGACACCGGGTTGCCCGGCACGCCGAGCACCTGCATGGCGCCGAGCCGCCCGTGCATCATCGGTCGGCCGGGGCGCAGCGCCACCCGCCAGAACGACAGTTCGAGCCCTTCGCTGGCAAGCGCCCGCTGCACCAGATCGTGCTCGCCGACCGAGGCGCCGCCCGAGGTGAGCAGGATATCGGCGCCCCAGTCGCGCGCCCGGCGCACCGCCGCCGCGATGTCCTCGACCCGGTCGGGCGCGATGCCGAGATCGCGCACCTCGGCGCCTTCGCGCTCCGCCATGGCGATCAGCGCAAAGCCGTTGGAATAGACGATCTCGCCGGGCTTGGGCGCGCTGCCCGGCGCGACCAATTCGTCGCCGGTGCCGACCACCGCCACTTTGGGCCGGCGGTGCACGCTTAAAGTCGGATAGTTCATGGCGGCGGCCAGCATCAGGTCGCGGTCGCTCAGCCGGCGGCCTTTGCGCAGCAGCACCTGACCTTGCGTGAAGTCGATACCCCGGGCGCGCACATTGCGGGACTTGGCGGTCGCCTTCTGCACGGTCACCGTGTCGCCTTCGCGCGCGGTGAGTTCCTGGATCACCACGGTGTCGGCGCCGGCAGGCATGACGCCGCCGGTGAAGATGCGCGCGGCTTCTCCCGCCTTGACTTCGCCTTCGAAAGGATGCCCGGCGGCGACTTCGCCGATCAGTTTGAGCGTGACCGGTGCCTGCGCGACGTCGGCTGCAGCGCACCGCATAGCCGTCCATGGCCGAGACCGCGTCGGGCGGCTGCGTGCGCAGCGCGGTAAGATCCTCGGTGAGCACGCGGCCGAGCGCTTCGCCGAGCGCAACCGTCTCCGCCGGCAGCGCGCGCGCATCGGCCAGCACGCGTTGCAGGGCCTCGGCGACCGGCATCAAGGGACGGTTCATTCGGTGAAGTCCTCGGCGCGGTAGTCGCCGGATTTGCCGCCGCTCTTGAACAGCAGCCTGACACCCTCGATGCGCATGCCTTTCTCGACCGCCTTGACCATGTCGTAGACGGTGAGACACGCGATCGACACCGCCACCAGCGCCTCCATTTCGACGCCGGTCTGCCCGGTCACTTTCACCGTCGCGCGCACCAGGAAACCGGGCAAAGCGTGCTCGGGTTCGATGTCGATCTCGACTTTGGTGATCGGCAGCGGGTGGCAGAGCGGGATCAGCCCGTGCGTGCGCTTGGCCGCCATGATGCCGGCGAGGCGCGCCGCGCCCAGCACGTCGCCTTTGGCGGCATTGCCGGCGAGCACCATGATCGAGCGTCTCCTTGCGCATGATGACGCGGCCTTCGGCGATGGCGAGGCGCTCAGTCGCATTCTTGGCGGAAACGTCGACCATGCGCGCCTGGCCGCGCGGATCGATATGGGTGAGTTCGGTATTGCTCATAAGCGGCCGCTTTTTCGGCTGCGGGCGCGCCGCCGGCTTCTTCCCCCGCGCCTTGGTCTTCTTGTTTTCGTGGCGCGCGCCATGGCTCACTCCACCGCGGCGCGGCGAGGGGCGCGCGCCAGCAGATGTGCGCGTGGCGGCGGCGACATCGGCCTGCCGCATCAGGCTTTCGCCGACCAGGAAGGTCGATATGCCAACGGCGGCAAGGCGGGCGAGGTCGGCGGGCGCGTTCAGCCCGCTTTCGGCCACCACGACACGGTCGCGTGGGATTTTGGCGGCGAGGCGCTCGGAGACGGCGAGCGAAGTCTCGAAGGTGCGCAGATCGCGGTTGTTGATGCCGATCAGCCGGATTTGAGTTTGAGGGCGCGTTCAAGCTCATCTTCTTGATGAACTTCAAGTAATACGTCCATGCCATTGGCAAAACTGGCATCTTCTATTGTCTTGGCTGCCGCATCGTCGACCGCCGCCAGGATGATCAGGATGCAGTCGGCGCCGAGCGCGCGCGATTCCACCACCTGATAGGGCTCGTAGATGAAATCCTTGCGCAGCACCGGCAGGCCGGTGGCGTTGCGCGCCGCGCCGAGGAATTCGGGCTTGCCCTGGAACGAGGGCCCGTCGGTGAGCACCGACAGGCAGGCCGCCCCGCCGGCCTCATAGGCTTTGGCGAGTTGCGGCGGATCGAAATCGGCGCGGATCAGGCCCTTCGATGGGCTCGCTTTCTTGATTTCGGCGATCAAGGCGTAATCGCCGCCGGCGATCTTGCGCTCAATCGCCTTGAGGAACCCGCGCGGCGGCGGTGCCGACTTGGCCATGCGCTCAAGCTTGGTGAAGCGGGCGCGCGGCCTTGGCCGCCGCGATCTCCTGGCGCTTATAGGCCTCGATCTTGGCGAGGATGTCGGCTCATTGGATGCAGCTCATGGGCGCTACGCCTCCGCGGCGTTGGACACCGCAATCAGCCGGTCGAGCCGGCCTTCCGCTTCGCCGCTGTCGATCGATTTCGCCGCCAATGCTGCGCGCCTTCCTTCAGATCCTTGGCCTTGCCGGCGACGATCAGCGCGGCCGCCGCATTGAGGATCGACACGTCGCGGAACGGCCCCGGCTTGCCTTTGAGCACGTCGAGCAACGCCGTGGCGTTTTCGCTCGCATTGCCGCCGCGCAGCGCCTCCGGCTTGACCCGCTTGAGGCCGGCATCCTCCGGCGTCACCTCGAAAGTGCGGATCTTGCCGCCTTCGAGCGCGGCGACGCTGGTCGGCCCCGACGTGGTGATCTCGTCGAGCCCGTCGGAGCCGTGCACCACCCAGATGCTTTCGGAGCCGAGATTGTTGAGCACCTGCGCCATCGGCTCGACCCAATGGCGGGAAAACGTGCCGATCATCTGCCGCTTGACGCTCGCCGGATTGGACAGAGGCCCGAGCAGATTGAAGATGGTGCGGGTGCCGAGTTCGACGCGGGTCGGGCCGACGTTCTTCATCGCCGGATGATGGCTCGGTGCAAACATGAAGCCGATGCCGGCTTCCTTGATGCAGCGACTGACCTGCTCGGGCGTCAGATCGATCTTGACGCCGAGCGCCTGCAGCACGTCGGCGGCGCCCGATTTCGACGACAGCGCGCGGTTGCCGTGCTTGGCGACCGGCACGCCGGCGCCGGCCACGACAAACGCCGCGCAGGTCGAAATGTTGAACGAGCCGGAGGCATCGCCCCCGGTGCCGACCACGTCGATGGCGTCGGCCGGCGCCTTCACGCCCAGCATCTTGGCGCGCATGGTGGTGACCGCGCCGGTGATTTCGTCGACGGTTTCCCCGCGCACGCGCAGCGCCATCAACAGCCCGCCCATCTGCGAGGGCGTCGCTTCGCCCGACATCATGCGGTCGAACGCGGCGGCTGCTTCGCCGCGCGTCAGGCTTGCGCCGGTCGCGACCTTGGCGATGAGCGCTTTGAAATCGTCGGCCATGGGCTTAGACCGCCGCCGGGGCGGGCGATCGGCGCGCCGGCGTTACGCTCGATTTGCGGCCGCGCTGCTTGTTCCATTGCGCGGCGAGATCGAGGAAGTTCTTCAAGACCAGATGGCCGTGCTCGGAGGCGATGCTTTCGGGGTGAAATTGCACGCCATGCACGGGCAGGCTTTCATGCATCAGGCCCATCACCAGCCCGTCGCCGGTTTGCGCGTTGACGGTGAGTTCGCGCGGCATGGTTTTGCGCTCGACCACCAGCGAATGATAGCGCGTCGCCTGGAACGGCCCGTTGATGCCGCGGAACACGCCGCTGCCGCTGTGGCTGATCTCGAACACTTTGCCGTGCGCCGGCTCGGCGCGCACCACTTTGCCGCCGAATGCCTGCCCGATCGCCTGATGGCCGAGGCAGACGCCGAGGATCGGAATGGTCTCCGCCGCCTTGCCGATAAGCTCGAGGCAGATGCCGGCTTCGTTCGGCGTGCAGGGGCCGGGCGAGAGCACGATCGCGTCCGGCTCTGCCGCGATCACCGCATCGGCCGATATCTTGTCGTTGCGGTGCACGACGACGTCCGCCCCCAAGCTGCCCAGGTAATGGAACAGGTTGAAGGTGAAGCTGTCGTAGTTGTCGATCAGGACGATCATGTTTTCTGAGCCCGGCTCAAGGTCTTAGACGTGGGTGCCGGGAGGGGTCAAGCGCGAGTCCCCCCGCCGCCGCTCCGCCAGTGACCCATAGATGCAATATTCTCGCCCTTCAACTGTGTCGGCTATAGTCGCCGCCATCAGCCGACCGCGTTTGAGGAGATCGCCATGGCCCGCACCGCCGCCGTTTTTGCCGCAGCCGTGGCCCTCGTCGCCGCCACCTTGTCGGCTCGCGCCGAGCCGGTGGCCAATGCCTGCGGCAGGACCTATGCGCCGCAGACACTCGACTATAGCCAGCCGCTCAACCTCGGCCAGCTCAAACAGCAAATTTACTACTACGCCTGCTCCGGTGCCTATGACCGCGATCTCAATCAGGTGCTGGACGAGGCCAAGCGCTATGTCGAGGCGCGCGGGGCGCAGGTTTCCAAACCCGCCATCGTGCTTGACATCGACGAGACCTCGCTGAGCAATCTTCCGATCGAATTGGTCGACGATTTTGCCTTTCTCACCGACATCCCTTGTGAGCCCGACTTGAAAGCGCCTTGCGGATTCAACAACTGGGTCGCGCTCGCGCGCGCCAAGCGCATCGACGGCACGTACGCCTTGTTCAACGCGGCGAAAGCGCGCGGCGCGGCGGTGTTCTTCATCACCGGCCGCCACCAGAGCCAAGAGGCCGTCACCGTGACGAATTTGAATGCCGTCGGCTACGAGGGCTGGACCGGCATCTCGCTGCGCCCCGAACACGACAAGCGGACCGTCATCGAATACAAGTCGAGCGAGCGCGCTAAGATCGCCGCGCAGGGCTACACCATCATTGTCAATGTCGGCGACCAGCACAGCGACCTCGCCGGCGGTTATGCCGAGCGCGCCTACAAGCTGCCTAATCCGTTCTACTACATTCCCTGATCGCTACTGCCCGCGCTTGGCGGTCGAAGCGAAGCGGCGGGCTTCTTCCGCCGCGCGGAACAAGGCCTTCGCCTTGTTGATGCATTCGGTCTGCTCGTAGCCGGGGTCCGAGTCGGCGACGATGCCGGCGCCGGCCTGCACATACATGGTGCCGTCTTTGACCAACGCCGTGCGCAGCACGATGCAGGTGTCCATCTCGCCGGCGGCAGAGAAATAGCCGACGCAGCCGGCATAGAGCCCGCGCTTTTCCTTTTCCAGCTCGTCGATGATCTGCATGGCGCGCACCTTGGGCGCGCCCGAGACCGTGCCGGCAGGAAAGCCGCCCACCAGCGCATCGAGCGCGTCATGCTTTTGGTCGAGCTTGCCCTCGACGTTCGACACGATATGCATGACGTGGCTGAAACGCTCGACGAAGAACTGATCGGTGACGGTGACGGTGCCGATCTTGGCCACGCGGCCGACGTCGTTGCGGCCGAGATCGAGCAGCATCAAATGCTCGGCGCGCTCCTTCGGATCGGCGAGCAATTCCGCTTCCAGTTCCTTGTCCTCGTGCGGTGTCGCCCCGCGCGGACGCGTGCCGGCGATGGGGCGAATGGTGACCACGTCGCCGGCGACCTTGACCAGAATTTCCGGGCTCGATCCGGCAACGGCGAATGCGCCGAAATCGAGGAAATAGAGATAGGGTGACGGATTGGTCCGCCGCAGCGCGCGGTAGAGCGAAAATGGCGGTAGCGCAAACGGCGCTTCGAAGCGCTGCGCCAGCACGATCTGAAACGCATCGCCGGCGGCGATGTATTCCTTCGCGCGCAGCACCATCGCCTTGTATTCGGCCGGCGTGGTATTGGAGCGCGGCGCGATCTCGAGCGGGCCTTCGTCGATTTCGGCAAGCGACTTGTCGAGCGGCCGGTCGAGGCTTTCCAAAACGTCCGACAGCCGCTCGATCGCGCGCGTCAGCGCGGTTTTCGCGTCGACCCCCTTTTCCGGCCGCACCGGCGTCACCACGGTGATCGAATCCTTCACCGCGTCGAACACCACGATGATGGTCGGGCGCACCAGCACGGCGTCGGGAATGCCGATCGGATCCGGATTGGGCGGGCCCAATTCCTCCATCAGCCGCACCATGTCGTAGCCGAGATAGCCGAATACGCCGGCCGCCATCGGCGGCAGGCTTTCGGGCAAGGCGATGCGGCTTTCCGCGATCAGCGTGCGCAGGGCGGCAAGCGGGGGCTCGGGGCAGGGCACGAAGGCGTCCGCTTTGACGCGGGCGGCCCGGTTGATCTCCGCCTTGCCGCCGCTGGCGCGCCAGACCAGGTCGGGATCGATGCCTATGATCGAATGGCGGCCGCGGATCTCGCCGCCTTCCACCGACTCCAGAAGAAAGCTCATCGGTTTGCCGCCGCCGAGCTTGAGAAAGGCGGAGACCGGCGTTTCCAGGTCGGCGACCAGCGTCGTCCACACCACCTGCGGCTCGCCGCGGCCGTACGTTTCCGCGAATGCGCTTTGCGACGGCTCGATCTGCATGGGTTGGCTTGCGGCCGGCTATTGCGGGGCGCTACCGCCGATGACCTGGTCGAGCGCCTGCTGGTTGAAGGTGACGCCGAAATCCTTTTCCAGGCGCGTGACATAGGCGCCGACGAGGTCGTCGGCATAGGAATTCTGCAGCGCGGTCGTGATCTGCTTGCGCGCGATCGGATCGAGCGGCTGATCGGTGACGTCGGTCACGCGGAACACGAACCGCGCGGTTTCCTGATCGCCGGAGGCGCTGCCGGGCACGCCCTTGGCCGTCTTGAAGGCGGCCTCGACCAGCTTGGCCGGCGCGAAGCCGCCCGGCCGGCCGCGCTGCAGGTCGGCGGCGGTGACCACTTTGAGGCCTGCGTCGATGGCAAGCTGGTCGAACGTTGCGCCGGCTTTCAGCTTGTCGACCATATCGTCGGTCTTGGCTTTGAGGCGCTTGGCGATCTCGTCGTCGCGCCAGCGCGTTTCGACCTCGGCCTTCACCTCATCGAGCTTGCGCTCGCGCGCAGGCGTGATGCCGGCAACGTCGTACCAGAGATAACCGCCGGCCGGCAGTTGCAGCGGATCGTTGTCGACGCCGACGTCGCTGGTGAATGCCGCGGCGACCACGTCCGGCACTTTCGGCAAGTCTGCGATCGGCTTGCCGTCGGGCCCGCGGCCGGAGCGGTCGACCGCTTCGATGCTGCGCGCGGTAAAGCCGAGCTTCTTGGCGGCCTCGGCAAGCGTCGAGCCGGCGGCGCGTTCGTCCTCGAACTTGTCGCGCAGATTGCCGATTTCGGTCTTGGCGCGGTTCTCGGCGATCTCGCGCTTGATCTGCGGCGCCATCTGTTCGTAGGTCTTCTGGCTACCCGGCTCGATTTTGCCGACCTCGACCAAAACGGTGCCGAAGCGGCCCTTGATCGGCGCGCTGACCTCACCCGATTTGAGCGCGAAGGCGGCCTCGGCCACGGCCGGATCGATCACCTCGGCCTTGGTCACCATGCCGACGTCGGTGTCGCTATCCTTGAGGCCGCGCTCCTTGGCGATTGTCGCGAAAGTCGCGCCGTTGGCGATGCGCTCTTTGGCGGCGGCGGCGTCCTGCTCGTTGGGGAACACGATCTGGCGCAATTCGCGGCGCTCTGGCGTGCCGTAGCTCGCTTTGTGCTGCTCGAAATAATTCTTGGTATCGGTGTCTGTCACCGCGGCTGGCTTGGCAAGCGTGGCCGGCGACATCGTGAGCAGCGTGATCTTGCGGTATTCCGGCGCACGGAAGAGGACCTTGCGCGCTTCAAAGAACTTGTCGAGCACTTCCGGCGTCGGCGCCGGGATATCGCCGGCCTGCGCCGGGCCGAGCGTCAGATATTCGATCGCGCGTTTTTCGTTTTGATATTGGTTGAGCGCGTTCATCGCCGCATCCGGCACGTGGATTTCCCCGCTCACGCTTTGCGCGACCTGCCGGCGCAGGATGACGCGCCGCTGCTCCGCGACAAAGCGGGTTTCGGTGAAACCGGCATCGCGAATGATTTGCTCGAAACGCGTGCGGTCGAATTTGCCGTTGAGCCCGCGGAAATTGGGATCGTCAGTGATGCGGCTGGCGATATCGGCATTGCTGACGCCGAGCCGCAAGGCAGCGGCCTGTTCGTCGAGCGCGGTTTCGGCCACCAATTGGCCGAGTATCTGGCGGTCGAGGCCGGTCGCGCGCGCCTGTTCGGGCGAGATCGAGCGGCGAGCCTGGCGGCTGACCTGTTGCAGCCGTTCGGTATAGAACTGGCGGAACTGTTCGATCGAGATTTCGGTCTTGCCGATCTTGATCGCCGAATTTTGCCCGAAACCGCGGAAAATATCGCCGATGCCCCAGATCGCGAAGCTGATCACCAGGAAACCCATGATGACGGCCATCACGCCCTTGCCGACCCAGGTTGAAGTGGCTTTGTGGATACCGCGAAGCATAAGGAGCGTTCTTCCCCGTTGACGGTGACGGCTCACATGAAGGGCTGGTGGCGCCCTTATAGGGAGCGGGCCAACTCCTTGCAACTCAAGAAGGATCGGCTTAGCGCTCGCCCGCTCTGGCGCCGCTTGATCGGGTCTGGTAACCGCACGCGGAAAGGGACCAAAACATGGCGTCAGCCGATCTTAAGCCGCTCCTGGCAGGCAATTGGAAGATGAACGGGCTGGTCGCATCCGCGGGCGAATTGAGCAAGATCGTCAACGGCGCGGCCGGCTTGAAAGCCGACGTGATGGTGTGCCCGCCGGCCACCTTGATCGCGGGTTTCGCCGCCGCCGCGCGCGGCTCGACGGTCATGATCGGCGGTCAGGATTGCCATGCCGAGCCCTCCGGCGCCCATACCGGCGATATTGCCGCCGAAATGCTCAAGGACGCCGGCGCGGTGGCGGTGATCGTCGGCCATTCCGAGCGGCGTACCGACCATCACGAGACCGACACCCAAGTGCGCGCCAAGGCGAAGGCCGCGCGCCGCGCCGGCTTGATCGCGATTGTCTGCATCGGCGAGCAACGCGCCGAGCGCGATGCCGCGCAGACGCTCGCCGTGATCGGCCGGCAGCTCGACGGCTCGCTGCCCGACGGCGCAACTGACGCCAATCTGATTATCGCCTATGAACCGGTCTGGGCGATCGGTAGCGGGCTGACCCCGACGCCGGCGGACGTCGCTAAGGCGCATGCCTTCATCCGCGACAAGCTCAGCCAGCGCTACGGCGGCGAAGGCGCCCGCGTGCGCATCCTCTATGGCGGCTCGGTAAAACCGGGTAACGCCAAGGAGCTTTTGACAATCGCCCATGTGAATGGTGCGTTGATCGGTGGAGCAAGCCTGAAATCGGCCGATTTCCTCGGTATTGCCGCAGTTTACCGCTAGTTCCGGGGTGGGTGGAAAAGCGCCGCATGATCGTGTAGAGACCGCGGCGAATTCCTATATAGCTTACGAAACGCCGCCTGGGCGGAGCGCCCAGACCGGCCGGTTTGAATGGATTGAGAGCTCATGCAGCACGTCGTTATCGTCGTCCACCTGATGCTGGTGCTCGCCTTGATCGGCGTGGTGCTGCTGCAGAAATCGGAGGGCGGGGGACTCGGCATCGGCTCGACCGGCGGATTCATGACCAGCCGCGGCACCGCCAATGTGCTCACCCGCGCGACCGCGGTGCTGGCCGGCCTGTTCTTCGCGACCAGCCTGATCCTGTCGATCCTCGCCGGCATGAACCGCAAGCCGACTTCGATCATCGGCGGCGGCCAAAGCGCGCCGGTGGCGCCCGCCGGACCCAATGCGCCGCTCAATCCGGGTGGCATCCTCAACCAGCTCAAGCCGGCCGCGCCGGCGACGCCCCCTGCCGCCCCGGCGGCGCCGGCCGGGCCGCAAGTGCCGCAGTCGAAATGACGAACTGACGAACTGACGAAGGGCCGGGAAACCGGCCCTTCCGCGTTAGGAACGAGATGTGTGGAAAGGCTGCAACGCCTTTCATGTGACCCATGAAAATACCACGGCAACGAGCCTCGATTTCCGCGATTTCCCCATTTGCGCACAGGCGCAGAGCGGGCATTCGCTTTTCGCGCTCGTCGAATCAATTCCCGGAGGCTAAAGCTTAGGTCCCATGGCGCGGTATATCTTCATCACCGGCGGCGTGGTCTCCTCATTGGGCAAGGGTCTCGCTTCCGCCGCGCTCGGCGCGCTGTTGCAGGCGCGCGGCTACAAAGTCCGCCTGCGCAAGCTCGACCCCTATCTCAACGTCGACCCCGGCACCATGTCGCCCTACCAGCACGGCGAGGTGTTCGTCACCGACGACGGCGCGGAGACCGACCTCGACCTCGGTCACTACGAGCGCTTCACCGGGCGGCCGGCGACCAAACAGGACAACATCACCACCGGCCGCATCTACCAGGACATCCTCGCGCACGAGCGGCGCGGCGATTATCTCGGCGCCACCATCCAAGTCATCCCGCACGTCACCAACGCCATCAAGGATTTCGTCCGCGAGGGCAATGAGGGCTTCGATTTCGTGCTGTGCGAGATCGGCGGCACGGTCGGCGACATCGAGGGCCTGCCGTTCTTCGAGGCGATCCGGCAACTGGGCAACGACCTGCCGCGCCACCACGCGGTCTATATCCATCTCACGCTGATGCCGTTCATCCCGAGCGCCGGCGAACTGAAGACCAAGCCGACGCAGCATTCGGTCAAGGAACTGCGATCAATCGGCATCCAGCCCGACATTCTGCTCTGCCGCAGCGACCGGGCGATCCCGGAAAGCGAGCGGCGCAAGCTCGCGCTGTTCTGCAACGTGCGCGAAAGCGCGGTGATCGAGGCGCGCGACGTCGATAACATCTACGCCGTGCCGGAGGCCTATCACGCGGCCGGTCTCGACCGCGAAGTGCTGGCGGCGTTCGGATTCGATCCGGTGGGGGCGCCGGATCTGGCGCGCTGGCAGCTGATCAACGAGCGCATCCGCAATCCGGAAGGCGACGTCACCATCGCCATTGTCGGAAAATATACCGGCATGAAGGACGCCTATAAGTCGCTGATCGAGGCGCTCTCGCACGGCGGCATCGCCAACAAGGTCAAGGTCAAGCTCGATTGGATTGAGTCGGAAGTATTCGAGAACGAGGATCCCGCGCCGTTCCTCGAGCACGTCAACGGCATTCTAGTGCCCGGCGGCTTCGGTCAGCGCGGCGCGGAAGGCAAGATCAAGGCGGCGCAGTTCGCCCGCCTGCGGCAGGTGCCGTATTTCGGCATCTGCTTCGGCATGCAGATGGCGGTGCTCGAAGCCGCGCGCAATCTGTGCGGCATCGAGGACGCAAATTCGACCGAGTTCGGCGCGACCAAAGAACCGGTGGTCGGCCTGATGACCGAATGGCTCAAAGGCAACGAATTGCAGAAGCGTCAGGCGAACGGCGACCTCGGCGGCACCATGCGGCTCGGGGCCTATCCGGCGATCCTTTCGCGCGGCAGCCGTGTCGCCGACATTTACGGCAAAACGGAAATCTCCGAGCGCCACCGCCACCGCTACGAAGTCAACACCGGCTATAAAGGCCGGCTCGAGCAGCGCGGCATGCGCTTTTCCGGCATGTCGCCCGACGGCATTTTGCCGGAGATCATTGAATACGAGGACCATCCCTGGTTCATCGGCGTGCAATTCCATCCCGAGTTGAAATCGCGGCCGTTTGAGCCGCACCCGCTGTTTGCGTCTTTTATCGGCGCGGCGGTCACGCGCAGCCGGCTGGTGTAATTTCTTTTTACGCCGGCGTTACGCGCGCCGCGCGCGAATTAACGCAGGAAAAATCGTGTTGCACGTTGCGCGCGTCGCGCGCGATTTTCTTTTCGCAAAAATTATTTCGCGCCGCAATTTCTTAGCGTGGAAGCTATTTGAATTCTCAGGGTGGGCGCGTTCGATTGATCGCACTGCATTGTGCAGCCCAACTCTGAGGAAATGGAAATGCGCTACGTGATGTTTGCCGTCATGATCCTGACGGTTGGTTTCGCCACGTCGACATGGGCGGAACCGAATGGCCATCAGACAGCGTCGCTTTCGACTCCAACCTTTGACGATTGTTATCGTCTCGGTTGGGTGCGCGGCGTCCATGTGGAGCTTGGCGAGCTCCCCGCATGGAATGCCGAATGCATGGCCGGCAAAATCCCCTTCGACAGCGGCAACCCTGCCGACTCGATCCGGCGCGGGTCGAGGTAATCGACACCGGACGAGACGGCGACCGTGTCCCGCCGGCTCGCGACACGCTTCGCTATGGACCGCGCCGGCTGAAAAACGGCGCGGTCCACGCTTTTCACAGCCATGCCCAATATCCGCGCAGACGGTTTCATCGAGGGACGGATTGCGTCATGATGATTGTCTGGCATGACGCAAAAGGCTCCTCTGGGCAAATGGCGCGCGGGATAGACCACATCGTCCATGCGGTACGCGACCTCGATGCCGCGGCTGCGCTTTATCGCGGCCTCGGCTTCACCGTCGGTGCGCGTAATCACCATTCGCGCGCCTGGGGTACGCAGAACCACATCGTCCAACTGCCAGACACCTTCATCGAGTTGCTGGCGGTGACGTCTCCCGAAGGGATCGCGCCACATGCACCGCGGCACTTTTCATTCGGCGCCTTCAACCGCGATTTCCTCGGGCACGCGCAAGGTCTGTCCATGCTCGTGCTCAAGGGCTGCGGCGCGACCGACGTAGCGGAATTTGCCGCGAAAGGCATCGGAGAATTCGAGCTTTACGAATTCGAGCGCAGGGGCGAACGTCCGGATGGCACAACGCTGACCCTTGGCTTCGCGCTCGCCTTCGCGTCCGATCCGAATGTGCCTGACGCCGGCTTTTTCACCTGCCAGCATCGCCACCCGCCCGGCGATTTCTGGAATGCGGAATTCCAAAAGCACGCCAACGGCGCGTCTGGCGTGGCCGGCATCGTGGCGGTCGCGGTGGAACCCGAGCACCATCGCGATTTTTTGGAAGCTTTCGCTGACGGCACGGCAGCCGCTATTCAGGGCGGCTTGCGTATTGACACGCCGCGCGGCGCCATTGAAACGATCACTGCCGACGCTTTCACCGGCCGCTTCGGCGTTCAGGCGCCCGACGTCTCACGCGGACTGCGGCTGGCCGCGATCCGGTTTACGGTCGCAGATGCAAGTGTGATGCAGGATACCCCGGAGCTTGCCGGAATCGCCGGGCTTTATGCAGGTAACCCCGCCGTTATTGGAGCCGACGACGCGCTAGGCGCGGTCTTGGTATTTGAACCAAGCCGTTGACCGCGCGGCTTTGCCGTTTCATGGTCGCGCCCGCGAGGGCAAACCGGCTTGGATCAGAAACCCAATTCGACCGTGACCGTCGGCGCCGTGCGTTTCGGCAACGATCTGCCGTTGACGCTGATCGCCGGCCCCTGCGCGCTGGAGAGCCGCGCGCATGCCGTGGAAACGGCGACGGCGCTTAAGGAGATCGCCGCGCGCGTCGGCATCGGTCTCGTCTATAAGACCTCGTTCGACAAGGCCAACCGCACGTCCGCCAGGAGCGCTCGCGGTCTTGGGCTCGACGCCGCGCTGCCGATCTTTGCCGAAATCCGCAGCGCTTTGAAAATTCCCGTGCTCACCGACGTGCACGATGCCAACCAATGCATGCTGGCGGCGTCGGCGGTCGACATTTTGCAAATCCCCGCTTTTCTTTCCCGGCAGACCGATCTGTTGATCGCCGCCGCCAAGACCGGCAAGCCCGTCAACGTCAAGAAGGGGCAGTTCCTGGCGCCCTGGGACATGGAAAACGTCATCGACAAGATCACCGGCGCCGGCAACAAAAACGTGCTGGTCACCGAGCGCGGCGTTTCCTTCGGCTACAACACATTGGTGTCGGATATGCGCGCGCTGCCGATCCTCAAGCGCATGGGCGCGCCGGTCGTCTTCGACGCGACGCATTCGGTGCAACAGCCGGGCGGGCAGGGCGCCTCATCCGGCGGCGAGCGCGAATTCGTCCCCGTGCTGGCGCGCGCGGCGGTCGCGGTCGGCGTTGCCGGCGTGTTCATCGAGACGCATCAGGACCCCGACCATGCGCCGTCCGACGGACCCAATATGATGCCGCTCAAGGAGATGGAGCCGCTGTTGCGCGTGCTGGTCGAGTTCGACCGCCTGGCGAAACGCGCATGATCCCGAAACGTGGAAACCGGTTTCCCGCCTACGCGAAGCCCGCTTCGGCGGGCGTAGGTAGGTCGGTTAAGATCATGCGCAAAATAAAAAAGCGCTGAACCGCGCCAACGCCGGCCCCGATGATCGGTAAGCTCAATCTCCTGGCTTTTGTCGTGTTCGCGAGCGCGCTGTTCATGCGTTCGACCGATCCGATCATTCCGCAAATCGCCATCGGGCTGAACGTCGAGCCGGCGACCGCCGCGCTGCTCACCACCGCCTTCACCTTGCCCTATGCGCTGGTGCAGCCCGTGCTCGGGGCGCTGGCCGACACGTTCAACAAGGCGCGGCTTATGCTGCTTTGTCTGTTCATCCTCAGCGCGGCGACGATTGTGTGCGCGCTGGCGCCGAGCTTTGAAGTGCTGATGGCCGCGCGCGTGGTCGCCGGTCTTGCCTCCGGCGGCATCGTGCCGATCTCATTTGCGCTGGTCGGCGATAATTTCCCGGTGACGGAACGCCAGGTGGCGATGGGCCGCGTGCTGTTTGCGATCATGACCGGAAATCTGCTGGGCGCGACCTGTGCCGGCGTGATCGGCGATTGGCTCGGCTGGCAGGGGGTGTTCTTCGTCATCGGCGGCTTCGGCGTCGTTGCGCTGGCGGCCGCCATTCCCGGCTTGCGCGGTTTGGGCGAGCCCACCGGCCGCTTCGATTTTTCGACGCTGCGGGGGAACTACCGGACGATCTTCCACAATCCGCTGGCAAAGGTCTGCTTTGGCGCGGTGATCATGGAAGCCGTGTTCATGTACGGGATGTTCCCCTATATCGCCACGATGCTGCGCGCAGCGGGCGAGCCCCGCGCGGCGATTGCCGGCGTGGTGCTCGCCGGCTTCGGCATTGGCGGCGCGCTCTACAGCGTTTTCGTGTCGCGCATCCTTGGTTTTCTCGGCGAGCAGCGCATGATGCGCATCGGCGGAGCGACCATGGGATTTTGCCTTTTGGTGATCGCGGCGCGCGTGTCATGGCCGTTGCAGTTTGCGACTTTCGCGCTGCTCGGCTTCGGCTTTTACATGCTGCACGCGGTCATCCAGATTTACGCCAGCGAACTAGCGCCGGCCGCGCGCGGCTCGGCCATGGCGCTGCATTCGTTCTTTTACTTTCTTGGACAGGCGGCGGGGCCCGTGGTCTACGGCGCCGGCCTCAACAGCGGCATCGGTCTCGGACCGGTTCTAGTGTTCGGCAGCGTGGTGCTCGCGGCCACCGGGCTAGCCTGCGCGCACTGGCTGCGGCGGCCGGAGCCCGCAGCGGTTTAGCCGCGCCCGCGATAGGGCTTAACGCCCTGGTCGGGCAGCCAGACGCCCTTGGGCAAGCGCCCGGCCTGCCAGAACACGTCGATCGGCATGCCGCCGCGCGGATACCAGTAGCCGCCGATGCGCAGATATTTAGGCAAGAGCCGCGCGACGAGTTTCTTGCCGATGGCGACGGTGCAGTCTTCGTGGAAGGCGCCGTGGTTGCGGAAACTGGCGAGATAGAGCTTGAGCGACTTCGACTCGACCAGGAACCGCCCCGGCACGTAGTCGATCACCAGATGGGCGAAGTCGGGCTGGCCGGTGATCGGGCAAAGACAAGTGAATTCCGGCGCGGTGAAACGGGCGACGTAGTCGGTATCCGCATGCGGATTGGGCACGCGATCGAGTACAGCCTTGCTCGGGTGAGGCCGGGACGCGCGTCGGGCCGCCGAGTTGAAGCGTTTTCTTCGCCATGGCCGGTCTATTGGCCCGCTTTCTTAAGGAATGACAAGACCCACCGCGGGCGGTAGAAACGCCCGCAAAACCGGGAACCGCCATGACCGCCATTACCGACATTATCGGCCGCGAAATCCTCGACAGCCGCGGCAATCCGACCGTCGAAGTCGACGTCATCCTGGAGGACGGCTCGAAAGGCCGCGCCGCGGTGCCCTCCGGCGCCTCGACCGGGGCGCATGAGGCGGTCGAGCTGCGCGACGGCGACAAGGCGCGCTACGGCGGCAAAGGCGTGCGCAAGGCGGTCGATGCGGTCAACGGCGAGATCTACGACGCGCTCGGCGGCATGGAGGCCGAGGCGCAGGCCAAGATCGATGAGACCTTGATCGCGCTCGACGGCACGCCCAACAAAGGCCGGCTCGGCGCCAACGCCATTCTCGGCGTGTCGCTGGCGGTGGCCAAGGCCGCGGCCATCGCCAAGCGCGAGCCGCTCTACCGTTATGTCGGCGGCACCGCCGCGCGCCTGTTGCCGGTGCCGATGATGAACATCGTCAATGGCGGCGTGCATGCCGACAACCCGATCGACTTCCAGGAATTCATGATCATGCCGGTGGGCGCGCCGAGTTTCGCCGAAGCGTTGCGCGCCGGTTCGGAAATCTTCCATACGCTCAAGGCGCAGCTCAAATCGATGGGCCTCAACACCAATGTCGGCGACGAGGGCGGTTTTGCGCCGGACTTGAAATCGGCGGAAGCCGCGCTCGACATCGTCATGCAGGCAATCGGCAAAGCCGGCTACAAGCCGGGCGGCGACGTGATGATCGCGCTCGATCCGGCGGCCAGCGAATTCTTCAAGGACGGAAAATACCTCTACACGGGCGAAGGCAAGACCCGCTCGCCGCAACAGCAGGCGGAATATCTCGCGCAACTCGCCGGCAAATATCCGATCGTGTCGATCGAGGACGGCATGGCGGAGGACGACTGGGAGGGTTGGAAAATCCTCACCGACCTGATCGGCGGCAAATGCCAACTGGTCGGCGACGATATTTTCGTCACCAACGTGACGCGGCTTGCGCGCGGCATCAAGGAGGGCATCGGCAATTCGATCCTGGTCAAGGTCAACCAGATCGGCACGCTCACCGAGACGCTGGCGACCGTCGAGATGGCGCACAAGGCCGGCTACACCGTGGTGATGTCGCACCGCTCCGGCGAGACGGAAGATTCAACCATCGCCGATCTCGCCGTCGCCACCAATTGCGGGCAGATCAAGACCGGCTCGCTCGCCCGCGCCGACCGCACCGCGAAATACAATCAATTGCTGCGCATCGAGGAAGAATTGGGGCCGCAGGCGAAATTTGCCGGCCGGGGGGCCCTGAAAGCGGCCGGTTAATCGTTTTGGCGGCGGGGCGGATTTCAGGCTAATATCGTCCGGATTTCCGACTGCGGGTCAAACCATGGACCAAACCACTTCGTTGACCTTTCGCGACCGCCGCAAGGCGATCGAGCGGCTCGCCGCGTTTGTCGTGCAATCGATCGAGGCCGCGCGCGCGGTCGACAAGCCGTTCTTCCATCTCGAATTCGACCGCGTCTTCCCCGACGATATCTACGCGCAGATCCTCGCGCTGAAGCCGGAGGCGACCGACTACCGCCCGATGCACGGCCGCAGCAAAGGCCACGATCTCACCGACGGCACGCATACGCGGGTGAAGATCGACCTGTTCCCGGAATACATCCGCAACCTGCCGGCGGAAAAACGCGCGCTGTGGGACGTGGTCGGCCGCGCGCTCTGCTCGGAGCCGGTCAAGCAGGCCTTCATCCGGCGCCTGGCGCCCGGCCTGTCCAAACGTTTCGGCGCCGAATTCGCCAAGGTCGGCATGTATCCGATCCCGATCCTCACCCGCGACATCCCCGGCTATCTGATCACGCCGCACACCGATACCCGCTGGAAGGGGATCACGGTGCAGCTTTATCTGCCGAAAGACGACGCCAACACCGATATCGGCACCATCTTCCACGAGAAGCTTGCCGACGGCTCGATGCCGAAGAAGGCGCAGATGCGCTTTGCGCCCAATACCGGTTACGCCTTTGCCGTCGGCACCGACACCTGGCACTCGGCCGATGCGGTGCATGACCGCGTCAAGAGCCGCGACTCGATCCTGCTCACTTATTTCGTCGATCAGGGCCTGCTGCGAAACTTCCGCAACCGCGGCAAGCGGCTCGGCAATTTCGTGCTCAACGAGGTCAGGCAATACCTGCCGGTCTGAGCGGCGGGCGGCCCATTAAAACCGCCTTAACGCGATTCCAGCATCTTGCCGGCCATGGTCTCCCATCCGCGCCGCCGCACCATTCTGACCGTGCTCGGGCTTTATGCCTTCGCCGCGCTGTTCATCGGCTATTTCGCGGTCAATGCCTTCACCGGCAACCATGGCCTGCGCGCGCAAGCCGACCTCGACCAGCAGCTTGCCACCATGCAGAACGAGCTGGGGCGCCTGAAGGCCGAGCGCGCGCTGTGGGATCGGCGGGTGGCGCTGTTGCGCTCCGACCGCATCGACCCCGATATGCTGGACGAGCGCGCCCGCGCGTTGCTCGGCTTTGCCGACCCGCGCGACCTGACTCTGCTCATCCACCCGCGCTAACCGGTAGACGTTTTCCACCGTCCGGTCGGTAATTTTCAGCCAAATTCCAGGCATTTTCCGCAATCCGCCCCGGCGGCCTCGCGCTTCCGCCCCCCGGCGATTTACGCTATTGGGGAGTCAAAGCCGAACCGAGCCCCGTCGCAACCGCCCGGACGCTTTCGCAGGGAGAGCCAATGGCCGCCGCCAACAAAAGCCCGAGCGCCGGCGCCAAGGAGCCGGCAGCGCCGGTTGCCAATTTCAGCAAGGAACAGGAGCTTTCAGCCTATCGCAGCATGCTGACCATCCGCCGTTTCGAGGAAAAGGCGGGTCAGATGTACGGCATGGGGCTGATCGGCGGGTTCTGCCACCTCTATATCGGCCAGGAGGCGGTGGTGGTCGGCATGCAGATGGCGCTGAAAGCCGGCGACGAGGTGATCACCGGCTACCGCGACCACGGCCATATGCTGGCCTGCGGCATGGACCCCAAGGGCGTGATGGCGGAACTGACCGGCCGCATGCACGGCTATTCCAAGGGCAAAGGCGGCTCGATGCACATGTTCAGCGTCGAGAAGGGGTTTTTCGGCGGCCACGGCATCGTCGCCGCCCAGGTGCCGCTCGGCACGGGGCTCGCCTTCGCCAACCGCTACCGCGACAACGACAATGTCTCGGTCACTTATTTCGGCGACGGCGCCACCAATCAGGGTCAGGTCTACGAGAGCTTCAACATGGCGGAGCTGTGGAAGCTGCCGGTCATCTATGTGATCGAGAACAACCGCTACGCCATGGGCACGTCGATCGCGCGTGCGTCGGCGCAAGTGAACCTGTCGAAGCGCGGCGCCTCGTTCAACATTCAGGGCGAGCAGGTCGACGGCATGGACGTGCGCGCGGTCAATGCGGCCGGCGCCAAGGCCGCCGAATGGTGCCGCGCCGGCAAGGGACCCTTTATTCTGGAAATGCTCACCTATCGCTATCGCGGCCACTCGATGTCGGACCCGGCGAAATACCGGACGCGCGAGGAAGTCGAGGAAGTGCGCACGCATCACGATCCGATCGACATGGCGCGCGCGCGCATCCTCGAGAAAAAATTCGCCAAGGAAGACGAACTGAAGAAAATCGACGGCGCGGTGCGCGACCTGATCAACCAGGCGGCGGAATTCGCCACCCACGATCCGGAGCCGGATGCTTCCGAGCTTTATACCGACGTCTATCGCGTATGATCCGGCTATGAGTAGGACACAGTAGCGCCCATGCCGATCGAAGTTCTCATGCCCGCGTTGTCGCCCACGATGGAGAAGGGCAACCTCGCCAAGTGGCTCAAGAAGGAGGGCGACCGCGTCAAGTCGGGCGACATCATCGCCGAGATCGAAACCGACAAGGCCACCATGGAGGTGGAAGCGGCGGACGAGGGCACGATCGGCAAAATTCTCGTTCCCGAGGGCACCGCCGATGTGGCGGTGAACACGCCGATCGCGGTGATCCTCAACGACGGCGAGGACGCCTCGGCGATCAAGGACAAACCCGCCGCGCAGGCAAAACCGTCACCGCCCGCCGCGCCGGCGGAAAAGCCGCGAGCCAAATCCGAACCGAAGCCCGCGCCGCAAGCAGCCCCGGCGCCGGAAGCGCCGGCCGTGCAGCCTGCCGTCCGATCCCGATATTCCCGAAGGCACCGAGATGGTCACCATGACCATGCGCGAAGCGCTGCGCGACGCCATGGCCGAGGAGATGCGGCGCGACAAAGATGTGTTCGTGATGGGCGAGGAAGTCGCCGAATATCAGGGCGCCTATAAGGTCACGCAAGGGCTGCTGCAGGAATTCGGCGACAAGCGGGTGATCGACACGCCGATTACCGAACACGGCTTTGCCGGCTTGGGCGTCGGCGCCGCGCTCGCCGGCTTGAAGCCGGTGGTCGAGTTCATGACTTTCAATTTCGCCATGCAGGCGATGGATCAGATCATCAATTCCGCCGCCAAGACGCTCTATATGTCGGGCGGGCAGATGGGCTGCTCCATCGTGTTCCGCGGGCCGAACGGCGCCGCCGCGCGCGTCGCCGCCCAGCACAGCCAGGATTATTCGTCCTGGTATTCGCACGTCCCGGGCCTGAAGGTGATCGCGCCGTCGAATGCCGCCGACGCCAAGGGCCTGTTGAAGGCGGCGATCCGCGATCCCAATCCGGTGATCTTCCTGGAAAACGAAATCCTCTATGGGCACTCATCGCCGGTGCCCAAGCTCGACGATTTTGTCTTGCCGATCGGCAAGGCGCGCATCGCGCGCGCCGGCATCGCGATGTCACCATCGTCGCCTGGTCGATGGGCATGTCTTATGCGCTCAAGGCCGCCGAGGAACTGGCCGGGCAGGGCATCGAGGCGGAGGTCATCGACCTGCGCACGCTGCGGCCGATGGACACCGAGACCATTATCGAGTTGGTGAAGAAGACCGGCCGCGCGGTGACGGTCGAGGAAGGCTGGCAGCAATCCGGCGTCGGCGCCGAGATCGCCGCCCGCATCATGGAGCACGCCTTCGATTATCTCGACGCGCCGGTCGCGCGCGTGTCCGGCAAAGACGTGCCGATGCCCTACGCCGCCAATCTCGAAAAGCTAGCGCTGCCTTCCGTCGCCGAAGTGGTCGAGGCGGCGAAAGCCGTCGGCTACCGGTAGGCCGCGATGCCCACCAACATCCTCATGCCGGCGCTGTCGCCCACCATGGAGAAGGGCAACCTGGCGCGTTGGCTCAAGAAAGAGGGCGACAAGATCAAGTCGGGCGACATCATCGCCGAAATCGAGACCGACAAGGCGACCATGGAATACGAGGCGGTCGACGAGGGCACGCTCGCCAAGATCGTGGTGCCGGAAGGAACGCAAGACGTCGCGGTCAATGCGGTGATCGCGGTGCTCGCCGGCGAAGGCGAGGACGTGAAGGCGGCGGCGGCCGGAGCAAAGGCCGCGCCGACGCCGGCAAAGCCCGCTGCAAAGCCTGCACCTAGCGCCCCATCCATCGAGACGCGGCCTACGGCCGCTCCTCAGGATGAGGCTAAGAGAAGCCCTCACCCTGAGGAGGCGCGAAGCGCCGTCTCGAAGGGCGAGGGCGGGCGTACCGCAAGCAACCGCGTCTTCGCCTCGCCGCTGGCGCGCCGCCTGGCGAAAGAGGCCAATATCGATCTCTCCCGCGTGCAGGGTTCTGGTCCGCATGGCCGCGTGGTCGCGCGCGATATCGATGCGGCGAAATCCGGCAAGGGCATGCGCGCACCGACTGCTGCGCCATCCGCAGTACCGATGCCGCCGCTGGCCACGCCCTCCGACGCGCAGGTCCGCGCGCTCTACCAAGACGGCTCCTACGACTTCGTGCCGCACGACCAGATGCGCAAGATCATCGCGCAGCGGCTGACGCTGTCTAAACAGACCATCCCGCATTTCTATCTCACGCTCGACTGTGACATCGGCAAGCTCTTGGCCGCGCGCGAAGAGATCAACGCCGCCGCTCCCGTGAAGGACGGCAAGCCGGTCTACAAGATTTCGGTCAACGACTTTGTCATCAAGGCGATGGCCTTGGCGTTGCAGCGTGTGCCCGACGCCAACGTCACCTGGACCGAGGCCGGCATGCTGCATCATCACCATTCCGACATCGGCGTGGCGGTGGCGATCCCCGGCGGGCTGATCACCCCGGTGGTGCGCAACGCCGAGGCGAAGTCGCTCTCGACCATTTCCAACGAAATGAAGGACTACGCCGCGCGCGCGCGCACGCGCCACCTGAAGCCACAGGAATACCAAGGCGGCTCGACCGCGATTTCCAATCTCGGCATGTTCGGTATCAAGGACTTCGCCGCGGTGATCAATCCGCCGCATGCCACTATCCTGGCGGTCGGCGCGGGCGAAGAACGCGCGGTGGTGCGCAACGGGCAACTCGCCGTCGCCACGATCATGACGGTCACGCTTTCCACCGATCACCGCGCGGTCGACGGCGCGCTCGGCGCCGAACTGATGAAGGCGTTCAAAACGCTGATCGAAAACCCGGTGATGATGGTGGTGTAATGGCCGACACCTCCTTCGACGTCCTCATCATCGGCTCCGGCCCCGGCGGCTATGTCACTGCCATCCGCGCCGCGCAGCTCGGCTTCAAGACGGCCATCGTCGAGCGCGACTATATCGGCGGCATCTGCCTCAACTGGGGCTGCATTCCCACGAAAGCGCTGCTGCGTTCGGCCGAGATTTATCACTACATGCAGCACGCCAAGGATTACGGGCTGAAAGCCGACAACGTCTCCTACGATCCGTCGGCGGTGGTGAAGCGCTCGCGCGCCGTCGCCAAGCGGCTCAACGACGGCGTCAGTTTTTTGATGAAAAAGAACAAGGTGTCGATCGTCTGGGGCGAGGCCTCAATCGACGCGCCCGGCAAGGTGACGGTGAAGGCGTCCAAGGCGGAAGCGCCGAAAGGCGCGCTCGGACCCGGCGCCTACCAGGCCAAGCACATCATCATAGCCACCGGCGCGCGGCCGCGTGTGCTACCTGGTCTCGAGCCCGACAAGAAGCTGGTGTGGACCTATTTCGAGGCGATGGTGCCGCCGGCCATTCCGAAATCGTTGCTGGTGGTCGGTTCCGGCGCCATCGGCATCGAGTTTGCCTCGTTCTTCCGCACCATGGGCTCCGACGTGACCGTGGTCGAGGTGCTGCCGCAAATCCTTCCTGTCGAAGATCACGAGATTCAAACCTTCGCGCGCAAGAGCTTCGAGAAGCAGGGCATCAAGATCCATACCAATGCCAAGGTCACGAAGCTCGACAAGAAAGCCGACAGCGTCGTCGCCACCATCGAGGAGGGCGGCAAGAAGGATCAAAGACGCAGACGCTGGAAGTCGAGCGCGTCATTTCCGCCGTCGGCGTCGTCGGCAATATCGAAAACCTCGGCCTGGAGAAGCTCGGCGTGAAGACCGAGCGCGGCTGCGTCGTCGTCGATGCCTTCAACAAGACCAACGTGGCCGGCATCTACGCCATCGGCGACGTGTCCGGCCCGCCGATGCTGGCGCACAAGGCCGAGCACGAGGGCGTAGTCTGCATCGAGGCGATCAAGGGCCTCAACCCGCACCCGATGAACAAACTGATGATCCCCGGCTGCACCTATTGCACGCCGCAGATCGCTTCGGTCGGGCTCACCGAGCAGGCCGCCAAGGAGAAAAAGCTCGACATCCGCGTCGGCCGCTTCCCCTTCGTCGGCAACGGCAAGGCGATCGCGCTCGGCGAGGATCAGGGTCTGGTCAAGGTGATTTTCGACAAGAAGACGGGGCAATTACTCGGCGCGCATATGGTTGGCGCCGAGGTCACCGAACTGATCCAGGGCTATGTCGTTGCGATGAACCTGGAAACGACGGAAGAAGAATTGATGCACACCGTCTTCCCGCATCCGACACTGTCGGAGATGATGAAGGAAGCGGTGCTCGACGCCTATGGGCGCGTGTTGAATATGTAAGCGCGCAATGACGCGCATGTAAAAGTGGGAGAACGTCGATGGCCAAATTCGACAGCATTCTGGGAACCGTCGGCAACACGCCGGTGGTCAAGATCAACAAGCTGGGGCCGAAGGGCATCAACCTCTACGTCAAAGTCGAGGCATTCAACCCGCTCGGCTCGGTCAAGGACCGCCTGGCGCTCGGCGTCATTGAGGCGGCGGAAAAAGACGGCACGCTGAAGCCCGGACAGACCGTGGTCGAGGCGACCTCCGGCAATACCGGCATCGGGCTTGCCATGGTCTGTGCGGCGAAGGGCTATCCGCTGGTCGTCACCATGGCGGAAACATTCTCCGTCGAACGGCGCAAACTGATGCGCTTCCTCGGCGCCAAGGTGGTGCTCACGCCGGCGGCAGGGCGCGGCATGGGCATGGTCGAGAAGGCGCAGGAACTCGCCAAAACGCACGGCTGGTTCATGACGCGGCAATTCGAGAACGAGGCCAATGCCGACATGCACACGCGCACCACGGCGCGCGAGATCGTCAACGACTTCAAGGGCGAGAAGCTCGATTATTGGGTCACCGGCTTCGGCACCGGCGGCACGCTGAAGGGCGTCGCCCGCGTGCTGGCCAAGGAGCGGCCCGACACTAAGATCGTGCTGTGCGAGCCGGCGGAGGCGCCGATGCTGACAAGCCATACGCCGCAGGAGCGCAACCCGGACGGTTCACCGGCGAAAGCCAATCCGGCGTTCAAGCCGCATCCGATGCAAGGCTGGAGCCCCGACTTCATTCCGAAGCTCACCGGCGACGCGGTCGACAGCGGCGTTATCAGTCGCATCATCACCATCGCCGGCGTCGACGCCATGAAGTGCGCGAAGGCGCTGGCGCAGCAGGAGGGCATCTTCGTCGGCATCACCGCCGGCGCCACCTTCGCCGGCGCGCTGGAGGTGTGCAAGGACGCACCCGCCGGCTCGACCGTGCTTGCGATGCTACCCGACACCGGCGAGCGCTACCTGTCGACGCCGCTGTTCGCCGACGTTGGCGTCGACATGAACGACGACGAATTGAAGATTTCCAATTCGACGCCGAACCACCGCATGCCGCCGAAAAGCGCATGATCCCGAAAAGTGGAAACGGTTTTCGGATACGATCATGCGCAGGTAAAAACGCCACAGGCGCAGGAACTTGGTGAGGACAATACATGGGTATTCTGGTCTGGATCGTCATCGGGCTGATCGCCGGCTGGCTCGCCAATGTCATTCTCGGCACCCGCGGCGGCCTGTTCCACAATCTCGCCGTCGGGCTGGTCGGCGCCATTGTCGGCGGCTTCCTGTTCGAGAAGCTCAATCTGCACGTGATGCCGGATTTCTGGGGCAATCTGATCACCGCCACCATCGGCGCGGTCATTTTCCTCGCCATCTGGCGGGCGATCCGCAAGGCGTGACCTTGCGGCCTTGGGGCGCCAGCCGTAAGTAAAGCGCATGGCCGTCGTCTACGACATCAATAAGCCGCGCCCGCGCCATCCGGAAAAGGCGCATCGCCCGGATTCAGCCATCGCGAAAAAGCCTGACTGGATCCGCGTCAAGGCGCCGGTCTCGCAAGGCTACGCCGAGACGCACGCCATCATGCGCGCCAACGGCCTGCACACCGTGTGCGAGGAGGCCGGCTGCCCCAATATCGGCGAGTGCTGGGAGAAAAAGCACGCCACGTTCATGATCATGGGCGACACCTGCACGCGCGCTTGCGCCTTCTGCAACGTCAAGACCGGACTGCCCGGCGCGCTCGACGCCAACGAGCCCGCTTATGTCGGCGAGGCGACCGCCAAGTTGGAGCTCGCCCATATCGTCGTCACGTCGGTCGACCGCGACGATCTGCCCGACGGCGGCGCCCGGCATTTCGCCGACACCATCCGCGCTATCCGTAGCGCGTGCCCGCAAACGACGATCGAAGTGCTCACGCCCGATTTCCTGCGCAAGGACGGCGCGCTCGAAGTCGTGGTCGAGGCCAAACCCGACGTGTTCAACCATAATCTCGAAACCGTGCCCTCGCTTTATCTCAACGTGCGGCCGGGCGCGCGTTATTTCCATTCGTTGCGGCTGCTGCAGCGGGTGAAGGAACTTGACCCTCAGATGTTCACCAAGTCCGGCATCATGCTGGGTCTGGGCGAAGAGCGAAACGAAGTGCTGCAGGTGATGGACGACCTGCGCTCCGCCGATGTCGATTTCCTCACCCTCGGGCAATATCTGCAGCCCACGCGCAAGCATCACGAAGTGATACGTTTTGCGCGACCCACCGAATTCGACGCGCTGAAGATCATCGCCTACGCCAAGGGCTTCCTGATGGTGGCGGCTTCGCCGCTGACGCGTTCCTCGCATCATGCCGGCGAGGACTTCGCGCGCCTTAGAGCCGCGCGCGCCGCGCAACGCTAGCGTATGCCGCAATTCTCCACGAAACGCCGCGTGCGCCATTCCGCCACGAACATGTTCGACCTGGTGGCGGACATGGAGAAATACCCGGCCTTCGTTCCGCTGTGCACCGCGCTCAAGGTGCGCCGGCGCACCGAAAACGGCGAGGGCGTCAGCGTGGTGATCGCCGAGATGACGGTCGCCTATAAGGTCGTGCGGCAAACCTTTGTCACCCGCGACACGCTCGACCGGCCGAACCTGACAATTCTGGTGGAATATCTCGAAGGCCCGTTCAGCCACTTGCAGAACCGCTGGACCTTCCGCCCGGCTGGCGAAAAAGCCTGCGACATCGAATTTTTCATCGAATACGAATTCAAGAGCCGCACTTTGGCAATCCTGATGGGTGCCATGTTCGACACCGCGTTTCGCAAATTCGCCGCCGCCTTCGAGCAGCGCGCGGACAAGGTTTACGGGCGCAACGTTTAACCTGCCGGCCGACGATAGATGGCAGTCTGCGAATAAGTGCGTCCGGTGAGCGCGCCGACCGCGAACAATATCCGCACGCCGCTACGCAGGAAGCTCTCCGCTGCGCGCGAGGCCGCCGGAATATCGATCGAGGCGATCGGCACGTTGTGCATGATGGTAGCGCGCCGCTCGAGGCCCTCGCTCTCCAGCAGGCGCGCGAGCGATGCGGTCGTGAAATGTTGCAAATGGTGGCGGTCGTAGATGCGGTCGAACGGCAGTGCGACGCCGAACTGTTTGGCGATGCGCGCGGCCAAATAAAGCAGACTGGCGTCGTTCGGCGTCTGGATGATCACCAGCCCGCCCGGCGCGGTTAGTGATTTGATCCGCTGCACGAAACCATGCACGTCGGCCACGTGCTCGATCGTGTTCATGGTCACGACCACGGAAAATTGTTCGTCGAGCGCGAGTGAAAGCGCGTCGCCTTCGATAAAGCGGACTTTCGCCGCCGGTTCGTTCTTGATCAGGTCGATGCCGGTGAGGGCCACCTGCGTCGCCGTCCGGCCCGCCAGATAGCGCAGCAGATCGCCCTTACCGCAGCCGACGTCGATCACCGTTCGCGGCGCCGGCTCCTGATCGATCAGCCGCGCAATCCGCTCAAACAGACCGGTATTGGGATGCAAAAACCAATTCTTATGCGTCTGCTCGAAATAGTCGGCGTTGTAGGGTTCGATCTCCACCCCGGGCTTGAGCACGCTGAACCGGTGCGTGCAGCGCGTGCAGCGATAGAGTTCGACTTGCGGATGCGCGCTGCCGCGAAGCGATGCGTGTCCACAGACCGGACAATTCATTTCGCTCTATCCATTCGGAGAAATCGGCCGGGACCATAGAGAAGCCGCCCGGCCATGACAATCCCGCCGCAGCGACCCGGCGTGGCTAGTCGCAGTTCATCGCCGGCAATTGCGCGAACTGCACGGCAAGGAGGCCGCCGCTGTCGACCAACATCTTGCCGCCGACGCGCGCGAGGCTCTCGGCGGCGTCGATCATGCAGCGGTCGCGTGCGGAGACCAGGGACATATTCAATCCCTGTTGCCGCGGTCCGGTCAGCACGCGCCGGTTGACCACGAAATAAGAGAATTCGCCGGCGGCTTTGCGCAAAATGAACGGGTCCGCTGTGACCAGCCGCCGATGCGTGAAATACTGCTCGACATCGCTGGTGGTGGCGACGCCGGCGTCGGGCGGGATCAACGCTTGCGCGCGCGTGACCGCGTGCCGGTCGACATCGGTGCGCAATACGATGTAACGGTCATAGGCGAGCCAAATCGTCAGCGGCCCGGCGATCAGGCTGACCGCAAGCACCGCGGCCGAGAAAAGTCGAAGCAGCCGCGGCCGCGCCATGCGGCGGTCGAGCCAGGCCGGCCGGACCTTACTGGTGAGCATGCGGGCGGCGCCGAACACGCTGGCGCTGCCGAGCACTGTCACCGGCAGCATGATGTGCCAGGACACCAAATTCGCCTGCGGCACTTGGCCGATCAGCAAGAGGTCTGGCACGATGACGCCAAGGAACGGCCAGACGAACATCGCGGGCAGGAACGCGAGGCTATAGGCGATGCCGATGGCGATTTCGATCGGCCTGTAATCGAAAGTCGCGCGCAGGTGGATGAGGGCGTCGATGAATTTCCAGGCCGTGCCGACGTTGCGGTTTTCGACGCCAGTGATGGCGGGCACGCCTTTCGAGGCGATGACGAAGACGGCGATCGACAGAAAGATCGTGACTAGTGCCTGCGCGCGTCGCTTGGTGAACAGCAACAGGCAAACGCCGAGGATCACGCCATAGGCGGGAACGTTCTCCTTGAGGCCGAGCGCCAGCGCGAACGCAACGAAATAAACACCGATGCGATTGGTTGCCAACGCCCAGCCGACTGCCGCTGCGCAGGGCGCCAGTAGGCTGTCGGTCTGGAAGCCGTAGACCATGCTGACGGTCGGCCACAGGATGCCGGGACAGAGCGCGTAGCTCAGCGCCAAAGTGAGCGAGAGCCTGCGGTCATCGAGCAAGTGCAAACCGGTCGCATAGATGAACATCGCCGCCACAATCGGCGTCGCGCCGTGAACCAGCAGCAGCATCGCCTCCGGTGCCGGCACCACATTGTATAGCGCGGCAAGCGCCAGCAGCGCCGGGCCAAAATGCTCGTTGAGATAGCTCGGATAGCCGAATTTCACATAGCGGTCGTGGTCGAACATCCACAGGTCGCGGAAATTCGTGTTCCAAAACGACGTATTGTAGAAAGCCCAATCGTCGAACAGAACGTTCGCGCGCCAGAGCGTGAATTTGGCCAGCATGATGCCGGCATAGAGCGCGAGCAGCGCCACGCCGAACAGCAGCGTTTCTCGATGCAGGTTGCGGAAACGAAACAAGGGACTCATCGTATTCGCGCTCAAAGTGCCGCGCCGGTTCAATCGATTTCCTTCTCGATGATATAGCGCGGGCGCGCTTTCGCCTCGAAATAGGTCTTGCCGACATATTCGCCGATCACGGCGATGGCGAAAGTTTGGAACGAGGCGATCATCAGGAACAGCATCATCACCGAGGTCCAGCCCTGCACCGTCTGGCCGCCGAGCCAGGTGGTGAACACCCACACCGCCATGCCGAGGAATGCGACGAACAGCAGAATGCCGAAGGCGGCCACGATGCGGATCGGTCGGATCGACAGCGAGGTTACCCCGTCGATCGCCAGGCCCACCATTTTCGACAGCGTGTATTTCGTCTCCCCCTGTCGGCGCGGCAGGCGGTCGAATTCGACGATCGCCGTCTTAAAGCCGAGTTGGGCGACGAGCCCGCGCAGGAACAGATTGACCTCGCCATAGGAGGCGAGCGCGCGCAGCGCGCGGTCGCTCATCAACCGGAAATCGGCGTGATGCGGGATCACCTTGGCGCCTAGCCAGTCGACCAGTCGGTAATAAAGCCCGGCGCTTGCGCGCTTGAACACGGTGTCGGATGTGCGGTCCTTGCGCACGCCGAACACGATATCGACGCCGTTATTGCGGAATTGGTCGACCATGGCGCCGACCACGGAAATGTCGTCCTGCAAATCGGCGTCGAGCGAGATCGTGGCTTGCGCCTTGCCGATCTGGCTCAACAGGCCGGCGAGCAGCGCGTTTTGGTGGCCGGCATTGTGCGCGAGTTTGAGCCCGCGGATCTGCTTGGGGTGCGCGGCGCAGGCCTGCGCGATCACCGTCCAGGTCGTGTCGGCGCTGCCATCGTCGACGAATACGATGTAGCTCGCCGGCGAAATCGCTTGGGCCTGCGCCAGTTCTTGCAGCCGGCCGCTGAGTTCGCGAATGGTCTGCGGCAGCGCCGCTTCCTCGTTGAAGCAGGGCACCACGAACGCGATCAGCGGCGTGTCGGCAGAATTCATACAAGAAGGCTCATGACATTACTTCCGTCCACCCATTATCGCGCATTTACAATTCCGCCAACTGCCGCAGCATCGCCAGCGCCTGCAGCACCGATTTGTGCCGCACTTCGCTGCGCCCGATATCGCCGTAGCGCATTTCGGCGTGGACGAGCTTACCGCCGCGCGCGGCCGCCGCGAAATGCACCAGCCCGACCGGCTTGTCCGTGCCGCCGCCGCCGGGGCCGGCGATGCCGGTGATGGCGACCACGATGTCGGCGCCGCCTTTGCCCAGCGCACCGCGCGCCATCGCCTCGGCGGTCTGCCGGCTGACCGCGCCATGCTCGCGTAGAATGTCGGCTGGCACGCCGAGCATTCGCTGTTTGGCGGCGTTCGAATACGTGACGAAGCCGTGGTCGACCACGTCCGACGAGCCGGCGATATCGGTCAGCGCCCCGGCCACCAGCCCGCCGGTGCAGGATTCCGCGGTGGCGATTTTCCAGCCGCGCGCGCGGCAGGCGGCGAGCACGGCCGTGGCGGTAGCGCGCAAGTCTTCGCTCATAGAGCGCTCCAGGGCAGGCGAATAGTCGCCGTCGCATAGGCCGCGATGCCTTCGCCGCGGCCGGTGAAGCCGAGCTTTTCGCTGGTTGTCGCCTTCACCGCCACGCGCTCGATGCCGATGCCGGCGAGCCGCGCGATTTCCGCGCGCATGGCGTCGCGTTGCGGACCGATTTTCGGCGCCTCGCAGACCAGCGTGAGATCGAGATGGGCGATGCGGCCGCCGCGCGCTGCGACGCGCTCGACCGCGAAGGCGAGAAACCGGTCGGACGAGGCGTTGCGCCACTGCGGATCGCTAGGCGGGAAATGCGCGCCGATGTCGCTGTCGGCGAGCGCGCCGAGAATGGCGTCGGTAAGCGCATGCAGCGCCACGTCGGCGTCGGAATGGCCGATCAGCGCGCGGTCATGTGCGATACGGATGCCGCCCAGCGTGACATGATCGCCAAAATCCGGATTTGGCCAAAGGCGTGCACGTCAATGCCCGTGCCGGTGCGCACATCGCCGAGCGCGGCAAACTGCGCAGCTTCGGCGCGCGCGAAGTCGCTCTCCTCGGTGATCTTGATATTGCCGGGTTCGCCGGCGAACACGCTGACCTTGAGCCCCGCCCATTCGGCGAGCGCGGCGTCGTCGGTAAAGTCCTCGCGGCCTTGCGCGGCGGCGCGGCGATGCGCATCGAGCAGAGCGGGGAAGGCGAAACCTTGCGGCGTCTGCACCAGGCGCAACGCGCTGCGGTCGAGCGTCCGATGCACATGGCCGTCCGCGTCGACCGTCTTCACCGTATCGGTGACCGGCAGTGCCGGGATCGCTGCGCCGCTCTTTTCCGTGGCAGCGATGGCGCGCGAGACCAGCGCCGGCGTCGCGAAGGGCCGCGCCGCGTCATGGATCAAGACCAGATCGGGCTTGCGCGATGCGAGCGCCTCCAGCCCCGCGCGAACGGAAGCTCTGCCGGGTGGCGCCGCCGAAGACCGGCGCCAGCGGGTCGAGCCCGGCCGCAGCGGATTGGAAAATCGCCACATCGTCGCGGTGTATGACCGGCTGCACGAAGGCGACCTTCGGGTGCTGCAAGAGCATGACAAGGCTCTGCCGGATCATCGGCTTGCCACTGATCGGCCGGAATTGCTTGGGCAGATCGCCGCCCGCCCGCGATCCCCGCCCGGCGGCGACAATGACGGCCGCGACACCCGCCATGCTATTTGCTGCTCCTTACGTTGTCGCCTGGCTTTAGCGCGTTCCCGCTGCAGCGGGAATGGATTTGCCGATTTAACCGACTGCGCCGAAGCATGAACAACTTTTTGCAGTGCAGCACTTGCGCGCCTTGTCAAAATGGCTAAACTCTGAGCAATGAAAGGGGCCGCCTAAATGATAGGCAGTCATTCGACAATCGGGGCGAAATCGCGCAAATTGCAGGCGAATTTCTGCAGATCGGCTCCGGTCAAGGTACCGAACCGCGTGATTTTAGCGCCCATGTCCGGCATCACCGACGCGCCCTTCCGCAGGTTAGCGGAACGGCATGGCGCCGGTCTGGTCATTTCGGAAATGACGGCAAGCGCGGCGCTCGCCGAGGGCCAGCGTGAGGCGCGCGTGCGCAGCGAAGGGCAGGGCGTTGCGATCAACGTCGTCCAGCTTGCCGGCTGCGAAGCCCGCTGGATGGCGGAGGGCGCCCGCATCGCCGAAGCGCAAGGCGCCGACATCATCGACATCAATATGGGCTGCCCGTCCAAACAAGTGACCAACGGCGCCGCCGGCTCCGCGCTGATGCGCGATCTCGATCAAGCGCTCGGCTTGATCGAGGCGACTGTCGGTGCGGTCGAAGGTGCCAGTCACGCTGAAAATGCGGCTCGGTTGGGACTGATGCCAGCATCAATGCGCCGCAGCTTGCACGCCGCGCGCAAGACGCCGGCGTCGCCATGATCACCGTGCACGGCCGCACCCGCTGCCAGTTCTATGCGGGCCGCGCCGATTGGTCGGCCGTGCGCAACGTGAAACAGGCCGTCAGCATCCCGGTCGTGGTCAATGGCGACATTCGTTCGTTCGACGACGCCAGTGACGCGCTCGCAACTTCCGGCGCCGACGCGGTGATGATCGGCCGCGCCGCGCAAGGGCGGCCCTGGTTCCCCGGTCAGGTGGCGCGCTATCTCGCGACCGGTAAGCGCGAGCGCAACGCCGCCGCTCGCCGAGCAATTCACTTTGATCGATACGCTCTATGACGAGATGCTGACGCATCACGGGCTGGCGATCGGCCGCCGGCACGCGCGCAAGCATCTCGCCTGGGCGCTCGATTCCGCGGCGGCCAGCGCCGGCGTATCGGTCGACCTCTTGAAGAACCACCGCGCCCGCGTGCTCACCGCCGAAGAGCCGGCGCAGGCCCGCCGTCTGCTCGCCGACGCGTACGATGCCTTCGCCTGGAGGGCCGCCGCATGAGCCGCGCGCACGCCGTCTCCGCTACCGTCAATTCGCCGGCCGACGCGGTGCTGCACGCGCTGCCGCATCCGGTGATCATGGTATCGCCGGACGGCACGCATCGCCGACGCCAACGTCGCCGCCGAACAATTTTTCGAGGCCTCGATCCCGGTGCTGCGCCGGCACATGCTGCGCGACCTGGTGCCGTTCGGCTCGCCGCTGCTCACGCTGATCGAGCAGGTGCGCCAGCGCGGCTCAGCGGTCAACGAATACAAGGTCGATCTCGCCACCCCGCGCAATCCGGGCGAACGGCTGGTCGATCTCTTTGTCGGGCCGCTGCCGGAATATACCGACCACGTCGTCGTCATGCTGCAAGAGCGCACCATCGCCGACAAGATGGACCGCCAGCTCACCCATCGCGGCGCCGCCCGCTCGGTGATCGCGCTCGCCGCCATGCTGGCGCATGAGATCAAGAACCCGCTGTCCGGTATCCGCGGCGCCGCCCAACTGCTCGAGCAGTCGGCCGGCGACGACGACCGCCCGCTCACCAAGCTCATTTGCGACGAGACCGACCGCATCGTGAAGCTGGTCGACCGCATGGAGGTGTTCGCCGACGAACGGCCGGTCGAACGCGAGCCGGTCAATATCCACGTGGTGCTCGACCACGTGAAGCGCCTGGCGCAAACGGGGTTTGCCCGGCACATCAAATTCGCCGAAGAATACGATCCTTCGCTGCCGCCCGTTCTCGCCAACCGCGACCAACTGGTGCAGGTCTTCCTTAATCTGGTGAAGAACGCCTGCGAGGCGATCGGCGAGAGCGCGATCGACGGCGAGATCCAGCTCACGACCGCGTTCCGCCCTGGCGTGCGGCTGGCCGTGCCGGGTTCGAAGACGCGGGTGTCGCTGCCGCTCGAATTCTGCGTCAAGGACAACGGGCAGGGCGTGCCGGAAGACTTGATGCCGCATCTGTTCGATCCCTTCGTCACCACCAAGCAGAGCGGCAGCGGGCTGGGGCTGGCGCTGGTGGCCAAGATCGTCGGCGACCACGGCGGCATCATCGAATGTGAATCGCAGTCGCGACGAACGACATTCCGCGTCTTGATGCCGATCTACGCAGGCGACGGCGCCGTCGCCGACGATGCGCCGCCGGTCCAGAGCCCGTGAGGTAACACGATGCCGACGGGAAGCATTTTGGTTGCCGATGACGATGCCGCGATCCGCACCGTCCTCAATCAGGCTTTGTCGCGCGCCGGCTACGAAGTGCGGTCGACCGGCAATGCCGCGACGCTGTGGCGCTGGGTCAGCCAGGGTGACGGCGATCTGGTCATTACCGACGTCGTCATGCCGGACGAGAACGCTTTCGATTTTATCCCGCGCATCCGCAAGGCGCGCCCCGATCTGCCGATCATCGTGATGAGCGCGCAGAACACCTTCATGACCGCGATCCGCGCCTCCGAGCGCGGCGCCTACGAATATCTGCCCAAGCCGTTCGACCTCAAGGAGCTGATCGCCATCGTCGGGCGCGCATTGTCGGAGCCGAAGGAAAAGCGGCCGGCGAGCGCCAAGAGCGAGGACTTCGACAACATCCCGCTGGTCGGCCGCTCGCCGGCGATGCAGGAAATCTACCGCGTGCTGGCGCGGCTGATGCAGACCGATTTGACGGTGATGATCACCGGCGAATCCGGCACCGGCAAGGAACTGGTCGCGCGCGCGCTGCACGACTACGGCAAGCGGCGCAGCGGAACCTTTGTCGCCATCAACATGGCGGCGATCCCGCGCGACCTGATCGAGTCCGAACTGTTCGGGCACGAGAAGGGCGCCTTTACCGGCGCCAATACGCGCAGCGCCGGCCGCTTCGAGCAGGCCGAGGGCGGCACGCTGTTCCTCGACGAAATCGGCGACATGCCGATGGAAGCGCAGACCCGGTTGTTGCGCGTGCTGCAACAGGGCGAATACACGACGGTCGGCGGTCGCACGCCGATCAAGAGCGATGTGCGCATCATCGCCGCCTCCAACAAAGAACTGCGGGTTTTGATCCAGCAGGGGCTGTTCCGCGAAGATTTGTTCTTCCGCCTCAATGTTGTGCCGCTGCGGCTGCCGCCTTTGCGCGAGCGCATCGAGGACGTGCCCGATTTGATCCGCCATTTTTTCGCCCAGGCCCAGCGCGAGGGTCTGCCACCCAAGCAGATCGACCCGGCCGGCCTCGACCGCCTCAAGCGCCACCGCTGGCCAGGCAATGTGCGCGAACTGGAAAACCTGGCGCGCCGCTTGGCCGCGCTTTATCCGCAGGAAACCATCACGGCGGCGGTGATCGAGTCCGAATTGGCGCAGCCGGCGCTGCCGGCCGGCAGCGACGAGCCGCGCGCGGAAGAAAGCCTCAGCGCTGCGGTCGAACGTCACCTCACCGCCTATTTTGCCGGCTTCGACGACGCGCTGCCGCCCGCCGGCCTCTACCACCGGGTCTTGCGCGAGATCGAGTATCCGCTGCTCAGCGCGGCGCTTGCCGCCACCCGGGGTAATCAGATCCGCGCCGCCGACCTGTTGGGCGTCAACCGCAATACGCTGCGCAAGAAAATCCGCGATCTCGACATTCAGGTCTTCCGCGGCAGCAACTGACGGCCGCACGGACAACGGCCTTTATCCCCCGAACACTCCGGCTCCCGCCCGCTAAAAGTGTGGTTTTTGCGCCGCGCTTTTGTCGCAATTCGGCAACATTGTTGTATAAAAGCATCACTGCGGGGAGGGGCCTATGCCTCTCCGCGCCCATTCTTCCGGAGCCGCCAGGCGCCGGGCCATCCGCTGACAGGGGTCCATGAGCGCAGAACAGGCTGCCAGCGCCGATGCCGCGCTTGTCGCTCCGCCTACAAAGCGGGGCGAGGCCCGGCTGCTGGGACCGATCGCGGTCGGTCTCGCGCTGCTCTCCGCCTTCGTCACCTTTATCGTCCTCGCCGACTTCACCCCGATCCCGCCGACCCACAAAGTGGTCGTCACGCTGCTCTTGGTGAACGCGGCGGCGGTGCTGCTGCTGCTCGGCGTGATCGTGCGCGAAGTCTGGCAGGTGGTGCAGGCCCGGCGCACCGGGCGGGCGGCCGCGCGGCTGCACGTGCGCATCGTCGGCTTGTTCTCCATCATCGCCGCCGCGCCCGCGATCCTGGTGGCGATCGTCGCCAGCGTCACGCTCGATCGCGGCCTCGATCGGCTGTTCGCCGCGCGCACGCGCGTGGCCATCGAGAATTCGCTAATCGTAGCGGAGGCTTATCTGCGCGATCACGCGCAGATCGTGCGCTCCGATATCATGGTGATCGCGATCGATCTTTCGCGCTCGAGCGATATGTTCGAGCACGACCATGACAAACTGCAACAATACCTGACGTTCCAGGCGTCGATACGCGGCTTGGCCGCCGCCATCGTCATCGACAAGGACGTCAAAGTCGTCGCGCGCGCCGACGTCAAGATCAATCAAACCTTCGCCATGCCGCCGCGCGAAGCGCTGACGAATATGAGCGACAGCAAACCGCAGATCGTCCTCTTGCCGGACACCAATTATGTCGCGGCGATCATCAAGTTGCGGAATTTCACCGACAACTATCTTTACGTGACGCGCCTGCTCGATCCGAACGTTGTGCCGCAGTTGCAGGCGACGCGCGCGAGCGCCGCCGATTATGCCGAAATCGAAGCGCGCCGGCTCGGCGTGCAGAGTCGCATTCGCGCTGATGTACACCGTCATCGCGCTCACCGTGCTGCTTTCCGCGGTGTGGATCGGATTCAACTTCGCCAATCGCCTGGTGGCGCCGATCAGGCGCCTGATCGGCGCCGCCAATCTCGTTTCCACCGGCAACCTGCATGTGCGCGTGCCGATCCGCCGCTCGGAAGGCGATCTCGCCCAGCTCGGCGAAACCTTCAACCGCATGACGCAAGAACTGCGCAGCCAGCGCGACGACCTCGTGCGCGCGCGCGACGTCATCGACAGCCGGCGGCGCTTCACCGAAGCGGTGCTCGCCGGCGCCAGCGCCGGTGTGATCGGCGTCGACGGCGACGGCTGCGTCAGCATCCTCAACCGCTCGGCGGAAAAACTGATCGGCCGCACCGAGCCCGAGGCGCTTGGCCGGCCGCTGACCGAGGTGCTTCCGGAACTCGCGGATTTCATGGCGGCGGCGCGCACCGGCGCGCGCACGCAGGACCAGATAACGATCGCCCGCAACGGCCGCGAGCGAAACCTGTCGGTGCGCATCACCAGCGAGCAGTCCGGCGAATCCGGCCAGGGTTATGTGGTGACGCTCGACGACATCACCGAATTGGTGGCCGCGCAACGCACCTCGGCCTGGGCCGACGTCGCGCGCCGCATCGCGCATGAGATCAAGAACCCGCTGACGCCCATTCAACTGTCGGCCGAACGACTGCGCCGCAAATTCGGCAACATGATCGGCGAAGACCGCGGCGTGTTCGAACAGTGCACCGACACCATCGTGCGCCAGGTCGACGATATCCGCCGCATGGTCGACGAGTTCTCGCGTTTTGCCCGCATGCCCAAGCCGGTGATCGCCGCCGAGGACGTCGCCGACACCGTGCGCCAGGCGGTGTTCCTCATGCGCGTCAGCGACCCGGAAATCGACATCGACGCGACCATCGCCGAAGATCCGCTGCCGGCGCGCTTCGACCGCCGGCTGATATCGCAGGCGCTCACCAATCTGATCAAAAACGCGACCGAGGCGATCGGCGCGGTGCCGCCGGCGGAACTCGGCAAGGGCTCGATCAAGGTGGTCGCCGCGCGCGACGGCGACGACGTGGTCATCGACGTGATCGACAACGGCATCGGCCTGCCGAAGGAAAATCGCAGCCGGCTGCTCGAGCCCTACGTCACCACGCGCGAAAAGGGAACGGGCTTGGGCCTCGCCATCGTCGGCCGCATCGTCGAGGATCATGGCGGCTCGATCGAGCTGCGCGACGCCGCCGATAAAATTCCCGGACAGCGGGGCGCCTGGGTGCGCGTGCGGTTCGCCGCCGCCGGCCACGAGCAAGCCGCCGAGCCGGAAAAACAGAACAGCGCGGACGGGTAGCAAGCATGGCGGCAGATATTCTCATCGTCGACGACGAAGCCGATATCCGCGATCTGGTGGCCGGCATCCTGCAGGACGAGGGCTTCGACGCGCGCACGGCGCGCAACAGCGACGACGCGCTTTCCGCCATCGCGGCGCGCAAGCCGAACCTGCTGTTCCTCGACATCTGGCTGCAGGGCAGCCGGCTCGATGGGCTGCAATTGCTCGACACCGTCAAGCAGGAGCACCCCGACGTGCCGGTGGTGATGATCTCCGGCCACGGCAATATCGAAACCGCGGTCGCCGCCATCAAGCACGGCGCCTACGATTTCATCGAGAAGCCGTTCAAAGCCGACCGGCTGGTGCTGGTGGCGGAACGCGCGCTGGAGACCTCGCGGCTCAAGCGCGAGGTCAAGCAACTCAAGCAGCTGGCCCCGCAGCCGGCCATGTTGGTCGGCCGCTCGGCGGCCATCGTCCAGTTGCGCCAGACCATCGAGCGGGTGTCGCCGACCAATAGCCGCGTTCTCATCGTCGGCCCATCCGGCTCGGGCAAGGAACTGGCCGCGCGCACCATCCACCAGTCGTCAGGGCGCGCCAACGGACCCTTCATCGTGATCAACGCCGCCGCCATCACGCCCGAGCGCATGGAAATCGAACTGTTCGGCGTCGACCGCTCCAACGGCTCGGAAGACCGCAAGCCGGGCGCGCTGGAGGAGGCGGACGGCGGTACGCTGTTCATCGACGACGTCGCCGAATTGCCGCGCGAGACGCAGAACAAGATCCTGCGCGTGCTGGTCGATCAGACCTTCCAGCGCGTCGGCGGCTCGGCCAAAGTGGCGGTCGACGTGCGCATCGTGTCGTCGACTGCGCGCAATATCGAAGCGGAAATCGCCGAGGGCAAATTCCGCGAGGACCTCTACCACCGGCTGTCGGTGGTGCCGATCCGCGTGCCGCCTTTGGCCGAGCGGCGCGATGACATCCCCGAATTGGTCGAGTATTTCATGGACCAGATTTCGCAGGCGACCGGCTTGCCCAAACGCCGCATCGGCGAAGACGCCATGGCCGTGCTGCAATCGCATAACTGGCCGGGCAATGTCCGCCAGTTGCGCAACAATATCGAGCGCCTGATGATATCTGGCCGGCGGCGATCCCAATGCCGTGCTCGACGCCAGCATGCTGCCGCCCGACGTCGGCTCCATGGTGCCGCAAATGCCGAACGGCAACGGCGGCGAGCATCTGATGGGCTTGCCGCTACGCGACGCGCGCGAGGTGTTCGAACGTGAATATCTGGTGGCGCAGATCAGCCGCTTCGGCGGCAACATCTCGCGCACCGCCGAATTCGTCGGCATGGAGCGCTCGGCGCTGCACCGCAAGCTCAAAGCATTGGGAATAGGATAGTCACTCCGCATGTCGCGTATCGCTTACGTCAACGGCCGCTACCTGCCGCGCAGCAAGGCCAAGGTTTCGATCGAGGATCGCGGCTATCAATTCGCCGACGGCGTCTATGAGGTATGCGAGGTGCGGGCAGGGCACCTGGTCGACGAGCGCCGCCACATGGCGCGGCTCGACCGCTCGCTCAACGCCGTGCGCATCGCGCGCCCGATGTCGGCGGCCGCGCTTGCGGTCGTGCTGCGCGAAACCGTGCGGCGCAACCGCGTGCACGACGGCATCGTCTATCTGCAAATCACCCGCGGCACGGCGCCGCGCGATTTTTTCTTTCCGCCGGCCGGCACCAAGCCCTCGGTGGTGGTGACCGCGCGCGCCATCGACCCCGCGCGGCTTGAAAAGCAGGCGGCCGAGGGCATCGCCGTGGTCACCATGCCCGACATCCGCTGGGGCCGCGTCGACATTAAATCGGTGGCGCTTTTGCCCAATGTGCTGGCCAAGCAGGCCGCGCGCGACCAAGGCGGGCGCGAGGCCTGGCTGGTCGACGCGGCGGGCCGTGTCACCGAAGGCGGCTCGTCGAATGCCTGGATCGTCAGCCGCGACGGCAAACTCATCACCCGCCCACTCGGTCACGACATCCTGCCCGGCGTCACCCGCTCGGTGGTGCTCGACGTGGTCAAGGCGCAGGGGCTCGCCTTCGAGGAGCGCGCCTTCTCCGTGGAAGAGGCTTATGCCGCGCGCGAGGCCTTCATCACCTCGGCGAGCCAGGTCGTGCTGCCGGTGGTGTCGATTGACGGCCGGCCGGTCGGCAATGGCGCGCCTGGGCTGATCGCAACGGCCTTGCGGCGCGACTTTCACCGTCACGCCGAAATCGCCTAAATCTTGGGCGGCGGCGGCGAAATGGCCACGAAATCTCTGTTATTTCAGCGGTTTGGTCGGCCGCAGGGCAACTTGTGCTTGCGCCAAAGGGCGGCCTGCCATCTAATAGCGTGCTCCCAAGCCGGAGACCGCTTTTGTGTGGGGCGCAAAGCGGGGCATGACCCGGAAGTTCCATGCGCAAGGCTTGGGCAACGAAGGTCTCGCGCTTAAAGACGCGGGCAAAAAATGGAACACGGCCATGGCAGCCGAACGTACGCAAAATCTGCAAGACACCTTTCTCAATCACGTCCGCAAGGCAAAAATTCCGCTCACCATCTTTCTGGTGAACGGGGTCAAATTGCAGGGCGTGGTGACCTGGTTCGATAATTTCTGCGTGCTGTTGCGCAGGGACGGACATTCCCAGCTCGTCTACAAGCACGCGATTTCGACCATCATGCCCGGTCACCCGATCCAGCTGTTCGAAGGCGGCGAAGAGCCGCCGGCCGGGGATAAGGTCTTATTGGAACAACGCCAGCGTGACAAGCGCGCCGATCTCTTAAGCCCGACGGCGACGGGCGCGGAGACCGGCCGCGCCATCGTCATTGAGCCGTGGCTCAAGCGCGAGGTGAGGGGAAGCGCCGCCCGCTCGTCGGCGGAAACGCGCACGCCGGAGGCTCGCCTGGAAGAAGCCGCCGGGCTCGCCCGCGCCATCGATCTCAACGTCGTGCAAGCGGGCCTCGTCACGCTCAATCAGGTGCGGCCGGCGACCTATATCGGCACCGGCAAGGTCGACGA
This sequence comes from uncultured Alphaproteobacteria bacterium, assembly GCA_963739735.1. Classification (GTDB taxonomy): domain Bacteria; phylum Pseudomonadota; class Alphaproteobacteria; order Rhizobiales; family Xanthobacteraceae; genus Pseudolabrys. The sequence continues at coordinate 27,833 of CAVUBV010000014.1, read as the reverse complement.
GATCGCCGGGCTGGTCAAAAGCCTGCAAGCATCCGTCGTGGTGATGGATTGCCCGGTCTCGCCGGTGCAGCAACGCAATCTGGAGAAGGCCTGGAACGCCAAGGTCATCGACCGCACCGGCCTGATCCTGGAAATCTTCGGCCGGCGCGCGCGCACGCGGGAAGGCGCGCTGCAGGTCGAACTCGCCCATCTCACCTATCAGAAGAGCCGGCTGGTGCGCTCCTGGACCCATCTCGAGCGCCAGCGCGGCGGCTTCGGTTTTCTCGGCGGGCCGGGCGAGACGCAATTGGAGGCGGACCGGCGCGTGATCGAAGACCGCATCCGCCGTATCGAAGGCGAACTCGACAAGGTCAAGCGCACCCGCCAGCTGCATCGCGACGCGCGCAAGCGGGTGCCTTATCCGATCGTGGCCTTGGTCGGCTACACCAATGCCGGCAAGTCGACGCTGTTCAACCGCATGACGCAGGCGTCCGTGCTGTCGGCCGACATGTTGTTCGCCACGCTCGATCCGACGCTGCGCGCGGTTGCGTTGCCGCACGGCAACCGCATCATTTTGTCCGATACCGTCGGCTTTATTTCCGATCTGCCGACCATGCTGGTGGCGGCGTTCCGCGCCACGCTCGAGGAAGTGATCGAGGCCGACGTCATCCTGCACGTGCGCGACTTGTCGCATGAGGACGCCCAAGCGCAGTCGCGCGACGTCGAGAAGGTGCTCGGCGAACTCGGCATCGAAGCCGCCGATCCGCGCCTGATCGAGGTCTGGAACAAGATCGACCGGCTCGATGCGGAGGCGCGCGCGCGGCTGTTCAATCTGGCCGACCGGCAGCCGGCCACGCGGCGGGCGATCCCGGTATCGGCGCTGAGCGGGGAAGGGCTCGATCGTCTCATTGCCGCGATCGAGGCGCGGCTCGGCGAAAAGCGGCAGACCCTGGAGTTGTCGCTCGACCCCGCCGATGGCGCCGGCCTGAGCTGGCTCTATCGCCATTCGGAGGTGCTGTCGAAAAACATGGACGACCACGGCCGGCTGGCGGTGACCATCCGCGCCGACGCCGACAAGGCGGCGCAGGTGAGGGCGAAGTTCCCGGCTTGACGGCTTAGGAGCGTTCCGCCGCCTTGGCCGCGTCCCAGAGCGCATCCATCTCGGCCAATGTGGCGTCTTGCGGCGTTTTCCCGCGTTCGGCCAGAGCGCGTTCGATCGCGGCGAAGCGGCGTTCGAATTTCAAATTTGTCTGCCGCAATATGTCTTCCGGATCGGCGCCGATATGGCGGGCGAGGTTGACCACCGCGAACAGAAGATCGCCCACTTCGGCCCCGACTTTGCCGTTGTCCGCGCGATCGAGCTCGGCCTCGATCTCATCGGCTTCCTCGCGGATCTTGGCGAGCACTGCGCGCGGATCGTTCCAGTCGAAGCCGACGCGGCCGGCCTTGTCCTGCAGCTTCAAGGCGCGGGTTAACGCGGGCAGGGCGACCGGCACCCCGGCGAGCGCGCCCTGCGGCCCAGCGTCGCCTCGGGCAACCTTTTCCTCGGCCTTGATGCGTTCCCACAGGCCCGCGACCGCCTCGGCGGTGCGCCCCTCGGCGTCGGCAAAGACGTGCGGATGCCGGCGCACCATCTTGGCGGTTACGCTCTCCACCACGTCGCCGAAATCGAAGGCGGCCTTGCTCCTGCGCCATGCGCGCGTGATAGACGACCTGCAGCAGCAGGTCGCCCAGCTCGTCCTTGAGGCCGGCGAGGTCGCCGCGCGCGATGGCGTCGGCCACCTCGTAGGCTTCCTCCAGCGTATAGGGCGCGATGGTGCGGAAGGTCTGTTCGAGGTCCCAGGGACAGCCGCTGCCGGGCGTGCGCAGCGCGGCCATGATCTCGATCAGCCGGGCAATATCGCGGGAGGGTTTCACAGGATGGAGGGCTCGTTGCGGCGGGAGGCGGTGACCGTAGCAAAGCCGGCCAAGACCTGCGACTGCGGCCACTTGATTCGCATAAGACATATTATGGAATATCTCGACACACCCAGAATATCTCCAACTTTAAGAAATGCCCCGATACACCTGAAAAATCTTGGCTATTCATAAGATCGATGGATGCGGGTTCGGACGCTACTTTTCCTTGCATTTACAATTAGATCGGTCGACTAAATGAGAAAGTAGATTAGCTCTCGAAGCCCATCCCGTCATAGGCCGGCTCGACGCCCGCCGGCAGGCTGGCGCACAAACTCGCGTAATCCATGTCGCTGTGCAGGTTGGTCAGGATCGCCCGTTTGGGCTTCACCCGGGCGATCCAGTCCAGCGCCTCGGCCAGGTTGAAATGGCTTGGGTGCGGGGCCGGTCGAAGCGCGTCCACAATCCACACGTCGAGCCCCGCGAGCGCCGCAACACCGTCCGGCGGCAAACTCTTGATATCGGCGGAATAGGCCACGGTGCCGAAACGAAACCCCAGTGAAGGGATATCCCCGTGGTTTTGCAGAACCGGCAGCGCCTCGATCGGCCCACCCTGCGCCGTCGATTGTAGCGGCCTGCCCCGGTACCAGCCGGCGCTCGGTCAAAATCGGCGGATATTCGCTGCCTGGCGGCGTCTCGAAGCAATAGCCGAAGCGGGCGCGCAAAGCGTGCGCGGTCGGCTCATCGATCCAGACCGGGACGCGCTGGCGCTGGCGCACGAACAGCGGGCGCAGATCGTCGATGCCGTGGGTATGGTCGGCGTGCTCGTGGGTGATCAGCACGCCGTCGAGCCAGTCGACTTGCGCCGCGAGCAATTGCTCGCGGCAGTCCGGCGTGCAGTCGACCAGAACGCGTGTAGCCTTTCCTGGCCCCTGCACGCGTTCAACTAAAAGAGCGCAGCGCCGCCGGCGGTTTTTCGGTTCGTTCGGGTCGCATTTGCCCCAGCCGAGCGCGACGCGCGGCACGCCCATGGACGAGCCGCAGCCGAGAATGGTGAATTTCAGGCTCATGCGGCGTTGGCCAAGGTACGCGGGACCTTGCTGAACAGGCGGAAGAAATTCTCCGTGGTTTGGCGCGCGATGTCGTCCGCCGAAACGCCGCGCGTTTGCGCCAACACATTGGCGGTTTCCACAACGTAAGCCGGCTCGTTGCGTTTGCCGCGAAAAGGCAGCGGCGCCAGATACGGCGCGTCGGTCTCGACCAGGATGCGCTCGGCCGGCAGATCCTTGGCGATGTCGCGCAGATCCTGGCCGTTCTTGAAGGTCAGGATTCCGGTGAAGCCGATAGAGAGGCCGAGCTCGATGGCCTTGAAGGCCAGATCGCGGCCGCCGGTATAACAGTGCAACACGGCCGGGAAGGCGCCCTTCCCGGTTTCCTCGATCAGAATTTCGGCCATATCGGCGTCGGCCTCGCGCGAATGGATGACCAGCGGCAGCCCGGTTTCGCGCGCGGCCGCGATGTGTTGCAGAAAGCCGGCTTTTTGCGCGTCGCGCGGGCTCTTGTCGTAGTGATAGTCGAGGCCGGCCTCGCCGATCGCCACCACTTTCGGATGCTGGGCAAGCGCGATCAGCGCCTTGGCGTCGATGTCGAGTTCCTCGTGGGCATTATGAGGATGCGTGCCGACCGAGCAGAAAATCTCCGGATATTTCTCGGCAACCGCCAGCACCTGCGGCAGCTTACGCACGCGGGTGGAGATGGTGACCATGCGGCCGATGCCGGCCGCCCGCGCCCGCCCGACCACCGCGTCGAGCTCGGCGGCGAAATCGGGAAAATCCAGGTGGCAGTGGCTATCCACCAGCATGATCAGGGCACTCCCCAATGAACCGACGTGGAGCGCTCTTTACCCTCCCCTGTAGGGGGAGGGTCGGCGGACGAAGTCCGCCGGGGTTGGGTGTCCTTCGTTGGCGATGTCACCCCCACCCGGTTCGCCACAAGCGCGTTTACGCGCGTCTTCGCCGCGCTATGGCGAACCGACCTCCCCCCTCCAGGGGGAGGTGAAGAAAGCGGGCTCACGTCTTCGCCTCCGGTTCAACATAGCGCGGGAACACCGGCGCCGGCGCCGGCAGGGTGGCGCCGGGCGCGATGCGTTTCTTGCCGTCGAGGTCGCCGAAATTGCGCTCTCCCGACGGAACGCCGAGCAGATCGAGCAGTTTCGCCGCCGAGCCCGGTACGAAGGGCTGGGCAAGGATCGCGACCTGCCGCAACACCTCAGCGGTGACGTAGAGGATCGTGCCCTGCCGCTGCGGATCGGTCTTGGCCTGCGCCCAGGGCGCCTGCGCGGCGAAATAGCGGTTGGCGTCGGCCACCACCGCCCACACCGCGTTGAGCACCTGGTGCAGCTGCTGCGTCTTCATGTGCTCGCGCGCAATGCCGAGCATGGCGTCGGCGGACGCCAAAATGGTTTTGTCCTCGGCCGTCAACGCGCCGGGCGCCGGCAGCACGCCGCCGAAGGCCTTGCCGATCATCGACAGCGAGCGCTGCGCCAGATTGCCCAAGTCATTGGCGAGATCGGCGTTGATGCGGTTGACGATCGCCTCGTGGCTGTAATTGCCGTCCTGGCCGAACGGCACCTCGCGCAAAAAGAAATAGCGCATCGGGTCGACGCCGTATGCGTCGGCCATGGCGAAGGGATCGACCACATTGCCGACCGACTTCGACATTTTCTCGCCGCGGCTGAACAGGAAACCGTGCGCGAAGATGTGCCGCGGCACCGCGATGCCGGCCGACATCAAAAAGGCCGGCCAATAGACCGCGTGGAAGCGCACGATGTCCTTGCCGATGACGTGCAGCGCCGCCGGCCAGTAGCGTTTGAACATGTCGCCCTGGTCGTCGGGGAAGCCGACGCCGGTGATGTAATTGGTGAGCGCGTCGACCCACACATACATGATGTGCTTGTCGTTGCCGGGGACGCGGATGCCCCAGTCGAAGGTGGTGCGCGAGATCGACAGATCCTGCAAGCCGCCGCGCACGAAGCTCGCCACTTCGTTGAGCCGCTCCTTCGGCAGCACGTAATTCGGCCGCTCGAACAGCTTCAACAGCTTGTCCTGATAGGCCGAAAGTCGAAAGAAATAGCTCTCCTCCTCCACCCACTCGACCGGCGTGCCGGTCTTCGACGACACGCGCACCTTCTGTTCGTTCAGATGCGTCTCGTCCTCGGCGTAATAGGCCTCGTCGCGCACCGAATACCAGCCGGCGTATTTGTCGAGATAGATGTCGCCGTTTGCCTCCATGCGGCGCCAGATTTCCTCCGACGAGCGGTGGTGGCGCTCCTCCGTGGTGTGGATGAAATCGTCGTTCGAGCATTCGAGCCGCGCGACCATTTTCTCGAACAGCGGCACGTTGCGGTCGCGCAACGCGCGCGCGGTCAGGCCTTCGCGCGCGGCGGTCTGCTGCATCTTCTGGCCGTGCTCGTCGGTGCCGGTGAGGAAATAGACGTCGTAGCCGTCGAGCCGCATGAAGCGGGCGATGGCGTCGGTGGCGATCGCCTCATAGGCGTGGCCGATATGCGGCGCGCCGTTCGGGTAGGAGATCGCGGTGGTGATGTAGAAGGGCGTTTTGGAAGGCATTTTCTATTTCGTTCAAGGGCATGGATGGCCCAGATTGGTCCGGCCACGCGGGTGAGCGTCTAGGTATCAATCGCTGGCGGCGGGGGCAAGCGAGCCTGCCGAACGCGCAGTTGCGCCTAGAGCACGCTTCCCTCATCCTTTCGAGCCGCCTGCGTTCAGCGCCACTCTCCCCGTGTTTCGCGGGGGTGGGATAAAAACCCTCTAGCCCCAATTAGCACGTATAGTCCCGCGAGCCGTTCGCGCCGAAAGCGTCCACCCGGCAACTCGCTCGTTGGCCAACCAGTCAATTCCGAAGGAAAACCTTTATGGCTTTCAGGCCGAATTACGGAATGCAGCGCAATGACCGCAACCGCGCGGCGCAGGCCCGCAACGAGGAAAAGCTGCGCAAGCGGGAGGAAAAATCGGCGCTGCGCAAAGCCGAGCGCGCAGGTGAAACTAAGACCTCAACCGACGACGCGACGGCAGAATAGGGAACGAGCGATGACCAACGCCGAATCCAAAGCCCTCAAGAAGGGCAGTAAGGTCTATTGGCAAGGCGATGCCGCCGACCGCGGCTGCGTCACCGAAACGAGTTGGGATGCCGTCACCATCGCTTGGGACAACGGCAAGGTGGCGAGAGTCCACCATGGCGATATGCGCGAAATCCGGCAAACACCGATAAAGCCGGTGACCACGCAGATCTAGCGTCTTCCGGGCCGCCCCACCCTCCCGCGCAAGCGCAGCGAGCAAGAAGAAGGCGATCGCGCCGGGCTATTCCGTCCTGCCGCCCTTTAGCGCGGTACCGAAGACATGGTCCCAGATGGACGTCGTCACGCCGAAATTTCCACTCTGCGATTGATGGTGATGGCGCGCATGGCGCAATCGCGCCCAGTAAAGATAAGAGCCGCGGCGCGGCATCCAATGATGCGTCGCATAGTGCACGAAAACGTACCACAGGTAGCCGGTGACCATACCCGTGGTCGCGGCGGTCGCCAGATCAAATCCGAACGCCCTCCAGGCCGGCCATGCAACCGCGAGCCCGACCAACAGGCTGACCCAGGCCGGCGTGCCGATCAGGTCCTGCGGTGAATGGTGGTGGTGTTCGTGGATTTGCGACAGGATCGGCGCGTGATGAAACAGCGCGCGGTGCAGCAAATACTCAATCAGCGTCCAGGCCACCAGGCCGGCGCCATAGAAAATTACCAAAGTCACCGGCCGCGGTGGAATCGCGGCGTGGATCGCGAACAGCGTGGCGGCCAGTACAAGTGGGGGAAAAAGCAGGAACTCGGAAAAATAGCCGAGCTTGCTCATCTTCATGACAGCGCTCCCGAGGACGTAATCCGGCGATTGAAAACTGCAACCTGGCGCCCCCGAAACCCCAAAACATATTAGCACGCTGTACGGCCAAATTAAGAACCAAAATAAGAACCAAAATAGGAACATTGTCGGCGGATCGCCGCGGCGCGGCGGCCGGAACGGCGAATTCGCCCCCACCCGGTCACACCCGGCAGTCCCCTCCCCGTGGTCGCGGGAAACAATAAAAATCCAATCCCGACAGGTACTTAAAAATTCAATGCGAACCGCTCGGTTTGGCCGCGCTGTTCGCGCGCAACGCGCGATGGGCCGTCATCGAGATGCGTCACCACCACCATGCGGTTCACCTCGCCGCGCTGGAACGCGCGCAGGAACTTGTCGTAATCCTTGAACGACACGCAGCCGTTCGACTGGCCGTTGGGACCGAGCATGTAGGTATGCGCCAGCATGCCGGCGCGACCGTACATCTTGTCCTCGTCGACCGGATTGAGCCGGATGGCGCGCACGCCGTGGAACAGTTCCTCGCGCATGGTCAGCTCGTAGACGTTGGGCGGCGTCGGCCCGCGCATGCGCACTTTGACGTAGCGCGGGTCGTCCAGCTTGTCGCCCAGTCCCGAATGGGCTTCCAGCTTTTCGCCGTTGGGCAGGAAGACCGTATGCGCCTCGATATCGTAGATCGCCGTGCGGCTGTCGCGCCCGGGCAACAGGGGCGACTTGAGCGGCGACTTGGCCGGCGGCTCGCGGCTCGCCACACGCTTTTCGGGCGGCGCCTCGCGGCGCACCAGAGGCTTTTCAACGGGCGGCGGCGGTGCGACCGCCGCGATCTTTGGCGCCAGTTGGGGCACTGATTGTGGCGCAGGTCGGGGCGCGGGCTGCGCGGCGATCTTGTCGATCGAGGCGGTCACGATCTCGCGCTGGCCGGGAAAAGCCCGCGGCAACGGCACGATATTCGCCATTTGCGTCGGGCGCTTCGGCGGCAGCGGCGTGACGGTTGGCGGCGCAGCGGCGGGCGCGAGCGCCGCGACCTGCGTGTGCGGCGTTTTCAGTGGCACGGCGGCGACCTGCATGGAGGCGGTCGCGCGCGCCCATTTGTCGGCAAAACTTTCGACCGGCGCGCCGGCAAAACTGGGCGCGTTAGGGACCAGCGCCAGCATGCCCGGCCCCATCGCCGTGCGCGCCTGCAGCCGCGAATTGCCGGAAACCGACGCATTGAGCAGCCAGGCGGCTGCAAACGTGACCGTGGCGATAGCGAGGCCGACGAAAGCCACGGCGCCGAGGCCGAGAACGGCGCTACCCGCGAGCCGACGCATCAGACGCCGCAGGCGAGCGAAAGAAACTTCGCGCGCCTCGAACAAACGGGCGTCATAGACCGCGGCGGCCGCACTCGTCATACGCAACTCGAACCCGGTTACTTACAATCGACACCACCGCCGGGCGCGCCCGCTCAGCGCGTCCGCCGGTCTCGATCACCTGGAAGAAACGGAGTTTGACCCCGGTATCCCCATGCACCGCCCAACCCCAACCCGGATCCCAATCGAGGTCCCAAGTCGTGTCCCAAGCCGGGCGGCGGCAAATTATGCGGTGATTAAAGTTAAACGGCTGTAAATGGCCCCTCGCCGGTCATGCTGCGCATGCAAAATCGCCGGTCAATTACCGCCCGGGCGCAGTTGCGCGAGCCAAGCGGGCACGCCATGTATGGGCCTTAGCCGATTCCCTTGCAGGAGCAGGAATGACGTTTTTCAGGAGCCCCGACGTTCTCGAACGTCGCAATAATGCCGCCGCCGTCAAAAAGGCGATGTTGGAAAAGTTTCGCGCCGCAAGCCAAGACCCCGCCCTCGAGCAACAGCGCCTCAACCGGATCGCCATCAACGAGGCCCGCCTTGCCCGCACGGCGGCCCGCGAAGCCGCCAAGAGCGCACGCGAGGCGGAATTGGCCGCCGAAGCCGTCCGCGCCGCCGAACGAGCCGCGCAAGCGCAACGGGAAGCCGACGAATTGGCGGCGCTGGCCGCGGCCGCGGCGGTTGAAAAAGCCGCAGCGCTCGCCGCCGAGCAGAAGGCCGAGCGGGATGCCCGCTACGCCGCGCGCAAGGCCGCCAAGAAAGTGCGCCGCCGCGGCTACTGACGGCGCGCGCCGGCTAGCGCGCTCTACTCCAACATCTTCTGCACGCTTTCCTTCGAGTCGTAGACGCAAACCTGCACCAGCGGGTATGCCGCCTTGATGGCTTGGCCGGCTTTCTCGGCCGGCTCGAACGTGTCGAAGGTCGACTTGGTCTGCCGGTCGACCTGCAGCTGGAAACGTCCCTGCGCCGGACGTCTTTGGTCGATCTTCAGGACCACGTCTTCCGGGGCTGCTTTCTTAACCGTGATCTTCGCGGCCATGGGCAAAAGCTCCTTATTGGCGCCGACACCGGTGGGCGCGCATGCAGCCTATATATGGTCGCTTTCGGCTTTTTGCAGCCGCCGACGGGATGTGGCAGGCGATCCGCGAACATTTTTAGAAATCTGTCACGCGAATCACTTAGCCTCCCATCTTATGGCGGTTCGTCAGTTACGGATCGATCGGCAGCTTGGGTCTTCGGGTCCATCTCGTTCCCGCACGCTCGCTGCGCCGCCGTCCTGCCTGAAACTCCAACCAACTTTATTGCCGACCGTCGCGCGCCGGGGCGCGGCACGCCGGCATTCATCCTGCAGTCCACCAGAAGGAGTCGGACCTTGGGTAAGAACCTCAATCGCAAGCGACGCCGCCATGAGCGCCAATTCGGATCCGCCGAGATCATAGACTTCCTCGATCCCAAATTCGAAATCGAACGCGCACTGCCCCCGATCAAGGCTCTCAACCCCACCCAGGCCGACTATCTCGAAGCCCTTCGCAAAGCTCCCCAGGTCATCGTTCTCGGGCCCGCCGGCACCGGCAAGACCTGGATCGCGGCGACCCACGCCGCCGACCTCCTCCGCAACCGCCGCATCGACAAGATCATCCTCACCCGCCCGAATGTGCCCTGCGGGCGCTCGCTCGGGTTCTTCCCCGGTTCGCTGGAAGATAAATTCGCGCCCTGGGCGGCGCCGGTCACCGAAGCCATCAAGGACCGCATCGGCAAGGCGGCTTACGCCATCGCGCTCAAGAACGGCGGCATCGAGTTGGTGCCGTTCGAGGTGATGCGCGGGCGCTCCTGGAAGAACGCCTTCGTGCTGCTCGACGAGGCGCAGAACGCAACGCCCGCCGAGATCAAGACCTTCCTCACCCGCATCGGCGAGGACTGCACGGTGGTGATCAACGGCGACGTCAGCCAATGCGATCTCGACAAGCAGAGCGGGCTGCGCACGGTCATCGACATGATCGGCGCGCAGAACCTGCCGGTGCCGGTGATCGAATTCAGCCGCGCCGACATCGTGCGCTCAGGGATATGCGCGATGTGGGTGAACGCCTTCGCGCAGGCGCGCATCTAGGCGCGCGCCAGCGCAATCCTCGCCCGCGCCGCCGGCGCCGTGCCGGCTCGTTTCACCGCGTCGACGCTAAGCCGCCTTAGGCGAATTGGCGGGCAAGGCTTTCGATCGCTCGCCAGAAGTCGTGGGCATGACTTCGGTGCGGTTACGGCCGAGATCCTTGGCGCGATAAAGCGCAAGGTCGGCCAGTTTGACAAGCTCGTCGGAGCGCTCGGCTGCGCCTGGCGTGAGACTGGCAACGCCGATGCTCAGTCCCGTGCCGACAATCCCATCCCGCGCGCAAATTTCGACGAATGCCAGGCGAATCTTTTCCGCGACCCGCACGGCGCCGTCGGTGAATGTGCCTGGCAGCAGAACCGAAAATTCGTCGCCGCCATAACGCGCGCCCAAGTCGCCTCCGCGTTCGAGGGCGCCGGCGATCGCACGGCCCACGCATCTCAGCAAAGCGTCGCCCGCCTGATGGCCGTGCAGGTCGTTGTAACTCTTCAAATTGTCGGCATCGAGCATCAGCAGCGCAAGCGGCGTTTTTTCGCGCATGGCGCGCTGCCATTCGCCGGCGACCGTCGCACTAAAGTGCCGGCTATTGGAGAGCCCCGTCAGACCGTCGGTCGCGGCCAGCGTTGCAAGCTTCGTTTCGGCATTGTGTCGGCAATTCAACTCGCGCATGAGATACATGGCCAGTCCGACCGCGACCATGCAAAGCGAGGCGAGCATAAAGCTGACGGCAAAGGCAAACTCGGCCCAATTCGCGTAGATATCGGCCGTTGACTGGGCGATGGCGACCACGAGCGGAAGGCCGGCAATCCGGCTGTAAACGACGAGCCGGTTGACTCCGTCGCTGGCAGCATTGGTCTGGAAGCGTCCGGCGCGCGAAACGGCCAGATCTTTGTAAAGTTTGGTGCGCCCGAGATCGAGGCCAATATATTTATTTATGAAAGGCCAGCGCATGAGCAACGTGCCGTCCATGTGCGACAGCGTAATACTGCTCGCGGGGCCGAGCGTTACATTCTTGAACAATTGCTCGAAGTAGGAAAGTTGCAGGCTGGCCGTGACGACGCCGTCAAATGAACCGTCGGGATTCGATATGCGGCGGCTGATCGCAAGAACCCAATACCCCGCCGCGCGCGAGATCAGCGGGCGACTGATGTACATCCCGACATTCGCGTTCGCCTTTTGTGCCTTGAAATATTCGCGATCGGCAAAATTCTCGTGTTCCGGCTCGACCATTCTGGAATCGAACCGCAAATTGCCTAATCGGTCGAGCACGGTGATTCTGAGAATCTGCGGCGCCGATGTCGCGCGGTCGAACAAGACCAGGTGCCGTAGCTTGGTACTGATCAGATCGATTTCCGGTAGCTTCAGATTTTCGACGATCGCTTGCAGCGACAAATCCACGGATATGATGTGGCGGGAAACGTCAAACTCAACCGCGGCGATCAGGCTGCTCGCGACGTCGGCGGCCTGCTGCAAGGCGGCGCGGCGCGCTTCGATCAAGAGGCCGGCGCAGATCGCGCAAAAGCAAAACACAACGACAAAAATAGGCGCGATCAAAAGCTTGACCGGGCGCGCGGCCGCTCTTTCCATGATCGTGAGGTGGACGGGATCAGACGGCATTCCTGTGCCTTTGCCGGGCCAGCTTGCATCTCGCATGTGCGATCGGGGTTAATATGGGAAAATCCCACTCGCGCTGGTTGGCAGGGCCTTAATGAAACCTGGCGAATTGCGCAGTGGAATTGTCCGCAACGGATTACCACTGCATTGCTTTTTATTGCGCTACGGATTTCGCAATTGAGGTGCATCAACTTGGTTTGCGGCGAATTGTGGCTGTCTACGCGCCATATCTTCTCTTTCAGGAGAGGTCGTATGACCGACGATCACCCCGATCACGGCATCGACGCGTTGCTGCCGGCGGAAATCGCCGAAAAGGCCGAAGGCGTCGGCGTGCACAAGGCGCGGCTTGACGTGCTCAGCCTGGTGGCGCTCGCCGTGCTCGCCGGCGCTTTCATCGCGCTCGGCGCGATGTTCGCGACCACCGTGCTGGCCGGCGCCGACGGCGCCATCCCGTTCGGGGTAAGCCGGCTCTTGGCCGGCATCGTGTTCGGCCTTGGGCTGATCCTGGTCATCCTCGCCGGCGCCGAACTGTTCACCGGCAATACGCTGATGGTGATGGCCTGGGCCGCCGGCAAGCTGCCGCTTTCCATCATGCTGCGCGCCTGGACGATCGTCTATGTCGGCAATTTCATCGGCGCGGTCGGCACCGCGCTCTTGGTGTTTCTGTCCGGGCAATATCTTGCCGGGCACGGCGCGGTCGCCGCCGTCGCGCTGAAGATCGCCGCCGACAAGACGGCATTGCCCTTTTCGCAAGCGCTGTTTCTCGGCATCCTGTGCAACGTGCTGGTGTGCCTGGCGGTTTGGCTGTCGCTCGGCGCGCGCACCACCAGCGGCAAGGTGCTCGCCGTGGTGTTCCCGGTCTCCGCCTTCGTCGCCGCCGGCTTCGAACATTCGGTGGCGAACATGTATTTCATCCCGCTCGGCCTGTTCGTGAAGGCCTGGGGACCGGCCGCCCTTTGGCCGCAGATCGGCGACGCTGCGGCTTACGCCGGCCTGACCTGGCCGGCGTTCTTCGTCAGCCTGATCCCGGTCACCATCGGCAACATCATCGGTGGCGGCGCGCTGGTCGGCGGCGTCTACTGGTTCATCTATCTGCGCAAGCGCTGAACGGCGCTACTTGGCGCAGAGCTTGTCGAGGCCTTCGAGCACCGTGCCGATGTCCTTGCCGTCCTTCGAATTCGGGTCGAGGTCCTGCATGCCCTCCATCAGCGCGACATAATCGGGCCCGAGCTTCTGTGTTAGCGCGTCCACTTGCTGCGCCAGCGCGTCGGCCTTCTTGGTGTCCTTCTTCTGCTCGGCCGCCTCGATCTGGTCGCTGAGATTGCCGATGTCGCAATAGGTCTTCACCTTCGCCTTGTCGGCGCTGATCATGGCGACGACCTTCTGCGCGTCTGCCGTGGTGATCTTCTTGCCCTTCGATTGCGCCTGTGCGCCGACCGTCAGCGCGGCAATCGCCAAACCGGCGACAACGAGTTTCAGTTTCATGGAGGCCCCCTGTGAGCAGGATTGCATCACGTGCGGGGGATCATTAGCCGCAACGGCGCGCAGAGGAAAGGGGGGTTGTTCCCCCTTCCCTCGCCGCCAACAGATGTTTTCGTTTTACTGCGCCGGCTTATGCGAGATGTGATACGACATAACGCCGGTCAAGAAGCTGCGGCTTTCGATATCGACGAAGCCGACGCCCTTGAGCAAGCCGTCCAGCTCGCGCGGCTTGTAGAAGTGGTGGATGGCGTCGGCGAAATAGCGCACGCATTTCATGCTTTCGGCCGAGCTGCCGAACAGCTTGGCGGTGAACCAGACCGAGAAGCGCAAATAGGCGAGATAGGGAATTTCCACGATACGCGAGGACGGGCGCAGCATGTCGTCATGGCAGAAGATGCCGCCCGGCTTGAGCACGCGGTGGATTTCCTTGAACGCGCGGATGATCTCCAGGTGCCGCGAGGCGAATTGCAGCGTCACCGCGTCGAACGAATTGTCCGGGAACGGCAGCACGTGGGCGTCGCAGACCTGGGCGTGGATGGTCAGCTTGCGCTCGGCCGCGCGGCGCTGGCCCTCGGCCGTCATGTGCGGGCTGCCGTCGACGGCGTGGATATCGAGGCTCGGATCGAGCGCCAAGAGCTTGAGCGGCACTTCGTGGATGCCCGAGCAGACGTCGAGCACCTTGGCGCCCGGTTGCAGATGGCGGTGGATCGCCTTGGCGAAGATGCCGCTCCAGCAGGCGCAGGTGCCGAGCGAGGCAACCGCATTGCCTTTGTCGTAATAGGTCGGCACGTCCCGAAACACTTCCGGGATCAAAGTCCGCCACGTCTCGCCAAACAATTGCGAACGAAGGTCTTCCTTTTTCAGGAAATCTTCTGAGATGCTCATCCGGCTGCCCCCAACAAAAGTCGGTCAAACTTTATACCCGATAAGGCCCAGCCGTACCACGCACTATGCGCTTGCCGACCGCCGCCACCCAGGAAACCCCGATGGATCGGGAACTACTTGTTATGTGGATCGAATCCGGCGTAGCCGACACTGATCTCGATCAAAAAACGGGACAAGGATGCTGTCGTAAAAACACGGCCGCTCTGCGCCGGCGATTTGATAAATCGCAAAGCCGCCCGGCCGGCCCCTAGTCAGGATCGGCTCCCGCTGTCGCCCCCGCGCCCCTGCTTGCGCCCGCCTTTGCGCCCGCGCTCCGCCGACGCGGTCGTTTGTCGCGATCCCCGTTAACGCACCATTTACGATATCGCACGAGCCGCGCGCTAAACGCGCACGGCGGCGCGCCGATTAGGCTTAATTTGCGACGTTTATTCGATCGAATTCGCAAACTGCTAAGTAATGCCCGACTAGATTGCACGCCACCAAATAAAGCGACGAGCACTTCACATGAACATCGCGGTCAAACCCGTCCACGCGCGCGACACGCTTCCCGTCGCCATCATCGGCGCAGGCCCCTACGGTCTCGCCACCGCCGCGCATTTGCGCGCCGCCGGTGTCGCCTTCCGCATTTTCGGCGATGCGGTCTCGTTCTGGCGCGGCCATATGCCGGACGGCATGAAGCTGCGCTCGCCATGGGTCGCCACCCACATCGCCGATCCGAACGGCCGGCATACGCTTGACGACTATTACGCCGAAGCCGGCATGGAGGTGCCCAAGCTGCTGCCGGTGGAGAATTTCGTCGGCTACGGGATGTGGTTCCAGCAGCGTGTGGCGCCCGACCTCGATACCCGCAAGGTCATGCGCGTTGAGGCTTTCGACGGCGGTTTCCGCCTGGTGCTGGAGGACGGCGACACGGTCTTCGCCCAGCGCGTAGTGATGGCCCTCGGCCTGCTTGGCCATGAATTCCGCCCGGCGCAATTCGACGGCTTGCCGCGCGCGCTGGTCAGCCATTCCTGCGAACACACGACCTCCGAGCAGTACCGCGGCAAACGCGTGGCGGTGATCGGCCGCGGCCAGAGCGGCTGCGAGGCGGCGGCGATCCTGCACGAAGCCGGCGCCGACGTGGAAATCATCTGCCGCGGCGATCTGGTGTGGAACGCCGATCCGGGCAAGCGCAGCGCGCTGCGCAAGGCGGTGCGCGCCATGCTCGGCAATATGCTGATCCCGCCGTCGCAGGTCGGACCGTTCCCGCACAACTGGGTCAACGAAGTGCCCGGCGTCATCCAGCACATGCCGCAGGAGACGCGCGACCGCTGGAACGAATTGAACCTGCGCGCGACCGCGATCACGTGGTTGAAGCCGCGCCTCAAGGATGTGCCGATCGACCAGGGCCGTACCATTTTCGCCGCGCGCCGGGTCGGCGACCAGGTCTCACTCACCCTCGACAACGCGACCAAGCGTTACGACCACGTGATGCTGGCCACCGGCTACGCCATCGACGTCGACAAAATGAGCATGCTCGAGCCCAAGCTGCGCGAAAAGATCGTACGCCGTGGCGGCCTGCCCGTGCTCAATGGCGGCTTGGAATCGAGCGTGCCCGGCCTGCATTTCGCCGGCGCCGCCGCGGTCGGCAGCTTCGGGCCGCTGCTGCGCTTCATCGCCGGCGCCGGATTTGCGGCGCGGCGCGTCACCCGCGCGGCGCTGCGTGGCGCTACGCGCTCCACCGACAGCGTCCAGGAAACCTTGCAACCCGCAGCGATATCCTTTGCCGCCAACCGTGAACGTCCATGAACTTCATGCCTACGCGGGCGCCGGAAAGCCCCGGCGCTCCTTGCGTTTTGAGCCGCGGCCCGCGCCCGGCGCGCTGATCGTCGGCGGCGCCCATGTCAGCATCGCGATTGCGCGCAGCCTGGGCCGGCAAGGCATCCCGGTCTGGTTGCTGGCCAACCATCCGCTGCCGGCCTATTCCCGTTTCGTCAAACGCAGCTTCCGCTGGCCCGGCGCCGACCACGCCGACGGGCTCTCGTCGATCGTCAATCTCGCCAAGAAATACGGTCTGCACGGCTGGGTGCTGATCGCCGCCGGCGACCAGGACATGCGGCTGATCGCGGAGAACCACGCGCTGCTGTCGCAATATTTCCGCGTCGCGACGCCGGACTGGAATACCATCCAATTTGCCTACGACAAGCGC
The DNA here is from genome assembly GCA_963739735.1 of uncultured Alphaproteobacteria bacterium. Lineage (GTDB taxonomy): Bacteria > Pseudomonadota > Alphaproteobacteria > Rhizobiales > Xanthobacteraceae > Pseudolabrys. Next base: position 11,429 of record CAVUBV010000014.1, on the reverse strand, counting down.
CTCACCTACCAGCGCGCCGCCGAACTCGGCATGGATTTCCCCGCCAGCTTCCGCCTGCGCAGCGTGGACGAGATCGAAAGCCTCGACTGCCGTTTCCCGGTCATTCTCAAGCCGGCCTATCGCAAGACCAACGACGAGTTCACGCAGGCCAAGGCCTGGAAGGCCGACGACCGCGACGCTTTGCGCCGGCTTTTCAAGCGCGCCGCGGCGCTGGTCGGCAACGACGCCATTATCGTGCAGGAATGGATCCCCGGTGCCGGTGAAGCGCAATATTCCTTCGCCGCTTTGTGCGACCGCGGCGAGGCGGTCGTTTCCCTGGTCGCGCGCCGCAGCCGCCAGCATCCGATCGATTTCGGCCGCTCCAGCACATTCGTTGAGACCATCGACCAGCCGGAAGTCGAGGTCCTCGGCCGCCGCCTGCTGAAGTCGCTCAACTATACCGGCGTGGTCGAGGTCGAGTTCAAATACGACAGACGCGACGGCCACTACAAGCTGCTCGACGTCAACGGACGGTTCTGGACCTGGGCCGGGCTCGGCCTGCGCGCCGGCATCGATTTTCCCTATCTCGCCTGGCGGCAGGCGATGGGCGAGACCGTCAGCGCCGGCCGCGCGCTGCCGGGCGTCGCCTGGATTCATTCCAGCCGCGATCTGGTCGCTGCTTTTCAGGAAATGCGCGCCGGCAATCTGACTTTACGTGATTATTTCGCAAGTCTACGCAAGCCATTGATTTCGGCTAGCTTTGCTCTCGACGATCCGATGCCGGCGATCGTTGAATTGCCGGTGGCGGCGTGGAACCGTTTCGCGCAAAAGCCGCTCGACGCGCTGCGCGGCTGGTTCAACGGGAAGTTCTCGCCGCCGGCGCGCCCGCTCGCCAAATAGCGCGGGCTTTAAGGCCTCGCCGCTTCAGCCAGCAGGCCGAACACCGCGAAAACCAGTGGCTTGCGCTCGAGATTATAGATTTCGACGTCGCGCGCGGCGCGGTTGACCTTCTCCCAGACCTCGGCGGTGCGCGCCATTTGCCGCGCCGGTCGCGTTTCGCCGGCAAGGCGCGCCGACAACCAGCCATTGACCATGTCCATGAAGGCTAAAAGCGTCGCCGGCTCGCTGCCGCCGAGCGCATCGCCCAGCGCATGCAGCGCGCGCGGATCGGGATCGGGCAATTGCGCGAACAAGTCGAGCACGCGCTGGCGCAGCGCCAGCGCCGGGCCGTCGAGAAAGCCGAGCGCACGGCCGACGCTGCCGCCGGCGGCGGCCGCTGCCGCGCCGAGCATCGGATCGTCGGCGTCGCGGCCGGTAGCCGCTGCAAGCGCGCGCTCAACGTCCGCGGCCTCGAGCGGACGCAGCAGCAGGCGGCGGCAGCGCGAGCGGATGGTCGGCAGTTCGCGCCCCGGCGCGTGGCTCACCAGCAGCAGCAGCGTGCGCGGCGGCGGCTCTTCGAGCACTTTCAACAGCGCATTGGCGCCCTCGCGCTGCAGGTCGTCGACGGCATCGACAATGGCGATGCGCCAGCCGCCCTCGCCCGCGGTCGACCCGAAAAACGGCACCGCGCGGCGCACGTCGTCGACGCGGATCACGGTATAGAGCTTGTTGGTCTGCTCGTTGATGACGCGCTCGAGCACCAGAAGATCGGCTTGCGCCTGCGCGGCGATGCGGCGGGCGACCGGATCGTCGGCATCGACCGCGAGCGAATTAGCCTTCTGCACTGCCGGCGCGGCCGTATCGGGATGCGCGAGCACGAAACGCGCCAAACGATAGGCGAGCGTCGCCTTGCCAATTCCAGGAGGTCCGCCGATCAGCCAGGCATGCGGAATGCGCCCGCCTTGGTAGGCCTCAAGCAGCGCGCGCTCGGCTTGCGCATGGCCGAACAGCGCGCTGGTTTCGCGCGGTCGCTTGACCTCGAGATCGGTGTCGGCCTCGCTCACGGCGCCGCCGGCTCGGCCAGGCGCGGCGCCGGTTGCAGGCGCTGCTCGACGATGTGCCAGATGCGTTCCGACACCACGTCGCGCGGCGCGCGGCCGTCGATTACCACGCAGCGCTTGGGTTCTCTTTCGGCGAGCCCGAGATAGGCCCGCCGCAAGGCCTCGTGGAATTCGAGCGACTCCGCCTCGAAGCGGTCGGTCGCCCCCTTGCCGCGCCGGCGCTTGGCGCGCGCCAGACCGACGGTCGCCGGCACGTCGAGAATGAAGGTGAGATCGGGCATGGCGGCGCCGACGGTGATGCGTTCGAGACCGCGGATCAGCTTGCCGTCGACTTTGCCGAGCACGCCCTGGTAGACGCGCGTCGAATTGATGAAGCGGTCGCAGATCACCCATTTGCCGTCGACCAGCGCCGGACGGATGGTGGTGCGCACGTGATCGTCGCGCGCCGCGGCGAACAGGATGGTCTCGGTCTCCGCCCCGAGCGGCTTGGCGAGACCGGAGAGCAGGACGTGCCGAATGATCTCGGCCCCGGGCGAGCCGCCCGGCTCGCGCGTGAGCACTACCTCGATGCCGAGCGCGGTGAGCCGGTCGGCCACGAGGCGCGTATGGGTAGACTTACCGCTGCCTTCGCCGCCCTCGAAGGTGATGAATTGTCCGCGCATTCTTTCTCCGGTCATTCCGGGGCGCGAGCATAGCGAGCGAACCCGGAATCGATAACCCCCAGCGCTGCGGAGCATGGATTCCGGGTCCGCCGCCATAGCGCGTCGAAGACGCGCGTAAACGCGCTAATGGCGGCGTCCCTGAATGACGACATTATAGCCGCTCGGCCCCGGCGCGGAACAGCGCGATCACCATTTCGGTCACCGCGTCGAAGGCGCGTTGGGAGATATTGCCCTTAGCCACGCTTTCGGCGGCTTTGAGCGGCACCTCCAGCACCAATTTGTCGTCGCGCCAGACCTTGAGCAGGCCGATCGGCTGGCCTTGCGTCACCGGCGCCGGCACCGGACCCTTGTAGGCGATGCGCGCGATCAGCTTTTCGCCGCCGCTTTTCGGCACCAAAAGCTTGACCAGACCGGGCGCCACCAGCGGCACGTGGCCGCTGGCGCCGCCATAAACCTTGGCCGAGCCGATGATCTCGCCTTCGGCGAACAGATTGCGCTGCTCGAAACTGCGAAAACCCCATTCCAGCAGCTTCTTGCCGTCGTCGGCGCGCTCCTTGGCGTTCTTTTCGCCGTTGACCACGACGATCAACCGCAAGCCGTCCTGCACCGCCGAACCGACCAGGCCGTAGCCGGCCTCCTTGGTGAAGCCGGTCTTTAAGCCGTCGGCGCCGGTGACGAGACCGAGCAGCGGATTGCGGTTCTGCTGGCGAATCTTGTTCCAGGTGAAATCGGGCTGGCCGAAGATCTTATAATATTCCGGATAGTCGAGAATGATGCGGCGCGCGAGGATGGCGAGTTCGCGCGTGGTGACGTGCGTGCCGGGATCCGGCAGTCCGTTGGAATTGGCGAAGGTCGACTTCTGCAAACCGATCTCGCGCGCGCGTTGGGTCAGCTTGGCGGCGAATTCGGCCTCGCTGCCGGCAATGCCCTCGGCGAGCACGATGCAGGCGTCGTTGCCGGACTGGATGATCATGCCGTGCAACAGGTCGTCGACCGGCACCTTGCTGTGGATGGCGGCGAACATGGTGGAGCCGTGCGAGGGCGCGCCGCCCTTGCGCCAGGCGTTTTCGCTCACCGTGTATTCGTCGGTGAGACTGATGCGGCCTTCTTTGAGCTCGTGAAACACGTATTCGGCGGTCATCAGCTTGGCGAGGCTCGCCGGGAAAATGAGCTTGTCGGGGTCGCGCTCGAGCAGGACACCGCCGTTCTCGGCGTTGACCAGGATGGCGTGCGGCGCCGCGATATTCGGCTCGTCTTTGTTGCGCGGGGCTTCTTTTTTTGGCGCGACGGCGGCGGGTTTCGCCGGCTTGTGGTCTGGTTTGGGCGCCGCCAATGCGAGCGCGCCGCAGGCAACGACGATCGCCGCCGCGGTCAGCAATTTCCCGAACAGGTTCGGCCGAAATGCCATCGTCAACGCTCTCTGCCCGGCGCGCGAAAGCGCGCCTCATGGCGGCTAGGCTGGCGGCGATGTGACGGGAATTTGTGGCTCAGTAAAGGCCGCGGCCGCTCAGCAAACCCGCGTGGCCATCATAACGCACGGGGGCGTAAGCGGAAACCGGCGTCACCTCCGACCGTGGTTCACGCGCAAAAGGCGGCGCGGCTTGCGGACGGGCGGCGGCGGCGAGTTCGACGGTTTGCCTGCGCGGAGCGGCCACCGCAGGTACGTTGGCAGGTACGTTGCGGGCGCCCTCGCCCAGCCGGTACGGCCGGTCGGGCGGCGCCGGCACGCGGGCGGGGATTTCCGTCATCGGCCGGCTGTCGAAATAAGTCGGCGCATAAGGCTTGTTGGAGGCAACCTGCACCGGCGCGCGCATGCCGGGCTCGCGCAAGGTCGCCGCCAGCTTGCGGTCGTCGGAGCCCTGTAGCGGCGCGCGGCCGACATATTCGACCTTCACCTTGGTCAGGCCCTCGCCGTAGAAGCCGAGCAGCTTGGCGGTCTTCACCGACACGTCGATCAGGCGGTTGCCCACGTAAGGCCCGCGGTCGTTGACGCGCACCACGATGGAGCGGTGGTTCTCCAAATTGGTGACGCGCACATAAGACGGCAGCGGCAGCGTCGGATGCGCGGCCGAGAGCGAATTCATGTCGAAGACTTCGCCATTGGCGGTGTAGCGGCCGTGGAAATCGTCGCCGTACCAGGAGGCCATGCCGACGGCGTTGTAATTGATGTCTTCGTGCGGCACGTATTCGCGCCCCGCCACGGTGTAGGGCTTGCCCACCCGATAGACGCCGCCGCCCTTGGGTACCGGCTGACCCGGCTCCACCACGCGGGCACTGGAGGAAACGCCGTATTTGGGATCGACCCGGCCGGACAGACCGCCCGAGCAATTGGCCAGGATCAGACAGCCGGCGGCGAGGCCCGTAAGGCGCAACGCCAGGCACAAGCCGTCTTTGCCCCCGAATCCACCCATTCCGACTAAAATCCCCAGTGTGAAGCGGTCAGTTTACCTTACGGCGCCGGTTTTCGGAACCGCCGGCGTGTGGGGTGGTAAATAGTTGGTTCCACTGCCACATTTGCCGGCCTGCTGCAGCGCAGGAATAACCCAAGCGATTGCCGGCTTGCAAGGGCGATTTGCTTCGCCCATGGGAAGACGCATAGCGGGATAGTGTTACGGAAGGGTGGCCGAGTGGTTTAAGGCACCGGTCTTGAAAACCGGCGTACCCGCAAGGGTACCGTGAGTTCGAATCTCACCCCTTCCGCCACCCGCCTTCGCTAAAGCTTCGGCGGGCAAGGCCTTGAGCGGCGGGTGCCCGACGAAGCCCGCAGGGCGAAGGCGGCCGTTATCGACTTCACTCAAGAAGTAAGCAGCCACGCCGTCGTCCCTAACCGATTATGCGAAATAAACCGCAAATCGGCCGGAACCTTTAGCGGCGGCCGGGGTCTACCCATGCCGGGACAGTCGTGATCATGGGCCCTTGCCGCCGCGAGATCGGCGTCAGGGCTCCAGAATTCGCGACTCTGAATTGTCACGGCATGAGGGGCGCCCGATGGCCGTGATTTTAATCGTCGAGGACGACGTATTTATCCGCGAAGTCGCGGACATGATGATTCAAGACTGGGGTCATCAGACACTTACGGCCAGCGACGTCGACGAGGCGCTTTTGCTTCTGCGCTCCGCGCAACCTCTCGATGCCCTTTTTACCGATATCTATCTCAAGACGGCGGTCAACGGCGGCTATGACCTTGCGCGCCAGGCTATCGCGCTGCGGCCGGAATTGCGGGTGCTCTACACGACCGGCAATTCCGTTACCGAAAAAATGAAAACCTTGCTGATCGCTGGAACGCATTTCCTTCGTAAGCCGTACACGCAACATGAATTGCAAAATTCTGTCGCAGAGATGCTCGCGGCTTAGTGAAAAGCCGGCGCAATCCGTCCAGGGCGCATGGCACGCCACAATTATTGGAGCGACATCTTGACCGATCGAACGACGAGACCATGAAGCGATTTGGCTCTTCCGAAGGCGTGGACAACGCCGCGCGCCAGCACGCGGAAGAAGCACTGCTCAAGGCCGGCGCCCTGCAGCGCGCGATTTTCAACAGCGCCAACTTCTCCAGCATCGCCACCGACGCGAACGGCGTCATTCAGATCTTCAACGTCGGCGCCGAGCGCATGCTCGGCTACACGGCGGCCGAAGTGATGAACAAAATCACCCCGGCCGATATTTCGGATCCGCAAGAACTGATCGCGCGCGCCAAGGCGCTCAGCGCCGAGCTCGGAACCCCGATCACGCCGGGCTTCGAGGCGCTGGTGTTCAAGGCCTCGCGCGGGATCGAGGACATCTACGAGCTGACCTATATCCGCAAGGACGGCAGCCGCTTTCCGGCGGTGGTGTCGGTGACGGCGCTGCGCGACGCCAATAACGTCATCATCGGCTACCTGTTGATCGGCACCGACAACACCGCGCGCAAGCAGGCGGAAGAAGCGCTGCTCAAGGCCGGCGCCCTGCAGAGCGCGATCTTCAACAGCGCCAACTTTTCCAGCATTGCCACCGACGCGAACGGCGTCATTCAGATCTTCAACGTCGGCGCCGAGCGCATGCTCGGCTACACGGCGGCCGAAGTGATGAACAAGATCACGCCGGCCGATATTTCGGATCCGCAGGAACTGATCGCGCGCGCCAAGGCGCTCAGCGTCGAGCTCGGAACCCCGATCACGCCGGGCTTCGAGGCACTGGTGTTCAAGGCCTCGCGCGGGATCGAGGACATCTACGAGCTGACCTATATCCGCAAGGACGGCAGCCGCTTTCCGGCGGTGGTGTCGGTAACGGCGCTGCGCGACGCGCACGATGCCATCATCGGCTATCTGCTGATCGGCACCGACAACACCGCGCGCAAGCTGGTCGAAGCCGAGCAAAAGAAGCTCGATCAGCGCCTGCGCGACCAACAATTCTACACACGCTCGCTGATCGAATCCAACATCGACGCGCTGATGACGACCGACCCTTCCGGCATCATCACGGACGTCAACAAGCAGATGGAGGCGCTCACCGGCTGCACGCGCGACGAGCTGATCGGCGCGCCATTCAAGAACTACTTCACCGATCCGGAGCGGGCCGAAGCGGGCATCAAGCGCGTGCTGAGCGAAAAGAAGGTCACCGACTACGAGCTGACCGCGCGCGCGCGCGACGGCAAGGACACGGTGGTGTCGTACAACGCGACGACCTTCTACGACCGCGGCCGCACGCTGCAGGGCGTGTTCGCCGCGGCGCGCGATGTCACCGAACGCAAGCAACGCGAACGCGACGCGCTGAGCTTGACCAACGAAATCTCGCACCGGATCAAGAATAACTTGCAAGTCATCGTTGGCTTGATCGCCTACGAAGCCAAATGGACGGCGGCTCCGTGCGTGCAAGGCTACAAAACCATGCAGGCGCGCATTGGCGCCATTGCCCAGCTTTACGACCTGATATCGCAAACCAGCCGCGGCCAGACCGTCGCCGTGGACGCATACTTGCGCGAAATTGCCAAAACCATGTCGGCGAGCCTGCTCGGAAACATGTCCGGCATCGAAATCGAGGTAAAGGCCGAACCGTTGGAGATCGACCCCAATCGCGCCGTCCCCTTCGGCCTTCTGGTCAATGAACTCGCGACCAACGCCATCAAGCATGCGTTTCCACACGGCAGCGGACATATCATGCTGTGCGTCGAACAGATCGGCGATCAAATCGAACTGGTTGTTTCCGACGACGGTGTGGGCATGAAGAATAAAGACATGGCGAAGAGCCCCGAGAAGCGTGGCTCCAACTATGTGGCGATCTTCGTGCGCCAGCTTGGCGGCACCATCGTCGCCTCGAAACAGGAAGCAATCGGAACGACCGTCAGAATCCAGCTTCCCTTGTTGCTGGTCCCATCGGGCGGCGCCGAGCCGTTGGCGGCGTAGCGCCTTGCGCCGGTCAATCTAGCAACCACCCGAACGCCTGCCGCAGCTCTTCCCGGCCGTTGGCCTGGTGCCACTTGCCATGTGCGATGACGATGCGCTCGGGGTTCCAGGCGATCATCGTCTCCACCGCCGCGCGCAGTTCGCGTCTGTGCCGCCAGGTGAAGGTCAGCCGCAGGTCGCGCGGCAGTCCGCCGTGCGGCGGCGTGACGCCGCCGATCCACATCAGCAGCCAGAGGAAGCCGCGCCCGATTTTTTCCGGCTCGAAATTCTCGATCAGGTCGGTGAGGATCAGCGTACGGCTGGCGCGATGAAAGAACTCGACTTCGGTCATGTAACCGCCGACGATCGGCAGCGTGGCGATCTCGGCGTCCCACGGGTAGCCGCTCGCGCGCTCGAGCGGCAACGTGTCGAAAGTAATGCGGCCCTTCGCCTGCTCCTTGATGCGCGGCGCGAGATAGACGTCCGCCTCAGGAAACGCCGCCTTCCACTCCGGGATCCACCAATAATGGATGCGGTTGGGGCCGACGATGAAGCGCACTTTGCCGGCGCGGTCGATTTCCTCCCGCAATGACGGCGTCAGCGGCGTCGGCGAATGGATGAACAGATCGCCGGAGCCAAGCCGGAGCACGGTCGTGCGCGTGGGAAACGGATATTTCGGCCAGGGAATGCCGAACCGGATCACCGGCCCGTCGACGATCCACACATTATCGGCGACACGCTTGAGCGTATTGAGCGGCGGATAGGTCGCGCGCGCGTCGTCGTGCATCGGCCGGATCAGTCGGCGAGCGGAAACAGCGTGTCGATCGGCAGATAAGGCCCGCCGCGCGTGCGGCATTCACGCTGGCAATAGCGGTCGCCGGCGTCGGCCTGCTTGAGGCAGCGGCCTTGCGCGTCGCGTTCAAGGCAGCCGATCAGGTTCCAGGCGGTGACCGAGCCGCATTCGGTCCAGCAGGCGCCCGAAGCCCACACCGATTGCGCCCGTTCGCTGAGCGGGAACGGCGGCTCGTTGCCGTGCCGGTTGTAGCGCCAGACCTCGCCGGCCGTGGCCGGCAGGCTCGACATGCCGACCAACAGCAGAGCTAAAACGAGGGCGAAACGCTTCATGGCAGGCCTCTGCATGGCGGCCAGCATAGCCCCGTCACGCGGCTCATGCCAAATGGGCGGCCGCCGCGCCGGATCGGGAACTTTCGCCGGTTGCGGCCCGTTGCTATTGTGGCTCCGTGGGCGCGCTTGAGGGCATAGGAGAATGCGGTGAGTAACCTCGCGGAAAAGCCCGCCGACGCAGCCGATCCCACGCAGAATTTCGGCACCGCCGGCATCAAGCCGCTGGCGCGGCCGAGCCTGGTCACGCGCGTGTTCATGGCGGTCGTCGCCTTCGTCGAGCGGCTCAATCTGAAATACAGCAAGGTCGGCAACCCGCCGATCTACGACAACGCGGTGTTCCCCTGGACCGAGGAGATCGAGCGCGAATGGCGCGCGATCCGCGCCGAACTCGACCGCGTGCTCACGCGCAAGGACGAACTGCCCGGCTTCCACGAACTGTCGACCGACGTCGCCACCATCAGCCAGGACCGCGGCTGGAAGACGTTCCTGCTGTGCGGCTACGGCTTCAAGTCCGACGCCAATATCAAGCTGTGCCCGAAGACCTGGCGCATCTGCCAGAAAATTCCCGGCCTGATCACGGTGATGTTCTCCATCCTCGAGCCGGGCAAGCATCTGCCGCCGCATCGCGGGCCTTATAACGGCGTGCTGCGGCTGCATCTCGGCCTGATCGTGCCGGAGCCGCGCGAGCAACTCGGCATCCGCGTCGAACACAGCCGTCTATCGCTGGAAGGAAGGCGAGGCCGTGATCTTCGACGACGCCTACGAGCACGAGGCCTGGAACCGCACGCCGCACACGCGCGTGGTGCTGTTCGTCGATTTCATCAAGCCGCTGCGCTTTCCGGCGCGTTTCCTCAACTGGCTGCTGCTGCATCTCGCCGTGTTCACGCCCTTCATCCGCGAGGGCACGGACAACCAGAAGGCCTGGGAAAAGAAGTTCTACGCGGAGGCCGAGGCGCTGCGGAACAGGTAAATCGACCGGCCCTTGCGCTGACCGGCGTTCGCGGCTAGCTCCCTGCTCACGATGCGCGATCCCGACGCCAAACGCCCCGCCCCCAAAGTGAGCTTCGTCTCGCTCGGCTGCCCGAAGGCGCTGGTCGATTCAGAACGCATCGTCACGCGGCTGCGCGCCGAGGGCTATGAGCTCTCGCGCGAGCACGCCGGCGCCGACCTGGTCATCGTCAACACCTGCGGCTTTCTCGACAGCGCCAAGGCGGAATCGCTGGCGGCCATCGGCAGCGCGCTGAAGGAAAACGGCAAGGTCATCGTCACCGGCTGCATGGGCGCCGAGCCGGAGAGCATCTCCGCCGCCTATCCGGACGTGCTGGCGATCACCGGCCCGCAGCAATACGAGAGCGTGGTCGAGGCCGTGCATCGCGCGGTGCCGCCGCGGCACGATCCGTTTCTCGACCTGGTGCCGCCGGAAGGCATCAAGCTGACGCCGCGCCACTACGCCTATCTGAAGATTTCCGAAGGCTGCAACAACCGCTGCTCGTTCTGCATCATCCCGCGGCTGCGCGGCGATCTGGTCTCGCGCCCGGCCGCCGACGTGCTGCGCGAGGCCGAGAAGCTGGTGACCGCCGGCGTCAAGGAACTGCTGGTGATCTCGCAGGACACCTCCGCCTATGGGCTCGACATCAAATACGCGGCGAGCCAATGGCGCGGCCGCGAGGTGCGCGGCGAAGTTCATCGATCTCGCGCGCGCATTCGGCGAATTCGGCGTCTGGGTGCGGCTGCATTACGTCTATCCCTACCCGCATGTCGACGACGTCATCCCGCTGATGGCCGAGGGCAAAATCCTGCCCTATCTCGACATCCCGTTCCAGCACGCCGCGCCCGACGTGCTCAAGCGCATGAAGCGGCCGGCCGCGCAGGAAAAGACGCTGGAGCGCATCGCGCAGCTGGCGCGAGATCTGCCCGGACCTGACGCTGCGCTCGACCTTCATCGTCGGCTTTCCCGGCGAGACCGAGGCCGATTTCGAATTCTGCTGCAATGGCTGGAGGAAGCCGCGCTCGACCGCGTCGGCTGCTTCAAATACGAGCCGGTGCGCGGCGCCGCCGCCAACGATCTTGGCCGCGGCGGTGCCGGACGAGGTGAAGGAAGAGCGCTGGCACCGCTTCATGCAGGCGCAGCAGAAAATCTCCGCGCGCCGCCTGAAACGCAAAGTCGGCACCCGCCAGCAGGTCATTATCGACGAAGTCGGCCCGAGCGTGGCCAAAGGCCGCTCGATGGCCGACGCGCCGGAAATCGACGGCGCGGTCTATGTCGCCAGCCGGCGGCCGCTGCGCGTCGGCGAAATCGCCACGGTCAAAATCGAGCGCGCCGACGAATACGACCTGCATGGCACAGCGGTCGGGTTTTAACC
>CAVUBV010000013.1:0-76192 GCA_963739735.1 uncultured Alphaproteobacteria bacterium | reverse complement strand
GCAGCGTGTCGCCGATCTTTATCGGCAGAAGAAAATCCCAGGTCCAGCCAAGCGACTTGCCGGGCAAAAAGCGATAATCGGCCTGGGTCTTGAGGCCATCGGTGACCGACAGGCCGAATAGGCCATGCGCGACGCGTTCGCCGAACGGTCCATTGCGCCCCGCTTCTTCATCGACATGGATGGGTGTGCGATCGCCGCTGATGTCGGCGTATCCGAGCAGGTGCTGCTCGGTCACCTTCACGCTTCCCGTGACGGCCTCGTCGCCGATATTCGCGTCTTCCCAATATAAGTCAGCCACCTTTGCGTCTCCCTGCGTGGCGATTTCGCCGTTTATTATGTCGGTATTTGTAGCCCGTGGCGAAGTTATTCGCTACCGGCCGAGCCATTTCGGCGGGCGCTTTTCGGCGAATGCACGCGGACCTTCTTTCGCATCCTCGCTCGTCAGCATGCGCTCGGCGGCCGGATAGGATTTGCGCATAGCAGCCATGAGGTCGGGCTCGGCGCGGCTCAGCAGCATCACTTGTTTCGACGCCTCGAGCGCGAGCGGGGCGCAGGCGAGCAGGTCGCGGGCGAGCGCCTTGGCGCCTTCGAGCGCGGTCCCGCGCGGCACGACTTCGTTGATGAAACTCATTTGCCGCGCCTTTTCCGCTGAAATCCGCTTTCCGGTCAGCACCAGCCACATCGCGTCTTTCATCGGCATTTCGCGGGCGACGCGCTGCAACGCGCCGCCGCCAAGCGCGGCCAGTCCGACGCGCGGCTCGGGCAGACCGATTTCGGCATGTTCGGAAGCGACCGCGAGATCGCAGGCGGCCACGATCTCGGCGCCGCCGCCGAGACAGAGCCCGTTCACCGCGGCGATGACCGGCTTCCACAAGTCGAACCGCGTGGTGATGCCGCCGAAGCCGCCGGACGGATATTCGTAAGGGCCGGTTTTGGCCAGCGACTTCAAGTCGGTGCCGACGCAAAAGGCGCGGTCGCCCGCACCCGTGATAATGGCGACGCGCAGCGCGGAATCGGCGGCGTACATGTCGAAGGCATGCGTAAGCTCGATATGCGCCGCCTCGTGCAGCGAATTGAGAACCTCGGGGCGATTGATCGTAATGGTCAAGATCGGTCCATCGCGATCGAGCGCGCAGTACTTGAAGGTTGCAGCCTTATCCGTTGCACTCATGGCTTACCGTGGCTCCATGACCGATTTCTGTCGCCTCAAAAGGCCCACGGTTCATACGCTCAGCGGCCGTTCGTTGACAACTGCCAAATGGCGCAAGGCAAGTGGCACAAAGCAAGTAGCGTCAGGCGAAATTTCCGCAACGTCCACTTCCGAGTTGGGCCGCAAACGGATAAACCATCACAGGCCAAATCTGTTCTTCCCTTTTTATCCGGGAGCCGCCTTATGGATTTCGCTCTGAACGACGAACAGCGCATGCTGATCGATACCGTTCGCGCCTTCATCGACGCCGAACTCGCGCCACTCGAGGACGAGATCGAAACATCGGGTGTCTTGCAGCCGGCTGTCGCGAAGGCGATTCACGAAAAAGCCAAGGCGCTCGGTCTCTACGCGATGAACATTCCGGCCGAGTTCGGCGGCGGCGGGCTTTCCGCCGTCGACCATATGATCGCCGAGGAGCAATTTGGCCGCACCACCGACATCCTTGTTCGACGTGCGTTCGGAAATGTCTACGAGATGCTGCTGGAATGCCGCGACGAGCAGATCGAACGCTGGCTCAAGCCCTCGGTGCGCGGCGAACGCGTCTGCTCGATCGCCATTACCGAACCGGGCGCCGGTTCCGACGCCGCCGGCATCAAAACGCGCGCGGTGCGCGATGCAAACGGCTGGCGGCTGACCGGCAACAAGCATTTCATCAGCGACGGCGCGGTGTCGGATTTCTTCCTGGTGACGGCGGTGACCGATCCGTCGGCGGGCGCCAAAGGCATTTCGATGTTCCTCGTCGACAAGGACTTGCCGGGCTTTTCGATCGGACCCGATCAGCCGATGATGGGCATTCGCGGCACCAGCCACGTCCCGCTGTTTTTCGACAACACGCCGCTCGAGCCGGCCGCGCTGCTCGGCCGCGAAGGCGAGGGATTGCGCCTCGCATTGTCGACGCTCGGCCGCGTGCGTCTGGCGCAGATCGGCGCGCGCGCGATCGGCAGGTCCACGCTCGTGCTCGACAAGACCGTGGCCTATGCGCGCGACCGCAAGCAATTCGGCAGCGCGCTCGGCGATTTCCAGATGGTGCAGCAGATGATCGCCGATTCCGTCATCGAGATAAATTGCGCGCGGCTGTTGTTGCACCGCGCCGCCTTCGAGCTCGACCAGGGCCGTGACGGCCGCGACCTGATCGCCATGGTCAAAGTCAATGCCGCCGAAACCTTGGGCCGTGTCGTCGACCGCGCCGTGCAGATTTTCGGCGGCATGGGCTATTGCAAGGATCTGCCGATCGAGCGCTACTATCGCGATGCGCGAATTTACCGGATTTTCGACGGCGCCTCGGAAATCCACCGCCACACGATCGCGCGCAACACGCTGCGGCGCGGCGCGGCACTGTTCGATATCGGCGCCTGACGGCTTATTGCTTTAAGGTTAGATATTTTAGACTTGTAATATATCGCGGCGCGTGCCATGCTCAGCGTGCAAATCTGCGCGGGAGCCGACGATGCGTGCTGTCTGCCTTGGCGGCGGTCCGGCCGGACTGTATTTCGCGATTTCCCTGAAACGGCGCGACCCCTCCCACGACGTGGTCGTGGTCGAGCGTAACCGGCCGGACGATACGTTCGGCTGGGGCGTCGTGCTGTCCGACGAAACGCTCGAAAACCTAAAAGCGAACGACCCGGAGAGCGCGGAGCTCATTCGCAAAGATTTCGTCTATTGGGACGACATCGCGGTGCACTACCGCAATTCGGTCGTCACCTACGACCGGCCACGGCTTTTGCGGCATCGGGCGCAAACGCCTCCTGAACATCCTGCAGGATCGCGCCCGCGCCCTTGGCGTGCGGCTCCAATTCGAGACCGAAGCGCAAGACCTTGAAGCCTATCGGGACTTCGACCTCATCGTCGGGGCCGACGGCGTCAACTCGCGCGTGCGGGCGAGCCACGCCGACATCTTCAAGCCCGACATCGATGTGCGCGCCTGCAAATATGTCTGGCTCGGCACCCATCAGAAGTTCGACGACGCCTTCACGTTCATATTCGAAGAAACCGAACATGGCTGGGTCTGGGCGCACGCCTATCAGTTCGACGCCAACACCGCGACCTTCATTGTCGAATGTTCGGAAGCGACCTGGCGTCGCGCCGGCTTCGACCGCATGGGCGTCGATGAGACCATTGCCGCCTGCGAGAAGATTTTTGCGCGCAATCTCGGCGGCCACAAATTGATGTCGAACGCGCGCCATCTGCGCGGCTCGGCCTGGCTCAACTTCAACCGCGTGCTGTGCGAGCGATGGAGCCATCGCAATATCGTGCTGTTGGGCGACGCCGCGGCCACGGCGCATTTTTCCGTCGGCTCCGGGTCGAAGCTCGCCATGGAAAGCGCGATCGCGCTGGCAAGCTATCTGCATAGCGAAGCCTCCATGGCGGCCGCCTTCAAGCGCTACGAAGACGAGCGGCGGCTGGAAGTTCTGCGGCTGCAAAATGCCGCGCGTAATTCGACCGAATGGTTCGAGGATGTGGAGCGCTATTTCCACCTCGATCCGGTTCAGTTCAATTATTCGCTGCTCACGCGCTCGCAGCGCATCAGCCATGAAAACCTGCGGCAACGCGACAGCGCCTGGCTTGCCGGCGCCGAAAAATGGTTCGAGCAAAAGGCCACCGGCCTAACGCCGCAAGTCAATCACGCGCCGATGTTCGTGCCGTTCCGCGTGCGCGGCGTCGAGCTGAAAAACCGCGTCGTGGTGTCGCCGATGGCGCAATACCGCGCCGTCGACGGCATGCCGACCGACTGGCACTTCGTGCATTACGCCGAACGGGCGAAAGGCGGGGCCGGGCTCGTCTTCACCGAGATGACATGCGTGTCTGCCCGAGGGGCGTATCTCGCCCGGCTGCACCGGCCTCTATCGCGACGAGCACGAGCAGGCCTGGAAACGCATCGTCGATTTTGTGCACGCCGAGACCGATGCCAAGATCGCCATTCAGCTCGGCCATTCCGGCGCGAAAGGCTCGACCCAGCTCGGCTGGGAGACGGCGGATGCGCCGCTCGCCGCCGGCAATTGGCCGGTCGTGGGTCCGTCGCCCGTGCCCTGGAGCCCGGCAAACCAGGTGCCGCGCGAGATGACGCGTGCCGACATGGACAAAGTGCGCGACGATTACGTGCGCGCCGCGCAGATGGCGGTGCGCGCCGGCTTCGATTGGCTGGAGCTGCATTACGCCCACGGCTACCTGATGTCGTCCTTCATCACGCCGCTGACCAACAGACGGACCGACCGCTATGGCGGCAGTCTGGAAAACCGCATGCGGTTCCCGCTCGAGGTGTTTCACGCGGTGCGGGCGGTGTGGCCGGACGACAAACCGATCTCGGTTCGCATTTCCGCCAACGATTGGGTCGGGCCGGACGGGGTCACGCCGCAAGACGCGGTTGCCATTTCGCGCATGCTGGTGGACGCCGGTGTCGATCTCATCGATGTCTCGGCCGGACAGACCTCGACGCGCGCCAAGCCGGTTTATGGCCGCATGTTCCAGACGCCGTTCTCCGACCGCATCCGCAACGAGGCCGGGGTCGCCACGCTGGCGGTCGGCAATATCTACGAGCCCGATCACGTCAACTCGATTTTGATGGCCGGACGCGCGGATCTCGTCTGCCTCGCGCGCCCGCATTTGGCCGATCCTTATTGGACGCTGCATGCGGCCGCCGATCTCGGCTACGCGGGCGCGACTTGGCCGAAGCCGTATCTCACCGGCCGCGACCAGTTGTACCGGCTCAAGGCGCGCAGCGAAGTCATGACGGGGAAGGTGTGATGGGCGCGCTCGACGGCCGCCATGCCTTGATCACCGGCGGCGGCACCGGCATCGGCGCGGCGATCGCCCGCGCGCTCGCCGGCGCGGGGGCTTGCGTTTCGATTGCCGGGCGGCGGCGCGCGCCGTTGCAAGAAGTCGCAGCCGGTCTCAAGAACGCGATCGCCATCACCGCCGATGTCACGCGGGAGGCCGACTGCCAGGCCATGGCCGGCGCGGCGCGCAAGGAACATGGCCCCATCGATATTGTGATTGCCAATGCCGGCATGGCCGACAGCGCGCCGATTGCGAAAACCGATCTGGCGCATTGGCAACGGACGATCGACGTCAACCTGACCGGCGCGTTTCTCACGGTCAAGTCGGCGCTTGCCGATGTTACGCGCAAAGATTCCGTGGCGTCCGCGGCGGATCGTCTTCATCGCCTCGACCGCGGGCCTGAAAGGCTACCCCTACGTCGCCGCCTATTGCGCGGCAAAGCACGGCGTCGTCGGCCTTGCGCGCGCCCTGAGCATCGAACTTGCGCCGACCGGCGTGACCGTCAACGCCGTCTGTCCCGGCTACACGGATACGCCCGTTGCTGGCGGAAGCGGCCGCGAAGATCGCCGCCAAGACCGGCCGGCCGGCTGCCGAAAGCCGGTCCGCGCTTGCCCGCGACAATGACGAGGGCCGCCTCATTACGCCCGAGGAAGTCGCGCAAAAAGTACTCTGGCTTTGCCTGCCCGAGGCGGACGCGATCAATGGGCAGGCGATTTCGATATCCGGAGCCGCGCCATGACCGCCGTTTCCCGCGTCCGCGCCAAAAGCCGCCGCGCCGGCCGGTCAGCAAGCAGCGGCTGCGCCTGTGGATCCGATTGCTGCGCACGGCGCGCGCGATCGAGGCGGAATTGCGCGAGCGCCTGCGCGTGGAATTCGCAACCACGCTGCCGCAATTCGACGTGATGGCGGCGCTTGCCCGCACAAATGCCGGCATGACCATGACGGAGCTGTCGCGCTTTCTGATGGTTTCCAACGGCAACGTCACCGGCATTATCGACCGGCTGGTCGCGGATAAGCTTGTGGTGCGCAACGCTCCGGCCGACGACCGCCGCGCCATCATCGTGCAGTTGACGGCGAAAGGCGCGTCGCAGTTTTCGCGCATTGCCAAGGTTCACGAAGGCTGGGTCGACGCGCTGCTCTCGGATTTCGATAGCGCGGAATCGGAATCCATGATCCGGCATCTCGACGGCCTCGCCACTCGCATCCGCAATGGAGGATCGCACGCATGAGCGCATCGGCATAGGCGAAACGCCCCGCTTGCTCCGTCCGCGCACGTCGACAGCTTTGCGCGCGACAACCTGCCGCCGCCCGATCAGTGGCCGCATCTCATTCTCGACCGTCCCGAGTTCCAGTATCCCGAGCAGCTCAATGTCGCGGTCGAATTGACCGACCGCAATGTGGAGAAAGGCTTCGGCGATCGCGTCGCGTTGATCGGCAATGGCCGGCGGCGCACCTATAAGGAATTGGCCGACTGGTCGAACCGGCTGGCGCATGCGCTGGTCGAGAATTATGGCGTCAAGCCGGGCAATCGGGTTCTGATCCGTTCCGGCAATAATCCGGCGCTGGTCGCGGCCTGGCTCGCCGCCACCAAGGCCGGCGCGGTGGTGGTCAACACCATGCCGATGCTGCGCGCCGGCGAGCTCGGCAAGATCATCGACAAAGCCGAGGTTTCGCTCGCGCTCACCGACAGCCGCATCGCCGATGAGTTGGTCATCAGCGCCAAGACCAGCCGGTTTCTCAAGCAGGTCGTGAGTTTCGACGGCACGTCCAATCACGACGCCGAACTCGACCGCATTGCGCTCAACAAGCCGGTGAAGTTCGACGCCGTGAAGACCAGCCGCGACGACGTGGCGCTGCTCGGCTTCACCTCCGGCACCACCGGCGAGCCGAAGGCGACGATGCATTTCCATCGCGATCTGCTCGTCATTGCCGACGGCTACGCCCGCGAAGTGCTGAACGTCACGCCCGACGACGTGTTTGTCGGCTCGCCGCCGCTGGCGTTCACCTTCGGCCTCGGCGGGCTGGCGATTTTCCCGCTGCGTTTCGGCGCCACCGCGACGCTGCTGGAGAACGCATCCCCCGCCAACATGATCGAAATCATCGAAACCTATAAAGCCACGATCTGCTTCACCGCGCCGACCGCCTATCGCGCCATGATGGCGGCCATGGACAAAGGCGCGGACCTGTCGTCGCTGCGCCTTGCCGTGTCGGCGGGCGAGACGCTGCCGCCGCCGGTGTTCGAGGAATGGACGCGCAAAACCGGCAAGCCGATCCTCGATGGGATCGGCACCACGGAAATGCTGCATATCTTCATCACCAACCGCATCGGCGACGCGCACGCGGGCGCGACCGGGCGCCCGGTGACGGGTTACGAGGCCAAGATCGTCGACGACGCAGATGAATGAAGTCGCGACGGACACGGTCGGCAAGCTCGCGGTGCGCGGGCCGACCGGCTGCCGCTATCTCGCCGACGCGCGGCAGAAAGCTTACGTGCGCGACGGTTGGAATCTGACCGGCGATGCCTTCCGGCGCGATAGCGAAGGCCGTTTTCACTTTGCCGCCCGCGCCGACGATATGATCGTCTCGGCCGGCTACAATATTGCCGGCCCGGAAGTGGAGGCGGCGCTGCTGTCGCATGCCGACGTTGCCGAATGCGCGGTGATCGGCGCGCCCGATAGCGAACGTGGGCAGATCGTCGCAGCCTTTGTCGTGCTCAAGGCCGGGCGTCGCCGGCGATCCGCTTTGCGTCAAGCGGTTGCAGGACCACGTCAAGGCCGTGATCGCGCCCTACAAATATCCGCGCGCGGTGCATTTTGTCGAAGCCTTGCCGAAGACGCAGACCGGCAAAATCCAACGCTTCAAACTCCGCCAACAGTCGTCAAACTGAACCGCCATGCCTTCAAGCGAATTTGCAAATCCTGCAACCCGAACATTGGGCCGCCTGCAAGGGCTATAGCAACGGCATCGCCGCCGCGGGCCGGCAGGTTTTTGTCGCCGGTCAGATCGGCTGGAACGCCCGTGGCGAATTCGACAGTGACGATTTTGTCGCGCAGGTCGAGCAGGCGCTGTCCAATATCGTCCAGGTCCTGGCGCAGGCCGGCGGCGAGCCGCGTCATCTCGTGCGTCTCAACTGGTATTTGACCGACAAGGCCGAATATGTCGCGCGCCAGAAGGAAGTCGGCGACGCCTATCGCCGCGTGATCGGCCGTCATTTCCCGGCCATGACGCTGCTGATTGTCGCCGGCCTGCTGGAGGAACGGGCGAAAGTCGAAATCGAGGCGACCGCCGTCATTCCGGATTGATTTTTTGCCCGAACGGCTAAGCCGCGGGCAGGGTCGTCTGCCCGGGCCGCACGCGCGTGAACGTCACGGCTTCGCCGCTCACCATCGGCCGGTCGTCGGCAAGGCGCACTTTTGTGTATTGCGACGCGGCGAGCTCGGAGACTTGCGGGAAATCCTCGCGGAAATGCGCGCCGCGGCTGTCGCGGCGGAAATCGGCGGCGGCGCAGATGGCGCGGCTGACCAGCGTGAGATTTTCCAGGTTGAGCCGGTCCATCCAGGTCAGGTTGTAGCGGCGGCTGTCGTCGGCCACGCCGCAATCCGCAATGTCTTTGGCGAGCGCGTCGAGCGCCGCCATGCCGCGCGCCAGGCTTTGCGCGTCGCGCAAAATGCCGACGTCGTTCCACATGGTCGCGTAGAGCCGTTCGCGCAATTCCGGCAGGTTGCCCGGCTTGCGGCCGAAGGGCGCGAAGGCGCGCGCGTAGGCCGCATCGATCGCATTCTTGTCCGGCTCGGGCAGGGCGCCGCTGCGCGCCGTGCGTTGCCCCATCACGTCGCCGGCAATGCCGCCGAACACCGTGGAATTGGCGACGCCGTTGCCGCCCAGCCGGTTGGCGCCATGCACGCCGCCGGTGTCCT
Source organism: uncultured Alphaproteobacteria bacterium (assembly GCA_963739735.1). Classification (GTDB taxonomy): domain Bacteria; phylum Pseudomonadota; class Alphaproteobacteria; order Rhizobiales; family Xanthobacteraceae; genus Pseudolabrys. The sequence goes on along the minus strand of CAVUBV010000013.1, from coordinate 67,291 downwards.
CGCCGGCCGCGTAGAGGCCGGGAAGTTCGGTGGTGCAGTCGGGCGCGAAAACGACGCCGCCCATCATGTAATGCGCGGTCGGGATCACCTCGACGCGGCCGGCGGCGAGATCGAAGCCGCAATCGGCGCAGCGCTCGACCATGCCCTTGAACTCGCGCCGCACGCGCTCCGCGCCCAGATGACCCATCTCGATATAGACGCCGCCATGTGGGCTAGCGTGGCCTTGGCGGATGCGGTCCATGATGGCGCGCGAAACGATATCGCGGGTGGCGCGTTCGCCGCGCGCGTCGTAGTCGAGCATGAAGCGCTTGTTTGCTGAGTCGGTGAGATAGCCGCCGGAGCCGCGCAGGCCCTCTTCCAGCACGGTGCCGGTCATGCGCGTGCCTTCGCCGGCCAAGAGGCCGGTCGGATGGAATTGCACCATCTCGATGTCGCGCAGCGGCAGGCCGGCGCGCAAAGCCATGGCGAGGCCGTCGCAGGATTTATCGCCCGACGGCGTGTGATAGCGGTACATCGTCGGCCCGCCGCCGGTCGCCAGCAGCGTCGCGCGCGCCCGCACCATGCAGCGGCTCGCCGGTGCGCATGTCGAGCATCAGCACGCCGGCAAGCTCGCTGCCGTCGGCGGTCGGGATGAAATCGAGCGCGCGGTGATCCTCCAGCCGGCGCACGTCGCGCCGCCACACCTGCTCGGCCAGCCGGTTGATGATCTCGATGCCGGTCAGGTCGCCTTTGTGCACGGTGCGGTCGAAGGTCTGCCCGGCGAAGGCCTTCTGGTGCACGGTGCCGTCCGGATTGCGGTCGAAGAAGCAGCCGAGTTCGGTCTCCAGTTCGCGGATACGGCGCGGCGCGGTCTCCACCAGCAGCCAGGCCAGGTCCTGGTCGTTGAGCCAGCCGCCGCCTTCGATGGTGTCCATGAAGTGGCGTTCGACCGAATCCTGCGGCGACAGCGCGACGTTGTAGCCGCCTTGCACCATGCGGGTGCAGCCGCATTTGCCGAGCAGGCCCTTGACCGCAATCGTAACGTCGAGATCGGGGTTGGCCTTCTTCGCATGCAGCGCGGCAAACAAGCCGGCGCCGCCGGCGCCGAGGATCAAAATGTCGGTCGCAAGCGTCTGCACGTTCACGCGCTGCCGATGCGGCTGAGCACCGCCGCGCGGCGCGCCGCGGCTTCGGCGTTGACTTGTGCGTGCAGCGAGCCGCCTGCTGAATCCATCGTCACCAGCAGCGGGCCGAAACCCTTGATGCGGAATTTCCACAAGACTCTCGGGATGCAGGTCGTCCATATCGACTTCCTCGATCGCCTCGATCCAGGTGGTCTCCAGCGCCGCCGCGCCGCCGACCACGGCCAAATAGGCCCCGCCGAATTCCTTGAACGCATCGAGCGTCGCCGGTCCCATGCCGCCTTTGCCGATGATGAGCTTGACGCCCTCGCGCTGCATCAGCGGCTTGGTGAAGCGCTCCATGCGCATCGAAGTGGTGGTGCCGATGCACAGCGGCTCGTAGCCGGAGGAATTCTGCGGCCGCGGATCGACCTTGCGCACGTTGGGCGCGGTGTGGATGACGGCGTGGCCCTTGAGATCGAACCGCGTCATGCGCCCGCGGTCGAACATCTCGATCAAAGTGGCGTCGCGGATGCCGAACAGCGTCTTTTCCAGCGTGACCGTGTCGCCGACTTTCAGCGCGCGCACTTGTGCCTCGCTGATCGGCATGTCGAGGACGTGGTGGCTCATGACGTCACGCGAACGCGATCCCGCCGGGCGTGATGACGGCGCTGGCGCGCCGCGCCGAATGGCATTGGATATTCACCGCCACCGGGTTCATGGTGATGTGCGTGGCGGCGACTTCGACGTGCACGCGGAACGCGGTCGCGCGTCCGCCCAGGCCCTGCGGCCCGATGCCGAGTTCGTTCACCGCCTCGCTCAACTGCGCCTCGATCTTGGCGCCTTCCGCGTCGGCGCAGGTCGTGCCGAGCGGCCGCGTGGCCGCGACCTTGGCGAGATGCATGCACAGGTCGGAGGTGCCGCCGACGCCGACGCCGACGATGGTGGGCGGACAGACGCGGCCGCCGCATTCGATCACCTTGTCGATGACGAAACGCTTGACCGCGGCGACGCCGTCGGCCGGAATGAGCATTTGCAGAAACGAGCCGTTCTCCGAGCCCGAGCCCTTCGGGATCATCTCGATCTCGACCGTCTCCTCGCGCGTAGTCGAAATCGACGTTGATCAACGGGATGCCGATGCCGCAACTGGTCTGTTCGTTCTTGCGCGTGACCGGGTGCACCACCGAGGAGCGCAACGGGTGCTCCTTGGTGGCGCGCTCACAGCCGCGGCGGATCGCTTCCTTCATCGCCGCGCCGTCGAATCTGGACGTTGCGCCCGATGACGACGTTGTAGATCGGAATGCCGGTGTCCTGGCAGAGCAGGTTCTTGGTGCGCTCGGCGACCGCGATATTCTCGACCATGGTGCCGAGGATGGTCTTGCCGGTGGCGTCGGTTTCTTCCATCAGCAGCCGCTCGAAACCCTGCTTGATATCCTGCGGCAGCAATTTGAGCGCGCGGATATAGAGCGTCTTGCTCAGCTCCTCGACTTCCTTGAGATCGAGTTGCATGACAGTTTTCCTTTGGCGCATGATCTTGTCCGAAAACCGGATCCCACTTTTCGGGATCATGCGCTCCTAAACGACGAGCGTAATTCCCGAAGCGATCAGCAGCACCGCCAGCGCCTGGCGAAAGCGCAGGTCATTGAGCTTGCCGTAGAGTTGCCAGCCGATCCAGGTTCCGCCCAACAACGGCGGCAACACCGCCACCAGCATTATCGCGCCGGCGCGGTCCAAAGTCACCCAGACGATCCCCGCCAGAGCCAGCGCATGCATGACGATGATGTAGGGCTGGTAGACGGCGCGGGCGATGGCCTTGGGCCAGCCGCGGATTTGCGACCAGATCGTCGGCAACACGCCGGAATAGCCGCCGATTCCGCCAAGGATGCCGCCGAGGAAGCCGACGACCGCGTCGGCCAGGCGGCCGCCGCCCGCATAAGTGCTCAGGCGCGGGGCGAGCAGCGCATAGGCCCCGAAAGCCAGCAGGAAAATGCCGAGCGCGATCTTGAGCACGCCGGCGTCGGTATAGACCAGCAGCCGTACGCCGATCGGGATGCCGGCAATGCCGCCGACGAGGAACGGCCACAGCTTGCCGATCTCGATGTGATGGCGCTGCGGCCAGATCGTGGTCGCGTGCAACAGTACGCCGCAGCCGGTGACCATCAGCGCGCAATGCACCGGGTCGATGCGGTGCAGCCAGATCGACGAAGCGGCAATGCCGAAGGCGAAACCGCTGGCGCCGGCGGCGATGCCGCCGAGCAGGGCGCCGAGCCAGAGCACGGCGATGGTGTCGTAGGGGAGGCCTGCCACCATGCGGTCAGCCGGCGTTGAGGATGAAGATGAGGCCGACCGCGAACACGGCGGCGACGCAGACCGACAACGGAACAAGCGTCTTCTCGCGGAAATCGAAGAATTCGATAGCCAGCACGCGCAAGCCGAGCGTCAAATGAATGGCGAGCGCGACGACGATGCCGAATTCGGCGGCCATGACGAGCGGCTGCCGCGTCAGCGCCAGAAACGCGTCGAGCGCCTTGGCGCCGTTGAGCGCCGTTGCCAGCGCGAGGAAGTGGATGGGCAGGAAGATCGCCAGCGCGATGCCCGACAGGCGGTGCAGCATGGCCGCGACGTAACCGCGTTGTCTGTGCGAGGCGCGGCTCATGATGTGTACACGGCAATGACGGCGCGCAGCCCGAGGGCGAGAAGCAGAATTGAAAACAACGCCAGCGCGAGATCGAGCGAGCGCCCTCGCCATGGCGTCCATTCGCGCAAGACATTGCGCAAGCCGATGGGCGCGTGAATCGCGACGGCAATGACAAAGGCCGCGTAGAAGAGCGCGAACGCTATATTGCCATGGGTGCGCGCCAGAATATCGCGCCGCGGTGAGCCCGCCGCGCGCGGCATAGAGGATGGTGCCGAGATGGACGGCGACGGCGAGCGCCAACACGAAAGCGGCCACGCGTTGCGCCATGAACAGGATCGCGGTCATCGCGCGCCCCGCAAGCCGCGGCGCAGGACCGCGCGTTTCAAGCCGGCGATCGCATAAGTCGGCGCAATCGCCTTCGGACAGAACGACGTGCAGCTCATATGCGTGTGGCAAGCCTGGCAGCCTTCGCTGCCGGATACGGCGTCGAGCCGCGTTCCCTGGCCTCGATCGCGCACATCGTTGACCAGTGTCCAGGCGCGATTGAGCGCGGCTGGGCCGAGGTAATCCTTGTCCCAGGCCACCACGTCGCAGGCCGAATAGCAGACGCCGCAGCCGATGCATTCGATGCCGGCGTCGGCTTCCTGCCGTTCGCGCGTTGCCGGCGGCACCACGGCGAAATCCTTGTCCGGCGTCGCGCCCGGTTCGAAATAGCCGCGCGCGTCCTTCCACTTGTCGAAGAAATCCGTCATCTCGACGGCGAGGTCCTTGACCACGGTGAAATTGCGCAACGGCTCCAGCCGCAGCGGCTCGCCGTTGGCGGCGACGTCGCGCACGCGCGTGCGGCAGGTCCAGCGCGGGCGGCCGTTCACCACCATGGCGCAGGAGCCGCACATGCCGACCCGGCAGGCGAAGCGGTAGGACAAAGTCGCGTCCTGCTCGCGCTGGATTTCGGTGACCACGTCGAGCACGGTCTGGTGCTCGCGGCGGGGAATAGCGAAAGATTGGAAGCGGCCGCTCTCGGCGCCGCGCCAGACCTCGACACGCAGTATTTCGCTCATCGCTGCATGCCCCACAGATTGACGGTGCGCGCCTCGGTGGCGCGGAAGATCACCGATTCGACGCTGAGGCCGATCAGGATGGCATGCAGAAGCGGGGTCATGGCCGGCGCATCATCCCCCAGCATTAGGCCGCGTGGCAACTATTGCTTTGGCACGACAATTCCTGTTGCACGGCTTCGAGAATTTTCGCACAAGATGAAGTGCGCCTTTGCCGGGGCGGCGTTGTTTGCTTTGGGGGCTCGCTTTGGCCGATACCGTTGCCTCGATCGTTGCCGCGCACCGCGCGGGGGCGGCAACGCCGGAACAGACGGTTGCCCGCAGCTACGCCCGCATCCGCGCGCATGGCGATCCCGCCGTGTTCATCACGCTGCGCGCGGAAGCCGAGGCCTTGGCCGAAGCGCGCGCGCTCGCCGCGGCCGGTCCCGACGGGCGACCGCTCTACGGCGTGCCCGTCGCGGTGAAGGACAATATCGACGTCGCCGGCCTGCCGACGACGGCCGCGTGTCCTGCCTTCAGCTATCACCCGGCGCAAGACGCCACGGCCGTTGCGCGGCTGCGCGCGGCCGGCGCCATCGTCATCGGCAAGACCAATCTCGACCAGTTCGCCACCGGCCTGGTCGGCGTGCGTTCGCCTTATGGCATTCCGCGCAACACGTTCAACGCCGAACTCGTTCCTGGCGGATCGAGCTCCGGCTCGGCGGTGGCGGTTGCCGCCGGACTGGTGCCGCTTGCGCTCGGCACCGACACGGCCGGCTCCGGCCGCGTGCCGGCCGGCTTCAACAATATCGTCGGCCTCAAACCGAGCCTCGGCCTGGTCTCGACTTTTGGCGTGGTGCCGGCCTGCCGCACGCTCGACTGCGTCTCGCTGTTCGCGCTCACCGTCGACGATGCCTGGAGCGCGCTCGAGACCATCGCCGGGCCGGACGCCAAGGATCCCTATTCGCGGCAGCGCAAGCTGGCGTTGCCCGGCGCGATGCCGCGGGTCAAGCTCGGCGTACCGCTCGCCGGCCAGCGGCTGTTTTTCGGCGACCGCCAATACGCCGCCGCCTACGAGGCGGCGCTGCGAGCGGCTGGCGAAGCTCGGCTGCACCATCGTCGAGATCGACATCGAGCCGTTCTACGAGACCGCGCGCCTGCTGTACGACGGACCTTGGGTCGCCGAACGCACGCTCGCCACGCGGTCGCTGCTGGCGTCCGATCCGGACGCCATTCATCCGGTGACGCGCGAGATCATCTTGAGCGGCTTGCGGCCGACCGCGCTTGATGCCTTTGCCGCGTTCTACAAGTTGGAGGAATTGCGCCGCGTCGCCGATCACACCTTCCGCGCCATCGACGCCTTGGCGCTGCCGACCGCGCCCACCATCTACACCGTCAAGCAGGTGCTGGCCGATCCGATCCAGCTCAACAGCCGGCTCGGCACCTATACCAATTTTGTCAATCTGCTCGATCTTTGCGGGCTGGCGTTGCCGGCCGCGGTCACCGAGGCCGGCGCGCCTTTCGGCATCACGCTGCTGGCGCCGGGCGGCGCCGACGCGCGGCTGGCCGAGATCGGCCGCGTCTTTCATGCCGACACAGGCTTGCCGCTCGGCGCGCTTGAGGCGCCGCAGCCGCCGCTCGCGCCGCTGTCGCAATGGCCCGCCGACGGCGAAATCGCCATAGCCGTCGTCGGCGCGCATCTTTCGGGCCTGCCGCTCAATGGCGAATTGCGCACGCTCGGCGGCCGCCTGCTGGCGGCGGCGACGACCGCGCCCGACTACCGGCTTTACGCACTGTCCGATACGAGCCCGCCGAAGCCCGGCCTGCTGCGTGTCGAGCGCGGCAAGGGCGCCGGCATCGAGGTCGAAATTTGGGGGCTGCCGGTCGGCGAGTTCGGCCATTTTGCCGATGCCGTGGCGGCGCCGCTGTCGATCGGCACCGTCATGCTGGCCGACGGCCGCGCGGTGAAAGGTTTCCTGGTTGAAGCGGCCGCCACCGCCGGCGCGCGCGATATTTCCAGCTTTGGCGGCTGGCGCGCTTATCTGGCGCGCGAAAAACTGCCGGCGTAAGCCGGCTCAAATCGTCTCGGTATAGTGCTCGTATTCCTCACGCACAGTGACGATGTGCGCGTACATGGCGGAACCGGCGATGGCGTGCTCGCCGCGCAAAATCGCCTCCACCACGCGATCGTGCTCGATATGCGACTTGGCCAGCCGGCCGAGATTGCGGAATTGCGCGCGGCGGAACGGCTGCACGCGTGCCCGCGTCGCCAGCGTGATCTCGGCGAGATAAGTGTTGTGCGCGCCGTTATAGATGGCGTTGTGAAAGGCTTCGTTCATTTCGTGATAACGCTGCGGGTCGCCGCTCTGGATCAGCACGCGCAGGTCCTCATGCACGGCTTCGAGCGCACGCCGTTCGACACTGGTCATGCGCTCGGCGGCAAAGCCGGCGCATAGCGCTTCCAGCTCCGCCATCACTTCAAACATGCCGGCGAGTTGCTCGGGCGTCGGCCGCGCCACCACGGCGGCGCGGTGGGCGCGCACTTCCACCAGGCCGCTCGCCACCAGCAGGCGGATCGCCTCGCGTACCGGCGTGCGCGAAACGTCGAAGCGGCGCGCCAGCGTGGTTTCGTCGAGCGCCGCGCCCGGCGCCAGCGCGCCGCGCACGATGTCGTCGGCAAGCTGCAGCCGCAATTCCTCGGCGCGCGTCATGCGCGGCCAGCGGATGTCCGGCGTCTCGGCGGCTGGCGCGATCAGGCTCATGCGCGGAACCTCATTCAAACCGGCGGGTGCGGGATCGCCGCCAGCAGGTCGCTGGTGTAGCTCGCTTGCGGGGCCATCATAACGCGCTCGGTCGGGCCTTGTTCGACGATCTTGCCCGCCTGCATGACGATGACACGGTCGCACAAAAGCCGCACCACGTTGAGGTCGTGCGAGACGAAAAGATAGCTCATTCCGAGCGAATCCTTCAGGTCCTGCAACAGGTTAAGGACGACGGCCTGGACCGACACATCGAGTGCCGCGGTCGGCTCGTCGAGGATGACGAGGTCGGGCTTGAGCGCGATGGCGCGGGCGATGCCGACGCGGGCTTTCTGCCCGCCGGAAAGCTGATGCGGGAAGCGGTCGAGCAGATCGAGCGGCAGGCCGACTTGCGCGGCCAGTTCCTCGCAGCGCGCGCGCACCTTGCCATGCGCCATGCCGCCCAGCCGCAGCAGCGGATCGGCGATGGCGCGCGCCGCGGTGAAGCGCGGGTTGAGGCTGTCGGTCGGATCCTGAAACACCATCTGGATGCGCTTGCGCTGCGCCAGCGTGGCGAAACTGCCGCGCCGGAATTTCACCGATGTCCTCGCCGCCGAACGCGATGAGGCCGGAGGTCTTGTCGATCAGCCGCATCACCATCATCGAGGTGGTGGACTTGCCGCAGCCGGATTCGCCGACCAGGCCGACGCTTTCCCCGCGCGCGATCTCGAAACTGATGCCGTCGACGGCGCGGAACATGCTCGATTCCGGCACCGGCTTGCCGGCGGAGAACAGCTTGCCGAATGAGCCGCGCTCGCTTTGGCGCGGATATTCCTTCACCAGGTTCTCCACCTTGAGCAGCGGGGCGTCGCCGGCTTTGTTGGTCGTCATGGGCGCGAGCGGCGGCATCGCCACGCCTTCCGGCAACAGTTCGCGCAGCGTCACGCCCGGGCGCGGCGTCGCGCGCATCAGCTTGCGGGTATAAGCGTGCGCCGGCGCCTTGAAGATCGCCGCCGAATTCGCCGTCTCCACGACGTGGCCCTTCTCCATCACCACCACGCGGTCGCAATAGGCGGCGGCGAGACCGAGGTCGTGCGTGATCAGAATGGTCGACATGCCGCGTTCGCGCGTGAGCTCGACCACGAGATCCATCACCGCCTTTTGCGTGGTGACGTCGAGGCCGGTCGTCGGCTCGTCGGCGATCAGCAATTGCGGGCGGCAGGCGAGCGCCAGCGCGATCACCACGCGCTGACACATGCCGCCGGAGAGCTCGAACGGATAGGCGTGATAGCGCTCGCGCGGGCGCACGATGCGCACCTGCTCGAGCATTTCGACGGCGCGCGCGGTCACCGCCTCGCTGTCGACCTGGGCGTGCTGCAGCAGCACGTCCTCGATCTGCTTGCCGACCTTGCGGATCGGATTGAGCGCCAGCCGCGGCGACTGGAAGATCATCGACATTTCGCGGCCGCGCAGGTCGCGCATTTCGCTTTCCGGCGCGGCGCGCAAATCGAGCCCGGAGAAAGATCACCGCGCCTTCGGCGATCTTGCCGGCGCGGTCGAGAATGCGCATCACCGCATAAGAGGTGACCGACTTGCCGGAGCCGCTCTCGCCGACGATGGCCAGCGTCTCGCCCTTGGCGACGGTGATGTTGACGTGCTGCACGGCGCGCACGATGCCGCGCCGGGTGGCGAATTCGACGGTCAGGTCGCGCACGTCGAGCAACGGCAGCGTTATATCGCCGCTGGGCGGTGCTTTGACGGCGTTGCTGGATTGTTCGCCATGGTCCGGCCTCAGGTGCGCCGTTGCGGGTCGACCAGATCGCGCAACCCGTCGCCCAAGAGGTTGAAGCAGAACACCGCCAGCATCAGCGCCGCGCCGGGAAACAGCGCGATCCACCATTCGCCGGAGATGATGTTGCCGGCGCCTTCCGCCACCATGATCCCCCATTCCGGCGTCGGCGGTCGCACGCCGAGGCCGATGAAGGACAGGCCGGCGGCGTTGAGGATGGCGTAGCCCATGGTCAGCGAAATCTGCACCATCATGATCGGCATGATGTTGGGCAGGATATGCGCCAGCAGAATGCGGAAATCGCCGTTGCCGGACAGCCGCGCCGCCTGCACGAAGCCGGCCTCGCGCCGCACATTGGCCTCGGCGCGGGCGACGCGCACATAAAGCGGGAAATTGATGATGGCGGTGGCGATGACGATATTGGTCACCGTGTTGCCGAGCGCGGCGACGATGCCCATGGCCAAGACGAACAGCGGAAAGGCCATGATGGTGTCGGAGATGCGGCCGACGATGCGGTCGGTCCAGCCGCCGAAAAATCCGGCGGCGATGCCGGCAAGCCCGCCCATGGCGAACACCAGCGCGACCGAGGTGATGGCGATGACGAAGTCGAGCCGCGTTGCCACCACCACGCGGCTGAAAATGTCGCGGCCGGTCTGGTCGGTGCCGAACCAATGCGCCCAGGACGGCGGGGCAAGCGTCGCCGGGCCGCTGGCCAGCGGATCGTAGGGCACGATGTACGGCCCGATCAAAGCGCAGAGCGCAATCAGCAGGAACAGCGCGAAGGCAGAGCCCGTCACCGGGTTCTCGGAGACGACGTAGCGGGCGTGGCGCAGCATCGAATTGCTCGCCGGCTTTGCCTCCGCCGCCTGGCGGATGATGGACGAGCTCTCGTTCATCCTTCCAGCCTCACGCGCGGATCGATGACGCCGTAGAGGATGTCGATGACCAAATTGAGGATGACATAGAGGATCGCCATCGCCAGCACGAAGCCCTGCACCGGCGCGAAGTCGGATTGCAGCAATGCTTCGACCGCGTAGGAGCCGATGCCGGGCCAGGCGAACACCTTCTCCACCAGCACATTGGCGCCGAGCAGGAAGGAGAACACCATGCCGAGCGTGGTAATGACCGGCAGCATGGCGTTGCGGAAGGCGTAGGTGAAGATGATGGTCTTGTTGTCGAGGCCGCTTGCGCGCGCGGTGCGCACGAAATCGGAGGCGAGCACGGCGAGCATCGAGGCGCGCGTCATGCGCGCGATCGGCGCCAGCGAGAAAATGCCGAGGGTGAAGGCGGGCAAAATGAGCTGGCTGAACGCGCCGCGGAAGGCTTCGAAATTCCCCGTCAACACTGTCGAGGGTGAAGAAGCCGGTGATCTGCGTCGGCGCGCTGATAAAGGCGTCAAGCCGCCCGATCGGCGCCGGCGACCAGCCGAGCTGATAATAGAAAATGTAGACCAGCAACAGGCCGGTGAAGAATACCGGCAGCGACACGCCCGCGGTCGCCACCACCCGGCAAGTGTGATCGATCCAGGAGCCTTGCTTGACCGCGGCGAGAATGCCGAGCGGCAGCGCGATGACGAGCGACAGGATGAGCCCAAACAGCGTCAGCTCGGCGGAGGCCGGCAGGCGGCTCTCGATCTCGGTCACCACCGGGCGGCCGGTCGACAGCGAATTGCCGAGATTGCCGTGCGCGAGATCGTTGACGTAGCGGGCGAACTGCTCGGGCAGCGGCCGGTCGAGGCCGAGCGACTTGCGGATATCGGCGATCGATTGCGGCGTCGCCGCCGGACCGGCGAAATAGACCGCCGGATCGCCCGGCAGCACGCGCGTGAGCAGGAAGGTGACGATGATGACGCCGATCAGCGTCGGGATCACCGTCACCAGCCGCTTGCCGAGGGTCGCGAGCATGTTCGTGTTAACTTCTTGTCCCGGGCGCAGCGCAGCGCGTGTAAGCGGTGCGCTGCAGACCCGGGACCTTTGCGCAATCAGAGCCCGATACGGTCCCGGATCAGCGGTGCTGCATTTCGCTTGCGCTCGTGCCGCACCGCATCCGGGATCAGGCTACGCCTTCACCAGCGAGCGGTAATCGACCTGCCGGTGGAACCAGTAGCTGTAGCCGGAGATGTTCTTCTGCGTCGCGACGTTGAGGAACGGCTGGAACAGCGGCACGCGCGGCACTTCGTCATAGGCCTTGGAGATGAAGCCTTTCACGTCGGTCGAATATTTTTCCGTGTCGCCGATCGCGGCGGCGGCGTAGGCGCCGTCGATGAAAGCGTCCATGTCCTTGTTGACGTAGCTCGGCGTGTTGAAGATGGCGTTCTGCCCGGAATAGCACCAGAAGAAGAAGTATTCCGGATAGTCGAGCCAGCCGGAGAAGAAGTTGACCATCATCGGCATCGACTTCTTGGCCATCTCGCTGCGCCAATTGGCGCCCGGCACCTTGTTGATGGCGAGCTTGATGCCGATCCCGGCGAGACTTTCCTGGATCAGCGTGGCGATCGGCTCGGAATTGACGCCGTCGCCGAGGTCGAAGGAGATGGTGGTGTCGATCGGGCCCGCGCCCGACGCGGCCATCAACGCCTTGGCCTTGGCCATGTCGGTCTTGTAGCCGGTCGGCTGCGGCCATTCGATCGCCGACACATCGTTCGACGGCCCGCCGAACAGCGGCCGCGCGTGACCGAACATCGCGGCATCGACGATCTTCTGGTACGGGATCGCGTAGGCGATCGCCTGGCGCACCTTCTCGTTGTTGAACGGCGGCTTCACCACGTTCAGCTCGAGGCTGTACATGCCGTTGCCGATCGGATTGGAGATCATCTTCAGCTTGCCTTCCTTCTTCATCTCGGTGAAATCTTTCGCCGGAAGATCGAAGGAAATGTCGGCATCGCCGCGCTCCATCAACGCGCGGCGGTTGCCGGACGACGGAATGGTGCGCCAGATCACCTTCTTGAGCTCGGGCAGCTTGCCGCCGACCCAGGCATCGTTGCGCTCGTAGATGATTTCCACGCCGGGCTTCCAGCTCATGACCTTGTAGGCGCCGGAGCCGGCGGTGTTGCTCTTGGTGTATTCGAGCGCCCAAGGATCCTTGGCGGTGGCTTTTTTCTTCAGCAGCTCGGAATTGTAGATGCCGGGCACGATCACCGCGAGATCGGGGACGGTCAGGCGGTTCTTCTTGATGAAGTCGACGCGGAACGTCTGGTCGTCGACGGCGACGAACTGCTCCGGCTTTTGCAGCGATCCGGCCTTCATCTGCACGCGCGGGAAGCCGCCGACGCCGACGGCGCGGTCATACGACCATTTCACGTCCTTGGCGGTGACCGGCGTGCCGTCCTGGAATTTGGCGTTCTTCTTCAGCTTGAAGGTGACCGACATGTCGCCGACCTTCATGTCCTCGGCGAGTTCGGGGACGAACTTGTCGCGGTCGTAGGAAATCGAGCCGTCGGCAAGCGTCTTCTTGCCGTGGGTGACGAGGCGGTCGTAGCAATTCCACGACGCCTCGTAGCCGGGGCGGTTGGTGCCGACCCCGTGGATGTCGAGATTGTTCGGTCCGTTCTCGGTGACGAGTAACAATGTCTCTTTGCGCGACTGCGCTTTGGCCGGCGACCACACCGCCGGGGCGGTGATGGCGGTTGAGGCAGCGAGCGCGGTCATCGACTGCAGGAATTCACGACGTTTCATGGCAACCTCCCGAATGCTCCGGGAAGATCATCCGCAAGCGGCGTGCCAAAATCGGCCGCGTTGCACAATTTCTGTAAGCGTTTGATTTTACGACGGTAACGGCAAAGTCGGCGCGGAAAGCGAGCGCGACCTCTCAGGATGAATTGCATACAATAGAGGAAATTAGCCTAAGATTTAGGCAAAATACGTCTCTAGGCCAGATTTCGAGCAGCGATCGGATTTGATGCCGGCGCACCCGATCCTCGTCCACATCGACGCCGAGCCCCGGGCGTTCGATGCTGTCGGCGTGACCGCGCTCGGTGCGGATCGGCTGCGCGGTCACGTCTTCGGCGAGCCCGCTATGGGTCAGCGTCAGCCCCCAGGCGATGTTGGGGATGACGCAAGCGACGTGCAGCGCGGCGGCGCAGGCCACGCTCGAACTCGCCGGTCTTGCAGGAAATGTTGACGCTCATGCCGAGCCGCTCGCATAGCCGGCCGGCTTCCGTCACGGCGCGGACGCCGCCGAGCTTGATCGCCTTCAGGCTGACGCCGCGCGCGGCGTTATACTCGTGGTGGTGCGCGATATCGGCGAGCGAATGAATGCCTTCATCGGCGCCGATGGCGATGTCGCCCGCCGCCGCGGCGACCGCCGCCATGCCGGCGAGATCGGCGGCTACGACCGGCTGTTCGAAGAAATCGAGGCCGCAGCCCTGCACGGCGCGCGCATAGTCGATCGCCTGCTCGGTGCTGAAGCCCTGGTTGGCGTCGGCGGAAACCAACATCCCGGAGCCCAGCACTTTGCAGATCGCGCGGGTGCGGGCGGCGTCTTTTGCGGCGTGTCGATGCCGACCTTGATCTTGTAGGCGGCGATGCCGGCCGCCTTTTTCTTTTCGGCGTCGCGTAGGTCGCCGTCGAAATCGCCGCCGCCGATGACGCCGAGCAGCGTCAGGCGGCTGCGCTTTTTTCCGCCCAGCAGCGCGTACACCGGCTTTCCGGCAGCGCGGCCGGCAAGATCGTGCAGCGCGATTTCGATCGCCGCCTTGGCGCCGTGGTTACCGTACATGCGGGCGTCCATGGCGGCGAGCGCGCCGGCGATATCGGCGGCCTCGCGGCCACACAGCGCCGGCGTAAGGTAATGCACGGCGGCGGAGAGGCTCTCGAGCGTATCGCCGGTCATCACCGGCGCGGACGCCGCCTCGCCCCAGCCGACGAGGCCGTTATCGGCCTCGATGCGCACCAGCACATTGTCGGCGCGGCGCACCTCTTCGCCCGCCATGATGACGGGCTTGAGCATGGGCAGGCCGACCGCGATCGGCTCGATGGTCCGGATGCGCAATGCGGAATACCCTGGCCTTTAAGGATTTTTTCGATTAACGCCGCTGCGCGATCAGGGTAAGCTATTGTGCATACAGCGGCAACGCCTGCCTGACGCGGTTCCAATCCCATGAACGAAGCCCTTTCGCGAACCGCCAATTGGCACGAAGTCGTGCTGGCGACCCTCAAGAGCAACGACGTCAAGCTGGTCACCTACGTCCCCGACAAGGTGTTCACGCCGCTGATCAAGGCGCTGCATGGCGATGCTTTCTTCACCACCTTCGCCTGCACACGCGAGGAAGAAGCCGTCGGCATCGTGACCGGCGCCTGGATGGGCGGCATGCGCGGCGCGGTGCTGATGCAAACGAGCGGCTTTGCCACCATTCCGAACGCGCTCGCCTCGCTGGTGGTGCCGAGCCAGATTCCGGCGCTGATTTTCGTGTCCGAACGCGGCACGCTCGGCGAGTTCAACCTCGGCCAGGCCATGGTGTGCAAAACCATGCGGCCGGTGCTCGACTCGCTCGGCATCGAGCATCACACCATCACGCGCCAGGACGAACTCGCGTTCATTATCGACCGCTCGATCAAGCAGGCGGTGGCGACGCAGGCAGCCGCTGTCTTCATCCTGTCGCCGCTGTTGACCGGCGGCAAAGTGTTCGAGGCGTGAGCATGAGCACGACGCAAACCGGCGCCGGGGGCGCACACAATGCTAAAGTGATGAACCGCTTCGACTTGACCAAGCGGCTGGTCGCCCAGCTCAAGCGCGAGGAGGCGGTGATCGGCGGCATCGGCAACGCCAATTTCGATTTGTGGATGAGCGGCCAGCGGCCGCAGAATTACTACATGCTGGGCAGCATGGGGCTGGCCATTCCGATCGCTTTCGGCGTCGCCATCGCGCAGCCGCAGCGCCACGTGGTCGCGCTCGAGGGCGACGGTTCGCTGCTGATGCAGCTCGGTTGCCTCTCGACGGTCGCCGTGCAGGCGCCGAAGAATCTCACCATCGTTGTGTGGGACAACGGCCTTTATCAGATCACCGGCGGGCAACCGACGGCAAGCGCGGCGGGCGCCGACCTTGTCGCCATCGCCCGCGCCTCGGGGTTCGCCAACGCCGCCTGGGCTGCCGACGAGGACGACTTCGACCGCCTGTTCATGACCGCGATTCAGGTTTCCGGGCCGAGCCTGATCGCCGCCCGCATCGACAACAAGCCGGGAACCGGCACGACCGACCGCGATCCGGTGCAGATCCGCCACCGTTTCATGGCCGGGCTCGGCGTGAAGCGATAGACAACGCCGCCGGTCAGCGCCCGCGCTTGGCGGAATTGTCCAACACGCCCGCCGTCATCGCCATGCGCACCAGGTCGGACAGGCTGTTGGCCGCCATCTTGGTCATCAGATTGGCGCGATAAATCTCGACCGTGCGCGGGCTGATGCCGAGATCGAAGGCGATGGTCTTGTTGGCCTTGCCGGCCACCAGGCCGTCGAGCACCTGGCGCTCGCGGTTCGACAATGCCGCCAGCTTGTCGTTGATTTCCGAGACCTCGGCCTTGCGCTCGGCCATATCGGCGTCGCGGCTGAGCGTGGACTTGAGCGCGGCGAGCAATTGGTCGTCGTCGAACGGTTTTTCCAGAAAATCGACGGCGCCGAGCTTCATGGCTTCGACCGCGAGCGAGATTTCGCCGTGGCCGGTGATCACGATCACCGGGATATCCGCGTCATGGTCCTTGACGCGGCGCAGCAGTTCGATGCCGGAGATTTCCGGCATGCGCACGTCGGTGATGATACAGCCGGAATGCAGTTCGGGCAGGATTTCGAGAAACGCCTTGCCCGACTCGAAGCTGCGCACGGTATGCCCGGCGGTCCGCAACAGGAATTCGAGCGACTGGCGGACCGCGTCGTCGTCGTCGATCACGTAAATGATCGGCTCAGGCTGCATCGTTGACGTCCCCTTCGTTTACGACCGCAAGCGTGAAATTGAAAATCGTCCCGCCGCCGGGATTGGGCTCCACCCAGATTCGCCCATTATGCGATTCGACGATGGCGCGCGAAATCGACAAGCCGACGCCCATGCCGTGCCGTTTGGTCGTGATGAAAGGCTGAAACAGTTGCTCGGCGATTTCGGGCGCTATCCCTGAGCCGGAGTCGGCCACGCTGATGCGGACCTGGTGGCCGTCGGCCGGTGCGATGGAGATGACGAGATCGCGGTTCGGCGACGTTTCCATCGCATCCATCGCGTTGAGAATCAAATTGAGCACGACCTGTTGCACCTGTACGCGGTCGGCGAGCACCAAATCGCTTTCCGGGTTGAACTGGAATTGCACGCGAATGCCGCGGTCCTTGACGCCGACCAGCGCCAGGGCGCTGGCTTCCTCCACCAGCTTGGTGATGCTCTCCACGCGCTGCTCGCTTTCGCCGCGCGAGACGAAATCCCGCAGCCGCCGGATAATTTGCCCGGCGCGCATGGCCTGGTCGGCGGCCTTGTCCAAGGCGTCGCGCATGGCCGCGGACTTTTCGTCGCTGATGCCCTCCAAGAGCCGGCGCGAGCCGCGCAGGTAGTTGGCGATCGCCGACAGCGGCTGATTGAGCTCATGCGCCAGCGTCGAGGCCATTTCGCCCATCGCCGTGAGCCTGGAAATGTGCACCAGTTCGGATTGCAATTCCTGCAAACGCGCCTCGGTCTGTTGCCGCTCGGTCAGGTCGCGGATGAAGCCGGTGAAATATCGCTGGTCGCCGGATTTCATTTCGCCGACCGCGAGCTCCATCGGGAAGGTCCTGCCGTCCTTGCGCTTGCCAACCACCACGCGGCCAATGCCGATAATGCGGCGCTCTCCCGTGGTCATGTAGCGCTGCAAATAGCCGTCATGGTTGTCGCGATACGGCGACGGCATCAAAATATTGACGTTGCGTCCGATGACCTCGGCGGCCTGGCAGCCGAACAGCCGTTCGGCGGCGCTCGAGAACGACTGCATGACGCCGTGCTCGTCGATGACGATCATGGCCTCCGGCACGGTGTCGAGAATTGATTGCAGATGCGCCTCGCGCGCCAGCGCATCGAGCGCCATGAAGTTCGCCCGTCGGCGGCTGCGGCGTAACAGTTCGCCGCCCCAGGACACGCCGGCGCCGATGACGGCGAAAGCGACGCCATTGACCATGGCGGTGTTGGAAAACGCCGCCGCATTGGTGAGCACGAAGAACGCTGCCAAAAGGCTCAACGCGGTGGCCAACAATCCGGGCCCCAGACCGCCAATTCCCGCCGAAATCAGCACCGATGGCACGAAATAGAGGAATATCGTGTCGTCGTGGAAAATCGGCGCCAGCAGGGCCCGCGCGGCCAGCGCCAGCGCGACAGCGGTTGGGGCGATGCCATAGCGCAAAATTCTGCCGCGCTCGTCCGCCGGACCCGTTTCAGATTTTATAACGATCTCAGACATTTAGCCCGGTTGTCGCGATAAAGTTCCGGCCGCGGCGGTGCCCCCGGTCGCCTCCGGTAAACCCCCTATGGAGATTATCTGAATTTCGGCTGCCCGGCTCCAGGGTTATCGAGGACCATCGAATTCATCGAGGACCCGGCGCCATGCTCACCCAGACGATGACCCACCGCAGTTCCCACCGTCATCCGGCAGACCATGATTTGCACGCGTTTCCCACGTTTAACCCGCACTCGTTCGGCACCTCGATCGAACTGATGGGCGCGCCGATGCCTTTCGCCCGCAACGCCGAAATCTACGGCGAAAACGAACCGGCGGAATATCTCTATAAAGTAGTAAGCGGCAGCGTCCGCACGTATAAGGTGCTCAACGACGGCCGCCGGCAAATCGGCGCCTTCTATCTGCCCGGCGACGTGTTCGGCCTCGAAGTCGGCGACGCGCATACCTTCTCCGCCGAAGCGATCGTCAACTCGAAGGTCCTCGTCATCAAGCGCAGCGCCCTGGTCAACCTGGCGGCGCGCGACAACGAAACCGCCCGCAAGCTGTGGACCATGACGGCCGGCGAATTGCAGCGCGTGCAGGCCCACATCCTGCTGCTGATCAAGACGGCGCAGGAGCGGGTGGCGGGCTTCCTCCTGGAGATGGCGGCGCGCGTTCCGGCCGGCAACGAAATCGAGTTGCCGATGTCGCGCCAGGACATCGCCGATTATCTCGGCCTCACCATCGAAACCGTTTCGCGTACGCTGACGCAACTTGAGAACACCGCGGCGATCTCGGTGCCGAGTTCCCGCCGCATCGTGTTGCGCAATCGCGCGGCGCTCAACCGGTTGAATGCGTAGCAAGCGTTGCGTTTGCGAGTTTATTGCCGAACGTCGTTCTCCCTGACTAATGTTCGGCTTTACTGCCCCGGCACGATTTGCCGGGGCATTTTTTTGCCCGCCGGCGATGCGGCCGGCGCATCCCGCGATTGACCTGAATCAACGGCAGCACGCGCTTTTCGTGCTGATAATGCTTTCAAATCAGCAGTGGAGGCTGCCATGAAAGCCGAAGATGTGATGACCCGGGACGTGATCTCGATCGATCCGGGCGCAACGGTGCTGCAGGCAGCGCGGCTGATGCTCCAACATCACATCAGCGGTCTGCCGGTGATCGACAGCAACGACAACCTGGTCGGCGTGCTGTCGGAAGGCGACTTCCTGCGCCGGCGCGAAACCCGCACCGAGCGGCGCCGTTCGCGTTGGCTGGAATTCCTCATGGGGCCCGGCCGCATGGCCGCCGAGTACAGCCATTCGCACGGCAGCAAAGTGTCCGAGGTGATGACGACCGACGTGCAGACCGTCGACGTCGCCACCCCGCTGGAAGACATCGTGGAGGCGATGGAGCGGCGCCGCATCAAACGCGTGCCGGTGCTCTGCGGCGGCCTGGTGGTCGGCATCATCACGCGCTCCAATCTCATGCATGCCATGGTCAGCCTGGCGCGCGTGGCGCAGCCGGCCGCGGCCGACGATGCGGCCATCCGGCAGCGGCTGCTCACGGAAATCCAGAAGACGCAGTGGGCGCCGGTGGCGACGATCAATGTCGTCGTGCACGACGGCGTGGTCGAACTGTGGGGCGCGATCATCGACGAACGTCAGCGCACCGCGCTGCAGGTCGCCGCCGAAAACATTCCCGGCGTCAAGGCGGTGAAGGATCACCTGGTGTGGGTCGAGCCGACCTCCGGGGTGGCCGTCGAGCCGGCGGATTCCGCGCTGACGCATTGACGCGACAGGCTTGTGCGGGCGCGTTCGCCGACGCGGCGGTGCAGCATTTGTGGGCCGAAAACCCGCCTATTTGACCTGCGTCAATAAGGCTTCCGGTCCCATGACCGATATTTATTGCTGCGGCCCTTCCGGATTCCAGGCCAGCCAGACAGTGGGATTGCAGCATGGCGAACGCGCTCGCTCCTCAGAAGACCATGACCCTCGGCGAGGGAGGCTTGGCGCTCGTCTTCGCGGCGCTGGCCATTCTGTCGATCGTGATCGCGGCCAAGGCCTATACGCCGGAATATGCGTTTCACGCCTATCTGTTCGCGGCCGGCAGCATCGCGGCGGTGTTCGCGATCATCAACCGCTATTATGACCGTCCGGCGGCGCCGCCGCCGCTCACCATCGACGGCAAGCCCAATTACAATATGGGCCCGGTCAAGTTCTCGACCGTCGCCGCCGTGTTCTGGGGCATCGCCGGCTTCACCGTCGGGCTCTACATCGCCTGCGAGCTGGCGTTTCCCTTCCTCAATCTCGATCTGCCGTGGATCAGTTTCGGGCGCTTGCGGCCGCTGCACACTTCGGCGGTGATCTTCGCCTTCGGCGGCAATGTGCTGATCGCGACGTCATTCTATGTCGTGCAGCGCACCTGCCGCGCGCGGCTCGCCGGCGATCTGGCGCCCTGGTTCGTCGTGCTCGGCTACAATTTCTTCATCGTGATCGCCGGCACCGGCTATCTGCTCGGCATCACGCAGTCGAAGGAATACGCCGAACCCGAATGGTACGCCGACCTCTGGCTGACCGTGGTGTGGGTGACTTATTTCCTGGTGTTCCTCGCCACCATCTGGCGGCGCAAGGAGCCGCACATTTACGTCGCCAATTGGTTTTATCTCGCCTTCATCCTGACCATCGCGGTGCTGCATCTCGGCAATAACGCGGCGGTGCCGGTGTCGCTATTCTCGTCCAAGTCCTACATCGTCTGGTCGGGCGTGCAGGACGCCATGGTGCAGTGGTGGTACGGCCACAACGCGGTCGGCTTCTTCCTCACCGCCGGCTTCCTCGCCATCATGTATTACTTCATCCCGAAACGCTGTAACCGGCCGGTCTACAGCTACCGGCTGTCGATCATCCATTTCTGGGCGCTGATCTTCCTCTACATCTGGGCCGGCCCGCATCACCTGCACTACACCGCGCTGCCGGATTGGGCGCAGACGCTCGGCATGACCTTCTCCATCATGCTGTGGATGCCGTCCTGGGGCGGCATGATCAACGGCATCATGACGCTGTCGGGCGCCTGGGACAAACTGCGCACCGATCCGGTGCTGCGCATGATGGTGGTGTCGGTCGCCTTCTACGGCATGTCGACCTTCGAAGGTCCGCTGATGTCGGTGAAGATCGTCAATTCGCTGTCCCATTACACCGACTGGACCATCGGCCACGTGCATTCCGGCGCGCTTGGCTGGGTCGCCTATATCTCGTTCGGCGCGATCTACTGCCTGGTGCCGTGGCTGTGGAACCGCAAGCTCTACTCGCTCAAGCTGGTCAACTGGCACTTCTGGATCTCGACCATCGGCATCGTGCTCTACATCACCGCGATGTGGGTGTCGGGCATCCTGCAGGGCCTGATGTGGCGCGCCTACACCTCGCTCGGCTTCCTCGAATATTCGTTCGTCGAGACGGTGGAAGCGATGCACCCGTTCTACGTCATCCGCGCGCTCGGCGGCCTGTTGTTCCTCGCCGGCGCCCTGATCATGGCGTGGAACCTCTGGAAAACAGTGACTTCGTCGGAAGTCGCCGAACCGGCCGGCCTCGCGCTGGCGCCGGCGGAATAAGCGGAGACGAAAATGTCGCTCTGGCAAAAACACGCCATCTTCGAGAAGAACTCGATCGTTCTCGTCATCGGCATCCTGATCGTGATCGCGATCGGCGGCCTGGTCGAGATCGTGCCGCTGTTCTATCTGAAAAACACCATCGAAAAAGTCGACGGCATACGGCCCTATACGCCGCTCGAGCTCGCCGGCCGCAACATCTATGTGCGCGAGGGCTGCTATCTCTGCCACTCGCAGATGATCCGCCCGCTGCGCGACGAGGTCGAGCGTTACGGCCATTATTCGCTCGCCGCCGAGAGCATGTACGACAAGCCGTTCCAGTGGGGCTCGAAGCGCACCGGGCCCGATCTCGCCCGCGTCGGCGGCAAATATTCCGACGACTGGCATCGCGATCATCTGCGCGATCCGCGCTCGGTGGTGCCCGGCTCGGTCATGCCGGACTACTCCTTCCTGGCGGAGACCGAACTCGACTACGGCACATCGCCGAAGACTTGAAAGTGCAGGCGCTGCTCGGCGTGCCCTACACGCCCGACATGATCGCGCACGCCGTCGCCGACGTGAAAACGCAGGCCACGACCGACGCCCCCGACGCCGCCGATCTCGCCAAGCGCTACCCGAAGGCGCAAGCGCGCGACTTCGACGGCAACCCGGCGCGCATCAGCGAGGCCGACGCATTGATCGCCTACCTGCAGATGCTCGGCACCGAAGTCGACTTCAAGCTCTACGACGACAAAGCCAACATCCGGTGATCGCGATGGACGAAACCTACAAAGCCGTTGCCGAATTCGCGCAGACCTGGGGTCTCGTCTATTTCGTCGTGATTTTCGCAGCCGTGCTGGTCTACGCGCTGTGGCCGTCGCGCAAAAAGCAATTCGAAGAAGCCGCACGCATTCCGCTGCGGGAGGATTAAGTCGTGGCTGACGAACATAAGGACATCGACCCGCTCACCGGGACGGCGACCACCGGCCACGATTGGGACGGCATCC
Organism: uncultured Alphaproteobacteria bacterium; assembly: GCA_963739735.1. GTDB lineage: Bacteria > Pseudomonadota > Alphaproteobacteria > Rhizobiales > Xanthobacteraceae > Pseudolabrys. Next base: position 45,040 of record CAVUBV010000013.1, on the reverse strand, counting down.
ACGAGCTCAATACGCCGCTGCCGCGCTGGTGGCTGTGGACGTTCTACGCCAGCATCGTCTGGGCGATCGGCTATTGGGTCGTTTATCCGGCCTGGCCGCTGCTTACCTCGGCGACGCAAGGCACCTTCGGCTGGCATTCGCGCAGCGCCGTGGTCGGCGACCTCGCCGAGGTCAAGCTGATGCGCGGGCCGCTGATGGACAAGCTGGCCAGTACCCCGCTCGCCGATATCGAGAAAGACCCGCAACTGCTCGATTTCGCCCGCGCCTACGGCCGGGCCGTCTTTGTCGACAATTGCGCGCCCTGCCACGGGGCCGGCGGCGGCGGCGCCAAGGGCTATCCCAATCTCAACGACGATGACTGGCTGTGGGGCGGCAAGCTCGCCGACATCGCGCAGACCATCACCTATGGCGCGCGCTCGACCAGCGACAAAGGCCGCCAGGGCAACATGCCGGCCTTCGGCCGCGACGGCACGCTCAAGCCCGATCAGATCTCCGCGGTGGCGGACTATGTGCGCTCGCTGTCGGGACTGCCCACCGAAAAGGGCGCCGATCTCGCGCTCGGCAAGAAGCTGTTCGCCGACAATTGCGCGCTGTGTCACGGGGAGGACGGCAAGGGCAACCGCGAATTGGGTTCGGCCAATCTGACCGACAAGATCTGGCTCTATGGGCCGGACAAGGAAACCATCATGCAGGGCGTGTTCAACGGGCACGGCGGCGTGATGCCGGCCTGGGGCGGCCGGCTGAGCGAGCCGACCATCAAGGCGCTCGCCGTCTATGTCCACACGCTCGGCGGCGGAGAGAAGTGATTGTGGAGGCCGTCCGCACTCTATCGCTCGACCAGGCGGCGCCCGCAGCGCCCGGCTTGGCGCGACTGGTAGCCTCGGCCGAGGTCGGCGCCAAGCCGCCCGGCGACGACGGCCCGCTCTATGCGCCGCGGCGGCAAATCTATCCGCAAAGCGTGCACGGCACGTTCCGCCGCATCAAATGGGCGCTGCTGATCGTCACCCTCGGCGTCTATTACGTGATGCCCTTCGTGCGCTGGGACCGCGGCCCGAATGCGCCGACGCAAGCGGTGCTGATCGACCTGTCCACCGGTCGCTTCTATTTCTTCTTCATCGAGATCTGGCCGCAGGAAGTCTATTACATCACCGGCCTCCTGATCATCGCGTCGATGGCGCTGTTCCTGATGAACGCGGTCGCCGGCCGCCTTTGGTGCGGTTATCTGTGTCCGCAGACGGTGTGGACCGACCTGTTCTTCGCCATCGAGCGCCTGGTCGAAGGCGACCGCCGCGACCACATGCTGCGCGACGGCAAGAAATGGACCGCCGAGACATACGCCCGCAAGGCGGTGAAGCATTTCCTCTGGCTGATGGTCGCCTGGTGGACCGGCGGCGCCTGGGTGCTCTATTTCGCCGACGCGCCGACGCTGGTGAAGGATCTCGCCACCGGCGAGGCGCCATTCATCGCCTACGCCTTTATCGGCATCTTGACCTTCACCACCTACACGCTTGCCGGCTACATGCGCGAGCAGGTTTGTCTTTATATGTGCCCGTGGCCGCGCATCCAGGCCGCGCTCACCGACGAATACGCGCTCAACGTCACCTACCGCTACGACCGCGGCGAGCCGCGCATGGCGGTTGCGCAGGCGCAAGCGTTGCGCGCGCGCGGCGAGCCCTCAGGCGACTGCACCAATTGCAAACAATGCGTGCGCGTCTGCCCGACCGGCGTCGATATCCGCAAAGGCGCCGATCTCGGCTGCATCCAATGCGGGCTGTGCATCGACGCCTGCAACGCGATGATGACCAAGATCGGCCGCGCCACCGGCCTCATCGCCTATGACACCGACGTCAACATCAAGCGCCGCATGGAAGGCAAGGCGGGCTTCGTCAAGCTCGTGCGCGGCCGCACGGTGCTCTATATGGCGCTCATCGTGGCGACCGGCGCATTCATGGTTTACACGTTCGCCACGCGCCACGATCTCGCGCTCGCCGTCATCCACGACCGCAATCCGCTGGCGGTGCTGCTCAAGGACGGCTCGATCCGCAACGGCTACACCGTGCGCATCATTAACAAGCGCCTGCAGCAGCGCGAATTCGCGCTCGGCATCGCCGGGCCGCCGGGCACGCGCCTCGATATCATGGGCACGCCGCCGCGCGCCGACGGCCGCACCGTCATTGCGGTCGGACCGGATCAGACGCGCGAAGTGCGCGCGCTGATCACCCACAAGGGCGCGGATTCGATCAATATGGCGCCGGTTACCTTCTATGCCACCGACACAGCCTCGGGCGAGCGCACCGCCGCCGCCGACCATTTCCACGGATTGGAGGAGCACCGATGAGCGAGCGCACCCGCCGTCCGCGCGAATTGACCGGCCGCGCACGTACTGCTCTGGCTGGTCGGATTTTTCGTGCTGGTGTTCGCGGTCAACGCGATGATGGTGCGCGCGGCGATTTCGACCTTCGGCGGCGTCGAAACGACGAGTTCCTACCAAGCCGGCCTGCGCTTCGAACACGAGGTCGCGGTGGCGGAGCGGCAGGACGCCCTTCATTGGCAGGTTTCCGGCAAGCTCACGCGCAACGCGGCGGGCGAGGCCGTACTCGACGTGACCGCGCGCGACGCCAAGGGCGCGCCGGTGGCCGGTCTCCGCGCCGATGCGCGGCTGGCGCATCCGGCCGATGAGCGGCTCGACCACGTGGTGGCGCTCCGCCCGCTCGGCGGCGGCGATTTCCATGGCCAGGCGGCGGCGCAGCCCGGGCAGTGGGATTTGGTCGTCGATTTTTATCGCGGCGACAAACGGCTGTTCCGTTCGCGCAGCCGCGTGACGCTTAGGTGAGGCTGAATATGTGGTCTGCTGCTCATCCGCTCGTCCCGCGAAAGCGGGGACAAACGGCGGCGACCCGCAGCCGCTGTGTTTTTGGCCCTGGATTCCCGCTTGCGCGGGAATGAACGGTGTTGGCCGATGAACGAAGCGCTCGACCTCTCGATGTTCGCGACGCCCGCCGGCGACGGCACGCTCGGCATGGACCTCGCGGTCGACGGCATCGCCTGCGGCGGCTGCATCGCGCGCATTGAAGGCGCGGTGAAGCGCCTGCCGGGCGTGACCGAGGCGCGGCTCAATTTCACCAATCGACGGCTGCACGTCGCCTGGTCGAACGGGGCGCTGGCGCCGGCGCAGATTCTGCAGACGCTGGAAAGCATCGGCTACCACGGCCATCCGTTCCGTCCCTTACGCGCCGAGCAGGAAGAAGCGGCCGAGATGCGCCTGCTCACGCGCTCGCTCGCGGTCGCCGCCTTCGCCGCCATGAACGTCATGCTGCTGTCGGTGTCGGTCTGGTCGGGCAACGCAACCGACATCACGCCGGAGACGCGCGATTTCTTCCATTGGGCCTCGGCGCTGATCGCATTGCCGGCGGCGGCCTATGCCGGGCGGCCGTTCTTCAAGAACGCCTGGCGCGCCTTACGCTCGGGCGCGCTCAACATGGACGTGCCGATCTCGCTCGGCGTCATCCTGGCGCTCGCCATGTCGGTGGTGGAAACCGCGCATCACGCCAAGGACGCCTATTACGATTCCGCCTTGATGCTGCTGTTGTTCCTGTTGGTCGGGCGCACGCTCGATCACGCCATGCGGCGCAAGACGCGGGCTGTCGCCGGCAATCTGGCGGCGCTGAAGGCGGAGACCGCGCACCGCTTCATGGGCGACGAGCTGGTCAACGTGCCGGTTGCGGCGCTGCAGGCCGGCGACCGTCTGCTGGTCAAGGCCGGCGAGCGGGTGCCGGCCGACGGCAGCGTGATCGGCGGCGTGTCCGAGATCGACGAGAGCCTGATCACCGGCGAAACCGCGCGCCGCAAGGTCGGCGCCGGCGCCACGGTCTACGCGGGCAGCATGAATTATTCCGGCGCCTTGACCCTGCGGGTGACCGCGGCCGACCGCGCCACGCTGCTGGACGAGATCGAGCGGCTGCTGGAAAAGGCGGCAAGCGCCAAATCGCGCACCATGCGGCTTGCCGACCGCGCCGCGCGCTTCTATGCGCCGATGGTGCATGCGACCGCGGCGTTGACGTTTCTCGGCTGGTGGCTCGCCGGCGCTTCGCTGCACGATGCGGTGGTCACCGCCATCGCCGTGCTCATCATCACCTGCCCCTGCGCGCTGGCGCTGGCGATCCCGGCGGTGCAGGTCGTGGCCTCGGGCGCCTTGTTCCGCTCCGGCGTCATCCTGAACGCGGGCGACGCCATCGAGCGGCTGGGCGAGGCGGATACCGTCGTGTTCGACAAGACCGGCACGCTGACGCTGCCGGAACCGCGCGTGGCCGATGTAGCGCGCGTCGATCCCGAGATGCTGCAATTGGCGGCGCGGCTGGCGCTGTCGAGCCGGCATCCGCTGGCGGTGGCGCTGTCGCGCGAAGGCTTGAGCCACATCCCGCTTGACGTCGTGACCGAAGAACCGGGGCGGGGCGTGCGCGCCATGCTCGGCGGCGTCGAAGCGCGGCTCGGCAGCGCCGAGTTTTGTCATATTCCGCTCGTCCCCGCGAAAGCGGGGACCCAGAGCGGCAAATCGCCAGCGCCTCCGGCGCAACCCTGGATTCCCGCTTGCGCGGGAATGAGCGGAGCAGGAAACGAAGCCGGAATATCGCACATCCATTTCGTCTACGGTAGCCGCGTGGCCACTTTCGCGATCAGCCAGAAATTGCGTCCCGACGCCGCCGAGGTGGTGAGCGCGCTGCGCCAACGCGGGCTCGATCTGCACATCTTGTCCGGCGACCGCGCCGATGCCGTGCGGCCGGTGGCCGAGGCGCTCGGCATCGCGCAATGGCGGGGCGAAATGAAGCCGGCGGAAAAGATCGCCTTTGTCGAAATGCTGAAAGCGCAAGGCCGCCGGGTCTTGATGGTCGGCGACGGGCTCAACGACGCGCCGGCGCTTGCCGCCGCGCATGTGTCGCTGTCGCCGATCGCCGCCGCCGACGTGACGCAGGCGCACGCCGACGCGGTGTTCCTCGGCGAGCGGCTCAAGCCGGTGCTTGACGCGATCCGCGTCGCGCGCCGGGCGCGGGCGCTGATGAAGGAAAATCTCTGGTTCGCCGCGCTCTATAACGCCATCGCGGTGCCGGTCGCCATTGCCGGTGCGGTTACGCCGCTGATCGCGGCGCTCGCCATGTCGGGTTCGTCGATGACCGTGACCTTGAATGCTCTACGTGCGCGGGGAGGACGCCAGTCATGAACGTGCTGGTCTACCTGCTGCCCGCTGCCGTCGGTCTCGGCCTGATCGGCCTGTTCGCCTTCCTGTGGGCGCTGCGCAGCGGGCAATACAGCGACGTCGAGGGCGCCGCGCTGCGCGTGTTGTCGGACGACGACATCGAATCGCCGCCGGGCGCGCCGCACTGAACTCTCATTCCGCCAGCATGACCGTTTCGAAATCGGCCGGCAGCACGATCTCGAGCACTTCGCAATCGTCGGAATAGCCGAGCACGGTGTGCTTGATGCGCGGCGGCTGAATCCAGCATGAGCCGGCGTAAAACGTATGCGCGCCTTCGCCTTCGAATTCGCTTTTGATCCAGCCCTTGAGCACGTAGATCATCTGGAAGTCGACGTCGTGATAATGCGGGATCGACACTTCCTCCGGCCGAAACGGCGGCACGAACTTGATGACATGCGCCTGCACCATGCCGCCGGTCGCCGGCGCGATGCCGAGATCGCGGTATTTGGCGTAAGTGCGCAAGCCGGCGTCGAAGTCCTGCTCGCGGTGATGGCTGAAAGTGAACTTGTGTTTGGGCCGCTTCTTGGGCCGCGCTTTGCTTCGTGCCTTCGCCTTCGGCTTACGGCGTTGGACTTTCTTGCTTGCCTTTCTCACTTGCCTTCTTACTTGCCTTCTTCTTGGCCTTGGCCATTGATGCCTCCCTGTTTTTCTCAATTGGACCACGGCGGCGCAGAACATGGAAGAGCCGGAAACGCCCGCGATCCGCATCTTCGTCGATGCCGATGCCTGTCCGGTGAAGGCGGAGGTCTATCGCGTCGCCGAGCGCTATGGGCTGAAGGTCTTGGTTGTCGCCAATTCGTTCATGAACGTGCCGCGCAGCGACATGATCGAACGGGTGATCGTGTCGGCGGGTCCCGATATCGCCGACGACTGGATCGTCGAACGCGCCGACGCCAAACGATATCGTCGTCACCGCCGACATTCCGCTGGCCGGCCGCTGCGTGAAAAAAGGCGCGACGGTGATCGGGCCGACCGGCAAGCCGTTCACCGACGATTTCAATCGGCATGGCGTTGGCGACGCGCGACTTGCTCACCGATTTGCGCACTGCCGGCGCCACCACGCGCGGGCCGCCGCCGCTGACGCGTCAGGATATCTCGCGATTTCTGTCGGCGCTCGATTTGGCGGTGACGCGGCTGAAACGAAAATTAGCGGAACAGTCCTAAAACCGCTCATTCCCGCGCAGGAAGGAGGAGCGGGAATCCAGGGCTACAAGCTCGGAGATTGCGGCTCTGGATCCCCGCTTTCGCGGGGACGAGCGGAGATTTTACTCCGCCGCAGTCGCCACGCCGCCATGCGCCTTCGACCAGCCTGCCGGGTCATTCATGAACTTCTCGACTTCGCCCAGCATCTTGGCGTCGAACTTGCCGCTCGCTTTGGCGACGGCGAGCACGTCCCACCAGGTAGTGAGCGCGTGCAGCGTGACGCCGAGATCGGCGAGGATTTTTTTGCCCTCGGGATAGATGTCGTAAAAGAAAATAACGAAACAATGCTCGCAGACGCCGCCGGCGTCGCGGATCGCCTTGACGAAGTTCACCTTGCTGCGGCCGTCGGTGGCCAGATCCTCCACCAGCAGCACGCGCTGGCCGGGCAGCAACTGGCCTTCGATCTGCGCGTTGCGGCCGAAACCCTTGGCTTTTTTGCGCACGTATTGCATCGGCAGATTCAGCCGCTCGGCCACCCAGGCGGCGAAGGCGATGCCGGCGGTCTCGCCGCCCGCCACCGTATCGAACTTGTCGCGCCCGATGTCGCGGTCGATGGTGGTGACGGCGAAATCCATCATGGCGCTGCGCACTTGCGGAAACGAGATCAGCCAGCGCGAGTTGTTATAGACCGGGCTTGCCCAACCCGAGGTGAAGATGAACGGCTTGTCGGTCATGAAGCGGACCGCGCCGACGTCGAGATACATCTTCGCCGTCTGCTCGGCGATGGTTTTGGCGTCGGTGATTTTGGCGGCCATGGCGTAACGAATAGTCTACCGCCTATCCGAAACCAAGGCCCGTGGGGGGTTATCCCAAACTCCGCTCATTCCCGCGCAAGCGGGAATCCAGGGTCTTAGCCTTGGATTTGCTGCCCTGGGTCCCCGCTTTCGCGGGGACGTGCGGATACACATCACGGGCTTCGGACCCGCCTTTTGGTACCAATCGGCGATCTGGGCGCCGGTCCAGAACAGGACATCCGTCTTCTTCCTGATCTTCTCGAATATCTTGCGGAAATATTTGACCCGGTGCGCGGCACCCATGATGTAGGGGTGCACCGAAATCGCCATCACGCGGGCCGAGCCCTTGGCGTCCTTGTAGATCTGCTCGAACTGGTCCATCGCCCGCTCGTAGAACTCGGAGGCCTTGTGGTGCTGGATCAGCATCATGGCGACGTCGTTGATCTCCTGCGTATAAGGCAGATTGAGGATCGGTCGCCCGCGCGTCTTCAGCCAGACCGGCTGGTCGTCGAGCACCCAGTCGGCGACATAGTCGTAGCCTTCCTCGGCCAGAACGTCCGGCGTCTCCCAGGTTTCGGTCAGGCCGGGGCCGAGCCAGCCGCGCGGGCGTTTTCCGGTGGCGCGCTCGAGCACCTCGACGCATTTCTTGATGTCGGCGCGCTCGTTTTCGACCTTCTGCAGATTGCGCTGGGTATAACCGTGGCCGACGAATTCCCAGTTGCGCTCGACGCAAGCCCGCACGATGTCGGGATAGGCTTCGACCGCGACGCCGTTGATGTTCATCACGCCGGGAATCTTGAACTCGTCATAGACCTGCAGCAGCCGCCAGAAGCCGACCCGGTTGCCGTATTCGTGCCAGCACCAGTTCGGGATGTCGGGCATCGGCGAGCCGCCGGCCGGCGGCGTCAACACCGTGCGCGGCATGGTCTGCGTCGGGTCCCATTCCTCGACATTGGTGATGGTCCACACCGCCATGCGCGCACCCTTCGGCAGCTTGAGCGGCTTGCGAGTGGGGATGGGCGAGTAGGCGAGGCGGTCGTTCGGCAGCATGCCGACCGGCGGCTTGGGGAAGTTCATGATGCGGCCTTTCAGTTGGTGCTCGATTGATACCAGTCGAGGATCTGCTCGCCGTTCCAGTGCAGCACGCCCTCGTGCTTGTTGACGTAATCGTAGATCGCTTCCAGATATTTGATGCGGTGCGGCTGGCCGCTGATGTAGGGGTGGATGGCGAGCGCGCAGAATTTGGCGCGCGTTGCACTTTCGGCATAAAGCCGATCGAATTGGTCGATCACCAGCTTGAGCAAATAATCGCTGTCGTGGTGCTGGATGATCATCACCGGAATGTCGTTGCATTCGATGGTGTAAGGCAACGTCACCAGCGGGCCGCTGGTCGTCTTGATCACCGTCGGCTCGTCGTCATAGACCCAGTCGCCGATATATTTGATGCCGGCCGCCGCGAGCAGGTCGGGCGTCTCCAAAGTCTGCGTCAGCCCCGGGCCGAGCCAGCCGACCGGCCGCTTGCCGCAAAACTTTTCCATGATGGCAAGCGTACGGTCGATCATGCCGGCCTGGTCGGTCTCCTTGTGGATCGGCCCCTGCTCGTAGGCGTGGCCCATGAACTCCCAGCCGTCGTCGCGCGCTTGTCCGGCGACGCGCGGGTAGTCCTCGCAGATGCGCGCATTGGCGGCGAGCGTCGGCTTGATGCCGAGCCGCTTGAACAATTCGTGGAAGCGCCAGCAGCCGACCCGCATGCCGTATTCATGGAAGCCCCAATGCACCACGTCCGGCATCAGTGGCACGCCGGTCGGCGCCGGCAGCAATTGCCGCGCCATCGGCTTGCCGATGTCCCAGACCTCGTAATTGACGATGGTCCAGAACACGATGCGGGCGTTGCCCGGCAGCTTGAGCGGCGGCCGGTCGACGATGGCGGAATAAGCGGCGCGGTCTTTGGGGATCATCGGGCCGGCCATGACATATCCTCGATTTTTCGCGGGCCAGAATGTCATGGCGCCGCGCCGCCGCGCAACCCGACCGGGCTTCGCTAAAATCGTAGCCAGACTTGCGACTTTCCACATTGTGGGGCGGTGCGCGATCGCGCATGGTCCGGCCGCAGTCAGGGGAATGCCGGTGGAATCATGGCCGATCCTTGCCGCCACCGCGGGCGCGTTCCTGCTGGCGGGCTTCGTCAAGGGCGCGATCGGCCTCGGCCTGCCGACCGTATCGATCGGCCTGCTCGGGCTGATGATGACGCCGGCGCAGGCGGCGGCGATCATGGTGGCGCCGGCGCTGATTACCAATGTCTGGCAGGCATCGGTCGGCAGCGGCTTGCTTCCGCTCATCCGGCGCATCTGGCCGATGCTGGCCGGCATCGGCATCGGCACCTTCATCGGCGCGGCCTGGCTGCCGGGCGGCAATAGCGGCCAGGCGACCGTCTGGCTCGGCCTGGCGCTGATCGTCTATGCGGGGCTTGGCCTGATCAAGATCGAGTTCTCGGTGTCGCGCCGCGCCGAACGCTGGCTGAGCCTGCCGATGGGCGCGCTGACCGGCGCCATCACCGCCGCGACCGGCGTCTACGTGCTGCCGGGCACGCCCTATCTGCACGCGCTGCAATTCGACCGCCATCAGCTGGTGCAGGTGCTCGGCGTCTCGTTCACGACGTCCACCGTCGCGCTGGGCGCCGCATTGATGCATGGCGGTCAAATGGGCATGTCCTTGGCCACCCCGGTGCTGGTGGCGATCGTGGCTTCGCTCGCCGGCATGTGGCTCGGGCAATTGGTGCGTGGCCGGGTGCGCGAGGCGACCTTCCGGCTTTGGTTCTTTATCGGACTGCTCGGGCTCGGCCTGCATCTGGCATTGCGCGGGCTGATATGATCGACTTCCCCTTGCTTACGCCGGGGAACTGACGGCATGCCGAACATCACCGCACGCGACGGCACGCGGCTCTATTACGAAGAGGTCGGCAGCGGCACGCCGATCGTCTTCGTGCACGAATATGCCGGCGACTACCGCAGTTTCGAGGCGCAGATGCGATACTTCTCGCGCGCGCACCGCTGCGTCGCCTACAGCCAGCGCGGCTATCCGCCCTCCGACGTGCCGGAACAGGCGGCCCGCTACGGCCAGGATATTGCGCGCGACGACGTCGTGGCGGTGATGGACGCGCTCAAAATCGACAAGGCGCATGTGGTCGGCCACTCGATGGGCGCCTACACGGCCTTGCATGTCGCGATCGATTATCCCGAGCGATGTATCTCGGTCGTTGCCGCGGGATGCGGCTGGGGCTCGACGCCCGATGCCAAAAAACGCGAAGCGATGAAGACGCTCGCCGCCGAGACCGGCAAGATGTTCGCCGAGGAGGGCATCGTGTCGGCCGCGGCGAAATATGCCGACGCGCCGATGCGGCATGCGCAGAAGCACAAAGATCCGCGCGGCCACGCCGAATTTTCCCGCAGGCTGGCCGAACATTCCGCGTTGGGTCATGCGCAGACCATGTTCAATCTCCAGCTCAAGCGTCCGACGCTGTGGGAGATGGAGGGCAAGCTCAAGCGCTTTTCCGTCCCGCTCTTGGTGATCGTCGGCGACGAGGACGATCCTTGCATCGACGGCAGCGTGTTCTTGAAACGCACCGCGCCGACGGCCGGGCTGCTGGTGATCCCACGCTCGGGCCATAATATTCCATCGGAAGAGCCGGCCATGTTCAACGCGGCGCTGGCCGACCTGTTCGCCTCGGCGCAAGCCGGGCGTTGGCTTGCGCACAAGCCGCCCGCCGCGGGATCGTAGCCGATGGAAAGCGCGCCGCATTTGGAAGCGTGGCACGATGTCTACGTCATGCTGGGCACGTCGTCGGCGGCGCTGATTGGCCTTTTGTTCGTCGCCACCTCGCTGCATCTCGATGAGATCGCGAAAAATATCTCGTACCGCAAGCGGGCGCTCAACAACAGCTATATGCTGATCTTCACGCTGGTCGAGGCGGCGATCATTCTCACGCCGCAACCGACCGCGTTGTTATGCGGTTCGCTGGTGGTCGCCAATCTTGTCATCGCGTGGGTGCCCGTCAAGAATACCTATCTCTACGCCTACAAAAATCGCGACGTCGGCCGTCGCGGCGGTTGGGCGATTTGGCGGGGAATAGCATTCATATCCTCCTTAGCGTGCGGCATCGCGGGCAGTCTTGTCACACTCCTGTCGGTGAACGTTGGCCTTTACATCGTCACCGCGAGTTATGTCGCGCTGCTGGTGATCGTGGCGCTCAATTCGTGGTCGGTCATGTTCGGGATCGGGCAGATAGACGAAACGCAAAAAACCTAGCCGGACAAGCCGCCGGCGAATCGGCTCCGCGACCGGCCGAAGGCGACGTGATCCCGAGAAGCGGAGACCGTTTTTCCGCCAAAATTATGCGCCAGCAGTGCCTGCATAGCAGCGGCGCGTTCGTGCGGGACCGCCGCGGTTGACAAGACGAAGGCCGCGGTCGATCAATTTGGCGATCGCATTTGGGAGTTAACTCATGAACACGCGCTTGCTCGCGTCCGTCGTGCTAGCCGGCAGCCTCGCGCTTGCCGCGCCGGCGCTGGCGCAGCAGACCATCAAGATCGGCGAGCTCAACAGCTACAAGGCGGTGCCGGCCTTTCTCGACCCCTACAAGAAGGGCATGCAGCTCGCGCTCGACGAGATCAACGGCAAGGGCGGCGTGCTCGGCAAGAAGCTGGAGCTGATCTCGCGCGACGACGGCGCCAATCCGGGCGAGGCGGTGCGCGTGGCCGAGGAATTGGTGACGCGCGAAGGCGTCGCCATGCTGGCCGGCACCTACCTCTCCAATATCGGGCTGGCGGTGACCAATTTCGCCGGCCAGAAGAAGGTGTTTTTCCTCGCCGCCGAGCCGCTCACCGACAAGATCACCTGGGCCGACGGCAACAAATATACCTTCCGCCTGCGCCCTTCGACCTACATGCAGGTCGCCATGCTGATGCCGGCGACGGTCGGCGCGCATAAGAAACGCTGGGCGCTGGTCTATCCGAACTTCGAATACGGCCAGTCGGCGGCGGCGAATTTCAAGGCGCTGCTCAAGAAGGCGCAGCCCGACGTCGAATTCGTCACCGAACAGGCCCCGCCGCTCGGCAAGATCGACGCCGGCGCGGTGGCGCAGGCCATCGACGACGCCAAGCCCGACGGCATCTTCAACGTGCTGTTCGGCGGCGACCTCGCCAAATTCGTGCGTGAGGGCAATACGCGCGGGGTGTTCAAGAACCGCACGGTGATCAGCCTGCTCTCGGGCGAGCCGGAATATCTCGATCCGCTCAAGGACGAGGCGCCGGTCGGCTGGATCGTCACCGGCTATCCTTGGGACAAGATCAAGACGCCCGAGCACTTCGCCTTCGTCAACGCCTACAAGACGAAATACGGCGAAGATCCGCGGCTCGGCTCCGTCGTCGGCTACCTCACCATCAAATCGCTGGCAGCCGGCATTGCCAGGGCCAAGTCCACCGACACCGAGAAGCTGGTGGCGGCGTTCAAGGGGCTCACCGTCGATAGCCCGTTCGGGCCGTTCTACTACCGGGCGAGCGACCACCAGGCCACTTTGGGCGCCTTTGTCGGCAAGCTGGCGCTGGAGAACGGCAAGGGCACCATGGTCGACTTCAAATATGTCGACGGCGCCTCGGTGCTGCCTTCCGACGCCGAGGTCAAAAAGCTGCGCCCGGCCGGCGCGGATTGATTGCTTCTATCCCTCCCCCACCGGGGAGGGATAAGAAGCAACCATGACTTTCAGCGCCTTCCTATTCCAGGCCCTCGACGGGCTCTCCACGGCCTCCGGCCTGTTCTTTGTCGCCGCCGGCCTGTCGCTGATCTTCGGCGTCACCCGCATCGTCAATCTCGCGCACGGGTCCCTCTATATGCTGGGGACCTACATCGCCTATTCCTTCGCCACCCGCATCGGCGGCGTGCTCGGCTTCTGGGGCGGCATTGTCGCAACCGCCATCGTGGTCGGCGCCATCGGCGCGCTGATCGAAGTCGTGCTCTTGCGAAGGATTTATCGCGCGCCCGAACTGTTCCAATTGCTTGCCACTTTCGCGCTGGTGTTGGTGATCAACGACGCCACGCTCTGGCTGTGGGGCCCGGAGGACCTGCTGGGGCCGCGCGCGCCGGGCTTGGGCGGGGCGGTTCGAATTGCTCGGGCGCCAAATGCCGACCTACGATCTGTTCCTCATCGTCATCGGCCCGCTGGTCCTGCTGGCGCTGCATTTCGCGCTCACGCGCACGCGCTTCGGCCGGCTGGTGCGGGCGGCGACGCAGGACCGCGAGATGGTCGGCGCGCTCGGCGTCAACCAGGCGCTGCTGTTCACCGCCGTGTTCGCGCTCGGCGCCGCGCTCGCCGGTTTCGGCGGCGCGCTGCAGGTCGCGCGCGAGCCGGCCAATCTCGCCACCGATTTGACCGTCATCAGCGACGCCTTCGTGGTGGTGGTGGTCGGCGGCATGGGCTCGATCAGCGGCGCCTTTTTGGCGGCCGTCATCATCGCCGAGGTGAAAGCCATCTGCATCGGCATCGGCGTGGTGGATTTCGGCTTCCTCAGCGTAAACTTCTCCAAGCTGACGCTGGTCGCCGAATTTCTGGTGATGGCGGTGGTGCTGATCGCGCGGCCCTACGGCTTGCTCGGCCGCGCGCAAGCCATGGTGCGTTCGATCGCCGAGCCGGAGTATCCGATCCGCCCGGCGACGCCGGCGCTGCGCACGCTCGCCGTCTTGACGCTGACGCTGCTGCTCGCCATGCCGCTGCTGGCGCAGAGTTCGCCCTACTTGCTCATACTCGGCATCGACGTGCTGATCGCGGTGATCTTCGCGACCAGCCTGCATTTCATCGCCGGGCCCGGCGGCATGCATTCCTTCGGCCACGCCGCCTATTTCGGGCTCGGCGCCTATGGCGCGGCGCTGCTGGTGAAATGGCTCGCCGTGCCGATGGGCCTTGCGCTCGCCGCCGCACCCTTGGTCGCGCTTGCCGGCGCGCTGCTGTTCGGCTGGTTCGCGGTGCGGCTCTCCGGCATCTATCTCGCCATGCTGACCTTGGCTTTCGCGCAGATCGTGTGGGCGACCGTGTTCCAATGGGAGGAACTGACCGGCGGCTCCAACGGCGTGATCGGCGTGTGGCCGCCGCCGCCTTTCGACAAATCCTGGGTTTATTTCCTGCTCACGCTGCTGCTGGCGGTCGCCGCCGTGCTGCTGCTGCGGCGCTTTCTGTTCGCGCCGTTCGGCTATGCCATGCGCGCCGGGCGCGATAGCGCGCTGCGCGCGGAGGCCATCGGCATCGACGTTAGGCGCGTGCATTGGTTCGGCTTTGCCATCGCCGGCGCGGTCGCTGGCGTGGCCGGCGGGCTGTTCGCCTTCGCCAAGGGCTCGATCTCGCCGGAGACCATCGGCGTCGGCCGCTCGATCGACGGCTTGGTGATGGTGCTGCTCGGCGGCATCCAGACGCTGACCGGGCCGATTGTCGGCGCCACGGTGTTCGCCACGCTGCAAGATACCGTGATGCGGCAGACCGAATATTGGCGCGCGCTGCTCGGCGCCATCATCCTTTTCCTGGTGCTCGCCTTCCCGCAAGGCATCGCCGGCGCCTTCGCCGCGCTCGGGCGCAGAACGCGGAGGGGCGCCATGAGCGTGCTCCAGGTCCGCGGTCTATCCAAGTCGTTCGGTGGCGTACGTGCGGTGGACGACGTCGGTTTCACGCTGGGCGAGGCCGAGTTTCTCGCCATGATCGGCCCGAACGGCGCCGGCAAGACCACCTGTTTCAACATTATCAACGGCCAACTCGCCCCGGATTCCGGCGACATCCTGTTCGCCGGCAACAATATCGCGGGACTTAAGCCGCGCGAGATTTGGCGGCTCGGCGTCGGGCGCACCTTCCAGGTCGCCGCCACTTTCGGCTCGATGACGGTCGTCGAAAACGTGCAGATGGCGCTGATCTCGCACGCCGGCGAAGTCTACCACCTGTGGCGGCCGGCCGCCGCGCTGCATCGCGAGCGCGCGCTCGCTTGCTGGCGCAGGTCGGCATGGGCGAGGCGGCCGACCGGCCGAGCCGCGAACTCGCCTATGGCGACGTCAAGCGCGTCGAACTCGCCATCGCGCTCGCCAACGAGCCGCGCCTGTTGTTGATGGATGAGCCGACCGCCGGCATGGGCGCGCGCGAGCGGCATGAACTCATCGCCCTGGTCAAGCGGCTGGTGGTGGAGCGCAAAATCTCCGTGCTGTTTACCGAGCATTCGATGGACGTGGTGTTCGCCTTTGCCGACCGCATTGTGGTGCTGGCGCGCGGGCGGGTGATCGCCGACGGCAGCGCCGCCGAAATCCGCGACAACGCGCAAGTGCGCGAGGTCTATTTCGGCAGCGGCAAGACATTCGCGGGAGCCGCGCCATGAGCGAGCCCATGCTCAGCGTCGAGAAACTCAGCGCCTGGTACGGCGCGGCGCGCATTCTTTACGACCTCTCCTTCGCGGTCGGCCGCGGCGAAGTGGTGGCGCTGATGGGGCGCAACGGCGCCGGCAAGTCGACCACGCTGAAGGCGATCATGGGCCTCATCGCCAAGCGGCGCGGCGCGGTGCGTTTCAACGGCGAGGACATCTCGCGCTCGCAAGCCGTTCGAGATCGCGCGGCGCGGCCTCGGCTATACGCCCGAGGACCGCCGCATCTTTTCCGATTTGACCGTCATGGAAAATCTCGACATCGGCCGCCAGCCGCCCCGCACTTTCGTCGACGGCCGGCCGGCGCCGTCGTGGACGGCGGAAAAGCTGTTCGCGCTGTTCCCCAATCTCGCCGCCATGCCGGACCGCCTGGGTGACCGCATGAGCGGCGGCGAACAGCAGATGCTTACGGTGGCGCGCACGCTGATGGGCAATCCGCTGCTGGTGCTGCTCGACGAGCCCTCGGAAGGCGTGGCGCCGCTGATCGTCGAGCAGATGGCCGCAACGATCGTCGAACTGAAGAAGGAAGGCCTGTCGATCCTGCTCTCGGAACAGAACATTCATTTCGCGCGTCTGGTTGCCGACCGCGTCTATGTGCTCGAACAGGGCCAAATCCGCTGGCAGGGCTCGATGGCACAACTCGACACCAACCAGGACGTGCAACGAGCCTTTCTGACGGTGTGATGCCACAATCGCCGCCGAGATCCGCGACGCTTTCCGCGTTGAACGAGGACGATCGCAGTACGGTGACACGCTTGTTGAAGAAGCTCAGCTGAACCAACATCCATTCGCAATGCATGTTTGTCGAACGATTTGCACTGAATCAAATCATACGAATTTCCCAGGTTTGTGAATTTAACCACGGTTCTGAGTTTTTCTGACAGGTCTCCTCTCGCGGATATACTTGCCGCAACAAAGCATTAACCAAACGACTGAGCGCCGCCAGCCAGGCGAAGGGAGAGATCCGCATGGCAGCCGATACCCGCGGCCTCGTAAGCCGCCAATACCCGGCATTCCTGCGCGATATTGCGGTTGCAGCGCAATTGCTGCGGCGGCACAGCCTGCGTGCGACCGTCGCCCATGTCGCCATCATAGCTCTGCGTCGGCTGCACAGCGTCCTATTCGATCGGCCCCGACAGGCCGGCTTGCCGCATCCGCTGCTCCGCCAATCGCCTCTCGCCGGTTTCAAGCTACGCACCTGCGCGGCCGCCGAAAAAGATGCGGGAGCGCCGTGCAGTCCGATTCCTGGCAAGACCCTGGATTGGGCTATTCGAGGCACCGGTATCGACCCGGCATCCTGGCATTTTGTCGACATCGGATCGGGAACCGGCTGGGGGTTGCAACTCGCACTGCGCCATCCATTCCGCGCATTCACCGGTGTCGAGTTTGCAGATGAATTGCATCAAAAAGCCTGCGCGAACATCGCGTGGCTGACCGGCCAAAAACAAACTCAAAATCGGCCAGTCGACCTCCGTCACGAAAGCGCGCTTGAGACCGAGCTGCCCTCCGGGCCTTGCTTCCTGCTCATGTTCAGCCCTTTTGACGAGCGCGTCATGCGGCCATTCATACGCCGCATCGAACGTTCGGTGGCCGAAAATCCGCGGCCCGTCATCGCGCTTTATGTGAACCCGAGCTTTGCGAAGCTTTTCTCGCGGCCTGGAGTGAGCGAAATTACGTTATCGCGATATTATCGAATGCTGATCGGCTGCCTCAGCCCCTATGCGGTCCGCGCTTTCCGTTTTGGGCCATAAGCCGAAATGGACGACGTTGGCAGGCTCTTCCGGCTTGCGCATGCGCTGAAGCGAATTCTTCTCGGCCGCTTGCTTGCGCTCGGCTTGCCGGTGAATTCGCCCGGTTAGAATCCATAAAGCTCCGCCGGATTATCGACCAGCGCCTTGTGCCGCGCGGCTTCGTCGGGAATCCAGTCGAGCAGCATGTCGAGCATCTGCGTGTCGTTTTCCGGCTTCGTCTTCGCCCCGGCATAGGGCCAGTTGGTCGCCCAAACCATTCGCTCCGGCGCGGACTTCGCCAGCGTTTTCGCCAGCACGCCGACGTCATCGTAATAGGGCGGTCCCACGTTCGAGGTTTCGTAGGGGCCCGCAAGTTTCACCCAGAAATTGCCGCTGTCGACCAGCCGCATCAGCGTGCGGAAGCCCGGGTGGTCCGGCGCCACGGGCTCGAGGAATTTGCCGGTGTGGTCGATGATCACCTTGGTCGGGAAGCGCCTGAGCATGGCCTCGTGCTCTGGGAGGTTGCGGCCATCCATCTGGAAGATGATATGCCAGCCGAATGGTGCGACGCGCACCGCCACGGCTTCGAGCGCGCCCCAGGGCAGCGGAGCGCCGCCGAGCATGAAGAAGCGCACGCCGCGCGCGCCCGCCTTGGTCAGCTGTTCCAACTCGGCGTCGGTCACGCTCGGATCGACAATGCACACCGCCCGCGCACTCGGTCCGATCGCCATCACGGCGTCCATGGTGCAGCGGTTGTCGGTACCATAGGCCGACGGCTGCACGACCACGGTGCGGTCGATACCGAGGAGCTTGCGCACCCTCATGTAATCCGGCACCAGCGCATCGTCCGGCTTGACCAACGCGGTTTTCGCGGTCGGAAAACGTTTGTCGTAGATATGAATATGCGTGTCGCAAGTGCCGGCGGGGGCCTTGAGCCGCGGCGGGGTTTCATTCATTGGCATGGCGCTTCCGGCTTTCTTCCGTGGCTTGACGCTTTTTGCGTCGGCAGGGAGTATCTTTCACGGACGCGCCGATGACCAGTCCATGTTTATGCAAGGAGGTACCGGTGTTCACTTTGGGCCAAGCCACCATCACGCGCGTCGAGGAAACCAACGTCCCCAGCTATCCGTTGCGCGAAGTGTTCAAGGAGATGACGGACGCGCAGTTCGACCAGCACAAGGCCTGGATGGCGCCGCATCACTACGATGCAGAGAGCGGCTGTATCCGGCTCGCCGTGCATAGCTGGTTGCTCAAGATCGGCGGCAAGACGATTCTCATCGACAGTTGTTGCGGCAACAACAAGCTCAAACCGGGCCGGCCATTCTGGAACATGCTCAACGAGCCGTATCTGGAGCGGCTGGCCGCCGCCGGGGCGCGGCCGGAGGATATCGATCTGGTGATGTGCACGCATCTGCATCACGACCACGTCGGCTGGAACACGCAACAGCGCGACGGCAAATGGGTGCCGACCTTTCCCAATGCACGCTATGTCTTCTCCAAGCCCGATGTCGATTATTTCGCCAAGCTCGACGCCGATCCGAAGGAAGGGCCGGCCGAGCTCGGCACGTTCCGCGAATGCGTGATCCCGATCCTCGAATACGGCAAGGCCGATCTGGTCAGCGGCGGACCCTACCGGCTCAACGACTTCATCGAGATCGATTCGGCGCCCGGTCATTCGCCCGGTCACGTGTTTTTCAAGCTCGAAAGCCAAGGGCAGCGCGCCGCCTTCATCGGCGACGTGTGGCACCATCTGTTGCAGGTCTATTATCCCGACTGGAATTTCCCGAAGAACTCCGATGCAGGCTTGGCGCGCGTATCCCGGCGCAAAGTGCTCGACTATTGCGCGGCGACCGGCGCGCTGGTGTTTCCCGGCCATGTCGGCGCGCCGTTTGTCGGCCGCGTCGAGAAGACCGCCGGCGGCTACCGGCCGAATTTCTGATTTGTCCGCTGAAGCAATTGCCGGCCGCGGTCACGGCGGACAAATATACTTCAATGTCGCCGGGCTCTTGAAGCAACCGACCGACTCCGGGAGCAGGAGCTTCGGTAGATAGAGTACGACGTCTGGAAACAATACCGCAAAGCCGATCGCGATAAAGAAGACGACATAGATCGGCAGCGAGGCATACATCGCGCGGCTGAACGGGACGCCGATGAATTTCGACGCCACCAGCAGTGTCAGTCCGTAGGGCGGCGTGATCAGCCCATAGGCGAGCGTCGATATCAGCACCACGCCCATGTGCAGCGGCTTGATATCGCCGAGCTCGTTCAGCTTGATGATGATCGGCATGAATATGATGATGGC
This sequence comes from uncultured Alphaproteobacteria bacterium, assembly GCA_963739735.1. Classification (GTDB taxonomy): domain Bacteria; phylum Pseudomonadota; class Alphaproteobacteria; order Rhizobiales; family Xanthobacteraceae; genus Pseudolabrys. The sequence continues at coordinate 25,379 of CAVUBV010000013.1, read as the reverse complement.
CGGTACGGCGTCCATGAAATCGCCGACGACGATGAACAATAGCACCATTAGGAACATGATCAGGCGGCCGTCGGTGCCGGCATAGGCCTGGATCAGGCCGGCGACGAGATCGGGACCGCGCAAATATGCGAGCATCCAGCCGAAGGCCGACGCGGCGGCGACCAGCGCGAGCGGGATCGAATAGAGCAAGCCGGTATAGACGAAATCGCGCGGCAAATTGACGATGTGGCGGGGATTGAGCAGCGGCACGACCACCAGCAGAATGTAGACCGAAGCGATCATCCCGGCTTCGGTCGGCGTGAACCAGCCGGTGAGAATGCCGCCCATGATGATGATCGGGATCATCATCGGCAGGACGGAGGCGCGCGCCGCGTCGACGAATTCGCTCAGCGGCGCGCGCGGCTTCTTGATGCCGACCGGCCCGAAGAAGTGCGAATAGATCATTAGGCCGATGCCGATCATCACGCCCGGTACGATGCCGGCAAGGAAAAGTCCGCCGATCGAGACGTTGCCGGTCGCGCCATAAACGACCGCCATGATGCTCGGCGGGATCAGGTTCGCGATGGTCGAAGCGCAGGCGATCAATGCCGCGGTGAAGGCGCGGTCATAGCCCTCCTTGCTCATCTCCGGCGCCACGGTGCGGCTCAATACCGCGACGTCGGCGGTCGACGAACCGGAAATACCGGAAAAGAACATGCTGAACAAAGTGACGACCTGCGCCAGCCCGCCGCGCAAATGGCCGACCATGGCCTGCGCCAGCCGGATCATCCGGTTGGTGACATCGGCCGAGGTCATCAATTCGCCGACCAGAAGGAAAAACGGCACCGCCAGCAGGATTTCGGTGTCGATGCCGTGGAACATCTGTCCGATCATCGATTGCATGCTGATCGGCGTGAGCATGCATGCGGTGAGCACGCCGGCCATCAGCGCGAAGGCGACGGGCACGCCCATGTACCCAAAAATCAGGAAAAGGACACACATGAGCAGGAGGATGTACCCATGCGTCATTTCATGACCCCAACATAGTCATCGGCGTCTTCCGGCCCCTCGAAGCCGTGACGCAAGCCGCAGACCAATTGCTCGATCGTGAACAAGACGATCAGCGCGCCGGCAACCGGCACGCACGCGGTGTAAGTGCCGAGCGGAATGAGCGACGGCGCGCGATAGCTGCCCAGGTCGTTGAAAAAATTCTGAATGCCGAACACCACCATGGCCAGGCCGACCGCCAACACCACGATGCGGTTGAACACCTCCATGAAGGTCCGCTTCGGTCCGCTCATCCGCTTGGTGATTTCGACCAGATTGAGATGATCCATGCGCCGCGTTGCCGTGGCCATGCCGATGAAAACGCCCCAGCCGAAAAAACCCGTGGTCACCAGTTGCAGCCAGAGAAACGGATACCTGAGCTCGCGCGTCAGCACGTCAAGAAAGACGGACAGGGTGAATCCGACGATGGACACTCCGCACAGCACCATCAGAACGTGCTCGAGCGGATCCAGCACATGCCATTTCAAATGGCGATGGCGCGCAATCACCAGCGGATTCGGCAAAAAAATCTCCTCCGAATGCCCGTGATAGGGACGGGCGGCGGCGCTTGCACGCCACCGCCCGGCTTTCAGACGGCGAAATGAATTACTTCACATCCCGCACGAGTTCGAGCAGCTTGACCGCATGCGGGCCGAGCTTCTTGGCGATCTCGTCTTGGATCGGCTTGGCGTCTTTCATGAAGCCGGACTTGTCGACGTTCTCGTTGATGGTGACGCCCATCTTCTTGAGTTTCTCGGCCGAATCCGCTTCGAGCTTGAGCGCCATGGCCGGCTCGCGCTTGGAGACTTCGGCGGCCGCCGCGTTCACCCAGCCCTTTTGCTCGGCATTGAGGCTGTTCCAGACCTTGTCGGAGACCCAGATGCAGTTGTTGTTGGCTTCGTGCTCGGTCATGTTGAGGATCGGCGCCACTTCGAAGTGCTTGTTGGCCATATAGACATTGACGCCGTTCTCGGCGATCTGCACGACGCCGGTCTGCAAGGATGTGTAGACCTCGCCGAACGGCATATGCACGGGTTGCGTACCGTAAGCGGGCATGAATGCGTCCTCGGTCATCGTCGCCTGCACGCGGATCTTCTTGCCCTTGACGTCGGCGACCGAATGGATCGGGAACTTGGTGTACATATTGCGCATGCCCATGGTGATGAGGCCGAGCACGTGCGCGCCCTTCACCGAGTTGGCGATCATCGCCTGGAATTCTTTCGTCACCGCCGGATCGGCCAGCACCCTAGCCAGATGCCCCTTGTCGCGGAAGATGAAGTGCTCGGAGAATACGCCGGCTTGCGGCGCCACCGAGGCGGCATTGGCAGTCGCGGTGATGATGAAGTCGATGTCGCCGGTGCGGATCTTCTGCAGCATCACCGGTTCCTGGCCGAGCTGCGCGCCGGGGAACTGGTCGATGCCCATTGTGCCCTTGCTCAGCTCCATGAGCTTGGCATTGAACATGTCGGCGGCGATTTCGTAGGCCGTCGAATGCGGTTGGTCGTAGCCGAAGGTATATTTCTTGAGTTCGGCATTGGCGCCGGTGGACATGGCAAGCGTCACGACACCGGCGGCAAGAGCCGCGCACGTGAAAAGCCTCATAGCGTTTCGCATTGAATTTCCTCCCCGATTGTTGTTGCCGGACGCTTTTGCCGACACCGGCGTTTCGCGCTTGGGCACGTTTTTATTGGGTGAAAGGGTTGTACGATGATCGTATGTTGTCAATGAGAAAATGTTTGTTGCAGCGCAATTTCAATGGGCCGGCGGAGCACGCCGCCCAGCACAATTCAGATTGCGGCAGGTCTTCTGCCGACGGGCAAATTCAGCCTGAATTGGCGCAATACGCCCGCCGATAGGCGGCGCGGATTTTCACAGGGAAATGCCGGTGTTCACTTTGGGCCAAGCCGTGCGACGCTGCGGCCTGTCTTCAAGGACCATCGATCGGCCGACGGTGCGGCTGGAATTGAAATAGCGCGGCTTGCGCGCTTATTTCGCCGGCAACAGCGTGCCTTCGATGACGCGGGCTTGGCCGCGAAATTCCGCGATCGCGGTGCCGTCGGCGCGCGTCACCGCCACGTCGTAGATGCCGGTGCGGCCGACGCGCCGGCGCTCGACCGCGTGCGCGGTGAGCCGGTCGCCGCGCTGCGCCGGGTTGAGGTAACTGACGCTGCAATTCTGCGCCACCATGCGCTGATTGCGCGTGTTGCAGGCGTAGCCGAAGGCGGTGTCGGCAAGAAGATAAATGAAGCCGCCATGGCAGGTGCCGTGCCAATTGACCATGTTTTCGGTCACCCTCATGGCGAACGTCGCGCCGCCGGGCTCGACCGCGATGAGCTCCATGCCATGTCCGCGGCTGGTCGAGTCAGCCGCCAACATGGCGTCGGCGCAGGCGCTGGCAAGCGCGGCGGCATCCATCAGTCATTCCCCTTGCGGCCGGTGAATTTGGGATTGCGCTTCTCCATGAAGGCACGCACACCCTCGGCGAAGTCGGGATTGAGGCCGGCTTCGCGCTGCAGATCGCGCTCGAGGTCGAGCTGAGCGTCGAGGCTGTTGCTGGCCGAGGCATCGAGTGCGCGCTTGATCAGCGCCAGACCCTTGGTCGGCGCATTGGCGAAATGCTCGCAGATGCGCCGCGCTTCGTAGATCAGCGCGTTGTCGTCGACGCAGCGCCAGATCAGGCCCCACTCGGCCGCCTTTTCCGCCGTCAGGTCCTGCGCCAGCAGCGCCAGCCCGCGCGCGCGGGCGTCGCCGACCAGGCGCGGCAGGAACCAGCTGCCGCCGGCATCGGGGACCAGTCCGATACGGGCGAATGACTGCACGAAACGCGCCGAATTTCCGGCCAGCACGATATCGCAAGCGAGCGCCACGCTTGAGCCGGCGCCGGCAGCGATACCGTTCACCGCGGCGACGACGGGAAAGGGCAATGCGCGCAATTGGCGCACCAGCGGATTGTAAAACTTCTCTTGTCCGGCGCCGAGCACCATCGGTTTCGCCCGGCTTGGCCAGCCGGTCGTTGAGGTCCTGCCCGGAGCAGAAGGCGCGGCCGGCGCCGGTGATCAGCAGGGCGCGGCAGCTCAGGTCGGCTTGCGCGTCCTCGAGCGCCGCGCGCAGCGCCAGATGCATCGCCTCGTTGAAGGCATTGAGCCGGTCCGGCCGGTTGAGGGTGAGGATGCGATAGCCGACCTGCGGCTCGACCAGGATGGGTTGCTCGCTCATGACTTAAAAAACGCGTCCATCGCGCCGGTTTCCTTTTTCTCGCCTTCGACATCCGCCGCGATGCGCTCATAGAACCGCGCGGCGGCGTCAAGCATCGCATGTTCGGGATGGTCGTCACCGACGAAAGCGGCGATCTCCTCCAACTCCGCCACCCAGCGATAGGCTTTGGGATACATGGCCGGCACTTGTCTGCTCAGATAGCCGAGCAGGTCGGGCTGGCTTTCGGCAAGCTCGGCCTTGAGCGCTTCGGCCGAGCCGGCGCGGGTGGCGGCGAGCATCATGGCGGCGCCGAGCGCGGTGAAGCCCTTGGTGATGCCGGCATAGGACATTTTCAGCGCGGCGGCGGCGGTGAGCGGACCCGTCGAGCACGCGCACGATCAGCCCGTGGTCGTTGAGCTTGGCGAAGTCCGCCGCGTGCGGACCTGACGCATAGAATTTGGTGTTGGTCGTGCCCGGCTTGGGCGGCGGGCCGATAATGCCGGCGCCGACGAAGGGACAGCCGGTGGCGGCAATAACTTTTTCGATAAGGTTCACGGTCGACGGACTGACCGCGTTGCATTCGACATAAATGGGTTTCTTGTTGGCGGCGGCGAGCACGCCGGACAGGCGTTTGGCAAGAGCAAGCGCTTCGCCCGGCGGCACGATCGAAAGCAGGAAATCGCTTTCGGTCAATTGTGCGTCGGCCACTGCGTTCATGCCGGCGGCGCGCGCGCGGACCGCGCTTGCTTCGCTGCGCCCGCTCGAGCGAAGTGAGCACTTTGATACTATGCTCGGTCAGCCGGCGGCCCACCGCGCTGCCCATGCTGCCGGGAGCAATGATGGCAACAGTCGGTGTCATGGTACGTCTCCCGCGATTTCATTCCTAGGATAGCAGCAGCCGACGCCGCTTTGTCCGCTGGCAAACATAGAAAAACCTCGTTATTCTCCTAACCTGTATTTCTCATCAATCAAGCAAGTGCGTGCGCGCGGCGGCCCCGCGGCGGGCCAGTTTATATCGCTAGCATAACCATAAAGGATATCAGTTTGAGCCACGAACAAGCCCCGTCCGCTAATGCCGGAACGACTGATGCGCGCGCCTGGACTCAGATTCTCATGCGCTACCGCGAACCCAGCGGTGCGCGCAGCCTGGCCGAACTCGGCATCACGATCGGACCCCTGGTGCTGCTCTGGGTGCTGATGTGGGCGTCCTATTATCTGGGCTTCTGGTGGCTTACCTTGCTGCTCGCCGTTCCGGCCGCCGGATTCCTGGTGCGGCTATTCATGATCCAGCACGATTGCGGACATGGCGCTTTCTTCCGCCATCGCCTCGCCAACGATTGGATCGGCCGCGCGCTGGGCGTACTGACCCTGACGCCATACGACTTCTGGCGGCGAACGCATGCCATTCATCATGCGACCTCGGGAAATCTTGAGCGGCGCGGCATCGGCGACGTCGACACTTTGACCGTGCGCGAATATCTGGCGCTGCCGCGCTGGCGCCGCCTGATGTACCGATTCTATCGCCACCCGGCGATAATGTTCGGTCTGGGGCCGGCCTATCTCTTCATCCTGCGGCATCGGCTTCCGTTCGGCTTGATGCGCAGCGGCTGGCAGCCTTGGGCCAGCACCATGGGCACCAACCTTGCCATCGCGATCATCGTCGCCACGCTGATGTGGCTGATCGGCATCGGACCGTTCCTGCTCGTGCATGGGCCGATCATGCTGCTGGCGGCGGCGATGGGCGTGTGGCTGTTTTACGTCCAGCATCAATTCGAACGCACCGTGTGGGCGCACGACGAAAACTGGAATCTGCACGAAGCCGCGCTGTACGGCAGCTCGTATTATGTTCTGCCCGGAATTTTGCGCTGGTTCACCGCCAATATCGGCGTGCACCACGTGCATCATTTGTGCAGCCGGATTCCCTACTATCGGTTACCGCGCGTTCTGCGCGAACACCCCGAGCTGCGCGACATCGGCCAACTCACGCTGTGGCAGAGCATCAAATGCGTCCGCCTGGTGCTGTGGGACGAAAGCCACAAGAAGTTGATCTCGTTTCGCGAAATGCGCCGCATGCAGGGCCTGCCGCGAGCTGCGTGAGGGTCACGGACGGTTTGCGCTGGCGTCGACCTGAATTATATCCCGCGGCCCAAACGGCTTGCGGCCGTGGGCGAGATTGCCACAGCGCCCGGCGAACCGGTCAAGCGCCAGCGGCGCATGGCCAATAAGCCCGAATTACTGGCCATTTCGCAAAATGTCGCAGTCTGCTACCGCGACGCCGGTGGACCTTTTGGCGCCGATGCCGGTACATTAGCGTCTCGTTATGAACGGGCCAAAAAAGGACCCGGGGGAGGAAACATATGCGTAAAACTCTATTGGTCGCGAGCGCCGCTCTTATGCTCGCTATGGGCCCGGCCATGGCCCAGAAAAAATCGATCAAGATCGGCTTCGTCTCGACGTTCAGCGGCCCGGTGGCCGTGATCGGCAACAATATGCGCGACTCGTTCGAGCTCGCGCTCGACCATCTCGGTCGCAAGATGGGTGGCCTGCCGGTCGAGGTGATCTACGAGGACGACGGCTTCAAGCCGGAAGTCGGCAAGCAGAAGACGCAGAAGCTGATCGAATCCGATCACGTCGACTTCATCACCGGCTATATCTGGTCGAACGTGCTGCTGGCGTCGGTGAAACCGGCGGTCGATTCCAAGACCTTCATCATCAGCGCCAATGCTGGCCCGCATGAGCTCGCCGGCGAATTGTGCTCGCCCTATTTCTTCTCGACCTCTTGGCAGAACGACCAGACGCCGGCTGCGGTCGGCATCTACATGAACCAAAAGGGCGTGAAGTCGGTGTTCCTGATCGGACCCAACTATGCCGCCGGCAAGGACATGCTGGCCGGCGTCGCCTCCACCTTCAAGGGCAAAGTGGTCGGGCAAGAACTCACCACCTGGCCGGCACAGCTCGACTTCTCGGCCGAACTCGCCAAGGCCAAGGCGGCCAATCCGGACGCCATCTTCGTGTTCTATCCGGGCAAGGCCGGCGTGCAATTCCTGGCGCAATACGCGCAGGCCGGCCTCAAGGGCAAGATCCCGCTCTACACGGCCTTCACCATCGACGAGTTGTCGCTGCCGTTGCAGAAGGACCTCGCGCTCGGCGTTCCCGGCGCGCAGGAATGGGTCAACGACCTGCCCAACGAAGCCAACAAGAAGTTCGTCGCCGACTTCGAGAAGAAATATCCCGGCCACAAGCCGTCGTTCTACGGCGCGCAGTCATACGATGCCGCCTACCTCATCAACTCGGCGGTGGTGGCCACCAAGGGCAACGTGAGCGACAAGGCCGCGGTGCAAAAGGCGATGGAGAAAGCCGACTTCAAGTCGGTGCGCGGCCCCTTCAAATATGGCAACAACCACTTCCCGGTCGAGAACTTCTATCTGCAGGACGTGGTGAAAAACGCCAAGGGCGAGTTCGTGCTCAAGACCGTCGCCACGATCGTCAAGGACAATCAGGATAACTTCCACAGCAAGTGCTCGATGAAGTGATATATCGGCTATAACACGGTGGCGGCGCATCCGCGCCGCCGCCGTTTGTTCGCCGGAAGACCGCGAATCTCCACGGTCGACGCGCCATGACGCTGTTCATCGAGCAATGCCTCAACGGCTTTCAATTCGGCCTGCTGCTGTTTTTGCTGGCGGCTGGGTTGACGCTGGTGTTCGGCATCATGGACCTGGTCAATCTGGCGCACGGCTCGCTCTACATGATCGGCGCCTATTTCGCCGCCACCTTCGCGGCCTGGACCGGCAGTTTCGTGCTCGGCGCGCTGCTCGCGCTCGGCGCCACGCTCATGGTCGGCATGGCCGTCGAGGTGATCGCCATGCGCCGGCTCTATGGCCGCGACCATCTCGATCACGTACTCGCCACCTTCGGCCTGATCCTGTTTTTCGACGAGTTGGTGCGGCTGATCTGGGGGCCGGCAGGCCTCTCGCTGCCGCTGCCGTCCTGGCTCAACACGTCGGTGACGATCCTGCCGGGTATCCAATATTCCGCCTATCGGCTTGCCATTATCGTCGTCACTTTGTCGGTCGCGGCCTTCCTCTACGTTCTGGTGATGCGCACCCGCATCGGCATGCTGATCCGCGCCGGCGCCAGTAACCGCGAGATGGTCGGCGCGCTCGGCGTCAATATCAAACTGCTCTATACGTTGGTGTTCGGGCTGGGCGCCGCGCTGGCCGGGCTCGCCGGCATGATGCAGGCGCCCATCCTCACCGTGCAGATCGGCATGGGCGAGAACATTCTCATTCTCGCCTTCGTCATCACGGTGATCGGCGGCATCGGCTCGATCCGCGGCGCCTTCATCGCCGCGTTGTTGGTTGGTTTCATCGACACGGTCGGCCGTTCCTATCTCCCCGACATGTTGCGCCTGGTGCTGAGCCAGAATGCCGCGTCGACCGCGGCGCCGGCGCTCTCCTCGATGCTGATCTATCTGCTGATGGCGGTCGTGCTGGTGCTGCGTCCCGAAGGACTGTTCCCGGCGAGCGGCAAATGAGCCCCACGCTCAACGTCCGAAATATCCTGGTCGTTGCGCTGCTCGCCGCGCTGGTGCTGCTGCCGGTCTATGCCACTCTCGCCGGCGACCGCTTCCTGCTCACGCTGTTCACCCGCATCGTCATTCTGGCTTTGGCTGCGGTGAGCCTCAATCTCATCCTCGGCTTCGGCGGCATGATGAGCTTCGGCCACGCCGCCTATCTCGGCATCGGCGGTTACGCCGTCGGCATGCTGGCGCATGAGGGGGTCTATTCCGGCTTCCTGCAGTGGCCGGTGGCGCTGTTAGCCTCGGCGCTGTTCGCACTGATCATCGGCGCGCTGTCGCTGCGCACGCGCGGCGTCTATTTCATCATGATTACATTGGCGTTCGCGCAAATGGCCTATTACCTGGTCGCCGGGATCTCGCGCTACGGCGGCGACGACGGGCTGACCATCTACAAGCGCAGCCAGTTCTTCGCTCCGATCGACCTCAACAACAAGGTGCAGTTCTATTATGTCTGCCTGGCGCTGCTCTATGGCGCGATCTATTTGGTGTGGCGGCTGGTGAATTCGCGCTTCGGCCTGGTGATCCAGGGCGCGCGCTCCAACGATCTGCGCATGCGGGCGATCGGCTTCCCGACCTTCCGCTACCGGCTGGTTTGTTTCGTCATCGCCGGAACGCTGTGCGGGCTGGCCGGCGCGTTGCTCGCCAATCACACCGATTTCGTCAGCCCGGCGATGATGTATTGGACGCGCTCCGGCGACCTCATCATCATGGTGGTGCTCGGCGGCATGGGTTCGGTCATCGGCCCGCTGATCGGCGCGGTGGCGCTTTTGGTGCTGGAGGAAGCGCTGCCGTCCCTCATCACCGTCGTGCTGCACCCGTTCATGGGCGCCAAGGCGTCGACCTATGGCGAATTCTGGCAGATCGTCCTCGGGCCGCTGTTGCTGCTGGTGGTGCTGTTCGCGCGCGGCGGCATTGACGGAATATTGTCGAAGATCGCCGCCATGGTCGGGCCAAAGGCCGGTCCCGGCGCCAGCCGCAAGGTGCGCGCATGAGCGAGCCGCTGCTGCAGGTGGAGAATCTGGCCAAGCGCTTCGAGGGCATCGTCGCCACCGACAATATCGTGACTCGGCGTGACGGCCGGCGAGCTGCACGCGATCATCGGTCCGAACGGCGCCGGCAAGACCACGCTGATCGCCCAACTCGGCGGCCAATTGGCGCCCGACACCGGCCGTATCCGTTTTGCCGGTCACGACATCACCAGGCTGCCGATGTACCGGCGCAGCTGGCTCGGTCTCGCGCGCTCGTTCCAGATCACGTCATTGTTTCTCGATCTCAGCGTGCTCGACAACGTGGCGCTGGCGGCGCAGGCGCATGCCGGGCATTCGTTCCATTTCTGGCGCGATGTGCGTTTGGAGACGGGATTGCGCGAGCCCGCCCGCACGGCGTTGCAACGCGTGGGCTTGAGCGATCGCGCCGACTGGCCTTGCTCCGCGCTCAGTCACGGCGAGCACCGCCAGGTCGAGCTCGCCATGGCGCTCGCCGGCAACCCACGCATGCTGCTGCTCGACGAGCCGATGGCGGGCCTGGGTCCTGAGGAATCCGCGCGCATGGTGGAGATGCTGCGCGCGTTGAAGAAGGAGCTCACCATCCTGTTGGTCGAGCACGACATGGAAGCGGTGTTCGCGCTCGCCGACCGCATCACCGTGCTGGTCTATGGCCGGGTAATCGCGACCGGCGCGCCCGCCGATATCCGCGCCAACCCCGCGGTGCGCGAGGCCTATCTGGGCGAGGCCGAGGCGGAGGGCGCCGGTCATGTCTAATCAAAGATCGGCTAACAACGTCCTCGACGTTTCCGGCATCGAGACCAGCTACGGCCAGAGCCAGGTGCTGTTCGGCGTGTCGCTGTCGATCGCGCCGGGCGAAATGGTGACGCTGATGGGGCGCAACGGCATGGGCAAGACCACCACCGTGCGCTCGATCCTCGGGTTGACCCGGGCGCGCGCCGGCGCCATCCGCTTCGACGGCCATGAGATCCGCGGGCTGCCGTCCTACAAGGTGGCCAAGCTCGGCATCGGCCTGGTGCCGGAGGGCCGGCAGATTTTCCCGAACTTGAGCGTGCGCGAGAACCTGCTGGCGACGGCGGTCGCGCGGGGCGCCGACGGCTGGACGCTTGAACGGGTGTACGCGCTGTTCCCGAAGCTCGAAGCGCGCGCCGCCAATATGGGCAATCAGCTTTCCGGCGGCGAGCAGCAGATGCTGGCGATCGGCCGCGCGCTGATGACTAATCCGCGGCTGTTGATCCTGGACGAGGCGACCGAGGGCCTGGCGCCGCTGATCCGTACTGAAATCTGGCGTTGCCTGGCGCAGCTCAAGCAACTGGGCCTCGCCATTCTGGTGATCGACAAGAATGTCGGCACCTTGGTCCGCGTCGCCGACCGCCATTTCCTCATCGAACGCGGCCGCGTGGTATGGAGCGGGCTGTCGCGCGAACTCGCCGCCGCGCCCGACGTGCAGCACCGGTATTTGGGGGTGTGAGGCTACTCCGCCGGCTGGACGCTGGGCGGCGGTTCGCGGCGCTTGATGAAAGTGAAGCTGCGCCCGCCGAGGCGGCGGTGCAGGCGGTCGAGCAGCAAATAGATCGCCGGCGTAGTGTAAAGCGTGAGCGCCTGCGACACCAACAGCCCGCCGATAATGGTGATGCCGAGCGGCCGGCGCAATTCGGAGCCGGGTCCGGTCGCGATCACCAGCGGCAGCGCGCCGAGCGCCGCCGCCAGCGTGGTCATCAAGATCGGCCGGAAGCGCGCGAGACAAGCTTCGTGAATGGCGACCTTGGGCGATAAGCCCGCGCCGCCGTTCGCCGTCGAGCGCGAAGTCCACCATCATGATGCCGTTCTTCTTGACGATGCCGATCAAGAGAATGATGCCGATGAAAGCGATCACCGTGAGCTCGGTGTTGAACAGCTGCAAGGCGAGCAGCGCGCCCAAGCCCGCCGACGGCAGCGTCGAAATGATGGTGAGCGGGTGCGCCAGACTTTCGTACAAGACGCCGAGCACGATATAGACGGCGACCAGCGCCGCCAGCAGCAGCAGCGGCTGCGCGCCCGCCGAGGTCTTGAACGCCTTTATGTCGCCGGCGAAGTCGGTATGGATGGTGTCGGGAATATGCATCTCCGCCACCGCCTGCTCGATGCCCGCGGTGACGTCCTCGATCGTGGCGCCTTCCGCGAGATTGTAGGTGATGGTGACCGAGGGGAACTGACCCTGATGGTTCACCACCAGCGGCGCGATCGAGCGCTCGACATGCGCCACCTGCGATAACGGCACCTGCGTGCCGCCTTTGCCGGTGACGTAGACATGAGTGAGGTCGCTCGGGTCGCTCTGGTATTTGCGGTCGACTTCCAGGATCACGCGATACTGGTTGCGTTGGGTATAGATGGTTGAAATCTGCCGCTGCGAGAAGGCGTCGTTGAGCGCGTTGTCGATGTCCTGGATGCGCACGCCAAGCCGCGCGGCCGCCTGCCGGTCGATGCTGACATTGGCCTGCAGCCCGCCTTGCTCGCGGTCGGTGGTGACGTCGGTCACGCCGGTCACTTCCTTCACGCGGTCGAGCACCTTGGGCACCCAAGCTTGCAGCGCCTCGATGTCGGAACTCCACAGCGTGAACTGATACTGCGAATCGCTCTGCCGGCCGCCGACGCGCAGGTCCTGCGCCGGCACCATGAACACGCGGATGCCGGGGATGGCGTTGAGCCTGGCGCGCAGCCGCGCCACCACGCGCTGCGTGCTGACATTGTGCCGCTCGGCCAGCGGCTTCAGGCTGATGAACATGCGGCCGCGGTTGACCGAGGCGTTGAAGCCGGAGGCGCCGACCGAGGAGCCGAGGCCCGCCACCGCCGGATCGGCCAGCACCACGTCCATCGCCTTCTGCTGCAATTGCTCCATGGCGGCGAACGAAACGTCGGTCGAGGCCTGCGTGCCGCCGAAGATCAGCCCGGTGTCGTCCTGCGGGAAATAGCCTTTCGGTGTCTTGATATAGAGGCCGATGGTGAGCGCGATGGTGGCGACGAAACACGATCAGCGCCAGTGCGTTGTGTTCGAGCACGAAGGCGAGCGTGCGGTCGTAGAAGCGCAGCGTGCGCGACAGCGTGCCTTCGACCAGGCGGTCGAGCCAGGTGGCGTCATGGCTCGGCGCCGCGCGCACGAAATAGGCGCAGATCATCGGCGTCACCGACAGCGACACCACGGTCGACACGGCGATGGCGAACGCGAGCGTCACCGAAAATTCGCGGAACAGCCGGCCGACGATGCCGCCCATGAACAGCAGTGGGATGAAAGCGGCGATCAGCGATACCGAGATCGACACCACGGTGAAGCCGATCTGCTTGGCGCCTTTCAGCGTGGCGCGCAACGGCGAGGCGCCCTGTTCCAGATAGCGGAACATGTTCTCGATCATCACGATGGCGTCGTCCACCACGAAGCCGATACAGACCGCGAGCGCCATCAGCGACAGATTGTCGATCGAGAACCCGGCCGCCCACATCGCCGCGCAGGTGCCGGCGAGCGACAGCGGCACGGTAATGCCGGCGGCGACGGTCGACGCGGTGCGGCGCAGGAACAGCGCCACCACCAGCATCACCAGAATGGCGGTGGCGCCGAGCGTGAGCTGCATGTCGTGCACGCTGGCGCGGATGGTCTGCGTACGGTCGGCCAGGATGGAAATATCGAGCCCGGCCGGCACCCATTGGCGCAACTCGGGCAGCAGCTGGTAGATGCGGTCGACCGTGTCGATGACGTTGGCGTTCGCTTGCTTGGTGATGATCAGCAGCACGGACGGATCGCGGTTGAACCAGCCGGCGGAGCGGCTGTTGCGCACGCTCGGCGTGATGGTGGCGATGTTGGACAGGCGGACCACCGTGCCGTCGACGGTCTTCACCACCATCGGATCGTAGTCGCTCGCGTTGCGCAGCTGATCGTTGATGCCGATAGTGACGCCGCGTTTGACGCCGTTGATGGTGCCGAGCGGGCCGACGGCGTTGGAATTGGCGATGGCCGTGCGCACTTCCTCCATGCTCACGCCCATGGCGGCGATGCGCGCCGGATCGACGCGCACGCGGATCGCCGGTTGCTCGGAACCGGCCACGGTGACGTCGCCGACGCCGTCAACTTGGCTGAGCCGCTGTGCGATCACGCTGTCGGCCGCGTCGTAGACCTCGCTCGGCAGCATGGTCTTCGAGGTCAGCGCCAAGATCAGGATCGGCGCCGCCGACGGATTGGCCTTGCGGAAGCGCGGCAGCGTCGGCAGGTCGCCGGGCAAGTCGCTGAGCGCGGCGTTGAGGGCTGCCTGCACGTCGCGGGCGGCGCCCTCGATGCTGCGCGAGAGGTCGAACTGCACGACGATGCGCGTGTTGCCGAGCGAATTCACCGAGGTCAATTCGGTGACGCCGGAAATCTCGCCCAGCCGGCGCTCGAGCGGGGCGGCAACGGTCGCCGCCATGATGTTGGGGTCGGCGCCGGGCCGGTTGGCGGAGACGAAAATGGTGGGGAATTCGACGCTCGGCAGGCTGGCAACGGGGAGAAAGCTGTAGGCCACGGCGCCGGTCAGGAACAGGCCGATGGCCAGCAGCGTGGTGCCGATCGGCCGGCGGATGAAGGGGTAGGAGAAGTTCATGGCACGCGCCCGCTCGTCCCCGCGCAAGCGGGGACCCAGGGCCGCGAATCGCGCGGCCTAAGTTTGCTGCCCTGGATTCCCGCTTTCGCGGGAATGAACGGAGGATGAGTCATCGCCGTCACTCCGCCGGCTGTGGGCGCGGCGCCGTCGAGCCGGTCAGCCGCGCGCGCAGGCGCTCCATGTAGAGATAGATCACCGGCGTGGTGTAGAGCGTCAGCAACTGGGACAGCAGCAAGCCGCCGACAATGGTGATGCCGAGCGGGTTGCGCAGCTCCGAGCCGGTGCCCGATTCGAGCGCCAGCGGCAGCGCGCCGAACAGCGCGGCCAGCGTCGTCATCATGATCGGGCGAAATCGAAGGAGCGCCGCCTTGACGATCGAATCTTCCGGCGAAAGGCCTTCATGACGCTCGGCCTCGATGGCGAAGTCGATCATCAGAATGGCGTTCTTCTTCACAATGCCCATCAGCAGCACGATGCCGATCAGCGCGATCACCGACAGGTCGTAGCCGAACAGCATCAGCGCCAGCAGCGCGCCGACGCCGGCCGAGGGCAGTGTGGACAAGATCGTGAGCGGGTGGATGAAGCTTTCATACAACACGCCGAGCACGATGTAGATGACGATGGCCGCGGCGAGGATCAGCCAGGGCTCGCCGGTCAGCGACTTGGCGAATTCGGCGGCGTCGCCGGAATAGCTGCCGGTCACCGAGGACGGCATGCCGATGTCTTGTTGCGCCTTGCCGATGGCGGCGACCGCGTCGGACAGCGCGTAGCCGTCGTCAAGATCGAAGCTGATGGTGACCGAGGGGAACTGCTCCTGGTGCGCGATGGCGAGCGGCGCCGAGCCGTTGACGAAACGGGCGAAGGCGGCGAGCGGCACCTGGTTGGAGGAGGTCACCGTATTGGGCGTGGCGCTGGTATTGGTATTGGTGCTGCCGGAGGCGGTATTGGCGACGGTCGCCGCCGTGCCGGTCGAAGTGCTGGCGCCGGTGATGTAGAGCTTGGACAGCGAGCCGGGATCCTGCTGGTAGCGCGGCTGCGCCTCGAGGATCACGCGATATTGGTTGGCCTGGCCGTAGATGGTGGAGATCTGCCGCTGACCGAAGGCGTCGTTGAGCGTGTCGGTGACGCTCTGCATGGAGACGCCGAGGCGGCCGGCCTGCTCGCGGTCGACTTCGACATTGACGCGCGGCCCGCCTTCCTGCGCTTCGGAAGCGACTTCGCGCAGCGCCGGATCGCTGCGCAGCTGGCGTGCCAGCTTTTCCGCCCAGTCGAGCACCTCGGCGCCATTGGTGCCGACCAGCGTGTACTGGTATTGCGCGCGGCTCACCCGAGTTGAAATCTGGATGTCCTGCGTCGCCTGGAAATAGACTTTCATGCCGGGCAGGCCGGCGACCGCGTCTTGCAGGCGGGCGATGATCTCGTTCACATGCGCGCTGCGCTGGTTGCGCGGCTTCAAGGTGATGGCGAGCCGGCCGGCATTGGGCGTGGCGTTGAGCGGAGAGACGCCGATCACCGACACCACGCCGGTCACGTCGGGATCGGCGCGGATGAGGGCTTCGGCCTCGCTCTGGCGGCGCTGCATTTCGTCGAAGGAAACATCGGTCGAGGCTTCGGTTACCGCGGTGATCAGGCCGGTGTCCTGCAGCGGCAGGAAACCTTTCGGCATGACGATGTAGAGGAAAATGGTGGCGACGAGCGTCGCCAGCGTCACCAGCAGCGTCGCGCGCTGGTCGGCGCAGCACCCAAATGAGACTGCGGTGATAGAATTCGAGCGTGCGCTCGATCAGGTTGCTGAAGGCGCGGGTGACGGCGTTGTCGGCGAGGCCGCCGCCGCTCGCGCCGGTTTGCCGCAGCAGCCGGCCGCACATCATCGGCGTCAAGGTCAAGGATATGATGGCGGAGGCGACCACCGCGATGGTCAGCGTCAACGCGAATTCGCGGAACATGCGGCCGACCAGGCCGGTCATGAACAGCAGCGGGATGAACACCGCGATCAGCGACAGCGTCAGCGAAATCACCGTGAAGCCGATTTCCTTGGCGCCGCGCAGCGCCGCTTCGAGCGGCTTTTCGCCGTTCTCCATGTGGCGCACGATGTTCTCGATCATCACGATGGCGTCGTCGACCACGAAGCCGGTGCCGATGGTCAGCGCCATCAGCGACAGATTGTCGAGCGAGAATCCGGCAAACCACATCACGCCGAAGGTGGCGATCAGCGATAGCGGCAGCGCCACGCCGGCGATGATGGTGGCGCGTAACGTGCGCAGGAAGACCAGCACCACCAGCACGACCAGCACGACCGACAGCATCAGCGTGAACTGCACGTCGTGGATCGAGGCGCGGATGGTAGTGGTGCGGTCGTTGACGATGGCGAGCTTGGCGCCGGCCGGCATGGCGCGGCGCAGGCGCGGCAGTTCGGCGCGCACGCGTGTCACGGTCTCAATCACGTTGGCGCCGGGCTGGCGCTGCACGTCGATCACGATCGCCGGCTGGCCGCGGTAGGAGGCGCCGACCTTGGTGTTCTCCAGCCCGTCGACCACGTCGGCGACGTCGCTGATACGCACCGGCGCGCCGTTACGGAACGCCACTACCACCGACTTATAGGTCTTGGCGGCGGTGATCTGGTCGTTGGCGGCGATGGTATAGGCTTGGTGCGCGCCGTCGAGCGAACCCTTGGCGCCGGCGACGTTGGCGCCGACGATGGCCGTGCGCAGTTCCTCCAGCGCGATACCGTAGGAGGCGAGCCGCGACAGATCGGCCTGGATGCGGATCGCCGGGCGGATGCCGCCCTGCACCGAGACGTGGCCGACGCCGGTCACCTCGGAGAGGCGCGGCGCCATGATGGTGTCGGCCATGTCGCTCAATTCGCGCTGATCGATGGTCTGCGAGGTGAGCGCCAGCGTAATGATCGGCGCGTCGGCCGGGTTCACCTTCGAATAGAGCGGCGGGTAGGGCAGGTTGCGCGGCAGCGTCGAGCCGGCGGCGTTGATCGCCGACTGCACGTCTTGAGCTGCGGCGTCGATGTCGCGGTTCAGGTCGAACTGCAGCGTGACCTGGCTGATGCCGAACGAACTCGCCGAGGTCATGGTCTGCAGCGCCGGGATCTGGCCGAACTGCCGCTCCAGCGGCGCGGTCACCAGCGAGGCGATGGTGTCGGGGCTCGCGCCCGGCAACTGGGTGGTGACCTGGATGGTGGGGAAGTCGACCTGCGGCAGCGCCGACACCGGCAGCCACCAATAGCCGAGCGCGCCGCCCAGCATCACCGCGATGCCAAGCAAGGAGGTGGCGATCGGCCGGTGGATGAACGGGGAGGAGACGCTCATTGGGCCGGGGCCTGCCTCCGCCGTTGGCCATTGCCTTGACCATTGCCTTGGCCATTGCGCTGGCCGCGTTTCGGCTGCGCCGCCGCCGCGTGGCGCGGCGTCGCCGATGGTGACCTTGCTGCCGTCGGTGAGGCGGACGAAGCCGGTGGTGACCACGCGTTCGGGCGGTGTCAGCCCGCTCTTGACCACGGTCTGCGTCTCATCCTGCTTCTGCACCACGATCGGGCGCATCGCCACGGTGTTGTCGTCCTTGATGACGTAGACGAAAGTGCCGTTGGGGCCGCGCTGCACCGCGCCGGTCGGGATGGCGACCACGCCTTTCAGCGTGTCGATCAACAGCCGCACATTGACGAACTGGCCGGGCCAGAGCACGAGGCCGGGATTGGGAAACTCGGCCTTGAGCTTGACCGTGCCGGTGGTCTGATCGACCTGGTTGTCGACCACGCGCAAGGTGCCGCGGTCGATCACCGCGTCGCTGTCCGGGCGTTGTGCATCGACGCTGAGCGGGCCCTTGGCGAAGGCGTCATTCACCCGGCCGAGGTCCTGCTGCGGCAGATTGAACAGCACCGAGATCGGCTTGAGCTCTGTGATCACCACGATGGCGGAATTGGTGTCGGAGGCGCGCACGATGTTGCCTTCGTCGACCATGCGGATGCCGGTGCGGCCGTCGATCGGGGCGACCACGCTGGTGTAGGCAAGCGTCGCGCGCGCATTTTCCACCGCCGCGACGTCGAATTGCACCAACGCGCTATATTGCGCGACCAGCGCGCGCTGGGTGTCGGCCTGCTGCTTATTGATCGCGTTGGTCGCCGCCAGTCTCTCGTAGCGGTCGAGATCGATCTTGGCGTTGGCGAGCTGGGCTTCGTCCTGCGCCTTCTTGGCCAGCACCTGGTCGAGCGCGGCCTGATAGGTGGTCGGATCGATGCGCGCCAGCACGTCGCCTTTTTTGACGTCCTGGCCTTCCTTGAAGGCGACGCTGATCAATTTGCCGTCGACCTGCGGGCGCACGGTAACGGTGTTGAGCGCTTTGACCGTCCCGACGGCGTCGAGATAGACCGGCACGTCGGCCTTGGCGGCGGCGGTGGCGAGCACCGGCACCGGCCCGCCCGTCGCCCCGAAGCGGCTGCGACTCTGCGGCGCTGGCGCCGATTTGGTGAACACGTAAGCGAGCGCCGCCGCGCACGCCAGCACGACCAGCAGGATCGCGAGATTCCGCTTCGTGCGGCTCTTGGCCTTGACCGCTGTCGGCTTCGGCAGTTCACCGTGCATCGGTGGTCTCCAATGGCTTGGGCAGCCAGCCGCCGCCGAGCGCCTGATAAAGGCTCACCACCGCCTGCACATGGGCGAGCCGCGCCTGCGCCAGTGCGTCCTCGGCTTGATAAAGCGTCTGTTGCGTCTGCAGCACGGTAACCAGATCGATGGTGCCTTGGTTCAGGCGCTGCTCGGCAATATTGAAGGCGCGCCGCGAACTCGCCACCACGTCGCCTTGCAGGCGCTGGCGCAACGCGGTCTGCCGGATGCCGTCGAGCGCATTCTCCACGTCGGCGAAAGCCGAGATCACCGCCTTGCGGTAGGTCTGCAGCAATTCATCCTGCTTGCCCTTTTGCAGGTCGAGATTGCCCTGCAGCTTGCCGCCTTCGAAAATCGGCTGGGTCAGCCCGGCGGCGACGGTATAGAACGCCGATTCCGGCCGCAGCAGCGTGCGCAGCACCGCGCTCTGGTAGCCGCCTTCGCCGGTGAGCGAGATCGAGGGCAGGAATTGCGCGCGCGCGTTTTCCACATTGGCGTCGGCGGCGGCGAGATTGGCTTCCGCCTGGCGGATGTCGGGGCGCTGCGCCAGCAGTTCCGGACGGCAGGCCGGGGGTGACGCGCGGGGTGGCGATGGCGCGCAATGAGCCGCCGCGGATACGCACGCGTTCGGGCGAGCGCGCGATCAACACGGCGAGCGCATTGCGGTTTTGCTTTAAGGTTTGTTCCAGCGGCGGGATCGCCGCGCGCTGGGTGTTGACCAGGCTCTCCTGCTGGGCGACGTCGAGCGCCGAAGCGGTGCCGGCGTCGAGCCGTTGCTTGATCAGATTGAGCACGCGCGTCGCGCTTGCGCAGGTTCTCGCGCGCGACCCGCAGCCGGTCCTGCGCCGACAGCATCTGGAAATAGGCGTTGGCGGTTGCGACCACGGTGGTGAGGCCGACCACCTCGCGCGCGTAGCGGCTGGCCACCGCGTTTTCCTCGGCGGCGCGCAAGGCGGCGCGGTTCTTGCCCCAGAAGTCGATTTCGTAGCTCGCGCTCAGCGAGGTCGACAGGCTGTCGTGTTCGGAGCCGCCGGACGAGCCGCCGCCGCCGCTGGTGCTTTGCGAGGAGCGCGAATGGGCGGCGCTGCCGGCAAGTCCGACATTGGGCAACAACGGCGCGCCGGCCACGCGCGCCTGCGCGTCGGCCTGCACGATGCGGGCGACCGCGGCGGCGATGTCGAGATTGGCGCTGCGCGCTTCCTCGATCACTTCGGTCAATTCCTTGGAGCGGAAACCGCGCCACCAGTCGAGTTTGGGCAGCGCCGCTTCCGCCAGCGCCGGTCTTTTCGGGCCGCCGTCATAGGCCTGCGGAATATCGAGCCCGGGATCGAGCTTGTCGGCGGAAAGCAGGCAGCCGCCGAGCGGCAGCATCAGGCAGAATCCTTGCAGCATGGCCATGACTAAGCGCGCGTGTCGCTTTTTTCCCAACCGCACGACTTGGCTAACGCGACGCATACGAAAACTTTCAACAATCGCTCAAAATGAGGATGAGGCGTGAAATCGACCCGATCTATTTTACATTGCCCGCGGATTTATTGCGACCGGGCGGCCAGTTGGCCAAGGCATCGCGGCCGGCCGGCGACATCTGCGAGGCGGCGAAGGCGAACACGCCCTGGATGACCTGATCGAAGGCCTGGCGCGCGCTGCGCGTCTTCGCCATCGCCGCGCGCATGGCCTCGAGGTCGAACGGCTCGTGCCGCAGCGTGGCGCGGATCTCATTCCGCGCGGCGATGTATTGCGTCTGCGTCTGGTCGATGAGCTGGCGGTTGGCGTTGATCTGGCCGCGCAACAGGTCGGCGTCGGACGGCGGCAGCGTGTCGGCGATGCGCTCCACGCGCACGAACACGTTGCGGTCCCAGGTCGGCGGCTTCGGCGCGCGCACGACAAGCGCCACCGCGACGCCGACGAAGAACAGATTGAGCGCCAGCGAGCCGAGCAGCAGCCAGCGCGAGGAGCCGCGCCTGATTGTGGGAACGTATTGGGCGGCGGTCATGGGCGGGCTCCGGTCAATGCCTCCGGCTCGAACACGACGGAGCCGAGATCGCCGCGGCTGGCGACCGCGAAGGGCGCGCCGCCGTCGAAGCGGCGGTCGACGCCGGCAATGCCGATGACGAAGCCGAGCGCGGCGCAGCAGGCGAGCGCGGCGACGCGCGGCCAGGCCGGCGCGAATTGCCAGTCGAGCAGCACCGCGGCCAGCGCCACAGCGGCATCTGCTGCCGCGGCAGCGGCGCGGCGAGGCGGGCAAGCACGCGCTCCACCGCCGCGTCGTCGGGCGGCGGCGCCTGGCTCACGCGCTTGAGCGCGCTGTTCGAGAAACTCCGGCAACTCTTTCTTGTTCATTTTACGCGTCCTCATCGATCAGAATATCGAGTGCGCGGCGCAGATTCTGCTTGCCGCGCACCAGGAGTGTTTCCACCGCCGACACCGAGGTGTCGAGAATTTCCGCCACTTGCGCATTGCTCATGCCGTCACCGTAAGTGAGCACGATGGCCGCGCGTTGGCGCGCGGGCAGTTCGGCGATTGCCGCCGCGACCAGGCGGTCGCGCTCGTCGCGTTCGGCCTGTTCGCCCGCGCCCGGCGCCGGGTCGACGATCTCGCCGGCTGCTTCCAGCGCCACCCAGGGCGCGCGCCGCTTGCGGTCGAGACAGAGATTGACCACCACGCGGGTGAGCCAGGTGCGCAACTGCGCCACCGGCTGCCAGCGCGAAGCGTGCGTCCACACGCGTAGCATGGCTTCCTGCGCCACGTCCTCGGCGTCGGCGGCATTGCCGAGTATGCGGCGGGCGAGCCCGAGCATGGCCGGCAAATGGCGGCCGGCAAGCGTGCGGAACGCCCGCTCGTCGCCGCGCGCGATCCGGGCCATAAGCGCTTCGTCGGTCTCATCCATCGTGCGTCGGCGACCGCCATCGGGAATGCCCGTCCATTGTAGTCCTTGACCTTTCCATTCAACGTTTCGCTTTGCGGAATCCTGTGCGGAACCGGTAAGCGGACAAAGCCGCCATCGGCCGCCGCCATGCTCACCTAACCTATTGAAATACCATGGTTTAGCAAGCCGGCGCGAGAGTTTTGGCGCGGCCCCTTTCATGGCCTCCGCGCGCGTGCCAGTTTGCCCGCGACCGGCGCCACGCGCCGCGCAAAACGGGAGGTTTAGGCTATGGACAAGGCACTCTACGACAAGGGCTTGGCGATGCGCCGCAAGGTGTTGGGCGACGAATATGTCGACCGGGCGGTCGCCAATACCGACGATTTCAATCGCAAGTTCCAGGATCTGCTCAACGAGTTCTGCTGGGGCGCGATATGGACCGACGAAGACCTCAAGCCGCGCGACCGCAGCCTGCTCAATCTCGGCATGATCGCCTGCCTCGGCCGCATGCACGAATTCGAGGCGCATTTCCGCGGCGCGCTGCGCAACGGCCTCACGCCCAAGGAACTGTCGGCCGTTCTGCGCCAGATCGCCATTTATTGCGGCTTCCCGGCCGCCGTCGACGCCCACCGCGTGGCCAAGGCGGTTTTGGCCGGGGAAGCCAAGAAAACCTGACGAAAACCCCCGGCGTCATGGCAGAATCACGTTATTGAGATAGCCGTATTCTTGTCTTGAATGTGCCTTCATCCCGGGGCAAGGCATGCCGCGGCGGGACGGTCGTCCTGCCGCGGGCGCGTGTAGATTATTCGGCCCGTTCCGAGCCTTTTTTCAGGTGGACGATGATCCGAAGTTACGGAATTTTGCTGCCGGCATTGTCGGCGATGGCGTTCTTTTCGGCCGCGCCCGCCGTCGCGCAGTATTATTCGTCGTCGCCGCCGCCGGGCTACGTTCGCAGCGGGCCGCCGCCGGGCTATTACGAGGACCGCTCGCCACCGGCGTTCTGGTACGAGGATGACGAGGATCAGCCGGTAGCGCCGGCACTACCGCTCGCGGCGCCTGAGCCAGGCGCCATCGCAGCAAGGCCAAGCCGGCGAGCCCAGCCGCATTTTGCCCTATCCGGACGAGACCGGCACAGCGCCGCCGCCGCCGGCTTTGCCCCGCCGCCGTCACAGCCGCCGCTGTCAGGCCATCAGCTCGACCAGCAGAGGCCGGCGCAGGGCGCCGCCAACGATCCCGATGCGATCCGCCCGCCCGGCTTGATCGGCGCGGCGCCGGCTGCCGGTCCTGCCGCGGCACCGGGTGCGAATCCGCAACCGGCGCCGCCGTCCGGCACTGCCGCGCTGCCGCCGGAGGATCAGCCCGAGCAGGGCCAACCCAAGGAATTGCCGGAAAACCTGCAAGCGGCAATTGGTCGACTTCAACACCAAGGAACCGGCCGGCACCATTATCGTCGATACCGCGAACACCTATCTCTATCTGGTGCTCGGCGGCGGCAAGGCGATGCGCTATGGCGTGCGCGTCGGCCGCGAGGGCTTCACCTGGACCGGCACCGAGCGCATTTCCAAGATGAAGGAATGGCCGGACTGGTTCCCGCCGCCGGAAATGATCGAGCGCCAGCCTTATCTGCCGCGCCAGATGGCGGGCGGGCCGGGCAATCCGCTCGGCGCGCGCGCCATGTATCTCGGCCACACGCTCTACCGCATCCACGGCACCAACCAGCCCTCGACCATCGGCCATTATGTTTCGTCGGGCTGCGTCGGCATGCTCAACGCGGACGTCGAGGATCTCTATAGCCGCGTGCAGGTCGGCACCCGCGTCGTCGTGCTCCCCGGCAAGGCGCCGGAGACGGTGGCCAATACCGGCGCACCGCCAAATCGCGGAGCCGGCCAATCCGATGGCGCCGCCGCCGCACAAAGGCACGGCGATTACCGCTTCGCCGCTGCCGCCGCCGGCGCGCTGAGCGTCACCGGGGCTTATTCGCATGCCGCATTATACCGCGCTGGTCACGCTCGCCGCCGTGCTGTTGTATTTCTACAGCGGCATCCTGGTCGCCAAGGCGCGCATGAAGTTCGGCGTTAAGGCGCCGGCGACCACCGGCAATCGCCGATTTCGAGCGGGTATTCCGCGTGCAGATGAACACGCTGGAATGGATGCCGATCTTCCTGCCGGCGCTCTGGCTGTTTGCGTTTTATGTCGCCGATTGGGCCGCCGCCGTGCTCGGGTTGGTCTGGATCGCCGGGCGCGTGCTTTACATTCGCGGCTACAGCGAAGCGGCCGACAAACGCCACCACGGCTTTTCGATCCAGGCCGTCGCCGCCGGCATCTTGCTGCTCGGCGCGCTGGTCGGCATCGCCTGGCGCATCGTGCACGGCTGAATTTATTCGGCCGCGGTCTTCGCCGGCTTGGCCGATCGCCGCATTGACGCGCGGCATCACTTCTTCCGCCATCAATTGCATCGAGCGCTTGGCCAAAGCTGGGTCGACCCAGTCCATGCCGGCATAGACCAGTTCGCCGAAATCGCCGGTCTCCTCGCGCAGCGCCAATATTCCATCCACCACTTTGTTGACCGAGCCATGCAGCACGCAGTGGTCCATGACCCAGTCGTGGGTGATCTCCTCGTCCGGCTGCTCCTTGTCGCTCTTGAACACATAGAGCCGCTTGCCGCGCTTCATCTTGGCGCGCATCTGCTCGAAATAGAACCGGTACGGGCTATTGGCGTCCTCGCGGCCGTAGCGCGCCGCCGTCTTGTCGTCGTCGGCGACGAAGATGGTGCGCGCCACGCGCCAGTCGGCGACCTCGGCTTTCTGACCGGCCTCGGCCTTGCCCTTGGCGTAATTGCTCCAGTGCGATTTGAGATGCTTGGCCAAGAGGAAGTTCGCCGACAGCGGATGGAAGTCGCGCTTGCCCATCAGCACCACGCCGGGTGAGAACGGCGCCACCACGGTGCCGACGATTTCCGGCCGCGGCTTCTGCAGCGGCTTGCCCATGAAGCCGACGCCGAGATGAGGGCGGCGGCGCGCTCGATGGTCACCTTGAAGCGGTTGTCGGGGAAATCGATGGCGTAGGGCGGCTCGCGCTCCCAGATCGCCAGGATCACGTCGATCGCTTCGGCGAAAATCTTGTTGCGGTCCTCGTCCAGAATCCCCAGCGCCTCGGCGTCCGAGGTGAGCGCGCCGGCGGACACGCCGAGGATAAAGCGGCCTTGCGCCAGATGGTCGAACATCGCCGCATGCACGGCGATGAGCACCGGATGCATGTGCGACAGGTTGGTGGTGCCGGTGGCGAGCTTGATCTGCTTGGTGTCGTGAATCAGCGTGGCGTGGAACATCATGCTGTTGGTGATGTTCTCGCACATGTCGGTCAAATGCTCGCCGACAAAGGCGTCGTAGAAACCGAGCCGGTCGGCCAGGATCACCGCCTCGCGGTCCTCGCGCAGCGTCTGCGACCAGTCGCGGCCTTTCGGGTGCACCGGCATGGTGAAGTAGCCCAACCGCA
>CAVUBV010000012.1:0-160286 GCA_963739735.1 uncultured Alphaproteobacteria bacterium | reverse complement strand
GCCTGAATGACCGAAAACTCAAATCTCGCCCAGCACCGGAAACGCCTTGCCGGAGCGTTGCAGCGCGTCGCGCGCCTGCGCGGTATCGGCCAAAATGTTGTTCTTCAGCGTCTCGACCGAGTCGAATTTCTGCTCGTGGCGCACCCAGCCGATGAAGGCGACGTCGATCGTCTGCCCGTAGAGGTCGCCGTCGAAGTCGAACAAGAAACGCTTCGAGCAGCGGCGCGCCATCCTCGAACATCGGGCGCACGCCGAAATTCGCCACCCCGTCGTGCAGTTTGCCGGCAATGCCGACGCGCACCGCGTAGACGCCGTGCTTGAGGCCGCAGGACGGATCGAGCTTCACATTGGCGGTTGGAAAGCCGAGTGCGCGCCCGCGCTTGGCGCCGTGGATGACCTCGCCGGAAACGAACCAGGGCGCGCCGAGCAGTTCCGCCGCCTCCACCACTTTGCCCTGGCTGAGCGCAGCGCGCACCGCGCCGGAGGAAACCGGCCGCCCCTCGTCTTCCAGCGGCGGCACGATGTCGACGGCAAAGCCGAGCCGCGCACCCTGCTCCGCCAGAAAAGCCGGCGAGCCGGCGCGCTTGTGGCCGAAATGGAAATCGAAGCCGATCGCCGCCCCGCCGATGGCGAACTGGCCGACCAGGATGCGTTCGATGAAATCCTCCGCCGAAGTGGCGGCGAGCCTGGCGTCGAAGTTCATGACGATGGCACCGTCGAGCCCGCTCGCCGCCAACAGGCGCAGCCGGTCGCGCGGGCTGGACAATTGGAACAGCGTGTCCTGCGGCCGCAGGAAAAGCCGCGGGTGCGGCGAAAACGTCAAAGCCGCCGCCTTGCGGCCGAGCGCCTGGGCGCGCTTGAGCGCCGCGCCGATCACCGCGCGGTGGCCGCGGTGCACGCCGTCGAAATTGCCGATCGCCACCACGGCGCCCTTGAGCGGCCCGATGTCGAAGCCTTGTGCGCCTGCTTGGGCGCTTTCGAGAGCGATGTGAAAGCCTGGGGATTCATGTTCAGTCAGGTTTGCATCAGGTTCGTTCTTGCCGGCCTGCCCGGCCCCGATGGTTAGCGCGCGGTTAACAAAGTTTCAAATTAACCGGATATTCAATGCCGCCGGGTACCTTCCGCAACTTCCAGGGGGACCCATCGCGGGGCAGAACGCCATGGCGGTTGACGTTTCGACACCGATCCTGATCGTCGACGACTACAACACGATGATCCGCATCATCCGCAACTTGTTGCGGCAGCTCGGCTTTGAGCATATCGACGAAGCCAATGACGGCACCATGGCGCTGGCCAAGATGCGCACGCGCGCCTACGGCCTGGTGATCTCCGATTGGAACATGGAGCCGATGACCGGCTTCGACCTGCTGCAGGAAGTGCGCAACGATCCGAGCCTGGCGCAGACCCCGTTCATCATGGTCACCGCCGAATCCAAGACCGAGAACGTGATCGCCGCCAAGCGGGCCGGCGTGTCGAACTATATCGTCAAGCCGTTCAACGCGCAGACGCTCAAGAGCAAGATCGACGCGGTGTTCGGCGCCAAACCGGCACCGACGACGCCGACGCCGCCCGCCGCCTGATCTCACCACGTCAATTCGCGCATCACCGCCTTCGGCATTTCGCCGGCGGCGGCGAACGTCGCGCTCAGCGCCTGGCTGTCCGGCCGTTCGCGGCCGCCCAGTTCCTCGGCATGGATGCCTGAGGTCACGAACAGGAAATCGACGCCGGCGGCGCGCGCGCCTTTGAGATCGGTGCGCACCGAATCGCCGATGGCGAGCACGCGGCCCAGCGCCGGTTTGCGGCCGGCCGCGGCTTCCGCCATGGCCAGAGCCATGTCGTAGATCGGCTTATACGGCTTGCCGGCATAGAGCACCTCGCCGCCCATGGTGGCGTAGAGATCGGCGACGGCGCCGGCGCAATAGACCAGCCGCGGCCCGCGCTCCACCACCACGTCGGGATTGCCGCAGACCATGAACAGCTTGCGTTGATCATGATCTCGAGCTGCGCGCGATAGTCGTCCGGCGTATCGGTGTCGTCGTCGTCGAGGCCGGAGCAGATCACGTAGTCGGCGCTCTCCAGCGGCGCGAAATGCACGTTGAGCCCGGTGAAAGATCGAGCGGTCGCGCTCCGGCCCCATGTGGAACAGGCTTTGCCCGCGGCGCGCCTCGATCACCGCCCGCGTAACGTCGCCGGACGACACGATGGCGTCATAGGTTTCGCGCGGCACATGCAGCTTTTCCAGTTGCCGCGCCACCACCACGCTCGGACGCGGCGCATTGGTGATCAGCACCACCGCGGCGCCGCGGGCGCGCGCCCGCATCAGCGCGTCGCAGGCATGCGGAAAGGCTGTGAGGCCGTTATGCACCACGCCCCAGACGTCGCTCAGCAGCACGTCGTAGTCGGGCGCGAGCGTCGCAAAATGCGGGAGCAAGGGCGGCAAGATGGCGCTTCAGCCGTTGACCGCGCGGGCGGTGACCAGTTCGCCCGGCGTCGCGCCATTCGCGCCGTCTTCGCCGCCGGCGCTTTGCAAGGCCTCGGCGCGCACCGGCCGCGGCGGCGAAAACAGGAAGCCCTGGCCGAAGCGCACGTCGCAGTCGAGCAGATCGACCACCATGCTTTCGGCTTCGACCCGCTCGGCGATGAGATCGATGCCCGAGCGCGCCAACAGGTCGGCAAGGTCGGCGGGATGGATGTCGCTCTGCGCGGCGGTCGACGGATTGAGCAGGAGCTTGGCCGGAACCTTGAGGAAGCGGAACGAGCGGTCGGCCAATTCCTTTGGCTCCATGCGCAAATCCGTCACGTGATCCATGGAGAAGCGGAAGCCGAGTTCGGCCAAGGTCGAGAGGCCCTCGTGCTCGAGCGGCCCGAACGAGCGATAGGCGCTCTTGCGTGAACTCGAACATCAGCGCATTGGCGAGCGCGCGGTTGGCGTCCATGAAATCGAGGAACTGGCGGAAGCTAGGCCGCATCGGTCAGCGTCGAGGCGCTGACATTGCAGAACAGGCCGACGTCGCGGTTCTTCAGTTGCAGCCGGCGCGTCACCTGCACGCAGCGGAACAGCGCCATGTTGTCGATCTTCGGCATCAACCCGACGCTCTCGGCGTATTCGATGAAGTCGCCGGCGGTGATGACGTCGCCTTCCTCGCTGCGCAGCCGCGACAGCGCCTCGTAATAGCGCACCTTGCGTTGCGGCAGCGTGACGATCGGCTGCAGATAAAGATCGATGCGGCCGGCGTCGACCGCCTTGCCGATCAGGTCGACGATGGCCTCGCGGGTCATCGACTTGAGGCGGTGGCCGCCCACCGCGTCGTTTTCGCTCAGCGCCAAGGCGCCGTCGCTATCGAGCGCGGCGGTCGGGGGTCGCGATGGCGCCCTGTTGCTGCAGCACCGCGGCGTGGCTTGCCACCGTTTCGGCGATCTGCCGCACCAGCCCGCCCAATTCGCCGATCTCGGCGGCGATCGGATCGACCGCGCCGCGCGCCTTGTTCACGTTCAAGTCGACGCGGCCTTCCACGGCGGCGAGCCGGCGGCCGATCTCCCCCACTTGGCGGGCGAGGTCGGCGGTGCCGCGCGACAGATCGGCGATCTGGCCGCCGAGATGGCCGCGGTCGCGCAGTCGGTTGCTGATGGTACTGACCAACGCCATGCCGGTGAGCGCGGCCAGCGCCGCGATAGCCGAGGTGCGCGGATCGACTTTGAGGGCGAGATAGAGCACGGCGCCGAGCGAGCCGGCGATGAGCACCATGCAGACCGCAATGAAGATGGCGCCGATACGTTGCATGAAGCCATTCCCGGGCCGCAAATCTTGGGCAGGTGGATGCGATTCGCGGCCTTAAGTCCCAATGTCCATGACGCCACGGGTCCGCGCAACCTCCAACACCTGCTATGGTAACGCCAATTCGCCCGTTATTCGCAGGAACTTGAGCGATTATGCCGGAATTCCGCCATGGGCCCCTTGGCCCCCTCTTGGCCTGGATCGCCGCCCGCCCGGGGCAGGCCTTTGCCGGCTTTCTGGCGCTGCATGCGGCGGTATGGACGGCGCTGCCGACGCTGCTCTACCCCAATCTGCCGCTCGACCTGATCGAGGCGCTGATCTACGGCCGCGAATGGCAGCTCGGCTATGACAAACTGCCGCCATTGCCCTGGTGGCTGGTGGAAATCGCCTACCGGCTCGCCGGCCACGACTTCGCCTATTACTTGCTCGCCCAACTGGCCGTGGTGTCGGCCTTCGCGATCATATGGGCGGCGGCGCGCCCGCTCGTCGGGCCGCTCGGCGCGCTCATCGCAGTGCTCATCGTCGATGGGCTGCACTACCTCAATTACACCTCGGCCAAGTTCAATCACGACGTGATCCAGCTGCCGTTCTGGGCGCTCGCCGGCTATGCCTTCCACCGCGCACTTGCGCGGCCGGCAGATGACCGACTGGCTGCTGCTCGGCCTCGCGGTCGGGCTGTCGCTGTGGGCAAAATATTTCGTGGCGGTGCTGGCGATACCCTTGGCGCTGTTCGTCATCTTCGACCGCGACGCGCGCCAAACGCTGAAGACGCCCGGGCCCTATATCGCCATCGCCGCCGCGCTCATTACCATGGCGCCGCATCTCGTCTGGCTGGTGCAGAACGATTTCCTGCCTTTCACCTATGCCGAACACCGCGCGCTGCCCTCGCGCGGGCTGATCGACCATGTCTGGCACCCGCTGCAATTCGCCGATCAGCCAGTTGTTCTTCTTGCTTCCCTCGCTGCTGATCGCGGCGCCGCTGTTCTATCCGCGCCGCGGACCAGAGCGAGCCGCCGGCCGAGCCCAATGCCGACGCCTTCGACCGCCGCATCGTCACGCTGCTTGCGTTCGGGCCGATGGCGACGGTGCTGGCGCTGTCCGCCGTCACCGGCCGCGGCACGGTGGCGATGTGGGGTTATCCGCTCTGGCTGTTCCTCGGCCTGTGGATCGTGCTCACAGCGCCCGTCGCGCTTTGGCGGGGAATCCCGCTGACGCGCGCGTTGGCCACCTGGGCGATCGTGTTCACGTGCCTGGGCCTCGCCTTCGTCGTCAATTACGCAGTGCTGCCGCGTTTCGACCACCGCTACCGCGCGGTGTTCTTCCCCGGCGGCGATCTCGGCCGCGAAATCTCGCAGCGCTATCGCGCCGCCACCGGCAAGCCGCTCGTCTATGTGATCGCGACCATGTGGGACGGCGGCAATGTCGCGCATTACGCGCCGGAGCATCCGCGCGTGCTGATCGACGGCAAGCCGGCGCGCGCGCCGTGGATCGATCTCGGCGACCTGCAACCGGCGCGGCGCGGTGGTGGTGTGGACGGTCGGGCGATCTGCACGTCATTCCGGTGCCGTTCCGCGAGCGTCGCCGCCGATGCCGCGGTGCAGCCGCCGTTTTTGCTGCATTACCGGCGCGGCGATTCCAGCCTTTATGTCGGCTGGGCGATCCTGTTGCCGAAGCCGTCTTACGCGACGAATTCTAGCGCGCGCCGCTAAGTGTGCCAAGCGCATAGCCTTGGGGGGTTATGAGCGGCATGGCGCAGTAGAAACGGGTGTGCGGCGGATTCTTTACCGAGGGCAAATCTCTATAGCGGGGGTGTTCCCGCATGTCCTCGACAATGACCAAATCGGTTTGCAGGATCGTCGGCGGGCACATCGACAGCTCGCGCGGCCGCTCGGTGAGCCGCGTCCGGTAGCCATATTTTGATTTCAGCCAGAAACGTCGGTCGTCACAGAAGCTGATATAGGCAAACTTGCAGCCGGTAACGCGCGCCGCGATGGCCGTGATGTCGTCGTATTCCGCCTCTGGCTCTGTATCAAGGATATTATACGACTTGAGCGCCGCGACGCGGGCCGCATCGTTCCAAGGGATTTCGATGCCTCTGTAAAAATGTTTGGTCTGCTCCGTCTCTTCCACGGTCGCCACAAAACGATAGCCTCGTCTTGGAATAGTCTTGATCACATTTTGTCGGCTGCCCGAATCTCCCACTGCTTTGCGTGCGGCATTGATACGTGCGGAGATTGTCGTTTCCGAAACGATGCGGCCCTTCCATACCGAGGAAATCAATTCGTCACGTGTGACGACGCGATCGCGGTTTTCAATGAGCGCATTCAACAGATCAAAAACCTGCGGTTCTACGCGCACTATTGCACCGGCAACGCGCAGCTCCATACACGAGATATCCATTTCGATTGCATTGAACCGATACTTCACCCCGTTCCCTCGCCTTCGCACGAAATAGGCCGGCTCAACATCAAACAACACAATAAAAATAGAAGCTACTCTAAACGTATTCTCAACGTCAAAGGCCAGCGCGTAAGGTAGTTTTGCGAAGGCCTGGACGATTTTCGAGGGGAATCAGATGAGTGGCACCTACAGTGTTCAGCAGTATGTCGACGATCTACGCGCCATTGCCGCCGAAGAAACCGATCAGCGCAAACTCGTCGAAAAGGTTCGCCCGCTTGCTGAGAAGCTGGCCGCCAGTCCCGGTTGGATGAGAGACGAATACTGGGCGTGCGACGAAAAGCAGGGGTTCGGCGTGCATCTCCTGCATGAAGAGCAAAATCACGATCTGGCGGTATTTGCCATAGCGTGGCTGCCGGATCGCGGCACGCTTGCGCATAATCACAAGACATGGGCCGTCGTTGTCGGAAAACATGGCCAGGAGCAGGAAACCGAGTGGCGACGCCTCGATGACGGAAGAAGACCGGGTTATGCGAAGTTGGTGCGGATGGGCGAAACGATCATGCGGGCGGGCGATGTTTCGACATGCATGCCCGATGACATCCATACTGTATGGAACGTCGGCGATAGTATTTCGATGTCGCTTCACACCTACGGCCGACATATCAACTTCACGGGCCGCTCGGAATTCAATCCGGAAAAAAACGAAGAGCGTCCCTTAATAGTGACCGTGGAAAAGCACACTTAGATGCGGCGCCAAATGATGCGCGCAATCTCCGCTCAGTCTCCTTGAGCCGATCAGTGCCGCGCGTCGCCGACGATGGCGCCGTCCATCAGCTCGATCTGCCGGTGCATGCGCTTGGCCAGCGCGAGATCGTGGGTGACCGCCACCACGGTCTTGCCCTGCTTGTCGACCAGTTCCTGCAGCACCGCGAACACCTGCTCGCTGGCATGAGAATTGAGCGAGCCGGTCGGCTCGTCGGCGAGAATGACCGGCGGCTCGTTGGCGAGCGCGCGCGCCACGGCGACGCGCTGGCGCTGGCCGCCGGAAAGCTGGTCGGGGCGTTTATGCACATGATCGGCCAGGCCCAGCGAAGCGAGCAGATCGCGCGCCCGCGCGCGCATGGCTTCGCTCGACAGGCGCCCGAGCGCGCGCATCGGCAGCATGACGTTGTCGAGAATGGTGAATTCCGGCAGCAGAAAATGGAACTGGAACACGAAGCCGAGCTGGGTGAGCCGCGTGCGGGCGCGCTCCGGCTCGTCCATGTGCACGGTGGCGCGGCCGTGGATCAGCACCTCGCCGGTGGTCGGCAGGTCGAGCAGGCCGAGCAGATACAGAAGCGAGGATTTGCCCGAGCCGGACGGCCCGGTGATCGCCACGAATTCGTTGGCGCGCGATGCTCATGGTGATGTCGTGCACCAGCGTGGTCGGCACGATGCCAGGCAAAATGCGGGTGACGTTGCGCGCCTCGATCAGCACATTGGTCGCCGGCGCGCCTTGCGCAAGATGGGCTGCCGTTTCGCTCATGTGGCGCCCCGGATGATCTCGACCGGGTTGCCGCGCGCGGCCTTGCGCGCCGGCTGATAGCCGGCGGCGACCGAGGACACCATCGCCACCAGGCCGGCGAGCAGATAGTGCACGTAGGTATAGGCGAGCGGCAGGTGGTCGGAATCCATGAACGGGTTGGTGATCTTGACCGCGCCGAGCGCGCGGCAGAGCAGATAGCCGAGCACGAAGCCGACGATCGCGCCGACCAGGCCGATGATCACCGCCTCGACCACGAAGATCATGCGCACGGTGTATTCGCTCAGGCCCAGCGATTTCATGATGGCGATGTCGCGCGCCTTCTCGTGCGTGATGGTGGAGATGATGTTGTAGGTGCCGAAGCTCGCCACCAGCAGAATGGCGCCGACCACCGCGTACATGATGATGTTGCGGATGATGAAGGTCGAGATCAGGTCCTCAAAGGCCTCCTGCCACGACACCGATTTGTAGCCGGTGTCGCTCTCGATGCGCGCGGCGACCTCGCGCGAACTCAGCGGATCGCGCAAGCGCACGCGCAACTCGTTGATCAGCCCGGTCTGGCGGGCGAGGATCTGCCCGGTTTTGGTCAGCACGTAGGCGGTGCCCTCGTCGGTCTGGCGCACGCCGGTATGGAAAAAGCCGACCACCTGCGCGCTGATGCGCGCGCCCTGGCTGGTCTGCAGCGTAACATTGGCGCCGATACGGGCGCCGATCTTCTCCGATAGCCGGTCGCCGATGATGATGGCGTTGGTGGCGCGGTAGAGCGCGTTGACGGTGGCGCCGCGCATCTGCTTGGGCAGTTCCGACACCTTGCTCTCGCGCCGCGGATCGATGCCGGTCACGCTGGTGGCGACGTCGTGGTTGGCGTAGCGGATGATCGCCTGCACCTTGACCGAAGGCGCGACGCCGCCCGGCAGCCAGGCTTCCAGCGCGGCCATGATGGCGAGCGGGTTTTTGATGCCCGGCCGGCGCGCCTCCGGCGTCAGCCCGTGGATCTCGGCGGCGTCGAACAGCCTTTCCGCCGGCTGCTTGGGCGGCGTGCGCCGCTCGTCGGTGACGGTGATATGCGGCAGCGTGTTGATCAGGCGCTGGGTGAAGTCGTCCTGCGAGCCCTGCATCAGCGAGGCCATCATGATCGAAAAGCCGACCCCGGTGGCGACGCCGGCGACGGCAAAGCCGGTCTGCCGCACCCGCGCGCGCACATGGGTAAACGCGATATCGAAGATGAGGTTCACGGCCGCGCGCCGGTGACGCGCACGCGCGCGCCGTCCTTCAGCTCGGTCGGCGCGGGAGCCGCAACGCGCTCACCTTCGGCAAGGCCGGAGAGCACCTCGACCTCGCGGGTGCCGCGGATACCGATCTTGACCTCGCGCTTGCGCGCGGTCGAACCGTCGAGCACGAACACCGCGTTGCCTTGCAGCGCGTCGGCCGGGATCAAGAGCGCGTCCGGCTTTTCGCGGGTGACGATATTGGCTTCGACGCTCATGCCCGGCTTGAGCGGGGTATCGTCGGGCAGCAGCATCTTGACGCGGAAGGTCTTGGCGGCGACGTCGCCCATCGGCGTGATCTCGCTCACTTTGCCTTGCAGCCGCCGGTCGGGAAAGGCGTCGGTGCGGAACAGCGCGGTCTGCCCGACGATGACGCGCGGGATGTCTTCTTCGTTGACCTCGGCCACCACTTGCAGCGGCTTGGGCACGCCGACGCGGTAGAGGATTTGCCCGGCCTCGGCGATTTCGCCGATCTCGCCGTCGCGGCGCAGCACCACGCCGTCCATCGGCGCGACGATGATGTAATCGTTGATCTTGGCGTCCTGCACCGTGATCTGCGCTTGCACTTGCGACAGATCCATCGAGGCGCGCTCGTAGGCCTGCGTGGTGGCGGCGCCGCGGGTGATCAATTCGCTCACCCGCGACATTTCGCGCGTGAGAAACTGCTCGCGCGCTTTCAGGTCCTGCAACTGCGCGGTGACCTCGCGGTCGTCGAGCCGCGCCAGCACGTCGCCTTTCTTGACCGCCTTGCCCTCGCAATCGCACATGTCGACGATGCGGTCGCGCACCAGGCTCGCGACTTTGGCCCAGCGCACCGGCTCGACGC
This sequence comes from uncultured Alphaproteobacteria bacterium, assembly GCA_963739735.1. GTDB lineage: Bacteria > Pseudomonadota > Alphaproteobacteria > Rhizobiales > Xanthobacteraceae > Pseudolabrys. The sequence goes on along the minus strand of CAVUBV010000012.1, from coordinate 150,495 downwards.
CGCCGGTGGCGTAGACGATTTCAACCGCGGTGCCGCGCTTGGCCGCGGCCGCGGCAACCTGCGGACCATGCCCGAAGCGCCACCAGCCGGCGGCGGCCAAAAGCACAAGAATCGCTAGGACGATCAGCCATCTTTTCTGTGTCATGAAGCCAAGCCTAACGGCGCCAGATGGCCGGATGTTGACGCAGCGCAAGGCAGTACGCCGTCATTCCGGGGCGCGAGCGCAGCGAGCGAGCCCGGAATCCAGAGCTGCGCATTCGAACGTCGCCCCTGGATTCCGGGCCCGCCGCTTCGCGGCGTCCCGGAATGACAGAAGAGCCGCTACGCCACCTGCTTGATGACCTTGGCCAGTCTTGTCGAACAGCTCGCCGATTTGCGCCTCGGTGATGATCAGCGGCGGGCTCACGGCAAGGGCATCGCCGGAGATGCGGAACATTATGTCGTGGTCGTGGAAACCGTTTACCAGCGCATCCATGCCGCGTCTGCCGACAGCGTCCGGACGGCTGGCGAGATCGATGCCGGCCATTAAACCGACGGTGCGAATGTCGAGCACGTTGGGCAGGCCTTTGAGGCCCATAGCCGCCTGCGCCCAGACCGGCTCGAGTTTCTTGGCGCGCTCGAACAGGCCCTCGTCGCGGTAGATGTCGAGCGCGGCAAGGCCGGCCGCGCAAGCGAGCGGATGAGCCGAATACGTGTAGCCGTGGAACAATTCGATGACCTGCTCGGGCCCTTTCATGAAGGCGTCGTAGATGCCCTTGCGCGCGATCACGCCGCCCATCGGCACGCTGCCGGAGGTGATGCCCTTGGCGAAGGTGATCAGGTCGGGGATGACGCCGTAGCGCTCGGCCGCGAAGGCCGCGCCGAGGCGGCCATAGCCGGTGATCACTTCGTCGAAGATCAGCAGGATGCCGTGCTTGTCGCAGATCTGCCGCAGGCGCTGCAGATAGCCCTTGGGCGGCGGCAGCACGGCGGTAGAGCCGGCGACCGGCTCGACGATCACGGCGGCGATGGTGGAGGCATCGTGCAGCGCCACCAGACGGTCGAGCTCGTCGGCGAGATGCGCGCCCCATTCCGGCTCGCCGACGGAGAACGCCTGCTCGGCGCGGTTATAGGTCGAGGCCAGATGATCGACGCCGGCGAGCAGCGTGCCGAACTGCTTGCGGTTGGCGACCATGCCGCCGACCGACGTACCACCGAAGCCGACGCCGTGATAGCCGCGCTCGCGGCCGATGAGACGCGTGCGCGAGGCGTTGCCGCGGACGTTGTGATAGGCGAGCGCGATCTTGAGCGCGGTGTCGACCGACTTCCGAACCGGAATTGCAGAAGAACACGTGATCGAGATCGCCGGGCGCCAGCGCCGCGATGCGGCCGGCCAGCTCGAAATGCCTTGGGATGGCCGAACTGGAAGGTCGGCGTGAAGTCGAGCTCGGCCGCCTGTTTTTGGATGGCCGCCACGATCGGGTCGCGGTTATGGCCGGCATTGGTGCACCAAAGCCCGGCCGAGCCGTCGAGCACCTTGCGCCCGTCCGGGGTGAAATAGTGCATGTTCTTGGCGCCGGCGATCAGGCGCGGGCGCGCCTTGAAGGCGCGGTTGGCCGTGAACGGCATCCAAAAGGGTTCGAGATCGTTGGGAACGGTGGCGCTTGCGATATTTGCTGTACTCGTGGCCATGGGGCCGCCTCACTGTTTTTTGCTAGCGTCGGTTTATCCGCTTTCAGCGATAATGACAAAGCCGGAAACGGCTGCTACCACGCCGCGTTATCAATTTAAGCGACTGAAGCCGATGGCCAATCCTAAATCCGGCAAGCCACAAAAGCTCAAAGCCCGCCTGCCGCGCGGCCTCGCCGACCGCGGGCCGGCCGAGATCGCCGCCACAAGGCATATGGTGGAGGCGATCCGGGCGGTGTTCGAGCGCTACGGCTTCGAACCGCTGGAGACGCCGACGATCGAATATACCGACGCGCTCGGCAAGTTCCTGCCCGACCAGGACCGGCCGAACGAAGGCGTGTTCTCGTTTCAGGATGACGACGAGCAGTGGCTCTCCCTGCGCTATGACCTGACCGCGCCGCTGGCGCGCTACGTGGCGGAGAATTACCAGAACCTCGCACTGCCCCACCGCACCTATCGCTACGGCTATGTCTACCGCAACGAGAAGCCGGGCCCCGGCCGCTTCCGCCAGTTCATGCAGTTCGATGCGGACACGGTTGGCACAGCGCAATCATCACCATTTAATGCGTCGACTGTGGCCGCAGCGGATGCCGAAATGTGCATGCTGGCGGCCGATACCATCGACGCGCTGGGAATTGAGCGCGGAAAGTATATCGTCAAATTCAATAATCGAGACGAGTTCTGGATGGCGTGATGGATACCATTGGCCTCGCCGGCGAAGGCAGCGCTGAGCGACGACTCGCAGTGCTTCGCGCAATCGATAAACGCGATCGTCTTGGCAACGAAGCAGTTCGACTTTTGCTAGGGCCAGGGCGTCGCGATGAGAGTGGCGACTTTACCAACGGTGTCGGCTTGGACGAGCTTCAAATTCAAGGAATTGAAGCTATGTTTGATTTCAAGGTCGAAGTCGAAACAAAGCCTGACGGAAGCCAGCACTCCAGCCTAACTGGGAAGTTTCCTAAGGGCCTTCCTGAAATTATAGCCGTTCCGTCTTTGTATGACGGTATGTCAGAAGTTGCAGAAGTTAAAAAGCTAATCGTTGCCGCTGGATATAGCGACCGTGTTGTTTTCGATCCGTCCGTCGTCCGCGGCCTCGAGTATTACACCGGCCCGGTCTTCGAAGTTGAGCTGCCTTCGAGACCAAAGACGACAAGGGCCGGCCGGTGCGTTTCGGCTCGGTCGGCGGCGGCGGGCGTTATGACGGCCTCGTCTCGCGCTTCATGGGCCAGCCGGTGCCGGCGACCGGCTTCTCCATCGGCGTGTCACGCCTGCAGGCCGCGCTCGCCGCGCTCGGCAAAGCTCGGTCGAAAAACGCCGGCCGGCCCGGTGCTGATCACCGTGTTCGGCGCCGACAGCGTCGCCGGCCTGCCAGAAATGGTCGCCGCGCTACGCGCAACGCCGGCATTCGCGCCGAGCTCTATCTCGGCAACCCCAAACACGGCATCGGCCAGCAACTAAAATACGCCGACAACGCGGCATCGCCTTGCGCGGTGATCCAGGGGCCGGACGAAAAAGCCAAGGGCGAAGTCCAACTGCGCGATCTGATCGCCGGCGCGGCGCCAAGCGACATCAACGATCGCGACGAATATTTGAAAAAGCAGGCCGAGGCGCAGTTCGCGGTCAAGGAAGCAGACCTGGTCGCGGAAGTGCGCAAGCTGCTGGCCCGCCACGGCCTGAACGCCAAGCCATGAAGCTTTTGACGGTCCGCCACGCCACCACCTATCGCTATGCGCGGCCGGTCAGCTTCGGCCCGCACCGGCTGATGCTGCGGCCGCGCGATTCGCACGACATGCGCCTGGTCGACGCCGAGTTCAGTTTTTCCCCGCCGGGCGAGACGCATTGGATGCACGACGTTTTCGGAAATTCGGTGGCGCTGGTGGAATTCGTGCAAGCCGCGTCCGAACTGCGCATCGTCAGCACGCTGCAACTCGAACGTTTTGGCCTGGCGCGGCCGGTGTTCCCGATTGCGCCGGAAGCGCAAATGTATCCCTTCGTCTATTCGTCGAACGACCGCAGCGATCTTGGCCGGCTGGTCGAGCGCCATTATCCCGATCCGCGCGGCCTGGTGGAGAACTGGGCCAAGCGCTTCACGCGCCAACAACCGTTGCCGACTTACAATCTGCTGTCGAACATCAACGGCGCTATTAAAAGCGAGTTCGCCTACAACACGCGCTACGCCGAAGGCACGCAAACGCCGATCGAAACGCTGGAAAAGAAGAGCGGCACCTGCCGCGATTTCGCCCTGCTGTTCATGGAAGCGGCGCGCACGCTTGGCTTCGGCAGCCGTTTCCTCACCGGCTATCTGTACGATCCGGCGCTCGACGGCGGGCAAGCCATGCAAGGCGCCGGCTCCACTCACGCCTGGGCGGATGTCTATCTGCCCGGCGCCGGCTGGGTCGAATACGACCCGACCAACGGGCTGATCGCCGGCGAAAATCTCATCCGCGTCGCGGTGACCGGCGACCCGTCGCAGGCCATTCCGATTTCGGGATCGTTCAGCGGGACGAATGCGGATTTCCTGGGGATTTCGGTCGACGTGACCGTCACCGCGCAGGGATAAAATAATCCGCTCGTCTCGGCGACCCGCCTTCGCTCGCGTCGCGAGCTTCGGCGCGTTTGAAGTCCGCCGTAGCGCGGAGCGCGGAGGCGGAAAGCGGGGACCCGATGCTGGATCTTATGCGCCAATTCGTCGCTCTGGATTTCCGCTTGCGCGGGAACGAGCGGAATATGCGCTACGGCCGCTTCGGCATGCCGGGATGCATGCCGGCGCCCATCTTCTGCATGTCGAGAATGTTGACCGTCATGCCGTTGTTCATGACGATGTCGCCGGGCCGCTGGCCGCTCTGGCAGGGACCGAGCCATTTCGCCGCGATCTTCATGTGCGTCTCGCCGCCCGGCGCCATGCCCGGCATCGGCCGGCCGCCTTCCCGCTTCGAGGTCACCTCGACGGTATAGGCTGAGTCGAAACTGCCGCTGATCACCGCGTGCGAGGTCGAGGTGGCCTGGCCGAATTTGCACACCGAGTCGACGGTGATGACGCCGCCGCTGTTGCGCACGTCGTGCTTGGAGCAGGCCTCTGCCGCCGAGCCGCCGAAATTGGCGGTCATCAGTCTGTCGGCGGTGGCGTCGGTGCATTGCTTCATCTCGCGCGCCGGCAGATCTGCTGCCGACGAATTCCATCTTGAGGTCCCATAGGCCGGCCTTGCGCATCGGCATGTCGTAGGCGAAAGCGGGCGCGGCCGTGAGCGCGGCGGCGGCGAGCAGGACAAGTCGGCGCATGGGCGGTTCTCCGATGGGCGAAAAGCGTGCCGCGATGTTAACACGGCCTTGCCGCGGGAAAAGCGCGGGCGGCCGGCCACGCACAGCAAAGCCACAAAAATAACGCTGTATTTCCGGCGCCGCAGAATTCGTTAACGACGCCAGACATTTGGCCCGGCGGTTTCGTTAAGGGCAACCATTAAACAACGTCGAAACCTTAAACCTAACGTGCTAAAGGCCGCCGCAAACGGCAAAGCGGAAAACAATGAACGCGGGCGTCAACACCGAGACCAAAGAGCCCGACGCGCGGGCGGAGGCGCTGGTCGCTTCCTATGAGCGCGCCGGTTACGCCCGCATTGCGCCCGCCATCCTGCAGCCGGCCGAACCCTTCCTCGATCTCTCCGGCGAGGACATCCGTAAGCGAATGTATCTGACCACCGCCCCCGGCGGCGGCGAATTCTGCCTGCGCCCCGACCTCACCATTCCGGTGTCGCGCGACTACCTCGCCTCTCCGCTCGCCGGCAAGCCCACGGGCTATTGCTATCTCGGGCCGGTGTTCCGTCACCGCAGCGATGCGCCGGCCGAATTCCTGCAAGCCGGCATCGAGAGCTTTGGGCGGCCCGACAAGGCGGCGGCCGATGCCGAGATGCTGGCGCTCGGGCTGGAAGCGACCGCGCATTACGGACTTGGCCGCGCCCGACATCCAGATCGGCGACGTCGCGCTGTTTGCCGGATTGATCGCCGGCCTCGATCTGCCGCCGGCCTGGAAGCGGCGGCTGGTCAAGGACTTCAACCGCAAGACCAATCTCGCGCAGGATCTCGACCGGCTGGTGCTCGGCGGCAACAATGCGCGTCCCGAATATCAGGGCGTGCTGGCGGCGCTTGCCGGCTCCGATCCGAAGGGCGCGCACGCGCTGGTCACTGATTTGCTGTCGATCGCCGGCATCAATGCGGTCGGCGGCCGTTCGGTCGCCGAGATCGCCGAGCGCTTCCTCGAACAGTCGGCGCTCGGCGGCGCCGCCAAATTGCCGCGCGACGTGCGCGCGCTGATCGAACGCTTCCTCGCCATCGCCGGCGATCCCGACGAGGCCGCGGCCGAATTGCGCGCCTTCGCCGGCGAAAGCAATATGGTCGAGGCGCTCTATCCGGCCATCGACCTGTTCGAAAACCGCGCCGGTTTTTTCGCCGCGCACGGCATCGATTTGCAGCGCGTGCGCTTTTCCACCGCGTTCGGGCGCGGCTTCGATTACTACACCGGCTTCGTCTTCGAACTCACCGATCCTGCGCGCACCGGCGATCCGCTGGTCGCCGGCGGCCGCTATGACGGGCTGTTCACCCGGCTTGGCAGCCCCGAGCCGATCGCGGCGGTCGGTTTTGCGGTGTGGATCGAGCGGCTCGGCGTCTATGGAGGCGCGGCATGAGCGCCCTCTCGTCTTCGCGGTGCCGGCCAAGGGCCGGCTGCAGGAAAACGCGGAAGCCTTTTTCGCCCGCTCTGGGCTCGCGCTGATCAAGCCGCGCGGTGCGCGCGATTACCGCGGCGCCATTGCCGGGCTCGACGGCGTCGAAGTCGCTTATCTCTCGGCATCCGAAATCACCCAGCAGCTCGCCGCCGGCGCCGTGCATCTCGGCGTCACCGGCGAGGACCTGGTGCGCGAGGTGATCCCCGACGCCGACCGCAAAGTGGTGCTGATCGAAGGGCTCGGCTTCGGCTTTGCCACCGTCGTGGTGGCGGTGCCGCAGGCCTGGATCGACGTGCGCACCATGGCCGACATCGACGACGTCGGCACCTCGTTCCGCCAAACGCACGGCCGCCGCATGCGGGTGGCGACCAAATACGTCAATCTCACGCGCGACTTCTTCTCCGCGCATGGCATCGTCGATTACCGCATCGTCGAAAGCTCGGGCGCGACCGAAGGCGCGCCCGCCGCCGGCACCGCCGAGCTGATCGTCGACATCACCACCACCGGCGCGACACTTTCCGCCAACGGGCTCAAAGTGGTCGAGGACGGCATCATCCTGCGCTCGCAGGCCAACCTCGTGGCCGCGCGCGGCGCCCAATGGGACACGGAGACGCGCGAGACCGCGCGCGTCATTCTCGACCGCGTGGCGGCGCAGCAGCGGGCGCGCGCCTTCCGCGAAGTGCGCGCGCGTTTTGCCGCCTGCGACATGAAGCTGGTGGACGCAGCGAAAGAGAAATTCGGCGTGGTCACGCCGTTCGGCGGGCCGACCTCCTCGGGCATGCTGACGCTGCACTGCCCGCCGGACAAGGTTTACGCGCTCACCAGTTTCCTGCGCGAAAACGGCGCCGAAGCGGTGGCCGTGGCCGATCTCGACTATGTGTTTTCGAAGGACAACCCGCTTTACGCCAAGCTGGAAGCCGCGCTCTAGCTTTTTCTTCGAGCAACATTACATTGCAAAGCGATCGATCCGGCGGCCGCACGGCCGCGGGCGGTATTTTCGGTCCATATTCCGATTGAATGATCGACGATCCGACATACATGTGTCGCATGTGATGCCGCATCGGAGATCGTAAAATGACTTATTACTTTGCAAAATCGCTCGATGTGCCATTCGCTCAGGCGGTCGAGAAGACTATCGCGTCGCTCAAAGCCCACGGCTTCGGCGTGCTGACAAAAATAGACGTCGCGGCCACGCTGAAGGAAAAAATCGGGGCCGAGTTCCATCCTTACGTCATCTTGGGCGCCTGCAATCCGAAAATGGCGCACCAGGCCCTGCAGGCGGAAGACAAGATCGGGACGATGCTGCCGTGCAATGTCATCGTTCAGGAGCGCGACGGAAAAACGGAAGTTGCAGCGATCGACCCGGTCGCCTCCATGCAGGCCGTTAAAAACGATGCGCTCGCGTCCGTCGCCAATCAAGTGCGCGAAGAACTCAAAGCTGCCGTGAACGATCTTTAGCCCGCAATTTCGCATGGACTGACAGCGTGCGCGGCGTCGTCCGCCGGCCAATTTCATGGCGTCAAAACGGCGCGCCGGCGATGCGCGGCGCCTTTTTGTTTACTTAAGCAGCGACAAGCCCCTATCATCCGCGGCAAACGGGATTGGGGCATTCGGCTCACATGCATGTCACGGCCGCTAAGCGCCTGACCATGGACGGCGCCAAGAAGATGATGGCGGCCGCCATCGACACAGGCCAAGCAAGCCGGCATCGCGATCACCGTCGCCATCGCCGACGCCGGCGGACATCTCATCTTGCTCGAGCGCATGGAAGGCGGGCCCTTCCACACCGTGCATTCCTCGACCGCCAAAGGCGGTCTGTTCGGCGTCGACCAAGCGCATGACCTCGGCGCGCGGCGCGCAAGGCCAAGAGCTCGACACGCTGCACGCGCTCGGGCTGACGCTTGCCGCAGGCGCCGAGCGCTGGACGGCGATGGAAGGCGGCTGCCCGATCATCGCCGACGGCGAATGCATCGGCGGCGTCGGCGTCGCCGGCGGCGATTGGGCGACCGACCAGCGCATCGCGCAGGCCGCGGTCGAAGCGATCGGCGCAAGTTGGAAATGATGGCCATGGCCGAGCCGCTGCGCGTTGCCTGCATCGGCATGGGCTGGTGGTCGGACGTGCTGGCCGACGCGATCAAGCGCTCCGGCAAGCTCAAGATCGTCGCCTGCTACACGCGCTCGCCGGAAAAGCGCGCGGCCTTCGCCGCCAAATATTCCTGCCGCGCGGCGCCGAGCTATGACGCCATTCTCGCCGATCCCGGAGATCGAGGCCGTCATCAACACGACGCCGAACGACGTGCACCTGGAGACGACGCGGCAGGCCGCGCTTGCCGGCAAGCACGTGTTTCTCGACAAGCCGATCGCCAATTCCGTATCGGACGCGCGCAAGATCACCGAATGCTGCCGCAGGCCGGCGTCACGCTCGCGCTCGGCTATCAGCGGCGGCGCGAAAGTCATTTCCGCTGGATCAAGCAGCAAATCGAGGCCGGCGTGTTCGGCCAATTGGTCAACGCCGAAGCCAATATCAGCCGCGACCGGCTCGGCCAGTTCGACCGCTCGTCCTGGCGCTACACCGCCGCCGGCATGCCGGGCGGCGTCATGCTGCAGATCGGCGTGCATTATGCCGACGTGCTCGATTACCTGCTCGGGCCGATCAAGGCGGTGAGCGGCCGCTTCGTGCGGCTGGTGCTGCCGGGCGACAATCCGGACGTCGCCAGCCTCGTGCTCGAGCACGAGAACGGCGCGCTGTCGACGCTCAACGCCAGCTACGCCTCGGCCTCGGAATATTATCTGATGAACATCTACGGCAAGACCGCCACCGCCTATTACGACCTGCATCACGGCCTGAGCTGGCTCAAGCAAGGCGAAAAGAAGCCGGTCGCCGTGCCTTGCGAGAAGAACGACACTTTTGTCGAAGAGCTCGAGGAGTTCGCCGCCGCCGCGCGCGGCGGCAAGCCGCCGGAAGTCGGCGGCGATTACGCCACCAATTCGCTCGCCGTCATCCGCGCCGGCATCCTGTCGGCGCGCGAAGGCCGGCGCGTGGAAGTGGCGGAGATTTTGGCCAAAGATTGAGGCGACGCCGCGCGCGTTTTTCGAAGCTTGGATGGCAGCCATGACCGACATGACGATTAAAGCAATCCGCATCACGCAATTACGCGTGCCGTGGCCGAACGACCCTTGGCTGAAGGGCCACCCGTTCGGCGAGGCGCGCAACATCCTGGTGCTCGAGGTCGAAACCAAGGGCGGCATAGTCGGCATGGGATATCTGCAACTGTTCCGGCCGATCCTGGGCACCATCGAGATGTGCCTGCACGAATGCATCGTGCCGCGCGTCCTCGGCAAGGATGCGACGGCGGTCGAGGGCATTTGGGACGATCTGTGGATCTCCACCACGACGTTCGGCCGCGGCGGCATCACGACCATGGCGATGTCGGCGCTCGATATCGCGCTGTGGGACGCCGTCGGCAAGCGCGCCAATCTGCCGCTGCACCGCCTGTGGGGGCACGTGCGCGGCGAGCTGCCGGTTTACGGCAGCGGCTGCTTCCGCGGCTCCGGCGGCGACGGCATGATCGCCAAGGCGCTGCAATTCAAGAACCAAGGCTTCAAGGCGATCAAGATGCAGGTCGCGCACACGCAAGATTTAAAGACCGATCTCGACAATGTGCGGCGCATGCGCGACGCGGTCGGCCCCGACATCGACATCATGATCGACGTCAACATGGGCTGGACCGCCGACGTCGCCATCCAGATGGGCCGCAAGTTCGAGGATTACGACGTGTACTGGCTGGAGGAGCCGGTGCGGCCGGACGACTTCGACGGCTACCTGCGGATCGCGCGCGCGCTCGACCTTCGCATCGTCGGCGGCGAGACGCATTTCACCCATTTCGATCTCATGCCGTTTTTCGAAGAGCCGCTGTTGCCGATCCTGCAGCCCGACCCCATGCGCGGCGGCTTCACTGACTTGCGGAAAACCGCAACGCTCGCCGACGCCAAGGGCATCAGAATCGCGCCGCATCTGTTCCCCGAACTCAACACGCAGCTGGTGGCGTCGATCCCGAACGGCAGTTGGATCGAGGACATGGGCCTTTCGCACGACCTCTGGGTCGAGCCGGTCCCGGCCGTCAACGGCACGATCACCGCGCCGGAACGGCCCGGGCATGGCCTCACCTTCAAGCCGGAAATCCTACGCGACTGCACCGTGCGCTAGGCCAGCGGCGCCGTTAGCCCCCGTCCCTTGATCTGGGTCAAACGCCGCCACCCGTGATGGGTCGACACTGGCCGTCTCCCTCAGAGCCGGAGCCACGGCCATGAAATACGAAGACCCCTCCTGCGCCTATTGCCCGGACGTCTTGCGCGCCTGCCGTGTCAGCGAATCGGCCGAGCGCGGCCCCGGCTATTGCCCGAGCAAGGTCGATCCCGACGGCATCGACCAAGCCGTCGCCAAATACGACGACCCCGAAGTGCGCCGCATCGCGCAGGTGTCGGCCGCGGTCGAAGCGGCGGGCTATTGCAAGTGGACGCGGGTCGAGGAGATTTGCGAATTCGCCAAGCGCATGGGCTACAAGAAAATCGGCATCGCCACCTGCATCAGTTTTGTCGATCACGCCAAGATTCTCAGCGGCATTCTGGAAAGCCACGGCTTCGAGGTCGCCTCGGTCGCCTGCAAGCACGGCGGCATCCCGAAGGAAGAACTCGGCATCAAGGATGCGGACAAAATCCACCCCGGCAGTTATGAAGTGATCTGCAACCCGGTGAGCCAGGCCGAACTGCTCAACCGCGCAGCTTGCGAGTTCAACGTCGTGCTCGGCCTCTGCGTCGGCCACGACAGCCTGTTCTTCAAGCACGCCAACGCGCCGACCACGGTGCTGGTGGCGAAAGACCGGGTGCTGGCGCACAATCCGATCGGCGCGCTCAATCTGGCCGACACCTATTACAGCCGCGTGTGGGGACCCGAGCGGCCGGAGAAGACGCCGAAGATGCCGCTCGAAGGCCGCCGCCAGCTTGCGGAAACCTGACGCCAGCAAATTTTTCGCCGCGAAAAACTCAGGCGTCGCCTTCGCTCGCGGCAATCGCGCGGCTGCGCGCGCGCAGATTGCCGACCACATGCGCGCCGATCACCAACAGCGCGAGACGCGAAAAATAACAGCGCCGGCAGCGACGAATAGAAAATCGACAGGTGCCCCTCCGACATGATCAGCGCGGTGCGCGATTCGCGCTCCAGCGTCGGCCCCAGCACCAGGCCGAGCAGCACCGGCGCGACCGGAATGCGCGCGCGCAGCAAGAGATAGCCGGCAAGCCCGATCACCATCATCACCACGACGTCGAACAGCGTGTTGCGGATGGCGAAGGAGCCGACCGCGCACATCACCAGAATGCCGACCGCCAACAGATGCGGCGGCACCCTGAGCGCGCGCACGAACAGGCGCACGCCGTAAAGCTGCAACAGCACCACCACCACGTAAGCGAACAGGAACAGGACATAGATATTGGCGATCACCGCCGGCTTTTCGGAAAACAGCAGCGGCCCGGGCTGGATGCCGTGGATCAACAGCCCGCCGAGGATGATGGCGGTCGCCGGATCGCCGGGAATGCCGAGGCCGAGCAGCGGGATCATGGCGCCGCCGGTGACCGCGTGGTTGGCAGCTTCCGGCGCGATGACGCCGGCAAGATCGCCCTTGCCCATGCGTTCGGGATGTTTGTGAAAACGCTTGGCCTGGTCGTAGGCGAGGAACGCCGCGATCGGCCCGCCGGTGCCGGGAATGGCGCCGATCACCGTGCCGATCAGGCCGGAGCGCAGAAGGTTCCAGCGCTGCGACCACATCAGGCGCACGCTCGGCAGTTCGACGCTCACCGCCTTGGCCTCGATCGCCGGCTCTTTGCCGGCGCGCCAGGCAACGAAGGCGCGGATCGCGTGCGGCACCGCGAACAGCCCGATCATCGCCACCAGGAGATCGACGCCCTGCAGCATGGTGGTGCTGCCGAAGGCAAAGCGCGCCACGCCGTCGATCGGATCGAGCCCGATGCTCATGACCATCAGCCCGAGCACGCCGCCGATCATGCCGCGCACCAGCGATTTCTCCGCCAGCCCGCAAATGGTCGACAGACCGAAAATAACCAGCGCGGTGATCTCGGCCGGGCCGAAGGCCAACGCGACGCGCGCCAGCACCTGCACCGAGATCAGCATGATGACCAGGCTCAGAATGCCGCCGATGCCGGCCGCCACCGTCGCGGTGCCGATGGCGAGGCTCGCCTGATTGTTGCGCGCCATCATGTGGCCGTCGAACACGGTCGCCGCCGCCGACGGCGTGCCCGGCACGCCGATCAGGATCGCCGAGATGGCGCCGCCGGTCATGCCGCCGATATAGGTGGACAGCATGGCGGCGATCGCCGCTTCGTTGCCCATGCTGAAGGTGAGCGGCAGCACCATGGCGAGCGCCATGCTGTAGGTTAAGCCCGGGATGGCGCCGAAGATCAGCCCGACCACCGAACCGAACAGCGTGGCGGCGAGCACCTGCCAGGTCGCCGCCGCGTGCAACGCCGTGAGAAACGCATCCATAAGTTAGAACCAATCGATCAGCGAACCATGCGGCAAGTAGACGCCCATCGCCTTGCCGAGGATCAGCCAGATGCCGAAGGCCAAGCCGAGCGACATGCCGGCGACCAGCAACGGCGAGCGCTTGTTGAGGACGAAGACGAGAAACGCCGCAACGGCGACGGCGGTGGCGGTCGCAAAGCCGAACCATTCGAGCAGCGCGACGTAGCCGCCGAGAAATCCGAAGGTCGCGACCAGCGCCCACAGCTCGGCGCGATCAAAGCGCGCCGCGCCGTCGCGGCCGGTGCCGCCGTCGATGAAGCTACCGGCGAACATCAGCGCCGACAGCACCGCCAGCAGCACGCCCATGGCGAGCGGAAAGCCGCGCGGCCCGACGCGGCCGCCGTCGCCGGTGACGTCCGGAATGGTCCAGACGACGCCGGCGATCCACAGCAAAGCGACCAGCAGCAGGACGGCGCCGGCCAGCCGATCGCTTTTCGACCACGTCACGCTTGCCGCCTCACATTTTCTTTTTGGTCTTGTCGATGCCGATCTGCTTCATCAAATCGCCGATTTCCTTGTCGTCGGCGGCGATGACCTTGCCGAATTCGCTGCCGGGAAGATAGGCCGGCACGAAGCCGAGCTTATGCGCGGCCTCCTGGAATTCCGGCGAGGCCACCGCTTCCTTGGCGACTTCCTGCAGCTTTGCGACCACCGCCGGCGGCGTGCCGGCGGGCGCCGCCAGTCCGCGCCACATCGACAGATCGAGGCCGGTCGCGCCCGCTTTGTCGCAAGTCGGCGCCTTGATGCCTTCGACCGCGATGTCCTTGCTGGTGACGCACAGCACTTCCAGGGTGCCGCCTTTGACGTGCGTCATGACCTCGCTCGGCCAGCGCAGCGCGCCGTCGACGCGGCCGGCCAACAATTCGGCCACTTCGCGCCCCTGCCCGCCCGGAACGAACGTCACCTCGAGGCCGAGCCGGTTGAACAGCGCGGCCGAGGCGATATGGGTGAACGAGCCGAGGCCGCCCACCATAATGTTGAGCTTCTTGCCCGACTTCTTGGCGGCATCGACCATGTCATGCAGCGTCTTCCAGCCCGATTCCGGACGCACCACGAAGACCGGCAATTCCATGCCGACGCGCGCGATCGGCATGAAGGCCTTGTAGTCGAAGGCGACGTGGCCGCTGTAATGCGTGGTCGAAATCGAATTGGAATTCCAAACGATGTTGTAGCCGTCCGGCGCGGTGTTGTGCACGTAGCTGTAGCCGATGGCGCCGCCGCCGCCTTTGCGCGCGACCGCGACCACCGGCGAGCCGAGCTTCTTCGACATCTGGTCGGCCAGCACCTGCCCGACGGTCTGCGCCGAGCCGCCGAATAGAATGGTCATTTCGACCGGCTTGCTTGGAAATTGCGCCTGCGCCGGCAGTGCGGCCGCGACCAGCAGCAACGTCGCACAAAGCGGCGCGGCAAAGCGCTCAATCATACGCATGGCTTGTTCCCTCCCAGCTTGTTTTTCATCTTGAGAAATTCAACAGGCTCTTCCGGCCTGTCGCCGTACTGGCAAGGCTATAGGTTCAGGCCGCCGGGTCAATTGCCTGCTTGCGCCTGCTTGGCGGGCGGCGCGGCAGGCGTTCAGAGCGCCGCGTAATCGATCGGCTTGTGACGGTCCAGTTTGCGCTCGATCTTGGGCAGCGGATATTTCAGCCCGCTGGCGCAGTTGAACAGCACCACCTGGTCGGTTTTCTTGACGCTGGCCGGAGGCCAGGCTCTGCTTATAGGCGGCGTAAGTCGCGGCGCCCTCCGGGCACTGCAAGAAGCCCTTCTTCGCGCGCCATCTCGTCGAGCGCGGATTGAATGGCATCGTCCTCGACCGCGATGGCGAAGCCCTTGCTCTCGCGCACCGCGCGCAAAATGAGGAAATCGCCGATCGCCTGCGGCACGCGGATGCCTGAGGCGATGGTATGCGCGTTCTCCCAGCGCGGCGCGTGTTCCTCGCCGGCCTCAAAGGCTTTCACCATGGGCGCGCAGCCGGCCGCCTGCACCGCCACCATGCGCGGACGCTTCGCGCCGATGAAGCCGATCGCTTCGAGTTCGGCGAAGGCCTTCCACATGCCGATCAGCCCGGTGCCGCCGCCGGTCGGATAGAAGATCACGTCGGGCACTTTCCAATCGAGTTGCTCGGCGAGCTCCAGCCCCATCGTTTTCTTGCCCTCGATCCGGTACGGCTCCTTCAAGGTCGAGGTGTCGAACCAGCCGACTTTCGCCTTGCCCTCGCCGACGATCTTGCCGCAATCGTCGATCAGGCCGTTGACGCGGTAGACGGTCGCGCCTTGCAGCGCGATCTCGCTGACATTTACCTCCGGCGTATCCTCGGGGCAGAAGATCGTGGTCTTGATGCCGGCATGCGTGGCGTAGGCGGCGAGCGCCGCGCCGGCGTTTCCATTCGTCGGCATCGCCATATGCTTGATGCCGAGCGCTTTGGCCATCGACACCGCCATGACGAGACCGCGCGCCTTGAACGAGCCGGTCGGCAGGCGGCCTTCGTCTTTCACCAGGATTTCGCCGCCGCCGAGCTTGCCCTCAAGCTTGCGCATGCGGATGAGCGGCGTGATCGCCTCGCCCAGGCTGACGATATTGGCGGCCTCGCGCACCGGCAGCAATTCGCGATAGCGCCACAGATCGGGCGCGCGCGCGGCTGAGTTTTTCTTTGCTCAGCGCCTTGGCGACCCCGGCGAGATCGTAACGCACCAATAGCGGCTTGTTCGCGCGCGACAGATTATGGATTTGATCGGCTTCGTGGCGCTCGCCGGTCATCGCGCATTCGAGATGCGTGACGAAGCTCGGCCGTTGGGCGGTCAGATTGTCGTCGTACTGCATTACCTTAACTCCAGCTCAGTTTGCGCATGATCTTATCCGAAAACCGGTTTCCACTTTTCGGATCATGCGCGCGGCTTACGCACCTTGAACACCACGAAATGCGAGAGCGAGAAATTGACCGCGAAGCTGACCAAAATCGCCGCCACTTTGGCGGCCCAGGCGGGCACGTGCGCCAGCGTGACCAGGCACCATACCGTCGCGGTATTGGCGAGGAAGCCGGCGAACTGCGAAAAGGCAAAGCCGAAATAGTGCTTGAGCGCCAGCCGCCGTCCCGATTCGGCCGCGAAGGTGATGGTCGAATTGAGCACATAGGAGCCGGTGACGGCGACCACCCAGGCCATGCTGTTGGCAACGACGATCGGCAGCAGCAAATAATAATAGGCGAAGGCAAATACGCCGAAGTCGACCGCCGAATTGACCAGCCCGACCATGGCGAAGCTGACCGCCTTGAGCGCGACCGCGCGCTCGTGCCAGGCCACGGCGAGACGGTCGATCAGCTTCTGCAGGGCGCGGAATCATGGCCCGTTCATAGCATTTTGAGGCGGGCGCGACAGCGCGGCTCCGTTGCGCTATAGATCGCGCCTAACCCAAGCTACGGGCTTACGAAATGCCGGCGAAACCGACCAAATCAACGTCCCGCGCGACGCGTTCAGCGGCGGCGCCGGGCCTGTCGATCGTGGTGCCGGTGTTCAACGAGGCCAAGGGGCTTACCCGCCCTGCACGAGCGCATCGCCGAGGTGGCGCGCTGGCTCAAGGTCAAGCGCGATCTCGCGACCGAAGTCATCTATGTCGACGACGGCAGCAGCGACGGCACCGCCGAGGTCGCCCGTTCGCTCATCGCCGATCCGCTCGACGTGCAGGTGGTCACGCTGTCGCGCAATTTCGGCAAGGAAGCCGCTTTGCTCGCCGGCCTCGACCATGCCCGGCTCGGCGCCGTGCTGTTCATGGACGGCGACGGCCAGCATCCGCCCGGCCTGATCGACACGCTGGTCGCGCGCTGGCTCGATGACGGCTACGACGTGGTCTACACCGCCAAGGCCAACCGCGAGAACGAGCCCTGGCTGCGCCGCGCCGGCGTGCATTGGTTTTACGGGCTGATCAATCTGGGCGCGCGGCAGAAAATCCCCGAGGACGCCGGCGATTTCCGCTTGCTGTCGCCGCGCGCGGCGGACGCGCTGCGGCAGATGCCCGAGCGCAGCCGCTTCTTCAAGGGCCTGTCGAGCTGGATCGGCTTCCGCCAGGTGCGCGTCGACTACGAACCGGCACGCCGCGCGCACGGCGCGACCACTTGGAACGTGTGGACGCTGATCGGCCTGTCGATCGAGGGCCTGACCTCGTTCACGGTGGCGCCGTTGCGCGTCGCCAGCGTGCTCGGGCTGCTGCTGGCGGCAAGCGCGCTGTTCTTCGGCGTCTGGACCCTGTTGCAGACGCTTCTGTTCGGTCAGGATGTGCCCGGCTACCCCTCCCTCATCGTCGGCCTGATGGTGATCGGCGGCGTGCAATTGCTCATGATCGGCGTGCTCGGCGAGTACATCGGCAAGCTGTTGTCGGAGATCAAAGCGCGCCCGGTCTATTTCGTCGCCGAGCACAGCCTGAAGAACGCGCGTGCGCCCGCCAAGGAAGTCTCTAAGAACGCCGCCAAGGACAACGCGAAGCCGCGCTCGGCGGCCGCGCGCGCGGCGGAGTAGGCGCAACGTGGCCGACGGTCGTCGCCGCATCTGGCTGTGCGCCGACGATTACGGCATTTCTCTGAGCGTCAACGCCGCCATCCGCGACCTGATCGAGCGCGGGCGCCTCAATGCAACCTCGGTGATGACGGCGGCGCCGCATTTCGACGCCGAGCAAGCAGCGGCGCTCGATGCGCTCAATGCCGGAAAAAAGCGCGCCGCGCTCGGCCTGCACGTCACTTTGACCGCGCCGTTCAAACCGCTGAGCGAGGGCTTTGCGCCGACCAGCCGCGGCCATTTCGCGCCGCTGCCGAAAATGTTGCGCGCTGGCCGCCGCGCGCCGGCTCAAGCCCGAGCGGCTGACGATCGAGGTCGCCAGCCAAGTGGAAGCTTTCGTCATGGCGTTCGGCCGCCCGCCCGACTTCATCGACGGCCATCAGCACGTGCATTTGTTCCCGCAAGTGCGCGACGCGGTGCTCAAGGTGGCGGCGGAGACGGCGCCCGAGGCCTGGGTGCGGCAATGCGGGCGGCCGCGCGCGGCGCCGCGCCTGCATCTCGCCAAGGAATTGCTGCTCGACGTGTTGAGTCTGGCCTTTCGCCGCAAGGCGAGGCGTCTCGGCGTCGCCACCAATCCGGCCTTTGCCGGCGCCTATGATTTCGACGCCGCGCCTGAATATGCCGTGATGTTTCCGCGCTTTCTCACCGGGCTGCCGGACGGCGGGCTGATCATGTGCCATCCGGGCACGGTCGACGCCGCGTTGAAGCGGCTCGATACGCTCACGCACCAGCGCGAGCGCGAATTCGCCTATTTCAAGTCGGATGAATTTGCCAAAGCGCTGGCGTTGCACGGCGCAGCGCTGGCGATACCCAGCGGCGATTAAAGAACCACGACCTTGGTGCCGACCTTGACGCGCTTGTAGAGGTCCATCACGTCCACATTGCGCAGGCGGATGCAGCCGGAGGAAACGTTGTGGCCGATGGTCCAGGGCTCGTTCGAGCCGTGGATGCGGTAGAGCGTCGAGCCGAGATAGAGCGCGCGCGCGCCGAGCGGGTTGTTGGGCCCGCCGGCCATGAAATGCGGCAGGCAGGGCTGGCGCTTGAGCATTTCATCGGGCGGCACCCAATCCGGCCATTCCTTCTTGGCGGAGATCGTGCGCTCGCCCGCCCAAGTGAAGCCGGGGCGGCCGACGCCGATGCCGTAGCGCATCGCCTTGCCGCCCGCCTCGACCAGATAGAGGAAGTGGTGCGGCGTATCGATGACGATGGTGCCGGGCGGCTCCTTGGTCTGATAGTCGACGCGCTGGCGCAAGAATTGCGGATCCATCTGGAAGCCGGGCGGGTCCTGCTCCAGCATCGGATCGATCGCCGGGCCGGTGCTTGCGTAAAGCGGCTGCGGGGCCTGCCCGGCGTCGGGATAGAACACCGGCGGCGGCGGTTGTGACTGCGCGCGCTCGCCGCCGAACAGGAATTCGATGAAGCCGCCGCCGAGTTTGGCCTGCATCTGCGGCGGTTGCGCCACCACCACCATAGGCGGCGTCTGCGGCATCACGTAACGGGCCGGAATCTGCTGCGCCCAGACGGCGCTGCCGGAAGCGGCGACGAGGAATGCTGCAATCAACGAACGCTGCATCGGGGCACTCTGCACTTCCACGCGGGACCGACCGCAGTACAGGCGCAAAGCACCACCGTTTGGTAAATCTCGAGGCCGTGCTCGCGGTATTGCCGTGCGCTGGCGCGCGCTTCGTCGCCTTAGCGTTTATTTTGTCGTAAAAGGCGAAACGACATGGTAAACGCGCGGTTTCTTTTTTCGGTTTCGTTTTGCTTGCAACGCAGCGTTAATCGCCGCTCTGCTAGAAATCGCGCATTGGGGTTGCGAGGGGGCGTAGCGTGCAGCACAAGGTTTTCCGCGTCGAGCGGATGTTCGGCGGCCGTCTCGCGGCGCGGCCCGCGCCCGCCCCCGCCCCGCATAAACCCGCCAAGCCGGCCCAGGCTGCGCAACCCGTCACCGACGACGCCAACGTGCAAGCGCTCAAGCGCGAGCTCGCCCGCCTGCACGACGCCATCGCCCACAACAAGCGCGAACTCGGCGTGCTTATCGGCGAAGGCCGCGAGCGGCGCATGGCGCATGCCGCCGGCAAGCTCGGCGCCGCGGTCGAAGGCATGGAAAAGGCCACCGAAAAAATCCTCAAATCGAGTGAGGTGATCGACGAGAGCGCCCGCGCGCTCGCCGCTTCGCTGAAGACCGACTACCAGCGCGGCCTCGCTCAGGACATCCAGGATCACGTGGTGAAAATCTTCGAGGCCTGCAATTTCCAGGACCTCAGCGGCCAGCGCATCGGCCACGTGATCGAGACCTTGAACACGATCGAGGATCAGGTGGAGGCCATGCTCGGGCGCGATCTGCACGCGCCCGGCGAAGCGCCCGCCGCCAAGCCGTCAGCGGGGCAAGGCCTGCTCAACGGGCCGCGGCTCGACGGTGACAGCGGCCATACCAGCCAGAGCGATATCGACGCATTCTATTGATCCTGAGTTAGGCCGGCCGCCGGATCACGACAAAGCAGGCAAGCGCGGCCGCCACGAAACAGGCGGCGAGCGTGAGCGCCGCGGGATCGGAAGCGCGGTCCACCACAAAGGCCATCACCAAGGGCGCCGCCGCCTGCACCAGCAGCGACGGGCCGGCGATGCGTCCCATCAACCGGCCGTAGCCGCTGGCGCCGAACAATGCCAGCGGCACCGCGCCGCGGGTAATGGTGATCAAGCCGTTGGCGCCGCCGAACATCAGCGCGAAAGCGGCCGCCACTGTCACCGAGAAGCCGAACAGCGCCAGCATGACGAAAGCACAGAGCAGCACCGTGAGTGCAAAGCGCGCCACCCACAAAGGATGCAGATTTCGGCCGAAGGCGAATTCGATGATGCGCGCGCCGACCTGCGCCGGCCCGAACAGCGCACCGATCCACACCACCGTTCCGCTGTCGATGCCGGAGCGCGCCAAGATCGCCAACAGATGCGCCGACAGGCCGGACGGCACGAAGGCGTAAGTCGCGAATGCCGACGCCACCAGAATGAACGGCAGACCATAGGGCGGCAGCAGCGCCGGCGGCGCCGGCGCATCGCCCACCGGCGTTACCGGCGCCGTGAAGCGTTCGCGCGGCAACGCCAAAGCGTGCAGCGGCGCGGAGATAAAGGCGAGCAGCGCGGCGTAGACAAGGTAAGTGCCGTGCCAGCCGACATGTTCGAGCAGGATATGCGTCGTCGGCCAACTCACGGTGGAGGCGAAGCCGCCGGCGAGCGTCAGCGCGGTGATCGGCGCGCGCGCGCCGGCGCCGAAGATGCGGCCGAGCGTGGCGAAGGCGGCGTCGTACAGGTTCGCCGCCATGGCGATGCCGAGCACTACCCAGACGGCGAGATAGGCGAGCGGATGCGCGGCGTGCACGATGAGGACGAGGCCGAGCGCGCCGATCAGCGAGCCGACCGTCATCACCACGTGGCCGCCGAAGCGGTCGATCGAGCGGCCGACGTAAGGCGCGCTCAAGCCGGCCGCCAAAAGGCCGAACGAGAAGCCGCCCATGGCGAAGGAAATGGACCAGCCGCGCTCGGCCGCGATCAGCGGCACGATCAGCACCGGGGTGTAGAAGATAGAGCCCCAGGACAGAATTTGGGTGACGCCGAGGACCGGCACGGCGCGCCAGGAGCCGAAAAGGAAGTCACGGGGAGCGGGCATGGACCGCCAATCTCTACAGCATCATCGGTGCGAGTCGAAATGCTCGCGCCGGCGGCTATTGCTGCTGAACGGGCGGCTGGATCGGCTTGGGTGCCGGCTTAGTGCTCGGCTTTGTGCTCGCTTTGGGCTTCGGCTTGGCTTTCGACTTCGGCTTGGCCTTCCCGCCATGGTGCTTAACGCCTTCCGGCGCGCAGCGCACATAGACCATGGTGCCGTAGCGGCCCTGCACTTCCGGATCCATCCAACGCAGGATCAGCACGCGGCCGTCGAATAGTTCGACGAGACGGTCCTGCGTGCTTCCGGGCGGATCGCCTTCCGGACCGATATAGGTCTTGTTGCCGGGCGCGCCCTTCAGGCGCAATTCGGTCGGCGTCGCCTGGTCGGCGAGATGCATCATCACCCCGCCGGTCGGCCCCAGCGTGATGACGTAAGGCTGTTTGCACTGATTGGCGGCGGCGACTTCGATGCGCTCGCGGTCTTCCACCTTGTGGTAGGCGGCCAGGCCCCAGCGCCCGACGATATCCTGCGGCGGGAAGGCCGGCGGCAGCAGCGGCACCGGCGCGGGCTGCGGCGCTTCCACCGGCTGCTGCGGACCGCCGGTGGCGCAGCCGGCAAGCGCCAGCGCGAGCAGCGCCAGCACCAAGGCTGCGGGAAGGCTAGGTCGGTTCCGAAGGCTCATAAGGGCTCCTGCACCGCTTTTGGAGGACTTTGCGGGGCATTGGCGGGTAGCGCAAGCAGGTTGCCGACAGTCTTGCCGTTAACGCTGGCACGGCCGCGTCTGCCTCCGATACTACCACCTGCTTGACACCCCGGGGCTTAGGCAATATCTCCCTGGCAGCGTTTGGCACTCTCCGTAAAAGAGTGCTAAGGGCTTATAAATTCGACACTTTCAGTCACACGTACGCGCTTTAAGGTTGCGCATGATCCGGTCCGAAAACCGGTCCCCACTTTTCGGGATCATGCGCGAGCGCCAAACGAGGAAGCCATGGCCAAAACCAAGTTTCGTCCCCTGCACGACCGTATCGTCGTGCGCCGCATCACCGCCGAGGAAAAGACCAAAGGCGGCATCATCATTCCCGACACCGCGCAGGAAAAGCCGAGCCAGGGCGAGGTCATCGCCGTCGGCCCGGGCGGCCGCGACGAGGCCGGCAAGCTGATCCCCATCGACCTGAAGACCGGCGACAAGGTGCTGTTCGGCAAGTGGTCGGGCACCGAGGTCAAGCTCGACGGCGAGGAGCTCCTGATCATGAAGGAGTCCGACATCATGGGCGTCATCGCCTGACCCCGCATTGAAAACCATTGGAGTGAAGTGAAATGTCCGCCAAGGAAGTCAAATTCGCGGTCGACGCGCGCGACCGCATGCTGCGCGGCGTGGAAATCCTCGCCGACGCGGTGAAGGTCACGCTCGGCCCGAAGGGCCGTAACGTCATTCTCGACAAGTCGTTCGGCGCCCCGCGTATCACCAAGGACGGCGTCACCGTCGCCAAGGAGATCGAGCTCGAGGACAAGTTCGAGAACATGGGCGCGCAGATGGTGCGCGAAGTCGCCCAGAAGACCAACGATCTGGCCGGCGACGGCACCACCACCGCGACCGTACTGGCCGCGGCCATCGTGCGCGAAGGCGCCAAGTCGGTCGCCGCCGGCATGAACCCGATGGATCTCAAGCGCGGCATCGACATCGCGGTCGCCGCCGTGGTCAAGGACATCGAGAAGCGCGCCAAGCCCGTCGGCTCCTCGGCGGAAGTCGCCCAGGTCGGCACCATTTCGTCGAACGGCGACGCCACCATCGGCAGCATGATCGCCAAAGCGATGCAGAAGGTCGGCAACGAGGGCGTCATCACCGTCGAAGAAGCCAAGTCGATGGAGACCGAGGTCGAGATCGTCGAGGGCATGCAGTTCGACCGCGGCTATATCTCGCCCTACTTCATCACCAATGCCGACAAGATGATCGCCGAGCTGGAGGACGCGTATATCCTCCTGCATGAGAAGAAGCTCTCCGGCCTGCAGACCATGCTGCCGCTGCTCGAAGCGGTGGTGCAGACCGGCAAGCCGTTGCTCATCCTGTCCGAGGACGTGGAAGGCGAAGCGATCGCCACCCTCGTCGTCAACAAGCTGCGCGGCGGCCTGAAAGTCGCCGCCGTCAAGGCGCCGGGCTTCGGCGATCGCCGCAAGGCCATGCTGGAAGACATCGCCATCCTCACCGGCGGCCAGCTGATCTCGGAAGACCTCGGCATCAAGCTCGAGAACGTCACCACGGCCATGCTCGGCCGCGCCAAGAAGATCGTGATCGAGAAGGAAAAGACCACGATCGTGCACGGCGCCGGCAAGAAGGCCGACATCGAGGCGCGCGTCGCTCAGCTCAAGGTGCAGATCGACGAGACCACCTCCGACTACGACAAGGAGAAGCTGCAGGAACGTCTCGCCAAGTTCGCGGGCGGCGTCGCGGTGATCAAGGTCGGCGGCGCCACCGAGATCGAGGTCAAGGAAAAGAAGGACCGCGTCGAGGACGCGCTCAACGCCACCCGCGCCGCGGTCGAGGAAGGCATCGTGCCGGGCGGCGGCGTCGCGCTGTTGCGCGCCAAGAAAGCCGTCGGCCGCATCCATGACGAGAACCCCGACGTGCAGGCCGGCATCAACATCGTGCTCAAGGCGCTGGAGGCTCCGATCCGCCAGATCGCCGAGAACGCCGGCGTCGAAGGCTCGATCGTGGTCGGCAAGATCATGGATGAGAAGTCGGAAACCTACGGCTTCGACGCCCAGGACCGAGAAATACGTCGACATGATCAAAGCCGGCATCGTCGATCCGGCCAAGGTTGTGCGCACCGCGCTGCAGGATGCGGGTTCGGTCGCCGGCCTCTTGGTGACGACCGAAGCCATGGTCGCCGAGTTGCCGAAGGAGCCGGCCGCGGGCATGCCCGGCGGCGGCGGCATGGGTGGCATGGGCGGCATGATGTAAGTGGCGCCAAGGGCGCCATCCCGGGCGCAGCGCAGCACGCAAGTGGTGCGCTGCAGACCCGGGGCCCAAATAAGGCCAAAAGAAACAAAGGGCGCGGCTCATGGCCGCGCCTTTTTTAATGGCTGGACAGGCGAAATCTTAAAGTGGTCGGCCCGCTCAGCACCATCGTGTCGCCGCGGCGGCGCCAGCCGGTCACCTGCGCCATCTCGGCAAGCGTGGCCTGGTCGGCCTGCATGCGTTCCGGCGTGCACTGGCCGGCACTCATGTATTGCGGCAATGCGTCGGGCAGCGGACCCGGCTCGACGCGGATCGCCGTGTCGGACACGTCCACGCGGCTCTGCACGGTCTTGCACCACAGATCGATGGTGGCGCCGCCGTTCGCCGACACCATAAGCACCGGCACGCGCTTGACCGGGCGCATGGGCCGCACGTCGAGCAGCAGCTCCTGGTCGAAGGGGAAGGGCTCGGCGGCTATTGCCACCGTGCTTGTCGAGCAGCAGCGCCGCGACGGCGGCTCGCACAATACCAAAACGGCCTGCGTTCAGGCGAAAAGAAACCATGCTGTGCTCCGGATCGGCCGCCGCGGACGCGACGGTCTTGCGGCGTCTGAAATGCAGGCTGACGGCTGCCGCGTCAAGCCGCTGCGATAAAAATCGGCGCCCACCGCAATTCGGCCGATTTATCCGGCCGCCGGCGGCGGCGCAGCCAGCAGATGCGCAATCGAGTTGGCGTAATAACGCAACAGCGGCTCTTCCTCCGCCTCGATCCGGAACAGACCGTCTTGCTCCGCGACCAGATGGCGCAGGCGCAACATGCGCAAGCCCACTTCGATGGCATAATCCTGGTCGCCGCGCGGAATATGCACATGCGCAGCCGCGCGTCGCCAGCCGCTGCACCAGAGCGAGCACGCGCACCTTGAGCTCCAGCATGGACAACGCCTCGCCGGCCTCGAGCAGCGCGGTCGCCACCAGCGCCACCGGCAGCACCGGCACCACGCCGCCGACTTTCTGCATCAACACATTGGCAAGCTGCTCGACCTCGGCGAAACGCGTCTGCTGATCGAGCATGCGGAAGTCGATGCCGCGCTCCTTGACGTATTGCCGCAACGACAGCGGCGCGCCGAAACTCACGCAGGCATAACCGAAACGATACCAGCGGCCGCGCAGCGCCAGCGCAATCTGGCCGACCAGCGCCTTGAGCAGGAAAACGAGGTTGAAACGGTGGCGCACCTCGCCGCCTTGCTTGCGCGCCAGCGAGCCGAGTTGCAGGCGGTCCTCGAGAACGCGGTCGTAATTGATGCCGACCGGGACGAACACCGCGTCGCGCGCGCCCTTCGGGTCGAAGCCCGACACCATGTAGCCGATCAGCCCGAGCTTGGGCGGCCCCAGGCGCCCGTCGCGCGTGAGCCCGCCCTCCGGAAACACCGCCTGCGCCAAACCGCCCGCCACCGCCATGTGCACGTAGCGCGCCAGCACCTTGCGATAGAGCGGGTCGCGCGAATCGCGGCGCACGAAATAGGCGCCCATGGAGCGCACCAGACTCTGCAGCAGCCAAATCCGCGCCCATTCGCCGACCGCGTAACTCAGCGCCGAACTGGTCGAGGCCATGTAGGTGACCAGCACATAGTCCATGTTGGAGCGGTGATTGATGACGAAGATGACCGCGCTGTCGGGATCGACGGTCTTGAGCGCGTCCTCGTCCATATAGCCGAGCCGCACGCGGTAAAGCAGCGTCGAAACCCAGCGCGCCAGGCGCGCGCCAATGCCGAAGTAGGCGTAAGCGGAAAACGACGGCACGATTTCGCGCGCGTAATGGCGCGCCACGTTCCTGCGCGGCTGCGCGGGTGACGCCGTTGGTCTTGGCGTAATTCTCGATTTCCGCCAGCACCTCGGGATCGAACACGAGCTGGTCGATCAGCGACTGCCGTTTGGCCAGCTTGAACGGCTGGATGCGCAGTTTGAGCCGGCTATTGAGTTCGTCGATCGCCGTGTTGAGGCGCCGCCGCATCACCCAGCGCGCGCTCGGCAGCAACAGGTGATCGAGCGCGGCCAGAATCGCGAGCACGCTCACCAGCACACACCAGCCAGAGCGGCAACGTGACCGTGGACGACACCTCTAGCCCCCTGACCGCAACGTTTTTCAGCCTAGCAAGCGGTCTGTCGGTTGTCGCGGGCGGCCACCTCCGATGCTGCGCCGCAAGCGCCGGCCGGGAATAGCGGCGCCGCCAATGTGTTATTATCCGACGGCGTTCACGCCCAGCGGAGGCGGTCCATGGACCAGAAGATCATCGACCTCTACGACAACTTTACCCACGGCGGCATCAGCCGCCGCACCTTCCTCGACCGGCTGGCGGAGATCGCCGGGTCGAGCGCGGCGGCGCTGGCGCTGCTGCCGCTGTTGCAGAATGACTACGCGCGCGCCGCGGTTGTCGCGCCCGACGATACGCGGCTCGCCGTCGACACGGTCTCTTATGACGCCGGCGGCACGCGCATGAACGGTTACCTCACGCGGCTCAAGGCGAAAGGAAAACGCCCGGCGGTCATCGTCGTGCACGAAAACCGCGGGCTCAATCCGCACATCCAGGACATCGCGCGGCGCATCGCGCTGGAAGGCTTTCTCAGCCTAGCCGTCGACCTGCTCTCCCCGCTCGGCGGCACGCCGGCGGACGAGGACAAAGGCCGCGACATGATCGCCACGCTCAACGCCGATGAAACCGCGCACCGCCTCGCCGCGGCGGTGCCGTTCCTCGCGCATCATCCCGAGTCGACCGGCAAGGTCGGCGCCGTCGGCTTCTGCTGGGGCGGCGGCATGATCAACCGTCTCGCCGTGCTCTCGCCCGACCTGAAAGCCGCCGTCGCCTATTACGGCGCTCAACCGCCGGCGAGCCAAGTGAAGTCGATCCAAGCGGCGCTGCTTCTGCATTATGCCGGGCTCGACCAGCGCATCGACGCCGGCATCCCCGCCTACGAGGCCGCGCTCAAAGCCGCGGGCAAGCGCTACACGATCTACCTCTATCCGGGCGTCAATCACGCCTTCAACAACGACACCTCGAACCGCTACGACAAACCGGCCGCCGATCTCGCCTGGAGCCGCACCATCGCGTTCTTCAAGGCAAACCTCGGCGCGCCGGCGTAAAAAGCCCTTGGTGCGCGCCCGCCCGCCGGGCTAGAATGGGCAATAATAACCGGAGGACGACATGGCGGACGCAGTCACGGCCCTGATCGGCGCGATCATCATGATCGGCTATATCCTGCTGATCGCGGCCAAGCTTGCCGCGCCGCCACTGTGGATCTGCTGCCTGATCGGCCTTGCCTTGATGCTGTGGGCGTTCTGGTGGGACGATTGGATGCCGGTCTTCAAGCGCGACAAGAAATAACGCCGCGCGCCTCGGCCGCCCTCAATCGGTCAATTTATCGATCAGCCAATTCGCCGTGCGCATGAGCCGCGCGTCGTCGCCGGCCGGCCCGATGAGCTGCACGCCGAGCGGCAGCCCGCCCTCCCCGCGCAACAGCGGCAGCGACAGCGCCGGCAGGCCGGTGAGCGACCACAGCGAGCAGAAGACCGGATTGCCGGTGGCCATGCCTTCCGGCGCGACGCCGGGCGCGGCCGGGGTCAGGATGGCATCGTACTGCTTGAAAATCTCGCTGATGCCGGCGGCGTAGCGCCGCGCGTTATCGCGCGCCGCCAGATAGCGTAGCGCGGGCACCTCGCGGCCTTCGGCGAGGAAATCGCGCAGCGTCTTGCTCGAGGCCTCGCCGCCGCGATCGACCGCCGCGCCCAGATTATGCGCCATGTCCACGGACATGACCGTGCGCTGGTCGTCCCAGGCCGCGGCAAAGGCGTCCGGCAGGTCGACGACGGCGGCGCTGTCGCCCATCAGCTTGACGAGGTCCTCGAACGCCGCCCGGGTCGGCGCGTCGGCCTTGTCCCAAACCGGCGTGCGCACGAAGGCGAACTGCGGCGGCAGCGGCGGCTCCTCGATCATGGTCTCGAGAAAAGCCGGCGCGGCAATCGGCCGCGTATCCGTGTCGTTCTCGTCGTAGCCGGCAAGCACTTCGAGGATCAGCGCGGCGTCGGCGAGCGTGCGCGCGAACACGCCGACATGATCGAGCGCGCGCGACAGGATCAGCGCGCCGTGGCGCGAGATCGTACCGTGCGTCGGCTTGACGCCGTAGACGCCGCAAAAAGCCGCCGGCCGGATCACCGAACCGTTGGTCTGCGAGCCGATCGCCAGCGGCACCATGCCGGCGGCGACCGCCGCCGCCGAGCCGGACGACGAGCCGCCCGGCGTGCGCTTGAGATCGTGCGGATTGCGCGTCGCCCCGGGATGAAAGTAAGCGAACTCGGTGGTCACCGTCTTGCCGATGATCACCGCGCCGGCTTCACGCAGCCGCGCCACCGCCGTGCAATCGCGCATCGGCTGGCGGCCCTTGAGCAAAGGCGAGCCGCATTCGGTCTTATAGTCGGCGGTGTCGAAAATATCCTTGATGGCGACCGGCACGCCGTGCAACGGCCCCATCGACAGCCCGTTGCGGCGGCGCTCGTCGAGCGCGCGCGCCTGGCGCAGCGCCTCGTCGGCATCGAGGTGCACGAAGGCATGCACCTCGCCGTCGATCGCCTCGATCCGCTGCAGGCAGGCGCCGATATAATCTTCCGCGCTGATCTCGCCGCCGGCAACCCGCTCGGCGGCTTCGATGGCGGTCATTGCTGCCGCGTCGGTATCCGGCATCAGTGATAAATCTGGCTGGGCAGCCAAAGCGCGATGCCGGGGAAGATATAGACCAGCGCCATGGACAGGAACACCATGAACACGAACGGCAGCGCGCCGGCGAAGATTTCAGTCAGCTTCACGTGCGGCGGCGCCACGCCCTTCAGGTAATAGGCCGCCATCGCCATCGGCGGCGTATTGAACGAGGTCTGGATGTTGAGCGCGACCAGGATGCCGAAGATCAGCGGATCGATGTGGAAGGTCTTGAGCAGCGGCAGGAAGATCGGCACGAAGATGATGATGATCTCGGTCCATTCCAGCGGCCAGCCGAGCAGGAAGATGATGAACTGGGCGAGGATGAGGAAGCCGGTGGAGCTCAAATGCGCCGCCAGCACCCAATGCTCGATCACCTCGTGGCCGCCGAGATAGGAGAACACCGAGGAGAAGGTCCACGAGCCGATGAACAAATAGCAGACCATCGCCGAGGTGCGGGCGGTGAGATAGACCGCTTCCTTCAGCCGCTGGAAGGTGAGCGACTTGTAGGCGGCGGCCAGGATGATCGAGCCCGCCGCGCCGATCGCGGCGGCCTCGGACGGCGTCGCCAGGCCCATCAGAATCGCGCCGAGCACCGACAAAATGAGGATCGCCAGCGGGAAGAACGAGGTGAGCAGCGCCCACGATACTTCGTTGAACGGGATCGGGCGCTCCAGTTCCTTCGGCCGCGGGCACAGGCTCGGATCGATGACCGCGCGGATGACGACGTAGCCGATATAAAGGCTCGCCAGCATGAAGCCCGGCAGGAACGCCGCCGCGTAAAGCTGCACCACCGACACCGAGGTGGTGGCGCCGTATAGAATCAGCAGCACGCTGGGCGGGATCATGATGCCGAGGCAGCCGCCGGCGCAGATCACGCCGGACGCCAGCTTGACGTCGTAGCCGGCCTTCAGCATGGCGGGATAGGCCAACAGACCCATCAGCGTCACCACCGCGCCGACGATGCCGGTGGCGGTGGCGAACAGCGCGCAGGTGATCAGCGTCGCCACCGCGAGCGAGCCGGGCACCCGGCGCGCCGCCATCTGGATCGAATAGAACAGCCGGTCGAGGATGTTCGAACGCTCGACCACGTAGCCCATGAACAGGAACAGCGGCACCGCGGTCAGCACGTCGTTCGACATCACGTCATAGGTATTGGTGACGAGCAGGTCGAAGATGCGCGGCCCCATCGCGTAGAAGCCGAAGAAGATGCCCATGGCGACGAGCGTGAAGGCGATCGGGAAGCCGAGCAGGATGATGATGATGAACACACCAAGCTGAATCATCCCAATTTCGGGATTGGTGAACATCATCGGGCGGCCCCTACGTGCATTTCGTCTTCGATACGCTGGCGATCCGCCGCTTCGGCCAGAATGGCCGATTCCATTTCCTCCACGTCATGCAGCCGTTGCGGCCACACGCCGTCGCGAATGCAGATGATGCAGCGGACGATTTCCGCGAAACATTGCAGCAGCATCAGGAAGGCCGCGATCGGGATCAGCGTCTTATGCGGATAAACCGGCGCGCCGGTCGGGCTGTAAATGCTGACTTCGTGAATCTGCCAGGAAATATGGGCGTAGGGGATGCCGTACCAGAACAGCGCGGCAAAGCCGGGAAACAGGAAGATGATGAAAAGCACCAAATCGATCGAAGCCTGCACGCGATAGGGCATCAGCCGGTAGACGACGTCGCCGCGCACGTGGCCGTTGCGCGAGAGCGTATAGGCGCCGGCCATCATGAACAGCGCGCCATACATGAAATAGCTGACGTCGAAGGCCCAGTTGGTCGGGGCGATCAGCACGTAGCGCACGAAGACCTCGTAACTGGTGCCCAGCGTCATGATGACGATGCACCAGCCGAACGCCTTACCGACGCCCGCGCTCAGACGGTCGATGAACAGCAGAATATTTTCCACGGAGAATTCTCGCAGATTTGTGCGAAACGCAACTCGCCGGGGCGGCTCGGCCGCCCCGGCGATTGTCGCGGCTCGATTAGACCTTCATCTTGCCGAAGTAGTGCTCGTAGGCCGACTTGTAATCGGCGTCGTTGTTGATGTTGTAGAAGCCGACCCGCTTGCCCCAGGCTTCCTGGCTCGCCAGGATCTTCTTGATGATCGGTCCCTGGTTGGCGTCCGAGCTGATCTCCTTGACCACCTTGTCCCAAGCCGCGAGCTGCGCCTTGAAGATCGATTCCGGCGTGCGCTTGACGTGAACGCCGTGCTTGGTGATCAGCGTTTCCAGGTCGCGCGAGTAGATGTCCCACGCCCGCCAGATGTTGTCCGAATTGGACGCCATGCCGGCCAGCTTGAGAATCTGCTGCTGTTCCTTGGCCAAGCTATCCCACTTCGCCTTGTTGTAGACGACTTCGATGGCTTCCGAGGCCTGGTGGTATGAGCCGAGGTAATAGTACTTGGCCACGTCCTGCGCGCCGAAGCGGCTGTCCGAGGTCGGATTGTTGAACTCGAACGCGTCGATGACGCCCTTTTCCATCGCCGGCAGGATTTCCGGCCCAGGCAACTGGGCAACGCTCGCGCCCATCGCCTGCATGACGTTGGAGGCGAGACCGACGGTGCGATACTTCAGGCCCTTGAAGTCTTCCGGCCCGTGAATTTCCTTCTTGAACCAGCCGAGCGGCTGCGTCGGCATGGCGAACACGTAGAAGCCGACCACGTTGAGCTTGAGGATGTCCTGGGTCAGCTCGCGATAAAGCTCGGCACCGCCGCCGTAGTAGAACCAGCCCATGTAATTGCTGGCGGTCGTGCCGTAGACCGGCCCGGTGCCGAACAGCGAGGCGGCGCGATGCTTGCCATACCAATAGGCCGGCACGCTGTAGTTGCCGTCGAGCACGCCGGTTGAGGTCGCGTCCATCACCGAGAACGCCTTCACGACGGAGCCGGAGTTGAGGAAGTCGATCTTCAGGCGGCCGCCGCCCATCTCGTTGACCTTGGCCGCATAGTCCCGGCCGTAGTCGCTGAGAATGTCGGTGGCGCCGAAGCCGCTTTGCACCTTCAGCGTGACGGTCTGTGCGCGCGACACCTGCGGCATGGCGATGGTCGCCACGCCGGCAACCGCGGCGCCGCCGAGGAATTTGCGACGGGTCGCAGCCGTAGTCAGTTTATTCTTGGCCATTTTCTCTTACCCTCCCTTGGATTGTTATCCAGTGAACGCTTTTTATCGGGTCTTATTCCAAAACCCGACCCTTTTTTGCCTGGATCAGGTAACCCTTAGACCATAATCGTACGGGTTGCGGCGACCGGACGCAACATTGGGCGGCTGTGGGACGCCCTTGATATGCCCTTTTTATGCGCGAATCCGTGAAAAATAGATCGGAAATTACGCGCGATTAGCCCTTAATCGCAGCGCGGCGCACGCCAGACAGTATCCCAATCCCGACAGGAGACCGCCCGTGAGAGGCATTTTCTCGACGCTCGCCATCGTCTGGCGAATTGCCAACCCTTATTTTCGTTCGCAGGATCGCTGGGCCGGGCGCGTGCTGCTGGCGGCGGTCATCGCCATCGAGTTGTCGATCGTCGGGCTGTTGGTGCTGTTCAATGCGTGGAACGCCCGCTTCTATAACGCGCTGCAGGATCGCAACTGGGACATCTTCGTCTACCAGCTCGGGTATTTCTGCGTGCTGGCCACGGCCTACGTCGTCGTCCAGGTCTACCAGCTCTATCTCAATCAGTGGCTGCAGATCCGCTGGCGGCGCTGGCTGACCGCGAGCTATCTCGACCATTGGCTCGCCGGCGCCAATCACTACCGCATGCAATTGCTCGGCGACGCCGCCGACAACCCGGACCAGCGCATTTCCGAGGATATCGCGCAGTTCATCCAGTTGACGCTTTTCATCGGGCTGAAACTGCTCAACGCCTTTGTCACCATCCTCTCGTTCATGGTCATCTTGTGGACCCTGTCGGCGGCCGCGCCGCTGCATCTGTTCGGCATGGGTTTCAGTATTCCCGGCTATCTTTTGTGGGCGGCGCTGATCTACGCCTGCATCGGCACCGCGCTCACCCATCTGATCGGCCGGCCGTTGATCGCGCTCAATTTCCAACAGCAGCGCTACGAAGCCGATTTCCGCTTCAACATGGTGCGCGTGCGCGAGAATTCCGAGCAGATCGCGCTGCTCGACGGCGAGGGCGCCGAGCGCGATCGGCTGCTCGTGCGTTTCGGCAACGTGGTCGCCAACTGGTACGCGATCATGACGCGGCAGAAGAAGCTGATCTTCTTCACCGCCAGCTATCAACAGGCCGCGGTGGTGTTTCCATTCATCATGGTGAGCCCGGCCTATTTCGCCAATCTGGTCCAGCTCGGCGGACTGATGCAGACGGCGAACGCCTTCGGCCGCGTGCAGGACG
Organism: uncultured Alphaproteobacteria bacterium; assembly: GCA_963739735.1. GTDB lineage: Bacteria > Pseudomonadota > Alphaproteobacteria > Rhizobiales > Xanthobacteraceae > Pseudolabrys. Next base: position 117,255 of record CAVUBV010000012.1, on the reverse strand, counting down.
CGCTCTCGGTCTTTGTCGAGATCTACCGCAATCTCGCCGAATGGCGGGCGGTGGTCGAACGGCTGGAGGGCTTCGACCGGTCGGTGGCAAACGCGCGCGCAGCCGCGGTGACGCCGCCGGTGATCGAGGTCGCGGCCGGCGCGGCGGCCGCCGTCTCGTTCAAGGACCTGGCGGTGCGGCTGCCCAACGGCGTGCCGCTGGTCAATGCCGACGACATCGCGATCCGAGCCGGCGAGCGGGTGCTGGTGAGCGGCCCCTCCGGCGCCGGCAAGTCCACGCTGTTCCGCGCGCTCGCCGGCGTCTGGCCGTTCGGCGCCGGCACCGTCACGGTGCCGAAAGAGGCCAGCCTGATGATACTGCCGCAACGGCCTTATTTCCCGATCGCGCCCTTGGCCGCCGCCGTCGCCTATCCGGCCGAGCCCGGGACTTTCGATTCGGCCAAAGTCGCCGAACTGGTGGCCGCGGTCGGCCTGCCGGCCTTGGCCGAACGGATCGATGACGAGGCGCATTGGAACCGCATGCTGTCGCTCGGCGAGCAGCAGCGGCTGGGCATCGCCCGCGCGCTGCTGCACGCGCCGGACTTCCTGTTCCTCGACGAGGCCACCGCCTCGCTCGACGAGCCGTCGGAGGCCGCGCTCTACCATCTGCTGCAACAGCGGCTGGCGGCTACGACCATCGTGTCGATCGGCCACCGCGCGACGCTGGCCGCGTTCCACCGCCGCCGGCTGGCGTTTACCCGCGAAGGCGACCGCTATTGGGTGCGCGAGGGCAGCCTGGCGCCGGCGGCGTAGCGCATGATCCCGAAAAGCATGTCCTCGACCCCGATCGGGGATGGGAACCGGTTTCCCGCCTACGCGAAGCCCGCTTCGGCGGGCGAAGGTAGGTCGGAAAAGATCATGCGCAAGCAAAATGTTATGGGAGCAAAGTGATTCAATCTAAACCGATCGTGCTCTAGCGCCCGGCCGCGCAAAAAAGGCGGCGGCTCGTTAAGAGCCGCCGCCCGTCAAGTCGAAGAGGCAGTCGATCGGCTTATTTAAGAGCCGACAGCGTGGTGTCGAACTTCAACGTCGCTACGAAGCGCGAGTCGCAGGCGTCCATGCCCGGGTGACCGCCGACCGCGCAGATCGCGTTGGTGGCGAGGCCGGTGTTGGTGTCCCAATAACGCAGGTCGAGCGTGACGGCCTTGTAGTTGATATCAAGACCGACGTCCCAGTAGGTGTAGCTTTGGATGCCGGTGAGCGAAATTAACGTTCGAACTGACCCACTGACGGCCGATCTCGGGATTGAGGGAGATGGTCACGTCCTTGATCGGCTGCCACGGCAGCGTGATGACGGCATTCGCCGCATAGAAGCCGTAGTCCGCGTCGCCGGTCCAAGCGCCGGCGCAATTGGCGCCAAGGCATTTGTTGTTGAAGTTATTGCTCCAATCGACCACGCCGCCGATCGTCAGCCAATCGGCGACTTTATACGACGGCTTGGCGTAGATATCGCCCCAGCTGCCGAAGCCATTCGGCTCGCCATCCGGATAGGCGTAATAGACGTATCCGACATCGAGGCCGAAGTTGCCAAACGAGAAGCGCGCGCCGCCGCTGATGTCGAACTCGGCATCGGCGAATCCGGTGTAGAGGCTCGAGCCCCACACGCCGGTATAAAACTTCAGCCAGTCGGTCACGGTGTAATCGAGTTCGACATAGCCCTGCACTGCAGGCTTGTGGGCCGACTGCGAAACGCCGCGCAGTTCATAGTCGGAGGTGAATGCAACGCCGAAGGCGATGTCGAACGGCGACGGCGCCGCGGCCGGAGCCGCGACTTTCGGTGCTTTCGCCGGCATGTCCGCCGCGAATGCGGGCGCTGCCGAGAAAGCAAGCGCCGCGACAACCGACAAAACAACTTTCTTCATTGACCCTGCCCCTTTTCGTTTCGATCGACACGAAGCCGATACAATTCGCGCATCACCTTTGCGTACAAATTTCCGGCTGCGATCGACCCGTACGCAAAAGGACGTGCATTAGGGCGCAGATTTACATCTTTGGGGTCGTCAGACGGCAAGGCGAAAACAGCGCCAATTGCTGCCTTTTTAGGCGATTCAAGCTTGATTCGAGCTTATTGCGAGACAATGAGCCGGACTGTTGCGGCAATGTCACATTTTTCGGAACTAAGCCGACGCTTTGCATCGGAATCCGGGCCGCCAACGGCGGTTTGGCCGGTATCATCGTGGGTTCTGTGAATAACTCCCGGCCGGACGCTTAAGCCTCGGCAGATCGTTGAGAATCAGACGCCCGCCGGCATGCCGGCGGGCGTCAAGGGCGAAAGCGGCGCGGCGTCAGGCCGGCGATCAGGCCGCCGCCTTCTTGCGGTTGGCCTCGAGCCGCGCATCGACCAGTGCGACACCGGCATCGATGACCGGATGGCTGAGCCCCTTTTGCCGGGCGATCAGTTGCACCAGCTTGTCGGCGCGTTCGATATTTTGCGCGCCGTTTTGCAGTGCACGCGCGGCGGAGGCCGGACGCGTCAGGCTTTCCGCAGCGGCGGCGTATTTCTCGAACGGCACCAGATCGTCCGGCGAGGCGCCGAGCTTCACGCACAGATCGTTGACGAAATTATAGACCGAGCGGGCTTCCTCGAGATCGGAATGCACCGCTTCCTGCGCGGTGCGCATGCCGTCGGCGGTGATGCAGCGGTAGTTGCCGGCCAGCAGCATCGCCCATTTGGCGAGCGGCACGAAAATCGAATCGTGCACGCGCAGTTTCACCGGCAGTTCGATCCGCCCTTCCGGCGCCTCGAAGCGCACCGCGTCGATCTCCTTTTCGAGCCGGCGCAAGATCGCCGTGCTCTTGTTGCTGTCGAAGCGCGCGACCTTGAAGTTGGTCGGCAACGTGACCATCAGCACATTGACCTTTTCCTCCGGCGGACGGATCGCCTGCGGATCGGGGCTGCACAAGGTGATCGCGCCGGGATCGAAATTGTCCCACACGGTCGGATCGGTATACGCGGCCTTGAGCGCCTCGTAGTCGAGGCCGGGGATGCGCTTGATATAAGGCAGCGGCGGCATGTTCATGATCGACATGCAGGGCACGCGCGATCGTGCCACCGCATCGAGCAACTCGCGCACGCCGGGCGAGCGGTATTGCGGTTCCTGCATGGCGAGGCCGACCAGATCGTAGTCGGCGGGATTGACGCCGGCGGCGCCGCCGGCGGTCACCTTGCCGGGCAATTTGCGCGAATCGATTTCGATCGGCTCCGGGCGCCCGCGCACCGGCATGCGCACGCGGAAACCTTCCGAATTGATCAGGTCGGCTTCCGCCGGCAGGCAGACGAGATGAATCGAGTGGCCGCCGAATAGAATTTTCGAGGCGAGCAGCGACCCATAGGAGGCGCCCATCATGAGAATCTTGTATTTCTTCGCGGCAGCCGGCGCGGCTTTGCGGGCAACCGGTTTGCTCGCCTTGCGGGCGCTCGTCCGCTTGGCGACGCGCTTCGTCGCGCGCTTCGTCGCGCGCTTGGCCGGCTTCGACTTACGGACCGCTTTCCTGGTCGGGCGCTTGCCCTTCTTCGGCTTGGTTCTGCGCGCGGCGGCGACGCGCCTTGTCTTTTTCACCTTGGTTTTCCGTTTTTTCGCCTTAGCCATGACAAACCTCCCAATCGTTTTGCGCCGCGTCATTCTGCCGCTGGCGCCAGATGCTCCGGAGCAGCCCCTGCTCCGATCTCCTCCAACCCTTCCGGCACCGGCCCGCCGGTCGCCCAGTCGAGCAGCTCGACCGTATGCACGACCGGGATGGCGGTACCGGCGGAAATCTGCGCGATACAGCCGATATTGCCGGCCGCGATCACATCCGGCTCAAGCTTTTCGATATTGCCGATCTTGCGGTCGCGCAACCTCTCCGCCAGCGCCGGCTGTAGAATGTTGTAGGTGCCCGCCGAGCCGCAGCACAAATGCCCTTCCGGCACATCTTTGACCACGAATCCGAACTTGCAAAGCAAATCTTTCGGCGCCTGCGTGACCTTCTGCCCGTGCTGCAACGAACAGGCGGCGTGATAGGCGACGCGAAGCGGCCGCGGCGCAGCGCTCGCCGCCAAGTCGAGGGTCGCAAGGTATTCGCTGATGTCCTTGGTCAGCCGGGCAACCCGCGCCGCCTTGTCGGCATAGTCGGCATCGCCACGCAGCATGAAACCGTAGTCCTTCACCGCGGTTCCGCAGCCCGACACCGTAATCAGGATGGCGTCGAGCCCGTCGCCCTCGATCTCGCGCGTCCAGGCGTCGATATTGTTGCGCGCCTGCGCCAGCGCCTGCTGCTCACGGCCCATGTGATGGGCGAGCGAGCCGCAGCAGCCCTCGCCGGCGGCAACCAGCACTTCGATGCCGTTGCGGTTGAGCAGACGGATGGCGGCCTCGTTGGTCGACGGCGCCAGCACCGGGCCGATGCAGCCGTTGAGCAGCGCCACCCGGCCGCGCCGTTCGCCCACCGCCGCATAGACCTTGCCGACGCGGTCGACCGGCGGCGCAAGGCGCCGGCGCGGCGTCAGCCGCAGCATGGCGGCCATCCGGTTGAGACCGAGCGCGCTCAAGCACCGGCGCGAACGGCTTGGCGATCAGTCCCGCCACCACCGACAAGCGGAACAGCCCCGGATTGGACAAGACGCGCGCCAAAAGCCCGCGCATGACGCGGTCGGCGATCGGTCGCTTGTAGGTCTTCTCGATGTGCTCGCGGGCGTGATCGACCAGATGCATGTAGTGCACGCCGGACGGACAGGTGGTCATGCAGGCAAGGCAGGACAGACAACGGTCGACATGCTTGACCACGTCGCGGCTCGCCGGGCGGTCGTTCTCGAGCATGTCCTTGATCAGATAAATGCGCCCGCGCGGACTATCGAGTTCGTCGCCGAGCAGCACATAGGTCGGACAGGTGGCGGTGCAGAAGCCGCAGTGAACGCAGGTGCGCAGAATCTTCTCGCTCTCCGCGGTCTGCGGATCGAGCAATTGCGCCAGGGTGAAGTTGGTCTGCATCGCGCTACACCCCCGCCCACATGCGGCCGGGATTGAGCACGCCTTTGGGATCGAAGCTCTCCTTCACCCGCTTGCTTAAAGCGCGCAGCGCCGCCGGCTGCGGTTCGAACACGTCGAGCGCGGCGCGCACCGCCGCCGGCGCGCGCACCAGCGTGGCGTGGCCGCCGACGGCCTTGACCGCGGCGCGGATCGAGCCGGCATCGGGCTCGTCGGCATAGGGCATCGCCACCCAGATCAGCCCGCCGGCCCAGTCGTAGAACATCTGCGCCGCCGGCGTGATGGCGGCGGCGATCTCGTGGCCGCGCGCCGGCGCCGTCGAGATGCGCCAGAGCGGCCGCGCGCGCGCCGCCTGCGCGGCGAACGGCTTGACCTCGCGCACGCTTTGCCAGAGCGCGCGCGATTGCGCTTCCTCGAGCAGCGCCACCGGCCCGAACGGTTTCATCAGCGCGGCCAGCGCCTCCTTGCGGTGCTTGACCGAAGGCGCGAAGCCCTCCAGCCGCAGCGCCGTGGCGGCTTCCTGATTGGGCAGGCCGTCGAAATAAGACGCCACGTGGTCGGGCAGATGCGCGGCGCCGGAAACGTCGCAGGCCGAGCCCATGGCCGCCGCCATGGCGGCGCAGGCGCGGGCGTCGTCGAGACCTTGCACGACAACCGTCGCCTCGCTCTCCGCCTTGGGCAGCACCTTGAGCGTCACGTCGGTCATGACGGCGAGCGTGCCCCAGGAACCGGCGACGAGCTTGCACAGGTCGTAACCGGTGACGTTCTTCACCACGCGGCCGCCCGACTTGATCGTTTCGGCGCGGCCGGTGACCGCGGTGAACCCGAGAAAATGGTCGCGCGCGGCGCCCGCTTTGATGCGGCGCGGACCGGAGAGATTGGCGGCGATGGCGCCGCCGATGGTGCCCTGCCCGGCGCCGGCGCCGAGCAGCGGACCGTAATCCATCGGCTCGAAGGCGAGCTGCTGGTTGTTCTGCTCCAGCAGCGCCTCGATTTCGGCAAGCGGCGTACCGGCGCGCGCCGAGAGCACCAGTTCCTCGGGCTCATAGAGCGTGACGCCGGAAAGCCCGGTGAGGTCGAGCGTCATGTCGGTTTGGCTCGGGCGGCCGATCAAGCGTTTGGAGCCGGCGCCGGCGACTTCCAGCGCCTTGTCGTCGCCGAGCGCCCAGCGCACGGCCTCCTCGACTTCCTTGGCGTCGCGGGGTTTGATGACGTCGCTCATTTAAAACCGCGGAATATCCGGGAACGGCAGCTTGCCCCCGGAAATATGCATGCGGCCGAGTTCGGCGCAGTTGTGCAGCACCGGGAACATCTTGCCGGGATTGAGCAGGCCCTTGGCGTCGAAGGCGCATTTGACGCGCTCCTGGGCGGCCAGATCGATCTCGGAAAACATGAACGGCATCAGGTCGCGCTTCTCCACGCCGACGCCGTGCTCGCCGGTCAACACGCCGCCGACCTCGACACAGAGCTTGAGGATTTCGGCGCCGAACTGTTCGGCGCGGTCGAGTTCGTCCGGCTTGTTGGAATCGTAGAGGATCATCGGATGCAAATTGCCGTCGCCGGCGTGGAACACGTTGGCGCAGCGCAGCCCGTATTTTTCCGCCATCTCCTTGGTGCGCGCCAGCACCAGCGGCAGCTTTGCGCGCGGAATGGTGCCGTCCATGCAGTAGTAGTCCGGCGAGATGCGGCCGATCGCCGGGAACGCCGCCTTGCGTCCGGCCCAGAACAACAGCCGCTGCGCTTCCGAAGTCGAGGCCTGGCAAGAGACCGCGCGGCATTTGCTGGCGATGATCTCGATACGCTCGATCAGATCGTCGGCTTCGGCCGGCGGCCCGTCGACTTCGACGATCAGCAGCGCCTCGACGTCGAGCGGATAACCGGCATGGACGAATTCCTCGACCGCATGGATCGCCGGTCTGTCCATCATCTCCATGCCGCCCGGGATGATGCCGGCGGCGATGATGGCCGACACGCATTGGCCGGCGTCTTCCGACGACGGAAAACCGACCAGCACCGCACGCGCGGTCTCCGGTTTCTTTAATATTCGCACGGTCACTTCGGTGACCACGCCGAGCAGGCCTTCCGAGCCGGTGATCAGCCCGAGCATGTCGTAGCCTTCGGCGTCGAGATGCCGGCCGCCGAGGCGGATCACCTCGCCGGTGATCAGCACGAGCTCGCAACCGAGCACGTTGTTGGTGGTCATGCCGTATTTCAGGCAATGCACGCCGCCGGAATTCTCCGCCACGTTGCCGCCGATGGTGCAGGCGATCTGCGAGGACGGATCGGGCGCGTAATAGAAGCCGGCATGCGCCACCGCGTTCGACACCGCCAGATTGGTGACGCCGGGTCCGGCCACCACGACGCGGTTGTCGAAGTCGATGTCCCGGATCTTGTTGAACTTGGCCATGCCGAGCAGCACGCCGTCGGCGAGCGGCAGGGCGCCGCCGGAGAGCGAGGTGCCGGCCCCGCGCGGCACCACTTTGATGCCTTGCTCGTAGCAATAGCGCAGCACCTGGGAGACCTGCTCGGTGGTCTCCGGCAGCACCACGACCATGGGCAGCTGATGATAGGCGGTCAGCCCGTCGGTCTCGTAGGGCTTCATTTCCCGCTCGCCGGCGATCACGCCCTCGCCCGGCACCATGCTGCGTAGCGCCGCGACGATGCGCTCGCGCCGCGCCAGCACCGCGCCATCCAGTTCGGGCATTTTTACCGACATTCCGACAGCTCCCGGCTACCACTTGGCGATAACGATATCAGCCATTTGACCATTGACACATAGGGCTGGCAAAACTCCATGGAACCGGGGCATGCCGGGCGGCATTGGCCCCCATGGGCGGCGACGTCAAGTCAGGAAGGAAGCAACCGATGAAAATAACACTGGCGATAGCGGCCTTGGCCGTGGCGGCGATTGCGCAATCGGCGCAAGCGCAGGACCTGGCCGCCGGCGAGCAGTCGTTCCACAAATGCCTGCCGTGCCATTCGGTCGGCGAAGGAGCGAAGAACAAGGTCGGTCCCGAACTCAACGGTCTCGACGGCCGCCATTCCGGCAGCGCGCCCGGCTACCACTATTCGGATGCCAACAAGAACTCCGGCATCGTCTGGGCCGAGGCGACCTTCAAGGAATACATCATGGATCCGCGCGGCAAGATTAAAGGCACCAAGATGATCTTCCCCGGCATCAAGAACGAAAAGGAAATCGCCAATCTATGGGCCTATCTCAAGCAATTCGGCCCGGACGGCAAAAAGAAGTGACGGCAAACGCGCGAATTCGCGGGTCTGCCCTGCGCCAGTTTGCGCCGGCCGTTTGACCCTGGTCAAAGCCGCACCGGCTACAGCCCCCATAATTCGTGCTATCGAGGCAAATTGCTTACGCATGCAGCGATCCGAAAGCGGGATTTCACATTTCGGATGCATGCGCCGGCGCGGTCAGGAGAAGTCATCATGATCAAGGATATCGTCGTCAATCTCGGGTTGGGCGAGCGCGATCCCGCCGGTGAATACGCCATTTCGGTGGCCGATGCGTTCGGCGCGCATGTGTTGGGTATGGCCGTTGTCTACGATCCGGTCATCCCCGGCACGGTCATGGGCGGCATTCCGCCGCAGTACATCGAGTTGCAACGCGCCGAATCCGAGAAGACCGTGAAAGCCGCGATCGCCCGCTTCGAGGCGGCCGCCAAACGCGCCGGCGTGTCCTACGAGAGCCGCAGCGTCAATGCCAGCGTCGCCGGCGCCGCCGAGCGGCTCGGCCGCCTGGGACGGCGTTTCGATCTGGTCGTCGTCGGCCAGCCCGACCGCGACAAATCGGCGCCGGTGGAAGTGGTGGACGAAGGCGTGCTGTTCGAATCCGGCCGTCCGGTGATCTTCGTGCCCTATATCCAAAAAGACGGCCTGAAACTCGACCGCGTCATGGTGTGCTGGGACGGCAGCCGCGCCGCCGCGCGCGCCGTCGCCGACTCGATGCCTTTCCTGGAAAAGGCCAAGCAGGTGGAAATCGTCATTGTCGCCAGCAAATCCGGCAAGCATGACGAAGTTCCCGGCGCCGATCTCGGCCAGCATTTGGCCCGCCATGGCCTGAAGGTGGACGTCAAGCGCATCACTTCGCCGGATATCGACGTGACCTCCACCATCCTGTCCTACGCGGCGGATTCTGTCCGCCGACATGATCGTGATGGGCGGCTACGGCCATTCGCGCTTACGCGAATTCATTCTCGGCGGCGTCACCCGCGGCATCCTCGAGACGATGACCGTCCCGGCGTTGATGTCGCATTGATCTTGTCGTCGTCCTGCGCGAGCGTCACCGCCGCACGGAACCCGTAAGTTGCTGGTCTGCCGGCGGGCCACCGCGTATGGGTTCGCGGCTCGCATGAGAACGACAGGAGCGCGGCATTGGACGTCATACGCCATCTCACATTACGCGACGGCAGCGCCGTCACGCTGCGGCCGCTGACACCGGAGGACGCCGCGCTCTATCCGGATTACATGCGCGAGGTGAAACCGGAGGATTTTCGGCTGCGCCATTTCGCCGCCATGCGCGAAATCAGCCCTGAGATGATCAACAAGCTGGTGCACTACGATCCCAATCACGCGATGGCCTCGATCGCGATCGAGGAAGCGACCGGCCGCATGCTTGGCGTGGTGCGCCTGCATAACGATTCCGGCGACGAGGTCGGCGAATTCGCCATCATCCTGCGCTCGCGGCTCAAGGGCCAGGGGCTCGGCTGGCTGATGATGAAGCACATGATCGCCTATGCCAAGGACAAGGGGCTCAAAGTCGTGCGCGGCCAGGTGCTGTCGGAAAACACCACCATGCTGAAGATGTGCGGGGAGCTCGGCTTTCACGCCACCGACGATCCGGATGAACACGGCGTCAAACTGGTGACCCTGCCGCTCGACGAAGTGAAGCGCGAAAGTCTGCTCTGACCCGCCGGATTACGGCAGCACGCATTGCGCCACCAGGCCGCGGGCGCGCGCGTCGATGACGCCGAGCGCGCGCAGCGCCAACAGCGTCGCGCCCTGCACCGCTGCACGCGCCTCGGCATCGTCGGCCGGCGACGGCGCCAGCGGTCCGAGCAGCCCTTCCATCAGCGCCCCGACGATGGCCGGCGCGGCGACGCCGGCGTCCTGCTCGGGCAGATGGTGGCCTTCGATTGCGGTCTTGATGCGCGCCTCGAATTCGGCGGCGAGCGACTGGCGGAAATCGAGCCGCATCGCGTCCACTTGCGCGTCGACCGGCTCGCCCATCACCGCCCAAGCGAGCCGCCGTTCGGAGAGCGCGCGGGCGGCAAAGGTGGCGATGCACGCCGCCAATGCCGACAACGGCCCTGGCGCGGCAGCGGCCGCCGCCGCCATGGCGGAAAGCTCGCGGCCGGCGACCGCGGCCACCAGTTCGGCGATCAGATCGGTCTTGGTCGGGAAATAGCGGTAGATGGTGCCGGCGGCGATGCCGGCGCGTGCGGCGACCGCGGCGACCTGCACCGCCGCCATGCCGCCCTCGGCGGCGAGCTCCGTCGCTGAGGCCAGGATCGTCTCCTCGCGCTCGGCCAGACGGCGAACCACGTTTTCGGTGCGGCGATAGGGCATGGCCAACGAGTGAACGATGATTCACGGGCGGTGCGCAAGCGCGCTTTCCACCTCTTTGGTCTTTCGGTCAGCCGCGATGCGTTCCCGACTTGCCGCCGCCGGCGGCGAGCGCCTTGTTGCGGATGCCGGTCAGCGTCGCGCCCGGCGCGATCGCTTCCGGGTCGATCTTGAGATGGATGATCGACGGCTTGCCGGACGCCTGCGCGGCGGCAAAGGCGGCGGGGAAATCAGCGGTCTTCTCCACCAGCGCGCCGTAGCCGCCGAAGGCGAGCGCGTAAGCGACGAAATCCGGATTATGCAATTGCGTGGCGGTCACGCGGCCGGGATAGTCGCGCTCCTGGTGCATGCGGATGGTACCGTAGAGGCCGTTATCGGAGAGCACCACGATCACGGGCAATTTGTATTGCACGGCGGTGGCGAAATCCTGCCCCGTCATCAGGAAATCGCCGTCGCCGGCGACGCACACCACCGGCCGTTCGGGATACAGCGTCTTCATCGCCACCGCCGCCGGAAAACCGTAGCCCATGGAGCCCGAGGTCGGCCCCACATGGGTTGCGTATTTGCGGAAGCGGTAGAAGCGATGGATCCAGCCGGCGAAATTGCCGGCGCCGTTGGTGATGATTGCCTCGCTCGGCAAATTCTCGCGCAACCAGATCATGATTTCACCGAGATTGACCGCGCCCGGCTGCGGCGTCGCTTTCTCCGTCCAGGCGAGATAGTCGGCATGGGCGGTCGCCGCCTCGTTTTGCCAGGGAATTTCGTTGGGCGGCTGCAATCCTTCCAGCGCCGAGCAGAAGGCGGTCGGCGCCGCTTCGATGGCGAGCGTCGGATGATAGACGCGGCCGAGTTCTTCCGCGCCCGGATGCACGTGCACCAGTTTCATCTGCGGCTCGGGAATGTCGAACAGCGTGTAGCTCTGCGACGACATCTCGCTCATGCGGCCGCCGATCAGCAGCACGAGGTCGGCGCCTTTCACGCGCGCGAGCAATTTCGGATTGGGCCCGATGCCCATATCGCCGGCGTAACAAGGGTGCAGCGCGTCGAACAGATGGCCGCGGCGGAAGGTGGTGGCGACCGGCAGCGCGAAGCGCTCGGCAAAGCGCATCAACGCGGCGCAGGCGGCTTCCGACCAGCGGCTGCCGCCGACCAAAGCGACCGGGCGCTTGGCCGCCCAAAGAAGCTTTTGCAGCCGGCTCATGTCAGTCAGGCCGGGCCAGCTTTCCACCGGTTCGAAGGCGGTCGCATCCGGCACCATGGCGCGCTCGCTCAGCATGTCTTCCGGGACGGCGATCACCACCGGCCCGGGCCGGCCGTTGCAGGCGGTGTGGAAGGCGCGCGACACTAGTTCCGGAATACGCGTGGGATCGTCGATTTCGACCGCCCATTTGGCCATGGTGCCGAACACCGCGCGGTAGTCGAGTTCCTGGAACGCCTCGCGGTCGCGCATATGCCGCCCGACCTGGCCGACGAACGCGATCATCGGCGAGGAATCCTGGCGCGCGATATGGATGCCGGCCGAGGCATTGGTCGCGCCCGGCCCGCGCGTGACAAAGCAGATGCCCGGGCGGCCGGTCACCTTGCCGACCGCTTCCGCCATCATCGAGGCGCCGTTCTCGTGCCGGCAGACGGTGAGCGTGATTTTGCTGTCGTGAAACGCATCGAGTGCGGCCAGATAGCTCTCGCCCGGCACGCAGAACACGTGCTGCACCCCGTGGATCGCCAGTTGGTCGACCAGGATTTCGCCGCCGGTCCGCGTCCCGTCATTCGATCGCATGCTGCAAGGCTCCGAAATTCAAGCGTGCCAGCTATAAACGATCACGACGCCGACCGCGAGCGGCATCGCGGCATGGCTTTCCTGCGTCCCGCGGCGGCGGGCGTCGGTGAGACCGGCGCATCCTTGTCGGCGAGGGCGTCCGCGCCCAAACCACCAACCGGCGCATTTTTCTTACGCCTGAACTCCGCCGCCGGCGTGCGCAGAATCGTCACCAACTGGCGCAGCGAAAACCCCATCATCAGCGCGCCGTTGAACGGCATCGCGCCGTACCACAGCTTACGCGGCCAGGAAAAATAGGGCGACACGTCGGTGGCGCGCTCGAACAAGTCGTACGAGCGGTAGGTGAAAATCGCGATGAAGACGAGGCAGCCGAGCGAAATGAACGCCTTGTAAGGTTTGGCCAACCGGGTGCCCTCAAACATCAAGGGAACGAAATCGACCGCGAAATGCTGGTTGAGGCGCCAGACCTCGGCGCTGCCGAGGAACACCAGCCAGACCAGCATCAGTTCGATGATCTCGTCGTTCCAGTCGAGCTTGGCGATGTTGACGAAGCGATCGATCACGTTGGCTGTCATGAGGACGAGGATCGCAACCAGCAGCGTCACCGCGAGCGCGCGCAGCGCGTAACCGACGATGGTTTCGATGCGGGTCAACTGCCTACTCCGAAGACAAGATTGGGCAGCCAGGTGACGAGGCCGGGGATATAGGTGATCAGGATCAACACCACGCCGAGGACGATCATGAAGGGAACGAGTTCCCAGGCCAGGCGCACGACCGTCACCTTGGCGATGGTGGACACCGCATAGAGCACCATGCCGACCGGCGGCGTGAGCAGCCCGATCATCAGATTAAGCGTCATCACCACGCCGAAATGCACCGGATCGATGCCGAACTTCGCCAGCACCGGCACGAAGATCGGCACTGTCAGCAGCATGATGGCGATGCCTTCCATGAAGCAACCGAGCACCAGCAGGATGACGTTGAAGATCAGCAGGATCACCGCCGGGCTCGAGGTCAGCGCCGTCAAGCCTTCGACGATCTGCTGCGGCGCGCGGATATAGATCAGCAGCCAGCCGAACATGCCCGCCGCGGCGATGATGAACATCACCCGCACGGTCTGATCGACGGTGTCCCACAAAATGGTGCCAAGGCGCCTGAGATCGAGCTCGCGGTAGACGATGGCGCCGATCACCAGCGCATAGATCACGGCCGCCACCGCCGCTTCCGTCGGCGTGAACACGCCGCCGAGAATGCCGCCCATGATGATGCCCGGTGCGAGCAGACCGAGGAACCCGTCGATGGCGGAGCGGGTGACTTGCGCGAGGCTGGCGCGTTGCTCGGCGCGATAGCCGCGTTTGACCGACAGGATGTAGATGACGACCATGATGCCGACGCCCATCAGCACGCCGGGGATCACGCCGCCGAGAAACAACTTGCCCACAGACACTTCCGCGAGCGCGCCGTAGATCACCAGCGGGATCGACGGCGGAATCACCGGTCCGATGGTCGAGGACGAGGCCACCACGGCGCCGGCGAAGGTCTTGTCGAAGCCGCCGTCCTTCATCGCCTTGATTTCGATCAGGCCAAGCCCCATCGCCTCGGCGAGCGCGGCGCCGGAAACGCCGGCAAACAGCATGGAGGCGAGGACGGAAACGTGCGCCAGACCGCCACGCACGTGGCCGACCAGCGTGCGCGCGAAGCCGAAGATGCGGTCGGTCATGCCGCCGGTATTCATCAAATTGCCGGCGAGAATGAAAAACGGGATGGCCAGCAGCGGGAACGAGGACACGGCGGAATACATGCGCTGCGCCATCGCCCCGATCATGCGCGGTTCACCCAAGCCTAAAAAAAATCCGACCGCGGTCAGCCCCATGGCGACCGCGATCGGAAAGCCGATCAAAATCATCAGCACGAGAATGCCGAAGATCAGCAGAACCAGCATGACTTAAGCATTCCTCGTGGCTTTGACGTTCTCTAAGCCTTCGCCGCCTCCTCGGCAAATTTCTTGAATTTGGCGACGTTGGCGGCGCCGGCATATTTGCTGATTTCCGCGTCGGCCGGACCCATCGCCGCCTTGAACGGCTTGAGATCCGGCGTCGTCACCTGCATGCCCTTGGACTTGAGCATGTCGATGAGACCGTTCTCCTGGCTGAGCAACAGATCGCGCGTCACCTTGCCGGCGGCGGCGCCCTCTTCCTTCATGATCTTCTGCTGGTCGGGCGTCAGCTTCTTCCAGGCATCCAGATTGAACACCTGGTAGATAGCCTGATAGACGTGCTTGGTCATCGCCAGATGTTTTTGCACCTCGTAGAACTTGGCGCTGGCGATGGTGGCGATCGGATTTTCCTCGCCGTCCACCACGCCCTGCGACAGCGCGAGATAGAGTTCCGGGAAGCCGATCTTCTGCACATTGGCGCCAAGCGCCGCCATCGCGGCGGACAGTTGGATTTCCGGCGGCGTGCGGATCTTCAATCCCTTCACGTCGGCCGGCGTATGGATCGGGCGCTTGTTGTTGGTCAGGTGGCGGAAGCCGTATTCCCACACGCCGACGATTTCGAAGCCCGACTTCTCGGCGACCGGGCTGAGCCAACCGAGCATGGGGCCGTCCATGGCGCGCCGCGCGTGCTGGATGTCGTTGAACACGAAAGGCAACATCAGCGCCGCGAACGCCTTGTCGTATTTGTCGAGCTGGCCGGAGGTCGGCACCGCGATATCGACGACGCCGTTGCGCGTCTGCTCGAGGATTTCCGGCGGCGACCCAAGCGTGTTGTTGGGATAGATCTGGATCTGTACCCCGCCATTGGTGCGCTTTTCGACATTGGCTTTGAACTGCAGCGCGGCCTTGTGGATCGGATGGGATTTCGGCGTTGTAGTGGCCAAATTTCAAGGTGGTCGCCGCTTGCGCACGGCGCACGTAGGGGATAGCGAGCGCACCGGTCACGCCGGCAAGCCCTGTGATGAAAGTCCTCCGTTTCATGGTGTCACTCCCGTTGGCTGGCGCACGATCGGTTTGCGAAACCGTTTGCCGGTTTCGCGATCTCGCTCGACCTTGCGCGGATGCCGGTCATAGGCGGCCGGCTTCAAATCGACGGCGGTCGTTGCGGCGACGCGCGCGCGTGTCACCACATGCCGCTTGCGGCAATTTATATACTAATATATTAGCGAGCGATAGGGCGACGCCGTGTTGTGATAAACTCCGCCTGCCCCACGGGAAAGGACCGACCACGTGCCGGTTGCCCGCCGCAAAGTCACTCCCCCGCCGCGCCCGCATCCGCGCATCGCGCAGGCGCGCAGCCGCACCGCCTCAAATCTGATCTATGCGGCGCTGCGCGACGACATCGTTTCCATGCGCGTCTCACCCGGCCAGCCGGTCAACGAAAAGCGGCTGGCGCTCGATCATGGCGTCAGCCGTACCCCGGTACGCGAGGCGTTGCTGCGGCTTGCCGGCGAGCATCTGGTCGATATCTTTCCGCAGTCGGGCACTTTCGTTGCGCGCATTCCAATTGCCGCTTTGCCCGAAGCGGTCATGGTGCGGCGCGCGCTCGAAGATTTGACCGTCAGGCTGGCCGCGCAAAGTGCCGGCGCCGAACAGATCGCCACGTTGCGTGACAACCTCGACTCGCAGCTCGGCTTCGCCCGGCGCGGCGACCGCCTTGCGTTTCACCTGACCGACCAGAAATTCCACGCCATCATTGCCGACATCGCCGGCCATCCGAACGTGTGGCGGCTCGTGCTCCAGGTCAAAGTGCAGGTCGACCGCTACTGCCTGTTGACCTTGCCGGCACCCGGCCGCATGAAAATATTGATCGGCGAGCACGAGGAGATCCTGGCCGGGATCGCCACGCATGATGAAGCGCGTGCCGCCGCCGCCATGGCTGCGCATCTCGATTGGCTCAGTAAAAGCATACGCGACATCCGCGGTCTCAATCGCGAATTTTTCGATATTCCGCCGGGATGGCCCAATCAATGAGCACGAGCGATGCCGGTATCGAGGCGCGGATGCAAGCCTACCGCGCCGCCTTTCGCCTTAGCGGCAAGACCGCGGTGGTGCTGGGCGCGGCCTCCGGCATCGGCAAGGCGTCGGCGGAAGTGCTCGCCGCGCTCGGCGCCAACGTCATCTGCGCCGACAAGGATCGCGCGGGCGTCGAGCGCACCGCGGCCGAACTCGGCACACAGGTAAAAACGGCGGCGCTGACGGTCGATGCCGGCAAGGCAGAGGACATTGCCGCGCTCGCCGCCATGGCGGCGAAATTCGGCCCCCGCCTCGATATCGCGGTCACCACCCCGGCGGTGCATATCCGAAAAGCCTTCCTCGATTATACCGACGAGGAATACGACCGCATCGCCGACCTCAATCTGCGCGGGGTATTCCTGTTCCTGCGCAGCTTCGGGCGCATCATGCGCGACCAGGGCGGCGGCAGCCTGATCGCCACCTCCTCGATGCGCGCGATGACGCTGGAGCCGGGGCTCGCCATCTACGCCGCCACCAAAGCCGGCATCATCCAATTGGTGCGCGGGCTCGCCTCCGAGCTCGGACCCTCCGGCGTGCGCGTCAACGCCATCGTGCCGAGCATTGTCGACACCGCGCTGGTCGCGCCGCTCAAGGCGCGCCCCGACATCTTCAACAAGCTCGCCGCCCATACGGTGTTCAACCGCTGGAGCGAGCCGAGCGAGGTGGCGACCGCGGTCGCCTTCCTCGCCTCGGACGCCGCGAGCTACGTCACCGGCAGCGCGCTGATGGTGGACGGCGGCTGGACCGCGATCGACGGACCGCCCACCGGCCTCACCGAAACCGCGCGCTCCTAGCTGCCGATTTTCGGCATTACGATCTTGGGCGAGAACGCCGTCGGCACCATCAACATCGTTTCCTGCCTGGCGATATTGCCGGCTTTGGCATTCTCCGAAACGAAATGTTTCCAGTCGGGATCCTGCGCCATCTTCGCGCGCTTTTGCTCGCGGTCGGCGGCGCTGTCGTAGATCCAGCAATGCACCAGTGTGTTAAGCGCGCCGCTTTCCGACACCATGTAGCAGAGCGGTTCGCCGATGTAGCGAAGCTGCACCGGGTAGCCGAGCTTGCTGTAGAGATCGAGTTGCGCCGGAACGCGGCCTGGATGAACGTGATAGGTGCGATGATCGATAATCACTGAGAGTCTCCCTGCATGAAGCCGCCATTCGCCGGCCGGAAGCGCGGACTCTTTCGACTCGAAGCGCCGCGGTCAATAGGACCGCTTGAGACCTACTTGGCGGACGCCGGCGTCTTCGCCTTGTCATCGACACGCGCTTGCGAACGCTGCTCGGCCGGCTTGCGGTGATGCGCGAGGTTGCTCGCCGCATTGACCAGGGCAAGATGGGAAAAAGCTTGCGGAAAGTTACCCACGAGGCGGCGCGTGCGCGGCTCATACTGTTCGCTCAGCAGGCCGAGATCGTTACGCAGCGATAATAGCCGCTCGAACAGGCGCACGGCGTCGTCGCGGCGGCCGAGCATCAGATAGGCGTCGACCAGCCAGAAGCTGCAGGCCAGGAACACCCCCTCGCCGGCCGGCAGCCCGTCGTCGGATTTAGCCGTGTCGTAACGCAGCACCAACCCGTCATGCATGAGGCCGCGCTCGATTGCCTCGACGGTGCCGCGGATGCGCGGGTCCTCCGGCGGCAGAAATCCGATCGCCGGCAGCAACAGCAGAGCTGGCGTCGAGTTCCTTGGAGCCGTAGCTGCGCACGAAAGCTGCACAACTCGGCATCGAAGCCGCGCTCGCAGACGTCGTTATGGATGCGGTCGCGGACTTCCCGCCAGCGTTCGAGCGGGCCGGGCAGATTGTAGATCTCGGCGCTCTTGATGGCGCGATCGAACGCCACCCACGCCATCGCTTTGGAATAGGTAAAATGCTCGCGCCCAGCGCGCACTTCCCAGATGCCCTCGTCGCGCTCGGGCCATATTTTTTCCAGATGCGTCGAGAAATTCGCGTTGCAGGTCCCAGCCGGTTTCGTTGGGGCCGAGGCCGCCCTGACGCGCCTGATGCAGCGCGTCCATGACCTCGCCGAAAATATCGAGTTGCAATCTGGCCGTGCGCGGCGTTGCCGATGCGCACCGGCTGCGAGCCCTCGTATCCCGGCAGCCAGGGCACCTCCCATTCGGTCAGTCGCCGCTCGCCGCGGATGCCGTACATGATCTGGATCTGCTGCGGGCTGCCGGCGGCGGCGCGCAACAGCCAGTCGCGCCACATGCGCGCCTCCTCGTAATAGCCGGCATTCATCAGCGACAGCAGCGTCAGCGTCGCATCGCGCAGCCAGCAGAAGCGGTAATCCCAATTGCGTTTTCCCCCGATGCATTCGGGCAGCGACGTGGTCGCCGCCGCCGCCATGCCGCCGGTCGGCGCATAGGTGAGCGCCTTGAGCGTGATCAGCGAGCGCACCACCGCTTCGTTCCACGGGGAATCGATCTGATTTTTGCCGACCCAATCGGTCCAGAATCTCTCGGTCTTGCGCAAGGCGTCCTGCACGTCGATTTGCGCCGGCGGCTCGCGGTGCGAGAGCTCATAGGACATCGCGAAGGATTCGGTTTGGCCGGCGGAGACCTCGAAATCGATAACGGTCTTGAAGTTTTCCCCGCGCGAAGGAGCCGAGGCGTGCAATATCACCATGTCGGGGCCGGAAATCGCCCGCAGCGTATGTTCGTCGACCCGCGTCACCCAGGGCACGTTGGCGCCATAGCCGAAGCGCAGAACAAGCTCGCCGTGGAAGCGCATGCGTCCGCGCTCGCCCACCACCAGACGCACCAGACGCGAATAGTCCTCGCGCGGCGGCATGAAGTCGATCACGGTCGCCGCCCCGTCCGCGTTCTCGAAACGGGTTTCCAGGATCAGCGTGTTGGGCCGGTAGCGCCGGGTGACGCGCACGTTGGGGTCAACCGGCGCGATGCGCGAGCGGCCATGCTCGGGCGTGCCCAACAGCGCGGCAAAGCAGGCATCGGAATCGAAACGCGGCCAGCACAGCCAGTCGATCGAGCCGTCACGGCCGACCAGCGCGGCCGTGCCGAGATCGCCGATCAGCGCGTAGTCTTCGATGCGGGATGCCATGCGCTGTCCTTAAGAAGCGAAATCCACGACGACCTTGATGTCGTCTGCCCGCGGCTCGAACGCCTCGCGCCAGCGCGTAAGCGGCACGCGGCGGGTGATCAGGCGGCCGAGCCAATTCTTGTCGGCTTTGGCCAGCGCCTCGGCGGCGGCGCGATAGTGGCGGCGGTTGGCGTTGACCGAACCGAACACCACGTGATTTTCCAACACCATTTCGCGATTGAGGTCGCCGATGTCGAATTTGATCTTGTGGCCACCCGACGAGACGCCGGCGAGGCAGACGATACCGTCGGGCGCGGTGCGGCCGATGGCGTCGAGCACGACCGAGCCGGCGCCGGTGCATTCGATCACGACGTCGGGCTTGAGCTCGCCGAGATCGCCGACGTGATAAGTGGCGCCGAGCGCGCGCGCAAGTTCCGGTTTTGGCGCCGTCGCGCACGCGGTCGAGCACATGCATCTCCAGCCCGCGTTGCGCGCCCATCAGCGCCGCCAGCAGACCGACCGGGCCGGCGCCGGTGACAAGCGCCACGCGCGGCTTCCACGCCGCCGTGCGTTCGCCGATACGCATGACCTGTTCCCAGGCTTTGGCGACCACGCTCGCCGGCTCGAGCAGGACGCCAAGCGTGTCGAGCGCCGAGTCGATCGCAATCAGGAAATCCGGCTCGACGCGGAATTGCTCCGAGCCGTAGCCGTTGCGCTGCTTGATGCCGCGCTCGGTATAGAGGCCGTTGCGGCACATGTCCCACTCTCCGATGGCGCAGGCCGGACACGGCACCGGATCGGGCCGCCGCACGATGCCGACGACCAGATCGCCGCGCTTAACGCTAGCGCCCGCCGGCGCATCTTCGACGCGGCCGAGCGATTCATGACCGATGATCGAGGCGCTCCTGCCCTGGCGGACGCCCAGCCATAATGGCCGCCGATGATCTCGCGGTCGGTGCCGCAAATGCCGAGCGCCAGCGCGCGCACCAACACCGCGCCATCGCTTTCCGGCGGCGGCGCAACGTCTATCGAGGCTGAAGGGAATTCGGTGGCCGGGCTGGACGGTGAGGGCGCGCATGAAGAGACGTTCTCGCGGTCGTCACCCCACCGATTATTTTTACATAAGGTCTTTTGCGGCCCGTTCAACCCGCCGCCGCTCAGCTTGCCGGCTCGACGGAGATCACCTGGAAGGTATGCGTCTCGCCGTCCTCGTCGCGGATCGAGACGTATTCGCCCGGCCGGAACGCGTGCGTACCGAAGCGGTAGCCGGCTTCGTCGTCGTCCTCGGCGGTTGCATCGTAGTCGAACACCCAGCGCGCATGCTCGGGCCCGCCCGGCTTGTGCACCAGGAAGCCGTGCTCGTCGTTCTCGCCTTCCCAGAACCGGCGCACCCCGCAATGCTCGCGATTGGCGCGCCACAGCGCCACATCGATATGGCCCTTATTGTCGAGCGGGGCGACGAATTCGTAACCGTGCCGCTCCGAGCCTTGCGGGAACTCCTTGGAGCGGGCGAGATTGAGCCTGATGCGCTTGAACGTGTGCGGCAGCGTGGTCATTGGCGACCTCCATTCCCAAGCGGGTCCGTCTGATACCGACATAATGCGCGCATCCGACCGTACCAAGTATTGATTTGGATCAGTCCGGCAACACGGGTCTAAACCGATAGTAGCGGCAACCCGAGGATCAAGATGAGCCCGGCGGAAACCTCGCAGCAGGCGGTGATCGATTTTCTCGGCCGCCCCGCGACCCATGGCGGCGCGCCGGTCAAGCGCATCGATACCCACGCGGCCAGCGTTTTCCTGGCCGGCCCGCGCGCGCTCAAGATCAAGCGCGCCGTGCGCTTTCCGTTCCTCGATTATTCGACGCTTGAAAAGCGCAAGGCCGCCTGCGCCGCCGAGATCGAAGTCAACCGCGCTTACGCGCCGTCGATCTACCGCGGCGTGGTGGCGATCACCCGCGAAGCGGACGGCCGGCTGGCCATCGGCGGCAAGGGCGAGCCGGTGGAATGGGCGGTGGACATGGCCCGCTTCGACGAGACGCAGACGCTCGACCATCTGGCGGATGCCGGGCGCATCGATGGCTGCGCTCGCCGACGCGCTCGGCCGCGCCGTGGCGCGCGCGCACGCAGCGGCGCTCGATCGTCACCGATGCCGGTTTTGTCGATGAGCTCGGCGAAGTCATCGCCCAGAACGAGACCGAGCTCGGTGCCCTGCCCGAGCTTTTCCCACCCGCGGCGGTGCGCGCGTTGAACGCGGCGACGCACACCGCCTTCGCCCGTCTGCGCCCGCTGCTCGCCGAACGCGAGCGCGGCGGCGTTGTGCGGCGATGCCATGGCGATCTGCATCTCGGCAATATCGTCTTGCTCGACGGCGCGCCGGTGTTGTTCGACGCCATCGAATTCGACCCGCGCATCGCCATCGCCGACGTGCTCTACGATCTCGCCTTTTTGCTGATGGACCTGATCGAGCGCGGGCGCAACGCCGCCGCCAATAGCGTCCTCAACCGCTATCTCAGCGAGACGCAGCGGGCGGAGGATCTCGACGCGCTCGACGCGCTGCCGCTGTTTTTGTCGGTGCGGGCGGCAATCCGCGCCAAGGTGACCGCGGCGCGGCACGCGCCCAGCGCCGAGCGCGCGCCGGTCGAACAAAGCGCGCGCGACTATTTCGCGCTCGCCGGCCGATTGCTGGCGCCGCCGCCGCCGATCTTGCTGGCGGTCGGCGGACTGTCGGGTACCGGCAAGTCGCTGCTTGCCCGCGCGCTCGCGCCCGACATTCTCCCCGCGCCCGGCGCGGTTCTGCTGCGTAGCGACGTCGAGCGCAAACTCCTGTTCGGCGTCGCCGAAACCGAACAGCTGCCGGAGACCGCCTATACGCCTGATGTCACGGCCAAGGTCTACGCAACGCTGGCCGACAAGGCGCGCCGCGTGCTTGCGGCCGGTCATTCGGCGATCGTCGACGCGGTTTTCGCCGACGCGCGCGAACGGGCGGCTATCGCACAAGCAACTGGCGACGCCGCATTTCATGGACTGTTCCTCACCGCCGATCTCGCCGTCCGGCTCGCCCGCGTCGGCGCGCGTGAGGCCGATGCCTCCGATGCAGACGCCGCGGTCGCCCGCCGCCAGGAGCAATACGATCTCGGCGACCTGCAATGGACCTCGGTCGACGCCTCGGGCTCGTCGGAGGAAACTCTGCGCCGCGCCAAGGCGGCGCTCGGCCTTGAATGAGCCAAGCCATGCGTCCACCGGCCCGCTGCCCCGCCAGCCTCCCCCTTGGCCTGCGGTGCAAATTCTATAGCCTCATCGGGTAGACGCCCTCCTGGCCCGGATTTCTCAATGAACGCCGCGCAACGCTCAAGATTTACCGCGCGCCAGCTGGCGGTCGGCCTCGCCGGCTATTGCACCTTCATCAATCTCTACTCGCCGCAGGCGATCCTGCCGATGCTGTCCGGCGAGTTCGCCGCGGGCGCGGCGCAAATCTCCGCCATCATCACCGCGAGCACGCTGGCGGTGGCCATGACCGCGCCCTTTACCGGCGCGGTCGCCGACGTGCTCGGCCGCAAGCGCGTCATCGTCACCGCCCTGCTGGTGCTGGTGGTTCCGACCGTCATGGTGGCGCTGGCGCCGACGCTGTCGCAGCTCATCTTCTGGCGTTTCGTGCAAGGCTTGGCGATGCCGCCGGTGTTTGCCGTCACCATCGCCTATATCGGCGACGAATGGCCGCCGCATGAGGCCGCGGCCGCGGCCGGCGTCTATACATCGGGCGCGAGCCTCGGCGGCTTCAGCGGGCGCTTCATCGCCGGCATTGTCGCCGACGCCGCCGGCTGGCGCACCGCCTTCCTGGTGCTGGCGGCGATGACGCTTATCGGCGGCATCGCGGTCATGTTCCTGCTGCCGCGCGAGAAAAAATTCGTGCGCTCGGAGGGGCTGATCGAATCCGGCCGGCAGATGTTGCGGCATTTCCAGAACTCGCAATTGCTGGCGACCTATGGCGTCGGCTTCGGCGTGCTGTTTAGTTTCATCGTCACCTTCACGTATCTGAGCTTTCGTCTCGCCGCCCCGCCGTACAATTTGTCGGCGACCTGGCTCGGCGTGATTTTCGTCGTCTATCTCGTCGGCTCGGCGACGACCCCGCTCACCGGCTGGGCGCTCACCCGCTACGGACGGCGGCGCTTTACGCTGCGCGTGCTGGCGCTATGGATCGTCGGCATTCTGCTGACGCTCGCCGGACCATTGTGGCTCATCATTTTCGGGCTCACGCTGTGCGCCGGCTGCGGGCTGATGTGCCAGTCGATCTCGACCGGCTATGTGACGATCACCGCCCAGGCCGGGCGCTCCTCGGCGGTGGGGCTTTATGTGACCAGTTTCTATCTCGGCGGCAGCGCAGGAGCTGCGCTGGGCGGCGTCGCCTGGACGCTCGGCGGTTGGATCACGTGCGTCGCCATGGTGACGGCAATGCTCGCGATCATGGCGTCGATCGTCTGGTTTGCCTGGACGCCGCGCATGCCGGTATCGCCGATCACGACGCCGATCGAGCCGCCGTGATACCATCGCGCCAAAGGGGAAACAGCCAATGACACTGACAAAAGCGCAAACCGACTTCCTGCAATCGATCGATACACCGACCGTCTGCAACCTGATCGAAATGGTGGCGCCGGAGCGGCGCGGGTCAGGCTATACCGTGCAGCACCTGCACTGCCCCTTCCCCGGCCTGCCGCCGATGGTCGGCTTTGCCAAGACCGTCACCTGCCGCGCGCGCGACAAAGTCGATCTCGGCGATTACATGCAGAAGCGGCTCGATTATCTCGACTATATCGCGGCGGCCCCGAACCCAAGCTGGGTGATCGTGCAGGACCTCGATGAACCGCCCGGCCACGGCGCCTTCTGGGGCGAGGTGATGGGCAACATCCACAAGTCGTTATCTTGCGTCGGCACTATCACCAACGGCGGCATTCGCGACATTCCGCAAATTCCGCCGGGCTTTCAGATGCTGGCCGGCTCGATCGCGCCCTCGCACGCTTACGTGCACGTCGTCGATTACGGCATCGACGTCACGGTGCACGGCATGAAAGTCAAAAGCGGAGATCTCATTCACGCCGATCAGCACGGCGCCGTGGTGGTGCCGATCGACAAGATCGACGCGATGAAGCCGGCTTTCGAAACGCTGTCGCAGCGCGAGGCGAAAATCATCGCCGCGGCCAAGGAGAACAAGGGCGTCGCGGCGATCAAGGCGGCGTACAAGGGCTGACGCAAGATCACGGAAGGCATATTCTCGTTGAGATCAACGCGCGATCTCACCTTTTCACCTGAGGCAGCCATGTCAAAAAACGCGGATCCCCTTTTCTGGCAACAGGCGCACGAGCACCTCATTCGCTATGGCGGGAAGTTCGCGCCAGTCATCGTCGAGCGCGCGGCGGGCAGTTTCGTCTATGACGCCGACGGCCGCGCCATCCTCGATTTCACCTCAGGACAGATGAGCGCAATCCTCGGGCACAGCCATCCGGAAATCGCCGAGGTGGTGGCGCGCTATGCCGCCAATCTCGACCATCTGTTCAGCGGCATGTTGTCGCGGCCGGTGGTGGAACTGGCGGCCAAGCTCGCGCAAATCACGCCCGGCAAGCTTGAACGCTCGCTGTTTCTCAGCACCGGCGCGGAAGCCAACGAAGCCGCGATCCGCATGGCGAAGCTCGTCACCGGCAAATACGAGATCGTCGGCTTTGCGCAGTCCTGGCACGGCATGACGGGGGCTGCTGCGTCGGCGACCTATAGCGCCGGCCGCAAAGGCGTCGGCCCTTCGGCGGTGGGTTCGTTCGCGATTCCGGCGCCTTCCACCTATCGGCCGCAGTTCGAGCGCAACGGCGTTGCCGACTGGCTCGCCGAGCTGCACTACACCTTCGATCTGGTCGACCGCCAGTCGAACGGCAGCCTCGCCGCTTTCATCGCCGAGCCGATCCTGTCGTCGGGCGGCATCATCGAGCTGCCCACCGGCTACATGGCGGCGCTGAAAAAGAAGTGCGAGGAGCGCGGCATGCTGCTGATCCTCGACGAGGCGCAGACCGGCATCGGACGCACCGGCCTGATGTTTGCCTGCGAGCGCGACGGCGTGACGCCGGACATTCTGACGCTGTCGAAGACGCTCGGCGCCGGCTTGCCGCTCGCCGCGGTGGTCACCACCGCCGACATCGAGGAGCAGGCGCACGCGCGCAACTATCTCTTCTACACCACGCATGTCTCCGATCCGCTTGCCGGCGGCGGTGGGCCTGAAAGTGCTGGAGGTCGTCGAGCGCGATCGCCTGGTCGACCGCGCCAAGGTCGCCGGCGCGCGGCTCGAGGCCGGCTTGCGCACGCTGCAGCAGCGCTTCGCCTGCATCGGCGACGTGCGCGGCAAAGGGCTGCTCCTGGGCATGGAGATCGTCGTCGACCGCCAGAGCAAGGAGCCGGCGCCGGAACTGGGCGCCCGCATTACCAACCGCTGCCTCGACCTCGGGCTGAGCATGAACATCGTGCAACTGCCCGGCATGGGCGGCGTGTTCCGCATCGCCCCGCCGCTCACGGTCAGCGATTCCGAAATCGACCTCGGGCTCGAGCTGCTGGAGAAGGCGATCGCGACGTCGCTCTAGTCTCCCGAAGCCGAAGGGTGCCAGAGCGGGTGGAAGCCGGCCTTGAGCACCGCAACGATCGACGGCGGCGTGAGCACGTCGACCTGCATGGCGCGCGGACGCGGGCGCGCTTGCGTGTAGCCCGACGGCGTCCAGCGCAGCAGGCGGTTTCCGCGCACGGCAAAAGCCTCGCCATCGAGGGCGATCATGGCGCCATCGGGAAGCTCGTCGAGCGCGCGCCGGTGCAAGCGCTTGGCTTTGCCGTCAAGCCGCTCGGCGTGGAGAACCTTGTCCATGGCCGGCGCGGTTGCGCGCTTCCCGCTGTCCCGCTCGTCCCCGCGAAAGCGGGGACCCAGGGCCAAGGCCTTTTGCGCTCGCGAATGTATCCCTGGATTCCCGCTTACGCGGGAATGAGCGGAATGTGGATCGGCGTTGAACAACACCGCAAACTTCTCGCGTCCCGGCGCCGGCATTCGAAACACGGCCTATGGCCGGCGGCGAGCGCCGTCACCTCGTCGAGGAAGAACAATTCGGTATAGCCTTGCCCCAGACGTCGCGATGGCGGCCGTTGAATTCGAGCCGGCAGCAGATCCATTGCCGCGAGGCCCAGCGGCGCGCGCTTAAGTCGCGGCGCTCGTCATGCAGCCGCCCGCCGCGATTGCCCATCAGCGTTCCGCGCGCGGGCGCAGCGAACAACTCCCCGAAGGGATCGACGCGGTTCTGCAGAGGCATGGGCGCGGGTCAAAAAAGAGGTGGCCGGGACACGTACAACCCGGCCACCATATTCGTTCCAGGAAGACCCGGTTACCCGGACGAATGGTGCAATCATGCCGATCGTAGGCGCCCGCGCCTTGATCGAAATCAAAACAAGCCGCCTGTGCACAAGCCACGGGCAACCTTAAAGAAAACGCCCGCCAACAAGGCGGGCGTTTGTTCAATCGGATGGAAAGCTTCAGCCCTGCGGCTGCGGCGCGACCTCGCCGGTCGGCGCGTCGGGCCGCGGGCGCGGCTTGCCGGCCGGCGGCACGGCGGAGGAGCGCGGCGTGGTCGGCTCGATCACCGATTCGCGCACCGGCCGCTTGCCCTGCAGCAAGTCCTTGATCTCGTCGCCCGACAGCGTCTCGAACTCGAGCAGCCCGCGCGCCAGCACTTCGAGGTCGGAGCGCTTTTCGGTGAGGATCTGCGTCGCCTCGGCATTGCCGGCTTCCACCAGCTTGCGCACTTCGGCGTCGATGGTCTGCGCGGTCGCCTCCGAAATGTTCTGCTGGCGCGAGACCTGGTAGCCGAGGAACACCTCGTCCTGATTTTCCCCGTAAGCGACCGTGCCGAGCTTGTCGGACAGGCCCCAGCGCGTGACCATCAGGCGCGCGAGCTTGGTCGCCTGCTCGATGTCGGAGGCAGCGCCCGAGGTGACCTTCTCGCTGCCGAACACCATTTCCTCGGCGACGCGCCCGCCCATCATGATGGCGAGGCGCGAGGTCATCTGCTCGCGGCTCATCGACAGCTTGTCGCGTTCCGGCAATTGCATGACCATGCCGAGCGCGCGGCCGCGCGGAATGATGGTCGCCTTGTGCACCGGGTCGGTCGCCTTGACGTTGAGCGCGACGATCGCATGGCCGCCTTCGTGATAGGCGGTGAGCATCTTCTCTTCGTCGGTCATGACCAGCGACTTGCGCTCGGCGCCCATCATCACCTTGTCCTTGGCGTCCTCGAACTCGGACTGCGTCACCATGCGCTTGTTGCGCCGCGCCGCCATCAGCGCGGCTTCGTTGACCAGATTGGCCAAGTCGGCGCCGGAGAAGCCGGGCGTGCCGCGCGCGGTGGTCTTCAAGTTCACGTCGGGCGCCAGCGGAACCTTGCGCACATGCACCTTGAGAATGTTCTCGCGGCCGACCACGTCCGGGTTCGGCACCACCACCTGGCGGTCGAAACGGCCGGGGCGCAGCAGCGCCGGATCGAGCACGTCGGGCCTATTGGTGGCGGCAATCAGGATGATGCCTTCGTTCGCCTCGAAGCCGTCCATCTCGACCAGCAACTGGTTCAGCGTCTGCTCGCGCTCGTCGTTACCGCCGCCCAAGCCGGCGCCGCGATGACGGCCGACCGCGTCGATTTCGTCGATGAAGATGATGCAGGGCGCGTTCTTTTTCGCCTGCTCGAACATGTCGCGCACGCGGCGAGGCGCCGACGCCGACGAACATTTCGACGAAGTCGGAACCCGAGATCGTGAAGAACGGCACATTGGCTTCGCCGGCGACCGCGCGCGCGATCAGCGTCTTGCCGGTGCCCGGCGGGCCGACCAGCAGATACGCCTCTAGGGATACGACCGCCCAGGCGCTGGAATTTTCCGGGATCGCGCAGGAATTCGACGATCTCCTGCAAATCCTGTTTGGCTTCGTCGACGCCGGCGACGTCCTCGAACGTCACGCGGCCATGCGCTTCCGCCAATAATTTCGCGCGCGACTTGCCGAAGCCGAGCGCTTTGCCGCCCGCCCCTTGCATCTGCCGCGACAGGAATATCCACACGCCGATCAGCGCGATGAACGGCAGCCACGACACCAGCAGCGAGACGAACCACGGCACGTTGTCCTGCAGCGGCCGCGCGGTGATGGAGACGCCCTTGGTATAGAGTTTCTGCACCAGGCCGGGATCGCTCGGCGCGTAAGTCTGGAAGCTGGTGCCGTTGGCGAAGGTGCCGTGGATTTCCGGACCCTGGATGACGACGTCGCGCACGTGGCCCTGGTCGACCTCGTTGAGCAATTGCGAGAACGAGATGTCCTGCGCGGTGGTGCGCTGTCCCGGGTTCTGG
The DNA here is from genome assembly GCA_963739735.1 of uncultured Alphaproteobacteria bacterium. Lineage (GTDB taxonomy): Bacteria > Pseudomonadota > Alphaproteobacteria > Rhizobiales > Xanthobacteraceae > Pseudolabrys. The sequence continues at coordinate 88,447 of CAVUBV010000012.1, read as the reverse complement.
AACAGCGTGAACAGCGCCAGCAGCAAGAGGACGATAATCACCCAGAGGGCGAAATTGCGCAGATTGGCGTTCATCAGGCGTCCTTACCCGCCGCTTCGGGCGCTGCGGCCAAGTTCATGGCCGAATTTCATGTCAGCTTCACGTCCACGTCCGACACCAATGTAGGCAGCATGAGCCCGCATGGAAAGGGCTCGAATCTCACATATTCTAGCGCGATTTCGTCGGTTTGGCGTTACCGCGTCGGCGCGTGGTTAAGGCTTTGGCGCGCCGCGGCGGCGCCCGCTCCACGGTGATTTCGTTGGCCGCGAGCGTCACGATCGCCCCGGCCAGGCTGCGCCGAAAGTGCCCAGAACTGACGAATTTGAGCACCGCAGCGCGTATAAAGTGCCTCGAGTTTTCCGAGCTCTACCGGGCCTTCGTCACCGGCCCATTCGATCGCCGGTTCCAGAAGGCGCAATGCAATTTCCTCTGGCAGGAGCAGGAATGTCCGCTTGTCGATCAACATTGGCACGCCCTCCGCCCAGTGTCCCGGCGCCAGCGACTGCGCGCTTGCGTCGGTCGCGGCCTCGAGCAGCGCGAATCCGCTCGCTCCATTCGTCGGGCCAACACGGTGAGACGCTGGGCGGTCAAACCCTCGCGGGCAAGGATGCGGCATCAAATCGCGCAGCCGGGCCGCGTGAAGCGCGGATCGTGGTTGGAGGGATCGTCCGCATAGCGAATTCTGCGGCCTGGAGTGTCGCGACCAGCCGCGATTTCGGAACCGGCGAGCAGCGGACGACGAGCCCGATTCCCCTGCCATCCTTGACCGGCAACGGGCGCAATCGCGCCATGCCGCCAGGCCGGCTGACGCCGCTGCCGCGGATCATGCGGATCAACACAGTCTCGGCTTGGTCGTCGAGTGTATGAGCGGTGAGTACGTGGCGAGCGCCGGCTTCTCGCGCCGCCTTTGCAAGCAGGCGGTAGCGCGCCTGACGGGCCGCCTCCTGCAGGCCGGTCTTGGGCTTCGTCCGGTCCAGCGCAGCGTGCGATGCGCGACGCCGAGCCTGCGCGCGAGCTTGGCCGACGGCCTCGGCTTCGGCCTTGGCTTCGGGGCGCAACCCGTGATCGACGTCACAGCGACGAGCTTCGGCGGCTGCTCGAGGGTATCACGCCAGCGCGCGGCCAGCACCATCAGCGCGGTGGAATCCGGCCCGCCGGAAACGGCAAGGATCAAAGCCGGAAAAGACCAGAGCCCGTCGAACAATCGCTGCGTCTCGGCGGTCGAAATCGGCGCGGCCCGCTCAGCAGTGGACACGCTTTTGTTCCTGCGCGACGCCGCGCTTCACGCTTCCCGAAGCGCGCGGATATTTGCGCCCGACTTCGGCGAGCGTGGCGCAGGCCGCTTCCTTCTGATGCAAAGCCGCGAGCGACTGGCCGAGGCGAAGCAAAGCGTCCGGCGCCTTGCCGGCGTGCTCGTATTTGGTCGACACCGCCAGGAAAGATTCCGCCGCGTCGCGGTAGCGCTGGCGCTGGAACAGGCTTTCGCCCAGCCAATATTGCGCCTCCGGCACCAGCTTCTCATCCGGATATTTGCGCAGGAAATCGCGGAAGGCCTGCTCGGCCAGCGCGTAGTCCTTATGCAGCACATAGCCATAGGCCATGTCGTATTCGTCCTTCGGCGTCGCCGAGGGCGGCAGCGTGGCAAGTCGCGCGCCGGTGGCGCTGGTGTTGCGCGCCGGCGGCGGCGGCAATTGCGCGGACGGCATCGGCGCCGCATTCGCCATCGGGGCCGCGGGCGCCGGCGGACTGCCGGCCAGCGTCGTGAGATCGAGCGGGGCGCCCGGTTCGCGGCCGCCGGGGGCGCCGATCGGCGGCCCGTTGTCGCCATTCCGCGGCGGCGCGACCGCGGCCTGGTTGCCGAGCACGCGCGGCGCACCGGGCGCGTTGGGATGCTGCGCGGGATCGAACACGTCGGAACGGTTGCCGGGCGCCGGCGGCGGGCGCGGCGCGCATTGAGCGGAGCCGGCGCCGACATCGCGCGCGGTTGCGCGGCCGGCGGCAGCCCGCTTTTGGAGCCGAGCTGCTGCAAACGATACTCGGTATCGTCCTGCATGCGCTTGAGCTGCATCTGCAATTGCTGGTTTTCATGCTGCAATTGCTCGATGGTGCCGGTGAGTTGGCGCAAAGCATTCTCGATCCGGTCGACGCGCATGTTGATGTCGGCGGGATTGTCGGCCTGCGCGATGCGCGGCTGCTCGGCCGGCGGCGGCTCGGCCTGGCGCTGTGGCGCCGGCTGCTCGCCGCGGCTGAACAGATTATCGAGGAAGCCGGGCGAGGAACGCTGCTCCTGCGCCACCGCGGGCGACGCCAGCAGCAACAGAGCCAGCGCGGCCAGCGCCGCACCGCGAATTCTGGGTCGTGAACGCGTCATGATGAACACACCGCCAGCGGTCGATGATGGCTACCATAGAGCGGGCTGCGTCGAAATTGTGACTGAACCCGGCGGCGGCCGTTCACATCCTGATTGCGGCCGAAAAAACGTCAATGCCCGGCGCTAGGGCCGGGCATGACGGTATCAAGAAAGGCGGCTCGATGCGTTACGAACTGACGCCGAGCACGGTGACCGCGCGGCGGTTCTGCGACCAGCAGGAGATGTCGTCGCACAGCGCGACCGGCCGCTCCTTGCCGTAGGAGATGGTGCGCATTCGGTTGGCCGCCACCCCGCGCGAGATCAGGTAGTCGCGCACGGTCTGGGCGCGGCGGGCGCCGAGCGCGATATTGTATTCGCGCGTGCCGCGCTCGTCGGCGTGACCTTCGACGGTGAACTGGCTGTAGTTGGCGTAGGTGTTGAGCCACTGCGCCTGCTTGTCGAGCGTGGCGCGCGCCTGCGGCGTAAGCTCGGACGAGTCGGTTTCGAAGAACACGCGGTCGCCGACATTGACCACGAAGTCCTGCTGGCTGCCGGGCGTCGCCTGGCCTGCCGCATTCGCTTGCGCGTTGTCGCCGGGATTGTTGGCACAGGCCGAAATCGCCAGCGCCCCCGCCAGCACGGCCACAAGCCGCGCCGCGCGGAAAATCTGCATCACGTTGGTCATTCCGGTGCCTCCATTCTCACGCTCGCAACAGACCGGAGATAGCCCCATCGTCTACCAGCAGGTTGGTTAAGCGAACCTTCCATCAACCTTGATGGAACCTTGTCCGAGCCCGCTAAAATTGTCGGGACCGCGGAAACCTATTGTGATGGTTAAGAGCGGGTGAAAATAAGGCGGTGTTACGACAACAGCGGCGACCAGGCCGGATCGGAGGCGAGGCTGGGGGTCGGCTCCTTAAGCAGGTTACGGCCGGTAATATCGATGGTGTAGAGCGAGGGGCCGCGGCCGGGATCGCTGAAATACATGATCACCCGCCCATTCGGGGCGAAAGTCGGCCCTTCATTGTGGAAGCCCTCGGTCAGCACGCGCTCGCCCGAACCGTCCGGCTTGAGGATGCCGATGGAGAATTGCCCGCGCGCTTGGCCGGTGAAGGCGATGTAGTCGCCGCGCGGCGACCAGACCGGGGTCGAGTGATGGCCCTCGCCGAAGCTGATGCGCTGCGCCGGCCCGCCGCTCGCCGCCATGACGTAAATCTGCTGGGTGCCACCGCGGTCGCTTTCGAAGCAGATGTGCGTGCCGTCCGGCGAATAGCACGGCGCGGTGTCGATCGCCGGCGTATCGGTCAGCCGCGTCGTCTGCTTTCGAGCGCAGGTCCATGACGAACAGATTGGAGTTCGCTCCCTGCTGCAGGCTCATGATCACGCGCTGGCCGTCCGGCGAAAACCGCGGCGCGAAGGTCATGCCGGGGAAATTGCCGACGATTTCGCGCTGACCGGTTTCGATGTTGAGCAGATAGACGCGCGGATCGCCCTGCCCGTACGACATGTATGTGATCTCTTGCGACGTCGGATTGAAGCGCGGCGTGAGCACCAGGTCGTCGCCGCGGGTGAGATAGCGCACGCCGGCGCCGTCCTGATCCATGATGGCGAGGCGCTTGACGCGGCGGTCTTTCGGACCGGTCTCGTCGACGAAGACGATGCGGCTGTCGAAATAGCCCTTCTCACCGGTCAGCCGCTCGTAGATCTGCGTCGGAAATGATATGCGCGATGCGGCGCCAGTTGTCGGGCGTGGTGAAATACTGCTTGCCGTCGAGCTGCTGGCCGGCAAACACATCCCACAGGCGGAATTCGGCCTTCAGCCGGCCGTCGCCCTGCATGGTCATGCGGCCGGTGACCAGCGCCTGCGCGTTGATCACGCGCCAGTCGGCAAAGCGCGGCACCGCGTCGGAATTGGTGATCTTTTCGGTGAAGGCCTGCGGATTGATCGGCGCGAACAGCCCGCTGCGCTGCAGATTGTTGGTAATCACCCCGGTGACGTTGCGCGCGGTCTCCGTATCGGCCGTCGTACCGGGGAGGAAGTCGGGCAGCGCGATCGGGATCGGCTGCACATTGCCCTGGTTGACGTCGATGCGCAGCACCGCGCCGGCCGGGCGCGCGGCAGCGGCCAGCAACGCGCCGGCACCGGCGCCGGCGAGCAAGCCGCGGCGCGTGAAGCCGCGTGAACCGGCGGCGCAAATGAGAGTGGAATGGGTCATGAAAAAAGCTCGTGCTGTTCAGGTTTCAGCCGCCGAACATGTCGTGCGGATCGAAGGTGATTTGCATGTCCTTCCACTGATCGTAGTGTTCGGGCTTGAGCATGGTGTAGGGCTGACATTGCAGCAGCGCGCGCAAGGCGCTCTCGGCCATTGCCGGTCCGAATTGCGACGCCGGGCCTTGCACCAAAACGGGGTTTTGCTCAATCGAACCGTCGCGCCTGAATAATACGCGGAAGATGACCGACATGTTCGCCGCGTCGAGCGCGCCGACCGGCGGATTCCAGCATTGCCGCAATCGCGCGCGCAGGGCGTCGATTTCCGATTGCGACAGGTGGGCGGCGGTGCCGTGCGCCAGGCCCAGCGTTGGGGCGGAAATCTGCTCGCCGGTCGCGGCGTTGCGCTGCGGCGCGCGCGTGTCGAGCAGGGCCGCGATCTTGTCGGGCTCGAATTTGGGCTGCGGTTTCGGCGGCGGCTTGCGCGGCGGCAGCCGCGGCGGCTCGGCCTTGGCCTCTTTCTTCTGATCGTCCTGCTTCTTCAGCTTTTCGGCGATCGGATCCGGCTTCGGGATTGGCTTCGGCTCGGCGGTTTCTTCCTTCTGCGCCTTGATTTCTTTTTTCTCGGTGAGCTTGGGCGCCGGATCGTCGGCGGGCTTCGTCTCGCCGACTTTCTCCACCAGCGGCTTGGGCGTCGGCGCCTTGGGCGCGGTCTTCACGCCTTTGGTGATCTCGGAGAAGTCCTTCTCGCTGACCAGGTCGACCGGCAGCGATTCCGCCGGCGTCACCTCGAAGGTCTTGCCGGAAAAGGACACCAGCGCCCACAGCAGCACCGCCGCATGCAGGCCGGTCGATATCGCTGACGCCGTTTTCATCACCGTTACTTCGAGCCCTGCTCGAATTCCGTCACCAAGGCCACCCGATGGAACCCGGCCGCCGACAGCCGCCCCATCACCCGCATCATCGTCCCGTAGTCAACTTTACGGTCGCCGCGCACGTAAATGCGCGCGTCCGTGCCGCCGCGCGCCTGCGCCACCGCTTGCAGCTTCGGGATCAGATCTTCCACGCGAATTTCGGCATTTTGCAGGAAGATCTGGCCCTTGTCGTTGACCGAAAGAGTGAGCGGCTCCTTGTCCTGGTCGAGGCTCTTGGCCTGGCTTTGCGGCAGGTCGATCGGCACCCCGACCGTCAAGAGCGGCGCCGACACCATGAAAATGATCAACAACACCAACATCACGTCGACCATTGGCGTGACGTTGATCTCGCTCATCACCTTCTGGCGATGGCGCTTTCTGCGCCCGATGATCGGCGTGCCGGCATTGGCGGCCATGATCCCCTCGTCTCACCCACGCTCGTCGATTTGCCGCGACAAAATGGCGGCGAATTCGTCGGCAAACCCCTCCAGGCGCTGTGCCTGCTTGTTCACCTCGGAAGCGAACTTGTTATAGAAAATGGTCGCCGGTATGGCGGCGACAAGGCCTATTGCGGTGGCAAAGAGCGCTTCCGCGATGCCCGGCGCCACCACCGCCAAGGAGGTGTTCTTGGAGGCCGCGATCGACTGAAAGCTGGTCATGATGCCCCAGACCGTGCCGAACAGGCCGATAAAGGGGCCGGCCGAGCCGACCGTGGCCAGGACCAAGAGCCGCCTTTCCAGCCGCTCGACCTCGCGCGCGATGGTCACTTCCATCACCTTCTCGATGCGCATCTGCAACCCGGCGAAGGAGCGCGCCTGGCCCTCGAAGCTGCGCTTCCATTCGCGCATGGCGGCGACGAACAGCGCGGCCATCGAATGGGTCGGCTTCGAGGAGAGCGAGCGGTAAAGCTCCTCCAGCGACTGGCCGGACCAGAAAGCCTGCTCGAAACGGTCCATGGCGCGCTTGGTGCGCGTATAGAGCACGGTCTTGTCGATGGCGATCGCCCACACCCAGATCGAGCAGATCAACAGCCCGATCATCACCGCCTTGACGATCCAATGCGCGTGCCAAAACAGCGTGAACAGCGAGAGGTCGGAAGAGGAGAGCGGGAGCACCGACTGTGCCACGTCGGTCGGGTTCATAAGCACGTCCTTTCCGCATAATCCGGTTTAGTCGGTCAAACCGGCGCGGCGCACAATGCTCGGACCAGGATGGGCGCGCCGTGGATTCCGCACATGCGCTCAACCGAAAACCGAATGTCTCGCGAAAGCCGTCAGGTCCCGCCACCGGCAGACTGAACGAAATCCCCGCGAAACTTGGCCAAACTTGGGCGCAGAACGGGTCCTTATCGCCCTAAACAGCGCTGATTGTGGTTAAGAACTGGTTACCGGGGCCCTCCGCCCTGAAGTTGACGCGCCCGGGCGCCTCGACTTTGATCTAGCCGTAAATTTTGGCGAGACCGGCGGTCGCCCATGACCCTATTGGACGCTTCGATATCCCAGGCCAAGCCGGTTCCGCCGCTGGCGGAGGCAACCGAGACCGGCTCGCTCGGCATCTATCAGCTCAAGCGCTACTGGTCGCGTACCATGGCGGCGCTGCAAGGCCGGTTCGTGCCCACCGACAGCCATGACCGCCATCTCGATCATCTCGTGATTCATGCCACCGGGCTGGGCCTTGAGCAGACCGCGGATTATCTCGGGAAAAATGCCCCGACATTCGACGAGTTCGAGCGCTGGATCGTGGCCACTACCGGCGGTGTAGCGCCCGCGCGGGTCGCGCGCATCAATGCCGCGATCGCCGGCACCGACTATCCGGAAGAGCTCAAGCGCCAGCTTGCCGCGATCGAGGCGAGCGATCCGGTATTGTCGGCTGCCGATCTCGCGTTCTGGGACGAGCACGGCTATGTCGTGCTGCACGACGCCGTTCCCGCCGCGAGCCTTGCGGCGGCAACGCAGGCGCTGTGGGACCATCTTGGCGCGCGGGCGGATGAACCCGACACGTGGTACCGGCGCCGCAATAACGGCATCATGGTGCAATATTTCCAGCATCCGGCCTTCGAGGCCAATCGCCGGTCGGCGCGCATCCACAAAGCCTTCGCGCAACTCTGGGGCACCGCCGACCTGTGGGTGACCACCGACCGCGTCGGCTTCAACGTGCCGGAGCGCCCGGGCTGGAAATTTCCCGGTCCGGACCTGCACTTCGACGTCAGCGTGAAAACGCCGATCCCGTTCGGGACGGCAGGCATCCTTTATTTGACGGACACGCCGCCGGAGCAAGGCGCGTTTACGCTGGTGCCCGGATTCCATCGGCGCATCGACGATTGGATCAAGAATCTGCCGCCGGGCGCCAATCCGCGGAGCAAGATATGCACGCGCTCGGTTCGCAGCCGATCGGCGGACGCGCCGGCGATCTGATCATCTGGCATCAGGCTTTGCCGCATGGCAGCCGGCCCAACCGCGGCACGAAGCCACGCATGGTCCAATACATCAACATGTTTCCGACCCGCATTGAGGTGCAGGACGTCTGGATCTGATGGCGCGAAAAGAAAGCCGCCCGCCTGTTGCCAAGCGGACGGCCAGTCCCTGGGGGCTCGGGACAAAATCAGTTTTGTGTCGGCGCCTCGGGAGCAGGCCGATCGCGGCGCTCGGACATGAAGGCGTCGAACTCGGTCTTGTCCTTGGCGAAGCGCAAGCGGTCGAGAAACTCGCGGAACTCCTTCTGCTCTTCCTCCAGGCGGCGCAGCGTTTCGCTGCGGTATTCGTCGAAGGCGCGGTTGCCGCTGGTCGGCGCCGAGTTCCACGGCCCGCCGCCCATCTTGGCGCGCATCCAGTCCATCTTGCGCTGCATGCGCTCCATCTTGTGCTGCCAGCGGTCATGCCCGCCGTGATATCCGCATCCCATTCTTCCGCTCCCTATGGTGAAGGCGAGGACGACCAGGCCCAGCGGCCACCAGGCCATGAAGCCGAGGACGATCAGCGCGATCCAGGCAAGTTTGCCGAATTCATCGATCTTCGCGGTGATAGGCATGGCTGAGCCTCACGTGTGAATGTAAATAACATTTACATAGCTAAAGTGGCCGGGGCGGCTTGTCAAGCGGCATTCAGATAGGGATCAACAGGCGCAACGGTAGGGATCGACCGGCTCTAGGCGCGCGCCGATGCGGCCGCCGGCAGCCCGAGGCCGCGCAGATAGATCAGGAAAGCCGCCTCCAGCAATTCCTCCGGCGGCATGGGCAGAGCGCGCCGCGCCGCGTCGCCGCGCGAAAACAGCGAGGCGATGCCGTGCGTCAGGCTCCAGATGTGCAGTGCCACCATCAGCGCCGGCGGCCGGCCCTTTGCCGGCATCAACGACACCAGTCTCTCGGCAGCCGAGCGCAGCACCGCGAAGGCGCGCTCGCCCGCCTCGCGCAATTGCGGATCAGCATCGGGCGGCACGCCGGCCTCGAACATCGCCGAGTAGTAGGCCGGCTCGCGCTTGGCAAAATTCGAGATAGGCCTTGCCGAGCCGGTCGAAGGCGGTGAACACGTCCGGCCTGCCGTCGTCCCAGGCTTTCACTTGCGCCGCGGTGAATTCCTCGAAGCCGCGCCGCGCCACGTCCGACAAGAGTTCGTCGCGGTCGCGGAAATGCCGGTAGGGCGCCGCAGGCGAAACCCCCGCCCAGCGCGCCGCATCGGCGAAAGTGAAACCGGCCGGACCTTTCTCGGCGATCAATTCAAGCGCGGCCCGCACCAGAGCTTCTTTCAGGTTGCCGTGGTGATAGCCGCGCGGCCCGCTGTGCCTGCCCCATTTCATGTAAATGGCATTAACATGAGTCTCGCTCGCTGCGCGAGCGCTCATCCGCGGCGGCGCGTTTCCAGCGGCAAGCGCTCGAACAAAGTCGGGCCGCTCGGCTCGGCGCCCTCGATGGTCAACAGGCGCAGCTTCGTCGTGACACCGCCATTTGCCGAGAAGCCGCCGGTCTTGAAACTTCCAGATTTGCCGCCGGCCGCCAGCACGCGATGGCAGGGCATGATGATCGGCGTCGGGTTCTCGCCCATCGCCTGGCCGACCGCGCGCGCCAGAATCTTGTCGCCGAGCCGCTCGGCGATTTCGCCATAGGTCATGGTCGCGCCGGGCGGGATCATGCGCGCGATTGAATAGACCCGGCGGTTAAAGTCGGAAATCCGCTCCTCGTCGATGGCGATGCCGGTGAGATCGCGCCGCTCTCCGGCAAGCAACGCGATAATCCCGTCGATGGCACGCTGCGCCTCGGCTGGCGGCGTCTGTTCTCGCGCGCCGGAGAAACGGCGCAGCACGCGCGCAACGGTGGCCGCCGCGCTGGTTTCCGGAAGCTGCACGCCGGCAATGCCGCGCGCGCTCCAGACGATGGCGCAGGCGCCGATTGCCGTGTCGAATACCGCAAAGCCAAGTTCCGTCATGACAGGGGGTCTAGCATGGCCGCTCAGCCGCCGCCGCCCGATTCCTGGTCCGCCTTCATGGCGATGCGCAGCGGCTTCGGGATCGGCCGCGCGCGGCCCTGCGAGACGAAGGCGACCTGCACATGCGCCTCGACCAGCAATTCCTCGCCGCGCATGACTTTCTGATTGAGCATGACGGAAGCTCCCTTCACCTCTTCCGGCGTCGTCACGATGTCGAGCACGTCGTCCATATGCGCGGCTTTTCGGAAATCGATGCCCATGTGGCGCACCACGAAGGCAAAGCCGGGCGCTTCCTTTTCCGCTTGTTCGAACATGGCGCGGTGGTCGGCGCCGATCAGGCGCAGGTAATTGGTGCGCCCGCGCTCCATGAAGCGCAGATAGCTCGCGTGATAGACCACGCCGGAAAAATCCGTGTCCTCGTAATAGACGCGCACCTGCTGGCGGTGGCGGCCGTTAAGAATTTCGCCGTCGAGCGGGTTCATCGCCACGGCACCCTTTGGCCCATCGCCTCTTCCCAGTGCTTGCCGTCGAACGTGCTGATCGTCAGCGCCGAGAGATCGATATCGTCGATGCAGCGTACGTTGACGTCGATCTTGCTGGGATCGGAGCGCGGCACGTAGAAGGCGTGGATGCCGCAGACCTTGCAGAACGTATGCTTGGCGGTGCCGGTGTTGAATTGGTAGGTGGTCAGATCGTCCTTGCCGCTCAGCAACTCGAACTGCTCGGGCGGCACGATCAGATGCAAAAAGCCCTTCTTGCTGCAGACCGAGCAGTTGCAATAGCTGACGCGGTCGAGATCGGCGACGACCTTGAACCGCACCCGGCCGCAGTGACACCCGCCTTGCATTGTCTTCATAACGGTACCTCGTCGTCGTCGCCGCCGAACAAGCCGAATTGCCCCGGATCGCGTTGCGGCTCGGCGAGGCCGAGGTGCTTGAAGGCGTGGCCGGTGAGCAGCCTTCCGCGCGGGGTGCGCTGGATAAAGCCCTTCTGGATGAGGAACGGCTCGATGATGTCTTCGATGGCGTCGCGCGGCTCGCTCAACGCAGCCGCCATGGTGTCGACGCCGACCGGCCCGCCGCCATAGCTGACCGCGATGGTGGTGAGATAGCGCCGGTCCATGGCGTCGAGGCCGGCGGCGTCCACTTCCAATTCGCCGAGCGCGCGGTCGGCGACCTTGCGGTCGATGGATTTGGCGCCGTCGACATGGGCGAAGTCGCGCACGCGGCGCAACAGCCTGCCCGCGATGCGCGGGGTGCCGCGCGCGCGCCGCGCGATCTCGTTGGCGCCGTCCGCCGTGATCTTCAAGCCCATCACGCGCGCGCCACGATTGACGATTTCTTCCAGCTCGGCTTCCGAATAGAAATTCAGCCGCACCGGAATGCCGAAACGGTCGCGCAGCGGATTGGTGAGCAGGCCGGCGCGCGTGGTCGCGCCGACCAGCGTGAAAGGCGCGAGATCGATCTTCACCGAACGCGCCGCCGGCCCTTCGCCGATGATAAGATCGAGCTGGAAATCCTCCATGGCCGGGTAGAGGATTTCCTCCACCGCCGGATTGAGCCGGTGGATCTCATCAATGAACAGCACGTCGCGCGGCTCGAGATTGGTGAGCAGCGCCGCGAGATCGCCGGCCTTGGCGATCACCGGGCCGGAGGTGGCGCGGAAATTGACGCCCAGTTCGCGCGCGACGATCTGCGCCAGCGTGGTTTTGCCCAGCCCCGGCGGGCCGACGAACAGCACATGGTCGAGCGCTTCTTTGCGCGCGGCTGCCGCCTCGATGAATACGGCCAAATTGGCGCGCGCTTTTTCCTGGCCGATGAATTCGGAAAGCCGCTGCGGCCGCAGCGAAACATCCGCGTCGTCGTCGCGGCGTTCGGCGGTGACCAGGCGGCGCGGGGTGCTCATTTCGCCAGCTCCCGCAACCCCTGCCTTATCAGCGTCGCGGTGTCGGCGGCGTCACCCGCGTTACGCGTCGCCGCGGCGATGGCGGCGGCCGCCTGCGGCTGGCCGTAACCAAGATTGACCAGCGCGGAGACTGCGTCCATCACCGGCTTCGGCGCCCGTTTATCGTCGAGCGCGCCCGCCAAATGCACCACCGCCGGATCGACATTGGCATAGGCCGGCGCCTTGTCCTTGAGTTCCGTGACGATGCGTTCGGCCACTTTCGCGCCCACGCCGGGCGCGCGCGAAATCGCCGCCTTGTCGCGCATGGCGACCGCGGAGGCGAGATCGCCGACCGGCAGCGTGCCGAGCACCGACAGCGCCACCTTGGCGCCGACGCCCTGCACGGTCTGCAACAGTCGGAACCATTCGCGCTCCAGGTCGCTGGCAAAACCGAACAGCTTGATCTGGTCCTCGCGCACATAAGTTTCGATCGACAGCGTCGCCGCTTCGCCTTGCGCCGGCAGCGCCTGCAAGGTGCGCGGCGAGCAATGCACCTGATAGCCGACGCCGCCGACGTCGAGCACGATGTAGTCCGCGCCGTAGCTGTCGACGATGCCTTTGAGCTTGCCGATCATGACGCCGCCGCCTTGAGCACCGCACTGGTGCGATGATGCGCGTGGCAGACCGCGATGGCCAGCGCGTCGGCGGCGTCCTCGCTCTGCGGATCGGCTTTCGGCAGCAGCACGCCGATCATCATGCGGATTTGCGCCTTCTCGCCGTGGCCGGCGCCGACCACGGTCTTCTTGACCATGTTGGGCGCATATTCCGCGACCACGAGCCCGGCCTTGGCCGGCACCAGCATGGCGATGCCGCGCGCCTGGCCAAGCTTGAGGGTGGCCGCCGCGTTGGCGTTGACGAAGGTCGCCTCCACCGCCGCCTCGTGCGGCCGGTATTGCGCGATCACCTGGGAGAGCCCGTCATGGATCGCCACCAGGCGGACGCCCAAGTCGGCCCGCTCGCTGGTCTCGACCAGATCCGCAGGCCACGTAAATCAGCCGGTTGCCGTCAGCCTCGACCAGCCCCCAGCCGGTGCGGCGGAGCCCGGGATCGATGCCGAGGATGCGAATCGGCTGGCCGACCATGGCCCGTTGATAGCGCCGCTCAGGGCCCGCGCCTAGCGGGGCCAGCTCGTCATTCCGGGACGACGCGAAGCGTCGGACCCGAAATCCAGAAACACAACGGGCCCATGGGTTACAACTGGATTCCGGGTTCGCGAGTTTCGCTCGCGCCCCGGAATGACAGAATTACGCGCTCATTTTCTGCATCAGCACGTCGGAGACTTCGAAATTGGCGTAGACGTTCTGCACGTCGTCGCTGTCGTCCGAGCGACTCGATCAGCTTCAACAGCTTCTCGCCGGTCTCGTCGTCGACCGCGACGGTGTTCTGCGGTTTCCACAACAGCGCCGCCTTGCGCGGCTCGCCAAATTTGCCTTCGAGCGCCTTGGCCACCTCGTTCAAAGTGTCCGGCGTGGTGAAGACCTGGTGGCCGTCCGCGTTCGACGTCACGTCTTCGGCGCCGGCTTCGATCGCCGCTTCCAGCATGGCATCGGCGCTCGCCGCCTTGGCGTCGTATTCGACCACGCCGACATGATCGAACATGAACGACACCGCGCCGGTGGTGGCGAGATTGCCGCCGTTCTTGGTGAAGATGGCGCGCACCTCGCCGGCGGTGCGGTTGTGATTGTCGGTCAGGGCCTCGACGATCACCGCGACGCCGCCCGGCCCGTAGCCCTCGTAGCGGATTTCGTCGTAGCTCTCCGAGTCGGACCCTTGCGACTTCTTGATCGCGCGCTCGATATTGTCCTTCGGCATGTTCTCGGCGCGCGCCGCCAGCACCGCCGCGCGCAGGCGCGGATTGAACGCCGGGTCCGGCATGCCGAGCTTGGCCGCCACGGTGATTTCGCGGGCGAGCTTGCCGAACAGCGCGGAGCGCGCCTTATCCGCGCGCCCCTTCTTGTGCATGATGTTCTTGAATTGGGAATGGCCGGCCATGATGGGACTAATACGCTGAAGTTGATGCCGGCGGGGTTATAGGCTGGGGCGCGGGGAAAATAAATATCGCTGAAACAGGCTAAATCAGGCCGCCGCGACGACCGCCACATTGCGCAGGATGCTGTTTATGCGCTCGGCAACCCCGGCCACGTTGCGGTGGACGCGCGCCTTGTAGCGGCGCACCGCGTCGCGGTCGACCATGAAGGACTGCTTTTCCGGATAGCTGCGGCCGAAAATGTCGATCAGCGTGCTGCGGAAAGCGCCGGAGGCAATGCCCGGCATATGCTCGGTCGGCTCATCGGCGTAGGCCGCGAACTCGGCCGAGGTGAGCGCGCACAGCAGCGGGGCAAGGCGCGCCGAATAGACGTTTTTGTGACACTGGATGACCTGGATGGCGCGGTCGAGCGCGTGGTCTTGCCGGATCTCGTCGTCGATCTGCAGCGGCTCATCCACGGTCGCGACGTTCATCGGAAATTGGTCGATCAGCCAGTCGCCGAGATGCACCACGTTGCTGCGCCCACGACCGTACATCAGCACGTCGTCTTGATGGCGTGCGAACCAGGTGTCGAGCCGTTCGATCAGCCGCTCGAGGCCGGCGCGCGGGATCAACTCGCGATATTGCGTGCCGAAAATGCCGATCGCCGCCTTGCCGCGCGACACGATGTCGAGCACCTCGTCGCCGAGAAGCGGCTGGAACAGGCCGCCGCCGGTGCCGAGCACCACCAGGTCGTATTTGTCGCGCGCCTCGCCGAGCGCATCGAAGCTCAGATGCTGCACGTCGGCCTCGCCCGGCAGCAGCGCATTGATCTTCTGCCAGCCGAGCCGGCCGGCGAAGGTGCTGGCGGCGCCGTCGGAAATCACCGCGACGCTGCAGGCGGCGACCGGCTTGAGCCGATCGGTCGGGGTGAGCCGCATCAGCACTTGCGCTGCGTCGACCGGCGCCGAGCATTCGATGCGGAAGCCGTAACGGTCGAACAACAGCGCCAGATCGTAAAAGCTCAGCGCGTTGGTAAAGCCTGAGCGCGCGCCGCCGAGATCGGTCGCACAATAGCTGAGCACGATGTCCTGCTTGCAGAAGCGCAGATGGGTGAACAGGTTCTCGATGTCGGCGACGCCTTCGAGCACGCCGAGCATGACGACGATGTCGGAATGGGCGGCGGCTTTGGTCGGAAACTCGCCGGCGTTGAAATCGCTGACCGCGCTCTGATAGCCGCAGCCGGTCGGCAGCAGGCCTTGCAGCGCGCCGGCGCCGCCGAGATCGAGCACGCGCGAGCCGGCCGGGATGAATTGCGCGGCAAGTTCGGCGCGCGCATCGCTCGGCAGGCGCCGCGCCCGGGCGCAACGTCGGGGGCCGTCTCCAGCGCGAGATTGAGATTGACGTTGAGGGTCATGCCCGCCGTGCCAAGTCGCGCTGCCGGACGCGATCACATGGCCGGCAATCACTTTCATCTACCGAATCACCGCGGCGAGTCACGGTCAACCCGGCGCGCCGAAAAGAATTATTCCCAGAAACCCGGCCGCGCCTCCTCCAGCATGCCGCCGAGGCGCACCGCGCCGACCTTGGCGGCGAGCCCGGTGGCGTCGTCGGTTTCCACCGCCAGCCCGCACAGCGTCGCCGGCCCGTTCGCCGGCTCGAATTTCGCCCGGCACCTTGCGCAGGAAGCGGGTGAGCGGCTCGTCCTTGCTCATGCCGATGACGGATTCGAAATCGCCGGTCATGCCGACGTCGGACACGAAAGCGGTGCCGCCGGGCAGAATGCGATGGTCGGCGGTCGGCGCATGGGTGTGGGTGCCGACCACCAGGCTGGCGCGGCCGTCGACGAAATAGCCCATGGCCTGCTTCTCGCTGGTCGCCTCGCATGCATGTCGATGACGATGGCGTCGGCGCCGGTCTTGAGCGCGCAGGCGGCGAGTTCGCGCTCGACCGCGGCGAACGGATCGTCGAGCGGATCCATGAAGATGCGGCCCATGGCGTTGATGACCAGCGCGCGCTTGCCGTTCTTGGTCTCGACCAGCGCAGCGCCGCGGCCGGGCGTGCCCTTCGGATAATTGACCGGGCGGATCAGCCGCGGCGCGCGCTCGATGAACACCAGCGCCTCGCGCTGGTCCCAGGCGTGATTGCCGAGCGTGATGGCGTCGGCGCCGGCGTCGATCAGTTCGTTGTAGATCGCCTCGGTGATGCCGAAGCCGCCGGCGGCGTTCTCGCCGTTGATCACGACCAGATCGAGCTTCCAGTCGGCGATCAGGCCGGGCAGCCGCTCGATGACGATTGCGCGCCCGGAGCGGCCGACCATGTCGCCGATGAAGAGAATGCGCATGCGCTTCAGGACTTTCGGCAGATCGATCACCTCGCGCTCCGTTAGCACGAGATCGAGCCGCTCGTCGCGCTCGGTGGCGGGAACCTTGGCGATTTCCTGTGCGGCGAAAGCAATGCCGATGGCGACGACCGTCTTCTTGGCGCGCAAGCGCGTTGATGGTCATGTCGTAATAGCCGGCGCCGTAGCCGATGCGGTGGCCGGCGCGGTCGAAGGCGGCGAGCGGCACGATCAGAATGTCGGGCGCGACTTCGGCCGCCTCCGGCGTCGGCTCGCGGATGCCCCACTGCCCGGCTTTGAGCGGATCGCCGAATGTCCAGGCGCGCATGATCAGCGGCTGGCCGCGCCCGGCGATCGCCGGCAGCGCCAGCTGCGCGCCGGCCTCGGCGAGCTTGCGCATCAGCGGCAGCGGATTGATCTCGGTCTTCATCGGCAAGAAGCCGGAGACGATGGTGCCGGGCGCTATCGCAACCGGAAACGCGCGCGCCGCGATCGTCTCCGCCGCGGCCTGACGCTCGGCCGCCGGCATGCGCTCGCGCATGGCGAGCGCGGCGCCGCGCAGGGCGGCTTTGGTCGGTTCGGTTTCGGTCAAATCCGGCATTGATAAAAGTGCGGAGCCGCGATGGCCGTCGGAGTGTGATCCCGGGAACCTACATAAGTAGGTGGGCGCCATATGACCGAGCCCACGGCCCGGCCAGGGACAGCTCCCGTTAGGATCGTAAGGCCCCGGGGAATGTGTCTCCGTCGCGCCCCGCAGCCCCGCGCGAATGTAGTGGCTTATGCGCGACCGGCGCCAGCGGCGCCCATGGTTCATATCGCGCAAACCCGTGCCGGTATCGACTACCATCATGGTGGCCGTGATGAGCGCGACCTGCTTGCGGGCGCCGCCCTCTTCCGCGAACACCTCGCCAAGCGTGATGACCAGCTTCTTGCCGGCGCGCACGACGCGGCCGATGGCGCGCAGCCGCTCGCCTTTGGCCGGCGCCAGCAGATTGATCTTGAACTCGGTGGTGAGCACGGCGGCCTCGCGCGGCATCGTGGTGAGCGCGGCATAGCCGCAAGCCGTGTCGGCGATGGCGGCGACCGCGCCGGCATGGATGAAGGCGTGCTGCTGCAGGATCCGCTCCGAGAACGGCAGCACGATCTCGACTTCGCCCGCGCGCACGGCGGCGATCTCGGCGCCCAGCGTCGTCATCATCGACTGGCGCGCGAAGCTGGCGCGAATGCGGGCGTCGATCTCGGCAAGTCCGGCATGAAGGCTCATCCGATCGCCACGCCGTTGCCGAGCGTCGCGTTGAGCTTTTTGGTGATGCCTTCGATGCGCTCGGCGGCCGAATTGAAGGCGTCGACCACCGCGGTCGGATGCCGCCTTGGCGCGGTCGGCGGCGACCACGCGGGCATCCTGCAACGCGGCGCTCCTCCTCCAGCCGGCGGATCTGGCGTGCTGGCCTCCGCTGAGTTCGTCCGCCACCATCAGCGCCGCCATCACCGTCAGCCGGGTGTCGCCGATCTCGCCGAATTTCGCGCGCAGCCCCTTGATGCGCTCGTCGATATCCTTGGCCAGCGCCTGCAAATGCTCCTCCTGCCCGTCCTCGCAGGCGAGGCGGAACTGGCGGCCGGCAATGGTGGCGTTCACCTGCGCCATTGTCATCCTTCGCGCACGTCTGCGAAAACTTCCCACTTTCCGGGATCATGCGCCTCTGGCTTCCAGCACCGACTGGATCGAGGCCATGGCGGCGTCCAGGTCGAGCCGCTGCGCGATCTCGCGGTTGGTCGCCTCGAGCCTGCGCGAGCGCGCCGTCTCGCCGTCGAGCGCTGCGGCGAGCCGCGTGCGGTCGAGGCCGAGCGCATGGACCTGGCTCGCGAGTCCTTCCTCGCTGCGGTCGGCCTCGCGCCGGCGCTCAACCGCGGCATCGAGCGCGTCGAGCGCCAGCGCCAGACGTTTCACCGCGTATCGATTGCGCTTTGCTCGGTCATCGCCTTCGTCCGCACCCAAAAACTCTTGCGGCGGCAAATATTTAGGCGAAGAACCTTACGTGCTGCGCGATCCTTTCGTCAACGCTTCGCCGGCGAGTTACCCCGCCGTTTTCGCACGCCCTGTGCATGGCTGCCGGCACCGGCGCGCCGTCACATTGACTCAAGGGCCTGCCATGCTATCCACCGCGCCAAACAGGCCCTTTCCATGAACGCAAAAGCTTCGCGACGGCTCGCCGTGACGCCCTGCCCGCCCCGAGCCCGGCCGCCGGTTCCCGCCGTCGCCCACGCCAGCATGGCCAACGCCATCCGCGCGCTGGCGATGGACGCGGTCGAGCAGGCGAAATCCGGCCATCCCGGCCTGCCGATGGGCGCCGCCGACGTGGCGACCGTGCTGTTCACGCAGTTTCTGAAATTCGATCCGGCCGATCCGGCCTGGCCCGACCGCGACCGCTTCGTGCTCTCGGCCGGGCACGGCTCGATGCTGCTTTACGCGCTGCTGTATCTCACCGGCTACGGCGATGACGATCGACCAGATCAAGCGCTTCCGCCAGCTCGGCTCGATCACGCCGGCCATCCGGAATACGGCCACACGCCCGGCGTCGAGACCACCACCGGCCCGCTCGGCCAGGGCCTCGCCAATGCGGTCGGCATGGCGATTGCCGAGCGGCATCTGGCGGCCGAGTTCGGCGACGTCGTCGATCACCGCACTTACGTGCTCGCCTCCGACGGCGACCTGATGGAAGGCATCAGCCAGGAGGCCATCGCGCTCGCCGGGCATCTGAAGCTCAACCGGCTGATCGTGCTGTTCGACGACAACGGCATTTCCATCGACGGCGCGCTGTCGCTGTCCGACTGCGTCGATCAGGTGAAGCGCTTCGAGGCCGCCGGCTGGAAGCCTCGCGCGTCGACGGTCACGATCCGCAAGCGATCGCCGCCGCGATCGCGAAGGCGCAAGACTCCGACCGCCGCCGTGATGATCGCCTGCAAGACCACCATCGGCTTCGGCGCGCCGACCAAGGCCGGCAAATCGTCGGCGCACGGCTCGCCGCTCGGCGCCGACGAGATCAAGGGCGCGCGCGAGAAGCTCGGCTGGAGCCATGCGCCGTTCGAGATTCCCGCCGACATTCTGCTCCGCCTGGCGCAAGGCCGGCGAGCGCGCCAAGGGCGCGCATGCCGACTGGAACAAGCGCGCTCGCCGCGCTCGATGCCGCAAAGCGCACCGAATTCGAGCGCCGCATGAGCGGCGACCTGCCGCGCAGCGCTCGCCGACGCGGTGCGCGCGGTGAAGGAGAAGCTCGCCGCCACGCCGAAAGACATCGCCACCCGCATCGCCTCCGAATTCGCGCTGGAGAGCCTGATCCCGGCGCTGCCGGAAATGGTCGGCGGCTCGGCCGATCTCACCGGCTCCAACAACACGCGCACCAAGTCGATGACGGCGATGACGCGCCGCCGATTATGCCGGCCGCTTCATCCATTACGGCATGCGCGAGCACGGCATGGCCGCGGCCATGAACGGCATGGCGCTGCATGGCGGCATCATCCCCTATTCCGGCACCTTTCTGGTGTTCTCCGATTATTGCCGGCCGGCGATCCGGCTCGCCGCGCTGATGGGCATGCGCGTCATCCACGTGATGACGCACGACTCCATCGGCCTCGGCGAAGACGGGCCGACGCATCAGCCGGTCGAACATCTCGCCGCGCTGCGCGCCATCCCCAATCTTCTGGTGTTCCGCCCCTGCGACGCGGTGGAAACCGCCGAGTGCTGGCAACTGGCGCTGGAAGCACAAGAACCGCCCGAGCGTGCTGGCGCTGACGCGGCAGAACCTGCCGCAGCTTTCGCAGAATTTCCTCGACACGCAACCGCTGCGCCGCCGGCGCCTACGAGATCGCCGCCGCCGAAGGCAAGGCGCAGGTGTCGATGTTCGCCACCGGCTCGGAAGTCTCGATCGCGGTCGAGGCGAAAAAGCTGCTGGCCGCGCGCGGCATTTCGGCGCGCGTCGTCTCGGTGCCGTGCTTCGAATTGCTGCTGGAGGCGCCGGAAGCGACGCGCCGCGCGGTCATCGGCGATGCACCGGTCAAGATCGGCGTCGAAGCCGCGGTGCGGCAGGGCTGGGACGCCATCATCGGCTCCGACGGCGGCTTTGTCGGCATGACCGGTTTCGGCGCCAGCGCGCCCTATAAGGACCTTTACAAGCATTTCGGCATTACCCCCGAGGCGGTCGCCGAAGCGGCCGTGCAAAAGCTCGGGAAGAGTTGATTTGCGTCAATACGCGTCGTGGCCCATTTCGGCCATGAGATGACGACAAAGCCGGGAGCGACTTGAAATGACAATCCGCGTTGCCATCAATGGGTTTGGCCGCATCGGCCGCAATGTCCTGCGCGCCATCGCCGAAGCCAAGCGCAAGGACATCGAAGTCGTCGGCATCAACGATCTCGGGCCGGTGGAAACCAACGCGCATCTGTTGCGCTTCGACTCGGTGCACGGCCGCTTCCCCGGCGAGGTCACGGTCAAGGGCGACACCATCAGCGTCGGCAACGGCGCCATCAAAGTGACCGCCATCAAGGACCCGGCCACGCTGCCGTGGAAAGACCTCGGCATCGACATCGCGCTGGAATGCACCGGCATTTTCACCGCCAAGGACAAGGCCTCGATGCATCTGACCGCCGGCGCCAAGCGCGTGCTGGTTTCCGCGCCCGCCGACGGCGCCGACCTCACGGTCGTCTACGGCGTCAACCACGACAAGCTGACCAAGGACCACAAGGTCGTCTCCAACGCCTCCTGCACCACCAATTGCCTCGCCCCGGTCGCCAAGGTGCTCAACGACGCCATCGGCATCGACAAGGGCTTCATGACGACGATCCACGCCTATACCGGCGACCAGCCGACGCTCGACACGCTGCACAAGGACCTCTACCGCGCGCGCGCCGCGGCGCTGAACGATGATCCCGACCTCGACCGGCGCCGCCAAGGCCGTCGGCCTGGTGCTGCCGGAGCTCAACGGCAAGCTCGACGGCGTCGCGATCCGCGTGCCGACGCCGAATGTCTCGGTGATCGATTTCAAATTCGTCGCCAAGAAGGCGACAACCAAGGACGAGGTCAACGGCGCCATCAAGCGCGCCGCCGAGCAGCAGCTCAAAGGCATCCTCGGCTACACCGACGGCGCCCAACGTCTCCATCGACTTCAACCACGATCCGCATTCCTCGGTCTTCCACATGGACCAGACCAAGGTGATGGACGGAACGCTGGTGCGCGTGATGGCGTGGTACGACAACGAATGGGGCTTCTCCAACCGCATGGCGGACACCGCCGTCGCGATGGGCAAGCTGATCTGACAGCTCGACCTCGCTCAGGCCGACGCATGAGCGCGTTCCGCACCCTCGACCACGTCGACGTGAAGGGCAAACGCGTCCTCGTGCGCGTCGACCTCAACGTGCCGGTGGAAAACGGCGTGGTCACCGACGCCACCCGCATCGAACGCATGGCGCACTCCATCACCGAAATCGCCGACAAGGGCGCCAAGGTGATCCTGCTCTCGCATTTCGGCCGCCCGAAGGGGCGCGACAAGAAGGATTCGCTCAAGCCCGTCGCCGCCGAGGTGGCGCACATCGTCAAGCGGCCGGTGAAATTCGTCGACGACTGCGTCGGCGAGACCGCCGAACGCGCGGTGGCGGCGATGAAGAACGGCGAGATCGTCTGTCTGGAAAACACCCGCTTTTATCCCGGCGAGGAAAAGAACGATCCGGCTTTCGTCGCGCAACTCGCCAAGCTCGGCGATATTTTCGTCAACGACGCCTTCTCGGTGTCGCACCGCGCGCATGCCTCGACCGAAGGCCTCGCGCATGTGCTGCCGGCTTACGCCGGGCGCACGCTGCAGGCCGAACTCGAAGCCTTCGAGAAGGTGCTCGACAATCCGGCGCGCCCGCTCACGGCCATCGTCGGCGGCGCCAAGATTTCCACCAAGCTCGATCTGCTCGGCCACCTGCTGGAGAAAGTCGATATGCTGATTATCGGCGGCGCCATGGCCAATACGTTTTTGCTGGCGCAGGGCAATAAGGTCGGCAAATCGCTGGTCGAAGCCGATCTCGTGCCGCACCGCGCGCAAGATCATGGACGAAGCGAAGGCCGCCAAACGCGAGATCGTGCTGCCGGTCGACGCGGTGGTGGCGGAGAAATTCGAAGCGCTGGCGCCCTCGCGCATGGTCGATATCGACCATGTCGGCGAAAAGGACATGATCCTGGACATCGGTCCGCGCAGCATCGAGCAGGCGGTCTCGGTGCTGGCCCGTTCCAAGACGCTGGTCTGGAACGGCCCGTTCGGCGCCTTCGAACTGGAACCGTTCGACAACGGCACCGTCGAGGTGGCCGAAGCAGCGGCGGAACTCACCGCCGCCGGCAAGCTGGTGACGGTGGCGGGCGGCGGCGACACGGTTGCCGCGCTCAATGTCGCCGGCGTGGCCGACAGATTGACTTATGTATCCACCGCCGGCGGCGCCTTCCTGGAATGGCTGGAAGGCAAGGCCTTGCCGGGAGTCGAGGTGCTGCGGCAGAAATGATTACGGTCGCGAAGCGGCGATCGATCCAAAGCGGATGCAGGCGCTGGATTCCGGGATCGCGTAACACGGCCCGGTGACGAGCAAGAGGGAGCGGACGATGAATTTCGATGAACTGAACAAAGTGGCGCGCGCGATGGTCGCGCCCGGCAAGGGCATCCTGGCGGCCGACGAATCCTCCGGCACCATCAAGAAGCGCTTCGACGCCATCGGCGTCGAATCGACGGAAGACAATCGGCGCGACTATCGCGAGATGCTGTTCCGCGCGGCCGAGGGCATGAAGCACATTTCCGGCGTCATCCTCTACGACGAGACCATCTGGCAAAAAGCCAAAGACGGCACGCCGCTGGTCGAGATCATCAAGAAAGCGGGCGTGCTGCCCGGCATCAAGGTGGACGAAGGCGCCAAGCCGCTGCCGATGTGCCCGGGCGAACTGGTCACCGTCGGCCTCGACAAGCTCGCCGACCGGCTGCCGAAATATTACGAGCAGGGCGCGCGCTTCGCCAAATGGCGGGCGGTGATCGACATTGGCGCGCACATCCCGACCCACACCTGCATCTACGCCAATGCGCATGCGCTGGCGCGCTACGCCGCGCTCTGCCAGCAAGCGCAGATCGTGCCGATCGTCGAGCCGGAAGTGCTGATGGACGGCGACCACGACATCGACGCTTGCATCAAAGTCACCGAATGGATGCTGAAGGAGACGTTCCAGCAGCTCTACTACCAGCGCGTCGCGCTCGAAGGCATGGTGCTCAAGCCCAACATGGCGGTCGCCGGCAAGAAGAGCGCGAAGAAGGCATCCGTCGAGGAAGTCGCCGAGAAGACGGTCAAGATGCTGAAGGAATGCGTGCCGGCCGCGGTGCCGGGCATCGCCTTCCTGTCCGGCGGACAATCGGACGAGGACGCCACCGCCCATCTCGACGCCATGAACAAGATCGGCAACCTGCCCTGGCCGCTCACCTTCTCCTACGGCCGCGCGCTGCAGCACGCGCCGCAGACCACCTGGAAGGGCAAAACTGAAAACGTCGCCGCCGCCCAGCGCGCCTTTTCACATCGCGCAAAGATGAACGGGCTTGCCGCCATGGGCCAATGGAAAGCCGACATGGAGAAGAAGGCGGCCTGATCACGCTTGCGTGTGGCGCGTGACGCGCGGCCAAAATTCCGATAATGAACGCGTCTTGGAACGTTTCATGGCCGGGCCTTTCCCGGCCATGAACGTCTGAGGCCAGTGGCAATGAAAGCCGTCGCAAAGGAATTCGCCCCGTGATCGATCTCTACACCTGGACGACACCGAATGGCCGCAAGGTCTCCATCGCACTGGAGGAACTCGGCCTGCCTTACACCGTGCACGCCATCGACATTTCCAAGGGCGAGCAGTTTGCGCCCGACTTTCTCAAAGTGGCGCCCAACAACCGCATCCCGGCGATCGTCGACCGCGACAACAATCTGTCGCTGATGGAGTTGGGCGCGATCCTCATTTATCTCGCCGACAAGACCGGCAAGCTGCTGCCGAAATCGGGCGAAGGCCGCTACCGCACGATCGAGTGGCTGATGTGGCAGATGGGCGGACCGGGTCCGATGCTCGGCCAGGTGCATCACTTCGTGAAATATAATCCCGGCAAGGCGCCCTATGCCGAGGAGCGCTATCTCAAGGAAGGGCACCGGCTCTACAAAGTGCTCGACACGCGCCTGCAAGGCCGCGACTTCGTCGCCGACGACTATTCCATCGCCGACATCGCGATCTGGCCGTGGATCTCGCGCTTCGAATGGCAGACCATCGACATGAAGCAGTACCCCAATGTGCGGCGCTGGTACGAGACCATCGCCGCCCGCCCTGCCGTGCAGAAGGGCTACGCGGTGCCCAAGGACATGGGGCCGATCCCGATGCCGACGTGAGGTCGGCCCATCGACCGCTGCCGCAACATTCCCGCGGCGCCGATGTCAATTTTCCGCCCGATTGCGCTACCATGCGGGGGCCATGGTTTCCCGACCGCAAAAAGCAGAACCGCGCCCGGCGCCGCGCCTCTATCTGGTGACGCCGGCCGTCGCCGACGCGCCGGCCTTCGCCGCGCCGCTGGCCGCGGCCTTGGCCGCCGGCGACGTCGCCGCCGTGCTGCTGCGCCTTGCCGAAACCGACGAGCGCACGTTAATCAACCGCGTCAAGGCGCTGAGTTCCATCGTCCAGGACAAAGGCGCCGCGCTGCTGATCGACGGCCATGCCGAGCTGGTGGCGCGCGCTGGCGCCGACGGCGCGCATCTGACCGGCCTCGCGACGTTCACCGAAGCGCTGGGGCTTCTCAAGCCGGAACGCATCGCCGGCGTCGGCGGCCTTACCACCCGGCATGACGCCATGGCCGCGGCGGAAGCGGGCGCCGACTACGTGATGTTCGGCGAACCGGACACGTCCGGCGAACGGCCCGCCTTCGCCGCGGTCGAGGAGCGCGTCGCCTGGTGGGCGGAAGTGTTCGAGGCCCCTTGCGTCGGTTATGCCGCTTCGGCCGACGAGGTGGCGCCGCTGGTCAAGGCCGGCGCCGATTTCGTCGCGCTCGGCGACTGGCTGTGGCGTGAGCCGCCGGCGATCAACGAGGCCGTCGCCCGCGCCGCCGTCCTGATGCGCCTGCCGGAGAGCGCGGCATGAATGCGCGGATCGGCACAACGATCGTGCTCGTTGCGCTCACCGCATTCGCCGCGCCGGCCTGGGCGCAGTCCAAAACTTCACCGGCCAAGACCTCGCCTGCAAAAACGTCGCCGCCCGCGCCGCCGCCCAAACCCGATGCCGCGGCCACGACCGACAATAGCGATGTCGATCTCGCATTCGGCGCCTATCAACGCGGCTATTTCCTCACCGCGCTGGCGGAAGCCACCAAACGCGCGCAGCAAAACGATGCGGCCGCCATGACGCTGCTCGGCGAACTCTACGCGCAGGGGCTCGGCGTCGGCCGCGACGATACCAAGGCGGCGGAGTGGTACAAGCTCGCCGCCGCGCATGGTGACCGCAACGCCATGTTCGCGCTGGCGATGTTCAATCTGGAAGGCCGCGCCGGCCCGCGCAATCCGGACGAAGCCGCCCGCCTGCTCGCCGCCGCCGCCAAGCTCGGGCACACCGCCGCCGAATACGATCTCGGCCTGCTCTATCTGCAGGGCCAGCAGTTCCCGCAGGATTTCGCGCGCGCCGCCGATCTGTTCCGCGCCGCCGCCATCGGCGGCTATGCGGAAGCGCAATACGCGCTCGCCACTTTGTTCAAGGAAGGCCGCGGCGTGCCGCGGGACCTGGCCGCAGCCATGCGGCTCATGCAGCAGGCCGCGACCGCCGGCTATCTCGACGCCATGGTCGAATTCGGCATCGCCCAGTTCAACGGCAGCGGCACCGAAAAGGACGAAACCGCCGCCGCCAAGCTGCTACTGAAGGCGGCGCAACACGGCAGCCCGATCGCGCAGGACCGCGTGGCGCGCATTTTGATGGCCGGGCGCGGCATGCCGGCCGATCCGACCGAGGCGGTCAAATGGCACATCATCGCCAAGGCCGGCGGCGCCGGCGATCCCGACCTCGATTTGTTCGCCGCCAAGCAGACGCAAGCCGTGCGCGACGCCGCCGAGAAGGCGGCCAAGAAGTGGCTGTCGACGCTGCCGCCGCGCTCCTAGTTTTTGTCATTCCGGGGCATCCACCGAAGCCCGCAGGGCGAAGGTGGATGAACCCGGAATCCAGAAGCAAGCACCGAGTTCGCATCTGGATTCCGGGTCCGCGTCTTCGACGCGTCCCCGAATGACAGCGTCATACTTGACGGCAGACCCGCGTGCGGGCAGACCCCACGCGCATGCATCACTCCGCCTTGCTCAACGTCATGATCGCCGCCGCGCGCAAGACCGCGCGCGCGCTCAAGCGCGACTTCGGCGAACTGGAAAAGCTGCAAGTCTCGCTGAAAGGCCCGGCCAATTTCGTCTCCTCCGCCGACCGCCGCGCCGAGGAAACGCTGTTCCAGGAGCTCTCCAAGGCGCGGCCGGGCTACGGCTTCCTCGGCGAGGAAGGCGGTGCGCGCGAGGGCGCCGACAAGTCGCACCGCTGGATCGTCGACCCGCTCGACGGCACCACGAATTTTCTGCACGGCATTCCGCAATTCGCCATCTCGATCGCGCTCGAGCGCGAGGGCGGCATTATTGCCGGCCTCATCTACAATCCTGCCAATGACGAGATGTTCATTGCCGAGAAGGGCAAGGGCGCGTTCATGAACGACCAGCGCATCCGCGTCGCCGGCCGCAAGCGGCTTTCCGAGGCGGTCGTCGCCTGCGGCCTGCCGCATATCGGCCGCGGCAATCTGGCGCTGGCGCGGGCGGAGACCGGCGCCATGCAGGAGCACGTCGCCGGCCTGCGCCGCTTCGGCGCCGCCGCGCTCGACCTCGCCTGGGTCGCCGCCGGCCGGCTCGACGGCTATTGGGAACGCGACCTCAAGCCCTGGGACATGGCGGCAGGGTTAATCCTGGTGCGCGAGGCCGGCGGTTTCGTCAACGATTGCGACGGCGGCGACGACATATTCGGCAAAGGAGATATCGCCGCCGGCAACGAATCCATCCAGAAAGAGCTGCTGCGCGTCCTGAAAACGGCCGGCAACGGTTAAGGCCGACCGCAATTTAAACTCAATCCGCCGATTTATCCTGTGGTTCCGGCCCGCCGGCTTTTTCCTTGTCACCGGTCTGTGCCATATTGAGTGGGCAAAACCCGGCCGGCGTTAACTTTGCGAAGTCATGGCAAAAGAACTCGATCCCCTCAAGCTGTCCAACCCCCGCATCTTCCTGCTGCGGATGCTGGTCTTCGTCGTGCTCGGCGGGCTCATCGCCTTCGTGCTGTTCAAGCAGATCCAAGTCGCCTTCATGGCCAATCCGGGCCTCAACGGACTGATCATCGGCGTCCTGGTCATCGGCATCGTGCTGGCGCTGCGCCAGGTGCTCCGGCTTTATCCGGAGATCACCTGGGTCAACAATTTCCGCCTCGCCGATCCCGGGCTTGCCGTCGACCGCCCGCCGGTGCTGCTGGCGCCGATGGCGGCGATCCTCGGCAGCCGCGTCGGCCGCATGGCGATGTCGGCGCAATTGATGCGCGGCATTCTCGACTCGATCGCCACCCGGCTCGACGAAGCGCGCGACCTCTCGCGCTACCTGACCGGATTGCTGGTGTTCCTCGGCCTGCTCGGCACCTTCTGGGGCCTGATCGAGACCGTGAGTTCGGTCGGCAACGTCATCCAGGGCCTGAAGACCGGCGGCGACGCCGGCTCGATGTTCGATTCGCTGCGCGAGGGCCTGGCCGCCCCGCTCGGCGGCATGGGCATATCGTTCTCGTCCTCGCTGTTCGGCCTCGCCGGTTCGCTGGTGCTCGGCTTCCTCGATCTGCAATCGAGCCAGGCGCAGAACCGCTTCTACACCGAACTGGAAGACTGGCTCTCCACCACCGTCTATGACCAGGCCGCCGAGCCGATGGTCGCCGGCGGCGGTGCCGGCGAGATGCGCTCGGCCATCGACAAGCTGCGCGACGCCATCAACGAGACCGGCACCGGCAAGGGCGCCTCCACCGCCATGTCCAATCTGGCCGAGGCGATCCAGGGCCTGGTGCACCACATGCGCACCGAACAGCAGATGATCCGCGATTGGGTCGACAGCCAGGCCGAGCAGCAGCGCGAGATCAAGCGGCTGTTGGAGATCATGGTGCGCGAGAAAGTGGATCGGTGAGTTTCGATCCGTCACCAGTGAGTTGAGCGATGGCGCTTGCACGAACGCGCCGCAGCGAAAGCGGCATGAACTACTGGCCGGGCTTCGTCGACGCGTTGTCGACGCTGATCCTCTCGATCATCTTCATCCTGACCGTGTTCGTGGTGGTGCAATTCTATCTGCAGCAGGAAGTCGCCGGCAAAGACACCGCGCTCACCCGGCTTAACGCGCAGATCGCCCAGCTCACCGAGCTGTTGTCGATGGAGAAGACCGACAAATCCAATCTGCAGGACCAGCTCGCGCAGTTGCGCGCTTCTCTCACCATCGCCGAAAGCGACCGCGACAAATACAAGAACACCGCCGAAGGCGCCGGCGCCGGCGCCGCCGCGGCGCAAGGCAAGGTCTCCGAACTCACCAGCCAACTCGCGGGCGAGAAGAGGATTTCCTCCAAGGCGCTGGCCCAGGTCGAAATCCTCAACCAGCAGATCGCGGCGATGCGCCGCCAGCTCGCGGCCATCGAGACCGCGCTCGACGCCTCCGAGAAGAAGGACAAGGAGGCGCAGAACAAGATCGCCGACCTCGGCCAACGGCTCAATCTGGCGCTGGCGCAGAAGGTGCAGGAGCTGACCAAATACCGCTCCGATTTCTTCGGCCGCCTGCGCGAAATCCTCGGCGACAGACCGGACGTGCGCATCGTCGGCGACCGATTTGTGCTGCAATCGGAATTGCTGTTCGACACCGGCAAAGCCGACCTCAAGCCCGAAGCGCGCGCGGAGGTCGAAAAGATCGCCAATGCCTTGCTCGACCTCGGCAAGAAAATCCCGGCCGACATCCCTTGGGTGCTGCGTGTGGACGGCCACACCGACGTGCGCCCGATCACCGGCGGGCAGTTCAAATCGAACTGGGACCTCTCGGCGGCGCGCGCCATCGCGGTGGTGCAATACCTGGTCAGCAAGGGAATCCCGCCGCAGCGGCTGGTCGCCGCCGGCTTCGGCGAATTCCAGCCGATCGATACCGGCACCACCGAGGACGCCTATCGCAAGAACCGCCGCATCGAGTTCAAGCTGACCGAGCGGTGAACGGGCCCACGATGGCGGTCTATGTCGACGATGCGATTTGGGACCGGCACGGGCGCAAGTGGTGTCACCTGCTAGCCGACGATATCGACGAGCTGCATCGCTTTGCCAGGACGGTCGGCCTGCACCGCTTGTCCTACCAGGGACCGCCGAAAACGGAGCATCCACATTACGATCTGACGGCGTTCGAGCGCAGCCGCGCCATTGCTATGGCGCAGAACCTTGCGACCGCACGGCCGTGGTCATGATCGTGCGCAAGCTGCGCCGGCAAGCCGCCGCGAGCGCCTGAGATGTCGACGAAAGCGAGCCTGCGCCCTTACACGCCCGCCGACGAGGACGCGGCGATCGAGCTGTGGCGGCGCACCTGGGCAGCAACATTTCCGCATATCGATTTCAACGCGACGCGTTCCCTGGTGGCGCGAGCGCTGGCGCCAGGAACTGGTGCCGGTCGCGCATATCGTGCTGGCGGAGAAAGACGGCGCGCTCGCCGGTTTCGTCACCGTCGATCCGAAGACGATGTATCTCGACCAGATCGTGGTGGCGCCCGAACATTGGGGCTCGCCCGTCGCGCTGGCGCTGCTCGAGGAGGCCAAGCGGCTTTCGCCGCGCGGCCTCGACCTGCTGGTCAACAAGGACAACGCGCGCGCCATCCGTTTCTACGAGAAGCACGGCTTCGCCTATGCCGGCGAAGACAAGAACCCGGTGTCGGGCAAGCCGGTGAACAAGATGACCTGGCGGACGTCAAGCTAGCCTGCGCCGGCAACCGATGCCGCCATCGCCGCGTCGAAGCGTTTGGAATCCACTTTGAGATAAGCGAGTTTCTCCTCGGCGATCACCACCGCCACGGCAACGCCCGGCACCTGGCGCAGGCGCGCGGCGAGGCCCTCGGCATCGGCGGCATGGCCGTCGCCGATCGGCACCAGCTTGGTGGTCAGGTAACTCGGCTGCGCCATGGTGGCCGCCGCCAAAAGCCACAACAGCGCGATCGCCGCGGTGAGCAGGAAAACGCCGGCCGTGCCGGCGGTCTGATGCGCCCAGCCGCCGACCACGCCGCCGACGAAAATGCCGAGGAACTGCGCGCTCGAATAGATGCCGGTCGCCGTGCCCTTGGCGTCGGGCGGCGCCGCCTTGGTGATCAGCGAAGGCAGGCTCGCCTCCATCACGTTGAAGCCGGAAAAGAAGACAACGAGAGCGGCCAGCAGGACATAGAGATTGCCGGCGCCGAGATAGAGCATCACCTGGCTGACTAAGAGCGCGGCGACCGCGGCGACGAACACGCCCTTCATGCGGCGATATTTCTCGGCGACGATGATTGCCGGCACCATGACGGCGACTGAAACCAAAAGCACCGGCAGATAGATCATCCAATCGTTGTGGTTCGATATGTCGAGCGTGCCGCGCAACAGGCCGGGCACCACCAGGAAGCTCGCGGTGAGCATCGCGTGCAACGCGAAGATGCCGAAATCGAGCCGCAGCAGTTCGCTGTTGCGCAGCACCGAGATCATCATGCCCGGAACGGTTTCGGCATCGCGATGGACGCGGATCTGGCGCGGGCTGGGCACCACGAATTCGGTGATGGCGATGCCGACCAAAGCCAGCCCGACCATCAGCCAGAAGATGCCGCTGACGCCGATGAATGTCGCCAGGATCGGGCCGACCACCAGCGCCACCATGAAGGAGACGCCGATGGTGATGCCGACCATGGCCATCGCCTTGGTGCGGTTCTCCTCGCTGGTGAGATCCGCGACCAGCGCCAGGATCACCGAGCCGACGGCGCCGGCGCCCTGCAGCACGCGGCCGAAGATGACGCCGCCGATCGAGGTCGAGGTCGCCGCCACCGCGCTGCCGATGCCGAACAAAATGAGACCGACGACGATCATCGGCTTGCGCCCGAAGCGGTCGGACAACAGACCGAAGGGAATTTGCAGCAGCCCCTGGCTCAGGCCGTAGATGCCGAGCGCCTCGCCGATCAGATAGGGGGTCGCGCCCGAAAGGTGCTCGGCATAGGCGGCGAACACCGGATAGATCATGAACAGGCCGAGCAGCCTGACCGAAAAGACCGCCGCGAGCGAGCTGGCGGCCCGGAATTCCTGACGTCCCATCGTATTTATTCCCAACCTATGAACGGGCCGCCCCGCACTAGTGTCCCGATTCCGAAGTTCGCAACATTATGCGGCACCCTCGTTTGCGAACTTCGGAATTGAAGGACACTAGCAACTTATTGATCTAGTGTGGCTTTGGTTCAGAAGTCCGCATCTCGGACTCGCGGCAAGAATGATGCGGACTTCTGAACCGCCACACTAGCTCAAGACCCTATTCAATGCCCTGCGGCCTTGATCCGGGTCAAATGCGCCCGGCTTGCCGGCTGCGTCCCGGTCCTGTATAGACCCGCCAAATTCAGCCCATTTGAGGCGCCCGGCGCGCCCGACGGAACCCTAGCAATGAAGCAAGATATCCATCCCGGCTACCACACCATCAAGGTTGTGATGACCGATGGCAGCGAATTCACCACCCGCTCCACCTGGGGCAAAGAGGGCGATGTCATGCATCTCGACATCGACCCGAAGTCGCACCCGGCCTGGACCGGCGGCCAGCAACATCTGATCGACCGCGGCGGCCGCCTGTCGCGCTTCCAGAAGAAATTTTCCGGCTTCCTCAAGACCGACAAGAAATAACGCGCAAGTTCAATCGCGCAACGAAAAACCCCCGCGTCATGCGGGGGTTTTTGTTTATTCGTTAGGCGCTTCGCTCAGACGCTTTCCGCGCCGAACGCCGCCTTGAGCAGGCCGAGCTGGCGCTCGACGGGATTGACGCCGGCGACCTGGTCGGCCGGCGCGCGGTTGTGAATGGTCGAATTGAGCCGGCGCACCTTGCCTTGCAGCTTATGCGAGCGCTCGATCAACTCGCGCAAGGCAACCGGCAGCAATTCCATGTTGTTCGGGTCGTGGAAGTCGGCGGCGGAAAGCTTGACCTTGGCCTTTTCCTTGTTGGCCTGGGCAAGCGACATCTCGCCTTCCTTCACCGCGCGATGCAACAGCAGCCAGGAGGCGAGCTGCATCAGCCGCGTGGTCAGCCGCATGCTTTCGGTGGCGTAAGCGAGCGCGGCGGCGCGCTCGAGCTTTTTCGATTCCTGCCGGCCGGGACCGTCGAGATAGGTCGCGGTCTCTTCCACCAGCGCCATGCCGTCGCGGAACAGATCGGCAAACACCTGCGAATTGGCCAACCGTTCGCCGAACGACACCGGTTGCAATTCGTTTACTGACTTTTCAGCCATACGCTACGCCTCACCACTGTGCCGGGTTTGTTACGCGCCCGTTGCTAGGAACAGCATCGCGCGCGCGGGGGCGTTCGTCCAGACCGCGGACGCGCAAACTTTGCGACATAGTTGCCGGGCAAGCTTAAGAGAGCGGCGACCATAACGGCCGCAGCTGTGCCGAAATGGCACAAAAAAAAGAGCCGCCGAAAGCCGGCGGCTCGAAGTTGATAACAGGGAGGCGTCAAACAGAGTGGACAGGAGCCACTCACGTCCATGAAGATGGACACCCATAGTAATGATCGAGAAAGCTTAACGACATGTTAAAAAACCGCGGCCAAGGCCGGATATTTGCCGGCAAGCGAATACCGGCGCGGCAAAGTTAGCGCTTGAAAAATTGGTCGGCGGCCGCGCGCTTGGCGCGCTTGCCCGCCATGTCGGCCTCCAGCCGCGAAATCTCGTCGTGCATCAATTGCACGCGCGCGGCCAATTCCTCGACCGAGAGCAGACTGAGGTCCTGCCCGATCTCGTGCGCGATTTTTTTCTTCGGCCTGTCGTCGTCGTCGATGGCTGCCATAGCGCGCCTCCAAGGCAAAATTTACCCGCGCCCGCCCGGGTTGTCACATTGCCAAGGCCCGCCTAAACAGGCGCCCTGCCCCCGCAAAAACGAGGATCCCATGCCCGCCATCCCGACCCGCATGACCGCCATCGGCATCAAGACCCCCGGCGGGCCGGATATGTTGGTCGCCGAACAGCGCGCGGTTCCTGTCCCCGGGCGCCGGCGAAATCCTGGTCAAGGTGGCCGCCGCCGGCGTCAACCGGCCGGACGTGATGCAACGGCAAGGCCTCTATCCGCCGCCGCCGGGCGCGCCGGATATTCCGGGCCTGGAAATCGCCGGCGAAGTCGTCGCGCTGGGTCCCGACGTCAAGCGCTGGATCGTCGGCGACCGCGTGATGGCCTTGGTGTCCGGCGGCGGCTACGCCGAATATTGCATCGCGCACGGCAGCCACGCGCTGCCGCTGAGCGGCCTCAGCATGGTCGAAGCCGCGGCAATCCCGGAGACATTCTTCACCGTCTGGCACAACATGGTCGAGCGCGGCGGCCTCAAGAGCGGCGAGAGCTTCCTGGTGCATGGCGGCTCGTCCGGCATCGGCACCACCGCGATCCAGCTCGCCAAGGCGCTCGGCGCGAGGGTGATTACCACCGCCGGTTCTGAGGAAAAATGCGCGGCCTGCCGCAAGCTCGGCGCCGACGTTGCTATTAACTATAAAACCGAGGACTTCGTCGCAGCCTGCAAGACGGCCACCGGCGACAAGGGCGTCGACGTTATACTGGACATGGTCGGCGGCGATTACATCGCGCGCAATTACGAAGCGGCGGCGGTCGAAGGCCGCATCGTGCAAATTGCATTTCAAGGCGGCCCCAAAGCCACGGTCAATTACATGCGCCTCATGCTCAAGCGGCTGCATCACACCGGTTCGACCTTGCGTTCGCGCTCGGTCGCTGACAAGGCTGCGATCCGCGCCGCGGTCGAGGCCGGCGCGCTGCCGCTCATCGTTGCCGGCAAGGTCAAGCCGGTGATCTTCAAAACATTCCCGCTCGATCAGGCGGCTTCTGCCCATGCGCTGATGGAATCGAGCAGCCATATCGGCAAGATCGTGCTAACCCTTTGACGGCGCGGCTGATATCATTGCCGGCCGGGGCCAAGACCGGCGCCGCCGGGCCGCGAAATCGGCGTAATGTCGCGGCACAAGCGGGCGAGGTGAAATTCAACGGAATGACACGCGCGGCCGGGGGATTTGCATTGATCGCGATACGCCGTGCGGCCGTCGTCCTGCTCGCGCTCGCCGGCGCACTGTTCACGCCGCCCGCGCTATGCCGTCGAAGCGGTGAACGTGCGGCTCGACGCCCCGGCCATCGACATCACCGCCGCCACCGAACTGCAGAAGACCGAGAGCGACCGCATCCAGGTCTCGACGGCGCCGGGGCCAGACGGCATCGTGCGCCGCATCGAGGTGCGCGCGCGCGAGCGCAACAACAATTGGGCGGTGTTCGCGCTCACCAATAATTCCGACGAGCAGATCGACCGGCTGATCGTCGTGCCGCATTACCGCATGGTCGGCTCCGGCCTGTTCTGGCCGGATTTGGGTCTCTCGCGCTTGGTCGGCATCACGCCAAGTTCGGGCGACCGGCCGCTGCGGCAGGAATCGACGACCGCCGATATTTTCCGCGTCACGCTCGATCCCGGCACGGTCATTACTTTCGTCGCCGAATTGCGTACCAATAAGCTGCCGCAGATTTATTTGTGGGAGCCCGACGCCTACAAGGACAAGGTCAATTCCTTCACGCTCTATTACGGCATCGTCATCGGCATTGCCGGCCTCTTGGCGCTGTTTCTGACCATCCTTTTCGTGGTCAAGGGCTCGGTGATGTTCCCGGCCGCGGCCGCGCTCGGCTGGGCGGTGCTCGTCTATATCGGCATCGATTTCGGATTCTGGGGCAAGGTGTTCGACATGTCGGCTGGCGCCGAGCGCGTCTGGCGCGCCTGCGGCGAGGCGATCCTGTCGGCGACGCTTCTTGTGTTCCTGTTCGCTTATCTCAATCTCTCGCGCTGGCACGTGCGCTACGCCCACATCACCATCGCCTGGCTCGCGGCGCTCGCCGCGCTGGTCGCGGTCGCGGTGTTCGATCCGGCCGTCGCCTCCGGCATCGCGCGCATGTCGCTTGCCGGCATCGCGGTGTTCGGGCTGGCGCTGGTCATTTATCTGTCCACCCACGGCTACGACCGCGCGGTATTGCTGATCCCGACCTGGCTGTTGCTGGTGGTGTGGACCGGTGCCGCGGGTCTCGCCGTCACCGGCCTCGTCACCAACGACATCATCGGCCCGGCGCTGCTCGGCGGCCTGGTGCTGATCGTGATGCTGATCGGCTTCACCGTGATGCAGCACGCCTTCGCCGGCGGCATCACGCACGGCATCGTCTCCGACGTCGAGCGCCGCGCGCTGGCCTTGACCGGCGCCGGCGATCTGATCTGGGACTGGGACGTGTCGGCCGACAAGGTCTACACCAGCCCGGAAACCGAACAATTGCTCGGCCTCAAGCGCGGCACGCTGGAAGGACCGGCCGCGGTCTGGCTCGACGTGCTGCATCCGCTCGACCGCGACCGCTTCCGCGCTTCGCTCGACTCGGCGGTCGAACAGCGGCGCGGACGGCTGAACCAGAGCTTCCGCCTGCGCGCGGCCGACGGCCATTATCTGTCGTTCTCGCTCAAAGCGCGCCCCGTGGTCGGCTCCGACGGCGAAGTCGTGCGCCTGGTCGGCACGCTCACCGACGTCTCCGACTTCAAGAAGGCCGAAGAACGGCTGCTGTTCGACGCGGTGCACGACAATCTCACCGGCCTGCCCAACCGCGAATTGTTCATCGACCGCATGGAGGCGGCCTTCGGTTTCGCCCGCTCCGATCCGAATATCCGGCCGTCGATCCTGGTCATCGATCTCGACCGCTTCAAGCAGGTCAACGATTCGGTCGGCATCGCGGTCGGCGATTCCATCCTGCTCACCATCGCGCGCCGGCTCAGCCGCCTGCTCAAGCCGCAGGACACGCTGGCGCGGCTTTCCGGCGACCAGTTCGCTTTGATCCTGCTGTCGGAGCGCGAGCCCGCCCGCATCGTCGCCTTCACCGAAACGCTGCGGCGCACGTTGCGCGCGCCGATCGGCTTCAACGACCGCGAAATCTTCCTCACCGCCTCGATCGGTCTGGCGCTCGCCGAAAGCCAGCCGCACCGCACCGAGGAGGTGCTCAAGGACGCGGAATTGGCGATGTATCACGCCAAGCGCATCGGCGGCGACCGCATCGAAATCTTCAAGCCGGCCATGCGCTCGCGCAAGACCGACCGGCTGACATTGGAATCGGAATTGCGCCGCGCCATCGAGCGCGAGGAAATCAAGGTGCTGTATCAGCCGATCGTGCGGCTGGAGGATCGCGCCATTGCCGGCTTCGAGGCGCTGGCGCGCTGGGACCATCCCAAGCTCGGCCGCCTGTCGCCGGCCGAATTCATCCATATCGCCGAGGAAATCGGCCTCATCGTCGACCTCGGCCTGTTCATGCTCGACCGCACCGCGCGCCAGCTCACCATCTGGCAGGCGGCCAGCCGTTCGCGCGAACCGATCTTCGCCAGCGTCAACGTGTCGTCGCGGCAATTGCTGCGCCACGATCTGATCCAGGACCTGCGCAGCGTGCTCGGCCGCTCGGCGCTGGCGCGCGGCACCTTCAAGCTGGAAATCACCGAATCGCTGGTCATGGAAAATCCCGAGCACGCCGCGCAGATGCTCACCCGCATCAAGGAGCTCGGCGCCGGACTATCGCTGGACGATTTCGGCACCGGGCATTCCTCGCTCGCTTATCTGCAGCGCTTCCCGTTCGACACCATCAAGATCGACCAGTCCTTCGTGCGCACCACCGCGCGCGGCACGCGGCCGGTGATCCTGCGCTCGATCATCGCGCTGGCGCACGATCTCGGCATGGAAGTGGTGGCGGAAGGCGCCGAGACCGACGGCGACGCGGTCGAGCTTTACCAGATGGGCTGCGAATACGCGCAAGGCTTTGCCTTCGGCGAGCCGATGAGCGCGCAGGCCGCCGGCGGATTGCTGTCGAGCGAAAAGTTCGAAGTGGCGCGCTAATACTATTCGTCATTCCGGGACGGCCCGAAGGGCCGGACCCGAATCCAGAGCGACAACCGAGACGCTGCCATGTAGCCCTGGATTCGGGTTCGCCGCTTCGCGGCGCCCCGGAATGACAGGAAAGTACTAGGCGTGCCCGAGTCACTCGACAACATGCCGGGATCGACGCCGATCTTGCGCAGCGCCTTTTCGTATTTGCCGTCGGTGTCGGTGCCGAAGATCAATTCCGTGTCCGCGGCGCAATGCAGCCAGCCGTTCGCCTGGATTTCGTTTTCCAGCTGCCCGGGCGCCCAGCCGGCGTAGCCGAGCGCGAGGATGGCGCTTTCCGGCCCGTTGCCGCGCGCGATCGCCTTGAGGATGTCGAGCGTGGCGGTGAGGCAGATGCCTTCGTCGATCGGCAGCGTCGAGTTCTCGATGAAGAAATCGGCCGAGTGCAGCACGAAGCCGCGTCCGGTTTCCACCGGCCCGCCTTTGAGCACCTTGACGTCCTCGGCCTGCGTCGGCAGCTGGATGCGCTCGGCCGCCGGGATCACTTCGAGCTGCACCAGCAAGTCGGGGAATTTGATATTGCCGGCCGGCTGGTTGACCACGATGCCCATGGCGCCTTCGCTCGAATGCGCGCAAACGTAGATCACCGCGCGCGTGAAGCGTTCGTCGTTCATCGCCGGCATCGCGATCAGCATCTGGCCGTCGAGGTAACCGCGGGCGGGCGGCGTGGCGCCGGATTTGCGTGGGATCTTCATGAGGAAAGGTTATCCAATCGCTCCGCCTTTGCAAACGAGGTCGACTGCCGAAAGTTCAATCATTCACCGTCATATTCAAGCGGGTAATTGTGGCGAAAACGCCGCCAATTTCGCTACCTTGCCCGCATCTTGTTCACCCAATGCTCACGATGAATTCAGTGGCGCGGCAGTCGATTACCGTTTAGATCGTGCGCCATGAATATGTTCGGCAAACGACTTGTTGTGATGTCCGCGGCCTGCTCCA
Source organism: uncultured Alphaproteobacteria bacterium (assembly GCA_963739735.1). Lineage (GTDB taxonomy): Bacteria > Pseudomonadota > Alphaproteobacteria > Rhizobiales > Xanthobacteraceae > Pseudolabrys. Next base: position 50,044 of record CAVUBV010000012.1, on the reverse strand, counting down.
TCGCGATGCTGCTCGCCGGTGCGGCGCGCGCCGCCGACGCTTCGCCCTGGGTCGAGGACAATTATTCGGGCATCCGCCTGATCGCCGGCGCCAACAAAAGCGGCGCCGAATTCCTGCACGCCGGCGTCGAGATCAAGATGCTGCCGGGCTGGCACACCTATTGGCGCTATCCGGGCGACTCGGGCGTGCCGCCGCGCTTGAGTTTTGCCGGCTCCGACAATGTCGCCAGCGTGAAGGTGCTTTATCCGGCGCCGCATGCCTTCACCGACGAGACCGGCACCACCATCGGCTACAAAGGCAACGTGATCCTGCCGCTGCGTGTCATTGCGCGCGAGCCAGGCAAGCCGGTGACGCTGCGCGCCAAGATCGATTACGCGGTGTGCGACAAACTGTGTGTGCCGGTCGAGGCGAAAGTTGAATTGCCGCTTTCGCCCAATGGCGGCGCCGACAATGCCGCGCTCGCCGCCGCCGAAGCGCGCGTGCCGCGGCCGGTGTCCGCCGCCGAGGCCGGCTTGACCGCGCGCCGCGCCAATGACGACAAGCGCAAGCCGCTGGTCTTTGTCGATCTCGCCGCGCCGACCGGCGAACCGGTCGAATTGTTCGTCGAGGGGCCGAGCCCGGAATGGGCGCTGCCCATCCCCAAGCCGGCGCAAGGCGCGCCGCCCGGCCACCGGCATTTCGGCTTCGAACTCGATGGGCTGCCGCCCGGTGTCGATCCCAAGGCCCCGTTCGAACTCACTTTCACCATCGTCAAGCAAGGCGGCGCCACCGAGGTCAAGACTTATCTCGACTAATCCGCGGCTTGCGCTATTTTGCGCGTCATCAATCAGGGAGAGGACACCCATGCCCATCAAGGTCGGCGACAAATTGCCCAACGCGACGTTCCGCGTGATGACCGCGGAAGGCCCGAACAAGCCGAAGACCACCGACGACATTTTCAAGGGCAAGAAAGTCGCCCTGTTCGCCGTGCCCGGCGCCTTCACGCCGACCTGCAACAACCTGCACATCCCGAGCTTTCTGAACAACGTCGACGCCTTCAAAGCAAAGGGCGTCGCCACCGTCGCGGTGACCGGCGTCAACGACGCCTTCGTCATGGAAGCCTGGAAGAAGGCGACGGGCGCCGGCGGCAAGATCGAATTCCTCGCCGACGGCAACGGCGAATTCGCCAAGGCGATCGACATGGCCTTCGACGGTTCCGGCAACGGGCTCGGCACCCGCTCGAAGCGCTACTCGATGCTGGTCGACGACGGCGTGGTGAAGTCGCTCAACATCGAAGACGCGCCCGGCAAATGCGACATTTCCGGCGGCGACGCGCTGCTGAAGCAGATTTGATTTTTATCGTCGCCGGGCTTGTCCCGGTGACCTCGCTTAGGTGAGCGTTCTGCCTTCCTAAGCGAGATGGCCGGGTCAAGCCCGGCCATGACATGGTGTCACTTCGACTTCATCGCGCCGACTGCGCCGGCACGCGCCGCAATGAGGCCGGCGCGGGCGAGCTCGTCGGCGCGCTCGTTCATGGCGTGGCCGGCGTGACCCTTCACCCAATGCCAGCGCACGTCGTGATGTTTCAACGCCGCGTCGAGCCGCTGCCACAGGTCGACATTCTTCACCGGCTTCTTGTCGGCGGTGCGCCAGCCGTTCTGCTTCCATTTCTTGATCCAGCCGGTGATGCCGTTCTTCATGTATTCGCTGTCGGTGTGCAGATCGACCGAACACGGCCGCTTCAGCGCCTCCAGCGCGGCAATCGCCGCCATCAATTCCATGCGGTTGTTGGTGGTGTGCGCTTCGCCGCCGTTCAATTCCTTTTCGTGATCGCCGAAGGTGAGGATCGCGGCCCAGCCGCCCGGACCGGGATTACCCGAGCAAGCGCCGTCGGTGTGAATGGTGACGCGCTGCTCCGTCATACGTCGATGCCGTAGTCACCGACGCTTTTCACCGACTGATGGAAGCGCAGCTTGCGGTAATATTCGAGCGGGTCCTTCGGCCGAACAAGCGCGCCGTCGGGCACCGCCAGCCAGTCCACCAGCCTTGTCAGCAGAAAGCGCATGGCGGCACCACGCGCCAGCATGGGCAGCGCCGCGCGTTCTTCCGCCGACAGTGCGCGCATCTTGCCGTAGGATTTCAGCAGCGCGCGGCCTTTGGTGACGTTGTAGGAATGGTCGGGCTCGAAGCACCAGGCGTTGAGGCAGACGGCGACGTCGTAGGCGAGCGTGTCGGTGCAGGCGAAATAAAAATCGATCAGCCCGGACAATTTGTCGCCGAGGAAGAACACGTTGTCGGGAAACAGATCGGCATGGATCACGCCCTCCGGCAGATCGCGCGGCCAGGATTTTTCCAGCGCGTCGAGTTCCTTGGCGATCTCGTCGCACAGGCCGGGCCGCACGCTGTCGCCGCGCGCCTTGGCGTGCTGGTAAAGCGAACGCCAGCTTTCCAGGCCGAGCGCGTTGGCGCGCTTCATCGAAAAATCCTTGCCGGCAAGATGCAGGCCGGCGAGCGCCTCACCCACCGCCGCGCAATGGCCGGGGTTGGGGCGGCGGATCCAAAGCCCATCGAGAAAGGTGACGATCGCCGCCGGCCGGCCGGCGATGGTGCCGAGCACGCCGCCTTGGCTGTTCTTTACCGGCTGCGGGCAGGTGATGCCGCGCGCGGCGAGATGCTCCATCAGCCCGAGAAAGAACGGCAGGTCGGCCGCCGCCACGCGCTTCTCATAGAGCGTGAGGATGAAACTGCCGCTCGATGTGTGCACCAGGAAATTCGAATTCTCCACGCCTTCGGCGATGCCCTTGTAGGAGCGCAGTTCGCCGATCGCGTAGCGGCTGAGGAATTCGGTGAGATCGTCGGCGGTGACGTCGGTATAGACGGCCATGAAGCGCTTACTCCGCCGCCTGGCTCTCCCGCAGCGGGCGGGGCAGCGGGAAGAACACGCCCTCCTCGGCGGCGGAAACGGTTTCCACGCTCACCGCGTAGCGTTCGGCGAAAGCGCCGATGATTTCCTCGACCAGCACTTCCGGCGCCGAGGCGCCGGCGGTGATGCCGAGCCGCGCGATCGCGCCGAACTCGTTCCAGTCGATGTCGGCGGCGCGCTGCACCAAAGCGGCGCGCGGGCAGCCCGCCCGCTCGGCCACTTCCTTGAGCCGCTGCGAATTCGACGAGTTGGGCGCGCCGACCACGATCATGGCGTCGACCACAGGCGCCACGCGCTTGACCGCTTCCTGCCGGTTGGTGGTGGCGTAGCAGATGTCTTCCTTGTGCGGCCCGACGATGTCGGGGAAGCGCGCCTTCAGCCGGTCGACAATCGCCGCGGTGTCGTGCACCGACAATGTGGTCTGAGTCACATAGGCCAATTTATTGGCGTCGCCCGGCGCGAAACTTTCCGCATCCGCCAGAGTTTCGATCAGCGTGACGCTGCCGGCCGGCAACTGCCCCATGGTGCCGATCACCTCGGGATGGCCGGCGTGGCCGATCAGCACGATCTGGCGCCCGCGCCGGTGATGGATCTCGGCCTCGCGGTGCACCTTGGTGACCAGCGGACAGGTGGCGTCGAGCGCGAACAATTTGCGGCGCGCCGCCTCCTCGGGAACACTGCGCGGCACGCCGTGCGCGGAAAAAATCACCGGGGCGCCGGTCTCGGGGACCTCGTCGAGTTCCTCGACGAAAATGGCGCCCTTGGCGCGCAGGCTCTCGACCACGTAGCGGTTATGCACGATCTCGTGGCGCACGTAGACCGGCGGCCCGTAAACCGCGAGCGCCCGCTCCACCGATTCGATGGCGCGCACGACGCCGGCGCAGAATCCGCGCGGCGAGCAGAGCAGCACCTTGAGGGCGGGTTTTTCCAGGTCTTGCGCCATAATGTCCTCGAAATCGCGCCGATTTTTCGCGAATTTCAAGCCCCGACATGCGGCGCGCCGGCCCACCCTGTCAAGCCGGGAAGGTTGCATAGACCCCCCTAAGCCCCTATATTCCGGCCACTTTCCGATCATCACCGATGATCTGGTGCTTCGCCCGACGGGCGGGCGGAGCGATGAGGAGATATTGTCATGGCCACAGCCGCCCCCCTGATGCCGAAGGCGACCGCCGTCTGGCTGTTGGACAACACCGCGCTGTCGTTCGACCAGATTGCCGACTTCTGCAAGCTGCATCCGCTCGAGATCAAGGCGATCGCCGACGGCGACGCCGCGCAGGGAATCAAGGGCCTCGACCCGATCCAGACCGGCCAGTTGACGCGCGAAGTGATCACCGCGGCGGAAGCCAATCCCGAGCTGCACCTGACGCTGAGCGAGGCCAAGGTCGCCGTGCCGCAGGTCGAACGCGGCAGCAAGAAGGGTCCGCGCTACACGCCGGTGTCGCGCCGGCAAGACCGGCCGAACGCGATCCTCTGGCTGGTGCGCAATCATCCCGAGCTCAAGGACTCGGCCATCATGCGGCTCGTCGGCACCACCAAGTCGACGATCTCGGCGATCCGCGACCGCACGCATTGGAACGCCGCAGCGCTTGCGCCGATGGACCCGGTGACGCTCGGCCTCGCCACGCAGACCGACCTCGATTTCGAGGTCAACCGCGCCAACAAGGAAAAGCCCGCGCCCGCCGACACCGGCGCGACGCTGCTGCCGGCGGCGGAAACGACCGCCAAGAAGGAAGCGGAAGTCGCCGCCGCAGCGGCGGCCGAAGCCGAGAAGAAGCCGGGCGGCTCCGACCTCGACGTCTCCGCCGTGTTCGCCAAGCTCAAGCAGCTCGGCGGCAAGGCTGAGAAGGAAGAAGAGTAGGCGCTCGTCATCTGCGCCGTCATTGCCGGGCTTGACCCGGCAATCCATGAGGCCGCGCAGCAAGCAACGCTTTATGTAATTCTTCTATTCGCGGCGCTTCGTCATGGATGCCCGGGTCAAGCCCGGCATGACGCTGAATGTGTGGCACCCGCATATTTCCAATTCAAATCTCAAACAGCCCGCCTTCGCTACGCTTCGGCGCGGCAAGCCAACGCTCCGCCGCCCCTATTCTTTGCGGCGCGGGGTACGCCGTCTTCCATCTTCGCCCCCTCATGAAAACGAGGGGAATGGAGCGCCGAGCGGCGCATCAAGTCCTTATCTTGCCGCGCGCCTCTTTCGAGGAACGCGGGCGCCTCTCGGCGCTCCATGCGGCGTCTTTACGGCGTCCGGGCCGCGCTTCCGGCGACCAAGTCGCCCCGCCTTCGGCGTTCGGGCGCGGCCCCTTTTGGGCAGCCGCGCCTTCGGGCCTCAGGCGGGCCGCCAACCCGGCCGTCAGCGAGCTCCTCGCGGCAGGTCATAGTGCCTGCGAGCGGTGCCCCGGCGCCGCCCGGGAGCTTGGGGGGTTGCGTTCGTCCCCCGCCCGCTGGCGCCGCACCTGCCTCACCTCAAGAACGCCTCTAGAAGCGCCCCTCATTGGACAGGTGTAGGAATATAAGCATACGGATAATAGTCCTGTCAAGCGGCGATCATTGACCCTCATAACGTTATGCGTTATATAAGCGCATGATCGTCAGCTTCGGCGATGGCGAGACCGAGAAAATCTGGAAAGGCGAGCGCAGCCGCCGTCTCCCCGGCGATATTCAGGCCGTCGCGTTGCGCAAGTTGCGTCTTGTCGAAGCGGCTGGCCGTATCGACGATCTACGGGTGCCGCCAGGCAACCGGCTGGAGAAATTGAGCGGCAAGTCCGCAGATTTATGGAGCATCCGCATCAACGACCAGTGGCGCATCGTGTTCCGCTGGAGCGAAGGAGGAGCCGAAGATGTCGCGATCGTCGACTACCACTGACCTGTTGCCGAACCCGCGTCCCGGCGAAATTTTGCTGGAGGAGTTCCTCAAGCCGATGGCGCTGTCGCAGACGGCGCTGGCGCGCGCCATCGGCGTGCCGCCGCGGCGCATCAACGAAATCGTGCTCGGCAAACGCACGGTTACTGCCGACACGGACTTGCGCATGGGGCGCTATTTCGGATTGAGCGAAGGATTTTTTCTGCGGCTGCAGGCAGCTTACGATCTGATGGCGCGGCGGCGGCAGATCGGCGACAAGCTGAAGGCGATCAAGCCCAGGGCGGCGTGAGGAGAATGATGCACAACAGAACCGTTAAACACAGCGCCGACGATATCGGCCGCGTGGCGCGTCTCGAACGGCGTGGCCAAGCGCTGGGCTTTTTCGCCAATTTCCTCAGGATCGGTAATATAAAGCCGCATTTGCCGCTGGCGGCGGCGCGCGAACATCGCCATATAGGGGCATGAGCAAATCCCCGCGCGTCGAATTTCGTCCCAAGCGCATCGCCGAAGGCGACTGGCAAATCGAGGCCCACTGCCCCGGCGAGGACGTTCGCATTATTTCCGGCCTGACCAGCAAGGCCGACATCGACGATTGGATGAATGGGACCCGCAAGATCGCGTGGCTCCGATCGCAAGGTTATGCGAAGTGAGCGGCGGCGTTCCCTAAGCCGTCATTGGCGGGCAAAAGGCGCGAAGCGCCGCGCATGACAGGCGCCGATACGGCCGTCAGGCGACGCGCCGATCGCGCGGCGCCGGCGACCAGCGCGAAACGGTTGCTACCGCGATACGATGGCCGCGCATTCGCACCGGCACGCGCCGGCGCGCCGGTTGCCGGCGGCGATAAACAAACAGCCAAAGCCCGATCGCCAATCCGGCGGCGCCCGCGGAGCCGATGGCCATGTGGCGCAACGTTTCGGTCTGGCGCCCGCCGTTGGGCACCGGCGGCGGCCAGCAACAATGTTCCAGCAAATAATCGGGACTGCCAGGCGCGGCGTCCGGCGCGCCGATTACAGCAGGATTTTTCGGCGGCGGCGACGGCAGCGGTTCGGCCTGTTGCGCGCGCGCCCACCAATCATTTGCCGGCCCGTTCGGCACGGGCCAAGACAGTCCCCGTAGTAGTGCGTCGTCGACAAAGCGGACCGGCGGGACGACGACCGGCTCGGCCGGCTTGTCGCCGGCCGGTTCGCTCGGCGGCGCGGCGCTCTGCTGCTTGGCGGACGGCGCAGGCGGCGGATTGACGTCCGATCGCTTGGCCGCGCTGCCTGCCGCATTGCCATTTGCCGCCGGCGTTTGGCTGCGCTGCTTTCCGACATTGTCCCAGCAGCGTTGCGGACCGTGCCAGTAGATGTGATCGCGCGGAAACGCCGTGCGCGCCTCCTCCTGCGTCATGCAGCTCGGCGAGCCGGCGGCCGGCGCCGCAAACGTCGCGATAACTCCGACGATGATGGGGATCGCGCCGCCGACGACGCCACCGATGAATTTCGACATGGTCCGTCCCTCCCTTGTCGAATGTCATCGCAGCAGCCGAGCATGGGCATAGCGGGGAAAAAGTTTGTCCGTGATGGGGCAGCGTTTTGTCGCGGAGAGCCGAAGGCGGAACAATTCTCGGCTTCGCACGCGAGTTCCATGGAACGCCGCGGGACCGCCGCCGGAATGCCATCGGATGGCCGCGCGCGTGCCACGTTCTTACGCGGTGTTAAATCCGCCTTTCCATAAAAACACTTGTCGCGATTGCCGACGGCGGCATCGAGGAATAGGGCTCGAACGCGTTGCAGGGCATGAAGCCCGCGCGCCGGTAAAATCGCATCGCCGCCTTCTGCTCCGTTCCCGTTTCCAGCCGCAACAGCGTCAGCCCGGCGTCGGCCGCTTCCTGGGCCAGCCGCGCCATCAGCGCATCGGCAACGCCGCGGCCGCGCGCGTCCGGCCGCACATACATGCGCTTGATCTCGGCAAAATCGGCAAACAGCGCGACACCGCCGCAACCGATGGCGGCGCCGTTCAGGCGGGCGAGGAAAAAACGCATGGGCGGCTCGAAAAGCGCATCGAGCTTGAGGCCATGCTGCTGTTCCGGCGTATAATGCCGGGCGAGATCGCGGTCGAGGGCGGCGATCAGATCGCGGACATCGGTGTCGGCCGCCGTCACGCGCGCGATGGCGATAGAAGCCTGTGCTGGCGCTGGGTCGCGGTTCATTGCAATGGCAGGGTTTATCCCCCCACCCCGTGCCCCTTCAGCGCCCCCGTGATCTCATCCAAGATCGCCGGGTCGTCGATGGTCGCCGGCATGGTCCATTGGTCGCCGTCGGCGATCTTCTTGATGGTGCCGCGCAGGATCTTGCCTGAGCGCGTCTTCGGCAGCCGCGCCACGGTGATGGCCAATTTAAAAGCCGCCACCGGGCCGATCTTCTCGCGCACCAGCGCCACGATCTCCTTCTCGATCTCCTCCGGCGGGCGGTTGACGCCGGCCTTGAGCACGATGAAGCCGCAGGGCACCTCGCCCTTCAGATCGTCCTTGATGCCGAGCACGGCGCATTCGGCGACGTCGGGGTGCGCGGCGAGCACTTCCTCCATGCCGCCGGTCGACAGGCGGTGGCCGGCGACGTTGATGATGTCGTCGGTGCGGCTCATGACGAAGACGTAGCCGTCCTCGTCCTTGTAGCCGGCGTCCGCCGTCTTGTAGTAGCCGGGGAATTCATCGAGATAGCTTTCCTTGAAGCGGTCGTCCTGCTCCCACAGCGTCGGGAAGTTGGACGGCGGCAGCGGCAGCTTGACCACGATCGAGCCGATCTTGCCGGTCGGCACCGGGTGGCAGGCCTCGTCGACGATGTCGATCCGGTAGCCGGGCATCGGCACGCAGGCCGAGCCGTATTTCACCGGCAGCGCGCCCAAGCCCAGCGGATTGCCGGCGATGCACCAGCCGGTTTCGGTCTGCCACCAGTGATCGAGCACCGGCACTTTCAGATGCTCCTCCGCCCATTGGATAGTCGGCGGGTCGGCGCGCTCGCCGGCGAGGAACAGCGCGCGGAATTTCGACAGGTCGTATTGCTTGAGCAGCTTGGCGTCGGGGTCTTCCTTGCGGATGGCGCGGAAGGCGGTGGGCGCGGTGAACATGGTGACGCATTTGTGCTCGGCGATGACGCGCCAGAAGGCGCCGGCGTCGGGCGTACCGACCGGCTTGCCCTCGTAGAGGATCGAGGTGCAGCCGTGGAACAGCGGCGCGTAGACGATGTAGGAGTGGCCGACCACCCAGCCGACGTCGGACGCCGCCCAATAGACCTCGCCCGGATCGACGCCGTAGAGGTTCTGCATCGACCATTTGAGCGCGACCATGTGGCCGCCATTGTCGCGCACCACGCCCTTAGGAATTCCAGTCGTGCCCGAGGTGTAGAGGATGTAGAGCGGATCGGTGGCGAGAACCGGCACGCATTCGCTCGTCTTGGCGAAGTTGACCGCGTTCTCCCAGGTCTTGCGCCAGTCGTGGTCGCGGCCAGGTTTCAGCGTCGCCTCGCATTGCGGGCGCTGCAGAACGAGACAGGCCGACGGCTTGTGCTGGGCGAGTTCGATCGCCTCGTCGAGCAGCGGCTTGTAGGGAATGACGCGGGCGCCCTCGATGCCGCACGACGCGGAGAGGATCACCTTCGGCTTGGCGTCGTTGATACGGGTGGCGAGTTCCTTGGCGGCGAAACCGCCGAACACCACCGAATGGATGGCGCCGATGCGCGCGCAGGCGAGCATGCCGATCACCGCCTCCGGCACCATCGGCATATAGAGGATGACGCGGTCGCCTTTGGCGACGCCGAAGTCGCGCAAGATGGCGCCGAGCAGTTGCACCTCCGACAGCAGGCGGCCGTAGCTGAAGGTCTGCTTGGAATTGGTGACGGGCGAATCGTAGATCAGCGCGACCTGGTCGTTGCGCCCGGCCAGCACGTGGCGGTCGACCGCGTTGTAGCAGGTGTTGCAGACCCCGCCGGTGAACCAGCGGCCGTAGATGCCGGCGTCCTTGTCGAAGACTTTTTTCGGCGGCTCGAACCAGTCGATCGCCTTGGCGGCCTCGCCCCAGAACCCCTCCGGGTCGCGCTGCCAGCGCGCGTAAACGTCGTGATAGCGGCTGCTACGGGCATCCATTGCTTGTTCCTCCCAAGCGATCACCCCCCATGCCGCGCGACGGCGCGCCGGCGCCGTCTCACGCTGGGGGTTGTCTGTTTGGCCGCGATTGTGGAACGGCCGGCAAATGCAAACAAGACATGCACAAACAAGGCTGGCGCAGGGCCGCCGCCGAGGCTTTGATATTTAGCAAGTCCCGCCTGCCCCATTGGTCGTAGATATTCCGGTCATTCCGGGGCGCTGCGCAGCAGCGAGCCCGGAATCCATACTCCGCAGCGCCGGGGATATGGATTCCGGGTTCGCGGCCTTCCGGCCGCGCCCCGGAATGACAAGGAGATGCTGTGCACATCGTCACCGACCCCTATTTCTACATGCTGGCGCTGCCCGCCGTGGTGGCGCTCGGCCTGTCCAAAGGCGGCTTTGCCGGCGTCGGGCAGATGGCGACGCCGATGGTGGCGCTGGTGATGCCGCCGCTCGAGGCCGCCGCCATCCTGCTGCCGATCATGCTGGCGCAGGACGCCGCCGCGGTGTGGGTCTACCGCAAGGATTGGGACCGGCGGATTCTCGCGATCATGCTGCCGGGCGCGCTCATCGGCATCGGCGCCGCCTGGGCGCTGGCCGCGCATATTTCCGACGCCGCGGTGCGCGTTTTCATCGGCGTCACCACCATCGCCTTCGTGCTGTACAACTGGGTCGGCGCGACCAAGCTGGCGCGCGAGGTGGGCAGCCCTTCGGTCAGCGGCGGCATGTTCTGGGGCGCGCTTGCCGGCTTTACCTCGACGCTGTGCCAGGCCGGCGGGCCGCCCTACCAGATGTACGTGCTGGCGCGCAAACTGCCGAAAATGACCTTCGTCGGCACCACCGCGTTCTTCTTTGCAACGTTGAACCTGCTCAAGGTGATGCCCTATTTCGCGCTCGGCCAGTTCTCCACCAAGGGCTTGGGCACCTCGCTGGTGCTGCTGCCGCTCGCCATGGCCACCAATATGCTGGGCTTCTGGGTGGTGCGGGTGACGCCGCAGGAGCTGTTCTACAAGATCACCATGGCGCTGATGTTCGCGATTTCGATCGAACTGGTGCGCTCCGGCATGGCGGATATTCTGCGCGGCTGACAAGTCCGCGGCGCTTGGCTACCCTTGGGTTGGGGAGAAACGACCCAATGGCGAAAACGCCCACCGACACACCTTACGATCTTGACCTCGACCGCAACCCGGCCAATTACCAGCCGCTGACGCCGCTCGGTTTCCTCGAGCGCGCCGCCGCCGTGTTCCCGGCGCACACCGCGATCGTGCACGGGCCGCTGCGGCGCAGCTACGCCGAATTCTACGCGCGCGCGCGGCGGCTTGCGTCCGCTTTGTCGAAGCGCGGTATCAAGCGCGGCGACAGCGTGTCGGTGATGCTGGCCAATACGCCGGCCATGCTGGAATGCCATTACGGCGTGCCGATGTGCCAGGCCGTGCTCAACACGCTCAACACGCGGCTCGATGCGCCGATCATCGCCTTCTCGCTCGACCACGCCGAGGCCAAGGTCGTCATCATCGACCGCGAATTTTCCAAGGTGATGAAGGAGGCGCTGGCGCTGTGCAAGGCGAAGCCTTTGGTCATCGACTACGACGATCCCGAGTATGGCGGCGCCGGCGAACGGCTGGGCGAACTCGAATACGAGCAATTCGTAGCGCTTGGCGACCCCGATTTCGTCTGGTCGATGCCGGACGACGAATGGGACGCCATCGCGCTCAACTACACCAGCGGCACCACCGGCGACCCCAAGGGCGTCGTCTATCACCACCGCGGCGCTTATCTGTTGGCTAACGGCAATATCGTCACCTGCAATATGCGCAAGCACCCGGTCTATCTGTGGACGCTGCCGATGTTCCATTGCAACGGCTGGTGCTTCCCGTGGTCGATCTCGGTTGTCGCCGGCACGCATGTTTGCCTGCGCGCGGTGCGCGCGGCGGCAATGTATGACGCAATCGCAAGTCACAAGGTGACGCATCTGTGCGGCGCGCCGATCGTGATGGCGACGCTGCTCAACGCGCCGGAGGCCGAGAAGAAACCGCTGCCGCACGTGGTCGAATTCTTCACCGCGGCAGCGCCGCCGCCGGAAGCCGTGCTGGCGGCGATGAAAGAAGCCGGCTTCAACGTCACGCATCTGTACGGCCTGACCGAATGCTACGGCCCCGCGGTGGTCAACGACTGGCACGACGAGTGGGACGCGCTGCCGCTGCCCGAGCAGGCGGCCAAGAAAGCGCGCCAGGGCGTGCGCTACGGCGCGCTGGAGGCGCTCGACGTGCGCGATTCCGACACGCTGGCGCCGGTTGCGCGCGACGGCGAGACGCTGGGCGAAGTGATGATGCGCGGCAATGTGGTGATGAAGGGGTATCTGAAGAACAAGGGCTCGACGCAAGCCGCGTTCCGCGGCGGCTGGTTCCACACCGGCGACATCGGCGTGATCTATCCGGACGGCTATATCCAGCTGAAAGACCGCTCCAAGGACATCATCATTTCCGGCGGCGAGAACATTTCATCGATCGAAGTGGAGGACGCTTTGTACAAGCACCCAGCGGTCGCCGCCGTCGCGGTGGTGGCCAAGCCCGACGAGAAATGGGGCGAGACGCCGTGCGCCTTCGTGGAACTGAAGGAGGGCGCGAGCGCGGGCGCCGACGAACTGATGCAATGGTGCAAGACGCACCTCGCCGGCTACAAGGTGCCGCGCTACGTGGTGTTCGCGGAGATCCCGAAGACCAGCACGGGGAAGATACAGAAGTTCAAGCTGCGGGAGATGGCGAAGGCGGTGTGAGCAGACAATTTTTTCGGCGATGGAGTCTGATGTTCATGGCACAAGAAACAAGCAGCCGCAAATTCAGAAACACGCCTTCGATATCCTGACTCTCGTTGGAAGAGAGTCGAGATGATTGTACCCGCCGCCAATAAGGAAGAGCGATTACGATTTGGATCGCAACTTAGTGACGTCATTATGGCGGTGCGATGTTGGAATGCTGGGACGATATCTATGAACTGTTCCCTGAATTGCGCGCCAACCGACAAAGAGGAAGAGCACCCATGTCAGCAGCTTTCTAAAGTGGACCGACGTTACACTACCGAAATCAGTTACGGCCGGAGACTTGGACGAGATCATTTTTCTTATGTTTTGAAAAGAAACTGGCTTAAGACCGGAAGGATCACTCACCGACACGGCTACGATCTGCAAAGACCGTCTGATCGCCGATCGATTCACGAAGTGATCGGAGCGCAAATCCAGTTCCTGGCCGACCAAGGACGAATTGAATGCCTCAAGGCAATCTGTCAATCGTGGCGCCACAGCGAAGTGCGGCTGTGGCAGGACTGACTTTACGTCCGCCTCCATCACCCCCACCACCAACCGCTTGCCGAGCGCGCCGCACCGGCGACCTCAATCGGCCTCATGCTGAGGAGCGGCCGAAGGCCGCGTCTCGAAGCATTGGGCCGCCCTCGTCCTTCGAGACCCCCGCCTTCGCGAATGCTTCGGCGGGCTCCTCAGGATGAGGGCGGATAAAAATCGCACTGTTGCGCGCAGCTATTCGAGAGCTTCGCAGCGCAGATCGTATTCGGCCGCAAGATTGCGGCGCCGGTTTCCCATCCGCATATTCTTATGACGGGGGCAAAACCCATTTGCCTTGTGCGGCTTGCACAACAGGCATCCGGCGCGGGAATTCTTCGGGCGTTTGCGCTTAAAGTGCATCGACGCGATCTCTCCAACGCGTCGCTTATAATGTCGCGTTTAGCCACTTTCAACGCGAGATGGCGAAGGGGATGTGAGGCCAGTAGACGGCGCACAAATCGCCCGCTTATAATTCCATCCGGACGGGGCAATTGGGCCGCAGCGAGCGGCCGTTCGGTTCGGGGGACAGGACCAAACGATGGAGAAACCCCCATGTCCGCCTCACGCATTCTGTACACGGCCTTGACCTTGAGCGCCTGCGGCGCGTTCGCCGCCGGCGCCTCCCCGATCACGCTCAACCTGCGGCCGGGCCTGTGGGAAATGACCTCGCAAGGCCAGGTAACCGGCACCCCGCCGATCCCGGCCGAGATGCTCGCCCAATTGCCGCCCGAGCGGCGCGCCAAACTGGCGGCGGCGATGGCGGCTAGCCAGGCCCGCGCCAGCGCCCCGCACGTGTTCAAGCAATGCATCACACTCAAAAGCCTGCAGCGCGGCATCAATGTCGACGACAAGCATGATGCCACCCATTGCCGGCCGACGGTGGTGTCGAGCACCGCCTCGGTCATGGAAATGAGCGTGCAATGCAAGAACCCGCGCGAAACCGTGTCCGGCCTATTTCACTTCGAAACCGCCAATCCCGAAACCGTCACCGGCACCATCAACATGACGATGAGCATGGCCGGCGGCCACCCCATGCATGTCAAGCGCACCATCCAGGGTAAATGGATGGGCGCCGATTGCGGCAACGTGAAAGCCGCCGGCGGCTAGGGCGTGTCCCGATTTATCGGGACCGGTTGAGCCGGCAATTCAAAAGCCGGCAGCCATGCACATGACGGTTGCTGGGGCGGCTTGGCTTAATGCTCGATTTCCGGCCGTTCATGCAGAACCATGTTCAACAGCGAACGGTGGACCGCAATTCGGCCGTTGTAATCAATCAGACCCAATCGCCGGAATTTGTTCATGAAAAAGTTGATGCGGGCGCGCGTCGTCCCGACCATCTCCGCCAATGTCTCTTGGCTGATTTTTCCCAGCAGCGACTCTGGCTCGCCTTCTTCGCCGAAATTCGCCAGAATCAACAGCGCCCGAGCCAGGCGTTTCTCACTCGAATTGAACAACTGATCGACCAGATCCGCCTGAATATGACTGTTGCGAACCAAGAGGTGCGAGATAAAAAAATCGGAAAACTCCGGCTCGTCGTGAATCAGTTTGCGGAAATCTGCTTTCGCTATTTTCGTGATTGTGCATTCCGTCAGAGCCGTCGCTGTCGACAAACGCAGGGTTTCTCCGTTCGCACAACCTTCGCCGAAAAATTCGTCGGCTTTCAGAATAGCGACCACCGCATCCTTGCCTGCCTCGGAGGTCACGGTGAGCTTGACCTTGCCTGCCTGAATGTAAAAAGCCGCATCCGCAGGATCGCCCTGCTGAAAAATGGTTTGATTTAACGCGTAGGTAGCCACGGTTTGGCCGCGGCCCGCTTTCGAGAGAAACATTTTGGGGTCGAACGAGGGTTCTTTCTTTTGATCCATCGCACGTACCATGCCTGGTTTCCGTATTGGTAAAGCCCCGCGCTTCGAAAAGGGCGACGAATTAGCGAACCTGACGCATTTGCAGTTGCCGGTCCGCGCGCCGCCACGGAAATGTCTTGTCTCCGGCACGACGGTGCGATCAAGCCGCGCAACGCGCCGCCACAAAAAGTTCGGATATGCAAAAAAGTTACCCGCCGATGGGTAGTAAATGCTGCCCGCTTCACCTTGCAGAGACTTCGGCGTTTCCCGCTTCAAGAGCAACTGCCAGAATAATACAGCTTCGGCGAGTAGATCGCAATATGAAAAATAATTTTAGACTGGCGCACTGAGCCAGTTGGCGTTGGCGTCAAAAAATGCCCGCTTATGAGTTATAAGTAGACAAACGATACCCCAGCCAAAACACAGCAGTGTCTGCTATCGCCCATAAGCGCAGTTTGGCCGTGGATTTATGAGTTCATGGTCCGGCGCATGATTCGGAAAAGGCCCGTCGCGGACTTGATCCAAGACGGGCGCCGGTTTCCCGCCTTCGCCAAGTCCGCTTCGGCGGGCGAAGGAAGGTCGGAAAAGATCGTGCGCAAACATAATATCGGGGACCGTCTCGATTCGATCTGAACGGATCGGGCCCTAAAGCCGCGCGGCGTTACGACTTGATCTGCACCACGGCCATGGTGCAGCTGCGCATCTCATGCTTGTCGGACACGGTCCAGTCTTGCGTGCCGGTAAACGTGCCGCCCTTGCCGGTGAGCGTGCCGCCGTAGCTGCCCTGGTAGCTGGCGATGCCGCCGGTCCAGCTCGACACCAGCTTGAGGCTGCCGTCGTCGGCGAGCGTGCCGGTGGCGATCTCGCTGCCGACCACGCGGTTGCCGCGCTGATTGAAGATCGGACGCGCGGCGACCACGGTCTTGCCGCTGACCACGATGTCGAAAGGCGCGCGCAGCATGAAGCGCGAGGCCTTCATTTTTTCGCACACGATCATGCCGCGATAGGTGCCGTCGACGCCGTCGGCCTTGGCGAGGCCCGTTGCCGATACCAAGGTAATCGTCGCCAAACCGAGAGCCGCGAATTTAAACCGGGTCATGTCCGCCTCCGTTGCGAAGCGGGCGAGCATAGTCGCGGCCTGCGACAGCTTCAATGCGCCGCCGCGGCGGCGCATAAATTTGGCATTAATTTTTTTCGACGGAATTTACAGCGGACGTCAGCGATTAGCGCCGGGTTGTGTCAGCGAATTGAAGAAGCTGTTGGCGTTGTAGCGCTGGTCGAACGACTGCGGCTGGCCGAACTGGAGGGTCGTGTTGCCCTCGCGGATGGTGGTCTTGCCGTTGTTGAAGCCGGAGCCCGAAAGCCGCTCGTCGGGGTCGGCATAGCGGGCCGTGCCGTCGCTCTTGGTATTGGGCACGTCTTCCATGGTGAAGGCGTGCGCCACCGGGATGCCCGCAAGCATCAGGGCAAAAGCGGCGGCCAAAACGGCCAGATGACGCGAAGGAAGTTGCGGCAAATGCTTCATGACGGCCTCATGGATGGTCGGACGCGCAAATCAAACAGAACACTATGGCCGGATGGGGGCGGATGCAAATTCCCCCCGCCCTGGCGGGCGGGGGGAATCGCGCAAGCGAGGCGAGCGCAGGGGACGCGTTCGTCACTTGCCGGGGGTTGAACACATGAACGAGCCGATGTGCTTTGACCATTTCGGATCGAGCGCCGGATAGGTGCCGGCGCCGAGCCGCATCATTTCACCGCCGTAATCCTCGTCGGAATAAAAGTCCCAGGTTCCCGACTTGATGTCGACCGAGGCGATCTCGTTTTTCCAGCCGCTCTCGCCGAGGCCGGGCTGGTCCTCGTCGGCCGGCGCCGACAGGCCCTTGAAGTTGGCTTCCGAGTAGATCAGCAGCTCGCAGCCGGTGGCCGGCGCCGGTCCCGGCGCGGGCACGGCCGCAAGCGGCGTGTTGCTCGGACCGACACCCGTCGTTTCCGGCGGCGTCACCGGAACGGGAACCGGCGCTTCCGCGACCGGCGGCTCATCCGGCAGCACGATTTCGGACACGGCGCGGTTACGTTGCGTGCTGTAGGCGACGCACTGATATTCGCTGGCGCCGTCTTCGGTCGGCACCGCCATCCAGCGCAGCCTGGTGCCGTCTTCGGTGAAGCCGTCGCAAACCGGCTCCGGCATCGAGACATAGCCGTCGGCATAGTAGGTCTCGGCGCCGTAAACGAACGTGCCGAGCGCGAGCAGCGGGACGAGTGTGCGCCAGCCGTTGTTGACAAAGATGCGGCGGCGATCGCGGTTGATCGCCAAGCGGCGCGGTCCGCCGGTCCAGCCGCGGAAATTGCCGCGGTTGTTGCGGCCGGTCAGCAGGCCTTGGTTGCGATTGACGGTGACGCCTCTGTTGCCGGGACCGCGCGTGATGCCGATCCTGCCGGTGCGCAGACCGGGACCTTGGCCGAGCGTCCTGCCCGTCCGCAGGCCGGGGCCTTGACCGAGCGTCCTGCCGGTGCGCAGGCCGGGACCTTGGCCGAGCGTCCTACCCGTTCGCAGGCCGGGGCCTTGACCGAGCGTCCTGCCCGTTCGCAGGCCGGGGCTTTGACCCAAAGTTCTGCCAATGTTTCGGTTGGTCGGCTGCTGGACCGAGCGTATCGGCGTGTTCGTGCGCCCGATGTTGCGCGTCGGTGTGGTCGTCCGCCCGAAATTATGTGTGGGCGTCGTGCGCTGAACGTTGTGCGACGGTGTCACGCGCTGGACGTTGTGGGAAGGCGTCACGCGCTGAACGTTGTGGGACGGCGTCGAGCGCTGGACGTTACGCGAGGGCGTAACCGACCGTTGCACGTTACGCGATGGCGCCGCGCGCTGCACGTTGCGCGTGGGCGCCGCGCGCTGGACGGTGCGTGCTGGCGCAGCCCGCGTCGGCGCGACGTATCGCTTCTGCTGCTGCGCGGCGGAAAGGTCGATGGTAACGCCCCCGCCCTTCGCCGCCGGCGCGGTTTGCGCCACCGCCGACGGCGATGCCTGCGCGGCCAACGTGACCGCCAACGCCGCTATCATGAGATTTAAGGATTTCCGCATATCGGCCCCCGTTTTTTTATTCGTTTTCCGTCGGGCCCGTTCGACGAGCGCGAACGGAGAACGCGTTAAGGACACGAACGAGGCTGCGACAAATAAAGATTCTTGAATATGATTTGCATCAAAATCCGCGCATTTTGCCGCACCCAAGCCGGCCGGACCGGCGCGGAGAATTGGCGCGGTTATTGCTTTGCCAAAGAAAAGACTGGTGCGGGGCCGGCCGCGGACCGGCAGGCCTGGTGACAAGTCGTTAGTGGTTACGGATCAAACTGACGGTTGCAGTTTCGCGTGCCGGGGAAACAACGACGGAGATAGCCCTTGCCGACTGCCTTGCCACGCCGACGCTACCCCACGCAAAAACGCTCGCGCGCGCGCGTCGTTTTCGACTTTGCGTTCAACGGCGCCTTGCTCGTGAGCGCGCTGATTCTCACCGTCATCGTGCTGCTGCGCCAGGAGGACAACGCCCTCGGGCGTTCGCCGCAGACGCTCGCGCAAGCCGCGCAAGCAGACCTCGCGGACGTGATCGGCACGATGAAATAACTCTTGCGAGTAGCTTCCGCGCTCAAGCCAAGCCGACGCGCGCTTTCGCCGGAGGTAACGGGGTATTTCAAAACGCAAAAAACGCCACCGCCCGGCACTTTTGCCGCGCCGGCGGTGGCGAAAATCGGAATTGAGTTCAGGATCGAACGGTCAGTGGACGCTGGCGTGTCCGTTGTGCCGTAGCCGCTCGATCTCGTCCTTCACCTGCAATTTCTTACGCTTGAGTTCCACGATTTTTAGGTCATCGACCGCGGGGTGGGTCAGGCAATCGTTGATTTCTTGTTCGAGCGCCTGATGCTTTTTTTCAAGTTCCGCAAGGTGCGATTGCATCGACATCAATCATGTCTCCTCAATCAGTGGCTCTTATAACCAGATAAGTGTAGCGCAGACTCATCTCAAGAGCGACGGTACACCCGGCATTGCCGGCCCGCAATCGGCGGCAAAGTCCTTGATCGGCCGCCGCTTTCTCGGCGCTTGAACGGACTTGTGGAAAACGCGATACTTCGCGGGCTCTGCCGGCCTAGCCGGCCGCAAAGCAAACCAGCGGTGGCGATGACGCAAACCGACGAACGCGAGTTGCGCGAGCAGTTGGCGCGCCTGCAGCAGGAGCACCGCGACCTCGACGCGGCGATCGCCGCCTTGGCGATGTCGCCCGGCTCCGACCTGATCCAGGTGCAGCGGCTGAAGAAGCGCAAGCTGATCCTGCGCGACAAGATCCGCCGCATCGAAGATCAGATCACGCCGGATATTATTGCTTAGCGGCCCGGCTCAGATGCCGGATTCGCCCGGCCAGAAGCAGGTTTCGTGCCCCTGGTAAACGAACAGTGTCGGCTGCTTGTCGGGCGCCGACTCGCCCCAATGCACGATGTCGTTGGGGATACGGCGCCAGGTCTTGCCGTCGAGCCAGTACCACTCGTCGCCGGCGGTCGCCCGGTTGACGCGAAACTGCGTGCGCACCACGTCGGCGTGTTCGCAGCAGCTCTTGAACGGAAAGCGCATCTGCGCCTTCTTCGTCAGTTCGGCGTGGCTGTACCAGTCGCGCACCGCGGGCGGGGCGTTGGCGTATTCCGGTTTCCACCGCGCGTCGGCCTGCCCGATCAATACGCCGGCCGACAAAGCGGCAACGCATAAAGCTCGGTTGACGAACGATGGCATGCGGTCCCCCTGGCTGGCGTCCGCGTGACCTGAAATTGAGAACCGAAATAGTTAACGGAGGGTAAATTTTCGCCGACGACGCGAGCGCCGGCAGGAATAAACGGTGACGCCACCGCGACTTACCTCTCCCGCCGCTCCTGCTTGCGCGCGTACATGGCCTTGTCGGCGGCATCGATCGTCGCGTCCGGCGCAGCGCCGACGTTCAGCGGCGCGAAACCGACGCTGGCGCCGACGCTCAAGCGCGCCGCGCCCTGCTCGACGCTGATTGCCTCGATCAGCGCTTCCAGTTCGCGCGCCTTGGCAGCGGCCTGCGGCGGCCCAAGATTCCACAACAGCACGCCGAATTCGTCGCCGCCGAGCCGCGCCACCGTGTCGGAGGCGCGCACGTGGGCGGTAAGCTCTTGCACCACCGCCTTGAGCAGCGCGTCGCCGGCCGCGTGGCCGTGGCGGTCGTTGATCGCCTTGAAGCCGTCGAGATCGATGTAGAGCAGCGCCGCTGCCACGCCGTAGCGCGCCACATAAGCGAGCGCGCGCTTGAGTTCGCGCTCGAAGCCGCGCCGGTTGAGGATATCGAGCAGTGAATCGACGTCGGCGCGCGCTACGAGCTCACGAACCGTGCGCCGCGCTTGCGCGAGCTGCGTCTTGAGCTGCGCGATCTCCGCCCGCAGCGCCGCCGGCGCCGCCTTGCCGGTTTCCGGTGCAGCGGGCTTGTCATCGGGATTAACTGCGGCCACGTCCCGATCCCCGCGTTCTCAGGCGCCGGTCAGAGCGCGATGGTATTGACCGTCCGGTTTTCGATCTCGCCGCGCACTTTGGCGTAAATCATCGGGTTACGCGCGGACAGGATCTGCAAGGCGGCGAGCACGGCGTTGGCGGGCTCGAGCACCGTCATCACCGGCACCGCGCTCGGCGCGCGCAGCGACGACCAGACATCCTCCGGGAAATCCTTGGCGCTCGCCGGCACGGTGATCACCGGCACTGTCGACATCGCCGAGAGCACCGGCCCCGCCCCGTTCGAGCGGCCGATATGGGCGATCACCACCGTGTCGGGCACTTCCTGGATCATGCGGGCGAAGATCGCGGCGCCGGCGACCGGCTCCTTGTGGATGGAGCAGGTAACGACCGTCATCAGGTCCTTGAACTCGCCGAGCGCTTCGGCGAACGCATCGGTCTTGTCCTTCTCCGAGCCGCGCCACAGGATGATGCGCTGGCGCGGCAGGCGGAAATGGCCGGTGATATCGGCGACCCGCCGGTATTTGGCGACTACGTCGTCGAGCGCGCCGCCGTCGCGATAGACCTGCTTGTCGATGTAACCGCCGCTCTCCACCACGCGCCAGGAATCGTTGTCGATCACGTCGGCGAGCAGCAGGCGGCCTTTGCTGTCGAAGCCGAACTCGACCTTGAGGTCGACCAGCCGGCCGCCTTCCAACTGCCAAGCTCTTTCCAGAACAAGGAAAGCTTGCCGCACGATGTGCTTCATCTCGGCGAAGAGCTTTGCTTCGTCATCGCGGCTGAAGACTTCCGATACCGGCAAGGTCAGGAACGGCTCCTGCCCGGGCAGGGGCTTCGCCGGATTGAACAGCCTGATTTCCTTGCCGGCTTCGTCGAGCTGCATGAACGGATCGTCGGCGACCAGCGGCTTGCCCTTCCAGTTCTTGTCCTTGGTCTTGAGATAGAACTCGACGATCAGCTGCGGGAACAACTGGCCCTTGGCCATTTGCGGATTGCGCTTGAGATAGGAGCCGTGCGCCTCGCGCCGCGCCACCACCTCGTAGGGCAGCATGCTGCATTCGGGGGCAACGAACGAGGTCGGGCCGTCCTGCTCGACAAAGGCGACCGGCAGGCCGCTCGCCTTGAGCAGGCGGAACACGTTGCAGGTGGTGGCGGTGGCAAGCCGCCCCTTGTCCGGGATGATGTCGTGCTTGGCGCCGTCGCCGGCGGTGATGTCGTCCTTGGCCAGCACCCGCACCAGGCCGGAACCGCCATCGAACTGATGGATCTTCTTGGTCTTACCTTCGGCCACCAGGGCGCCAAGGCTTTGCGTTGCACTAAATGGTTTTGACATCGGGGCGTCCACGGCCTGTTCCGGTTTCAGCGTGATGGGGGAAAATAGGGTCCGCCCACCATACTCGCTAGGCCACGCCGGGCCAACAATTCGACGCCCTGCCGGCTATTTAGGCTGTGGAGATTTCTTGGGCCGGCCGGCGCCCGCCCCCGCCACCCCGCGAAACGGGCGGCCGGGAGGCCGCCGATAGACTCTTTGCCTTATTTCTGCTAGAGCCCGCGCGACTCGCAAAGCCCGCGCCATTGCGGGGCTTTTGCGATAAACCCGACCCGGAACAACGAAGGAGCCGCAGTGCAAGTTCTCGTTCGCGACAATAACGTCGACCAGGCCCTCAAGGCGCTGAAAAAGAAGATGCAGCGCGAGGGCATTTTCCGCGAGATGAAACTCCGCGGCCATTACGAAAAACCCTCGGAAAAGAAGGCGCGCGAAAAGGCGGAAGCGATCCGCCGCGCCCGCAAGCTGGCGCGCAAGAAGATGCAGCGCGAAGGCCTGCTGCCGATGAAGCCGCGCGTGGTTCCCGGCGCCGGCGGCGCTGGCGGTCCCGGTGGCGGCCGCGGCGGCCGTGGCGGCGCACCGCGCTTCGGCGGTGGCGGCGGCTCGGGCTTCTAACCGACCCGATTTCGATTGCGACGTGGCGCGGGCCTTCAAACGCCCGCGCTTTTGCTTTCTAGGCGCATGATCCCGAAAAGTGGTATCCGGTTTTCGGATAAGATCATGCGCAAACGAAAATCGCTTCCGCCGAACGAATGCCGCATTCGGGGCTGACGACACCGATCCATGGCTGTTGAGCGAACCATCACGTGGCGGCCGGCTTGCGCGCTGTTGTTCGCGCTAGCGCTTGCCGCCTGCTCGACCACCAGCATGAACGGGGCGGCAGCGCCCGGAGAGCGAGGACGCGCTCTACGCCACCTCGCCGGCCAATATCGCCTCGCTCACCGACGTGGTGCAGCGCAATCCGAACGATCCGCAGGCCTACAACATGCGCGGCGCGGTGCTCGGCCAGGCCGGCCGCTTCGACGAGGCGCTGGCCGACTTCAACAAGGCGATCGTCATCGATCCCCGTTACGCGCAGGCTTATGCCAATCGCGGGCTGGTCTATCGCGAGACCGGCAAATACGAGCTGGCGCTCGCCGACTACAACAAGGCGATCTCGATCGACCCGAGTTACGCGGTCGGCTATCTCGGCCGCGGCATGGTCTACCGCGCGCAGAAGAAGAATTTTCTGGCGTTGCAGGATTTCAACAAGGCGATCGCCATCCGGCCCGACAACGCGCAGGCCTATTACAACCGCGGCCTGCTCTACCAGAGCCAGCACCAGCACGGCTTCGCCATCGACGATTTCACCACCGCCATCGGGCTCTCGACGCAACAGGCCGAGCCCTATGTGGCGCGCGGCTTGAGTTATCTCGCGGTGAACAACGTGAAGAACGCGGCGAGCGACCTCGACGACGCTGTCACCATCGATCCGCAGAACGTGCAGGCCTGGGCGAGCCGCGGGCTCGCTTATGAGCGGCTCGGCGACAAGCAGAAGGCCGCCGGCTCCTACGCGCGCGCCATGAACATCGACCAGAGTTACCAGCCGGCGCGGGCCGGCTTCGATCGCGTCGGCGGCAAATTCGGGCAGGCCTATCAGGCGTTCTAGCGTGCTTTCCCGAAAAGCATGACCTCGACTTGATCGGGGATGGGAACCGGTTTCCCGCCTATGCGAAGCCCGTTTTGGCGGGCGTAGGTAGGTCGGAAAAGACCCCGCGCAAAAATCAGGTTGCCCCGAACACAAAGCGCGTGCCGACCGCCGAGTGGATCACCTTGTCGCCCAGCGCCGCGCGCGCGAGATCGTAGAAGCGGTCGCCGGTGCAGTGGCCGACCATCAGGAAATCCGGATCGATATCGCGGAATTCGGCGATGGTCTTTTCGATGTAGTCGTCGCCGAGCGGCGGCACCACGTGGAAGCCGCCGATCACGGCGTGCACTTTGTCGACGCCGGAGGCGGCCATCGCCTGGCGCACGGTGTTGATCACGCCGCGATGGCTGCAGGAGGTGAGCACCACCAGGCCCTTGTCCTTGACCAGATAGACGGTGGCGAGTTCGTGCTCGAAATCGTCGGGCATGTATTGGCCGGTGTTTTTCGCCGCCGGCATCTTCTCCGGGAAGCAGCCGAAGCCGTCGAAAATGCCGACGATCTCGTCGGTCGCCCGCAGCGGCGTCTCGAACGAGGTCTGCCCGATGCGGCCGGTGGTGAAGGCGTGGTCGGCGACCAGCGCCGGTTCGGCGGCCATCATCAGCGTGAGATCGGCCTCGAGGATCGCCTTGCGGTCGAGCGCGCCGAAATTGCCGCCCGGGTTGCGGCGCAGGCAGAAGCAGTCCTCGCCGCCGACATAGAACGGCATTTTGCTTTTGAGCTTGCCCTTGGTCGCGGCGAGAAAGCCGACCATGCCGCCGAAATGGTCGTAATGGCCGTGGCTGAGCACCAGCGCGTCGAAGGTCGACGGGATCGATCTTGAGGATCGCCAGATTGTTGTTGCAGCACCTCCGGCGTGTAGCCGAAATCGATGAGCACGTTGCGTTCCTGCGCCGCCGGCGAAGGACTGCGCGTGCATGGCGAGGCCCCACTCGCCGTTGAGGATGGTGCGCGGCGGCCTGTCGGGGTGGGTGTTGCCGCTCTTGCGCTCGATGGTCACGCCGCCGCGCGTTTCGTTCGGAATGAACTGGATGACGATATTGTCGGTGACCATGCGGACGCTGAGTCGTCCACCACCGGCACCTCGCGCCGAGCGTCTTCGCCGGCGCGGTCTTGGCGCCGGCGGCGAGCGTCGCGATCACCGCCGAGACGAAGCCGGCGCCGCCCGAGCACAGCGCGCCGGCGCCGGTGAGGAAAGTGGCGGCGGGATCTTGCATGCAGGGACCGAACAGCATTTTGTCCTCGAACGATCGTTGGGTCCACTTCCAGCAGAATTTGACGTCGGCTTCGTTTTTCTTGCGGGTCGCGTAGAACGCTTCGACGGTCTTCGGGTCGCCGAAATAAGCGCGCGCCTTGGCGTCGTCCTCGCGGGCCTTGGCGAGCGCGCGCTTGTGGTTTTCCGCGCGGTCGCCGGGCAGCGCGGGGGCCTTGGCCATGAACATGATCTCATAGGGGTGAGCCTCAACCCAATCGACCGCCTTGGCATGCAGCTCTTTCTGCTTGGCGAGGTCGCAGAAGGCGTAGCCGTTGATCACCGGGCCGGCGAGCGTCGCAAAAGCGCCGACGGCCGAGGAGGCCTCCGCCAGCAGCCGCGATCTTCACGTCGAGCACGCCCGCCATCACGATAAAGCGCTCCTTGGCGACGTAGAACCAGAACACCGCCTCGTCGCGCAGGCCGACGTCGTAGCAGCGGATGGCGAGCACCATCAGCGTCATCGGCGTGACCAGATTGCGGCTTGGCCACGATCAGGTCGCGCGCGGCCAGGATGTCCTCGCGTTTGTTCGAGGCGAGCAGCGCGTTGTAGCGGCTGCCGACGGCCACCTCCGGCTTTCCGTCGGGGGTTTGCGCGGAAACGTAGAACGGCACCACGTAAAGGCCGATATGGCGGACCGGCTCGGCCGCGTAAGCGGCGCACGGCGACAGGACGATCGCAGCGGCAAACAAACGCGCCAGGAGCATCGGCATCTCCCCCAAAACCGGCCGAGCTTAGGTTGCGGCGCGGCCGCGCTCAATGCAAGCCGGCGCGGCCCGGTCTTTCAAGCGATGGCGAGGCTGGTCAAATAGGCTTCGAGATAGCGGTTGATGTCGGCGGTCAACGAGGCGCCGACGCGCGGATTGATCTCCATCAGCTTCGGCCGCCCGTTGTCCATCTTATAGTCGATGCAACAGGTGCCGGAATAATTGAGCTCCGCCAGCAGCGCCGAGAAGGTGGCAAGAAACTCGTTTTCCGGCAGCAAAGCGCGCCGCTGCTCGTGCAGGTTCTTGCCAAGTACGTAGAAATCCCGCCCGATTTCGTATTTGACCGTCTGCGCGTAGGCCACCTCGTCGCCGGCCATCAAGACGTGCAAGGCGAATTCCTCGGTGCCGGACACATAGGCCTGGCAAAAATACTCGGGCGATTGCAGCTGCGGCGCCAGCGTCCGCTCGTCGTCGCCATTGCGCACGACAAAGGAATTGACGCCCCAGATGTCGCCGCGCTTTTTCACGATATAGGGAAACGTGCCGTCATTGCCCGGGCGCAACGGCGGCACCAGTTCGGCGAAGCGGCCGCCGAGCAGCCGGCGATTGAGCGCGAGCTTGTCGTGGCACATGTCGATCGTCGCCCGATCCGGCGCCCAGAATTTCGAACCGAAAAACCGTTTGTTGGCTTCAATCGTTTTGTAGTCCGCCAAGTCCACCGGCACGATGCCATCGAAGTCGGCGAATTCGACCGATCTGCAGGCTGCCGAATTGACAGCGGAAGCGCGCGGGGTCCGCCCGGTTGGCAATCTCGCGCGCGCGGTCCAGCTGATAGCCGAATTGGATATGCCACATTGGACGCCCCAACCGCACGCTACGGCGGCCCGCGAATGCACGCGTCAATCTTGCCCCGCACGATGCCGGAATGAAAGTGCATTAGCGGAGAGCGGGTAACGAGCTACCGGTGCAGGCCCGGCGCCGTATGTTTGCGCGAGGAATTCCCGCACCACGCCGGCGGCGCCGTGGTCGTCGAGATCGACGTGGCCGCCTTGCGGGAAGCGCACG
Source organism: uncultured Alphaproteobacteria bacterium (assembly GCA_963739735.1). Lineage (GTDB taxonomy): Bacteria > Pseudomonadota > Alphaproteobacteria > Rhizobiales > Xanthobacteraceae > Pseudolabrys. The sequence continues at coordinate 23,440 of CAVUBV010000012.1, read as the reverse complement.
AAGCGCTTGGGCTCGCGCGCCAGCGCGAACAATGCTTCGCCGAAACGGATCGGCACGATGCGGTCGGCTTCGCCGTGCATGCACCAAAAGCGGCGCGGCAGACGCGGCCGATGCGCTCGTCGGAGCGGAATGTGTCCTTCATCAGCCGGCGCACCGGCGCGAAGGGATAGGCGGCGGCGCCGACCGCGGCGGCGGAGGTGAACGGCGCATCGAGGATCAGCGCGCCGATCTCATGCCCGGCGGCGAGCGCGACGGCGACCGCCGTGCCGAGCGATTCGCCGAACAGCACGATGCGCTTGGCCGGATAGCGCGCGCGGGCGAAATCGTAGGCAGCCGTCGCGTCGCGGATCAGCCCGTCCTCGCTCGGCTTGCCGGTCGAGCCGCCATAGCCGCGATAATTCAGCGCCAACAGGCCGTCGCCGTCGGCGATCATCCAGGCAAAGCGACCGGCGCGCGCGGCTAAGCCTTCGGCATTGCCCTGGAAATAGAGGACCAGCGGCTTGTCGCCGCGCGGGGCCACGTACCAGGCGATGAGCTTTTCGCCGTCCGAACTTGTCAGCTCCACTTCTTGCGCCTGCGGCAGCCCGGCTTGCTGCGGCGCGATGCGGCTCGGATCGGGGAAATACATCATCGCGCGCTGAAAGACGTACATCAGCACGAGCACGCCGCCGTAGCCTGCGGCGACAATCCCGATGAGCCAGACAAGCGCGGTCATGGCCCGTTCATAGCACGGCCGCGGCGGTCATCCGTCGATGGGAAACGCCATGGTGGACAACAGCGCCAGCTCCGCCTGCCGGCTGTCGAGGCGCGTGTGCTGCACCACGATGGGCACGTCGGATACGATGACGCTGGAAAAATCGGTGTTGACCGGCACCGGTTGCGGATCCTTGAAGTCGTTGAAGCGCAGATGGCGCGTGCGCCTGGCGCCGACGGTGAAGTTGTACGGCCCCGCCGGATCGCGGTCGGCGAAATAGACCATGATCTCGACATGGGCGTCGCGGTCGGCGGCATTGAGGATGCACACCGTTTCGTGGCTGGTCATCTCGCGCGTCGCACCGGTCGAGGCCGGCGGGATATAACCTTCCGCGATCGCCCAGGCGGTGCGCCCGATCGGCTTGGTCATGGGTTCGCCCCCTGCCCGTTGCCGATGAATCCGCCGACGCGGCCGGTGTGGCGCTCGTGCGCGATGCCGGCGTCGGCGCCGAACGGATGGCCGCCGAAGCCGTGCCGCATCATCGAGATGGCGCGCGCCCAATCGTGCTTGCTGTCGCGCGAGGCGAGCAGTTGCACTACCGACTGGGTGATGACGGGGATCGGCACCTCCATGTGCAACGCGTCGTCGACCAGCCAATTCACCTCGCCGGTGTCCTCGACATACGAGGGCACGCTCGCAAGCCCACCCTTCTCCCGATACATGCGCTCCATCAATTCGACCAGCCAGGAACGGATGACCGAGCCGTGTCGCCAGCATTTCAGGATGGCGTCGATCGGCAGCTTCTCGCGATAATTGACCAAGAGATCGACGCCCTCGCCGATCGCCTCGAGCATGGCGAATTCGATGCCGTTGTGCACCAGCTTGACGTAATGCCCGGCGCCGGGCCCGCCGGCGCGAACGTAACCGCCTTCGACCGCCAATTTGAGCAAAATGGGCTCGATCATGGCGACGGGTTCGTCCTCGCCGCCGACCATGAAGCAGGCGCCGTCGAGCGCGCCGCCCGGGCCGCCCGAAGTGCCGGCGTCGACGAAATGGATACCCTGCTTCTGCAGGCGCGCGTGGCGGCGAATGGAATCGCCCCAGTAGGAATTGCCGCCATCGGCAATGATGTCGCCTCGCTGCATCGTGTCGGCGAGTTCCTCGAGCACCGCGTCGACCGGCGGCCCCGCCGGCACATAGACGATGACGAAACGCGGGGGCTCGAGCAGCGCGACGAGCTCTTTGGCGTCGGCGGCGACTTTCAGGCCCTTGCCGGTCAAATCGGACGGCACCCGATGGGTGTCGAGGCCGACAACGCCGTAGCCGTGATGCAGCGCATTCAGCGCCAGATCGGCGCCCATTTTACCGAGACCGACAATGCCGAAATTGCGGATAGGTGACATTTTGGGAAAGCCTCCGAAAATATGGAACCGCCCCCGCGAGAACAACGCACAAAGGCGTGCGCGGTTGCACGGCGGCGGCAAAATCGGGCTTCAAGCGGAACGAGAAAAGATGCTAGGCAAGCGCAGCATGACCACGACGCTTAACGTGCGGCCGGCAACGCCCGCCGACGACGACGCCATCTGGGCGATCCTCGAGCCGACCTTCCGCGCCGGCGAGACCTATCCGATCCCGCGCGACATCACGCGCGAGCAGGCGCTGGCCTATTGGCGCACGCCGGGGCACTGGGTGTTCGTCGCCGAAGCCGCCGGCAAGATCGTCGGCACCTATTATCTACGCGCCAACCAGAAAGGCGGCGGCGCGCATGTCTGCAATTGCGGCTATATGACCGCGCCGGACACCTTCGGCCGCGGCGTGGCGCGGGCGATGTGCGCGCATTCGCTCGATGCGGCGCGCGAGCGCGGCTTTACCGCCATGCAGTTCAATTTCGTCATCGCCTCGAACGAGACGGGCGGTGAAGCTGTGGCAGAGCCTGGGTTTTGCCATCGTCGGCACCCTGCCTGGCGTCTACGCACACCCGACGCGCGGCCTGGTGGACGCCTATGTCATGCACCGCGCCCTCTAAGTCGACCGGGACGGCAAGCTTAGGGTGACGCGAACACCTGCTTCACCCAGGCCCAACCGCGCGGGATCGAGCCATCGCGCAGCAGGCGCTCCACCTCGGCCAGGTCGAGACGCATCAGCCGCGCTTTGCGGTCGAGCACGCCGTAGCTCAAGTACACGTCGCGACCGACAAGGCACATTCCGGCACAGAATTCGACCACGGGCCGTTCCAATATGAACGGTGCGGACATGCGCCGAAGCCGGAAGCGCCGGGTCAGCTCGACGAAACGGTGCTCGTAGAAGTGGCCTTGCGGGCGGACTCGCCGGCAGTGCACGACGCAGAGCCAGCGGCGGCCGTAGCCGACGCAGTGCGAGGAACCTTTCCAGCCTTCAAGCGGCCCCGGCTTGCCGACCGGCACGAAGGTCGGCGCGGCGCCGTCGCGCTGCCACATCAGTTCCAGGGGATCGATGCGATAGATCCATCCCAGCCGGCCGCCGACAACGAACGGCATCCAGTTCTTCTCGACGGATGCTTGTCGCGGCGAATCCATGACCTGACAATCGGCAATGCGCACGCCGTCGAGACGGCCCAAGACGATCCTGGCGACCAGCGGGTCAGTCTTGACAAGCACCGTCGCCGAAAACCACCAACCGCCTTTCCAACGGAACAGGCGGCAGTCCTCGAAGCCGCCAGGAAAGGCGTCCTCGCCGCGAAAGGCAGTATCGTCGAGCGGCTGGGCATCGGCGACGGCGAGGTCGCGGTCGAAACGCACCAGCCAGTTGCCGGACATCGGACGGCCGCCGGGCAGCGAGATCAGCTCGCCTTTGTCGCTCAGGCTGTAATTCACCGTGCGCACGGTGGCGAACAGGCTACCGCCGTCGGCCGCGATCGAGGGATTGCAAGCCACAAGGCCGTCCGCGAGCGGAATGGCAACGACCCGCGCGCCGGAAAGTTCGCTCAGATTAATTGTCGGCAGCGGGTCGTCATACATTAGAGGGCGGGCGCCTCATGCGGCCTTGACGGTGCTCGCCACCATCTTTTGGCGTCGTCGAGTAGACTGAATTATCGATGCCGACGTTGCCGCTGGCAAGCGAGTGCCGCGATAACGGCTTCCGACCTGCCTTCGGCGTACCTCCGGAATCGAAATGGCCGGGCGTGATCCGGCCATCTCGTTTGGAAGCGCGCGATGACGCGGCGGATTACATCGCCTTGACGATGCTTTCGGTCATTTTCTTGGCGTCGCCGAGCAGCATCGTGGTGTTGTCGCGGGTGAACAGCGGGCGATCGATGCCGGCGTCATCCGGCACATACGGCGTTGCAAGATCAGGGCCGAGCGGCAGCCGAACCAAGCACCTTCTCTGCAACAAATAACTCCTTGAGACGCTGCGCCACCGCAACGTGGCCCCGGGGACTCCAATGCTCGTCCTCAGGAATTCTCGCGGCGCCATCGAGTGGCGTGTACGGGATTTTTTGCAAGGCGAGGAACGACTCAAGCGCGGCGTCGCGGTCCTCCAAGCCGACTAAAAATCTGGCACCATGCTGTTCGACGAAGTCGCGCATCATAGCAACAAGCTCATGAGTTGGGTCGGGTACCGTAACGGGCGGGTGGAACAGATAGGCGTAGGCTTCTAACGCCGCCCGCACCAACGCGATGTTGTGAGCAAGAATATTATGGTCGAAATACCATCGGTAGCTGCGTGGCACTGGCAGGCCTTTAAACCGCCACTTGCCGTTGATTTGTACGAGGTACGGCTTGAGCGTGTGGCTGTACCGGCTGTTGGTCGAGTTGTCGTCACGATCGTTGTTCTCACAGAATATCAGCACCACGATGCTCGGCTTGAGGCGCGGCCACAGCCGCCGCAGCAGAAGATACTCCTGATCGGTGCCGTAACCGACGACGCCAGCGTTGACGACACGGAATTGCCGCAGCTCGCGCCGTAGCAAGCTGGTAAAGCGCTCGTCGGCTTTCACACCGTTGCCGTAAACGAACAAATCGCCAATGAAAAGAATGGTTGGCCGAGCATCGTCGACTATCTCAATGTCGCGCAAGCCCATGCTGTTGATACGGTCGCCCAGATACGTCGGCTTCCCCGGTATCGGATACCAGCCGAGTTCCGCATCATGGTCATTTGGTGGCCGGCGTTGCGCCGGAACAACGCGGATGTCGCGAAAATCGGCGACGCGGAGCACGCCTTCCGCGAAGATCAGCGTTACCCCGATGATGGCGGCATAAGTGAGGATGGACCGCACGACCTGCATGCGGGTGAGATATCACATCGCCTTGACGATGCTTTCGGTCATTTTCTTGGCGTCGCCGAGCAGCATCATGGTGTTGTCGCGGTAGAACAGCGGGTTGTCGATGCCGGCGTAGCCCGATGCCAGCGAGCGCTTGATGAACATCACGGTGCCGGCCTTCCAGACCTGCAGCACCGGCATGCCGTAAATCGGCGAGGACGGATCGTCTTCGGCGGCCGGGTTGGTGACGTCGTTGGCGCCGATGACAAAGGCGATGTCGGCCTGCGCGAACTCGGAGTTGATGTCTTCGAGCTCGAACACCTCGTCGTAAGGGACGTTCGCTTCGGCCAGCAGCACGTTCATGTGGCCAGGCATGCGGCCGGCGACCGGGTGGATGGCGTATTTGACCTCGACGCCCTCTTTCTTGAGCTTCTCGGCCATCTCGCGCAAAGCGTGCTGTGCCTGCGCCACCGCCATGCCGTAGCCCGGCACGATGATCACCTTCTGCGCGTTCTTCATGATGTAGGCGGCGTCATCCGCCGAACCGAGCTTGACCGGGCGCTGTTCGGCGCCCGCCGCCGGGCCCGCCACCTCGCCGCCGAAGCCGCCCAAGATCACCGAGATGAACGAGCGGTTCATGGCGTGACACATGATGTAGGACAGGATCGCGCCGGAAGAGCCGACCAGCGCGCCGGTGATGATCAGCGCCGAGTTGCCGAGCGTAAAACCGATGCCGGCGGCAGCCCAGCCCGAGTACGAGTTGAGCATGGAGATGACGACCGGCATGTCGGCGCCGCCGATCGGGATGATGATCAGGATGCCGAGCGTGAGCGCCAGCGCCACGATCAGCCAGAAGTCGAAGGCGGTTTGCACGGCATAGAAGTGGTAGATGAAGAACACCAGCGCGACGGCGAGCGCGATGTTGATGACGTGCCGCCCGGGCAGCGTGATCGGCTTGCCGCTCATGCGGGCGGACTGAGCTTCAAGAAGGCGATCACCGAGCCGGTAAAGGTCAAGGCGCCGATGGCGGCGCCGAGCGCCATTTCGATCAGGCTTTGTTGATGGATATGGCCTTCGGTGCCGATGTCGAAGGCCGCCGGCGCGTAAAAGGCGCCCGCCGCCACCAAGCACCGCCGCCATGCCGACCAGCGAGTGGAAGGCCGCGACCAGTTCCGGCATCGCCGTCATCGGCACCCGCCGCGCGATCACGGCGCCGACGCCGCCGCCGAGCACGATGCCGCCGACCACCAGCCCCCAGGCCAGCGCGCCGGCCGGCGGGTGCGAGGCAAGCGTGGTCAACACGGCGATGGTCATGCCGATCATGCCGAGATAGTTGCCGCGCCGGCTGCTGTCGGGCGAGGACAGTCCGCGCAGCGCCTGGATGAACAGGACACCGGCGACCAGATAGAGCAGCGCGACGAGATTAGGGCTCATAACAATACCTCAGGATCCACTTTTCATAGACGACGACATTTTGCGAACAAGGGTGGCCATCGCCGCCGTCACTTCTTTTGTTTCTTCTGGTACATCGCCAGCATGCGCTGGGTGACCAGGAAGCCGCCGAAGATGTTGACCGACGCAAACGTCAACGCGACAAAGCCGAGCGCGCGCGCCAGGATCGTGCCGTTGTCGTCGGCGATCAGCGCCACCCCCACCGCCAACAGCGCGCCGACCACGATCACCGAGGAGATCGCGTTGGTCACCGACATCAGCGGGGTATGCAGCGCCGGCGTTACCGACCACACCACGTAGTAGCCGACGAACACCGCCAGCACGAAGATGGACAGCCGGAAGACAAAGGGATCGACCATATTGGCCACGTGTTCCATGCGAACCTCTTAATGTTTGTCATTCCGGGACGACGCGAAGCGTCGGGCCCGGGATCCATACTCCGCAGCGCTGGGGTTATGGATTCCGGGTTCGCGGGCTTCGCCCGCGCCCCGGAATGACGAGTGTGTTGTTGCGTGAGCACTCATCGTCACGCCGCCGGCTTGGGTTGGAAGTTCGGATGCACGACCGCGCCATCGCGGGTCAGCAGCGTGCCCTTGACGATCTCGTCGTCCCAGTTGACCGCAAGCTTTTTCTCTTTCTTGTCGATCATGGTGTCGAGGAAGGTCAAAAGGTTCTTGGCGTAGAGCGCAGACGCCGAGGCCGCCAGCCGTCCCGCCACGTTGAGATGGCCGACGATCTTGGCCGGGCCCACTTGCGTCACCTCGCCCGGCTTGACCCCTTCCACATTGCCGCCGCGCTCGACCGCCAAGTCGACGATCACCGAGCCCGGCCGCATCGAGGCCACCATGTCCTTACTGATCAGCCGCGGCGCCGGACGCCCCGGGATCAAGGCCGTGGTGATGACAATGTCCTGCTTCTTGATGTGCTCGGCGGTCAGTACCGCCTGCTTGGCCTGATACTCCGCCGACATCGGCTTGGCGTAGCCGCCCGCCGTCTGCGCGTTCTTGAACTCTTCGTCCTCGACGGCGAGGAACTTCGCCCCCAGGCTCTCCACCTGCTCCTTGGTGGCAGGCCGAACGTCCGTTGCCGTCACGATGGCGCCCAGACGCCTTGCCGTCGCAATCGCCTGCAGACCGGCAACGCCGACCCCCATGATGAACACCTTGGCCGCCGGCACCGTGCCGGCCGCCGTCATCATCATCGGCAGCGCGCGGCCGTACTCCTCCGCCGCATCGATCACCGCGCGATAACCCGCCAAGTTGGCCTGGCTCGACAGCACGTCCATCGACTGCGCCCGCGTGATGCGCGGCATCAGCTCCATGGCGAACGCCAACAAGTCCGGCATCCGCCATCTGCTTCAAGCGCGGCCTCGTTGCCGTACGGATCCATGATGGCGATGATCAGCGCGCCCTTCTTGTAGCCCGAAAGCTCGCTCGCCTCCGGCCGGCGCACCTTCAACACCACGTCGGCGTCCTTGGTCACGTCGTCGCCGCCAAGCGTCGCCCCCGCCGCCTCGTAGTCGGCGTCAAGTATCCCCGACCCCAGCCCGGCGCCGCGCGCAACCGAAACCTCGGCCCCCAGCGCCTTGAACTTCTTCACCGTCTCCGGCGTTCCCGAGACCCGCGCTTCCGCCGGGTTCAGCTCACGTGCAATAGCGATTTTCATTAGCGCCCTCCGCGCACCGCCCGGTTTATCTCAGTGTGGCGTGACCCCGGCGTACGCGAAGATCAGGAAACAGATCACGAAAGCCACCACGCTCGACGTTTTTGTGCCGCTGAATGCGGCGGGCACCGCGCCCAACAGACCAATGATGAAGATAGCCGCCGCCAGAAGCCAATGACCCATCACGCCGCCGACCGTGAGGCCGAACAGGATGGTGATGACATAGAGGATTCCGACGGTGGTGAAATGCACGAAGCGCTGATAGCTGCCCTCATGCGCGGGATAGTCGTTACCGGTCGCGGTGGCATATTCGACGGTGCCGTGGTCGGCCATGGGAAGGTCTCCGAGTTAGGATTGCCGGGCGGTAGTCAGGTAGACCAATTGATTGCCCAGGGCAACGGCAGCGGCGCTCCGCGTCTGTTCAGTAACGAACGCGCCCACCCGATAGCATTCCGCCGCTTGAGGTTTTTGACGCGGATCAAGTTCACGGCCGGCTTTTTCGCCGCCGCGGATCAGCCGTGCGAAGGGCTTAAACCCACCTCGGCCAGCGCCGCGGCTTGCCGCGCGGCCACCTGCTTGATCGAGAAATGCTCGATCGCCTCGTTGAACAATCGATGGAAATTGAGTTCCGCCGCCAAATGCAGAAAGACCGCGCCGAGGCCGATGGCCGCGCGGTCCATGAAGACGAATTCGCGCGGGACGGTCACCGGCCCCCGCTTCTTCAACGCCTGATGGACCTGGAACGCCTCCTTGCGGCCGTAGGCCGAGGGGCTGACCCCGTCGGCCACGCTGCGCACCCGGTCGTCGAGCAAGGGTCCGTAGATGAAGCGCGCCCAGATATTGAGCGTGTCGATCAACTCGCGGTTGAGATGCTTGAAGCCCCAGACCTCGTAGGCGTGCACCACCCGACTGTCGTCGCCCTCGAGCAGGCCGCGATAGAGGTCGACCACGCCGCCGACGAACTTTTCCGGAAAGATGCGAATGCAGCCATAGTCGAGCAGATTGATGCCGGCGGGCTTGCCCTTGGCATCGTCGAACACCGAATAATTGCCGAGATGCGGGTCGCCGTGGATGACGCCGAAGCGGCTGAACGGATGCCACCAGGCATGAAACATGGCGGTGGCGAGCCGGTTGCGCACGGCGAGCGTATCGCCCTTGTGCTCGAGCAGTTTGCGGCCGTTCATCCAATCCATGGTCAGCAGCCGGCCGGTGGAAAGCTCCGGCCACACGTTGGGCACGCGGATGGCGTCGTTGCCTTTGAGCATCAAGCGGTAGAGCGCGACGTGCTTGGCCTCGCGCAAGTAATCGAGCTCCTCGCGCAGGCGGGCGGAAATTTCCTTGGCGATCTCGGTGGTATCGAGCGCCGGATCGAAACGCTTGCGGATGGCGAACAGCAGTTTCAACTGCCGCACGTCGGCTTCGACCGCCGACTGCATGTCGGGATATTGCAGTTTGCAGGCAAGCTCCACTGCCGTCGAGCGCGCGGGCGCGGTGCACCTGGCCGAGCGAAGCGGCCGCCGCCGGGTGATGCTCGAAGTTTTTGAATTTGCTCTCCCAACCGGCGCCGAGTTCCGCGCTCATGCGGCGCTTGACGAAGGCCCAGCCCATGGGCGGCGCCTGGCTCTGCAGTTTCATCAGCTCGTTGGCGTATTCCGGCGGCAAGGCGTCGGGGATGGTGGCGAGCAGCTGCGCCACCTTCATCATCGGCCCCTTGAGACCGCCGAGCGCGGCGGTGAGTGCGATGGCGTTGCCGGCGCGATGCCCCTGCGCCCCGACCAGGCGCTGGCCGACCATGCGCGCGGCGACGCCGCCCACCTTGCTGCCGACATTGGCGTAGCGCTTGGCGCGGGCGGAGAAGCGGTTCTTTTCGCGGTCGGTGGGGGGCATGGGTGAACTCATCGGCACTATCTAATGCCGATTGGCCGCCAAAATAAGGCGGCCAGCTTCACGACTTCGGCCAATTGTCTTTGATCCAGCGCGCGAGGCTTTCCTCGCTCACCTCGCCGGCGGCTAGCGCAAGAATGATTTCGGTGGCTTGCTCCGGCGGACGTCAAATCGATACCGTTCTATCCGAGAAAGACGATGATCGAGGCGAAGGCCGCACGCTTGTTGCCATCCACGAATGGATGATTTTTGGGCGATGCCGAATGCGTAGGCGGCCGCCAGCACGGCGATATCGCCCTCGCTATAACCGAACTTGTTGATCGGTCTCGCCAAATGCGGATCTCAGCATGTCCGCGATCGCGCATTCCATCGGCTCCGCCGAAACGAATGCGAGTTGCTCGGCATGAACATCGAGAACGATGGTCGGTATCGAGCCATCGCGGCTCGGTCACTCCGCGAAGGCCTTATAGCGTATCGGCATATTTGCCGAACGAGCGGCGCGCGATTTCCATCGCCTCGGCATGCTTCGGATCGTAGGGACTGACTTAATGCCGCGCTCGGCCGCTCGACGATATGAAACTTGTCGCCCGCTTTCAGCTTGAGGCGCGCCAAGAGTTCTTTCGGCAGAATAAACGCCGACCGAGTTGCCAACTTTCTTGATGCGAAGAATGGTTCCATCGGTCGTATCAACCTCACGGATCGGCTTGTTCAAGGCTATCTCCGGTTTCATACAACGTGTAGTACAAAATGTATAACGTAGATGCAGGACTACAAGTGCATCGCCAAAACTACCATCAAAGTTTCAGATAGTCTTTTTATTTCAATTGCTTAGATCAGCGTTCAGCCCAACGCCTCCAATTCGTCGATCAGCTTGGCGATCACGCTCAAGCCGCCGTCCCAGAACTTCGGATCGCGCGCGTCGAGGCCGAACGGCGCCAATAGCTCGCTGTGATGCTTGGTGCCGCCGGCCGCCAGCATGGCGAGATAGCGCTCGGCAAAGCCGGACGCCGAATGCTCGTAGACCGCATAAAGCGAGTTCACCAGGCAATCGCCGAACGCATAAGCGTAGACGTAGAACGGCGCGTGGATGAAGTGCGGGATGTAGCTCCAGAACGTCTCGTAGCCGGGTTTCAATTCGATCGCCGGCCCGAGGCTCTCGGCCTGCACCGACATCCACAATTCGCAGATCTTGTCGGCGGTCAGTTCGCCGCTGCGCCGCTCCTCGTGCACCTTGCGCTCGAAGATGTAGAACGCGATCTGGCGCACCACCGTGTTGATCATGTCCTCGACCTTGGCGGCGAGCATGGCCTTGCGCTGCTTCTTGTCGGTGGTCTGCGCCAAGAGCTTCCTGAAGGTGAGCATTTCGCCGAACACCGACGCGGTCTCGGCCAGCGTCAGCGGCGTCGGCGCCATCAGCGCGCCGTTCGGCGCGGCCAGCACCTGGTGCACGCCATGGCCGAGCTCGTGCGCCAGCGTCATCACGTCGCGCGGCTTGCCCTGGTAGTTGAGCAGCACGTAAGGATGCGCCGACGGCACGGTCGGATGCGCGAAGGCGCCCGGCTGCTTGCCGTCGCGCACGGCCGCGTCGATCCAATGTTTCTCGAAAAAGCGGTCGGCGACCTCCGCCATCTTGGGCGAGAACGCGCCATAGGCGGTGAGCACGGTCGCGCGCGCGTCCGACCACGGGATGGTGCGCTGCGCCACCTTGGGCAGCGGCGCGTTGCGGTCCCAATAAGGCAGCGACTTCCGGCCGAACCATTTCGCCTTCAATCTGTAATAGCGGTGCGACAGCTTCGGATAGGCGGCGCGCACAGCCGACACCAGCGCTTCCACCACTTCCGGCTCGACGCGGTTGGCAAGATGGCGGGAGCCGGCCACGTCCTTGAAGCCGCGCCAGCGGTCGGAGATTTCCTTGTCCTTGGCGAGCGTGTTGGTGATCAGCGTGAACGGGCGCAAATTGGCCTTGAAGGTCTTGGCCAGCGCCTGCGCCGCGCTTTTTCGCTTCTTGCCGTCCGCGTCCTGCAGCATGTTGAGCGCAAGCTCGATCGAGAGCGGCTTGCCGCCGATGCGGAAGCGCAAAGACGCGATGGTCTCGTCGTAATTGCGGTTCCAGGCCGAATAGCCGGTCACCGATTTTTCGTGGAACAGTTCCTCGACCCGGTCCTCGAGCTGATAGGGCTTTTCCTTGCGTACGTCCTCGATCCAGGGCCGGTAATGGCCGAGCGCGGGGTCGGCCATGGCGGCGTCGAGTGCGGCGTCGTCGACGCGGTTGAGCTCGAGGGTGAAGAACAGCACATGCAGCGAAGCGGCGGTGATGCGTTCCTGCATGTCGCCGTAGAACTTGGCGCGCAACCGGGTCGGTGGTATTGCCGGCGTAATTCAGCGAGGCATAGGACATGACGCGGCCGAGCGTGTCGTCGAGCGCCTCATAGCGTTTGACCGCCGCGGCCAGCGCCTTGCCGGCATCCGGCCCCGCCGCCAGCGCGGCGAGCTTGCCCTTGAACTCGGCCTCGAAGGCGACACAGCGCGCCTCGGCGTTCTCCAGGTCCCATTTGAGTTCGGGGCTGTCGAGGCCGGGATAGAGGTCGCGCAGGTCCCATTCCGGCAGCGCGCCGAGCTTGGCGGCTTTTTTCGGTTTTCTAGCGGTTTTGGCCATGAGGCGGGCATTCCGTGGCGGGGGACAAACGGGCGGCAGGGCGTCATCTAGGCCGGCGCGCGTGGCGATGCGATGGCGGCGGGCGGCTTTCCACCATATCGCCCGTCCAGGCCGTATTTAACACCCCCTTAAGCCAGAACGGCGACATTGCACCAAATCGGCACAGTGCCGAGCGTTGCGAGGTTTAGATGTCCCAAACCGTGCTCATTGTCGACGACGACCCGGTCCAGCGCCGCCTGCTGGAAGCCATGGTCACTCGCTTCGGCTACCAGGCGCTCACCGCTTCGGGCGGCGATGAGGGCCTGGCGCACCTTGGCGGGCCGCAACGCATCGACTGCATGGTGCTCGACCTGGTGATGCCCGACCTCGACGGGCTCGGCGTGCTGGCGCGCATGCGCGAGCGGGGCATCGATATTCCGGTCATTGTGCAGACCGCGCATGGCGGCATCGACAACGTCGTATCGGTGATGCGCGCGGGCGCCGCCGATTTCGTGGTCAAACCGGCGAGCCCGGAGCGGCTGCAGGTCTCCTTGAGCAACGCGCTGGCGACGCAGGCGCTGGCCGGCGAATTGCAGCGCATCAAGCGCAGCCGCGACGGCACGCTCTCGATCGCCGACGTGATCACCCGCTCGGAAGCCATGCGTCCGGTGCTGCACGCGGCCGAAAAGGCGGCGGCTTCCACCATCCCCGTGCTGATCGAGGGCGAATCGGGCGTCGGCAAGGAGCTGATCGCGCGCGCCATCCACGGCTCGGGCGCGCGCCGCGCCAAGCCCTTCGTCGCGGTCAATTGCGGCGCCATGCCGGAGAACCTGGTCGAGTCGATCCTGTTCGGCCACGAGAAGGGCGCTTTCACCGGTGCGACCGACAAGCACACCGGCAAATTCATCGAGGCCGACGGCGGCACGCTGTTCCTCGACGAGGTCGGCGAACTGCCGCCGGCTGCGCAGGTCAAATTGCTGCGCGCGCTGCAGGAGGGCGAGGTCGAGCCGGTCGGCTCGCGCAAGACCGTGAAGGTCGACGTGCGCATCGTCTCCGCCACCAACCGCGACCTGATCGCCGACGTGAAGGCCGGGCGCTTCCGCGAAGACCTGTTCTACCGCCTGCACGTGTTTCCGATTTCGGTGCCGCCGCTGCGGCGGCGAGCCGAGGACATTCCCGAACTCGCCCGCCATTTCCTCGCCCGCCTTGCCGCCGAGGAAGGCAAGCGCCTGCGCGCGATCGAGCCGGAGGCGCTGGCGCTGCTCTGCCGCCTATCGCTGGCCGGGCAATGTGCGCCAATTGGAAAACGCGATCTTCCGCGCGGTGGTGCTCGCCGACGGCGAGCGCATCGGCGTCGACGAGTTCCCGCAAATATCGGCACAACTCGGGCCCGATGCCGCGCAGCCGATGGTCGATCCCTCGCCGGCCATTGCCGCCGCCTGGCCGGATGCGCGCGAGGCCGCCGAGTTCGCCGCGCAAAACGCCATGCCGTTAACTACGGCTTCGCTGCGGCTGCTCGACGCGCAAGGCGAGGTGCGCCCGCTCGAGGACATCGAGCGCGACGCCATCCGCTTCGCCATCGCGCATTACCGCGAGCAGATGTCGGAGGTCGCGCGCCGGCTGAAGATCGGACGCTCGACGCTTTACCGCAAACTCGAAGGCCTCGGCCTCGAGGAAGCGCCGCACGAAACCGCGCTTAAGGAAAGCGCGCCGGTGTAAATTGGTAAACGCGCGGGCGCTTTAACCATGCGCCGTGTTCCGCGTTAGCCGTGATCGGAAGTAACCATACGCAAGCGGCGAAATTCATTCGTCGCCTCCCATATTCCACCGCATAATGACGAAGCGATCGCGTGCGCGCCGGTTAAGGCGTCGCGCATAATTCGATCGTTTGCGTTGACCGTTCCGTGCGTTGGAGTTGAGCGTGATGGGTAAGTGTAAAATCGACATGTTGCTGGCCGCCACCGTGCTGGCATTTGCCGTCGCCACGCCGGTGCTTACCGCCGCCGCGCCCGGCCGCAGCGAAGCGGCGGCGCCGATCCCGACGCCGGCGCCCGCGCGCGAAAGCCGCCCCGCCGTCGTGCCGCAGACCCCGGACGACGCCGGCATCAAAAGCACGCTGCAGAAGATTTTCACCGACAGCGACACGCAGATCGCCGAGCGGCTGCGCGCGCTGGTGACCGCCAAGCAGACCGAGCGCCGCTTCGACCATGCCGGCGAATACCGGGCGGTCGCCAAGTTTTACGCCGCGCGCAACTACGCGCCGCTGTGGAGCAAAGATGGCCAAGTCGACGCGCGCGCGAAAGAAGTGATCGCGCGGCTGAAAGACGCCGCCGCCGACGGGCTCGACCCGGCCGACTATCGGGCGCCCAATTTCACCGGCGACGCCGAGGCGCTCGCCCGCGACGACCTCAAGCTGACCCATTCGATGCTCACTTACGCACGCCATCTCGCGGTCGGCCGCATCGCGCCGACCCGCGTGCTGGCGGAAGTCGATTACGGCGATCACACGCCGGAGCCGGCCGATATCCTGCGCGAGGTGACCCGCGCGAGCGATGCCGGCGCGGCACTCGAACGCTTCAACCCGCCGCATGAGGGCTTCCGCGCGCTGAAGGCGAAACTCGCCGAGCTGCGCAGCAGCGCGCCGCGCGCCGAAGCGGTCGACAACCGCATTGCCGACGGCCGTCCGATCAGGCCGGGAGCCAGGGACGCGCGCGTTCCGGAGTTGCGCGAGCGCCTGCACCTGCGCGGCAATTCGGGCGATCTCACTTACGACCGGGCGCTCTACAACGCCGTGCGCCGCCTGCAGCAGCATCATGGCCTCAAGCCGACCGGCGTGATCGACCGGCAGACGATCGCCGCCATCAACGGCCCGCGGCCGATGTCGTCGAACCAGAAGATCGACCGCGTCAGCGCCAATATGGAGCGTTGGCGCTGGCTGCCGCGCGATCTGGGCAAGGCCTATGTGATGGTCAATATCCCGGATTACACGCTCAAAGTGGTGCACGGCCACGACGTGGTCTGGCGCACCAAGATCGTCGCCGGCAAGCCGCAGACGCCGACCCCGCTGTTGACCGCGTCGATGGACAGCGTGCTGGTCAATCCGTCGTGGTACGTGCCGCAGTCGATCATCCAGAACGAGCTGTTGCCGCGTTACGCCAGCGATCCGAACATTTTCGACCGCATGGGGCTCGAGGTGAAGAAGGGCCCCGACGGCAACATCAACGTGGTGCAGCCGCCGGGCGCCGCCAACGCGCTCGGCCGCATCAAGTTCAATTTCCCCAACAAGTTCCAGGTCTACCTGCACGACACGCCGGAAAAGCGCCTGTTCTCCTATGACCGGCGCGCCTTCAGCCACGGCTGCATGCGGGTGGAGGACCCGACCAAGTTCGGCGAGATCGTGCTGCGCATGGCGATGAACGGCCACACGCCGGATTCGCGCCAGATCAACGCCATGTTCGGGCAGGCCGAGCGCACCTTCAAACTGAGCAACCGGCCGATGGTGCACCTCACCTATCAGACCGCTTTCGTCGACGATGGCGGCCGGCTGGTGCTGCGCGACGACATCTACGGCTTCGATGCCCGCATCTCGGCCATCATGCATTCCGGCGAACGCCGCATCGCGGACATCGCGCCGCCGCAAGACCCCAAGCGGGATCTGGCCACCGCCAAGGCCAACCAGGAAATCCTGCGCCGGGTCGAGCGGCGCGAGGCCAATAATCCCTTCGTGTTCTTCGAGCGGCTGTTCCGCTAGCGCTAAGTGTCTGAATCGCAAGTTCCAATGGCCGGGCTTTGTCCCGGCCATTGCCGTTTGCCGGGGCAATTCTCATCCCCCGCCCCCGGCGCGGCCATTTTTAGCCATTTTCCGCAGCTAACCATTGGCGGTTCGGGGGCGGGGCATTCAGTGCGCGTTAACCCTTCCCGATAAGACTGCATTTCGTCGCAGCCGGAGCAGAACGCTCCGGGGGGAGCGGCTGTGGGACAGCGTTTTTCACGGAAGACCGCATTGCCGTTTGTCGCGTGGCGCGAACTGCCTGTTGTTGTGTCCGTCGCGCGCGCCAGCGCACGGCTTGGCGTCGCGGCCCTGTTCCTGCTCGGCGCCAACAACTCGCTGCAGAATGCGATCGCCGAAGGCGACACCCGCACGCTCTCCTTCCATCACGTCCACACCAACGAAGACATCACCGTCACTTTCAAGCGCGATGGCCGTTACGACGAGGCCGCGCTGAAGAAACTCGACTGGTTCATGCGCGATTGGCGCAAGAACGAAGAAGTCCACATGGACCCGCATCTGTTCGATCTGTTGTGGGAGGTCTATCGCGACGTCGGCGCGAGCCAGCCGATCGACATCATCTGCGGTTATCGCTCGCCCGGCACCAACGCCATGCTGCGCGCGCGCTCGAGCGGCGTCGCCCAGTTCAGCCAGCACATCGACGGCAACGCCATCGACTTCTACATTCCCGGCGTGCCGCTCGCCGCCGTCTGGGCCGAGGGCCTGCGCCTGCAGCGCGGCGGCGTCGGCTTCTATCCGACCTCGGGCTCGCCCTTCGTGCATCTCGACACCGGCACCATCCGGCATTGGCCGCGCATTGCGCGTGAGTCAACTGGTCAAGATCTTCCCAAATGGGCGCACGGTGCATATCCCCGCCGACGGCCAGCCACTGCCCGGCTATGCGCTGGCGTTGGCCGATGTCGAACGCCGCGGCGGCGAGCCGTCCGGCGCGTCGCTGCAAGCCGCGCGGGCGGCCGGCGTCATCACCGCCAGCCAAGTACAGGTCGCCGAGCAGCCCAAGCAACCCAAGCGCAGCCTGCTGGCGCGCATCTTCGGCTCCGGCAAGGATCTGGACGAGCAGAGCGAACTGCCAGCGCCGAAAGCGGCGAAGGCTGAGCCAAGCAAGCGGGTGCATGCGCCCATGGCGCTGGCCAGCCTGAGCCCGCCCAAGCGGGTCGCCGTCGAGCGCATCGCGCCGCTGCCGACGGCGCGGCCGAAGCCGGTCGCGCTCGCCACCGTGCTGCCGCGGCCGCGCCCGGCCGGACAGACCATCGTCACGGCGTCGGCTGCCCCGGTCGTCGACAATCGCGGACTATGGGCTGCCAAGGTCGAGGCGGGCCCGGCGCTGCCGCCGCCGATCGTGGCCGGCACGCGGTTTGAGACCGCCTCGCTCGATCCGGCGAACACCGGCAGCACGGCGGACCAGGCGCTGGCCTATGCCGCCGATGCGCAAGAGCCCCTGGCCGCGCGCACCCGCCCGATGGGTTCGCGCCTGCCGCATATGCCGGCGGAAGCGCGCGTGATCCCCGCCTCGTCGAATTCGAGCGTCGCGGTGAAGCCGCCGCCCGCAGCCCTCGCCATGGGTTTGGGATTGGGCGGCGCCGAGCGCGCCGACAGCCCGTGGCTGCGCGCCGCCATGCTGACGCCGAGCGTGCGCGGCTTCATGACGGCAACGCGGCTGGGCACGGTCGACGTGCGTTGGCAGAGCGAATTGCTGCACAAGCCGGCGCAGTCGCTGGTGGCGACCTTCTCGGCCGACCCGCATCTCGGCATGGTCGCCGAACGCTTCAGCGGCGATGCGGTGGTGTTCCTGGCGACCGCCACGTTCACGCCGCAGACCACCGCGTCGCTGCGGTAGGGCATCAACTTATAGATTGGGCCGACTTGACCGCGGGCCGACGCCGTCCGAGCCTTCCCGGTATCATCAGGCGTCGGCCTCAATATGCTGGGAGAGGATAATGGATCAGGAAATACTACAAGCATTCAACGCGATCTTTTCGGAATTGCGCCGAAATTCAGGGATATCTGGCGCGTAAAGCCGTCGAAGAACTGCTGGCAAAAATAAGTTCGGACGCGAAGCGGCTCGAGCCGTTCGGCTTCAAGGTCTACAGTCAGAACGATGAAGACGGGATAATCGAGGAAATCTTCAAGCGGCTGGGAATCAAACAAGGACGATTCTGCGAGATTGGCGTCGAAAACGGATGGGAATGCAATTCACTTTATTTGATTCATAAGGGCTGGAAGGGATGTTGGATCGAGGCCAAGCCTTCTCACGCCGACCAAATTCGGGCGAAGTTCGGTTCGCTTCTTGCCAATGGCCGTCTCCAACTGATTGCGGACATCGCGAGCGCGGAAAATATCAATACGCGTCTCGAACGAGCCCGACAAAATGAAGCGGATCTGGATTTTTTGTCGATCGATATCGATGGAAACGACATTTATTTGCTGGAGGCATTGAGCATCTATCCAAAGGTTATTTGCATTGAATACAACGCGAAATTTCGGCCGCCTGTCTCGAAAAAGCCGGTCTACAAGGCAAATCACCGGTGGTCGGGCACCGATTATATGGGCGCGAGCCTTGTTGCCATCGCCGAGGCCGCCCGCAAGAAGAACTATTCACTCGTCGGCACGAACATCACCGGTTCGAACGCATTTCTCGTTCGCGACGACTTGGTGGGAGATTTGTTCTGCTCCAACCGAGACGTCGAATATCTTTACAATCCTCCGCGCTATTACCTTACCTTCGATGCCTTTCAGTGGGTGGGGCATCCGCCTGATTTCGGTCAGTACACGGATCTTGTCTGAACGCCATTAATTGACACCGAACATCGCCGCCATAATATCGGCCGTCTTGATACCGGCCACCCGTTCTTAAGTCGTGCGTCGCGCACTACAACTAAGGTCATGCAATGGACCCGGCTTACTTCCCCGGCATCTTCAACGTCAATGACATTCCGCAGGCGATGCAGATTATCCTCACTCCCGAGGGTGGCAGCAGCACCGACGAGCGCTGGAAAGCCGAGACGCCTTATCTCGCCGACGTGATCCACGAGACGCTGGCAATCACAAACGAGACGATCGTCGTCGACTACGGTTGCGGCATTGGCAGGATGGCCAAAGAGCTCATTTCCCGGTACGGCTGCCGGGTGGTCGGCGTCGATATCAGTCCGAGCATGCGGGCGCTGGCGGTCATCTACGTGCAATCAGACCGGTTTTTCTGCTGCTCGCCGTTGATGCTTGACGCGATGACCGAACGTGGCTTCTGCTTCGACGCGGCAATTTCGATTTGGGTCTTGCAACATTGCGATCAGCCAAGCGACGACGTGGCGCGCATTCGTAACGCGCTCAAAGTCGGCGGCCGGTTGTTCGTCCTCAACAGCATGTACCGTGCGGTGCCTGCGCTCGATTACGGCAAGTTCAAATGGCACAATGACGGCGTCGATCTGCGGACGATTCTGACGCGTGAATTTGAACTGGATAAAGATGGCCACCTGCCGCCCAATATTCCTGGCGGGATGACCGACTCCACGTTCTGGGCAAGCTTTCGCAAGCGCGATTCCGCGTAACGGCGCGTCGAGCGGGGCGAAGCGGCCATTACCCTACTGCAACATCCCGAGCGCGTGCATGTAGGTCTCGAGCACCGCCTGCTCCTCGCGCCGCTCGTCGGTATCCTGCTTGCGCAGGCGAACGATGGTGCGCAGCGCCTTGGGGTCGAAACCGTTGCCTTTGGCTTCGGCATAGACGTCGCGGATGTCGTCCGAGGTCGCCTTCTTCTCCTCCTCGAGCCGCTCGATGCGCTCGACGATCGCCTTGAGCTGATCTTTGGCGAAACGGGTGGCGGGTTGGTCTTTTTCGGCCGCGGCAGAGGCAGGCATCGAATTCTCCTGAATGGCAAGGCGGGTTTCCGACCCTGTCATACGGAGTATTCCAGGCCGGGGGTGACCGCTTGTAGGCGAACCCCCGACATTCACACCTGTGCATAAAGTCTAGTGGTTGGGCTTGCCTTTTCGAAGGCAGCCTTTTGCTCCGGACTGGCTTCTTTCTGGTGCTTCTTGCGCCATTCGTCATAGGGCATGCCGTAGACGATTTTGCGGCTCTCGTCCTTGCTCATGGCCAGGCCTTTTTCGTCGGCCGCGTCCTTCATCCAGTTCGACAGGCAATTGCGGCAGAAGCCGGCCAAATTCATCATGTCGATGTTCTGCACGTCGGTGCGGCTGCGCAAATGCTCGACCAGGCGCCGGTAGACGGCGGCTTCCAGCTCGGTGCGGGTCTTGTCGTCCATGCTTTTTCTCCGTCATGCGCGGCTTTATGCCGGGCGTCCACGTCCTTGGTTTTCACGCTCAATGTAAAGACGCGGATGGCCGGGACAAGCCCGGCCATGCCGAACAGGGCACCTGCCGCGCGACATCATACCTTCAGACTTCGGCCACGGCCGCCGACAGGCTGGCGCGACAATCCGAAACGGCGAGGCGAAATCTTTCAAGACCAGGACTTTGCCGACATGACGGCCTGCCGGATTCGACGGAGGCCGCGGTGCCATGTGCCCACCTTGCCGAGGTCAAGCAAGCCACGGGGGTCGCGGTAACGCGCTGCCACATAGTCCAAGGGTAGGCGAGCGACATTGGCGATAGCGGCACGAAATGCGGTCCGTCGCTCGACGGCTTTCCGCATCCGGACCCGCGCCGTTGCTGCGGAGCAATGGGCAAGATCGAAATGCGGCAAGGCCCGGTCGAATTGAAGCTCAAGGTAAGTCATGTAGGTCGCCAGGACATCCCGGTATCCCGCGCCAACGAAACGATTTTCAATATCGGCCCAGTCGATCTCTTGCTCGTACTGAGCGCGCACCAATGCCAAATCGAGTAATTGACGCAGATCGAACTCGCCGTGCGTAAACGCGTGATGATGTAATTGGTCATGAACGACGATATAGGCGACGGCGCAGGAAGGAGATGGGATTCTGGCGCGGAGACCCGCCATTGGCGCGGGACGGCTCTCTTGAAAAATCCAGTCTGCCTGGACAACAGCATTGTATGGCGGACCGGCGAGCGCCGTGTGCAACTCGAGCGTCACGCCGCTGCTAGGCTGCGTCAGTTGCGGCAAATGATGCGGAACGTCCGAGTTGAATTCGTGATATGCCTCTTTGTATCCGATGCTCTCTGTAGCAGCGAGCGCATCGGCCGCGCGAGCCGCCGGAATGAGCAAATCAAGATCGCCGACCAGGCGGATGCCCGGCGCAGGATAAAGGTTATCCACCAAATAGGCCGCACCCTTCAGCAGTACCGGCTCGATGTCGATGGCATTGAGTGCAGCGACGAAGCTACTCCAACGCCGCGCTCAACATTTGATTGCGGCGTTCGTTCAGCGTCAGAACGGCATCGAGATAATCGCGCAGGTCAGTGCGCATTGGCGTTCCCCGGGTCGACCATGCCAGCGCCGGGGTGACAGAATGACGGCTACTGACGTCGACCAGCAGCTTCGGCGCCACCTCCTGGACCGGGCTGGGCGGGGAACCGAGCAGGCCATGGCGCAAATAGCCACAGAGCGCGTTGAACGCTTTCCATCGACTCATCTGATGCCTTCGATCAGGCGCGCGGCGTCCGCAGCGTTGCCATGCGTCAAGTCGAATGCCGGTTTGTCCTCAAGCCATTCAAGAAAGCGCACCACTTTTTGCTCTGTAATTGGATAACCGAACCATAGCCGATCGCTGAGCAGGCGATGAAGCGCGTCGGTCGCGGAAATTGGCTTCAGTTCGGCCGCGGCGCCCGGGACGTAGCGTGGAAATACAAACCAGGAAAACGGAACGGCGGCCGTGTCCCAAACGCGCGTCGCGGGCACGAATTGGCGTGCGTTGCCGCGCTTGGTAGTGTACTGCGGAAAATTCGGCAGGTCGCTGTAGAGGTCGGTTAAAAGTTTCCAACTGCCTTCCTTGATGCTGATGGGCATCGGCCACGGAACGATGCGGCCGTCCGGCGCACAAAGCGCGATGAGATCGTCGGCGAGATAATCACAACCGCGCGCCAGCAAGAACGCCGTCAACGTCGTCTTGCCGCTCCCACAAGCTGCGGGCAGAGCAATCCCGCGGCCGTTCCGCGCCACCGCTGCTCCATGGATCATCGCGATCCATTCGATGCCGGGATGAAGGCTTTCCAAAATCGCGGTGTTGATGGCGCCGATCAGTTGGCCGCCGTCGCCGATGCGCATGCGTTCGACACCGTCAACCACCAGCGCCATCGCCCCTCCGGTAATCGAGCGAACTTCCAAGCGGACGCTTGCCGCGGCGCCGGCAGTATCGAGGTGCCGAAGGAAGATATCGGCAAAGGCGGCAAGACCGGGCGGCTCGGCGGCGAATGAAAAGACGGTGTCTCGGATCGTGAAGGTCAGTTGCACCGACCAGGTCGGGCTCGCCATTCAATCGGCGTCCTTTCCGCCGCGTAAATCACCGGCCGGTGCCTTGCTTTGATCGCTCGGCCCGATCAGGCCAAATTGAAGCCACTGCTGCAGAATGGCGTCGACGTCTCGGCGCGCGACTTCGAGAGGAACACCAAACTGCGCGGCAAAATCCGCCACCAGCGCTTGCCCCGAGAGCCCGGCCGCAAGTTTTTGCTAGACCTCGCGCGCACTATCATTATTGGCCAACAAGCGGTCGGCCGACGTGTCAATGAGAAGAAGACCATCGCGGGTCGGCAGTTTGCGGACAGCAGGCGATGGCCGGCTGAGATCTTCCATTGCCAAACTACAGGCACAAGCTCGGGCTAATTAAACCGGCAAAAGACCATCGGCCGCTACCGCTTTTTCACTGTGCAGCATTACGAGCATGGCCGGCGCCGTGTAGGCTGCAAACGCACCCATCTTGCGCAAGGCATCGCGTCGTTCTTGGTCGGTCTCATCCGTCCGCGCGGTCTGGTCCTGTGCCGAATTCGAGATATCGGTATTCATGAAAGCACCCCCGCCCTCAATCGTAAACAACCACTGGGCGATTTCTAATTCATCGCCATTGGGAAATTCACCACCATCCCAGAATATCTTTGGCGAGATGGCAAGGCAAGCAAGACAAAGGCAGCTATAGTTGCAGGATGGCCGCTTCCCCGCGTGATTTCGTCGCAG
>CAVUBV010000011.1:0-171416 GCA_963739735.1 uncultured Alphaproteobacteria bacterium | reverse complement strand
CCAGACTCAATCGGTATTATGGCGCAAGCGCCACAAGCCGTTCGCTAGAGCCTAACTGGCTCTAGTCGGATCGCCCGGCGCAATCGTTTCCGTTACTTAGCCAGCCGCCAAACGAATAGCACCAAAGCCGCGCCGGCTGCGGCTGCAATGATCAACGTCACCAGCCCGGCGCCGAACCCAAGCAACACGGCGATGTTGGAGCCGATGAATGCTCCGGCAACGCCCACTAGCGCACTCGTTACAATGCCACGGGTCGACCCGGCGAACTGACGGGTGAGCCAGGATGGGCCGGCCAGCCGATCAAACAAAATCCCGGCCAAGATGCCGATCACAAGAATCAGACCTAACATCACGGCCGGATCGGTGGTGCGCATGGCGTCCTTCGGTTCTGGCGAGTAGCAACTAACACCCCTACAGCGCCAATGCGCCCGCCTTCAAATGGTTCCGATGTTTGCGTGCGCCAAAACCTAAAGGCGCGCTGGCATACCCGTTCTGGTTCAAAAACAGACAAGTTTTGACCCATATTCTCTGCCGAAACGGGACGATCTCTCCGATCTCAATTCGCTCCGATAATCGCAGGGCCTATAACGCCGCGCATGGTCATCATAACCCTCGGCGCTATTTCCAAATGACCCCCGGAAATGTGACTGGACACGCCCAGGTTAAACATGCAGCTTGTTATTGGCCGAGATGTCATCGCAAGACGTTCGAGCCTTCAATCTATCCTTTCAATGCGGACCCTTTTGAGCGTCCGGTTCCCTCGCTCCGAAGCATGTCGGGCGAAAGGAAATCATATGCGCCCCCTTGTCCAGCCGCCGCCCTCGTCGCGCTGCGATCTCTGTGGTGGGGAGTTGCGACTCAAGCAGATTGAGTGCGCCAATCGTGACCTAGAATTAGATTGCGAGATATTCGTCTGCGTGAAGTGCGGCCGTGAGCAGTCGTATGCGGTGAGCCATGACCGCAGTATGCCGAACCCCAAGGCGGCTTAGCCGGACGAGTGCAGGCAGGTCATCCGAGGGTCACGCAAACATGATGGGTGGCACCATCGTCAACCAGCGCAATCTGGGTTGAGCCAGGCGGGAGCGCCTTCTCGTCCAATTCCACGCGGGCAATGCCGCGGCAAACTCCGGCTTGATTATCGACTGACACCGTGTACCGCGCCGTCCGGTAGCGAAATACGATTTCAAAATCCCGCCACGTCTTGCGCACGCAAGGATCAAGCCGCAACGTGCTGCCTTCTACGGTAAAACCCAAAATCGATTCCAGAGCTGCCCGATACATCCATGCGGAAGAGCCCGTGTACCATGTCCAACCGCCCCGTCCCACGTGTGGCGCAACGGAGTAGACATCCGCGCACACCACATACGGCTCAACCTTGTAGCGCTGAGCGGCGGCCCAAGTGCAAGCGTGGTTGATAGGATTGAGGAGAGCTAACAATTCCGCTGCCTTATCGCCGGCGCCAAGCTTGGCGAGTGCCTGAACCGACCAGATAGCGGCATGCGTATATTGGCCGCCATTTTCGCGAATTCCCGGGGGATAGCCCTTGATATAACCGGGGTCCGGTGTGCCTTGATCGAACGGCGGCGTGAAAAGCAGAGCAATTTTATCATTACGCAAGATAAGATTTTCGTTGACCGCCGCCATGGCGCGAGCAGCGCGTGCCGGATCTGCCGCGCCGGAGATCACTGCCCACGATTGAGCTATAGAGTCTATACGGCACTCGCTGTTCGACGCAGACCCAAGCGGCGTTCCATCGTCAAAATAGCCACGGCGATACCAGTCGCCATCCCAACCCTCCCGCTCTAGAGCATCGCGCAGCGAAGTCGCATGCTTGCGCCAGGTTGCGGCACGATCGTGCTCGGCCTGCCGCTCCGAGAATGCGACGAAATTCCCGATGGTGGCGTGCAGAAACCAGCCCAGCCATATGCTTTCGCCCTGCCCTCCGGCGCCGACCCGGTTCATTCCGTCGTTCCAGTCGCCGCCGCCGATCAGCGGCAGCCCATGTCGTCCAAGCGCAAGGCTGCGGTCGAGAGACCGCGCGCAGTGCTCGAAAAGAGTAGCTCTTTCATCCGAGGGCATGGGTTGAAAAAACGCATCCTGCTCGTCGGCTGCGAGAGCCATTCCATCGAGAAATGCTATCTGCTCGTCGAGGACAGTCAGATCGCCAGTCGCCGTTACATATTGTGCCGTAGCATAGGGCAACCAGAGCAGGTCATCGGAAACGCGCGTCCTGAATTCCCTTCCCTGAGGACGGCAACCACCAGTGTTGAACGTCACCTTCGGTAAACTGTCGCGCCGCTGCGCGCAGGAGGTGCTCCCGCGTCAACCCCGGCTGTGACAAGCAGAGCGCCATCCCATCTTGCAGCTGGTCGCGGAAGCCGTAAGCGCCACTGGCCTGATAAAAGCCCGATCGAGCCCAAAGTCGACAAACGATCGTTTGGTAAAGAAGCCAGCGGTTCAGCAGAATATCCATTGCGCGATCGGGCGTTCGCACCTGCACCGCGCTCAGCGTCTGGTCCCAGAACTTCACCACGCCGCCGAAGACCTCGTCGAGATCCGCTGCGCGATAACGCTCGACCAGCAACAAGGCTTCCGAAGCGCTCGCCGCCTCGCCCAATAAAAATGTAATTTCGACTTCGCCGTTTGCCGGGATTTCTACACCGGTTTGCAACACACCGCACGGGTCGAGCCCCGCGCCGACGTGTTTGGAAAGCGGCGTTCGATTTGCGAGCGCGGCTGGCAAAGCGTAACTGCCGTTGCGGCCGATGAACTCGGTACGATCCCCGGACCACGAATTTTGCTGACCAGCCAAATCGGCAAAGGCCACACGCGAACCGAACTCCATGCGCCACGGATTGCGCGCTAACAACGCACCGGTTTTGGGATCAATCTCCGTGACGACATAGGGTGCGCAAGTGGCGCGCGAAGTTCCCAGCACCCACTCCACATAGGCCGTTACCGATAGCCGCCGCCGGCGGCCGGAGACGTTCTTGATCTTCAGGCGGGAGATCTTGACCGAATCGTCGAGCGGTACAAACTGAAGGAGATCGAGCGCAATACCATTCGATGCATGCTCGAACCGGCTGTAGCCCTGGCCGTGTCTGGCAATATATCGGGACGCGTCGTTACGAATAGGAAGAGCCGTCGGCGTCCAGACATCTCCATTATCCGCGTCGCGCACATAGATGCATTCACCCGGGCTGTCGCTGACCGGGTCGTTCGACCGGGGCGTAAGCTGGTTCTCCCGGCTATTGAGCGACCATGTGTAACCGCTGCCCTCGGCGGAGACCTGGAAGCCAAACGACGGATTGGCGATGACATTCACCCAAGGCGCGGGCGTCTCCTGATCCCCGTCGAGGATAGTGACGTATTCCCTTCCGTCCCGATCAAATCCGCCAATTCCGTTGAAGAACTCGAGCGGCGGCGGCTCGACGAACTCCGGAGGGCTCGCGATACGCGGCTCCCGATGCGGCGGCTCGGCGGCCGGCGCGATTTCTTGCAGACGTTTGACTTGCTCGGTGAGCCCCCCGCGCCGGCTCGCGATGACCACACGCGCCACCGTCTGAAGCAGGTTTCGCACCTCGACGGACAACAGGTCTGCGCGCAGCAAAAACACGCCCCCTGGCGCACCATCCTTTTCAGATCGAGACCGCGACAAGTTTACGCGGACGACCGATTCCAGGGCGGATTGCAGATCCTGCACATATGAGGTGCTCCTCTCGTTGACGATCACCAGGTCAACCGCGAGCTGTTTCATCCCCCAATATCGATGTGCGCGGATCAGTTGGCGCACGATTTCGAGGTGCTCGGCCTCGTCGATCCGGCACAATACAATCGGCAAGTCGCCGGAGATACCGTGCGCCCAAAGCGCCGGTGGCCCGAGATTATTACGTTTCAGGATTTCAGCGGACGGCCGCAACGTTGGGTCCGAATACAGGACGCGATTGGCGAGACGCTGGAAGAGATGCGCCTCGTCGGTCGTTACTCCGAGGTGATGGAGTTGAACCTGAGCTTGGGTCCAGGCCAAGGTGGCGGCGCGTTCAAATGCCGAATCATCGTGGTGCTTGTCGGCGAGGCCGATCACCTCATCGCGCGAACGAGCGAGCAGCGTCCAAAACGACACGCGCACGGTCGCACCCGGCCGGATGCGAACGCGCCGGCGGATGCTGAAGATCGGGTCAAGCACCGTCCCGACCGTGCCCGAAAGCGGTCGGCCGTTGCTGATCGAAATCGGCGAAGCGACGCCGTTGCCGCGTCCGAGGAAGCGCGCACGGTCGGTCTCGAATTGCGGCGCTCCAGCGGCTTCGCCTTCCAAGACGGACAGGTGGGCGGCCCACACTTCCGGTTCGTTCGGTGAACGCCGTCGTCGGGTCGCCAGCAGCGCGCCCAACTCAGGCACCAACTCGGTCTGCACAAAAAGCTTTGAAAATGCGGGGTGCGCCGCATCATCGCTCGATGGCGCCAAGACGATCTCAAAATAAGAGGTTACCTCGATCTCGCGCGTGCGTGCTCCAAGATTTGAGATCGAAACGCGTCTGACGTCACCGTCATCCTCCGGCGATACGACAACATCGAGAGTAGTCGTAAGCGTCCCATCGCGCCTCGTGATTTCCGCGCGGTCCTCCGAAAATGCCACGTCATAACTATCCGGCCTAACGCCACTGGGTTGAAAGCCCGCAGACCAGATAGAACCGTTTTCGACATCTCGCAGATAGACATACGACCCCCAAGGATCGCAGGTGACGTCTTCGCGCCAGCGCGTTACGGCGAGATTGCGCCAACGGCTGTAGCCAGATCCAGCAGCAGTGATCATAACGGCATAGCGGCCATTCGACAGAAGATGGCTGCGCGGAATACGATCGTGCGGCGACTGGAACCGGCGCAGCATGGGCGGCACGAGTTCGCGTATCTGCGTTGCTTGGCTTACTTCTTCGGCACGCACCCATTTGACGGCGACATCGCGCGGCGGCCGTTCCTGCAGCAAAAGTTCGGTCGCCTGGACGATCGGATTGGCGTGAAAGCGGGCTTGCATCCTTTCACCGCAGAGCGTGTTTGCGATGGCCACCAAGCTCATCCCTTGATGGTGCGCCATATAGGCATGCACGATGGCAACGCTCTTGCCCTCGGGGATACGGCCCGGCGTGTAATCCAGGGCCTCATACCAGCCATAACGGCCACGCGCGCCAATATCGCCCAGACGGGAGAAATTCCGCACCGCGGCAACCGGATCGATCATGGAAGCAAGCGCCGTCGCATAGGGTGCGACGACAATGTTCTCGCTAAGTCCGCGTTTCAATCCAAGTCCAGGAACACCAAAATTGGAATATTGATAGGTAAGCTCGACATCGCGGAAATTGTACGCGGACTCCGAAATTCCCCACGGGACTCCAAGTTGGGCGCCGTACTCGATCTGTCGGCTCACGATCAACCGGGCCGTTTGGTGCAACAAGCTTCCTTCGGGCTCGCGCATCACCAGTTCCGGCATGAGGTATTCGAACATCGATCCCGACCACGAGATCAGAGCCGAACCGCGGTCGATCGGGGTGACCCCGCGCCCCAGCTTGAACCAATGTTTCGGTGCAACGTCGCCTTTGGCAATCGCGATGAAGCTTGCCAAGCGAGCCTCTGACGCCAGCAGATCGTAACAGCTTGGATCGAGCGCGCCATCGGCCGACTGATAACCGATGGAAAGCAGTTGCCTGGCGGGGTCCAACAGAAAACCGAATTCCATTTCGTCAAAAAATTTCCCGGCAAGCTTATCGATACCTTCAATTCGTCGCATGAGAGCTTGGGCCGTTGCCGCCGCTTGCTCCAACGTTGCAACGAGGCGGTCATTTTTCCCGACATCAGCATCAGCGGTCGTTGATGCGAGGCCGGCTCTTTGTTGGACGAGTTGTTCAATCAATGCCTGATAGTGGTCGGGTAGCTCTGCCAGCGTCAGCGCGGATGACAGCTTCGAGTCAAACTTCTCGACCGTGAGATGGGCCCAGGGCAGCAAACTATCGACGTCGCGCTGATGGCACTGAACGGACGAAACAATGGCCTCTGCCCAGATCACAACCTCGGCGAAGCCAGCGACATCGCTGTACGCCTGCTCGAAAAGCGCTCGCGCGAGTTCGGGAAGCATCTCGGACCGTCGTCCCACGTCCGACAGTCGGGCGACAAAATCCGCCGGTGACTGGGCAGGCAGCTTCAACGATTCCGCGATGGAATCGAGTGCGATTTCCAATTGCTTGCGCGCGTTCTCAGAAATTCGGGGATCGAAGTTCAGGGCGACAAGCGCGCCTTGAGCGAGTTTCACCGTGTCGAGAATTCCGTTGAACGGTTCCGAATTCATCACGGGCGCAGCAGCCATCTCCCGGCAGGCGCTTCGAATGACAATCAGATGCCCGGCAAGGTTTCCGCTGTCGACCGACGAAATGTATTTCGGCTCGAGCGGATGAAGATCGCGCGTGTCATACCAATTGAAGAAGTGGCCACGAAATCGCTCAAGCTTGGTCATTGTGCCAAGCGTTTCTTCCAACCGGTCGACGACTGCGGTGATCCCGAGCCAACCGAAATCTCGCGCGGCAAGCACCGAAAGGAGGTAGAGGCCCATATTTGTCGGCGAGGTACGGTGGGCCAGGACGGGCTTGGGATCCTCCTGATAATTGTCCGGAGGAAGCATATGATCCTCCGCAGTAACGAAGGTTTCAAAGAAATACCAAGTGCGTCGCGCCGTAAGACGCAAACTTTCCGCCTCAGCATCCGACAGTATTTTCTCGTCGGGGCGTGGCGCCCGGCTCACCCACCATGCGATTGCCGGTGACAACGCCCAAGCGCAGAGCATGGGAGCGGCGACCCACCAGGACGCATGATCACCGAAAGCAACGGCAATAGCCCCACATGCAGCCAACGCAACGGCGCCGGCCATTCGCCGATAGAAGCCGACCAGTTTGAGTTGCCGATCGGAACCCGCCGCTGCGGCGGTCACCCACTCGAGCAATCCTCGCCGGCGGTACAACCTCGACAACGTCCGAACGATGGCGTCGGCCATCAGCCAGGCCTGATGCGCGAGCAGCGCCACTTGCAGGCCGAACTGCATCGAGGCGACGTTGAGATCCAGACGAAATGCGCGGAAGTGGCTGCCGGTCGTGATCCCCGAGCGGCGCGGAATCACGCGGTCGACCACCGGCAGGAAAGCGGTTAACAGGAAAGGAAGCAGGACGAAGCCGGTCCAGAGCACGGCGGCGCGTGGGGGTAGCACTACCCATCCGGTCAATAAAGCGAGGAAACTTGCCGGGGCCGACAGCGTGCGGCGAAGGTTGTCTGCGAGTTTCCAGCGGCCAAGCGGCGGAATGCTCGTCCGGCCAAGTCCAGCGCCGGGCGCCGGACCGCTACCGATGATCCAGGGAAGCAATTGCCAGTCGCCGCGCGCCCATCGGTGCTGGCGGGAAGCGGCAACGTCGTAACGCGAAGGGAAATCCTCAAAAACCTCGACGTCGGAGACCAGCCCCGCGCGAGCAAAAATGCCCTCCAGAAGGTCGTGACTGAGAACGGAGCTTTCGGCAATACGGCCGGCGAGAGCGGCCTCGAAGGCGTCGACATCGTAAATGCCCTTGCCGCTGTAAGAGCCCTCCTCGAACAGGTCCTGATAAACGTCGGAAACCGCCGCTGCGTAAGGGTCGATGCCGGTCGGGCTCGAGAACACGCGCTGGTAGACTGAGCCATCCCGCTCAGTGGGAAGAGATGGCGTCACCCGCGGCTGCAGCACGCCATATCCCTCGACCACACGGCGACACACGGGGTCGAGCTTCGGTCGATTGAGCGGGTGCGCCATTTTCCCGATCAGGCGCTTTGCGGCGCCAATAGGAAGCCGCGTGTCCGTGTCCAAGGTGATGACGTAACGAACTCCGGAGGGCACGAGCGGTTGGCGGCCGCCCACGGCCAAGAACGTCGTGTCCGTCGCCCCGCGCAGGAGCCGGTTCAACTCATGCAATTTTCCGCGCTTGCGTTCCCATCCGATCCACTTGCCCTGGCCCTCGTTCCAGAGCCGCCGGCGATGCAACAAGAAAAAGCGAGGCCCTTGAGGTGCCGGCCCGTACTGCCTGTTGAGGCGCGCGATTCCATCAATCGCCGCGCCCAAAAGAACATCGTCGTCAGCTGCGTTCTCGGTGGAAGAGTCCGTCCAATCCGAAAGTAGAGCAAACTGGATGTCGTCGTCCGGGTTGGCGAGATAGTGAATTTCCAACCGCTCGACGAGTTCCTCGATTGCTGCACGCGTCGTCAGTAGCGTCGGCACGACGACGATGGTGCGGAGCTCGCTCGAAACACCGTCGCGAAGTTCGAGCCCGGGAAGCACGGCAGGGCCGAACCGGTCTGTGACCACGCGGTTCACCAGCGTGATCGCGGCATCTACGGAAATAGAGATTCCCAGCAGCGCCAGCGGCAGGAAAAGCCATCCACCGATGCCGGCCCAACTGACCGGGAGCAGTGCCAGTGCAAGAAGGAGCCCGGCAGCGCATCCGACCGTCACGAGATAGCCTGAAACGCCAACCACCGCGTTTGCGCGGACCAGCCAATCCTTCAGCGGAGGACGAAAGCCAAGCTTCTTTTCGAACGCTCGCCGTCCTTGTCCAATCAAATCGTAGCCGGGATCCCGTTGGCGCGCATCCGGCGCGGTTGCTCCGGCGTGCGGATCGGCGTCATTGCGTTTTGCAATGAGAATGGCTGCCCGGGTGACCTCGATTTCCGAATGGGCAGAGCCGCGCGCAAGTTTTTCGATTGCCCGGCGGTACCGATCGCGCGTTGGGAAATCCATAGCGGCGAAGTCGCTACCCGCCCCTAATTCCTCGTCGACCAGACTGACGCTTTCGAAAAACTCCGCCCAATCAAGTTCGGACATAAGCCGCATGCTGGTGACGATATTGCGGACAGTGACATTGGCTGCCCCTTGCCGCCGGTGCTCTTCGCGCACGATTTCATCGGCATTGGTGCCCTGTGACCTTAACCGCTCGTCCAACCACAGAAGCGCCGGCGTCGTGGCCGGATCTTCATCGCGCAATCGTTGGACGAGCTGAACCGCAAAAGATCTCTTGAGCGATGAATGCGTAAACTCTCGCAGAGCCGTAGCGGATGCCTCGGGTGATCTGATTCCTGCACTAAGCAGCCGATCGGCCAAAGCGTCGGCGGCGTCCCGCGATGCCTGGCTGCCAACGATGAGATCGGCCAAACGCCGAAGATTCTCCACGAGCACGACACGAATTGTAATTGCGAGAGCCCAAAGCTCACCGATCGTCAGCGGCTGAACGCGCTGATAGGCCGACACGAAGCGTCGAAGCATCTCCGCTTCAAAACGGCTGTCGGTGTGCGCAACGAAGGCCCAAGCCACCTCGAAGATGCGCGGGTAACCCCTGAACGGACCTTCCGCCAGCTTCGGTAGTTGACGGTAATAGCTCGGTGGAAGATCGGTTTGGATCTCGCGAATTTGATCTTCCGCAAGATGAAAATTGTCGATCAGCCATTCGGCCGCCGGAGTAATGGGCCGCTTATCTTTGATGGCGGCAGCGATGACACGATAAGCGTCAAGAAGCGCTTTATCATTGTCGTGGACCCGCTTAGCTAAAGGCCGCCCGCGCGCTGGTTGTGAGCTGACGGACTGTGCCGCAGCCAAGCTCTTGGCGTGTTGTTCAAGGCGCTCGACGCTGAAAAGCTCTTCGCGGATTGCTTCTTCGTCTACCCACGGCGGAGCCGTGGATATCCTTGGTAGGAAGCTTGCGAATAGCCTGTTCAAATGAACCTCGCGACCTCGGAAATCGATGATATTGCGAGGAAACTTGAGAAGCGCGGACTATTAAGGCTGGCTTTGCAGCCTGTCTGTTCCCATATAGGTACGACGGCCGCAAACACATCATGCGATTCGGTAATTTAGTGGTATTTGACGCCCCGACGCAGGCGAACCAACTGGCGGAACGACCCTGAAAATCTCGACGGGCAGCGAACGCGTGGAACGATTACGGTCCGAGATCGCTCAGCTTGAAGCGCGATATGACGGATTGTTTCCGCCTGGAGTTTATTCGGTGCTCGAAGCCCTCAGAAGTGAGCTTGTTGCCCTCAATAATCCGCTTGGCCGGACAATGTCCTCGCAATGATGCAAGCACTCTTCATCGGGCAAACCTATATCGACGTGACATTTTTGACCGACCGTATGCCGACCGGAGACGAGAAGCATGTCGCATCGGCCTACGCGATCTCGTTCGGTGGTAACGCTGTCACGGCTGCATTCTGCTGCGCAAAATTAGGACTTTTGCCTGAACTTCTTGCAACAGTTGCCGACGACTGGCTCGGTCGCATGTTCCTGGATATGGCCGCGAAGTATAAGATAACGATCCATCCGCGGAAGGTGAAAACGTCGTCGCTGTCATTCGTCATGCCGAACGATGGCAAACGGGCAATCGTGCGTTGTCGTGATGACGACTTTCTCGACCCGTTTCCCCGTTTGAACCTGTCAGGCTGCCGCGCGCTTCATATGGATGGTCATCAGCCGGATGCGGCGATCTATCATGCCAAAACCGCTCGCGAAGCAGGGACACTCACCTCGCTCGATGGCGGGGGCCTGCGATCAAACACGCATGAGCTTCTTGCCTTCATCGACATCGCGATCGTAGCCGAGCGACTTTGCGAGCAGATGCAGCTAGAGCCGGCAGGAATGCTCGACTATCTCAAGGGTCGGGGCTGCAAAATCGGCGGCGTGACGCTCGGCGAGCGTGGGCTGCTCTGGTACGATGAGGCGGGTATCGTTCGAACGCTTCCAGCTCTTACTGTTCCGCCGGATCGTAGTTCTCGATACGAGTGGCGCCGGCGATGTCTTCCACGGCGCCTATGTCTATTCCTATCTCGCTGATGCTTCAAAAAGCTGGGAGGAACATTTCCGCTTCGGTCGCGCGGCTTCCACCTACAAAATCCAACACCTTGGCAACGAAGCAGGGTTGCCGACCGTTGCCGACATCGTGACAACTGAGCGGGAATTCAAAATCGACAACCGCCCGGCTCCTATTGCCGAATTGCATGCGGACCGTTGATATAACTCGATTATTTTCAATAATCCCTTTGCGTAAAAAAGATTGTGGTTTTGATGGAACCTTTTGCCTTGGCGCGCGTATGCCCTGGGGCCTGATAGCGGTCCAAAGAGCTTTAACACCCAGGTCCTGGTGAAAAGCCTTGATTTCCCGCGAAACAAGTTGTCACGGCCAGAAAGAGCTTTGATGGCCATGATATTGATCGTGGAAGATGATGTGTTTATCCGCGAAATTGCGGAGATGATGATTTAAGACTGGGGTTACGACACACTTTCGGCAAGCGACATTGATGAGGCGCTTGTGCTCCTGCGCTCTCCTCAACAAATCGATGCACTTTTTACCGATATCTATCTGAAAAATTTGGTCCACGGCGGTTGCGATCTAGCCCATCAGGCTATCGCACTGCGACCGCAATTGCGCGTGCTCTATACGACCGGCAACTCAATCACCGACAAAATGAAAGCACTGTTTATTGAGGGCGCACACTTCCTCCGTAAGCCGTACACGCCACATCAGCTGCAAGATTCCGTCGCGCACCTGCTCGCCGCGTAATTTTGCGAGAGCGCAAACCGCGCATCTGGGGAAACCATCGATATGTCCAATAAAGCACTAGGAACAAAAGCCGTGTCCGGAATTGCTGCCAGCGATATTGTCGAGACGGTGCCAAGCGCCCTCATCATCCTCGACCGAAACCTCAACATCACATCGGCCAATCGAGCGTTCTACCAGACTTTTCGGACCAGCGCCGACGAAACCGAGGGATATCTCATTTACAACCTGGGAAACCGTCAGTGGGATATCCCCGCGCTGCGGACTTTGCTCGAAAGCGTGATCCCCCATCGCGCTTCGGTCGAAGGGTTCGAGGTCGAGCACGATTTTCCGACCATTGGCCGACGCACTATGTTGGTCAATGCGCGCAAGATTTTCAGTCCCGGCGACCATGACGGGTCCATTCTGCTCGCCATCGAGGATGTCAGCGAGGAGCGCGCAGCCCGCAACGAAAGCAAGCGCAGCTGGCAACTGACTCAAAGTATCGTCGACACGATCCGTGATCCGCTAGTCGTGCTCGAAAACGACATGACAATCGTAACCGCGAGCAAGACGTTCTTAACGATCTTCGGCATTACCGAGGCCGAGACGCATGGGCGTCGCGTTTCCGAATTGCTCCAGCACCAATGGGACGTGCCGGCGCTTCGTCATCTGATGGAAAAGGTACTCCCGGAAAACAAGCCGATAGAAAGTTTCGAGATTGAGGATGTCTTTCCGGGTCTCGGTCGCCGTGTCTTTAATTTGAATGCACGGAAGATTTCTCAACCGGGTAACCATGCCCATCGCATGCTACTCGTTTTCGAGGACATCACCGACCGCAAGCAGCGCGAACGTGACGCCGAAATGCTGACGAACGAAATCTCGCATCGGATCAAAAATAACCTGCAGGTCGTCGTCGGCTTGATAGCGTACGAAGCGAAATGGACGGCGGCTCCGTGCGTACAAGGCTATAAGGCCATGCAGGCACGCATCGGAGCCATTGCTCAGCTTTACGACCTGATATCGCAAACCAGCCGCGGGCGGACTGTCGTCATGGACGCCTATTTGCGGGAAATCGCCAAGACCATGTCAGAAAGCCTCGTCGCAGACACGTCGGGCATTGAAATAGAGGTAAAGGCCGAGCCGTTGGAAATCGACCCCGACCGTGCCGTCCCCTTCGGGCTTCTCGTCAACGAACTTGCGACGAATGCCATCAAGCATGCCTTTCCCGAAGGGACCGGACATATCATGCTGAGCGTGGAAAAGATCGGCGACCAAATCGAACTGATCGTTGCCGACGACGGCGTGGGGATGAAGGACAAAGGTTCCGCGAAACTTCCGGAGAAGCGCGGTTCTGACTACGTCGCGATCTTCGTGCGGCAACTTGGCGGCGCGATCGTCCCGTCGAAACAGGAAGCGACCGGAACGATCATCAGAATACGGCTTCCCTTACTTCTGGTCCCATCGGGGGGCGCCGAGCCTCTGGCGGCGTAGTCCGCTTACAAGCCATGACACAAAGCAGCAGCCCGGCTTGACACAATACGGACCGCGGCAACCACTAAGCCATTGAAAAGATTGGAGCGGGTGAAGGGATTCGAACCATCGTCATCAGCTTGGATGGCTGTAGGTAAACTCAATGTTTTCAGCGGGCCGCCGGGTAGATTTGCAAAACCGCCAAAACAATTACTTATGGATCAGACATTTAGGTGGGGGATCGTTCAACGGTAGAACTGTGGACTCTGACTCCGTCAATCTAGGTTCGAATCTTAGTCCCCCAGCCAATCTCCTTCCAATCGTTATTCCGGCTTTCGCCCCGGCCGGCCTAAGGCATGAATGCGCCGCCGTTCACCGGCACGATCGCCCCGGTCATGTAGCTATTGTCGGGACCGGCGAGGAAGCGGATGACACGGGTAATCTCTTCCATGGTGCCGAGCCGGCGCAGCGGTGCGGCGCGCGCCAGTTTTTCCCGCTGTGCTTCGCTGAATTCGCGCAGCATGCCGCCGGCTAAGAGCCCCGGCGCCACGGCATTGCAAAGCACGCCGTAGCGCGCGCCTTCCAAGGCATAGGTCTTGGTCAGCGCATGCACGCCGGCTTTCGAGGCGCCATAGGCGGGGTGTGCGCCAACGCCACCGACTTGGCCTGAGATCGAACCGATATTGACGATGCGCCCGCCGCCAGCCGCGGCCAGCACCGGTAAAGCGGCGGCGCAGCCATAGAAAGTGCCGGTAAGATTGACCGCGATGATGCGCTGCCAATCCTCGGCACTCGCTTCCTGCACCGGGCAAGCGCGAAAGGCGCCGGCGCCGTTGATCCAGGCCTGCAACTTGCTTTCGCGCCCGGCACGCTCGGCAAGCGCAATGACGGCGGCGCGGTCGCTCACGTCGAGCGTCACCGCTTCGAGGCCGGGACGCGGCGGGGTTGCCGCCCGGTCGGCGGCATAGACGGTAAAGCCGTCGGCGAGGAAGCTGTCGCAGAGCGCGCGGCCAAGATCGCCAGCGGCGCCCGTGATCACCACAGCGCGCGAAGCATCGGTCATCGGTCTTCTCCATTCACGTAGAGCACGGGCGCTTTGTCCGTAGCCCGTTCATTTGGCGTATTTGCGGAAATCCGGCTTTCGCTTTTCGTTGAAGGCGCGCACGCCTTCCTTCGATTCCTCGGTGTCGTAATAAAGCTTCAACGCCTGCATTCCGAGGTTGCCGATGCCGGTGATCGAATTCGGTATCGGCGTTGAACGAGCGCTTGGCGATGGCGATCGCGGTCGGGCTGCGCTCCATGATTTCGCGGCACCAGGTCTCGACTTCGGCATCGAGCTGATCGTCGGGCACCACCTTGTTGACCATGCCCATGGCGGCCGCTTCCTGCGCCGTATAGCGGCGGCACAGATACCAGATCTCGCGCGCCTTCTTCTCGCCGACCAGCCGCGACAAATACGCAGTGCCGAAACCGGGATCGACCGAGCCGACCTTGGGGCCGACCTGGCCGAATTGCGCGCTTTCGCCGGCGACGGTGAGGTCGCACAGTGTGGCGAGCACGTTGCCGCCGCCGATGGCAAAGCCGCGCACCTTGGCGATCACCGGCTTCGGCGCGGTGCGAATGATGGCATGCAAAGTCTCCATCGGCAGGCCGATGGTGCCGCGCCCGTCATAGCTGCCGGAATGCGCGGATTGATCGCCGCCGGTGCAGAAGGCGCGCGTGCCCGAGCCGGTGAGCACGATCACGCCGATCTGCTTATTCCACGCTGCGCGGCCGAAGGCGTCGATCAGCTCGTCGCAGGTCTTGCCGCGAAACGCATTGAGCTTGTCCGGCCGGTTGATGGTGATGGTCGCCACACCGTTCATCTCGTCGTACAGCAGATCCTCGTAACCGCTTGCCATTTTTTCCTCGTTTCACTCGCTATGACAAAGATTTCACCTTCTCGCCCGACGTCATCGGCGACGCGCGCTGAAGCCGTTCCGGGCGTGGGCCGTGTACATCTTATCCTCCCGGCGTGCCGGATACCGGCACCTGCCTCGCGCAACCACTTGACAGAGCCGCGCGAAATGACGATTTTACCATTGAATGACCGTTCATTCAAATGCTGTCCGCCAACCGCTAGGTTCCGCCATGTTCAAGACCACCGTCGCCGACCAGATCGCCACTTTGCTGATGAGTTCCGCTCCGGTGAACGCGCTGAGCGAGGCGTGGATCGCCGGCCTCTCGTCCGAGATCGCCCGCTTGGCCGCGCGCAGCGATTGGAAGGTGCTGCTTGTGCGCTCCGACCAGAAGGTGTTCTGCGCCGGCGCCGACTTGAAGGAAATGAAGGCCCGCTTCGAGGCCGCCGACGGGCCCGAGCGGACCTATGCTTACGTAGCCTCAATCCAGCGCGTCTACGCCAAAATCGAAGCCCTGCCGCAGGTGACGATCGCCGAGCTCGGCGGCGCCGCTTTGGGCGGCGGCTTCGAGCTTGCGCTTGCCTGCGACCTCCGCGTCGCGGCCAACGAAGCCAAACTCGGGCTGCCTGAAGTCCGCCTCGGCCTGATCCCCGGCGCCGGCGGCACCCAGCGGCTGCCCCGGCTGGTCGGTCCCGGCCTCGCCCGCCGGCTGATCCTTAGTGCCGAAGTCGTTGATGGCGCGAGCGCCGAAAAGCTCGGTCTGGTGCAATGGGCCTATCCGCGCGCCGAACTCCCCGCCCGCGCGGCCGAGATAGCCGCCCGCATCGCGGCACTGCCGTCCGCAGCCTTGGCAGCCGCAAAACTTTGTCTCGCAAAGGCCGCCGAGCCCGGCCGCGGCGGCTTTACCGACGAATTGGAAGCAACACGCGCGTTGCAGACCGACTCGGAAACCCGCGAGCGGATCGGCGCCTTTCTCGCCGGCGCGCGGCCCTGACACCGTTCAAACCACAAGGAGAGCGTTATGAACTTCGAAGGTAAAATCGCACTGGTCACCGGCGGTGCATCGGGCATCGGCAAAGCGACGGTGATGGCGTTCGCCCGTCAGGGTGCGACCGTGATCTGCGCCGACGTGAATGCCGCAGCCGGCGAAGCGCTGAAGCAGGAAGCGGCCGCCGCCAAGCTCAAGGTCGACTTTGTCGCCATCGACATGGCGAATTCCGCCTCGATCCGCGCCGCCGCCGCCGAAGTGCTCAAGCGCTATCCGCGGCTCGATATCCTCGTGAATGGCGCCGGCTGGGGCGACTCCCAGCCCTTCATGCAGAACACGCCGGAGTTCATCGACCGCGCCATCGCCATCAACCTCACCGGTCCCGCGCATCTGACGCAGGCGCTGTTGCCGCCGATGATCGCCGCCAATGGCGGCAAGATCGTCAACATCGCCAGCGATGCCGGCCGCGTCGGCTCGGGCGGCGAGACGGTCTACGCCGGCGCCAAAGGCGGGCTGATCGCCTTTACCAAGTCGCTGGCGCGCGAAGTCGCCCGCTATTCGATCAACGTCAATTGCGTGTGCCCCGGCCCGACCGACACGCCGATGCTCGCCACCCGCTCGGAGAAGCTGCGCGAGGCGTTTCTCAAGGCGATCCCGTTCCGCCGCTTCGCCAAGCCGGAGGAAATCGCCGACGCCGTTTTGTTCTTCGCCGGCCCGCAATCGGCCTACGCCACGGGTCAAGTGCTTAGCATCAGCGGCGGCCTTACCTTCGCCGGCTAATTCCCGAAAACACCCATCATCGAAAGGACCGACTGCCATGAACGACACAGCCACCCGCTTCCGTCCCGCCGGGCTCGATTTTTCCAATTTCAAGCCCAAGCATTTCCTTTGGTCCGTCAGCGGCAAGGTGGCGACCGTCACCTTGAACCGGCCGGAACGGAAGAACCCGCTGACGCTCGAATCCTATGCCGAGCTGCGCGACACCTTCCGCAACCTGCAATACGCCGAGAACATCAAGAACGTCGTGGTGGTCGGCGCCGGCGGCAATTTCTGCTCCGGCGGCGACGTGCACGAGATCATCGGTCCGCTGGTCGAGATGCAGCGCAAGGACGACATGGCGGGCCTGCTCGCCTTCACCCGCATGACCGGCCAACTGGTCAAGGAAATGCGCGCCTGCCCGCAGCCGATCGTCGCGGCGATCGACGGCATCTGCGCCGGCGCCGGCGCCATCATCGCCATGGCCTCCGACCTGCGCGTCGGCACCGCGCGCAGCAAGGTCGCGTTCCTGTTCGTGCGCGTTGGTCTCGCCGGCGCCGACATGGGCGCTTGCGCCATGCTGCCGCGCATCATCGGCCACGGCCGCGCGTCGGAGCTGCTCTACACCGGCCGCATCATGGACGGCGCCGAGGCCGAGCGCTGGGGCTTCTACAACAAACTGAGCGAACCCGAGAAGGTCCTGGAAGACGCGCAGGCGCTGGCCAAGCAATTGTCCGACGGTCCGACCTTCGCCAATGCCATGACCAAGAAGTGCCTGCACCAGGAGTGGAACATGGGCGTCGACGAGGCGATCGAAGCCGAGGCGCAAGCGCAGGCGATCTGCATGCAGACCAAGGACTACGAACGCGCCTACGAGGCGTTTGTTGCCAAGCAGAAGCCGGTATTCATGGGCAACTGAGCGGAGCGCGCAGCCGCGCGGTTCAAACCTCGGGTCGGCGGCGCGCCCGCCGACCTTCCCCCGCGCCGTCGCCGTGCAGCGGCTCCATCTGCGCGTAGATCTCTTCGCCCTTCGGCGTCAGCACCGAATTGAGCATCAGCTTGAGACCACGCTCGACGTAGTCGTCGAGCGACATCAGCCCATGAAAGTGCCAGGCCTTCAGCGCCCAACTGTGCGAGAACATCACGATCTGGTAGGTGAACAGTTCGACGTCGACCTTATTGAACAGTCCAACGGCGATGCAATCCTCGATGCAGGCGGCGATCAGCTTGTTGGTCTCGATCTCCTTTTGCATAATGAGGATGCGCCGCGCCTTGCGCAGCGACTTGGTCTCGCGATAGGCGAGCACGGTGGCGCCGATCTTCTCGCCGTTGACCGCGCAATAGGCGTGCACCGCGACCTGAAACCGCGTCAGCGGATCGACCACGCCTTCGAGCGCTGCCGGGATGCTGCGCAGGTAACCGTCGAGCACCTCGATGAGGGCCAAGAACAGAACGTCTTCCTTGTCGGTGACGTATTGGTAGATGGTGCCGATGCTGACATTGGCCTGGCTGGCGATATCGCGGATCGTGGTGACGTGGTAGCCGCGCTTGCCGAACAGATTGATCGCGGCTTTGACGATCTGCCCGCGCCGCTTCTCGATCAGCTCGGGAACCTCGACCTTGCTCTTGACCATCAAGTTCATGGCTGGGCGGCCTTCTTTGCATTTTGCTTTCTGGTTGAATGATGGTTCAATCAGTCTACGCTGCCGATAATCGCCGGGCGCATGATCTTCGTCAAGGGCGTCATCACCTGCGGCGATACAATGCTGACGGACGCGAGCGGAATTTGGGTGCGGCTCAAGCCGGCCGTTATGGCGTAAGACCGAAGGAGTTGCCATGGACAACGCAGACCCGTCGATTTTCGCCTTCGAGGGTCTCGTTCCGGTCGTCGACCCCGCTGCCTATGTGCATCCGAGCGCGACCTTGATCGGCGACGTGATCATCGATGCGCGCTGCTACGTCGGGCCTGGCGCGGTGCTGCGCGGCGACCTCGGGCGCCTCATCATGCAGGCCGGCAGCAACGTGCAGGATACCTGCGTATTGCATTCGTTTCCCGGCTACGACGTGGTGATCGAGGAAGACGGCCATATCGGCCACGGCGCCGTGCTGCACGGCTGCCGCGTCGGCCGCAACGCCATGGTCGGTATCAATGCCGTGGTGCTCGACCAAGCGGAGATCGGGCCCGAGGCATGGGTGGCAGCCGGCGCGGTGGTGCCGGCCGACTTCAAGGTGCCGGGGCGCGCGCTGGTCGCCGGTATCCCGGCGAAAATAATGCGCACGCTCGACGACGCCGACATCGCCCGCAAATCGCACGGCACCAAAATCTATCAGGACCTTGCCGCCCGCTCGCTGCGCACGCTGCAACGTGTCGCGCCGCTGACGGCGCCTGAGCCCGGCCGGCGGCGCGTGCCGCCGCCGTTTAGCCGATCCGTTTGAACGAAGGAACCGTGCGCCAGGTCGCCATCGTCGGCGTGCCCGACGCGCAGCTGGGCGAACGTGCTCGCGCCTACGTCGTGCTGCGCGAGGGCGAGCGTTTGGACTTTGCCGTCAGGACTTTCTCAGGAAGCCCCGCCGGCCACCCGTTCGTGCGCCATCGGCGGCCCGCTTCATCGTCGGGGCAAGCGGCGCGGGATCCGCCTCGGCGGTGAATTCGGCCTGCCGGCGCGCCATTCGAGCGGCCGCGGGCAGATCGACGTAAAAGATCGTGCCGCCGCCGGGCGCATCTTCAAATCCG
This sequence comes from uncultured Alphaproteobacteria bacterium, assembly GCA_963739735.1. GTDB lineage: Bacteria > Pseudomonadota > Alphaproteobacteria > Rhizobiales > Xanthobacteraceae > Pseudolabrys. Next base: position 151,982 of record CAVUBV010000011.1, on the reverse strand, counting down.
ATCTGCCCCTGCATGCGCATCACGATCTGCCGCACGATGCTCAAGCCCAGACCGGTGCCGCCTTTTTGCTGTTCGTGGCCGTTGTTGGCTTGCGTGAATTTCTCGAAAATCTGCGGCTTGAAATCGTCCGGAATGCCGCCGCCATGGTCGCGCACCGAGACACGCACATTGTCGTCGCGTGTTTCGATCGAGACAAGGACCTCGTCCCCGGTCGGCGAGAATTTGAGCGCGTTGGAAAGCAAGTTGGTGACGATCTGGACGAAGCGGTCAGGATCGACCTGCACGTTGAACGCCCCCGCCGCGCCTTCCAGTCGGACCCGCACGCCGTAGCTTTCGGCAAATTCGTGAATGGCCTCGATCGCCTGTTCCACCAGCGCCCGCGCGTCGCAGAATTTAAAGCTAGAAATCCATTTTCCCGGACTCGAGCTTCTTGATGTCCAGGATGTCGTTGACCAAACGGACCAACCGCCGGCAATTGCCGTAAGCGATTTCGATGAGGTGGGCGGCCGCGGGCGGCAAGGCGCCGGCGGCGCCGCCGGTCATCAGCCCGAGCGAGGCGGAGATCGAGGTCATCGGCGTGCGCAATTCGTGGCTGACGGTCGATACGAATTCGTCCTGCAATTGCTCGAAGCGCTTGCGTTCGCTGATATCGACGATGGCGCAGAGCATCATGACGTCGTCGCCAACGCGCAGCGGATTGAGGCCGACTTCGATCGGCACCTCGCTGCCGTTCTTGTGGCGGCCCGAAGAATTCCCGGCCGGTTCCCAAATGACGGACTTCGGGATGATTTACAAATCCCGCGCGGAGCCGCCCGATGCATGGCGCGCAATTTGTCGGGAAGCAGAATTTCGATCGGCCGGCCGCAGCAATTCTTCGCGCCGATAACCGAACAGACGCTCGACTTCACCGTTGACCATCAAGATGGCGCCGGCGCCATCGACGACGATCATGCCGCTGGGCGATGCCTCGACCGCGAGCCGGAAGATTTCCGGCGCCAGCGCCGGGTCTGGTTTGCATTTCAATCGATTCGGTCGAACGAGGGAGCTAGACGTGCGATTGGTAGCTGCCGCCGTTTATGGCCATGTTGCCGGCTTCGACGCGCTGGCCGGCGCCGTTCGATATTTGCGCGCGCAAACGGTCGAGCACGAACAACCGGATGGCGGAGGAGAGGTTGCTTTGCTGGCGTGCCCTGTCGATCTCGGCGACCGTGTTCGACAGCGTAGCGCGTTGCCCCAGCGCGATTTCCTTCAGCCCCTGCCAGAACGCGTCCTCGAGGCTGACGCTGGTCTTATGTCCACCAATAACGATGGACCGTTTGACGATCGGCGATTTCATCGGCGTTTCCCTTTGCAAGGCAACGCGCCCAAGATAACGAATGGCCTTCTGCCGCAATCATTTTATGGGCACATCGCGAATGAACGTTCGACGCCATCGCGCAAACGCTTCTCAAGTTCGCCTGTCTCGGGATCGCTTCTGCGACGAGAACCCCGCAGCCCAGCCGCATCACGCACAATTCGTTCGACAAACATGTCGTGCGACGATGCACTTCATAGCGGTACTTTGTACCTAAAAACAGAATCGCGCTGTACAAAGTTGCACAAGGCAAAAACTATTTTGCCGGGTAACATGCTGCCGGCAAAAATATTTCATCGCCGGCCAACACACCATCGCACCGTTTGTCGGGAAATAGTTACCTCGCCCATCACGCTCGGTTATGTGCCTTCACGCGTGTTCGCCGTTGAGCGGCGAATCGTGCAGGATTAGGCTCAAGAGGGACGAGTTCACTTTTATGTGACCGTTGTATTCGATGTAGCCCATAATCTTGGATCCCAAGAATCTTGCATCCCGAGCTCCGTTCCGCCGCGGCCACCCAGGACGCGCACAGTTGAGAAATTGGCGCTGGCGCCATTCACACGCAACGTGGATTTAGTGACGGCGGCACCGGCGCGTCAAAGGTAGCAAGACACCGGTTCTCCCTTTCGATTGCATCTGAATTTTACCTCCCAACTCTCCGGATGCGTTTCACCCATCGTTTACGCCCGCATGGTGTATTGGCGCCCGCGCATGTTGGAAAATCTTTTCAACTTCGGGGAAACTGTATGAACGCTTGCCGGCTGCTGCATGTGGAAGACGAACCGGACATCCGCGAAGTGGTGGAAATATCGCTCGCGCTTGACCCTGGAATTGTCTTGAAAAGTTGCGCCTGCGGCGCCGAAGCGCTGACCGCCGCCGCCGACTGGGAACCCGACGTCATCCTGATGGATATGATGATGCCCGAGATGGACGGCGCCGAAACGCTTTTGCATTTGCGCGAGAACGCGCGCACCGCCGGCATCCCGGTGGTGTTCATGACCGCGCGCGCGCAAACCGCCGAGGTGGAGCATTTCCTCTCGCTTGGCGCGGCCGGAGTAATCGCCAAGCCGTTCGATCCGATGACGCTGGCGACCGCGGTGCGCGCCTTTCTGCCGCCCCAACAGCCCGCCCGCCGACCAGCGCTCGAACTAAATTCGCTCTGAGAATTTCCGCAACTCGCCGCCGGCCATTTTTTCCGGCGCTGCGAAACTGTCGCCAATCTTGTCGTGAGCGCGGCGGCAAAGCGGGCGCGCACGCCCGCCAAACGCTCTTGCAAGTCGTCCTCGGCTGTCACGCGCGATCGCTCTCGGTAAAGCCGTCGCCGAGGCGCAAGCCTGACACGCGGGAGTTAAGAACGCCTGTGCGGATGCAATGCTGACGTGTGTCGGCCGTATGGTTGCATCGGCCATACGCAACAGCGCGAGCCGGCCGGTGGAATATTATTGCAACGGCCCGGGCGCGGCCGGCGGGACCACATGATTTGCCGGGCCACAGCCGCTCACCTCGCTTGTGCGCTGCGCCATCGCGCGAACCGCGGCCCGATTCCGCAACTGCGAACGCCGCGGACGCAACGCGTGTCCGGCAGCGCCGTGTCGACGGTTTTCGGTTTTCACTAATTGAAAGCGGCGGCGAACGACACGTGCGATAGCCACAGCCCGGGCGAATTTGGGCTAGGCAACGATGCGTTTGTGGATCATGCTGAAAGGGCCTCTCGTAAGCACAAATTATAAACGGGATTTAGGGGAGAACGCCGTGGCTCAAACCATTGAGGGATTCGTCGGTAACGCGTTGGACGATGCGAAAATATCGCCGCTGCATGTCAAGGTGATCGCGCTCATCGCCGCCGGTTACTTCTTCGACGTCATCGATCTGATCGTGCTGGGTGCGCTGATCCCGGACATGATTCAGTCCAAGTTCGCGACCGGCGCCGAGGCGGCATGGATCGGCAGCGCCACGGTGTTCGGCATGTTCATCGGCGGCATCGGTCAGGGCGAATTCAGCGACCGTTGGGGCCGCAAGACGGTCTACCAATTCAATCTGCTGGTTTTCGGCGTGTTCACGATCCTCGGCGCGCTGGCGCCGACGGTGATGTGGCTGGTGGCGGCGCGCTTCGTCGCCGGCCTCGGCCTCGGCGGCGAGCAGCCGCTCGCCTTCGCTTACGCCGGCGAATATTCGCCCAAGGCGATCCGCGGCCGCATTTTGGCGACCGTGCACTTCATCGGCGGCGCCTGCGTGTGGCCGATCTCGACCTTGTTCACCCTCTACTTCCGCGAGTCGATCGGCTGGCGCGGCGTGTGGATCGTGATCGGCATCGGTGCGCTCATCGTCTGGGTGCTCCGCTTCGTGTTGCCGGAATCGCCGCGCTATCTGGCGACGCATGGCCGCGGCAAGGAAGCGCTCGACGTGCTCAGCAAGATGGGCATCGCCGGGCCGAAAGAGCCGCTCACGACCGACGCCGCCAGCGACACCAAGAGCGATCCGTTTGGCGTCGTGTTCAGTCAATTCCCGGTGCGCGTCATCGCCGGCATGATCTGCTTCTCGGCGTTCTTCGGCGTCGCCATCGGGCTTGGCGGATGGCTGCCCAACATCATGCATGACAAGGGCTTCAGCATCACCAAATCGCTGCAATTCGTGTTGGTGATGAATTTCGCGGTGCCATGCGCCAGCCTGTTCATGATGTGGGCGCTCGACAAAATTGGCCGCAAGATCACGTCGGTCTGTGCCTTCGCCGGCGCCGGTCTCATGGCGATCGTGTTCGCCAATGCCGGCAGCAACACGCAATTGCTGATCGCCGGTTTCATCATGGTGTTCTTCATCCAGGTGGCCGGCAACTCGATGCAGATCTTCGCCTCCGAAGTGTTCCCCACCAACGCGCGGGCATCGGGCTTTGGCTGGGCGGCGGGCGTCGGGCGGCTCTCCACCGCCGGCATCTTCATCGCGATCCCGTGGATCCAGAAAGGCTGGGGTTTGACCGCGGTGTTCGCCTGCATCGCCGCCGTTCTGATCATCGCCGCGTTTGCCGTTACCCAACTGGGTCCTGAGGCAAAGCAACTGGGCCTCGACGAAATCGCCCCGCCGACAGGCTGATCGGCGTCGGTTACAAGACTGCGGGGCCCGGTTCGGCGTGCTGCCGGGCCGGGCCCCGCCGCTTCAATTCGATATGGGAGAATGGCTTTGACAGAACAAAAGACCGGTCCCGCGGGAGCGACGGCCAAGAATATCGGCTTCCTCGCGCGCAGCGACCAGGGCGGGCGGGCGGACGGCACGCAGGTCATGGTGCACAAAGGCCATGCCTATGTCGGTCACATGTTCAGCGACGGCATCACGGCGTTATCGACGTGCGCGACCCGCGTCAGCCGAAAGCGGTCGCTTTCATCGCCAATCCGCCCAATACGCGCTCGCACCACATCCAGACCCATAACGACCTTTTGCTGGCGGTGAACGGGGCCAATGTCTGGGCGATGCAGCAATACAGCAAGCCGCAGGACTACTACAGCCGCTCGCTGACCGAGTCCTTCAAAGGCAAGCCGCAAGACTTCGCCGCCGGCATGCGCATCTACGATATCTCCAAGCCCGCCGCGCCGCGCGAGATCGCCTTTTTGGAAATCCCCGGGCTCGGCCTGCATCGCATCTGGTGGGTCGGCGGCCGCTACGCCTATGCCTCGGCGCAACTGGAAGGCTTCTCCGACCACATCATGGTGGCGATCGACATGGCCGAGCCGACCAAGCCCAAGCTCGCCGGCCGTTGGTGGCTGCCGGGCATGTGGCAAGGCGGCGGCGAAACCTCGGCCGCGCCCAAGGGCAAGCGCTGGGCGGCGCATCACGCCTTGGTCGCCGGCAACCTCGCCTACGGCTCCTGGCGCGACGGCGGGCTGACCATCCACGACATCAGCGACCCGGCGCATGCCAAGCTCATCCGGCACATCAATTGGTGCCCGCCTTTTGCCGGCGGCACGCACTCGCCGTTGCCGCTGCCCGACCGCGGTCTTTTGGTGGTCGCCGACGAACCGACGTCGTCCAATTGCGCGGCCGGCATGGCCTATACCTGGGTGCTCGACGTGCGCGCGCCGGAAAACCCGGTCAGCATCGCCACTTTGCCGACGCCGGCGGAAGAGGATTTCTGCGCCAAAGGCGGCAAGTTCGGCCCGCATAACCTGCACGAGAACCGGCCCGGCTCGTTCCAGAGCTCGACACTCATCTTCGCCACCTATCACAATGCCGGCGTGCGGGTGTTCGACATTTCGAACGCATTCGAGCCCAAAGAGGTCGCCTATTACGTGCCGCCGCCGCCGGAAAAGCTGGTCGATTTCCGCCCCAACACGGCCAAGGTCATCCAGTCCTGCGACGTGTTCGTCGACACAAACGGCGTCATGTATGTGACCGACACCAATGCGGGTCTTTATATCCTGCAATACCAAGGGTCATAACCGACGATGGCGGACAAGTTCGGCCGGCTGGCCCTGCATATGTGGACCATCGATACCACGCCGCTGGCCATCGCGCTCGATGCGGCCAAGCAGGCTGGGTTCGATGCGGTCGAGCTGCGCCGCACCGATTTCAAGCGCTGTTTCGACGCCGGCATGTCGAACGCGCAAGTGCTCGATCTGATCAAGAAAAGCGGCATGCCGGTCGGCGTGCTCGGCGTCGAATATGGCTGGCTGTTCGCCACCGGCGAGGAGAGTACGCGACTGTTCAAGGTGTTCCGTGAGTTCTGCGAGAACGCCGTCGCGCTCGGCTGCGACATGCTGATGAGCGCGCCGGGTCAGATCAGCGGGCCGATCCCCGCGGCAATCAATTTTCTGCGCGAGGCCGGCGACATCGCCGCCGAATACAAATTGAAGCTGGCGATCGAGTTCAATTCGCAGCACGACGTGCTCAACAGCCTCGATGTGCTCACCGAGCTGATCGAAGGCGCCGCCAAACCGAATTGCGGCTATCTGATCGACGCCTATCACTTCACGCGCTCAGGCGCCGGCGGCCGCGGCTTCGAAAACGTGCCGGCCGATAAGATCTACTGCTTCCAGTACAGCGACCTGTCGCCCAACCCGGTAACCGGCGTGCGGCGGCCGACCGACCGGCTGCCGCCCGGCAAGGGCGTCATCAAGTGGCGCGAAATGTTCGGCCTGTTGGCGGAAAAGGGCTATACCGGCTATCTCTCCTACGAAGCGCCCAATCCCGAACAATGGGCGCGCTCGCCCTATGACGTCGCGCGTGAAGGCGTCGAACTGACCAAGAAATTATTGCGGGACGCAGTTCCTAACTTACGTGAGTTGAGGTTTCCCATGGCAGAAGAACTCCCGCTTTTTCTCGGTCTGAACGACAAGACGATCATCGATATTCCGAAGACCGTCGAGAAGCAGCGCTATATGGTGAGCGTCGCGCCCAAAGGCCGCCAATCCGGGCAAATGGGTGGAACAGCCGCGCATGCCGATCCCGACCGGCGAACACGCGGTGATCGAGTGCCAGGGCAAAATCCACTCCGTCGCCGGTTATGCCAAGCACCGGGTCGATCAGAACTTCCATCAGGTCTACGACCCGGCGAGCAAATCATGGTCGCTGAAGGCGCCCTTCCCGCACCCATGCAACCACGTCGCCGGCGCTTCGATCGGCGCGAAAATCTACACCTTCGGCGGCTTCGTCGAGCAGAACCGCTGCCCGCATTCCAAGTGCTTTGTCTACGACACCGCGACCGACGCGTGGGCGCCGATCGCGCCGATCTCGCGCCCGCGCGGCGCCATCTCCGCCATCGCGCTCGACGGCAAAATCCATCTGCTCGGCGGGCGCGACGTGCGTTCGGTGGAATGGCACGAGGTCTACGATCCGGCAGACCAACAAATATTCCGACCGCGCCAGCATGCGCGGCTCGACCGGCACGCAGCCTTTCGTCGGCCAGCGCGACCATATGGGCGTCGCCGTGGTGGACGGGAAAATCCACGCCATCGCCGGACGCATGGATAGTTACGACTTCAATACCGGGCTCAATGCCGTCTACGATCCCGAAGGCCGATGCCTGGTCGTTCCGCGCACCCTTGCCGACCGCGCGCTCGGGTCCGTCCTGCGTCTATATCGGCGGCAAGATCGTGGTGTTCGGCGGCGAAGCCACCGGCAAGGTGTTCGGCACCAACGAAATCTACGACCCCAAGACCGATACCTGGGAAGCCGGCACGCCGATGGCGATCCCGCGCCACGGATTGCACGGCTCCACCTGCGCGGTGATCGGCAATATGGTGCACGTGCCGGGCGGCGGGCCGGTGCCCGGCGGCCAGGTGCAAGGGGCCTATCACGACGCCTTCACCTTCGGCTGACAACGCGCCCCGCAGACTTGCCCGCGCGGTCGATGTGGGGTAGTCCCTGCGCTATCACCACGCCGATCGCGAGCCCCGCTTGCGATCCGTTGTTTTGCCGATCGACGGACCTTTTCCCGCGCCGATTTGGCGCCGCCGTCAGCCTTTGGATTGAGCTACTGCCCGCACGCAACTCATGGATTTAGGAATTCGCCGCACCGGACTTTTAGGGCTGTCGCTGCTCGCGCTCGTGGTCGGCATGATCACCGGGCTCGGAGCGGTGGCGTTCCGCGCCTTGATCGCGCTGATCCATAACGCTTTCTTCCTCGGCACCTTCTCGATCGTCTACGACGCCAACCAGTTCACCGCGCCCGGGCCCTGGGGCGCCTGGGTCATCCTGGTGCCGGTGATCGGCGGCCTAATCGTCACCTTTCTGGTCACCAAATTCGCGCCGGAAGCGCGCGGTCACGGCGTACCCGAGGTGCTTGACGCCATCTACTACAAGGAAGGCGTCATCCGGCCGGTGGTTGCCGCGATCAAATCGCTCGCCTCGGCGTTCTCCATCGGTACCGGCGCGGCGGTCGGCCGCGAGGGACCGATCATCCAGATCGGCGCGACGCTCGGCTCCTCGCTCGGCCAATGGCTGCCGATGGCGCCGTGGCAGCGCATCACGCTGGTGGCCGCCGGCGCCGGCGCCGGCATCGCCGCCACCTTCAACACGCCGATCGGCGGCGTGATGTTCGCCATCGAGCTGATGCTGCCGGAACTCAGCGCGCGTACCTTCCTGCCCGTCGCGCTCGCCACCGGCACCGCCACCTTCATCGGCCGGATTTTCTTGGGGCTGCAGCCCGCCTTCGTGGTGCCCTCGGCGTTCTACCTGCACAACGAACAGGCGCCGATCCTCGCTTTGCTGTTGTTCGCTTTGCTCGGCGCGCTGATCGGGCTTGCCGCGACCGCCTTCATTCGCGGACTGAGTTTCGCGGAAGACCTGTTTCCGAAGATCAAGAATCCGTATCTGCGGCACGGCCTCGGCATGCTGCTGGTCGGCATACTCATTTATGCGCTGATGCGCTACGGCGGCCATTATTATGTCGAGGGCGTCGGCTACGCGACCATCCAGTCCATCCTGGAGAACAACCAGACAAGCATACTTCTGCTGCTGATCCTGTTCGCCGCCAAACTGTTCGCGACCTCGGTCAGCCTTGGCTCCGGCGCCTCGGGCGGCATCTTCTCGCCCTCGCTGTTCATGGGGGCGACGCTGGGCGGCGCTTTCGGCGCGGCGATGACCGCGATCGGTCCGGTGCCCGGGCTCGACGCCGTCACCTGCGCCATCATCGGCATGGCGGCCATGGTCGGCGGCGGCACCGGCGCCGCCATGACCGCGGTCACCATGATCTTCGAGATGACGCGCGACTACGACATCATCATGCCGATCATCGTGGCGGTGGCGCTGTCGATCGGCGTGCGCCGCCTGCTTTCGCGCGAGAACATCTACACCATCAAGCTGGTCACCCGCGGCCATCTGATCCCCAAGGCGATGCACGCCAATATGTTCCTGGTGCGCCACGCCGAAGAAGTGATGGACCGCGACGTGGTGCTGCTTCCGGCCGAAACGGACTTCGCCGCCTTCCTGCGCGAGACCTCCGCCGGCGGCTTCAAGCACATCGTGGTGACGAAGGACGACCGCATCGTCGGCGTCCTGCGCGTCAATACCGAATTGCGGATCGGGCTGGAGACCGCTTATTCCGGCGTCATGCTCGGCGACATCGCGCAGAAGAACTTCACCATCGCGCGCGCCGAGGACGTCGTGTTCGACGTGGTCGAACGCATGTGGCGGCGCGGCGCGTCCATGGCCATCGTCACCAAAGGCAGCGGCTGGCTGCCGCGCGGCAAGAGCGTCGTCGGCATGATTTCCAAGGAACACATCGCGGATTCGGTCGCCGACAGCATCCGCCCCTACGGCAACGACGTGAGCGGGCCGCCTTGACCGCGCGGCGCCGCCGGTCCCGTGCAAAGCGTCAATCAAAGCCAATGGCCGCCCCCGCAGGGAGGGCGGCCATTTGTTTATTGCCGTAATACCAGTCCCATTGATCAGAACCCGTGCGCCCATTGGCGCAATCCGATGGACATGATGCGCCAGGGCTGATCGACGAGCTTGTTCCATGCCTCGCAGCAATGGTCGACGAGATCGTCATAGGATTTGAAGACGCGGTTAGAGAGCCAGTTGTCGCGCATAAACTGCCAGACGTTCTCGACCGGGTTGAGCTCGGGGCATTTCGGCGGCAGAGCCATGATGGTGATGTTGGGAGGCACGACGAGGCGCGTCGATAGGTGCCAGCCAGCTTGATCGACCATGAGCACAGCATGGGTACCGGGTGCGACCATCTCGGCGATCTCCGCGAGGTGCAGGTTCATCGCCTCGGTGTTGCAGGTAGGCAGGATCAGGGCCGCCCCCTTGCCCTCTTTCGGGCAGACCGCACCGAAGATGTAGGTGGAAGCGGTGCGCTGATCACGGGGCGCGCTGGGGCGGGTGCCGCGCTTGGCCCAACGACGGGTGATCTTGTTCTTCTGGCCGATACGAGCCTCATCTGCGAACCATATCTCTATCTTGTCGATGTCGACCGCCTTCTCGCGCGCAATCGCATCCAGGCGCGCGGGAAAGTTTTTTTAAAATCCTCGATCACGCCTTCGGCTTGCGCATGGTGGCGCGGCGGCCGAGAGTTTGCGGTAGCCCATGGCGCGCAGCTCCCGGCTGAGCGTCTGCTTGGCGACGGTGATGCGGAACTCCTCAAAGATCCATTGCGCCAGATCGATCAGCCGCCAGCGCACCACGCCGTGAACTGCCGGGATTGGGCCACTCTCGATCATCTGGGCGATCGCCTGGCGCTGGCCATCATTGGCTTGGAGGGTTGGCCTGGCGGCTTGGCGTCCAGCAGTCCGTCGGGGCCCCGAGCGTTGAACCGTAACACCCAGTCCCGGATAATCTGCAGACCGACGCCGCCGATCTTCGCTGCCTCGGTGCGGGTAGCACCGTCGTAGATCGCGGCAAGGTCAGAAGCCGACGGGCCTGTGGACCATCTTTGGTCTTCTTTGCCAAACCGCGGAGGCGAGAGGCTGTAAAATCCCGCCGCAATGTATCGGAACCGACATGGCGAACCTCCTTCGTTCGCCACCTTAATCAGACCCACGCCGATTTGGGAATCCCCGACAGTCACCCTTCAGGGATTTGGTATAACGTGTCTCGGGTTCAGCGCGCCGGGCGCAAGTCGAGCCCGGCCACACCGACCGCCAGATTGAGGCCGGCTTGGCCCTGCACCGAAAGCGGCTGCAAGGTCACGGTGCGGTCGCGAGCCGCCGACCAGAACGTTGGCGCCGAGGCCGGCGCCGACCGTCGCCTCCGCCGTGGCGCCGCCGTAGTGGCCGGCGAGCGCGCCGAACCGGCGATTGGTCGGCGCGTAGACCGCCCAGACCATCTCACCGCCCGCCGTGGCGCCGATATCGAGCCCGAATTTGGTGATCGATCCGACATAAACCTCGCGCGGTCCCGGATGGGACGGCGTGAACATGCAGGTCAATGTCTTTTTCGACGTGATGATGAGGCCGATGCCGGACGAAATATCACAGGTCAATGTGCCGGCCTTCGTCCGATGGGCCTGCGCCATGGCCGATGCCGGCAACGCAACCGCCGCAGCGAGCGCAAGGGCTGCAATAGCTTTGAAAGGCTTGTGCATGTCGAACTCCCGTTTTAATGGCTGTTGCCCGATAACGGCAGGCGCCGCGAAAAGTTCCAATGCGCGCGCGGCCGCCGCCGCATTCAGAGCGCGGCGAGGATTTGACTGGCGGGGATTTCGATGTGGCATTGCAAGCCCTCGGGATCGAACTTCAAGTCGACCTTGGCATCCAGCGCGAGGGCAAGATTACGCTCGATCACCAGGCTGCCGAAGCCGCGTTTGCGCCTGACCTTCACCCTTGGACCGAATTGCTCGCGCCAATCGAGCGCCAGCGCCTCCTCACGCAGCGCCCAGCTGATCGACACCCGCCCTTGCGGCACCGAAAGCGCGCCGAATTTCGCCGCGTTGACGCCGAGCTCATGCAGCGCGAGGCCGAGATTTTGCGCCGCCTCCGGCTTGAGCGCGACCGGCTCACCGTCGATGGCGACCTGTCCCTCGCCGCTGCCGATATGGGCGGCCAGTTGCGATTGAACGAGTTCGCGCAGCGAGGCCCCGTGCCAGCTCTCGCGCACCAGCAAATCGTGCGAGGCGGCGAGCGCCTGCAGGCGCGCGCCGAATTGGTTGAGAAATCCATCGATCGAGCCGGCATGGCGGGCAGTCTGTCGCGCCATCGCCTGGATCACCGCCAGCAGGTTCTTCGACCGGTGCGTCAGCTCGCGCATCAGCAGCCGCAAATGCGCTTCGCCTTCCTTGCGCTCGGTGACGTCGACCGATGCGCAGGTCAAGCCGATAATGTCGCCGGCGTCATTGCGCAGCGGCTCGATATGCAAATCGTGCCAGCGTAAGCCCGGCCCGTCATTGATGGCAATTTCAACGCTCTTGGCCTCACCGCTCGCCAAGGCTTCCATTTTCAAGTCGATGATGGCCGCCCGGCTGTCCGCCGGCAACAGATCCTCATCGGTGCGGCCGAGAATATCGTCGATGGTGCGGCCAAACATCGGATTGCTGATCGAGCTGTAGCGCAGATCGCGATCTTGCGTATAAACGGTGACCTGAGAACCGCGCAGCGCCGTCTCGTAACGCGCGAAGCGGGCCCGCAGCAAATTGAGTTCCCAGCTTTGCGCGCTCGCCTGCGCTTCCAGGCGCCGGCATTCTTGGCGCAGATCGGCCAGTTCTGTTTTGTCTGCGCCCGACATGTCGCGTACCACGGCAATCGTTACATCGCCTGCCGGCGGCCCACCCGATATCCCGGCACGAGCACCGGACCCGGCAAGCGACGATTCCGGATTTTTTATTGGTACGGTCATAACCGATATCCGGCCAAGTCGATATTCCGATATCGGTCTAGCTCGCTTTGCGTTCCCGCCGCTTGGCGTTGCGCTCAAAGAACAAGGCCTGGCTCAACACCGCCGACACCGTCGCCGGCTGGAAAGGCTTGGCGATCAGGAACGCCGGCTCCGGCCGCTCGCCGGTGAGGAAGCGCTCCGGATAGGCGGTGATGAAGATCACCGGCACTTCGAACGAGCGCAGCATTTCGTTGACCGCTTCGAGCCCCGAGGAGCCGTCGGCCAGTTGAATGTCGGCCAGAATGATCCCGGGCCGCTTGACCTTGGCCAGCGCGATCGCCTCGGCATGGGTGCGCGCGACGCCGAGTACGCGGTGGCCGAGCCCTTCCACCAGACCTTCGAGGTCGAGCGCGATGAAGGTTTCGTCCTCGATGATCAGAACGTCGGTGGCTATTTCGGCGGCGAGTTCGCGGCCGGAATCCTCCACCAGCTCGCGCAGCCTCGGCACGTCGATGTCCAACACCTTGGCGGCGTCGTCTTCCGACAACCCTTCCAGCGCCACCAGCAAAAAGGCCTGGCGCGGCAGCGGCGCGATCTGCGCGAGATGGTTTTCGACCGGCTGGTTGGCCGCGACCGCGGCGGACTTGCCATTGAGCGCGACCGAATTCCAGATTTTGGTGAACAGCTTGTAGAGCCCGATGCGGGTCGAGGCGCTGGAATCCAGCAGCTTGGGGTCCTCGACCATCGCTTCCAGCGTCGCCGCCACATAGGCATCGCCCGAGGCCTGGCTGCCCGAGAGCGCCCGGGCGTAGCGGCGCAGATAGGGCAGATGCTGCGCAACTGTTTGAGATGTCGACAAAAATCCCTCCCGAACCAATGCGCGCCCAGGGTAATCGGGCAGCGCCCCCGTGAAAATCCGCTTAAGCTACCTAGCCTTTTAACGTGGCCCTTGGAAAAAAGTTCCCTAGCTATGGAACTATCGGTCAATTCAAGGGTTTTGCCTTAACGCCAGAGCAGGGGGCCCGAGCCCGGGAAATGGCAAAGGGATTTGGGGTTGATCGATGACTGAACGCAAACCCGTGGGACAACAAATACCGATGGAAACCGCGGAAACGCGCAACCGCAAAACCAACTCCAAGCCGGCCAAGCTCAGCCGCGAGGTGCAGGCACGTCTCGGTCAGCAACTCCGCTCCATGTACGACGAAGTGGTGAACCAGGGCGTACCTGACCGGTTCACCGAATTGCTCAACCGGATCGATGGCAACGGAAACAAGGACGGGCAATAGCGCATGGACGAGCAGGTCCGCAAAGCCGTTCTCGGCGCGGTGCCCAGTCTCCGCGCATTCGCGATCTCGCTCTCCGGGAACGTGGATCGCGCTGACGACCTGGTGCAGGAAACGCTGTTGCGCGCGCTCGCCAATATCGACTCGTTCCAGCCCGGCACCAACATGTCGGCCTGGCTATTCACCATCCTGCGCAACCATTTCCGCTCGGAATACCGCAAGCGGCGGCGCGAGGTGGAGGACAGCGATGGCCGCTATGCCGAGACGCTGAAGACGCAGCCCGAGCAATACGGCCATATGGAGTTCACCGAATTCCGCGCCGCGCTCGTGCAACTGCCGGCCGACCAGCGCGAGGCGCTGATCCTGGTCGGCGCTTCGGGATTCTCTTACGAGGAAGCCGCCAAGATCTGCGAATGCGCGGTCGGCACCATCAAGTCGCGCGTCAACCGCGCGCGCACGCGGCTCGCCGAACTGATGGCGATCGAAGGCGCCGATAATTTCGGGCCGGATCAGGAGACCCGCGCGGCGATGGCCGGCGGCGGCGAGTAAGCTTTCGAATCCAAATAATTTTCGTCGTTATCAACGGCCGACCGACCTATTTCGTCTCCAATTCCACCGGCGAATATGTCCGCTCCGCCGCGTCATATACCGCCACCTGAATCACCGGATACGTTTCCTTGAGTTTGCAGGCAGCGGCCATTGCCGCCTTCGCCGTATCGAACCGCGTTTTCAGTTTGCTATCGACCGACAAGACAAAGCCGTCGGTCGGCATCGCATTCGCGCGCAGATTTGCGGGCTTCTTTACTTCAATGCTCACGTTCATTCCTTTTGTTGAGTGACGCCGCGGCGCAAGGCCGCGCGGTCATACGTCGGCGACGTTAAGGTCGTAGGAACCCCTGCGGCCCCGCGCATAGACTTTCTCGGCGATCGCGTAGATGCGGTCGCGGTTGATATCGAATGCCCGCAGAAGGCTCATCGCATCGGGTTGCAAATTCGGTTGCATCTGCCGGAGCGCATCAGCGGACACATAAAATGAATTTTCCATGGATCGGTCATATCCCCAGAAGCGGATCGCGTGCCGCGTCGCGTCGTAACTGCGGCTTTGATTCGGGAAATGAATTGACAGATTCGTGGCCGCGAGCGGTTGCGGCTGCCATGGGAGCCGCATCAGTGCACCTTTGCGGGAGCAGCGCCGGCCGGCGGCATCGATCGAAGACCTTGTTCCGCCTTCGGCGACTTCGATTTGAAGGTCGCATGCGTAATCGTCACTGCCGTGCCGTGGGAATCGCTGGCGATAGTCATTTGGGCATCGAGCTGTTTGGTAAGCGCCTGGACGAGACTGGTGCCCAGCCCGCCCTTTTTCGGCATCGGGCCTGCATCGATTTTACCGATCCCGTTGTCGGAAATCGTCAGCTTCCAGTCGCTGTCCGCGACCCGGTATGAAACGACGATCGCCGCATCCGCTTTTTCGCCGGGAAATGCGTGCTTCAATGCGTTCATCACCAATTCGGTAACGATCAGCCCAATGCTCACGGCCTGGTGCGACACCACCGTGCCGGCGTCGGCATCGACTTTAAGACTGATGGAACGGCTATCGCCGATCATCGACTCCGCCAATGATTTACACAGTTTCGAGAGGTATGTCGCGACTTCGATTGCCTGGCCACGGCCGGTGTCGTTCAAATGTCTTTGCACGGCGGCGACCGATAAAACGCGCTTATGCGCGTCTTCCAATTGCAGCCGCGTCTCCTCCGACTGGACGGTTCGCGCCTTGATGAGGAGGATGCTGGCGATGATTTGCAGGCTGTTGGCGACGCGGTGCTGTATTTCGTCCAGCAACATCTCCTTTTCCCGCATCAGTTCCTCGAGCCGCCGCTCGACACCGCGCCGGTCGGTGACGTCTTCGAACGCCAGCAACACGTTGCTGTGCGCGCCTTCCTTGTAGAAGACTTTGCGGACGTTCAGCAGCATGGTGCGCCGGCCGATCACTGGAAATTCGCGGTCGACTTCGTAACCCTCGATCGTTTCCTGATCCTTCGCGATCGTAAGCAAGAGCTCACGCAGCTCGGGGATATTCCACTGGCCGCCATCGATATCGAACAGCAGCTGGCCACAGAGATCCTGACCGACGAGCTTGAAGGTCTGGTAAAATGAACGGCTGGCGGCGGTGATACGCTGGTGTTGATCGAGCACCAGCATCGGGTCGCGAACCGTATCGATAATGGCGTGCGCGAGCACGAGAGCTATGCCGTCTGGAATATCGATGAATGGCACGCTTTTCGGCACCGCCTTCGACTTCGTCGAAGTGGGCATATGAACCTTTCGCCCCGCTTTCGAACGGGGACAAAGCAGCTTTGATTTTCGTTAAGTTGGCGCGAACGCCTCGACGCCTCGATTTGGCGGCTGAAATTGAGCATGCGCCTTAATTCGTGAAAAGTCGAGGTTTTTGTCGGCACGACACCTGTGCGCTTTGGTAATAAGGCGCCGCGATATGGACGATCGTTTGCAACGACTTGCGACAGGTTAAAGTTCCGCAATGACCAACAGCGAAACCGCGGTCGCAATCGTCGGCGGCGGCGCGGCCGGTATCGCGGCCGGCCGGCGGCTGCGCGCGGCCGGCGTCGACTGCCTGCTGCTCGAGGCGCGGCCGCGGCTCGGCGGGCGCGGCTGGACCGTGCCTGACCCTTCGGGCTACGCGCTCGATCTCGGCTGCGGCTGGCTGCATTCGGCCGATCGCAATCCGTGGACGGCGGTGGCGCAAGCGCAAGGCCGCACCATCGACAAGACGCCGCCGCCTTGGACCCGGCCGGCGTTGCCGGTCGGTTTTTCGCCGGCCGAGCAGCATGATTTCGGCAACGCCATGGCGCAATTCTTCGAGCGCGTCGAACTCGCCGCCGCCAAGCCCACCGACGTCGATGCCGCCAGCGCGCTCGAGCCGGGCGACCGCTGGAACGAGCTGATCGTCGCGCTCGGCACGTACATCAGCGGCGCCGAGCTCGATCTCATTTCCGCCCGCGACTTCGTCAATTACGACGACAACGGCGTCAACTGGCGCGTGGTTGAGGGCTATGGCGCGACCATTGCCGCCGCCGGCGAAGGCCTTACCGTCGCGCTCGATTGTCCGGTGCGCCGCATCGATCATGGCGGGCGGCGCCTCAAGATCGAAACGGCGAAAGGCGTCGTCACCGCCGAACAGGCGATCGTCACCTTGCCGAGCGCGATCATCGCGGAGACGGAAGATTTGTTCGCGCCGGCGCTGCCGGAAAAAACGCAAGCCGCGCGCGGCCTGCCGCTCGGTCTTGCCGACAAGCTGTTCCTGTCGCTTACCGAAGCGGAGGAATTCGACGCCGACAGCCGCCTGTTCGGCGGCACCGACCGCGTCGCCATGGCCGCCTATCACCTGCGTCCGTTCGGACGTCCGCAAATCGAGGCCTATTTCGGCGGGCACCTGGCGGCCGAGCTGGAGAGGCAGGGCGAGCGCGCCTTTGTCGATTTCGCCGTTGGCGAACTCACTGCCCTGCTCGGCAGCGCTTTTGCGCGCCGGATCGAACCCATTCGTACGTATCGTTGGGGCGTCGATCCCTTCGCGCGCGGCTCTTATTCTTATGCGCGGCCGGGCATGGCGGATTGCCGGGCGGCGCTGGCGGCGCCGGTCGATAGCCGCCTGTTCTTTGCCGGCGAAGCCTGTTCGCGCGCCGATTTTTCGACCGCGCAAGGCGGCTGGCTCACCGGGGTCGCCGCCGCCGAGCAGGTCCTTGCGGCGCGGCAGGGCAAACATGCCTGATATGCCGGGTGGTAATCGTTTGACCTAGCTCAACACCGCCGGCGCGGCTTTGTGCGATGCCCCGGTCGTCATCAGCCGCCAAAGCGCGCGTTGGACATTGCCAAGCGTCACGCAGCCGTGGCGCTTGCGCGAACGTATGCCATGGACCGAATGTGAAGCCTGTTCGAATACCTGTTAGGCTGATCGTTTGTCTTCGTCTGTCGATCTTGCTGGGGAACAATCTATGACCACGCTGAACCGGACGGCCGCTCAAGCGGCCGAAAGCGAACACCCGCGCGGCATCGCGCTTCTGCGCGATCCTTTACTCAACAAGGGCACCGGGTTCACCGATGCCGAGCGCGACGCCTTCGGATTGCGCGGCCTGCTGCCGGCCCATGTGCTGACGATGCAGGCGCAGGCCGAACGTGTGATGACCAATCTGCGCAAGCTGCCCAACGATCTGGAAAAATACGTCGCGCTCAACGCCCTGCACGACCGCAACGAAGCGCTGTTCTTCCGCGTCGTCGCCGAGAACATCGACGAGATCCAGCCGCTGATCTACACCCCGACGGTGGGACTCGCCTGCCAGCGGTTCGGCCACATCTTCCAGCGGCCGCGCGGCCTGTTCGTGACCGCCAACGACCGCGGCCGCATCGCTTCGATCCTGCGCAACTGGCCTTACGCGGCCAAGCTCATCGTGGTGACCGACGGCGAGCGCATTCTCGGTCTCGGCGATCTCGGCTCCAACGGCATGGGCATCCCGGTCGGCAAGCTGTCGCTGTATTCGGCTTGCGCCGGCATTCATCCCAAACTCTGCCTGCCGGTCATGTTGGACGTCGGCACCAACAACGAGGGGCTGCTGCACGATTCCTATTATGTCGGCCTGCGGCAGAAGCGGATCACCGGCCAAGCCTACGAAGAGCTGGTCGACGAGTTCGTTACCGCCGCGCGCGAAGTGTTTCCCGGCGTGCTGATCCAGTTCGAGGATTTCGCCAACCACGCGGCGTTCCACCTGCTGCACAAATATCGCGAAAAAATCGCGACCTTCAACGACGACATTCAGGGCACGGCCGCGGTCGCGCTCGCCGGCCTGTTCTCGGCGCTACGCGTCACCGGCGGCAAGTTGAAAGATCAGACGATATTGTTCCTCGGCGCCGGCGAAGCCGCGACCGGCATTGCCGGTCTCACCGCCTCGGCCATGGTGGCGGAAGGCGCCAGCGAAGCGGAAGCGCGCGGGCGCATCTGGCTGGTCGATTCCAAGGGCCTGGTGGTCAAGGATCGCGCCGGTCTCAACGCGGAAAAGCAGCGCTACGCGCATGCGCACGAACAAGTCGGCGATTTCCTGTCGGCGATCAAGGCGCTCAAGCCGACGGCGATCATCGGCGTCGCCGCGGTCGGCGGAACCTTCACGCCCGCGGTGCTCGGCACGATGGCCGAACTCAACAAGCAGCCGATCGTATTCGCGCTGTCCAACCCGACTTCGAAAGCGGAATGCTCGGCGGAAGAAGCCTATCGCCACACCGGCGGCCGCGCGCTGTTCGCCTGCGGCAGCCCCTACGATCCGGTGACCATCAACGGCAAGACTCTCGTGCCGCGCCAGGGCAACAATTCATACATCTTCCCCGGTGTCGGCCTCGGCGCGATCGTGAGCGCCACGCGGCTGGTCACCGACGAGATGTTCATGGCGGCGGCGCATACGCTCGCCGAAATGGTCAGCGAGGACGACCTCAAGCAGGGCAGCCTCTATCCCGCGCTGCCGCGCATCCGCGAAGTGTCGGCGCGTATCGGCGTGGCGGTTGCCGCGGTCGCCTATCAACGCGGTCTCGCCGCCGGAGCGGCGCCGAACGACTTGCCGGCTCTCGTCCAGTCGCAAATGTACGACCCGCACTACTAAGCGCCGGCGACCGATAGTCGAAAGCCAAAACGAAACCCCGCGCGACCTCGGCCGCGCGGGACTTGTTTCGGCCGAACACTACGGTTACGCTACTTACGCCACGCTACGTGACGGTCGGCGCGCGGCCGCGGAAAAGCCCGACCAGCGCCGAAATCGCGAACAGCACAATCGCCACGAAAAACACCAGCTTGGCGGCTTCCACCGCGACACCGGCGATGCCGCCGAAGCCGAGCACGGCGGCGACCAGAGCGACGATAAGAAACGTAACGGCCCATCCCAACATGGCAGTCCCCTTCGATCGGTTGCGCTAGGTAGTCGCGTGAGCAGATAACGCGAGGCGCCCGTCATGGTTCCCGGTCGGATGCTGGACGCACTCACCATCGCCATGAAAAACAAAGGTAATTTCCGCCGGTCGTGAAAAATCAATGCAGCCGCGCGAGGAACCTGTTTAATTTGCCGGCGTTCAGATACACCGCCACACGGCCGAAGGTGCGACGCGCGCATTAGACGGGCGAGAACAATGGCGGGGCTGAAGACCTACCGCGCCAAACGCAAGTTCGGCGTCACCGCGGAGCCGAAGGGCAAGGTCGCGCGCCGGCGCGGCCACGCCTTCGTCATCCAGAAACATGCCGCGCGCGCCCTGCATTACGACCTGCGGCTCGAGCTCGACGGCGTGATGAAAAGCTGGGCGGTGACGCGCGGCCCGAGCCTGGTGCCGGGCGACAAGCGGCTCGCGGTGCAGGTCGAGGACCATCCGCTCGCCTACAACAAATTCGAAGGCACCATCCCGAAAGGCGAATACGGCGGCGGCACGGTGATGATCTGGGACCGCGGCCGCTGGCAGCCGGAGGACGACCCGCATGAGGGCCTGCGCAAGGGCCACTTGTCGTTCACCCTCGACGGCGAGAAGCTGCATGGGCTTTGGCATTTGGTGCGCATGGCGCGCCGGCGCGGCGAGAAGCGTGACAACTGGCTCTTGATCAAGGCACATGACGCGGCGGCGCGCGAAGCGGGCGACAAGGACATCCTGGAGCAGAAGCCGCGCTCGGTCGTGTCCGGGCGATCGATGGAGGAGATCGCCGCGGGCAAACCCAAACGCAAAGCGACCAAACGCAAGTTGTGACACCTGCTTAGGGTGTCGGCTTCTTCCTTGAAATTCGTATTGTGCTTCGGGAACCAGACGTGTCCCTTCAGCATGTAATGCCAATACATGATCGGCAGGCCGGTCAGCTTGATCCACCAGCCGATCCAACGCTCCTTGCCCGGACTGAGCAGCGGTAAAGTCGGCGTAACTTTGCCACCGTAGATGAATTCCGCGAGAATGGTCTTGCCGATCGCGGTCGTCAGCGGGCACGAGGCGTAGCCGTCATAGGCTCCTGAAATGAACTTGCCGGCAATCGCCGTGAGTATGTTCATTTGCCACGACCGGCGCCTGCTTGCGCACAGCCGCCGCCGTCTTTGAGTTCGGCGTTGAGCAGACGTCCCCTAGTGAATAGACGTTCGCATAGCGAACGTGCTGCATGGTCGCCTGATTGACCTCGACCCAGCCGGCGGCATTGGCAAGCGGGCTCGATTTGATCTCCTCGTGCGGGCTTTGCGGTGGCGAGACGTGCAGTAGGTCGAACGGCACGTTTTCGCGTTCGCCTTTCCGGTTGTCGCCGACGAATTCGAAGGTCGCGATCTTTGCTGGCCCGTCCACCGCGACTAAATTCTGCTGGTAGTGCACATTGATGCCGTAGCGAGCGGCGACCTTGACCAGAGCCCGGGCGAAATAGGGCACACCGAAGATCGCCGGCGCATGGGTAAAGAAATCGAGCTTGCAGTCCTTTAATATACCGCGCCGGCGCAGCCGGTCGGCGATCAGATAAATAATCTTCTGCGGCGCGCCCGGACATTTGAATGGCAACGGCGGCTGCGTGCACACCACCTTGTCACCAGCCTTAAGTCGTCTGAACACACTCCCAAGTGTAGCTTACAGTATGGGGGAATAGTTGCTGCATACGCCGTTTCGGCCGAGTGCTTCGCCTAAGCCCGCGACCTTGCCCCAGTCCAACTTCACGCCGGTGCAGACCACCAGGTAATCGTAAATGTAGCGCGTCGCCATCCTGTAGCTGGACCGTGTTCTTCTCCGGCTCAAAGGTCTTGGCCGCGCCGCGGATCCATTTAACTCCGGCCGGCATTACGCTTGCTTCCGGACGATGAGTTTTTGCCAATGGATAGACGCCCGCTCCGACCAGCGTGAGTGCCGGCTGGTAGTAATGCTCCTGCTCGGGCTCGATAATCGCAATGTCCAGGCCACGGGAACGGCGGCGCAAGATCGCTGCCACCGTGATGCCGGCGGTGCCGCCGCCGACGATGAGAACATGATGATGCTTTCCGTTCGGCATTGGCCCTTCCCCCTGGTTTATTGTTGAGCGCCTGCGCGCCGATTTGCGCCGGTCCGTTGTCCGTCTACGTATTCAATCTACAATATATATTGTACTTGCAATATGTTTTTGCAGGCCGGCCGGAACGACCTGATAAACAACGCTATTTCAATCCCGCCTGGTTTGGCCCGCCGCTTTATTCGGTGTAAGGAAACGGGCCAAATCGTCGCGGAGTACAATCGGCACCGTGGCACGAAAGAACACACGCAAGCGGAAGCCGCCAGCCGCGGCCCAAGCCGAATTCGACAGTGTGACGCTGACCCATCCCGACCGCGTCTATTGGGCGGACGCCGGTATCAGCAAGCGCGATCTTGCTGAATTTTACGTCGGCATCTGGAAATGGATGCGCCCGCATGTGGTGGGCCGGCCGATCGCGTTATTGCGCTGTCCGGAGGGCGCGGCCGGACAATGCTTTTTCCAGAAACACGCGAGCATGGGCATTTCCACCGAACACTTGCATCTGGTCGCGGAAAAAGGCGACAAGATCATTTCCATCGACGATCTTGCCGGGCTGATCTCGCTGGTGCAGGCGGGCGTCTTGGAAGTACACACCCGCGGCACCACCGTCGCCGACCGCGAGCGCGCCGACCGGCTGGTGTTCGATCTCGATCCCGGGCCGGGCACCGGCTGGAAGGACGTGGTCGCCGCCGCGCGCGAGGTACACGCGCGGCTGGATCGCGTGAAGCTCAAGAGCTTCCTGAAGACTTCGGGCGGCAAGGGCCTGCACGTAGTGGTGCCGATCAAGCCCACGCCATGGGCTGCGGCCAAGGATTTCGCTCATGACGTCGCCGCCGCCATGGCGGCGGACGATCCCGGCCGTTACACCGCGGCCGCGGCCAAGAGCAAACGCAACAAGCGGATTTTCATCGACTACCTGCGCAACAGCCGCGAGGCGACGGCGGTCGCGCCCTACTCCACCCGCGCGCGGCCGGGCGCGCCGGTGTCGACGCCGCTCGATTGGTCCGAGCTCGGCACGCTCAAGAGCGCGAACCAGTACACCGTGCGCAACCTGCCCGGCCGCTTGGCGCGGCTGCGTAAAGACCCCTGGGCCAATATCGGGCGCGTCAAGCAAACGCTGCCGACGTTCAAATGAAACGGGCGCATTGGCCGCCTGATTCACCAGCTTCGCGCAAACAATCGCACTACGGACCGGCCATCCCGCCGTGAAATCATAATCGCGCGACGGCCGGAACCATTGTGCCGGGACGCGGTTAACGAAGCAGCGGATTTCAACGCCGCTTTCAAGACTTCATGATCGGATAGCTCCATGGGCCGCGCATTGTGGCAGGCGGCAGGCTTGGCGCTCGCGTGTAGCCTCGCGAGCGGAAACGCTTCGGCACAGGGTCCGCTACGGCTTTCCGGCGTTGCGTCCTATTATGGCGAAGAATATAGCGGTGCCGTCGCGTCCGGCCCGCGCTACGATCCGAAAGAATTCACCGCCGCGCACCGCACGTTGCCGTTCGGCACGCGTCTGCGCGTCACCGATGACAAAACCCATCGCAGCGTGATAGTCATTGTCAACGACCGCGGGCCGTTCGTCGCGGGGCGCATACTCGATTTGTCGCTCGCCGCCGCCCAGCAAATGCACATGGTCGAGCGCGGGTTGATTAATGTAACGGCGTCAGTTCAGTCGCCGGGCGCCTCCGACCCCGGTTTTTAACTCCGCATTTAAGACTTCGTGATCGGATCCGCGCATGACTTGGAAAACCGGCCTGGCAGCGGTTTTGGTATTCATAAGCGGCTTGGCGAGCGGCGCAGCATCCGCACAGACCCCGCAACAATTTTCCGGACGTGCCGCCTATTACAGTAAAGGCTACGCGGGCACCGTGGCGGCCGGCGGGCGCTACGACCCGAATAAATTCACCGCCGCGCACCGCACGCTGCCGTTCGGCACGCGTCTGCGCGTCACCGACCCCAAGACCCGCCGCAGTGTCGTCGTCGTCGTCAACGACCGCGGGCCGTTCAATAAAGGCCGCGTGCTCGATCTGTCGCTCGCCGCCGCGAAAGCCCTGCACATGACCGGCCGCGGCCTGCTAAAAGTGACGGTAACTGTGCAGTAACGGCGCGCGATCTAGACCGGCGGCGGCGATCCAATCGAACTGGTCGACGGCGAACATCGTATCCAGGTTTCCGGATTGCCGGCGAAGGCTTCGCCCAGCCGCAGATGCACCGTGTTTTCGTCGAGCAGCGTCATGAAGACGGTCTTGCCCGCGCCGGGCTCGGGCGCCGGCACGGCATAGGAGAAAGCGTGCCGGCTGTAGTTGCCCTGCAAATGCGTGCCGCCGGGCGTGACGATGTCCGGCCCGCGGATCGAAAAGCGGCGGCCGTCGGGCGCGTGACACCAGTCGCCGTCGATGGCGTCGGCGAAGGCGGGCGCGGCGAGTAAGCTCAGGCCGAGCGCTGCGGCGATGGTCTTCAGTTTTGCGGACATGATGGTTGCCCCTGTTGCTACGCTTAATCCACTTTCGCCTCGTCGCGATACATCACCTTGTGGCGGGTCTCGCGCACCCAGGCGTCGATTTCGTCGATGGTCATGTAGTTCTTCATATCGAATTGGTCCCAGCTCATGATCTGCGGCAGCGTCTTCTTCCAGCGCTTGTAGGGCGCCTTGGCCGGCACGCCGAACAGCATGATGTCGATGATGGCGAGATCGTCCGGCACGCCGAGCAACGGGCGCAGCGACTTCTGCGCATCTTCCTGGCCAATCGCGGTCACCCACCAGACCTGATAGCCGAGCGCGGCAGCGGCCAGATGCGCCGACATGGTGGAGGCGGCGACGCTTTGCAGCAGGATGCGCTCGGCATTGGCCTGGTAGAGCTTGTCGAGATCGGAGCCATCGAGCAGCACCGGGAAGGCGCGCACGAAGCGGAAATCGGCCGCCACCACGATGAAGCCGGGCGCCGTCTCCAGCCCGCGATAATTGGGCGTGGGGAATTTCATTTTCATCTTGGCGCGCTTGGTCGCCTCGGCGACGAAATAATCGGCGATCTGCTTTTTCACCGCCGGATCGGTGACGACGATGTAATGCCAGGGCTGCGCATTGGCGCCGGACGGCGCATGGCGCGCAGCCTCCAGCACCATTTCGATATGCTCGCGCGGCACCGCGATATCGGGTCGGAAGGCGCGCGTGGTCATGCGGTTGCGCACCACGTCCATCAGCGCGTCGTAGCGCGCGATATTGGGGGTGAATTGGGTCATGTCGTCCATTGAGGTCCTCCCCAGCTGTTCCAGGCTATGATAATCGAAGCCGCCATGCTTCATATCCTCCTCCCCTCGCCCCCGACCACAAGGATCAAAGCCATGCCCGCCAAGCGCCCGGCGCCACGCCTGCCCGTCCTCGACGAAGCGCAGATGAACGACACCCAGCGCGCGCTGCTGGAGGCGATCCGCTCCGGACCGCGCGGAAAATCGATCACCCCGCGCGGGCCCTTCGCGGTCTGGCTGCATGCGCCGGAATTCGGCCACCTGGCGCAGGCGCTCGGCGGCCATTGCCGCTACAGCACCGCGCTGCCGCCGCGGCTGTCGGAATTCGCGATTTTGTGCACGGCGCGGCTGTGGCGCGCGCAATATGAGTGGTTCGCCCATGCGCCGATGGCCGAAAAAGCCGGCGTGAAGCCAAAGACCATCCAGGATCTGCGCGCCGGCCGCGAACCGAAATCCGCGCCCAAGGACGAGCGCGCGATCTATGATTTCGTCCAGGAGCTGTACAAGACCAACCGCGTCAGCGACCGCACCTATAAGCGCGTGCACGCTTTCCTCGGCGATGCGGCCATGGTCGAACTGGTCGGCATCCTCGGCTATTACGCCATGATCTCGATGACGCTCAACGTGTTCCGCATGATGCCGCCGGACGACGCAACGCTCGCCTTCGCCGAGCCGAAATAGCCGGTCAATTGCCGCGCCAGCTCAGTTTCCGCGCCAGATCATTTTCCGCGCCAGTCACCGAATAAAGATCGAAGCGGCGGTCCTTGAGGTTCTGCACGGTGCCGCCCTGGCGCGCGGCGCGCAGGCTGTCGAGCGGCAGATCGGCGATCGCCACCATCTCGACATTCGGCGTCGTGTCGGAGGCGATGCCGTCGCGCGCGAATGGAAAATCGCAGGGCGTGAGCACGCAGCTTTGCGAATACTGGATATCCATGTTCTCGACCTTCGGCAGGTTTCCGGTATTGCCCGCCATCACGACGAAACATTGATTTTCGACCGCGCGCGCCTGCGCGCAATAGCGCACCCGCATATAGCTCTGCCGCTCGTCGGTGCAGAACGGAATGAACAGCATCGCCGCGCCCTGGTCGATCACGTGCCGGACCAGTTCCGGAAATTCGCAATCGTAACAGATGAGCACCCCGATCGGCCCGCAATCGGTGTCGATGACATTGGCGCGGTCGCCGCCCTTGATGTTCCACCAATAGCGTTCGTTCGGGGTCGGATGAACTTTTCTCTGTTCGTGCACGCTGCCGTCGCGCAGAAATGTGTAGGACACATTATAGACTTCGCCATCCGCTTCGCGGTTGGGATGCGAACCGCCGATGATGTTGACGTTGTAGCTGACCGCCAGCCGGCTCATCATTTCCTTGAAACGAGCGGTGTAGCTTGTCAGCGCCGAGATCGCTTCGGCAGCCGGAATGTGACGATTTTCGATCGACAGCAGTTGCAACGTGAACAGTTCCGGAAAGACCGCGAAATCGGCCTTGTAGTCGGCGACCACGTCGACGAAATATTCGACCTGCTGGGCGAATTCCTCGAACGATGTGACGGCGCGCAATTGATATTGCACAGCCGCAACGCGCACCGTTCGCGCCCGCTGCATGATACGCGCAGGCGCCGTCGCGGCCTCGACCGGCACCTGCGGATTGCGCCAGATCATATGCGTGGCATAGCCGCGCGACTCGGTGTCGAGCGGCAGATAGTCGTGCAGCACCCCGATCGGCTCGAAGCCGTTGCGGATCTGGAAGCCGATCACCGGATCGCGCTGTTTACCTTCGAGCACGAGCTTGAGGTAGTTCTCCGCCGAGCCGACGGCGTTCCAGCGCCGCGCCAGGTTCGGCATGCGCCCGGCAAAAACGACGCCTTTGAGCCGCAAGTGCTGGCACAATTTCTTGCGTTCATTGTAGAGCCGCTGGCCGATGCGGCGGCCGCGAAATTCGGGATCGATGCAGACGTCCATGCCGTAGACCCAGTCGCCGTCCGGATCGTGCCGCGACGCGTAGCCGCGGCCGGTGATCGTCGCCCAGTCGTGCGGCTTGAGCGCCAGCGATTCGGGGATCAAAAAGGTGGCGCAATACCCGATGATTCGGCCTTCATAAGTCGCGACGAATTGGCCTTGCGGAAATTGGTGCATCTGCCCGAACAGTTGCGCTTCGGAATAGACGCCATGCGCGCCGAGCGACGCATAGGCCTTCGCCATCACCGCGCGGATGCCTGGGATGTCGGCCGGTAAGGCATTGCGGATGACGAGTTTCGGCGGCGACTTCGTTTTTGGCTGCATATCTTTCGATATGGCGTGTTTTACCGGCATTTGCAATGTTGATGCGACGCCACGGCGCAGCCGATTTCGTCGCACGCGATCGGCAAAATCCCGGCGCCGCTGCGCCGGGATTTAAGTTTCGCGATCAAAACAAGTGCAACGGCGCGGCTCACTTCATCTTCATGCCGCCGTCTTTCATCTGCATGCCCGGCATGGCATGACCGCCGGTCTTGGCGCCGATGCCTTCCACCGTGAAGTCGACGTCGACTTTGCCGGCCTTGGCGAACTGCAGCGTGGCCTTGAAATGCTCGCCTTGCATGAGTTGCTTCTTCAGGCCCATGAGCATGATGTGGTAGCCGCTCGGATCGAGGGTGACGGTCTGCCCCGGCTTGATTTCGAGGCCGCCGGCGACCATCCGCATTTTCATCACGCCGCCTTCCATCTTCATCTCATGCACCTCGAAGCTGCGCGAGACGGCCGAGGAGCCGCCGATCAGGCGGTCGGGCGCGGTTCCGGTATTGGTGATCGTCATATAGCCGCCGCCGACGCTGGCGCCTTTCGGCGTGGCGCGCGCCCAGGGCGCGGATATTTTCAAGGCACCGACGGTGACGTCTTCGGCTTGCGCCGGCAGCGCCGCGCAGGCGGCGGCGATCGCGGCGACCATCGCGGCGACTATGAAAGTTGTACGGGTCATTGATTGATCTCCTGACGATGCTGCGCGCGCTATGCGCAAGCGCGGCGTGCGGATGAATAGGCGACGGGATTGGCAGCGCGAATTCAGGCGGCCGGCGGCGCGCGCGCGACCTGCGGGCCGCGCTCGGTCATGCGGACGACGGGCACGAATGCAAGCGGCGGCGTCAACGTGACAAAATGCGTGCCGCCAAAGGCAACGACGACTTGCGGCGGGCTAACAAAGTCTGCGCGCAACATTGCATGCCGCAGCCGGCGGCGCAGGGACAGCCTTGCTCGTGGCTTACCGGCGATGGCGAACCTGAGGTAACGCCGGCCGAAGCGCACAGGCTGCCGGCGAACGGGCCGGCTGCCACCGAGAGCGGCAACAGCAATGCCTGCAGCGCGACCACATAGGCCGCGATCAGGGCGACGCCTCGCCGGGTTCGGGCGGTTTCGCTCATCGCCGCCACTTTAGGCGGCCCTTGGCGGGGCGTCCACTTGGCCGCCGGGCGTCGCTCAATCGGAGGCGGGATAACGGCGGATTAATTGGGTCTGCCGGATCACGGCGCCGAGGAAGTCCCCGCCCGTGGTCGGGCGGAAACCGCGCGCGCGGTTGCGCTCGCCGATCAGGAACAACAGCCGCTGCTGGTCGACCAGCCGCCGATACACCTCGCCCACCGTCAGGCGCGGGTCCCAGCAGTCGATCGCCTCGCCGCCGATGCCGTTGATTTCCACGATGGCGAATTCCTCGCCGCGCATGAAGGCGTCGAGCGAGGCAAAGCGCAGATCGAAGCGGCCGTAATGGAATTCGGTCATGCTGCGGGCGATCGAATCGAAACGCGTCTGCAACGCCGCCGTGATGTGGCGGCGGCCGTCGCGGTAAAGCGCGCCGGCCCGTTGGTTGCCGATCAACGCGATGCGCACCACTTCGCCCTGCGCCGGCACGCGGTTGAGTTCGTCCGCGTCGACGCCGCGGTGGCTTGCGTCGGCGCCGAGATGCAGGGCGCACTTCCATTGCGCCCGCTCGTCGGCGGCGATGAGTTCGCGCACGGTCTGCCGGCCGTTGCCGATGACGTGCGGGAAATAGCGCAAGGTAAGCGACAGGATGCGGCCGCTGGTCTCGCCCGGCAGCCGCGCATAGAGCACCGCCGCCTCGGCGGCATACGGCACGAAACGCTGCAATATGAACGAAGCGCCCGCCGGGTAGTCCGCGATGTAGCGCTCGAGCCGCTCGCGGCCGTCGATGCGGCAGACGCCGTAACCGTGCCAGCCGATATCGGGCTTGGCGACCAGCGGGAATTCGAGGCCGGCCTCGGCAAGCGCGCGCACCGCGCGGTCGATATCGCCGGCCGGATCGCGCCGGTCGCCGATGCGCTTGACCACCACGAAATCGGCGATCCATTGCCGCTCGCCGGGTCGAGGTCGAGGAAATAGGAGCTCTTCGTTTCGCCCCACATGCCGCCGGTGAAAATCTGCGGATTGGCCGCGGTCGGCAGGGTCAGCGAACCATAGCGCAGACCGAGCCGGATCCAGTTTACCGCCAACGGCAGATAGAACAAGAGCGGCGGGATGCGCTCGGCTTTCGCCACCTTGCGGTCGGCCCGCGCCAGCGGCGGCATGCCGAAACAATCGGCCGGCGCGGCAATTTCGCCGGCGGCATTCGGCTTTGCCGCCTCACGAAAGGCGAACACGCGCTTGCGGACAAAGTTGGAGGCACTGATGGCGACGAGCAGCATCGGCCATGCCACGAGCCCGAGACGGTCGTCGAGCGCGTCGCCGAATACGATGACGAGATAGAGCATCAACGGCAGATAGAGCGCCGAGATGATCAGGCTGGCGGCGGTAAAGCGGACGAGCGATACCCGCGTCCAGCCGCAGGCGACGAAGGCGACGAACACCACGCCCGGCACCACCCGGCATAACGCCACCAGCCCGAACACGTTGCGCTTGAGCGTCTCGCCGAACCGGCGCACGCGCTCGTCGACCGCAAAGCGGCGCAGCCAGGGCAGATAGCGCGCCGCCGCGCCGATGCCGTAGAGCGCGAAATCGCTCGCCACCATGCCGCCATAGATGCTCAGCGCGACCAGGCCGACCGGCATCAGCTTGTTCACGATGATATAGCCGCCGAAGATGATCGCGAGATCCTCGTGCGCGAAGGGCAGCACCAGCAATGACGTGACGCGCGCGAGCCCGGACAGATCGATCGCCGAGAAATGTCCGAGCGCGGCTATCGATTGAAACAAGCCGTTCCCCCACCCTCGTCTTTTCGACGTTGCGAAAAGAGCGGTAAGCCTTCATCCGCCGCGGCTTTGGCGCCGCGATCGCGAATTGGTTCGGGGCGCATGCCCGATGAAAGGCATAGCCTTGTTTTTTTGATCCCCGGCTCCTGGGCCTATTTTGGCTTAACCGGCCGCGCCGGACAAGGAACTTCGCAGCGGGCACGCGGCGGGCGGTGTAAATGCCGCTGCAGCGGCGCCAGCCGGCTACAGCGCGCGGAAATCCATCGATCTTTCAGGGCTTCGCCACCGTGCGCCGGCGCGGCCCCGACGCCGTCGAACGGCGCGCAGCCCCGTGCTAGACTTGTGCGTCATGGCCGGCGACCAACCGTCTTCGTCCGATAACGAGCCGCGGGTGGTGAGATTCCCGGGGCGTGCCGCCGCGCCTATGCCGGCAACGGTTCCGCCGCCGGCGGACGATCTCGCCAAATTCGAGCGCGGCGAAGGCGCCGACGACTATCGCCACCGCATGACCGTCAACATCATTGCCTTCGTGTTCGTGGTCGGCCTGATCGGCGCCGGGCTGTGGCTCGCCGACACCATGGCGAAGATGCGCAAGAACCAGGATTGCGTGCTGTCGGGACGGCGCGGCTGCACGCCGGTGGAATACAGCAAAGACCGCTAACGACCGTTGGTGAGGCCGCCCGACCGGGCGTAGTTTTAGACATTTGGCCCTATTTTCCCGCTAAACGCCCCCTGCCATTGAACTTGCGGCGGCGCTTCGCTATACGGGCTGCCGACCGTATGCCGGCGAATAGCCGTGCCGGGGGGCTGGCGCGCGGGACCGGGCAGCTTGGCCGTCCGTTCGCCAGAACTCCAAATAAATCAGAGAGTTATCGATGTCTTCGACATTTGACACGATCGCCAATATTATCGCCGAGACCTGCGATATTCCGCGCGACACCATTACGCCGGACAGCCACGCCATTAACGATCTTGGCATCGACAGCCTGGATTTCCTCGATATCGCGTTCGCCATCGACAAGGCGTTCGGGATCAAGCTGCCGCTCGAGCAGTGGACGCAGGAAGTCAACGACGGCAAGGCCACGACCGAACAGTATTTCGTGCTCAAAAACCTCAGCGAGCAGATCGACAAACTCGTCGCCGCCAAAGGGGCCTAAGGCCGCGCCAAAGCCACATGCGTATCGAGTATTTCCAGCTGATCGACCGGATCGTCGACCTCAATCTCGCCGACCGCAAGATCAGCAGCGAGGCGACGGTTCCGACGACGAAGCACGATATTCGAGGGCCATTTCCCCGGCTATCCGCTGATGCCGGGCGTGCTGCTGATCGAGGCGATGGCGCAGACCGCGGGCTGGCTGGTGGTGGCGCTCAACCACTTCGAGCGCATGCCGTTCCTGGCCGCGGTGAAAGAGGCGAAGCTGCGCACCTTCGTCACGCCCGGCCAGGTGCTCGTCGATCGACGCCCATCTGGAACATGACGGATCCGGCTACGCGGTCGTCGACGGCCAAAATCAAGGCCGAGGGCAAAGTGATCTGCGACGCCTCGATAACGTTGCGCGTGCTCGATTTCCCCAACGCCGAAATGGAAGCAGGAAATGCGCGACCATGCAGCCGGCATCGGACTGAAAATCGAGGCGCCGGCCGATGGCTGAGGCGGCGCGCGAAGCCTGGATCACCGGCATCGGCATTGTCTCCTGCCTCGGCGAAGGCCCGCAAGCGCATTGGCAGAAATTGATGGAGGCGCAGCCCAGCGCCGATACGACGACGTTTGCGCCCTTACGTCGTGCATCCGCTGGCGCCGATCAATTTCGACGCGCAGATCCCGAAAAAGGGCGATCAGCGCCAGATGGAAAACTGGCAGCGCATCGGCACCTATGCCGCCGGACTGGCGCTCGATAGCGCCGGCGTCAAGGGCAAGCCGGAAATCCTCTCGCACATGGACATGATCGTGGCCGCCGGCGGCGGCGAGCGCGATCTCGCCGTCGACAGCCGCTATCCTCAGCGGCTATGCCGCAGGCGGAAGACCCGGCCGCCTTCCTCAACGAGCGGCTGATGAGCGACCTGCGGCCGACGCTGTTCCTTGGCGCAGCTCTCCAATCTGCTCGCCGGCAATATCTCGATCGTGCACGGCGTCACCGGCTCCTCGCGCACCTTCATGGGCGAGGAATCCGCGGCGTCGATGCGGTGCGTATCGCGCTGGCGCGCATCGCCGCCGGGCAGAGCGACATCGCGCTGGTCGGCGGCTCCTATAATGCCGAGCGGCCGCGACCTGCTGATGCTTTTCGAGTTCGGCGGCTTCGCCTTGAAGGACCGCTATGCGCCGGTCTGGGAGCGCGGCGACATACAGGCGGCTTCGCGCTCGGCTCGCTTCGGCGCCTTCCTGGTGATCGAGGCGCGCGAGCTACGCGCAGGCGCGCGGCGCCAAGCCGCTGGCGCGGCTGTCGACCGTGATTTCCGACCGCGCCAGCGCCAGCCGGGCGCGCATCACCGCCGCGCTGGCGCGGGCTGTGGGACAAGATCAAGGACAAGGTCAAATCCGGCCATGCCGCGGTGTTTTCCGGCGCCACCGGCGCGGAGCCGGCCACGCGGAGGAGCGCGCGTTCCTTGAAGCGCACCCCGATCTTGCCGTACGGGCCACCGGCTCCTATGTCGGGCATGGGCTGGAGCCGCAATTCGCCATGAATGTCGCGCTCGCGGCGGTCGCGCTCGGTCATGCTAGCTGTTTCCCGCCTTGCGACGCCAGCGGACTGGAGCGGCCGATGAGCGGCGACCTGAGCAGGTCCTCGTGACCGGCATCGGACATTGGCGGGGCGAAAGCCTTGCGCTGGTCGAGCGGGTCGACTGAGGGAGCAGCGACAGATGTCGACCAGCAAATGACCGACAATTGGGCCGGCCGATCGTGGTGGTGACCGGACTCGGCGTGGTCACCTCGCTCGGCGCCGGGCAAGACCGATAACTGGCAAAGGCTCACCGCCGGCCAATCCGGCATCCACGCCATTACCCGTTTTCCGACCGACGGCCTGAAGCACCCGCATCGCCGGCACCGTCGACTTCCTGCCGGCTCAGGAGCGCACCGCGGCGCTCACTGTCGGAAGACCTCGCCGATGCTCGCCGCCGAGGAGGCGATCGACGAAGCCGGCATCGGCAGCACGGGCGACTTTCCCGGGCCCTTGTTCCTCGCGGTGCCGCCGATCGAGGTGGAATGGCCGCAACGCATCGAGCTCGCCAGCAACCGAGCCGGCGCCAATGACAAGGTCGGCCTATAGCGACATGCTGCGGGTAAGCGGCGGCAGTTGCCCGCCTATCACGAACGCTTCATGTTCGGCTCGGTCGCCCATCATGTGGCCGACAATTTCGGCACCAACGGCTCGCCGATCTCGCTGTCGACCGCCTGCGCCTCGGGCGCTAGCGCCATCCAGCTCGGCGTCGAGGCGATCCGGCGCGGCGAGACCGATGCTGCGCTTTGCATCGGCACCGACGGCTCGATCAACCCGGAAGCGCTGGTCCGCTTCTCGTTGCTCTCGGCGCTGTCGACCAGCAACGACAATCCGCAAGGCGCGGCCAGGCCATTCGCCAAGAACCGCGACGGCTTCGTCATGGCGGAAGGCGCCGGCGCATTGGTGCTGGAAAGCTACGACGCCGCCAAGGCGCGCGGTGCCAAGATTCTCGGCGTGATCGAAGGCTGCGGCGAAATGGCGGACGCTTTCCACCGCACGCGCTCGAGCCCCGACGGCAAACCGATCATCGGCTGCATCGCCAACGCCATCAAGGATGCCGGGTCTGACGCCCGACGACATCGATTACATCAACGCGCACGGCACCTCGACGCCGGAAAACGACAAGATGGAATATCTCGGCGTCTCCACCGTGTTCGGCGAGCGCATGAAAAGCGTGCCGATCTCCTCCAACAAATCCATGATCGGCCACACGCTGTCGGCGGCCGGCGCGGTCGAGGCGGTGTTCACCCTTCTCACGCTGCAACACCAGCGCATTCCGCCCACCATCAATTACAAGATTCCCGACCCCGCCATCCCGCTCGACGTGGTGCCGAATACCGCGCGCGACGCGCGCGTGACCCACGCGCTCTCGAATTCGTTCGGCTTCGGCGGGCAGAACGTCTCGCTGGTCATGGGCCTGGAGCCGGCGGCGTAACGCCGCCCTCGCCCGCCATGCGCTCCTTACGCCTCATCGCCGACCGCAAGCTCGAACTTGCCGATGTCCCCGCCCCGCCGCCGCCCGGCGACGGCGAGGTGCAAATCCGCATCAAGGCGGTCGCGCTCAATCACCTCGACCTCTGGGGCTTCCGCGGCATGGCCTTCACCAAGCGGAAACTGCCCTTGGTGGTCGGCGCCGAAGCCTCCGGCGAGATCGCCGCAGTCGGCGCCGGCGTCACGTCGATCAAGGCCGGCGATCCGGTCGTCATGTACGGCGCCATCACCTGCGGCCAATGCGCCGCCTGCCGCGAGGGCCGCGATAATCTGTGCGAGAACGTCGGCGGCATCATGGGCTTCCATATCGACGGCTTTGCCCGCGAGCTGATCAATCTGCCGGCGCGGCTGACGATTCCGGTGCCGGCCGGCGTGTCGCTACGCGACGCGGCGTGCGCGCCCATCGCCTTCGGCACCACCGAGCACATGCTGTTCGACAACGCCAAGCTCAAGCCGGGAGAAACAATTCTCGTGCATGCCGCCGGCTCCGGCATCGGCTCGGTCGCCATCAAGATGGCCAAAGCGATCGGCTGCACCGTCATCACCACCGTCGGCGACGACGCCAAGGCGGAAAAGGCCAAGGCGCTCGGCGCCGATCACGTCATCAATTACAAGACCGACCGCTTCGAGGGCGTCACCCGCAAGCTCACCGCCAAGAAAGGCGTCGACGTGGTGTTCGAGCACGTCGGCGGCGAAGGCTTCAACGCCTCCCTGCTCTGCCTCAAGCGCGGCGGCCGGCTGGTCACCTGCGGCTCGACCGCGGGACCGACCGTCACCATCAATCTGATGCAGCTGTTCCAGCAGCAGTACAAGATCTTCGGCTCGTTCGGCAGCACGAAGCGCAATATCCGCGACAGCCTGGCCAAAATGGCCGCCGGCATGACGCCGATTATCGATTCTGAATTCGCGCTGGCCGATTTCGAAAAAGGCCTGGCGCGGATCGAAAGCCGGCAGGTGTTCGGCAAGGTGATCGTCAACTTCTAGCGCATGATCCCGAAAAGTGGGAACCGGTTTTCGGACAAGATCATGCGCATTGAACAATGAGCCATGCGATGACGCGGATGATCCGGCGCCTGCGGCGCGGCGGCAAGCGCGCCGCCAACGCGCTGCTGGGCGCCATTGCGGTCGCATTGCTCAAGGGCCTTCGTCACACCGATCCCGACCGGATGGCGGATTTCGCCGGCGCCCTGATGCGCAAAATCGGTCCGCTGCTGCCGGAAAACCGCATCGGCCGCGAGAACCTTACCGCCGCATTCCCGGAAAAATCCGCCGCCGAGATCGACACGATCCTGCGCGGGGCCTGGGACAATCTCGGACGCATGGGCGCCGAATTCGCCCATCTCGATAGACTGTGGGATTACGACCCGGACCACCCGGAGCGGCCGAGCCGTTACGACATTTCACGCGCGAATATCGATCGCTCCATGCGGGTGGCAAATGACGGCAAACCGGCGCTCGTCTTTGCCGCCCACCTCGCCAATTGGGAGTTGCCGGCGATATCCGCCGCGACGGCCGGCGTCGACAGCGCGGTGCTGTATCGGCGTCCGAACATCGAGCGCATCGACAACTGGCTGCGCGAGACGCGCACCGCCAGCATGGGCGAATTGATCCCCGCCGGCCTGGACGCACCGCTCAGGCTTGCCGAAGCGCTCGAGCGCGGCGCCCATGTCGGCATGCTGGTCGATCAGTATTACGTGCGCGGTGTGGACGTGACGTTCTTCGGCCGCCGCACCAAGGCCAATCCGCTGCTGGCGCGGCTTGCTCGCCATTTCGAATGCCCGATCCACGGCGTGCGCATGATCCGCCTGCCCGGCCACCGGTTCCGCGGCGAGATCACCGAAGCGATCGAGCCGGCGCGCGACGCTATTGACGGCAAAATCGACGTCGCCGGCACGACGCAGATCATCATCGGCGTGATCGAAGGCTGGATCCGCGAACATCCCGAACAATGGCTGTGGCAGCACCGCCGCTGGCGCGCCTAAGTCGCCGCGGGTTGGCGGCCGTCAGCTCTTGGTCGGCAGGCCGGCCGCTTTCCAGGCGATGATGCCGCCGGCCAAATGCGACTTGTAG
This sequence comes from uncultured Alphaproteobacteria bacterium, assembly GCA_963739735.1. Lineage (GTDB taxonomy): Bacteria > Pseudomonadota > Alphaproteobacteria > Rhizobiales > Xanthobacteraceae > Pseudolabrys. Next base: position 115,367 of record CAVUBV010000011.1, on the reverse strand, counting down.
GGAAACCCTGCGTCTTGCGCGGCGACCGAAGCGGTAATCGAGCGACGGCCGGACCGGCAGGCGAACACCACCTGCTTGCCCTGCGGATCGGGGATGGCGGTGGGATCGAACGACGACAGCGGCACGATCACCGCGTCCGGATAGCATTCCACCGCAGTTTCGTTCGGCTCGCGCACGTCGACCAGAAGCATGCGGCCTTCGGTCAGGCCGCGCGCCACCTGTTCGGGCGTCAGATTTTCGACTTCGTTCGCGCGCGGCATTTCGTCGGCCATGATGCAACTCCCATTCCCCGACCACGGTCTTTACCGGACAACCTAACGAAACTGCAAATCAGAACAGAGGTTCATCGTAGACTGGTTTTCCATCGATCAACAACCGCTTGATCGCGGCGCGCCCGCTGGTCGTCACAGCGACGACAACCGAAACCCTGCGCTTATTGCGCGCGTTCTCGATTTCTTTTCCTTCGCCTTGCGGGACGAAATAGCTCTCGATCCCGTACTTAATCGTCAGCCGCTCACAGAACACGCGGCCGGTTCCACCGCAAGTGGCGCCGTACATGACCCTACCCCGGATCAAACGCTCCGGCGGCGTCACTGCGACCGGTTCAGCATGCACCGAGACTGCCTCATAGAAGCCCTCCGCGTTCGGCGCGAGTTTGACGAAGACGTCGGGCGTTCGGCTCGACGATGGCTGACCCAATAACGCGCCGGCCGGCAGAGACGAAATGGCGTAGCTCAGCGCCACGTAATCGCCGCGCAGTAAGTCGCGCGGATCGACCGGTCGGGACTGCAACGTGACCTCGGTCCCCTCGCGTAAAATACTCGCGCGGTCGCCGACCATCAGCGCGATCAGCGCAACCTGCACCAGGGCGGCCGCGGCGTACGAAGCCCAACCCGGGACTCGGTTCAAAATTTCGGTGATTTGAGTCATTTTGGGCGTTCCTTCGGCATCAACCTGCCGAGGAGAGAGGCAAGCCCGACCGCCGCCAGCCCCGTTATGGCGAGAAACACCGCACGGCGCAGCAGCGAACCCCGCACACCCCACGTTATCGCCGCGATCGTCGCGGCGAGCCCGAGCCAGCCCGCGACCACACGCGGCCTTACCTCGTCGAGCATGCCCGAGACGACGAGGCACAACGTCGCGACAATCAGTAGCGCGTAGGTTAGCCACGGCTCATTGGCGTTCGCTGACTGCCAGATACCGGAGACGACAAACAGCGTGAGGCCTGCAGCAAGGCCGGCGAAGGCTGGTCCCCAACGTCGGACCATTGCCGCGCCGGTAAACGCGAAGAGAACTCCGACCACGCCGCATAAGGCGGCCCATAATTCCATGCCGAACACCGGCTTGTTTAATGGGTCCGAAATCGTCGCTGTCACGGCGCAGGCGATTGCAAGGCCGAACGCGCCATAGGTGGATAGCGTTAGGCCGAATAGCCGCAGCGTGTTCGCGCGCAGGCCCGCCAGGGCAAGGCCCCCGCCAAGCAGCAACGCCGCGCCGGCGGCGAGCGTCGCCGGCACGTCGCCGCCGTGAACACGATCGGCGATCGCAAATTCGGTCATACTAAGCCATGCCAGCGCGGCGACGTCGACAAGATGGCGGGCGACGGCTGAATTCCAGGCCACCGCCAGGCCTGCCGCGATCAACCAGAGCGCGACGAACGGCACATGCGGCGTTTGCGAGGTTTCGAACATCCGCATGCTGCTCCAGATGCAGCCGGTCACGAGCGCGACTGCAAGCGCACCGCGTGAGCCGGTCGCCGTCGCAGCCACCAACGCGCCAGCCGACCACAACATCATCCCGCCGGCGAAATCCTCGCCCAGATGATACATCTGGCCGACCAGCGCAATCGCCGCGCCGAACACGATCGAACCGACGCACGTCGCAATATCGGCGAGCGCCTTCCGTTCGTAGCGCGCCATTGCCGCGGCAATTCCGTAAGCGCCGACGATGCCAGCCAATAGAATGGCGAAGCGCGCGGGACGCGCGATTGCGGTCCAGTTCGACGCAACGAAGGCGAGAAACGCGGCGGCGATCAGCAGACCGCCGACGATTGCGACGACCGTCGCAATATTGACGCCCGCAGACATTGGCGGCAGCGCCGCGCGGATCGCATCGCCCGCCGCCGGCGTGATGACACCGTCGCCCTGCCATCGGTTCAGGTCGGCATCGAGCCGTTGTCGATAGGCGCGTTCGAACATGGCACGACACTACCGCGAATCCACGGGCGGGGCACCGGTCATATCGTCAGACCGTCACCTGCGTTCCGACCTCCACCACCCGCCCGGTCGGAATCTGGAAATAGTCGGTGGCATCGTTGGCGACGCGGGTCAGCGCGATGAACAGCGGTCCTGCCAGCGCGGCATGCCGGAGCGGACCGCCGGCTTGAGCAGGCGGCGCGAGAGGAAGAACGAGGTCGACATGATGTCGAACTGCCAGCCGAGCTTGCGGGCGATGGCCAACGCCTTCGGCACGTTCGGCGTTTCCATGAAGCCGAAACGCAATCGGACGCGGGAGAAAGTTTCGCCGATCGGCTCGATACGCACCCGCTCGGCGGCGTCGACCCGCGGCGTGTCCGTCGTGGTGATGGTGAGGATGACGTTCTTCTCGTGCAGCACCTTGTAGTGTTTGAGGCTGTGCATCAGCGCGGTCGGCGCGCTGGTCGGATCGCTGGTGAGGAACACCGCGGTGCCGGGCACGCGCAGCGGCGGCTTCTTTTCCAGGCTGTTGACGAGAAATTCGAGCGGCGTTTCCAGGCGGCGCGTCTTCTCGAACAACAGCCGGCTGCCGCGCCTCCAGGTATACATCACCGCCATGACCACGGCACCGAGCGCAAGCGGCATCCAGCCGCCTTCCACGATCTTGAGCAAATTGGCGGCAAGGAACGTGAAATCGATCAACAGGAACGGCAACATCAGCGCCAGCGCCCAGATCAGTCGCCAGCGCCACACCCGCCAGATCACGATGATTGCCATCATGGCGGTCACCACCATGGTGCCGGTGACGGCGATGCCGTAGGCGGAGGCGAGCGCGCTCGAGGAACGGAACAGCGCGACCAGCAGCAACACGCCGATCAGCAGCAGCGTATTCACCCGCGGCATGTAGATCTGCCCGAACAGCGATTCCGAGGTGTGGCGGATTTCCAGGCGCGGCAGCAGGCCGAGCTGGATCGCCTGTTGCGTGAGCGAATAGGCGCCGGTGATCACCGCCTGGCTGGCGATCACGGTCGCCGCCGTCGCCAGCGCCACCATCGGCAGCAGCGCCCAATGCGGATAAAGCAGGAAGAACGGGTTTTCGATCGCCTTCGGATTGGCCAGCACCAGCGCGCCTTGTCCGAGATAGTTGATGGTGAGTGCCGGCAGCACCACCACCAGCCAGGCGAAACGGATCGGCCCGCGGCCGAAATGGCCCAAATCCGCATAGAGCGCTTCCGAGCCGGTCACCACCAAGAACACCGCGCCGAGCGTGAACAAGGCGACGATGCCGTGGTTGAGCAGAAAGTGGACGCCGTAATACGGATTGAACGACAGCAGACACATTTAGATTCTGACCGATATGCCAAAGCCCGGCGACGGCGATGGCGGCGAACCAAACCAATGTGATCGGGCCGAAAAAAGCGGCGACCTTTGCCGTGCCGCGCGACTGCACCGAAAACAGCACGATCAAGATCACCACGGTGAGCGGCACCACGTAATCGTCGAAAGCCGGCGTTGCGATTTTCAAGCCTTCGATCGCGGAGAGCACCGACAGCGCCGGCGTGATCATGGCGTCGCCGTAGAACAAAGCGCCGCTGATGATACCGAGCAGGATGACGATGCCGCCGCCGCGGCCGCCGCCGAGCGCGCGCGAGGCAAGCGCCATCAGCGCCAGCGTGCCGCCCTCGCCGTTATTGTCGGCGCGCAAAAGGATCAGCACGTATTTGGCGGTGACCACCAAGAGCAGCGCCCAGATGATCAGCGACAGGATGCCGAGCACCACCGGCTCGCTCACCGGCTTGCCCGGACCGACCGCCGCCAGCACCGACTCGCGCACGGCGTAAAGCGGACTGGTGCCGATGTCGCCATAGACGACGCCGATGCAGCCGAGCGTGAGCGCCCAGAAGCCGGCCTTCACCGGCAGGTCGCTGCCGCCATTGGCCGCGACCGAGCCGCCGTTTGCGGCGGCAACTACTGTGAGACATGGGGGATTGGTCCGGGATTTGTTGCAATGCAAAAAATTTGAGACCGGGCTTATATCGCTGCCAGGGGTACTCCGGGAGGGTGTTTTGCGCAAAGCGCAAAGTCGAGCCATGCATAAAGCGCAGGCCGCATGGAACTGAATTTATCTATTTTTTCAATGAGTTATTCGACAAGCCCCCTACGGAAGGCGGGCTTGCTCAGACGGTCACCTGGGTGCCGACCTCGACCACGCGCCCGGTCGGAATCTGGAAGAAGTCGGTGGCATCGCTCGCCGAACGCGCCAGCGCGATGAACAGATGGTCCTGCCAGCCCGGCATACCCGACTGCGGCGAAGGCTTGAGCGAGCGGCGCGACAGGAAGAACGACGTCGACATGATGTCGAATTGCCAGCCGAGTTTGCGCGCGATCGCCAGCGCCTTCGGCACGTTGGGCTGTTCCATGTAGCCGAACTTCAACGACACGCGCGAGAAATGCTTCGACAGCGGCGTAATCTGCACCCGCTCGTCTTCGCTTACGCGCGGCGTGTCGGCGGTGATGATGGTGAGGATCACATTGTGCTCGTGCAGCACCTTGTTGTGCTTGAGATTGTGCAACAGCGCGGTCGGCGCAAAATCCGGATCGCTGGTGAGAAACACCGCCGTGCCCGGCACGCTATGCGGCGGCTTTTTCTCGAGACTGCGCAGCAGCGTCTCGATCGGCACCTCGGTGCGCCGGGTCTTGCCGACAAGGATGCGGCTGCCGCGCCGCCAGGTCAGGATCAGCAGCACCATGGTCGCGCCGAACAACAGCGGCGCCCAGGCGCCCTCGAACAATTTGAGGAAATTGGCGGAGAAAAAGGTGATATCGACGACGGTAAACGGCAGCATCAGCAGCGCGGTCTTCCACAACGGCCAGTGCCACAATTTCCATATCACGATGAAGGCGAGCAACCCGTCCACCACCATGGTGGTGGCCACCGCGATGCCGTAGGCGGAGGCGAGCGCGCTCGAGGTGCGGAACAGTCCGACCAGCAGCAACACGCCGAGCAGCAGCATCACCGTCACGCGCGGAATATAGATCTGGCCGACATGGGAGGCCGAGGTGTGCAGGATGGTGAGCCGCGGCAGCAGGCCGAGCTGGATCGCCTGATGCACCAGCGAATAGGCGCCGGTGATCACTGCCTGGCTGGCGATCACGGTGGCCGCGGTGGCCAGCACGATCATCGGCAACAGGAAGGAGTCCGGCACCAGGCGGTAGAACGGATTTTCGATCGCCATCGGATCGGCCAGCACCTTCGCGCCTTGGCCGAAATAATTGATCAGCAGCGCCGGCAGCACCAGGAAAAGCCAGGCGACCTGGATAGGCTTGCGGCCGAAATGGCCGAGATCGGCGTAGAGCGCCTCGCCGCCGGTGACCACCAGGAACACCGCGCCGAGCGTGACCAGGCCGATCTGGCCGTGATCGAGCAGAAATTCGACGCCGTAGAGCGGATTGATCGCGGCGAGCACGTGCGGGTCGTCGCGAATATGCATCGCCCCGGCAATCGCGATGGCGATGAACCAGACCACCATGATCGGGCCGAACAGCGCCGCCACCTTGGCGGTGCCGCGGCTTTGCGCGGCGAACAGAACGATCAGGATGGCGACCGCGAGCGGCGCGACGTATTCGCTGAAGGTGGGGCTGGCGAGTTTCAGGCCCTCCACCGCCGACAGCACGGAAATCGCCGGCGTGATCACGCTGTCGCCGAGAAACATGGCGGCGCCGATGACGCCGATGACCAGGACGAAACCGGTGCGCCGTCCGAGCGCGCGGCTGGCGAGCGCGGTGAGCGAGAGCGTGCCGCCCTCCCCGTTATTATCGGCGCGCAGCAGGATCAGCACGTATTTCAGGGTCACCGTGACGATCAGCGCCCACACGATCAGCGACAGCACGCCGAGCACGATTTCGCGGGTGACGACCTGTTCGTGGCTGGCCGCGATCGTCGCCTCGCGGAAGGCGTAGAGCGGACTAGTACCTATGTCGCCATAGACGACGCCGACGCTGCCGAGCGCCAGTGCCACAAAACTCGGCGGCGTTACTTTGCCGTCATTGACGGCATTGGCCTCGGCGGACGCCGTGGTTTCGTTCACGCCATTGCTCATTAAGGTTGGTTCGCACCGCCGCCAGCTGGGAAAGGCGGGCCTTATATCATCGCCAAGGCTAAGAGAATACCGGCCATTTTCCGCACGCGATTGACCCCGATCAAAGCGGGGCCGGGCCGGCCAGTAGCGGCTTTACGGGGTCAAATCGGGCGGAATCGGCGGAGCTTCCCGCATCAGGGTAATGGTGACGCGGCGATTTGGCGACATATAGGGATTGTCGGGAAACAGCGGATCGGTGTCGGCCTTGCCGGCCACCATGTAGACATGCGCCGAGCTCAGGCCTTCGCCGGCGAGGATTTCGCGCACCGCATTGGCGCGGTCGGCGGAGAGTTCCCAGGGCCCGTAGCCCGGTTTTTCCGGCACCTTGCTGGAAGCGGTATGCCCGGTGATGGAGACGCGGAACGGCATCGCCTTGAGCGCCGGCGCGATCTTCTGGATCAGCTTGCGCGTGCGCGCATAGGGCTCCTTGGCGCCGTCCGGGAACATCGATCGTCCGTCCTGGTCGACGATCTCGATATTGAGGCCCTGCTTGGTCTCCTCGACCATGATGTGCTTGGAGGCTTCCGTGATCTCCGGCATTTCCTGCAAGGCCTGGCGAAGCGAGGCGGAGGCGAGCGCGAATTTCTGATCCTTCTTGAAGCGCGCGCCGTAATTGCGCTCGTGGTCGCTATCGTCCGGAGTTGGCGTCGAGGATGCATCCGTTGGGATCGATCTGGGCGGCGTTTTTCAGCCTCGGCCGGGTGGGCAGAGCCGAGCACTTCGATGATGCCGGAATAGCGTACGTCCTGCTGCACGCCGAAGGCGTCGCGCATGGAACCGGCGACGATCTTGAGCTTCTGCTGGTCCTGGGTGGAGAACGCGACCAGCATCACGAAGAAGCTGACCAGCAGCCCCATCAGATCGGCGAAGGTGACGAACCATCCGTGCCCGCCGCCGTGCCCACCGTCCTTGCGCCGCGCCATTGACTATACCCCCGTCGCTTCAGGCGGGAGCGGTCGCAGGCTTGGCTTCCTCTTCGTCAGCCTCGCTGTGGCGGTGTTTTTCCGGCAGATAGGCGAGCAACATTTCGCGCACCAATGTGGGGCTCTTCGCCTCGCGGATCATCAGGATGCCGTCGATCATCAAGGTGCGGTTGATTTCCTCGTCGACCAGCTTGAGATGCAGCTTGTCGGCAATCGGCAGGCAGAACAAATTGGCGAGCGCGGCGCCGTAGAAGGTCGCGAGCAAGGCGCCCGCCATGAACGGACCGAGCTTGGAGGGGTCGGTCATGTTGGCGAACATCTGCACCATGCCGATCAGCGTGCCGATCATGCCGAAGGCCGGCGCGCAGTCGCCGACCGCGCGATAGATCTTCTGGCCCTCGTCGAGATGGGTAAGGAAGTTGTCGCGGTCGCGCTCGAGATTGTCGCGGATGAAATTGGTGTCGTAGCCGTCGGCGACGAAGCGGACGCCCTTGGCCAGGAACGGGTCTTCGAGCTCGACCTTTTCCAGCCCGACCGGCCCGGACTTGCGGGCGATTTCCGCGAGCCCCGCCAGTTCGTCGACCAGTTCGCGCTGGGTCATACGGCGCATGGAAAACGCGAATTTCGCGCCGAGCGGCAGGCCATGCATGATCGAGGAGAACGGGAAGCGAATGAGCGTGGCGGCAAATGACCCGCCGAAAATGACGATGAACGCATGCTCGCTGACGAACATGTGCAGGTCGCCGCCCATCATAATCACCAGGCCGACGACGCCGACGCCACACAACAGGCCTAGACTGGTCGCAATATCCATGACTTACCCTACCGACGCCCCCGGCAGCCGGGCCCAAACAGAACCCGCCGCTGCAAACGACCCTAGACTGGCGCTGTTAAGAGGCGGTAAAGGCTAACCGTTCGTGAAAGAAAAACGCCTCGTCGGACCGGGTCCAACCGGTGACCGGCCGGCAAAAAGCTGCGAAAATCGCGGCAAATAGGGTGCAAGGCTCCAATAAGGCACAAAGATACCGCCCAAGACCGTCATGAAGGCCCGCCAAAAAGACTGCCAAGAAGACCCGTTAAGAACTCGAGGAGAGCGACCCATGCGTGAGATCGGCCATTTCATCGGCGGCAAGGCCGTCAAAGGCGCCTCCGGACGTTTCGGCGACATCTTCGATCCCAATACCGGCGAGGTGCAGGCCAAGGTCGCGCTGGCCAAGCATTCCGAGGTCGAACACGCCATCGCCAACGCGCAAGCCGCCCAGCCGGCCTGGGCGGCGACCAATCCGCAGCGGCGCGCCCGCGTGATGTTCAAGTTTCTCGAACTGGTCCAGAAGGAACACGATAGCCTCGCCAAGCTGCTTTCCTCCGAGCACGGCAAGACCGTGCCCGACGCGCGCGGCGACGTGCAGCGCGGCATCGAGGTGGTGGAATTCGCCTGCGGCATTCCGCATCTGTTGAAGGGCGAATACACCGAGGGCGCCGGCCCCGGCATCGATCTTTATTCGGTGCGCCAGCCGCTCGGCGTGGTCGCCGGCATCACGCCGTTCAATTTCCCGGCCATGATCCCGTTGTGGAAATGCGCGCCGGCGATTGCCTGCGGCAACGCCTTCATCCTCAAGCCGTCGGAGCGCGATCCTTCCGTGCCGATGCGGATCGCCGAACTGTTCCTCGAGGCCGGCCTGCCGGAAGGCATCCTCAATGTCGTCAACGGCGACAAGGAAGCGGTCGACACGCTGCTCACCGACGACCGCGTCAAGGCGATCGGCTTCGTCGGCTCCTCGGCGATCGCCGAATACATCTACACGACCGGCTGCGCCAACGGTAAGCGCGTGCAGTGCTTCGGCGGCGCCAAGAACCACATGATCGTGATGCCCGACGCCGACATGGACCAGGCGGTCGACGCGCTGATCGGCGCCGGCTACGGCTCGGCCGGCGAGCGCTGCATGGCGATTTCGGTGGCGGTGCCGGTCGGCGAGAAGACCGCCGACGTCCTGCTCGAGAAGCTGATCCCGCGCGTGGAGAATTTGAAGATCGGCCCGTCCAGCGACCCGCAGGCCGACTACGGCCCGATGGTCACCAAGGAGCTGCTCGGCAAGGTGCGCGGCTATATCGACACCGGCGTCAAGGAAGGCGCCAAGCTCGTGGTCGACGGGCGCGGATTCAAATTGCAGGGCTACGAAAACGGCAATTTCATCGGCGGCTGCCTGTTCGACGACGTGAAGCCGAACATGAAAATCTACAAGGAAGAGATCTTCGGACCGGTGCTCTCGGTGGTGCGCGCCAAGGACTACGAGGAAGCGGTGCGGCTACCCTCCGAGCATGAATACGGCAACGGCGTCGCCATCTTCACCCGCGACGGCGACACCGCGCGCGATTTCGTCAACCGCGTGCAGGTCGGCATGGTGGGCGTCAATTTCGCCATTCCGGTGCCGCTCGCCTATTACACCTTCGGCGGCTGGAAGCGTTCCGGCTTCGGCGATCTCAACCAGCACGGGCCGGACGCGGTGCGCTTCTACACCAAGACCAAGACCGTGACCTCGCGCTGGCCGACCGGCACCAAGGAAGGCGCCGAATTCGTCATCCCGACCATGAAGTGAGAATGCGGTAGCGCATGATCCCGAAAAGTGGACGCCGGTTTTCGGATAAGATCATGCGCAAGCAAAATGCGATGCCAATAGTCCGGGTTGCCGCGGGCCTTTGCGCCGCTGGTTGCTGGCGGGCTGCGCCGGCAACCCGTTCGGCGACGCGACGCCGGTGGCGCCGGCGCCGACAGTCGACATGAGCGGCCGCTGGCTTCTGGCCACCCCCAACGCGCCCTCCTGCGGCATGAATTTCACGGCTGCCGGTGCGCAGGAAGGCGCCATCGCGCCGGAGGGCGGTTGCCCGGGTCAATTCTTCACCAGCCGGCACTGGACGCTCACGCAAGGCGCGCTCATCATCAACGACCACGAAAACCAGCCGCTGGCGCATCTGACTTTCGCCAACGGCCATTTCGAAGGCCAAGCCACCGCCGGCATGCCGGTGACGTTATCGCGTGCCTCTCCCGCAGGGTAAGGAAGCCTATGGCCGACTATCAGCTCTATTGCTTCGCCCAGTCCGGCAACGCCTATCGCGCCGCGCTGATGCTCAATCTGATCGGCGCCGACTGGGAGCCAGTCTGGTACGACTTCTTTGGTGCGGCGCCGCAGCGCACGCCGGAGTTTCGCGAGACCATCAATGAGATGGGTGAAGCGCCGGTGCTGGTGCACGGCAAAAAGAAGCTCAGCCAGTCGGGCGTGATCCTCACTTATCTCGCCAACCACAGCGGCAAGTTCAAGCCGCAGGGCGAGGACGAAGAACTGGAATCGCTGCGCTGGATCATCTTCGACAACCAGAAGGTCAACGGCTTTCTCGGGCCGTACCGCTTCCTGAAGAATTTTGCGCCGAAGCCCGGCGACCCGGCGGTGATGGCGTTCATGAAGGCGCGCATCGACGGTGCGCTTTCAATCGTCAACAAGCGGCTGACCGGACGGCCATTCCTGGTCGGCGACAAGCCGACCATCGCCGACATTTCAATGACCGGTTATCTCTATTATCCGGCCGAGGAGTTCGGCTTCGATATCGCCAAGGAGCACCCGGCGATCGGCGCCTGGCTCGAGCGCATGAAGGCGCTGCCCGGCTGGGCGCACCCTTACGACATCATGCCCGGCTATCCGTTCGGCACGCAGGGCTATCGCAATCGCTGATCAGTGATCGTGGTGATGGTGGCTGTGGCCATGATGATGGCCGTGGTCGTGGCCATGATCATGCCCGTGCGCTACGGCATAGGCGCCGCCTTCCGGTTCGAACGGCGCGTCGATCAAAACCACTTTGGCGCCGAGCGATTTGAGCAAGGCTTCGACGCCGGCGTCGCGTTGCGCGCGCACCCGGTTGGGCAGCAGTTGCACCGGCACATGACGGTCGCCGAGATGCCAGGCGAGCCGCGCCAGCGCCGCCACATCGGTCGCGCGCGCCTCGATCAGCGGCTCGGGCGCCGCCAACACTTCGATTAGCGTGCCGTCGTCGAGCAGCAAGAGGTCGTCGCTGCGCAACCGCGCCGGCTCGACGAGATCGATCTCGAAGGCGCCGCCCTTGACGCCGGTGACGGCGATTTTCCGTTCGCCGCGCTGGGCGTAATCGAGGATCACGGTATCGACGATCCGGCCGCCCTTGGCGGTCGGCGGCGGCAAGGACGCGGGTTGCACGCGGCATGGATTTATGGATTTCCGTCGATCAGTTCAGGCGCGTCGGGCGCGCGTGATCGGAATCGTCCGGCGGGGCGGAGCCTGGCGTCAGGGACGCATCTTCGCTGTGGGTCGCGGCCTGCGCGGCGGCGGCGGCGGCCGCAACCTCGTCCTTGCGCTGATATTCGCGATAGGACAGCCAGCCGAGCGGCAGGCAGACGAGATAAGCGAGCGTGCCGATGGTGAGCACAACCCACGGATAGCTGATCAGCAGCGCGAAGAACAACACCACCACCACGAACACCGGCAAGACAAATTCGGGCGGCACGCGCTTGCCCACCCGTTTGCCGGAGAACACCGGCAGGCGCGAGACCATCAGCAGCCCGATCGCCAGCGTGTAGAACAAGGTGAGCCAGACCGTGATCAGCCCGTTGGTGACGCCGAGAAAATAGAGATAGATCGGCAGCAGCACGGTGATGGCGCCGGCCGGCGCCGGAATGCCGGTGAAGAAATTGCCCGCCCAGGCCGGCTTGTTCGGGTCGTCGATCATCACGTTGAAGCGCGCCAGCCTCAAGCCGGCGCAAATCGCGAACACCAGCGCGGCGATCCAGCCGGCCGATTTCAATTCGTGCAGGCCCCAGAAATACAGGATCAGCGCCGGCGCCACGCCGAAATTCACGAAGTCGGCGAGGCTGTCGAGCTCGGCGCCGAAGCGCGAGGTACCCTTGAGCATGCGCGCGACGCGGCCGTCGATACCGTCGAGCAGCGCGGCGAACACGATGGCCGCGAGCGCCAGTTCGAGATTGTTCTCGACCGCGAGGCGGATCGCGGTCAGCCCCGCGCAGAGCGCCAGCAGCGTGATCAGATTGGGCAGCAGCGTGCGCACCGGGATCGCCTTGAAGCGGCGGCGGCGCGGCGGCGGCGAGGGATCGAAGGGCGGAAAGACCATGGCGCCAATATAGCCGTTTCGCGCCGCGCGCGCCACGGCGCCCGCAGCCAAATTATTGGCGGCGTTAACTTATTTGCTTGCTCATGATTTTGCGCATGATCTTGTCCGAAAACCGGTGCCCATCCCCGATCGGGGTCGAGGACATGCTTTTCGGGATCATGCGCTAGCCGCTGCGGAAGGCGCGGCCGGCGTCGGCGATGCGCAAGTCGGCGAGCACGGTTTCGCCGGCGAGCGAGGTCTGCCCGACCGCGACCATCGGCGGCGTGCCCTCCGGCAGATAGACGTCGAGGCGCGAGCCGAAGCGGATCATGCCGAAACGCTCGCCGGCGCCGAGCGGCTGGCCCTCGCGCACGAAGCAGACGATGCGGCGCGCGATCAGACCGGCGATCTGCACCACCGCCACGCGGCTGCCGGCGGTGGCGATGACCAGCGAATTGCGCTCGTTGTCGGCGCTCGCCTTGTCGAGGTCGGCGTTGAAGAACTTGCCGGGCTGGTAGACGATTTTCTCGATCTGACCGGCGACCGGGCTGCGGTTCACGTGGCAGTCGAACACGCTCATGAAGATCGAGATGCGCGGCAGCGGCTTGTCGCCGAGGCCGAGTTCGTGCGGCGGCGGCCGCGGTGGTGATCTGGCTGATACGGCCGTCGGCCGGCGCCACCACCAGCCCTTCGCGCACCGGCGTCACCCGCGGCGGATCGCGGAAGAAATAGACGCACCACAGCGTCGCCAGCGTGCCGAGCCAGCCGAGCGGGCTCCACAGCCAGAACAGGACGAGGCTGACGAAGGCAAAGGCGCCGATGAAGGGATAGCCCTCCGGCGTGATCGGCACCATCTGCGCGCGGATCGAATCGTAAATCGACATGGCCGGCTTTCAGCTGCGCGCCTGGTTTCCCCTCTCCCCTTGGGGGAGAGGGTGGCGCGCGGAGCGCGCCGGGAGAGGGGTAGAAACTTGCTCTAGCGCGTTCAATATTTCCGCTAACACAGTATTCGTGTGTTTCAACACATCATCATTCCAAAATCGCAACACACGATAGCCTTCACTGCTGTAGCCATCGATCACGGCGTTTGTCACCTTGTGAACCCGAATGTTGCCCACCGTCGACCTCGACGATAAGCCCGCGGTCAAAGCAAATAAAATCGACAATGTATGGGCCAATGGGCGCCTGCCGCTTGAATTTAAGGCCGCCAAAACGGTGCGCGCGCAAATGATACCAAAGCCGCCGCTCGGCATCGGTCATTTGACTTCGCAACTGTTTGGCTTGTGCCCGCTTCATACCCCTCTCCCGGCTCGGCCTGCGGCCGAGCCACCCTCTCCCCCAAGGGGAGAGGGGAAGAGTGCCCGGAGCCGAGAAAGAATCAAACCCCCTACTCCGCAGCGTCGGCGGGCGCTTCAATCGGCATCGTGGCAGCCGCCGTTATGACGTCCTCGACCGGCGGCGGATTGCGGTTGGGCGCGACCTCGACCTCGGCCACGCGGGCGAGTTTCTCGCGCGCCTCTTCCGCCTCGCGCTGCCGGTTCCACATGCTGGCATAGAGGCCGTCCTGCGCCAGCAGCGCGTAATGCGTGCCGCGTTCGACGATTGCGCCGCGGTCGAGCACGATGATCTCGTCGGCGCCGACGATGGTCGAGAGCCGGTGCGCGATCACCAGCGTGGTGCGGCCCTTGGACACCCGCTCGAGCGCGTCCTGGATTTCCTTTTCGGTGTGGCTGTCGAGCGCGGAGGTCGCCTCGTCGAGCACCAGGATCGGCGGCGCCTTCAGGATGGTGCGGGCGATGGCGACGCGCTGCTTCTCGCCGCCGGAGAGCTTGAGGCCGCGCTCGCCGACTTCGGTTTCGTAGCCTTTCGGCGCCAGTTTGATCAGGCCGTCGATCTGCGCCAGCCGCGCCGCCTCCTCCACCTCGGCATTGCTCGCTTCCCAGCGGCCGTAGCGGATGTTGTAGCGGATGGTGTCGTTGAACAGCACGGTGTCCTGCGGCACCATGCCGATGGCCTGGCGCAGCGAGGCCTGCGTGACGCGTGCGATGTCCTGGCCGTCGATCAGGATGCGGCCGCCGGCGAGATCGTAGAAGCGAAACAACAGCCGCGAGATCGTCGATTTGCCGGCGCCGGAAGGGCCGACCACCGCCACGGTCTGCCCGGCCGGCACCTCGAAGCTGATGCCGTTGAGGATGCCGCGCTCCGGCTCATAGGCAAAGCGCACGTCCTCGAAGCGGATGGTGCCGCGCGTCACTTTCAGCGGCGCGGCGCCGTCGGCGTCCTTGATTTCCGGCTCGCGGCTCAAGATCGAGAACATCAGCTCGATGTCGGTCACCGCCTGCTTGATCTCGCGGTAGACCATGCCCATGAAATTGAGCGGCTGGTAGAGCTGGATCATCATGGCGTTGATCAGCACGAAATCGCCGACCGTCTTGGTGCCGGCCTGGATCTCGTAGGCGCACATCACCATGGTGGCGGCGAGCCCGAAAGTGAAGATCACCGCCTGCCCGGCATTGAGCACGGCGAGCGAAGTATAGGCGCGCGTGCTCGCGTCCTCGTAGCGCGCCATCGATTTGTCGTAGCGCTCGGCCTCGCGCCGCTCGGCGCTGAAATATTTCACCGTCTCGTAATTGAGCAGCGAGTCGATCGCCTTGATATTGGCGTCGGTGTCGCTGTCGTTCATCTTGCGGCGGATGCCGATGCGCCATTCGGTGGCGTGATAGGTGTAGACCATGTAGACGGCGACGGTGAGCATGATCGCCAGCACGTAGCGCCAGTCGAACTTCCACATCAGCACGCCGACGATCAGCGCGAGTTCGATGATGGTGGGCGAGAGCTGCAGGATCACCATGCGCACGATGGTTTCGATGGCGTTGCGGCCGCGCTCCAGCACGCGCGTCAGCCCGCCGGTCTTGCGCTCGAGATGGAAGCGCAGCGACAATTCGTGCATGTGCACGAAGGTGCGGTAGGCGAGCCGGCGCACCGCGTGCATCGCCACCTTGGCGAACAGGCCGTCGCGCAATTGCGTGAGCCCCGCCATCAGGATGCGCATGCCGCCATAGGCAAGCGTCAGGACGACAGGCGCGGCCAGCGCCCAGACCAGCCAGTCGGAACTCGCGACCGGCGCGCTGCCGTGGCCGGCGAGCGCGTCGATCGCCCATTTGAAGGTGAACGGCACAGAAATGGTCGCGAGCTTGGCCACCAGCAGCAGCACCATGGCGCCGAGCACGCGCAGCTTCAGGTCGGCCCGGTCGGACGGCCAGATGTAGGGCCACAAATTGACGATGGTGCCGAGCAGCGTGCCCCCGCCGGCGGAAACGGCAGGCGGCTCGGACGATCGGTGGTGGTGGTGATGGTCGCTCATGCAGGGCCTTCATATAGGAGGTTTCTCGGCCACAATCACCCCGCCGGGCGGCCTAGGCCGCCGTAACCACGGGGGATTTTGGCCGTTGTCTTGACCTTGCCGCTGCCGCATCGCACATGCATGGCCATGAACAGAACCGAAAATCAGAGCAAAATCCGGAAAATCTGCGTCTATTGCGGCTCCGGCCCGGGCACCGACCCGGCCTTTGTGGAAGCCGCCCGCGCCTTCGGCGCGATCCTGGCGAAGAACGGCATCGGCCTCGTCTATGGCGGCGGTGCGCTCGGCATTATGGGCGAAATCGCGCAAGCGGTGCTGAGCGGTGGCGGCGAGGTGACCGGCATCATCCCGGAGTTCCTGGTGGCGCGCGAGCACACTTTTAAGGGCGCGCATGGGCTGATCGTCACGCGCGACCTGCACGAGCGCAAACGCAAGATGTTTGAACTCGCCGACGCCTTCGTGGCGCTGCCCGGCGGGGTCGGCACGCTGGAGGAAATCGTCGAGCAGATGACCTGGGCGCAGCTCGGCCGCCACAAGAAGCCGATCCTGCTCGCCAACATCGCCGGCTTCTGGCAGCCGCTCTGCGCGCTGCTCGATCACATGAAGACGCTGCAATTCATCCGCGGCGACTTGAATTTCGACCTCCTGGTGGCCGACAAGGTCGACGACATCCTGCCGATGCTGCGCCAGGCGGCCGAGGCCGTGCCGGAGTCCGCCAAGCAGATGACGGCGGCAGACGCCGAGCGGCTCTGATTATTTCGTGACGAACGTCACCGCCTCGATGCGGTTGCCGTCGGCGTCGCGGATGAAGGCGGCGTAGTAGCTCGCGTGATATTGCGCGCGAAAGCCCGGCGCGCCGTCGGAGGTGCCGCCGGCGGCAAGCGCTGCGGCGTGGAAGGCGTCGACCGCCTCGGTCGTAAGCGCGCGCAGGCAGACATGCACGCCGCTGTCGGCTTCGACCGGCGCCATGCCGGCGCGCTTGTTGATCCAAAATTCGGGATGCTTCTTGCCGTAGCCGATGGCGGCGTCCGGCCATTCGCGCAGTTTGCTCATGCCGAGCGTGGCGAGCAGCGTCGTGTAAAAGGCTTCGCCCGCCTTGATATCACGCACACCTATCGAGACGTGGTCGATCATGTGGCCTCTCTCACCTCTCCCTGCAAGCGGGGCGAGGGAATTCACGCCGGCGCGCCGGATTTCACCAGCTTGTAGACGATCGAATCCATCAACGCCTGGAACGAGGCATCGATGATATTGGGCGACACGCCGATGGTGGTCCAGCGATCGCCGGTCTCGTCCTCGCTCTCGATCAGCACGCGCGTCACCGCCTCGGTGCCGGAATTGAGGATACGCACGCGATAGTCGGTGAGTTTCAAGCCGTCGATATATTTCTGATACTGGCCGAGATCCTTGCGCAGCGCGCGGTCGAGCGCGTTGACCGGGCCGTTGCCTTCCGCCGCCGAGATGACGTTGTCGTCGCCGACCCGCACCTTGACCACGGCGAGCGTGACGGTGACCCGTTCACCCTTGGCATTGTTGCGCTGCTCGACATTGACGTCGAACTGGGTGACGTCGAAATAGTTCGGCACGGTGCCGAGCGTGCGGCGCGCCAGCATTTCAAACGAAGCGTCCGCCGCCTCGTAGGCGTAGCCGATGGTCTCGCGGTCCTTGACGATCTCCAGCAAGCGGCCGATACGCGGATCGTCCTTGTTCACCTTCAAGCCGATGCGGTCGAGCTCGGCCAGGATGTTGGATTTGCCGGCCTGCTCCGACACCAGCACCTTGCGCTTGTTGCCGACGCGGTCCGGCTCAACGTGCTCGTAGGTCGCCGGGTCCTTGGCAATCGCCGAAGCATGGATGCCGGCCTTGGTGGCAAAGGCGCTGGCGCCCACATAGGGCGCGTGCCGGTTGGAGGCGCGGTTAAGCAGATCGTCGAGCGCGCGCGAGACCTGCGCCAGCTTCTTCAGCGCGGCATCGGAGACGCCGATATCGAAGCGTTGCGAGAATTCCTGCTTCAGCTTCAGCGTCGGAATGATCGACACCAGATTGGCATTGCCGCAACGCTCGCCCAGCCCGTTCAGCGTGCCCTGGATCTGCCGCGCGCCGGCGCGCACCGCGGCGAAGGAATTGGCCACCGCCTGTTCGGTGTCGTTATGCGCGTGGATGCCGACATGATCGCCGGGGATGGCCTTGCAGACTTCGCCGACGATCGCTTCGACCTCATGCGGTAGCGTGCCGCCATTGGTGTCGCACAGCACGACCCAGCGCGCGCCCTCGTCATAGGCCGCCTTGGCGCAGGCCAGCGCGTAAGATCGGTTGGCCTTGTAGCCGTCGAAGAAATGCTCGCAGTCGAGCAGCACTTCGCGGCCCTTGGCCTTGGCCGCGCGCACGCTGTCGCGGATCGAGGCCAAGTTTTCCTCTTCCGTCGTCTCCAGCGCCACCCGCACGTGGTAGTCCCAGGCCTTGGCGACGAAGCAGATGGCGTCGGCTTTCGCTTCGAGCAGCGCCGCCAGCCCCGGATCGTTGGAGGCCGAGCGGCCCGGCCGCCGCGTCATGCCGAAAGCGGTGAATTTGGCGTTGAGCTTGCGGTCCTGGCCGAACAGTTCAGTGTCGGTCGGATTGGCGCCCGGATAGCCGCCTTCGACATAGTCGATGCCGAGTTGATCGAGCAGCCGGGCGATGGCGAGTTTGTTCGCCAGCGTGAAGTCGACGCCGTTGGTCTGCGCACCGTCGCGCAGCGTGGTGTCGAACAGATAGAGGCGTTCGCGTGGCATGGCGGCCTCACATGACCCGGTAGAAGACGAAAAGCGCCAGCAGCACCGCGGCGATGAGGAGCGCGAACTTGAGCGCGATGTAATAGAGCCAATGACGCGGAAATGGCGTGTCCGGTTTGGTCATAAAGCCTCCCGCTTGGCGGCAAGTTGCGAGGTATTTAGTGTCTTGTTGAGCGTGGTGTTGGCGAGCCACTCGTCGCCGGTCATCACGGTATTGCGCTGCTGGGCGACGTAGCCGCGCTTTTCGAAGAAACCGCGCGCGGTATCGCTGGCGTCGACCGTGAGCTGCGCCGCGCCGCGCGAGCCTGCGAGCTTTTCCAAGGCGTCGATCAGCATGGCGGCGACGCCCTGCCCGGCCGCCGCCGGATGCACATAGAGCATGTCGATCTTGTTGCCGCCGCCAAGCGAAGCAAAGCCGACTGGCGAACCGGAAAGCGTCGCCACCAAAGTCAATTCGCCGGCGAGCCTTTTCGCGAAGGCGGCCTCGTCATCGGCGGTGGCGGCCCAGGCGTCTTGTTGCGCCGGGGTGTAGTCCTCGTCGGTCAAGTCGGCGATGCTTTCGCGGAATATTTCGCGCAGCAACGCGGCGTCCTCGGCGAGATAAGGCCGCAGCGCCAGTTTGGGATGCGCCTGCGCCATCATCGCCTCCCTTTCGGCGGCCATTCGGCCGTGTCGTGGTCGGGATGCTGATAGTTCACGACCGCGGCCTTGAACGCTTCGGCTTTCGGCTCGGCGCCGTCCGGCCGAGTTCGGCAGGCTGCAAATCCCGTCAAAGAACGAAACCTTGTCGGCCGGATTGACCTGGATCGTCGGTGCGACAATGGCTGGATTGTCGAAGGCGCCGACCGCGACCTCGATCGATCCGCCGTAATCGAAGGTGAGCGGCGTCCCGCAATCGGCGCAAAATCCGCGCCGCGCCTTGTTGGAGCTGGCGAAATAACGCGGCGCGCCGCGCGTCCATTCAAGATCGTGCGCGGTCACCAGCGCGCCGAACGGGCCGCCAAAGGCCTTCTGGCACATGCGGCAATGGCAGATCGACGAGCGGCCGAACTTCGACGCGCGAAAGCGCACCGCGCCGCACTGGCATCCGCCGGAATGATAGGCCGCACTCATCGCGCGATCTCCGGAGTTGTAGTACCATCCGGGTTGTCTTTTAAGCGGATTCCCATCGCGGTGAGTTCGTCGCGAATACGATCAGCCTCTTTAAAGTTTTTCGATTTGCGAGCTGCATTTCGGGCGGAAATCATCTGCTCGACGCTCTTAGTATCTACGCTTCGAGACGAGTGCTTTGCTGCATTCCAGTCCGCAGCAGGCACACTTAAAAAACCCAAGAAACGAAGAGAGCGAACTAGGCCAAAAAGGTTTTCGCTTCCTTGCCCGTGCACCGCCGAGTTTCTCAATTGATGGAGTTCAGCTATCGCTTTCGGCGTGTTCAGATCATCCAAGAGAGCATCGAGAACCGAATGCGATGGCTCGTTAGATTCATTTGTGAACGATGGCGACCGCTCGGCTGCCTCCGCCGCGTGCCATTCGTCGAGCGTCTTTAAGCTTTCTTCCAAACTTTTCACCGTCCAATCGATCGGCTGACGGTAATGCGTGCGAAGCATATTTAGACGCAGCACCTCGCCCGGCCAGTCCTTCACCAATTCGTGGATGGTCACGAAATTCCCGGCCGACTTGGCCATCTTCTCGCCTTCAACCTGCAAGAAGCCGTTGTGCATCCAGTAATTCGCCATCATCGACGTATGGAAGACGCAGCGCGATTGCGCGATCTCGTTCTCGTGGTGCGGAAACACCAAGTCGATGCCGCCGCCGTGGATGTCAAAGGTCTCGCCCAGATGTTTCCAGGCCATGGCCGAGCACTCGATGTGCCAGCCTGGACGGCCCGGCACCTTGATGCCGGCCGGTGACGGCCAGCTTGGCTCGCCCGGCTTCGACGGCTTCCACAGCACGAAGTCCTGCGGGTCCTTCTTGTAGGGCGCGACTTCGACGCGGCTGCCGGCGATCATCTCATCGAGCGGTCGCTTGGACAGCTGGCCGTAGTCCGCCATCGACGGTACGTGAAACAACACGTTGTCTTCCGCCACGTAGGCATTGCCGCTTTTCACCAGCCGGTCGATCAGTGTCTTCATCTGCTCGATATGTTCGGTCGCACGCGGCTCGACCGTCGGCGGCAGGCAGCCGAGCGCCGCCACATCGGCTTTGAAATTCTTGTAGGTCTCTTCGGTCAGCTCGCGGATGGAGACGCCGCGCTCGGCCGCGCGCGCATTGATCTTGTCGTCGACATCGGTGACGTTGCGCACGTAAATAACGCGGCCCTCGCCCGGATAAAGGTGCCGCAGCAGGCGGAACAGCACGTCGAACACGATGACCGGGCGCGCATTGCCGATATGGGCGAAGTCGTAGACCGTCGGCCCGCACACATACATGCGCACGCGCGCGGGATCGATCGGGGTAAACACCCGCTTCTCGCGCGTCAGCGTATCGTAGAGCCTCAGCTCCATGACAACAGCATTCCTCGGCGCCTGCTGGCCCGGGCGTTGCTTTGTCTCGATGGAGAAAAGACGGCCGCAGCCAGCGTGGTGCGCTAGCTAATAATCTCGCGGCAAATGCCGCAGATATGGTTAAGGCCGTTCATCGGGATCGGACAATGCTTCTTGCCGCGCGCAGCGTCAAGGCCCGTTGGGGCGGCCTCCGCTAGGGTTAAGCGGCCCTTAACGATTTTGCCCGCATTCTATGGATCAGCGCCGGGGCTGGCGCCTCCAAAATCGTGGACTTCGTCATGCGTACACGTCTGGCCGGATTAGCCGCCATTCTTTGCATCGCTGCCGTCACGACCGCGCAGGCCGAACGGCGCATGTTCATCATCGCCAATGACGGCGACGGCTACGGGGTCGACCGCTGTCTCGCTTCCGGCGACAAATGCGGCACGGCGGCGGCCAACGCCTATTGCAAGACGCACCAGTTCGCCTCGGCCGCCTCCTTCCGCAAGGTCGACCGCGAAGACATCACCGGCGCCATCCCCTCAGGCGGCTCCGGCGGCTGCCGCAACGCCAATTGCGACGTCGTCGCTATCGTCTGCACCCGCTAAACCTTCAAGTCTGCAGCGCGGCCCACATTTCGCGGTCGCGCTCGGCGGTCCAAATCACCGGCCGTTCGATGCCACGCGCCTCGTCATAGGCGCGCGCCACGTTGAACGGCAGGCAGTGCTCGTAGAGCACGAACGTCTTGAACTTCGGGTCCATGGCGAGCCGCGCAAAATCGAAGGCGTCCTTCAACGAACGGCCCTTGGCGACGCTCTCGCTCACCGAACCGTAGAGCGTCGCGAGGTAATCGCCGGTGAACGCGATGGCGTCCGCCACCATCGCCGGTGTGGTGAGCGCCGGCCCACGCCCCGGCACCAGCGCGACCGGCTGCATCTCGGCGATATGATCGAGCGTTGCCGACCAGTCGGTGAAATGTGCATCGCCGCCGTAGCAGGCGCATTTGCTTTCGACCAGGTCGCCGGCAAACACCACGCCGGCATCCGGCACCACGGCGATCGCGTCGCCGGCGGTATGGCCGCGCCCGATATGCATGATGCGCACCTCGCGCCGGCCGAGCCAGACCGAGATCTGATCGGGAAAGGTCATCGTCGGCCAGGTCAGGCCGGGAATGGCGTCGGCAGCGCGGAACAGGCGGGGAAAGCGGCCGATCTCGGACTCCATGTCCTGCTGCCCGCGTTCCGCGATCAGCGCGCGCGTGGCGTCGGTGGCGAGGATCGCTGCGCCGGCATAGGCCGAGGCGCCGAGCGTGCGCGCCGCGTGATAGTGCGTGAGCAGCACGTATTTGATCGGCTTGTCGGTGAGCTTGGCGACGCGCGCGATCAATTCGCCGGCCATCGCCGGCGTCGGCTGCGCGTCGATCACCATGACGCAATCGTCGCCAACGACGACACCGGAATTGGGATCGCCCTCGGCGGTCAAGGCGTAAAGCCCTGAACCGATCTGCTCGAACGAAGCCTTTCTCTCGGCCGTGTCCTCGGTCGAGGCAAAAGGTTTGCCGGTCATGCCGTCACAGCTCCCGGCCGATCAGCGCGTCGAGCGACCAGGCGCCGCCGCCGCGCACCAGGAAATGAAAAACCACGATCGACCAGAACAACGGATATTCGATGCCGCGGTTCTCCCAGGCAAAGCCGAATTGCCAGTGATAGGTGACGATGGTGATCACCAGGAAGCCGATGATCGGCGCGGCCACCAGGCGGGTCAGCAGACCGAGCGCCAGGAAGACACCGCAAACGAGTTCCACCGCGCCGACCACATAGGCCCAGAACAGGCCGTTGTGGAAGCCGATGCTCTCAAAGAACCGCGCCGCGCCCGCGGTGTGGCCGAACAGGATCGGATAGCCGTGGATGGCGAGCGACAGACCCGCCACCGCGCGGACCAGCGGTTCGGTCACCGGCGCCAAGCTGCGGTAGAGCGGGCCCAAAGCCGGAATGAGCAGGCGTGGTTGGGTCTGCATGGTGGCCTCCCCCAGGTTCGTGGCGAGCCTACCACGCCGGCATGGCCGGGTTTGGAACCGGGCGGAGAGACCGTTCGTTGCCTGAGATGAGGGGACGCCGCCCGTGACCTTCATAATCGTCGCTTTGCCATCCACAACGATCGGGATGCTCGTCCCGACCGGTCCCCGGCCGAACATGGCGCGCTATCGCGCCGCCTGCATGCCCCGCGGTCGTCGGCTTCGCGGCGAAATCGTCAAGCGGGACATCAGGTTAGAATATTTCCAAACTAGTTGCGTAGAATTGTAACTTCAGCCAAAGTTCCCGGCACGCGCTTGAAGACGAGGCCGGTCATGGATGAACACAGTGCGCAACGGGAGGCTGCCCCCTCGCCCACGGCCGAGCAGGCCGCGCTCAGGCTGGAAGAATTCCTGCCCTACCGGCTCAATGTCTGCTCAACCCGGATCTCGCGGGCGCTCTCGCGCATCTGTGGCGCGCGCCACAACATCGGCATATGGGAATGGCGCGTGCTGGTGACGCTCGGCCAGCACGGCATGATGTCGGCAAAGGCGATCGGCATCCGCAGCAACATGCACAAGACCAAGGTGTCGCGCGCGGTCGCCCTGCTCGAAAGCCGCAAACTGGTGTCGCGGCGCGCCAACCGCGCCGACCTGCGCGAGGCTTTCCTGTCGCTCACCGCCGCCGGCCGCGCCGTCTGTAGCGACCTCGCCCCGCTCGCGCTCGACTTCGAGCGCCGGTTGACCGAGACGCTGGATGCAGGCGAACGCGCCGCCTTCGACCGCACCCTCGGCAAGCTCAACGAGCGCTCGGCCAAGCTCGCCGCCGATATCGCCAACGGGCGCGACCCCGGCTAGATTGCTGGCGACGTGGCTCCGCCAGCCGGGACATGCCGTGAAGCTCTATACTTACTTTCGCTCCTCCGCCGCCTACCGGGTGCGCATCGCGCTCAATCTCAAGGGCCTGCCCTATGAGATGGCGTCGATCCATCTGACCAAGGGCGGCGGCGCCCAGCTCACGCCCGAGTTCCGCGCCATCAATCCGCAAATGCGGGTGCCCGCGCTCGAACTGTCCGGCGGCGAGGTGCTCACCCAATCGCTGGCGATCATCGAATATCTCGACGACATCCAACCCGAACCGCCGCTGTTGCCGGCCGACGCGCTCGCGCGCGCCAAGGTGCGCGCCATCGCGCAGGCGGTCGCCTGCGACATTCACCCGCTCAACAATCTGGTCGCGCTGCGCTACCTCAAGCGCGAGCTCAAGCACGAGCAGCCGGAGATCGACGCCTGGTACCACCATTGGGTGATCGAGGGCTTCACCGCGATCGAGGCGATGATCGCGCCCGGCCCTTACGCCTGCGGCGCGCATGTGACGCTCGCCGATGTCTGCCTGGTGCCGCAGGTATTCAACGCGCGGCGGCTCAAGGTTCCGCTCGATAATTTCCCGAAAATCGTCGCGGTCGAAACCGCCTGCCTGAAGCTGCCGGCTTTCGACAAGAGCGCGGCCGGAGAATCAACCGGACGCGGAGTGACGGCATACCGCCGGCCTGCTAGACCACCGCCCGCCCCCGCTCTCCCCCCTCACCGATCGACGAAGCAACCCGTGGCCATCAACAAGCTCGCCCGCGTCGTACTCTGGATGGTCGGCGCGTTGCTTTCCTTCTCGCTCATGGCGGTGGCGATCCGCGAGCTGGCCAAGGCGGGCTTGAGCATTTTCGAAATCCTCGCCATCCGCAGCGGCAGCGCCCTCATGGTGATGTGTATCCTGCTCGCGCTGCGCCCGGATTTGCGCGTGCATGTGCGGCCGCGCCGCATGAAGCTGAACCTGCTGCGCAATGGCGTGCATTACGCCGCGCAATTCGCCTGGGCGCTGAGCATCACCATGTTGCCGCTCGCCACCGTATTCGCGCTCGAATTCACCATGCCGGGCTGGACCGCGCTGCTCGCGGTCTGGCTGCTGCACGAGCGGCTGACGCCGAGCCGCATCGGGGTCGTCGTGCTCGGCCTGATCGGCGTGCTGGTCATCCTGCGGCCCGGCATCGCCAGCTTCAATCCGGCGGCGTTCCTCGTGCTGGCGGCGGCCTTCGGCTACGCCATCGCCATGATCGCCACCAAAAAGCTGACGATGACCGAGACCCCCATCGGTATCGTGTTCTGGATGGCGGTGATCCAGTTTCCGCTCTCGCTCGCCGGCAGCGACCCGACGGTGTTTTTCCATCTCGACGGCCGCCACATTTTGCCCGCAATTGGATTGGGAATAGCGGGCGTGACATCGCATTTTTGCTTGAGCAACGCTTTCCGCGCCGGCGACGCCACTTTGGTGGTTCCGCTCGATTTCATGCGTATTCCGCTGATCGCCGTGGTCGGCTGGGCGCTTTACGGCGAACGGCTCGACGTTTTCGTGCTGCTCGGCGCCCTCATCATCGTCGCCGGCGTGTTGTGGAATCTGCGCGCCGAGTCGGCGCGCACCAATTGAGCACGAGGCTCGCACCGCCATGATTTTAGCGATAGAGTGCCGCGCATGAGAGGACTCGTTTGCAAGCTGACGGCGATCGCGGCGGCAACGCTCGCGGCAAGCGCGGGCGCGCTCGCCCAATCGGCCAACCCCGCCTGCCAGCGGCTGGAAGCCCAATTGGCCTCGCTCGACCGCGGCAACCAGGATCCGGCGCGCGCCGACCAGATCCGCCGTGCGGAAGATCAGGTCAACCGCCAGCAATTCGAGGTCGACCGGCTGGTCGCGCAGTCGCGCCGGATGGGCTGCGAAAACTCCGGCTTCTTCTCGATCTTCTCCAATCCGCCGGCGCAATGCGGCGGCCTGCGCCGGCAGATCGACCAGCAGCGCAATACGCTCGAGCGCATGCAAAACCAGCTCGAGCAGCTCAATGGCGGCACCACCGAACGCGCCGCCCAGCGCCAGTCGCTGCTGATCGCGCTCGGCGACAACGGCTGCGGCGCGCAATACCGTTCGGCCGCGCTCGCCGGCCAGCAGGGCGGCTTCTTCGATCGCCTGTTCGGCGGCAATGGCGGGCTGTTCTCCTCGCCGTCCGGGCAAATGGGCGGCACCTTCCGCACCATCTGCGTGCGCAGCTGCGACGGCTATTATTTCCCGATTTCGTTTGCCACCACGTCGGACCATTTCCGCGATGACGAACAGACCTGTCAGCGCATGTGCCCGGCGGCGGAGGTCTCGCTCTACACCTATCACAACCCGGGCGAGGAAGTGTCGCAGGCGATCTCACTCAACGGCCGGCTCTACACCGAACTGCCGACCGCCTTCGCCTACCGCAAGGTCGATCAACCCGGCCTGCAGTTGCCGCCGGCCGGGCGAAAGCTGGGCAGAGGCGCTGCGCGTCAACGGCGCCGACGACACCGTGGCGCCGGGCGACGTCGTCGTCACCGAGAAGAATGCCAAGCAGCTCTCGCAACCGCGCATTGGCGCCGACGGCAAGCCGATCCGCCACGACCCGCGCGCCAAGACGCAGAACGTCACGCCGCCGCCTACGGCCATGGTGGAAGCGCCGGGCGAAAACGATCCGGCCAAACGCAAGGTGCGCACGGTCGGACCGACCTTCCTGCCGGTGCGCTAAGCACTTCGGAATCATCGCAAAAATCGAACGCTTCGGTCTTGGCCGGCTTGCCGGCGACCAGCGAGGCGTCTGGCGCCGGCAGCGGCGTGCCGGGATCGCGGAAGCGGTTGGTGATCGGATAGCGGCGGTCGCGGCCGAAATTCTTCAACGTCACCTTCACGCCGGGCGCCGCCTGCCGGCGCTTGTATTCGGCGATGTTGAGCATGCGCTCGATGCGCACGACCGTCGCCTGGTCGAAGCCGGCGGCAACGATGGCCGAAATCGGCTCCTCGCGCTCCACCAGCCGCTCCAGGATCGGATCGAGCACCGCATAGGGCGGCAGCGAATCTTCGTCCTTCTGGTTCTCGCGCAATTCGGCGGTCGGCGGCCGCGTGATGATGTTTTCCGGGATCACCTGACCGTCCGGGCCCATGGCGCCTTCCGGCTTCCATGTGTTGCGCAGGCGCGACAGGCGGAACACCTCGGTCTTGTAGAGATCCTTGATCGGATTGAAGCCGCCGTTCATGTCGCCATAGAGCGTGGCGTAGCCAACCGACATTTCCGACTTGTTGCCGGTGGTCACCACCATGACGTTGAACTTGTTGGAGATCGCCATCAGGATGGTGCCGCGCGCGCGCGCCTGCAGGTTTTCCTCGGTGACGTCGCGCGGCAGGCCGCTGAACGCGGGCGCAAGCGCCGCTTCGAGGCCTTCGACCGCCGGCGCGATCGGCAGCACCTGGTAATGCAGGCCGAGCGCCTTGGCGCAGGCCGCGGCATCGTCGAGCGATTCCTGCGCGGTGAATTTGTAGGGCATCATGACGCAGCGCACGCGCTCGGCGCCGAGCGCATCGACCGCCATGGCCGCGCAGAGCGCGGAATCGACCCCGCCCGACAGGCCGAGCACGACGCCGGGGAAGCCGTTCTTGTTGACGTAGTCGCGCAGACCCAGCACGCAGGCGGCGTAGTCGGCGCGCTCGGCTTCGACCGCCGCGACCTTGGGCCCGTCCTCGCAGCGCCAGGTGTCGCCGCGCCGCTGCCAGTGCGTGGTGACGACCGCTTCCTGAAACGCCGCCAGTTGGAAGGCCAGCGAACAATCGCTGTGCAGGCCGAAGGAGACGCCGTCGAACACCAAGTTCGTCCTGGGCGCCGACCTGGTTGACATAGACCGTCGGCAACCCCTGCTCGGTGACGCGCGCCACCGCGATATTGAGGCGCACGTCGCCCTTCTGCCGCCAATAGGGCGAGCCGTTCGGCACCACCAGCAATTCGGCGCCGGTCTCGGCCAGGCACTCGACGATCTCCTCGCCCCAGATGTCCTCGCAGATCGGCAGGCCCAAGCGCACGCCACGGAAGTTCACCGGCCCCGGCATCGGCCCCGGCGCGAACACGCGCTTTTCGTCGAACACGCCGTAATTGGGCAGATCGACCTTGAAGCGCAGCGCGGCGATTGAGCCGCCGTCGAGCAGCGCCACCGCGTTGTAAAGCTTGCCGCCCTCAAGCCACGGCGTGCCGACCAAGAGCGCCGGGCCGCCCGACGCGGTCTCCCGCGCCAACGCCTCGACCGCGGCGCGGCAAGCGGCCTGGAACGCCGGCTTGAGCACCAGGTCCTCGGGCGGATAGCCGGCGATGAACAGTTCGGGGAAAACCACCAGGTCGGCGCCTTGCGCGGCGGCGGTCATGCGCGCGCGGCGCACTTTCTCGGCATTGCCGGCGATGTCGCCGACGATCGAGTTGAGCTGGGCGACCGCGATCGCGAGGCTATCGGAAGGGCGGGCGTTCATGGAACACCTCTAGCGCCCCGGCCTCCCGCCCGGCAATGGGCTCGGCTGCAAGGCTGCCCGGACCTAAGCTCGGGCCGCTCAGATTCCGCCGAAATGATAGCTGCCTTGCAGGAAGACGCCGTAGATGTCGGCCTTGAAATCAAGCGGTTGGGCGCTGCCGCCGAGATCCTCGAAATGCGCAAAGCCTTGGCTCTGCATGTGCCAATAGCGGCCGCCCACGCCGACGCTGATCGCGTCGTCGATCCGGTAGGACAGCAAAGCCTCGAGCTGGTAGCCCCAGCCGTGACCGTCTTCGCGGATCGGAATCGGAAGATCGGGGCGCAACAGATGGTTATCGGTGCCGGAAAACCAAACATAGGGCAGCCAGGCGCCCTCAAGATTGACGCGCCAGCGATCGAAAATCGGGATGTCGGCGGCGATGCCGAGGCGGACCGCCTGCCAGGTATCGTCCTCCACGATGACGGCGACGCTGGTCGGAATGCCGCCGGCGCAAACAAACGGGTTGGTCGCGGTCTGCTGGCAGCCGAAAGCCTTCATGCGCTGGTGGAGATAGTGATAGCCGACGAATGCATCGACGTGGAAATCGGCGCCGCGCACCAGAGCGCCGCCGAAATCGAAGCTGACGTAGCCGAGGGATTGATTCTGCAGCGTGCTGTTGGTGCTTGAATAGGGCGTGATGCCGGGCGGGAAATCTTCGTCCTGCAGGTTGCCCTTGGTCAGCAGACCGCCGCCGACATAGGCCTTCCAGAACAGACTGCTGACATGGTCGACGCGGAAGAAGGCTTCGGCCGAATGCGATTGCATGCCGTCATAGGTCAGCCGCGAATTCAACGTGTCACGCGTGAAACCATAGAGGTCCTTGCTGGTGCTGCCCATGCCGTACCAGTAACGCATGGCAAATGACGCGGTGAAGGCCGTCGGCGTGGGCTCGATCAAAAACGGATTGGCGGCTGACGGCACGCAGGCTGCTGCCAGCGCCAATGCCACGACCCCACCGAACAATCCGCGCTTGCCGAACATGCCGTTCCCCATTGCCGCGATGGGGGCGAGTTTTCGGCGCAAAGGTTTG
This sequence comes from uncultured Alphaproteobacteria bacterium, assembly GCA_963739735.1. Classification (GTDB taxonomy): domain Bacteria; phylum Pseudomonadota; class Alphaproteobacteria; order Rhizobiales; family Xanthobacteraceae; genus Pseudolabrys. The sequence goes on along the minus strand of CAVUBV010000011.1, from coordinate 85,938 downwards.
CGCAGTTCTTACAATTTTCGTGGGTTGTCTAACGAATCCGACACATCATTAATGCGGCGATAAACCGGCGCCGTTTACCTTTACGGCTGCTTAAAGCCCGGCGACCGCCGGTATCGGCTTGGCGCGCCCGTTGCGATCCTTGCGCAGCCGCTCGGCCAACAGGAACGCCATGTCGATCGCCTGCTCGGCATTGAGCCGCGGATCGCAGACCGTGTGATAGCGGTCGTTGAGTTCGGAGTCGGAAATGGCGCGGGCGCCGCCGGTGCATTCGGTGACGTTCTGTCCGGTCATCTCCAGATGCACGCCGCCGGCATAGGTGCCTTCCGCCGCATGCACGTCGAAGAAGCCGCGCACTTCTTTGAGGATCAGATCGAACGGCCGCGTCTTGTAGCCCGAAGCCGAGGTGATGGTGTTGCCGTGCATGGGATCGCACGACCAGACCACCGTCTTGCCCTCGCGCTTGATCGCGCGCACCAGCGCCGGCAGATGCTCGCCCACCTTGTCGGCGCCGAAGCGGCCGATCAGCGTGAGCCGGCCGGCCTCGTTGTCGGGGTTGAGAACATCGATCAGGCGCAGCATGTCGTCGGTCTTGAGCGACGGCCCGCATTTGAGGCCGATCGGATTCTTGATGCCGCGCGCGTATTCGATATGGGCGTGATCGTATTGCCGCGTGCGGTCGCCGATCCACAGCATGTGGCCGGAGGTGGCGTACCAGTCGCCGGTGGTCGAATCGATGCGCGTCATCGCCTGCTCGAAGCCGAGCAGCAGCGCCTCGTGGCTGGTGTAGAAATCGGTGGTGCCGAGCGCCGAGTCGACGGCGAAAGTGAGACCGCAGGCGCGCATGAAATCGAGCGCGCCCGACACCCGGTCGGCCAAGTCCGCGTAGAGCTTCGACTGCGGCGAGCCGGACACCGACTGCAGCATCCATTGATGCACGTTTTCGACGCTGGCATAGCCGCCCTTGGCGAAGGCGCGCAGCAGATTGAGCGTCGCCGCCGATTGGCGAAAGGCTTCGACCTGGCGGCGCGGATCGGGACGGCGCGCCTCCTCGGTGAAGGCGATGTCGTTGATGATGTCGCCGCGATAGCTCGGCAGTTCCTTGCCGTCGCGTTTTTCGGTCGGCGCCGAGCGCGGCTTGGCGAATTGACCGGCGATGCGGCCGACTTTGACCACCGGCAGCGCGCCCGCATACGTGAGCACGACCGCCATCTGCAGGAACACGCGGAAGAAGTCGCGGATGTTGTTGGCGCCGTGCTCGGCGAAGCTTTCCGCGCAATCGCCGCCTTGCAGCAGGAAAGCCTGGCCTTCGGCGACGCGGGCGAGCGACTTCTTGAGCGCGCGCGCCTCGCCGGCAAAGACCAGCGGCGGGAAGGTGGAAAGCTGCTTTTCCACGTCGTCCAGCGCCTGCCGGTCCGGATAATCCGGCACCTGCAGAACGGGCTTTTTGCGCCAACTATCGGGCGTCCAACGCTCGGGCATTCCATAAACTCCAGCGATTAGCGGGGGTTATACACGAAGCTACCCGGCGGAGGCCAGTTTTTCGGTATTCGTCGTGAACCGGTCTATTCCGCCGCCGCGCGGCCGTGGCTGGCGGTTTTCTCGCGCAAAGTGACCAGTTCCTCGGCCGCGGTCGGGTGCACCGCCATGGTGGCGTCGAAATCGGCCTTGCGGGCGCGCATCTTCACGGCGATGCCGAGCACCTGGATCAGCTCGCCGGCGTCGGGCCCGGCGATATGGCAGCCGACCACCTGGTCGGTGATGCCGTCCACCACCAGCTTCATGAACACCCGGGTGTCGCGGCCGGACAGCGTCGCCTTCATCGGCCGGAAGCTGGTCTTATAGATGTCGACCTTGGCGAGCCGCTCGCGCGCCTGCGCTTCGGTCAAGCCGATGACGCCGAGTTCGGGCTGCGAAAATACCGCGGTCGGCACATTTGTGTGATCGACCGGCGTCGGCTTGCCGCCATAGACGGTGTCGGCGAAAGCATGGCCTTCGCGGATCGCCACCGGGGTCAGGTTCACGCGGTTGGTGACATCGCCGACGGCATAAATATTCGACACCGACGTGCGCGAAAATTCATCGACGTCGACGCCGCCGTGCTCATGGATTTTGACGTGCAGGTTTTCAAGTCCCAACCCCATCACGTTCGGGCGCCGGCCGATGGCGAACATCACCTTGTCGGCTGAGACCGCGCCGCCGCCGGACAGCCGCGCGGTAAGCTCATCGCCCGAGCGCTCGATCGCCTCAACCGTGTGCCCGCAAGTCACCGTGATGCCGCGTCCGCGCATCTCCTTGCGCAAATGCTCGCGGATGTCGTCGTCGAAGCCGCGCAGGATATTCTCGCCGCGATAGACCAGCGTCACCGCGCTGCCGAGACCGGCAAAGATGCAGGCGAATTCCACCGCGATATAACCGCCGCCCTGGATCACGATGCGCTTGGGCAGCTCCTTCAGCAGAAAGGCTTCGTTCGACGATATCGCGTGTTCGATGCCGGGGATTTTCGGCCCGTAATGCGGCCAGGCGCCGGTCGAGATCAGGATCGTCTCGGCGCGCACGCGCTTGCCGTCCGTAAGCCGCACGGTGTGGGCGTCTTCCAGCACGGCGCGGCTCTTGACCAGCGCGACGTTGAAACGTTCGAGCGTCGCCGTATAGGCGCCTTCGAGCCGCGTCACTTCGCGTTGCACGTTGCCGATCAGCGTCGGCCAGTGGAATGTGGGTTCCGGCACGCTCCAGCCGAAGCCGGCGGCGTCCTCGAACTCCTCGGAAAAGCGCGAGGCATAGACCAAAAGCTTCTTCGGCACGCAGCCGCGGATGACGCAGGTGCCGCCGACGCGGTATTCCTCCGCGATCATCACCCGCGCGCCATGGCTCGACGCAACACGCGCCGCGCGCACGCCGCCCGAACCGGCTCCGATCACGAACAAGTCGACATCGTGGTCCGCCATCGGCCGCTATCGCCTTCGCCGCCACGCGCGCCGCAGGACAATCGGACAAGCCGCGATCAAAGGGGATGCCCTCGCTTCTTCAGTTCCTCGCGCATTTTCTTGATCACTTCATCGGACAGCTTATTGGCCCAGTCCTGCGCGTATCGCATGCCGGTCTCGACCACCTTCGGCTGCTGTGCGAGCAGCCGCTTGCCGACCGGGGATTTGTAGAATGCGACGATGGTCTTGAGTTCCGGCTCGGTGAAGTTCACCGCATAGAGCCTGGCCAGTTCGTTGCCCAACTCGCTGAAGCGCGGCGTCAGATCGGTGCGCAGCTGGGCCCCGATTTCATTGAGATCCTTGGCCAGGCCGGGATTCTGCTGCAGCAACACAAGCTTCGCCTGTTCGACCACGCCGGCAATCAACGGCCGAAACAGCGCCGTCGAATCGGTGACGGCGATCAGCTCCTTGGCGGTCGCCATCTCGGCGGCGGAAGGCTTCTGCTGGCCATAGGCGGCCGGCCCGAACGCGGACAACGCGACGGCGATCGCGGCCAGCCGGGCGACGCGTTTAGTGGCCTGAATGACGCTCATCTTGGTAACTCCGTTTAGCTCGAGAAATCAGGGCCGCTCGACGACGCTCACGCCGTCCGCTCCGGCCAGTATGGCAGTCTGCGCGAGGCCGATGAACAGACCATGTTCCATAACCCCCGGGATACCCGACAGCGCATGCGCCATCGCTTGCGGATCGTCAATGCGGCCCAGCATGGCGTCGACGATCCAGTGACCGCCATCCGTGACGAAAGCATGGCCGTCCGGGCCCTGCCGCAGCGTCAGCGATCCGGGCCGCTGGATTGCTGCAATCGCCTTGGCAATCGCCTTGAGGGTCGCGCCCAGGCCGAAGGGGGCGACCTCGATCGGCAGCGGGAAACGGCCGAGCGTTTCGACCCATTTGCTGCGATCGGCGATCACCACCATGCGGGCGGAGGCCGCGGCAACGATCTTCTCCCGCAGCAGCGCGCCGCCACCGCCCTTGATCAGGCTCAGATCGGGCGCGATCTCGTCGGCGCCGTCCACCGTCAGGTCAAGCTCCGGCGTCTCGTCGAGCGTGGTCAGCGCGATGCCGCAGCGCTCGGCATCGGCGCGGGTCGCTTGCGAGGTCGGCACCGCGATGACTTTAAGGCCGGCGCGCACGCGCTCGCCGACCAATTCGACGAAATGCTTAGCGGTCGAGCCAGTGCCGAGCCCGAGCCGCATGCCGGGCCGGACCAAGTCGACCGCGCGAGCGGCGGCTGCGCGTTTTTGGGCGTCGGCGTTCATCGCGACCGGTTGCGGATGGAAGCGTGGATCCGGGACTTAAATGGCACGCTTATCTAGCCCCGATCGCCCCTCAAGGGTAGCCCTCCCCGCCGGCCCTTTCCCTTTTCGGATCATGCGCTAGCGATCCGCCATGGCCGCCCGCACCATCGTTTTCGATCTCGACGGCACCCTGGTCGACACCGCGCCGGATCTCGTCGCCACGCTCAACGCGGTCTTCGCGCGTGAAGGATGGCCGCAGGTGCCTTACGCGACCGCGCGCAATCAAATCGGCGGCGGCGCCAGGGCAATGATCGCGCGCGGGGTTGCGGCGGAAGGCATTGCCGCCTCGCCGGAAAAGCTCGATCAATTATTCGCGGATTTCATCGCGCATTACAGCGAACACATCGCCGAGCGCTCGCGGCCCTTTCCCGGATTGACCGAAGTGCTCGACCGGCTCGCCGCCGACGGCGCGCGTTTCGCCGTCTGCACCAACAAGCTCGAACGATTGTCGGTGCTGCTGCTTAAAGAGCTCAATCTCGCCGACCGTTTCGCGGCGATTTGCGGGCAGGATACGTTCGGCATGCAAAAGCCCGATCCCGAGGTGCTGCGCCGCACGATCGCGGCGGCCGGCGGAAGCCTCGCCGGCGCGATCATGATCGGCAACTCCTTGACCGATATCCGCACCGCGCGCGCGGCCGGGATCCCGGTGATCGCCGTCGATTTCGGCTACAGCGAGCGCCCGGTGGCCGAATTGGGACCGGACCGCATTATCAGCCATTATGCGGAATTACCGGCCGCGATTACCGCGATTTTGCCCCCGGTTTGACGCGAGCGCCGGCATGGTTAATGCGGTAAGGTTAACAGACTGCGACCCGTTGCACGCTTATGACCGCGACCGTATCCTGTTGACGGGCGGGCGGTTTCTGCCGCTGGAGCGGACGGGTCAAAGCATTATGTACAGAGTCATCGCGATTGTGGCCGGCGGCCTCGCGCTTGCAGCGTGTTCGTCGTCGTCGGATTGGCTGAATCTCGATGCGCTGAAGCCGGCGCCGATCATGGATACGGTGCGCTTCGAGTCGACGCCGCCGGGCGCCGAGGCCAAGACCTCCGACGGACAAACCTGCCGCACGCCCTGCGCGCTCGCGCTGCCGGTCAGCGCGCCGCTCACGGTTACCTTCACGCTCACCGGCTTCCTGCCGGACTCGGAAAACATCGAACCGATTTCGGTCGGCGGCCAACAGCCGGACATGCGGCCCAATCCGGTGCAGGTCGAGCTCACGCCTGCGCCGCCGCCGCCCAAGCCGGTCAAAAAGCCGGCGCCCAAGCGCAAGAAGGTGGTCAAGCCCAAACCGAAGGCGAAACCGAAGGCCGCGGCCGCCCCTGCCCCGATGCAGACAGCGCCGCAACCGGCGCCGGCGCCCTGGCCGGCCGCGCCGCCGCCGAAGCAGTAACGTCAGTCGCTTTCCGGTCTGATCGCGCCGCGGCGCCTTGCGCGGCGCGGTTTCGCGTGCGCCGCGTCGACTGGACGCTATGGCCATTATCGGCCAAACTTCCTATATCCAAAGGGCGCCGATTGCCGCGCGGGGAAAGAAGAACATGGCAGCGACCAACGGCACATCCACGCTTGAACTCGATCGCGCCGGCGCTCCTCCACGCGCGCTGATCGACCCGTTTGCCCGCGCCATCACTTATCTGCGCGTTTCGGTGACCGATCGCTGCGATTTCCGCTGCGTCTATTGCATGTCGGAACACATGACGTTCCTGCCCAAAGCCGACCTGCTCAGCCTGGAGGAACTTGATCGTTTGTGCAGCGCATTCATCGCCAAGGGCGTGACCAAACTGCGTCTGACCGGCGGCGAGCCGCTGGTGCGGCGCGGCATCATGACGCTGGTGTCGTCGCTGTCGCGGCATCTGGCGACCGGCGCGCTCAAGGAACTCACGCTGACTACCAACGGCTCGCAGTTGGAGAAATACGCCGCCGAGCTCAAGGCGCGCGGCGTCGAGCGCATCAATGTCTCGCTCGATACGCTGGACGCCGACAAGTTTCGCGCCATCACGCGCTGGGGCGATTTGACCAAGGTGCTCACCGGTATCGATGCGGCGCTCGCCGCCGGCCTCAAGGTGAAGATCAACGCGGTGGCGCTCAAGGGCGTCAACGAGGACGAGATCGCCGGCCTGCTGGCCTGGGCGCATGGCCGCGGAATGGATCTCACGGTGATCGAAGTGATGCCGCTGGGCGACATCGGCGAAGACCGGCTCGACCAATATCTGCCTTTGTCGATGGTGCGCGCCCGCCTCGGCGAACGCTACACGCTGGAAGACATCGACTATCAGACCGGCGGCCCGGCGCGTTATGTGCGCGTCAAGGAGACCGGCGGACGGCTCGGCTTCATCACGCCGATGACCCATAATTTCTGCGAGTCGTGCAATCGCGTGCGCATCACCTGCACCGGCCGCCTCTATATGTGCCTCGGCCAGGACGACGCCGCCGACCTGCGCGGGCCGTTGCGCGCCTCCGAAAGCGATGCCCTGGTCCATGCCGCAATCGACGAAGCGATCACCCGCAAGCCGAAGGGACATGATTTCGTGATCGACCGCCGCCACCGCCGCCCGGCGCTGTCGCGCCACATGAGCGTGACCGGCGGATAGTTGACGGCTAAGCGGCCCGCTCCTGCGCGGTCACCAAATCGCGTAACTCCTCGAGCCGCAGCCGCGCCGGCGTGAAGCACAAGCCAAGCCCGTCATCGCTGCGGCGCAGGACCTCGGCGGCGATCGCCCGCATGCCGGCGAAGGTCAAAGCGACCGTATCGCCGGCCGCGAGGTCCTCCACTTCGCCGATGCGCGCGCCGCCTTCGCTGATGTCATGCACCGTCACCTCGATCGCGCGCTCGCCATGTTCGAGGCGCGCGGTCAACTTAACGTCGTAACGCGGGAACTCGCGCAGGTCGGCTTTGACCGCCTTGCGCACGAGGTCGGGAATCTCGCGGCAGAGAACCTGCGATGTCGCCTGCATCGCCTCGGCGACGGCCGATACGTCCTGCGCGGTCGTCCGCGAGCGTTGCACCATGTCGGCGATGCCGGCCATGCGTCCGACCAGGTCGGAGGTCGCCGCGCTGTTGTCGCGTGCGCCGGCCGCAAAATCTTCGGTGGCGTCGCGCTGCTGCTCGATGGCGGCAGATACCGAGACGGTGACGTCGGAGAGTTGGTCGACCGCTTCGGCGACGCTCGATAGCGCGGCCACGACCTCGCGCGTGGTGGCTTGAATCTCGGCAACCTTGGCGCCGATCTGGCCGGTCGATTTGCCGGTCTGCGTCGCCAGCGTCTTGACCTCCGAGGCGACCACCGCAAAGCCGAGTCCCGCTTCACCTGCGCGCGCCGCCTCGATGGTGGCGTTGAGCGCCAGCAAATTGGTGCGCGAGGCGACATCGTTGATCACGGTGACGATGTCGCCGATCTGGTTGGCGGCTTTGGTCAGCGCGTCGATGGTCGCGCGCGAGGTATTGGCGCGGGCCACCGCCTCGCGCCCCAGTTCGCTGCCGCGGCGCACATGCTCCGATATCTCGGCAATCGCCCGGATCACGTGGTCGGATAATTGGCCGGCGGCTTGATTCATGGCGTGCGAGCCCTCGGCGGCGCGCACGGTCTCGTCGAACGCCGCCCGCACGGTTTCCAGCGCCGCCACCATGCCGCCGGCCTTGAGATGAAGCGACGCGGCGCCGTCAATGATCGGCTGGATGCCGACCTCGGTCGCCGATTCGATCTGGTGCGCCAGGTTGGACAAATTGGCGCGACGCGCGGCCTGCCAGGTGCGGTCGAGATCGTTGTGCACGAGCTCGCGGCGCTGGCGCTCGCCGATCACGTCGGCAAGCCGGTCGGTGGCGGTCAGCAGGCGGGCGATTTCGCCGCGCGTCGGCTGCAACGGCGTGGTGGAATCAAGCTCGGCATAGGCGATAGCGTCGAGCGTATCGGCCACCTGGGCGAGCGGCCGCACGATCCCGCGCGCGATCACCAGAACCACGGCGCCCGCGACGCCTGCAATCACCAGCCCGATGAAGATCTCGGCATAAGTTTCATTGGCCGCACCGAGATAGGGCGTCAGCGCCGCGGCCAAGAAGGGCACCGGCAGCATGGCGGCCAGCGGCAGCAGCACGGCCGCAGCAAGCCGTTCGGCGATTGTAAATTGCCGCATGCTCCATCCCTGCGTACCGCACCCGATTTCAGCAAAGCGTCGGGCGCGGCCGCCACCCCAGAGGGCAAACCGGTATCGTTGTAGGCCGCGCTGGTTAACCGTGGGTTTAGAGTTCCTTAACCATGGGTTTCGGCGCCCGCCGCGCCACAGCGGTCCGCTTTGCCCGGCAAAGCGCCCGCGCCGCTATTCGGCGGCCCCGCACCCCTACGAACTTTGGCCAATTTGACCATTGACGCCTTATGCCGGCATCGGATTAAGGTAGCGGGCTTGGTCTCGTGGCCAAGCCGTGGGGACATAAAGCAAAAATAAAAATGCCGACCGGTGCCTCCGGATTGGCCGGCATGAGGGGAGATACAAGTGGGCGCTCTCGACGCATTGCTGAAAACGTTGCTGCCGGCGGCGCGCGTGATCGATGCCATCAATACCTGGATCGGCAAGCACCTGGCGTGGCTGATCCTCGCCGCGGTCGTGGTGTCGGCGGCCAACGCGACCGTGCGCAAGGTCTTCGACACCTCGTCGAACTCCTTCCTCGAGCTGCAATGGCTGTTGTTCAGCATCGTGTTCCTGCTCTGCTCGCCCTGGACTCTGCTCGATAATGAGCACATCCGCATTGACATCGTGAACAACCTGCTGCCGACCCGCGTGCGCAATATCATCGACGCGGTCGGCCATGCATTTTTCTTGCTGCCATTGACCGTCATCATGATCATCACCGGCGTTCCTTTTTTCCTCGGCTCGGTGGAAATCAACGAGCAGTCGTCGAATGCCGGCGGGCTGCCGCAATGGCCGGCCAAATCGCTGATCATGATCGCCTTCGCCATGCTGTTCGTTCAGGGACTTTCCGAACTGGTCAAGCGCCTTTCGGTGATGCGCGACCTGATCCCGGATTCGCACGTGACGCAGCATCACGGCATCGAAGCCGAGATCGAGCACATCGTCGAAGCCATAGAAAAACACTGAGCGCAGGCCGCGGTCACCGGAGTCCAGAATGGAAGCCTTCTTCATCGACAACATGGCGCCGATCATGTTCCTGGCGCTGGTGTTCTTTCTGTTGCTCGGTTACCCAGCCGCTTTTTCGCTTGGCGCGGTCGGCCTGATCTTCGCGCTGATCGGCATCGAGCTCGGCCTGTTCGTGCCCGACTTCCTGCAGGCGCTGCCCGACCGCATCTACGGCGTCATGGCCAACGAGACGCTGCTGGCGATTCCGTTCTTCACCTTCATGGGATTGGTGCTCGAGCGATCCGGCATGGCGGAGGACCTGCTCGACACCATCGGACAATTGTTCGGCACCGTTCGCGGCGGCCTCGCCTATGCGGTGGTGTTCGTCGGCGCGCTGTTAGCGGCGACAACCGGCGTGGTGGCCGCCTCGGTCATTTCCATGGGACTGATCTCGCTGCCGATCATGCTGCGCTACGGCTACGACCGCCGCGTCGCCACCGGCGTCATCGCCGCCTCGGGCACGCTGGCGCAGATCATTCCGCCGTCGCTGGTGCTGATCGTGATGGCCGACCAACTCGGAAAATCGGTCGGCGACATGTACGAGGGCGCGTTTATCCCCGGCATCGTGCTGTCCGGCCTTTACGCCACCTACGTGTTTCTGGTGACGATTCTGTTCCCGAAGGCGACCCCGGGCCTGCCGCTGGAAGCGGTCGGCTTTCGCCAACCCGACGGCAGCCGCGGCCTGACCTCGCTCGGAATCCTGACGCTCGCCAGCACCGTTTTCGCATGGTTCATCATGCGCAATTCGGATTCGCACGGCGCCGATTACGTGGTGCTCAGCCTGTTCTTCGGAATCTTGTTCGCTTTCAGCGTGGCGGTGGTGAACTGGGTTGTTTTCAAGCTGACCCGCTTCCGCTTCCTGTCGGATTTGGCGCAGCAGACCACCTTCGTGATGGTGCCGCCGCTGTTCCTGATCTTCCTGGTGCTCGGCACCATCTTCATCGGCGTCGCCACCCCGACGGAAGGCGGCGCCATGGGCGCCAGCGGCGCGCTGATCCTGGGCGCCATCAAGCGGCGGCTGACCTGGGACCTGGTGCGCCAAGCCGTCGAAGCGACCGCCAAATTGTCTGCCTTCGTGCTCTTCATCCTGATCGGGGCGCGCGTGTTCTCGCTCACCTTCTACGGCGTGAACGGACACCTGTGGGTCGAGAACATGCTGGTGTCGCTGCCCGGCGGGCAGGCCGGTTTCCTGATATTCGTCAATCTTTTCGTCTTCGTGCTCGCCTTCTTCCTCGACTTCTTCGAGCTCGCTTTCATCGTCATCCCGCTGCTCGGCCCCGCCGCCGAGCACCTCGGCATCGACTTGATCTGGTTCGGCGTCATCCTCGGCGTCAATATGCAGACCTCGTTCATGCACCCGCCGTTCGGATTCGCCCTGTTCTATTTGCGCTCGGTGGCGCCGCGCGAACCGTATAACGACCGCGTCACCGGCCAGCGCATGGAACCGATCACCACCGGACAGATCTACTGGGGCGCCATGCCCTTCGTGGTCATCCAGGTCATCATGGTGCTGCTGGTGATCTTCTTTCCGGCCATGGTCATGCATTACAAGGGCGTGGGAACCGGCATCGACCCGAACAAGGTGAAGATCGAGGTGCCGCAGATCGACTTGCCGCCGCCATTGCTCAATTTCGGTCCGCCGCCGAAATAACGACCGCGGTGAATTGCACGCAAAAAAATAACCCCGGAGCCGCGGCTCCGGGGTTTTCGTTTGTCGCCAAAAATCAGGCGTTGTTGTGCCGGACCATGAAGGAGTCGTAGTTGAGCTCTGCGACCTGGAACCACGAAAAACCAGGCTTCATGAAGGCGTTCATCGAGTCATAGACCTTCTTGAAGCTGGCATTGGTCTTCGAGATTTCGTCATGCAACTCATGCGCCGCCTTGAAACAGGCTTCCATGATCGCGGGCGAGAACGCATGCAGCTGCGTGCCACCGGCAAGCAGACGGCGCAGCGCCGGCGGATTGAGCTGGTCATACTTCGATATCATCCAGCTGTTGGCATAGGCGGACGCGTGCTCCAGCACTGCCTTATATTGCTTCGGCAGCGCATTCCATTTGTCGAGATTGACGAAGCAGGCGAGCATCGTGCCGCCTTCCCACCAACCCGGGTAGTAATAGTGCTTGGCGACCTTGTAGAAGCCAAGTTTCTCGTCGTCATAGGGACCGACCCATTCGGCCGCGTCGATAGTGCCCTTCTCCAGCGACGGATAGATGTCGCCGCCGGCAATCGACGTCGGCACGCCGCCGAGCTTGGCGATAACGCGTCCGGGGAATCCTCCGATACGGAACTTGAGGCCCTTGAGGTCGTTCACCGATTCGATCGGCTTGCGGAACCAGCCGCCCATCTGACAGCCGGTATTGCCGGCGAGCAGACCGACAACGTTATACTTCTTGTAGAACTCATCGAGCGCTTCACGACCGCCGCCTTGATAGTACCAGCCTTGGTTCAGCCGCTGGTTCGGGCCAAACGCGACCGACGCGCCGAAGGCGAAGGTCGGGTCTTTGCCGAAATAATAGTAAGGCGCCGTATGGCCCATCTCGACGGTGCCGTTGGAGGTGGCGTCGAGCGCCTGCAAGGCGGGAACGATTTCGCCGCCGGCGAAGGTCTGAATCTGGAACTTGTTGTCGGTGGCTTCGGCGACGGCTTTAGCCAAAATCACGGCACCGCCGTACAGCGTATCGAGCGCCTTCGGCCAACTGGCCGTCATGCGCCACTTAAGCTCCGGCATCGACTGCGCGATGGCCGGTGAAGCAACCGCCGCCGTGGCAAGGCCGACGCCGGCAGTCTTCAGAAATTGACGACGCTTCATTCTGATCTCCTCCCTCTGTTTCTAAAGGCGGTACCCGCCGCCCCTAAGGTCAATCTTAGGGGATTACCCGAAAACATGAACAAACGCATCCACGGAATCCAGTGTGCACCCATTGAACCAAAGTTGGAAGTGGGGTTCAAACGGCGTTTTTCGGCATCCCGATATGCCATCGGGCCGACTAGCCTTAGCCGAGCGCACCGACCGGGGTGCAAGGTGCTTCCCGGACGCGCGCACGGGTATCGTTATTTCAGCTTACCGGCCGCCATCTCGATGCGTGAAACAAGGGCCTGCAAGACAACCGCGTCGATCGGTGCTCGCTTGGGTGCGTCGACCGTTGCGAAGGCTTGCTTGAGTTGGGACATTCCGTCGCGCAGCGCGCGTAGCGCGTCGGCGTTTCTCGCTGCGAGATCGCTCGCCACGCCGCCGATCATGCGGTCCGCCTGCAGGACGAAGCCGCGCGCGGTGCGGTAGCCGACCGCGTGAACGATGCGGTCGTTGGCGATCGCGTCTTCGTATTCTTCCGCCGCGGTCTTCACCACCTCGACCGCGACGGCCAGTTCGAAGCGCGGCCAGTCCGGCTGCCGAGACTTGAGATTTGCATCGGCGGCAGCGAGCGCGCGCTCGACTCTTTCAAGCGCGTTCGGGTAGCGCTTGACGCTGTGCGAGCGCACCGTGCGCGCCAGCGCCCTGAGCGCGTCGTCGAACGGTGGCGTCTTATAGCCGCGCAGGTCCTCGCGGATGACGCCGTAGATTTCCTCGAGCGGAAACAGGAAGTGCGCATGTGCCTCTTCCCAGTCGCGTTGCTTGACCAGTTCGTCGCCGGTCAACAGGTGCCCGCGGATGAGCGCGATGAAGCGGCCGAAGGCGACGTCGGGCGGCAAAATTGCGGGAATTTTGACGGTTGCCACGTCCGACGGTTTCGCCGGCGCCTGTGCCGGCGCGCGATCGGGACCGAGCGTCGCCAAGCCGACAAAGGCAATGAGCGCGGCAAGACCGAGCGAAGTCGCGATTCTTCGCATCAAGCCTCGATGACGATCTTGGGAGCCGTGCGGCCGGCGGCGGCGCCGCCTTTGATCTGTTCCAGCACCTTGGCGGCGATGTCGCGGTAGATCTTGGCATGCGGGCCGTCCGGTTCGGTGGCGACGACCGGCATGCCGGAATCCGATTTCTCGCGGATGGTCATGTGCAGCGGCACTTCGCCGAGGAACGGCACGCCCTGCCGTTCGGCTTCCTTGCGCGCGCCGCCATGGCCGAAAATATCCGAACGCGTGCCGCAGCTCGGGCACAGGAAGTAGCTCATGTTCTCGACGATGCCGAGCACCGGCACGTTGACGCGCTTGAACATGGCGACGCCGCGCCGCGCATCGATCAGCGCCAGATCCTGCGGCGTCGAGACGATCACCGCGCCTTTGAGCGGCACCTGCTGCGCCATGGTGAGCTGCGCATCGCCGGTGCCGGGCGGCATGTCGACCACCATGACGTCGAGCTTGCCCCACTCGACTTCGCGCAGCATCTGCGTGATCGCCGACATCACCATCGGCCCGCGCCAGATCATCGGCGTCTCTTCGTCGATCAGGAAGCCGATCGACATCACCGCGAGACCGTAACGGTCGATCGGCTTGAGCCGCGTGCCGCCGATCGTCTGCGGCTTCTCCTTGATGGCGAGCAATTTGGGCAGCGAGGGTCCGTAAATATCCGCATCGAGCATGCCCACTTTAAGCCCAAGGTCGCGCAGGCCGAGCGCCAGATTGACCGCGGTGGTGGATTTGCCGACGCCGCCTTTGCCGGAGGCGACCGCGATTACGGCGTCGACGCCGGGAATGCCGGGCTGCACCTTGTCGGCCGGATGCGCGGCGCGCTGCGGCTGCTGGGCGACGTGGGCCGGGTTGGGCGCGCGCGCGGCAGCGCCCGCCGCGCGTTCGGCGGTGAAGCGCGACCAGCGCGGACTGCACACCGGGAACGGCGCGCACGGCCTCTTCCGCCATCTTGCGCACCGGCTCCCAGGCCTTCACCGCCGCGGCGTCGACGGTGATGGAAAAGAACACCTTACCGTCGGTGACGACGACGTCGGACAGCACCTTGCTCTCCGGTGAGCGCCTTGCCGCCGGGCGCGGGCACTTTCGCCAGCGCCGCTAAAATCTGTTCCTTGCTCACCGCCATAACCGCAGTTCCTTATCCGGCCGCCTGCCCCTTTGCGCCGCCACCTTAATCGCAAGGGTCGCACCGTCAATGCAGGGGGCCGCTCAAGAAAGGTTGACGCACCGGCCCCTGAAATGACCTATTGGGGGCAGGCGGCGGCGCAGGCCGGCCAATATCGAATACGTTTCGCGAGGGAGGAATACGATGGCGAAGGTGGCTTTTCTGGGATTGGGCGTCATGGGTTACCCCATGGCCGGGCACCTCAAGAACAAAGGCGGGCACGAGGTGACGGTCTATAACCGCACCGCCGCCAAGGCCGAGAAATGGGTCGCGCAATATGGCGGCAAGTCCGCCCCCACCCCGAAGGCCGCGGCCGAAGGCCAGGATTTCGTCATGGCTTGCGTCGGCAACGACAACGACCTGCGCGAGGTCACGCTAGGCGCCAACGGCGCCTTCGCCGGCATGGGCAAAGGCAAGATTTTCGTCGACCACACCACGGCGTCGGCCGAGATCGCGCGCGAGCTTTACGCGGCCGGCAAGAAAGGCCGGCTTCGACTGCATCGATGGGCCGGTGTCGGGCGGCCAGGCCGGCGCCGAGAACGGCGTGCTCACCGTGATGTGCGGCGGCGACGAAGCGCCCTTCGCGCGCGCCAAGCCGGTGATCGACGCCTATGCGCGCGCCTGCAACCTGATCGGCGATGCCGGCGCCGGCCAGCTCACCAAGATGGTCAACCAGATTTGCATCGCCGGACTGGTGCAGGGCCTGTCGGAGGCGCTGCACTTCGGCAAGAAAGCCGGCCTCGACATCGAGAAGGTGATCGCCACCATCTCCAAGGGCGCCGCGCAGTCCTGGCAGATGGAAAACCGCTACAAGACCATGACGGCTGGCAAGTTCGACTTCGGCTTCGCGGTGGAGTGGATGCGCAAGGACCTGTCGATCTGCCTCGGCGAGGCGCGCCGCAACGGCGCGCGCCTGCCGGTCGCCGCGCTGGTCGATCAATTTTACGCGCAGGTGCAGGCGATGGGCGGCAACGCGCTGGGATACGTCGAGCTTGATCGCGCTGCTCGACCGTTAAAAAGCGACTTGCATTCCATCGTCGGCAAAGGCACCGGCGAGTTGCCGTCGGCCGCTAGGCTTCCTACATGCCCTGATGCCGCGCCCCCCGGCGGGCGCCGAGTGAGAGGGCTTTCCTATGCCGCTGATGAGCCTGTTACTGAACGTGCTGTGGGTCCTGTGCGGCGGCTTCTACATGGCGGCCGGCTGGCTGATCGCGGCCTTGATCATGATGATCACCATCATCGGCATACCTTGGGCGCGCGCGGCGCTGACCATCGCGTTCTACACGCTGCTGCCGTTTGGCCAGACTGTCGTCGACCGCCCGACCGGCATCGGCACGGGCCCGCTCGGCTTCTTCGGCAATCTGATCTGGCTGGTGCTGGCCGGCTGGTGGCTCGCGCTCGGCCATCTGCTGACGGCGATCCTGCTGGCGATCACCATCATCGGCCTGCCATTCGCCTGGGCGCACCTCAAGCTCGCCGGCCTCGCGCTCTGGCCGATCGGCAAGGACGTCGTCAGCGTCGAGGATGCGGAGTATCGGGCACGCGCGATGTGATGGCGACGAAAGCTCGTAGCCCGGATGGAGCAAAGCGTAACCCGGGAGCGATTGTGAGATTTCCCGGGGTCTTTAGCGCATAGCCACGGCCGAATTCGTAATTCGGACTTCGCTTCGCTCCATCCGGACTACGCGCTAGAACGCAATTTGCAGCCCGTCCTCGGCGACCAGCACGCCGGCGGCGCGGATTTCGTCGAGCCGCGCCAGCATGGTCGGGTTCATGTGCGTCACCATGAGGCGGCGCGCGCCGAGATCGGCGATGCGGGCTTTGAGGATTTCCCAGCTCATGTGGCCGGTGAGTTTGCCGGCATAGGCGTAGCATTCGCAGATGAACAGATCGGCATCGCGCGCGATCGGCGAGCAATGCGCTCGGTCCATTCGGTGTCGCCGGAATAGGCGAAGGTTTTCTTGCCGTCCGACAGCCGCAGCGCGGTCGAGGGCGCGCCGGACTGGTGGACCACTTCCGCCGTCAACAGCGAATGGCCGAGCACATCGGATGGAACGCCGACGGCGATTTCCTCCACGTGCCATTCATACTTCCATTTCGAGCCGGTGGATTTCGGAAAAAATACTTCCAGCGCAGCATCAAGGCGCGCGCGCGTGCCGGGCGGCCCGGCAATCGTGAGCGGCTTCTCGCGGCGCGACAGGAATTGGGCGTCGAGCAGCAGGAACGGCAGCCCGCCGAAATGATCGCCGTGCAGGTGCGACAGGATAATCGCGTCGATGCGGTTGGGTTCGATGCCCTGCCCTTTCAACGCCGGCAGAGCCGAGGCGCCGCAATCGACCAGCAGCGCCGCCTTGGTGGTTTGCAGAAAGAAACAGGTGTTGAGCCTACCGCCCGAGCCGAAGGCGTCGCCCGAGCCGACGATCGTGAGTTTCATTATGTCTTTACGCCTTCGACTCGGCCGCGCCGACACCGCCGCGTGCCAGCGCTTCACGTTGGCGAGGTTCTCCGGCATAGCAAGCCGCGCCGGCTTCATGAAATCGACCGCGACCAGCGTTGTGATGTCGGCGACCGAATAGCGCTCGCCGGCGATGAATTCGCGACTGGCCAATTCCTTGTCGAGCAGTTCGAGAAACCAGATCGCGCGCGGCCGCATCGCCTCGGCATAGGCCGGCACCTGCGGCACCTCCAAGTCCTTCATCGCCGGATGCAGATGGCGGAACACCGCCGCCACGTTGGAGAAGAAATTGATCTCGCAGCGCCGGTTCCACATTTCCACCAGCGCGATCTCCTTAGGCGCCGGTGCCGAACAGCGCCGGCTCCGGCTGGACCGCCTCGAAATAGCGGCAGATGGCGATCGACTCGGTGATGATGGTGCCGTCGTCGAGCACCAGCGCCGGCATCCGCTGCAAGGGATTGATGGCGGTATATTCCGCCGTCTTGTGCTGCATGGTCGGGATGTCGACCTGCTCGGTCGGCAGCGTAATGCCCTTCTCGGCTGAGGAAAATACGGGCCCGCCGCGGGTTGGGCGCCGATTTGCTGTCGTAGAGCTTCATTTGATTAACTCCGGTCCGTTTTTTCCCTCGTCCGGCAGCCGAACATGGCCGAAAAGCCCTGTCAAACCTGCCGGTAACGAAGTCTTAACCAGCGTCTTTAGCGCACTCTTAAGCTTGGTCTTAAGGATTTTGGGCGAGGTTGGCGCGAGCTTTCCCGCGTACAAGCGTCGTTTTATGCCCATTCCAGGTGAACAACCCGATCTGTCTGCGCTGCCGCCGGAAACCTCGCCGGTCAAGCGCCGCCTTGCCGCGCAATACGTGCGCGAGGCGCGCGATCGGCTGACCTCCTCGAGCGGCACCCGCCCCGCCTTCGACTACGAATTGCTGCGCCAATACGCGCAGAACCGGCTCTCCGCCTCGCTGGTGATCCTGCTGCTGGTCGCCACCATCGGCTTCCTGTCGAGCCTGTGGACCGGCGCGGTGACCGCCGGCATCTGGACCGCCTCGGTGCTGGTCATCCACGCCGTCATGGTCACCAAATGCCGGCAGTTCCTCGAACTGCCGATGGCCGAGGTCAAGGCGAGCTCCTGGCGGCTGCGGTTCGTCGTCCTCGACCTTTTTTACGGCCTGGCCTGGATGTTCATCCTGATCCATCCGGTTGGCGTCGACGAAAGCTCGGGCACCTTCATGCTGTTCGTGATGCTGCTGGTGGTGGCGGTATCCAGCATGCTGGCCTCGAGCCTGCCGATGGCGGTGTTTGCCGCCACCTTCCCGGTCACCGCCGCGATCGCGCTCGACTTCATGCTGCACGGCACGCTGCGCGACTACATCCTGGCCATCATGGCGATCACCGCGCAGGGCTATTTCGCCGTGCTCGCCTACCGGCTCTATTCGACCACGCTGGCGACGCTGGAAGCGCGCGCGGAAAAAGACTTGCTGATCGGCGAACTCGAGCAGGCGAAATCGGTATCCGACGAGGCGCGCCGGCGCGCGGAAGCCGCCAACATTTCCAAGTCGCGCTTCCTCGCGCAGATGAGCCACGAATTGCGCACCCCGCTCAACGCGATCCTCGGTTTCTCGGAGGTGATGAAGAGCGAAGTGTTCGGCGAACACGCGGTGCCGGCCTACAAGGAATATTCCGCCGACATCCATAATTCCGGCGTGCACCTGCTCGGCCTGATCAATGAAATTCTCGACCTGTCGCGCATCGAAGCCGGTCGCTACGAGCTCAACGAGGAATTGATTTCGCTCGCCGCCATCGTCGAGGATTGCCACCACTTGCTCAAGCTGCGCGCGACCAACCGCGGCATCATCATCCATGAAATGTTCGAGACCGACCTGCCGCGGCTGTGGGCGGACGAGCGCGCGGTGCGCCAGATCTGCCTCAATCTATTGTCCAACGCGATCAAGTTCACCCCGCAGGGCGGCGAGATCTGGCTGAAAGTCGGTTGGACCGCCTCGGGCGGCCAATACATGAGCGTCAAGGACACCGGGCCGGGCATCCCGGAAGAGGAAATTCCGATCGTGCTGGCGTCGTTCGGCCAGGGCTCCAATTCGATCAAATCGGCCGAACAGGGCGCCGGCCTCGGCCTGCCCATCGCCAAGAGCCTGGTCGACCTGCATGGCGGCTCGTTCGTGCTCAAATCCAAGCTGCGCATCGGTACCGAGGTGGTGGTGACGTTCCCGCCCGAACGGGTGGTGGCGGCGATGGCGCCGATGCCGTCGATGATGGACCACGCGCCGCCGCTCGCACCGGCGCCGGGCGAGCCGATCCTGAGCCCTGAGGAAAAGCGCCGGCTCAGCCGCCGCCCCTTGTTCCGCGCGGGGACGTGATGCGTCTTGCGACAATGGCTACGATTGCCTTTGCGCCCGCCATGTTTATGTTCGCTGCCGAATCGACTTCGAGACCGCCAATGATCGACACCCCTTGCGTCAAAATCTGCACCCTCGATGCGCGGGCCGGCCAGTGCCTGGGCTGCGGCCGCACGATCGAGGAGATCGCGCGCTGGACCGAGATGAGCCCGGCCGAGCGCGCCCGCGTGATGGGCGAACTGCCCTGGCGGCTCGCCGCCAGCCGCGGCACGGCGCCCGCCGACGCGACAGGATGACGCCCTTGAGCCGACGCCTGACCTGGACCTTCGTGATCGGCGTGGCGCTGTCGCTGACGGCGCTGATCGCCACGCACGATCAGGACGCCATCGCCAATCTGCTCAGCCACGACATTGGCTCGCTCGCGCTTAAGCTGATGGTGGTGATTTTCGCCGGCGGCCTGGTACTGACGTTATTCCGCGAACGGCTGTCGCAGGCGCTCGAGGCATTGCTGTTTTGGGCGGTGGTCGGCCTGCTGCTGGTCGTCGGCTACAGCTATCGCTTCGACTTGCGTGACGTCGGCGACCGCGTGATCGCGGAACTGGTGCCGGGCCACGTCGCGAGCCATGGCCGCCGCGTCGAAGTGGTGCGCGGCCACGGCGGCGATTTCGCCGTCGGCGCCCATATCAACGGCGCCAAAGTGCCGATGGTGCTCGATACCGGCGCGAGCTCCGTGGTGCTCACGCAAGAAGCCGCCAAAGCCGCCGGCCTGCCGCTCGAGGTGCTCGACTATACGGTCAACGTGGACACCGCCAACGGGCGCACCCGCGCCGCGCCGGTGACGCTCGACCGCCTCGCCGTCGGCGGGCTGATCGAGCGCTCGGTGCCGGCGCTGGTCGTGCAGCGCGGCCAGCTCAAGAACAACCTGCTCGGCATGACCTTTCTCAACCGGCTGGAAAGCTGGGAAGTGCGCGGCGACCGGCTGAGCATGCGCGGCAATCCGTGACGGCTAAATCAGGCTGATGATAAATCGCAGCCCCACCAGAATCAGGAATATCCCGAACGCGATCTCCAGCTTGCGCCGCGGCAGCCAGTGCGCCAGCCGCACGCCGTAGCTCGCTGAATAGCTCGCCACCGGCGCCATCAATACGAATCCAATCACCGACACGAAGCCGATCGATAGCGGCGGCAATTGCGCCATGTGCGACCAGCCGGCCAACATGTAGCCGACGGTGCCGGCGATGGTGATCGGCACGCCAATACCGGCCGACGTCGCCACCGCCCGCTGCATCGGCTGGCCGTAAAGCGTGAGGACTGCGTTCGACACCGAACCGCCGCTCACGCCTACCAGTGACGAAATCAACCCGGTGATGAAGCCGAAGAACGCCAACAGCATACGACCCGGCAATTCGCTGCCGAGTATCCAGCGTTCGTTACCGAACAGCATTTTGATACAGACGAAGCTGATAAAGGCGACAAAGGTAACCTTGAAGACCGCGGGCGGCGCAAACGAAGCGACCATCGATCCGATCACCACGCCGGCGATCGCCGGCAACGTCCACAGACGCACCACGTGCGGAATTACCGCGCCTTTCTTCTTGTGCTCGATATAGGAACGGACCGTTGTCGGAATAATGATGGCGAGCGAGGTGCCGATGCATAGCTGCACGCGCACGTCTTCAGGCACATCGAGCGCGCGGAACACTTCGTACAGCACCGGCACGATGATGGCGCCGCCGCCGATGCCGAACAGGCCGGCGAGGACGCCGACCAGAATGCCGGCGCCGGCGATCCACAAAGCGAGCAAAACGATCTCGCCGGTCGGATATCCCAGCAGCATGATTCCCCGGATGGCGCGCGGGCGGGATTTGGCGTTTGGCGCGCGGACTAGGCCGCGATGTTCGACAAATCGTGCCCCGTGTCCAGCACCCGCGCCAGCGCATCAGCCATGACGGAAGCGCCCGCTCCGGGTTTGACCGCTTCGGTCGCCAGATGCCGGCGGAAGGCGCGCGCGCCGGGAACGCTGCGGAACAGGCCGAGCACATGGCGGGTGATGGCGGAAAGCCGCACGCCCGTGGCGAGTTCGCGCTCGATATAGGGGATGAGCGCCAAGGGCGGCTTCTTTCGGCGTGGCGAACGGCGCGGCCTCGCCGAACAGCAACGGATCGACCGCCAAGAGACGCCAAGGCTCCTGATAGGCGGCGCGGCCCATCATCACGCCGTCGACATGCGCCAGCTGTTCCTGCGCCTGCACGAGGCTGGCGATGCCGCCATTGAGCACAATTTCGAAATCCGGATACGCCGCTTTAAGCCGGTGCACGATGGCGTAATCGAGCGGCGGCACGTCGCGGTTCTCGCGCGGCGACAGACCTTTGAGCCAGGCCTTGCGCGCATGCACGATGAGCGCGTCGGCGCCCGCCGCCTTGACCGCCGCGGCAAATGAAAACAGCGCCTCACCGGGATCCTGGTCGTCGACGCCGAGCCGGCATTTCACCGTCACCGGAATTTTCACCGCCGCCTGCATGGCGGCAACGCAGTCGGCGACCAGCGCCGGCTCGACCATCAGGCAGGCGCCAAAGCGGCCCTCCTGCACGCGGTCGGACGGACAGCCGACATTGAGATTGATCTCGTCGTAACCGAAATCTTCGCCGATGCGCGAGGCCGCGGCGAGCGCGGCCGGCTCGCTGCCACCAAGCTGCAGCGCGACGGGGTGTTCGGCCGCGTCGAACGCAAGCAGCCGCGCGCGGTCGCCGCGCAGCACCGCCATGCTGGTGAGCATTTCGGTGTAGATCAGCGCGCGCCGCGTGAGCAGCCGATGGAAGAACCGGCAATGCCGGTCGGTCCATTCCATCATCGGGGCGATGCAAAATCGATGGGACCAACTCTGCGGCGTTATTTTTGTTTTTCCAGCCACTTGATCAATCTTCGTTTTGTCTCATGTCGTACCGTTTCGGCCTATTTTGACCCATTTTTACGCCTGTGGCACGACGGCGTCGTACTTTGAGGGTCCGTGTCGTACCACATCACTGAAAACTGGACCAACTCAAAAGGCCAATTGACGGCGATCTAACGGGTTGGCCTGCACCCGGTTCGGTTGACACCCGCCTAAGCTAATCCTGCCTGCCGCTCGAACTCCATAGGGCTTAGATATCCAATCGTCGAGTGCCGGCGTTTCGGATTGTAGAAGCGTTCGATGTAGTCGACCACTTCGGCCTTGGCCTCATCCCTGGTTCTGTAAGTCCTGCGCGTCGATGCGTTCGGTTTTGAGCGACGTAAAGAAGCTCTCCATCGCTGCATTGTCCCAGACGTTGCCTGAGCGGCTCATCGAGCAGACGACGCCGTTGTCTGCCATCAGCCGCTGGAACTGCTCGCTGGTATATTGGCTGCCACGATCGGAATGATGCAACAGCGCTTCGGGCTTGCCCCGCCGCCAGATCCCCATCACCAGCGCATCGGTGACGAGCTGAGCCGTCATGGCTGCGCTCATCGACCAGCCGACGGCACGCCGCGAGAACAGATCGAAGGCGGCCGCCACATTGGGCCAACCCTCCACCGTCCAGACATAGGTGAAGTCGGCAATCCATCGACGGTTGGGAGCGGGGGCGGCAAAGCTGCGGTCAAGGTACGTTCGGAGCAACGGCGGAGGCCTGCCGCTCACCCAGGTCAGGCGGCAGGCGACGCCGTCGCGGACGTGCTTTAAGCCCTTGCTGCCGCATCAATCGCTCGCCGGCGATAGCCATTGCCCGATCGAGCGTAGCACCGCAGCCGAGCATCGCGCTTTGCAAAATTGCACCAGTGGTCGGAGCGGTCCGAGCATGACCTTAAGCAGGGCATCGAACAGCATGTTCTGAAGCCGAACAGTCACACCCTGCGGCCCGAGCTCTGCGCGGTAGGCGGCCCGGATCGCCTTCAGCGTGGGCCGCGGGTCAAGCTGCCAATCGAGCGCGACCCGCAGCGCGTATTGCAGGGGATCGACCGGATGCGCCCGCATCTGGAACCGGGTCCAGAACCGGTCGAACGCGCGGCCGCTGTCCATGGAGTGCACCTCTTGGACGGCGTGGCCAGTGCCGACTTGATTCCGCAGCTCAGTGAGCCTGGCTCGCCAGCGCGGTCCGCATTGAAGGGCAACGACGACGTCGTGCAAGGCGACCGCCCTCGATCGGCGCAGCTCTGCCGAGCGCGCCAGCGCGATCGCCTGCGATAGGTAATCGGCGACGTCGCACGGTTGCTCCACGGTCGACAGCGGATAATGATGCCCCGAAAACGGCAGCACTGCGCTCGCCGGGATCCGTACCACCGGCAGGCCGGAGACCGCGGCTTCGAGCAGCGCTGTGTGGGAATCGAACGGGAAGCCCTCGAGGTAGATGTCCGCAGCCGGGTGATAGCGGGTGGCGAGGGGCTGCTCGCCGAGCACCATCAGCCGCGGCGCAAAGGCGCGGACCGCGTCTCTCCAGCCCTCGTCATCGGCGCGAGGACCAACTGCGATTATGCGGGCGTCCGGCAACTCCGCCAGCAGCTTCTGTGCCATGGCGGGAAAATCGAGATCGCCGACGGCGTTGTACTTGAACGCCGAGCCTATGGTCAGGAACACGATGGACGATAACGGAATGCCGAGCCTTCCGCGAATCTCGGCACGGGCCTGGTGGCCCGACTCCGGATCGACCGGCGCGGCAAGTGGAATCCGGAACAGGAAATTCCGGTTGATGCCGCGATGGTTCTGCGCGAGGTCGGCTCCGGACTGGCGGAGGTTGATCAGCAGGTCGGCGATCGCCGCGCCGACCCAGAAGGTGTGATCGGCGTGGTTGAGGAACAGCACCGGCGGCCCGCCGGCGACGCCGAACGCAACACTCGGCACGACGTCCCACATGTGGCTGTGGATCACCACGCGGTCGGCGTGTTGCCAAGCCAGATCGCGAAGGCGGCGGGCTTTTTCCAGCAACCACAATTCGTGCCCCAGCAGGGTCACCGTCCCGCCGCTGCGCGCGACGGCCGCGGTCAGCTCGGGGATCGCGAGTTGGTCCATGAAGGTCAGTGCCAGATGATGCTCGTCGCCGCTATCATCCAGCTCGAGCCAGCGGCGCAGCATGGTGGTGTGGCCGCCGACCGGATGGACCATCGACAAGATGTGGAGCCAGCGCTGGCTGGCGGCCGGCGGCGACGGCTCGGCCGCAGTAGGCGGAAGCCGTGTGGCGAGGGCCAGCGCGGTCCGCTCGAGCCGTGGCGAGGTCAGCTCCCCGCAACCCAGGGTGACGGCTGAGCGCGCGGCGACCAGCAGCCATCGCGCCGCGGCCTCGTCATCGTCGGCCTGCAAGCGGGACTCGGCGCGGTCGAGACACCATTCAAACAGGCGGCGATGAAACGCCCGGCGGCGGTCAATGAAATCGCGATCACTCCGCCGGGGCGCTGCCGCCGTCATGGCGCGGTGACGGCGTGCCGCAATCGCGCCGGCACGCCGGCGACGGTCACGCCAGCGGCAACGTCGCGGGTGACGACGGCGCCGGCACCGATCAGCGCTTTCGCGCCGACGGTAACGCCGCACATTATGATGACGCCGGAGCCGATGCTGGCACCACGCCCGATCCGCGTCGGCACCACCACCCAGTCGTCCTTGGATGCGAGCCGGCCGTCGACGACCGCCTTGGGGTGCCGGTCGTTGACGAATATCACGCCATGGCCGACGAACACCTCGTCCTCGATCGTCACGCCTTCGCAGAGGAAGCTGTGCGATGAGATCTTGCAGCGTGCGCCGACCTCGACCCCGCGCTGGATCTCCACGAATGGGCCGATCGTGGTGTCGCGGCCGATATGGCAGCCGTAGAGGTTGACCAGATCGCGGTGGTGCAGGTGCACGCCCGCTTCCAGGATGACGTCGGCTGCTACGGGCATGGCGCGACCTTCTCGGCCGGGGCGCGTGGTCGATGTTCGCGACAGGCCTCGGCGATAGCGTCGGCGACCTGATCGAGGTCGCTTTCGGTCATCGCGCCGAACAGCGGTATCAAGATGGTCCGCTCCTGGGCCCGCTCGCTTTCGATAAGCATCGCGCAAGGGCCACCTGGACAGTCGCAGCGTCCTGTGTCGGGCGTGCAGGACCAGGTTCCCGGCGGGTAAGCGGCCTCGCGATGGGCGCAAAGGATACCGCGGCGGCTGGCGATGCCCGCAGCGGCAAGCTCCTGCATCACCGCGATCTGGTCGCAGGCGGGCGGCAGACCGACGCAATAGCTCTGCCAGTTCGACCGCGCCCAGTCCGGCTCGCCCGGAATGCGCAAGCCGGGAATGCCGGCGAGCCGTTCGGCATAGCGTCGCGCCAGTTCGCGCCGCCGCGCGATGGTGCCTGGCAGATTGGCGAGCTGGACGCGTCCGATCGCGGCCTGGATGTCGGTCATGCGGTAATTGAAGCCCGGCTCGGCGTAGCGCTCGATCATCACGCCGGATCGATGGCGGATGTCGGCATCGATGTCAATTCCGTGAACTCTCAAACGGCGCAGGCGTGCGGCCAGATCGCTGTCCGCGGTGGTGATCATGCCGCCCTCACCGGTCGTGAGCACCTTGCGCGGATGGAACGAGAAGCACGCCGCGTAGCCGTGCGGGCGGCCGATCTTCTGCCAATCGTCGTGCCAGCGAATCTCGCTGCCGGTGGCGCAGGCCGCATCCTCGATCAGGGTTATTCGCTGCCGGTCGGCGATGCTGCGAAGCGCGGCGAGGTCGCAGGGCATTCCGACCTGATGAACCGCAAGGATCGCGCGGGTCCGCGGACCGATAGCGGCGGCGACGCGATCCGGATCGATGTTGAAGCCGCCCGGCGCGATGTCGACGAAGACCGGGAGCGCGCCAGTTCGCCGCACGGCGTTGGCCGTGGCAATGAACGAGTGGCTCACGGTGACAACTTCGCCGCCGGAGACATCGAGCGCGTGAAGCACCAGCTCAAGGGCCGCGGTGCCGCTGCTGACGGCGACCGCATGCGGGGCGCCGACAAACGCCGCGAACTCACGCTCGAACGCGCGCACCTCCGGGCCCTGAGATATCCAGCCCGACAGCAGCACGCGGCGAGCGGCCGCCACCTCCGCGTCGCCCAGCGCGGGGCGGGTCAGCGGGATCCGCGGCTCCGCGCTCATGACGCCTCGAGCTTGATCTGGGCGCGCCACCAAGCCACCAAATCGCGCAGCCCCTGGTGTAGGCCGATCTGCGGCGCGAAGCTGAGGAGCCGGCGTGCTTTCTCGCAGTCGCCGAGCCGCCGTTCGACGGCGCTCACTCCACGGGCAGGCTGCGTGACCGGGACGAGCTGTGGCCGCTCCATTGCGGCGGCGAGAGCCGCCGCGAGCTCAAGGAGGCTCGTCTCGACGCCGCTCGCGACGTTGAAGACGCCGCCCTTGAGGTCGCTCTTGGCCGCCATGACATTGGCGCGCGCCACGTCACGCACATCGATGAAGTCCATGGTCTGCTGGCCGTCGCCGAAGATGATCGGCGCTTGGCCCCGGTCGATCCGCTCCATCCAGCGGACCAGGACCTCGGTGTAGCGGCCGTGGATGTCCATGCGCGGTCCATAGACGTTGAAGTAGCGCAGCGCCACGTGATCCACGGCGAGGGCGCGGAACACGCCTTCGCCGAACAGCTTGGCGACGCCGTAGAGCGTGCAGTCGGAGCCGTTGTGATGGTCCTCGCGCGTCGGAAATACGTCGGCCATGCCGTAGACCGAGGCCGACGAAGCGTACACCACTTTCTCGATCCGCGCCTCGGCACAAAGCTGCGCCAGCTTGAACGTTGCCTGCACCATGGAGTCGAACGCAGCCTGCGGCTCCTCCACACAATGGGTGATGCGCAGCGCCGATTGGTGGAACACGATATCGGCGTCGTGAACAAATTCGCGCATCAAGGTGGTGTTGCGGACGTCGCCTTCCACCAGCGATACGTTCGGGCGGCGGCCGAGCGCCGCGGCGAGGTTGGCGGGGCTTCCGCGCACCAGGTTGTCGAGAATGACGATCCGGCTGCAGCCCTCGGCCGCGAGCTGATCGACGATGTGAGAGCCGATGAAACCCGCGCCACCGGTGACGAGAATGCGCTTGCCGGCGAGCACGGCCATCAAACGTCCTTCAGCGGCGCCTCGCCGCGGTAGCGAATCACCCGGGCTGGAACGCCGACCACGATGGCGCAGTCGGGAACATCCTTGGTCACCACCGCGCCCGCGCCGACGATGGCGCTGCGGCCGATGCGGCAGCCCGGCAGGACGATGGCGCCGGTGCCGACGTCGGCGCCGGCGCCGATGCAGACTGGCTTGGTGATTTGCGCCGTGCCGGTAACGGGAAGGTCCGTCGGCAGGCCGCTGTGGCTGGAGGTGAGGATTTTCGTGCCTGGCCCGATCGCCGCGTATTCCTCGATCTCGAGAGCCCGTGCATCCAGAAAGGCATGCGGGCCAATCCAAGCGCGGTCGGCGATCCGGCAGTCGCCGCGGAAGTGGCCCTGGACCAGGGCGGCTTCGCCAATGAACACCCCGCTTCCGATCGACACGCGCTCCAGATGGCGAAACATCGCCTGCGGCGCGATAGTGACGCTGTCGCCGAAGCTCCGGGCCAGCGCCCGCCAGACTACCCGCCGCATCGTGGCGTCGGCCGCACCAGGGCCCGCCGCCCACCCACCATATAGCGCGGCGATCTCGGCGGGGGTCTTGCCGACACGAAGCGCGGAGGACTGCTGCAATTCGTCGGCGGGATCCGGTTTGATCGGCCGCGCGGCGTGGACGGCCGGCATAACCGACACCTTTCCCCCTTCGATCGCACCGAGCTTGCTCACCGATTTCGCCTTTCCCGGCCGAATGCAGCGGGACAATTCTGCGCCGGCATCTTCGAAGCCGGAAATCTCTCCCGCGACCTCGGCCCGTGTCAACCGGCCTTTGCCGCCGGCAGTTCGACCAGGCGGCCCTGCTGGCGCATCGAGGTGGTCGCGTGTTCCAGCAATTCGATCAATCGCAAGGCTTCGGCGCCCCCGGTGATCGGCTTCGCCCGCTTTTCGATGCAGTCGAGAAAATGGCTGGCCTCGTTGGCCAGGGCCTCGCCGGTCGGCAGCAGCGGCACCGTGATGTCGCCCAGCCGATAGCCGATCTGCCGCTCGATGGTCTCGTCCTCCATATTGGCAAGCTGGACGCCGCGGTCGTAGATGCGAAGCTTCTCACTGGGATGAAGCTCGTCATAGGCGATCATCTTGCGGTTGCCCGCGATCAGCGTCTGTCGCAGCTTCACCGGCGCCAGCCAGTTGACGTTGATATGAGCGATCGCGCCCTTGCGCAAGAACAGGGTGATGAAGGCCAGATTCTCTGGAGAGCCGGCGACGTGGTTGGCGCCGATAACGCTGATACCCTGCGGCCGCGCGTCGTCGAACACATAATCGAGAATCGACAGATCGTGCAGGGCCAGGTCCCACAGCACGCTGACGTCCGGCTGGAACCGGCCGAGGTTCGTCCGCATCGAATCGTAGTAATAGAGCTCGCCGATCTCTCCCGTGCGGATGATCGCGCGCATGTGCTGGACGGCGTTGGAATAGACGAAGGTGTGATCGACCAGCAGCACCAAGCCGCGTCGGTCCGCCTCCTCGATCAGTCGCGCGGCCTGCTCCGAAGTCTCGGTTATCGGCTTTGACACCAGCACGTGCTTGCCGGCGCGCAGCGCGTCAAGCGCAAGCTCGAAATGGCTTCGCGCGGGGGTCGCGATGACGACGGCGTCGATGTCGGCGGATTGGATCGCTTCGGCCGCGCTCGCGGTGAGACGGACATTGGGGTGGCGCGTCCCGGCAAGCCGGGTCCGCGCGGCATCGACGTCGCAGATGACGGCGACCTCGGAGCGGTCGGGAATGAACAGGTTGCGCGCGAGGTTCGGCCCCCAATACCCGAAGCCGATGACGGCAACGCGGATCAAGAAGCGCTCCTTAAAGGGCCAAAGCCTCGGCACGGCTCGATACACGCGTTCTGGATGGCGCGGGCTCGATCGTCCAAAATTTTTCCGCCATGTCGGTCAAGGTCACAAACCGATGGCCGCGCTGCTTGATCGCGCCGATCATCTCGACCAGGAAAGTCGCGACCCCGTCGCCTTGATGGCGCAGTTCTCTGGCGTCGGCCGCCGTCAGCGTCCGGATCCGATGCTTGTGGCGCAGATAGAACGCGCTGCCGGGGGCGTTCAGAGCGACCAGGAATGGATGGAAGTTAAGGACCTTGATGCCGGGGCTGAAGAAGTCCGCGGCGTGATCGAGAAACTGCCAACTCCGGCGCGCCGTCCAGTGGCAGTCGTCCTCGAAGAACACTGGAAGCCGCAGCAATCCGCTCGGCAGTACGATCGGGGCAAGGTCGCGAGCTAGATGGCGGTAGGTGTTGCCGTCGATCAGCAAGCCGCGTGCGGCGAACGCGCGCTCGATCTCCGGGCTGGTGAAATGGTGATGGCAGCGGACGGCGACCGCGTCCGGCGCAAGTTCGAGCACGTGCTCGATGATCTGCTCGATGCTGCCGCCCTGGGTCGAACCGGCCAGGAAGTTGGGATGGATGCCCAGCTCGATGCGGCCGCTGCGGGCAGCCTTGCGGATCGTGGCGCTGCGATGGGTGACGAAGATCGTCGGCTTGATCGAGATCCGCTCGGCGATCGAAAGAAAGTTCTCAACGCAATATTCAGAGCACCAATCCAAGTCCGATGTCAGAACAAAGTCCATCAAATCCCCCGGGCCGCCGGCCAATGGCAGACTGGACCAGATCGGCTGATGGCGCAAGTTCCGGCAGGTCGGGAGCGGCCTGCATTGTGTGGTCCAGGTGGAATGTTAGTTGAGGGCTGACGGTAACGCCAGCGTGGCCGACGGAGCCGGTCGGCGTAGCGCAACCGGCCACGCGGATAATGCAGGCACGAAGACCTCCGGTGCAGGTGGCCTGTACTCGCCTTTTTCAAAGACCCTGAGAACTTTGAGGAGATAGGGACTATTCCGATGGCCTATATTCGCGCGGTGCTACTTATGGCACAAGTTTTTCATGGGAGCGGTTACGCGTTTGGGGACAGGCCAGAGAATGGTCGCCTTATGCAGCACTTCGAATTCTATGCCTAAGTCGGGACCGCATCTCCCCTACGGTGGCGCAGCTTCGTCAGCGAAAACTCTTGCTGGCGAGAACGCGTTGCCGAGCATCTGCATCCAGAAAAGTCGGAAAGCGACACGCGGTGTGAGCCTCGTCGATCTCAGCAATTACATCGACAAACAGGGTGAACGCGCGCTCAAGGAATGCCGTCAGTTGAGTGGCACCGGCTAGTACTAAAACTTGCTCCGACGGCAAAAAAATCGAACGCGCAAGATGAAACAGTACAATGAGCAGTACGACACGGAGTTCTCGTACCCCCTCTAAGTATCTAGATTCAAATACGGATTTCGGCTCGGCTGGCCCTCTCCATCATCGGGGCGATGCTAAAGCGGCGCTGCACGGTCAAATTCTCCCTTCAAGCGCGCGCATGAATATCGTGCGGGCCGCGCGCTTGTCGAGCGGCACCGGATTGCCGCTTGCGGTCGGGTCCTTCGGCGCCATGGCAACGATCGTATCGACCTTGTCGTCCCCGACATTAAGGCCCGCCAGCGTATGCGGCACGCCGATCTGTTCCCGCAAGGCCAGCACAAAGTCGAGGAAGGCGCGGAAGTTCGGCCGCAGCCCGATATAGGCTGCGAGCCGCTTTATCCGCGGTTCGATTGCCTTGCGATTGAAGACCAGCACGTAGGGCATGAACACGCCGTTGGTCAGGCCGTGATGCGTGTCGTGGAGCGATCCCACGGGGTGCGACAGCGCGTGGATCGCGCCCAGCGCTTTCTGAAACGCGGTCGCCCCCATGGCGGCGGCGCCCATCATGTGCGCGCGCGCCTCGATATTCTTGCCATCTTTCACCGCGGCCGCGAGATTTTCCTTCACCAGCCGGATGCCTTCGACCGCGATGCCGTCGGCCATCGGATGATAGAATGGCCCGCAATAGGCCTCGAGACAGTGCGCGAAGGCGTCCATGCCGGTGCCGGCGGTGATGTGCGGCGGCATGCCGACCGTCAACTCCGGATCGCAGATAGTCACCTTCGGCATCATCAGCGGATGGAAGATGATTTTCTTGGTGTGCGTCTTCTCGTCGATGACGACCCCGGCGCGGCCGACTTCCGAACCGGTGCCCGCGGTTGTCGGCAATGCGACAATCGGCACTATCGCTTCGGCATTGGCGCGCGTCCACCAGTCGCCGATGTCCTCGAAGTCCCACAACGGTCGCGTCTGGCCCGCCATGAAGGCGATGAGTTTGCCGACGTCCAGCGCCGAGCCGCCGCCAAAGGCAATAACGCCGTCATGGCTGCCGCTTTTGAATGCAGCGACGCCGGCCGTCACATTCGTCTCGACCGGGTTCGGCTTGATGTCGGAGAACATTTTCGCAGTGGGCAGCAGCGCCATCGCCTTTTGCGTCATCGGCATTTTGGCGAGTACCGGATCGGTGACAAACAGAGGATTGCGCATTTTCGCGGCGCTCACCGCGTCGGGCAGTTCGGCGACACGACCGGCGCCAAAGCGCACAGTGGTCGGGTAATTCCAGTTGCCGCGCAGGTCCATCAGACGGTCCTCAGGTGAAAGCTTTTCGGCCGCGTCAGCGTCTCGTAGCCGATTTTCGACAGTGTGACCCCGCGCCCGGTCTCTTTGACGCCGGTCCAGGCAAGACCCGGGTCGAGATAGTCGCAGCGGTTCATGTAAACGGTCCCGGTTTCGACCTGCCGGCCGATGCGCTCGGCGGCGGCGATATCGGCGGTCCAGATCGAAGCCGTGAGGCCATAAGGCGAATCGTTCATCAGGCGGATCGCTTCTTCGTCGTTCTTGACTTTCATGATGCCGACCACGGGCCCGAAGGTTTCTTCCATCATCACCGTCATGCCGTGATCGACGCCGACAAGAACCTGCGGCGCGACATAGGGCGAGCCTTCGGCATCTTTCTTGAAAGCCTTGCTGTCGATCAGCCCGCGCGCACCCTTGTGCAGCGCCTCGCCGATATGCTCGCGCACCGTCGCCGCCAGGCGTTTCTGCGCCATCGGCCCGAGCGTCGTATTGGCATCGAGCGGATCGTCAAGTACGTAGGTGCGGGTGAGATCGGCGAAGCCGGAAATGAATTTGTCGTAGATGTCGGCATGCACGTAGATGCGCTCGATGCCGCAGCAGCATTGCCCGGAATTGAAGAAGCTGCCGTCGACGAGATTTTCCACCGCATGATCGAGCTTGGCGTCGGCGCGCACATAGGCGGGATCCTTGCCGCCGAGTTCGAGACCGACGCCGGAAAACGTGCCCGCTGCCGCCTGTTCGATGGCGCGGCCGGCGGCGACCGAACCGGTGAAGCAGACCTGGTCGATCGCGCCGGACCCGATCAGCCTGGCCGTATCGTCATGCGACAGGGACAGCGTCTGAAAGACGCCCTTCGGCAAGCCGGCGCGGTCCATCGCCATCTGGAAGCGGTCGCCGACCAGCATGGTCTGCGCAGCGTGTTTGAGCAGCACCGCATTGCCCGCCATCAGCGCCGGGATAACCGAATTGACGGCCGTCAGGTAAGGATAATTCCACGGTGCGATCGTGAGAACGACGCCGAGCGGCTCGCGGCGCACGTAACGCCTGAAGCCGTCCTTCGGCGCAGGCTCGACGGGCGCCAGCGCGCTATCGGCAATGCCGATCATATAGCGGGCGCGTTCCTCGAAGCCGTTGAGCTCGCCGCCGGCAAATTTGATTGGCCGGCCCATCTGCCATGACAGCTCCGGCGCGATATCGCCGCGCATCGCCAGCATGGCGTCAACAAAGGCGGAGCAGAACCGGCCGCGCTCGGCGATCGGCAGCTCCGCCCATTGCGCTTGCGCCTTGCGCGCGGCGGCGAGCGCGGCCGCGATTTCGGCCGCGGTGCCCGAGCGTTTACGCGCGACTTCTCGCCCGTCGACAGGCGAGATACAGACAATGTCGGTCATGGCTTGAGGTCTGCTTTCTAGTACCGCTCGAAGCCGCGCATCAGCTCCCAGTCTGT
Source organism: uncultured Alphaproteobacteria bacterium (assembly GCA_963739735.1). Taxonomy (GTDB): domain Bacteria; phylum Pseudomonadota; class Alphaproteobacteria; order Rhizobiales; family Xanthobacteraceae; genus Pseudolabrys. The sequence continues at coordinate 52,692 of CAVUBV010000011.1, read as the reverse complement.
GATCCGGCGATCGTATTCGAACTGCTCCCACTGCGCGGTGTGGACATAGTGATCGACGACGGCATCGCCGAGCGCCGCGCGCAGCATTTTGGATTTGCCAAGCAGGTCCGTGGCCTCGCGCAGGGTCTTAGGCACTTCGGAAAGCTTCTTGTCATGATAGGCGTCGCCGGAATAGGCCGGCGGTAATTTGAGTTTCTCCTCGATGCCGGCAAGGCCTGCGGCAAGCAGCGCGGCAAACGCCAGATAAGGATTGAGATCGGCGCCGCCGACGCGGCACTCGATGCGGATCGCCTTGCTGTTTTCGCCGCACAGGCGGAAACCGGCGGTGCGGTTGTCGCGGCTCCACACCGCCTTGGTTGGCGCGAAGGTGCCGACCTGGAAGCGCTTGTAGGAGTTGATGTAGGGCGCGAGAAAGTAGGTGATGTCGCCGGCGTATTTGAGTTGCCCGGCGACGAAACTTCGCATCAGCGCCGACATGCCGAACTCGCTCTTGGCGTCGTGGAACAACGGCGTCTTCCCCGCCAGATCCCAAAGCGAGGCATGGATATGCGAACTCGAGCCGGCCAGATCGTATTTCCACTTTGCCATGAAGGTGACCGACTTGCCTTGCGCCCAAGCGATTTCCTTCACCGCGTTTTTCAGGATGACGTGATTATCGGCCATCTCCAGCGCGTCGGCATAACGCACGTTGATTTCTTCCTGGCCCGGTCCCCATTCGCCCTTGGAGTTCTCGACCGGGATGCCGGCGCCTTGCAAGCCATTGCGGATGGCGCGCATCACGCCCTCTTCCTTCGTCGTCTGGAAGACGTGGTAATCCTCGATATATTGTGCGGCGGTTTTCAACCCCGCGTAGCGCTTGCCGGCGGCCGACTCGTAGGACTCCTCGAACAGATAGAATTCGAGTTCCGAAGCCAGGAACGCCCGCATCTTCAGCTTAGCGAGCCGCGCCACCTGCTTTTTCAAAATAGCGCGGGGCGAATGCGCCACATCGTGATGGTGATGATCGAGAACGTCGGCGAGCACCAGCGCCGTGCCCTCCAGCCAGGGGACGCGGCGCATCGTCGTCAGGTCGGGCTTCAGGACGAAATCGCCGTAGCCTTTGTCCCAGCTGGCGGCGGCGTAGCCGGGCACCGGCTCCATGTCGATGTCGTTGGCCAGCAGGTAATCGCAAGCATGCGTTTCCTTATAGGCACTGTCGACGAAATAGTCGGCCTGGAAGCGCTTGCCGATCAGCCGCCCTTGCATGTCCACCATGGCGACGACGACCGTATCGATCGCGCCACTGCGGGCCGCTTTCTTCAGATCGTTTAGCGAAAGCTTGCCGGCCATATGGAACGTCCCCGTCCGTCTCATCGCCGCGAAGGAGGTATCATAACAATAACCACGCGGTCCACGCGCCAAGCGCTTTGAACACGCGAAAAATCGACTATGATCCGCGCGCCCGAACCGGCGAAAACGCGGATTTGGCATCGTTATAAAGGTCTTATTGCTCGTGCCTGTCCAGGCTAAAGCCGTACGTACCGACCGTGAACTCGAGTGTCCGCGAATCGACGCCGGACTGCGCGCGGCCAAGGTCGACCTGACGGTGTTGCCGGACGGGGTGGGCGAAGACGTCCTGACTGACGCAGTCCGTGACGCGGACCTCCTGTTGATGTGCTATCAGCCGATTTCGGCGCAGGTCATCGACGCGGCGCAAAAGCTGAAGGGAATCGTCAAATTCGGCGTCGGCATCGACGCCATCGACATCGACGCCGCGCGCCGGCGAAAGATTCCCGTCGTCAACATTCCCGAATATGCCGAGGAGACGGTCGCCGAGGGCGCATTCGCGCTGATGATCGCGCTGGCCAAGAAGCTGGTGCCGATCTCGCGCGAGATGGCCGACAAAGGCTGGGCATGGCCGACGCCGCAGTGGATGGGGTTCGATCTCGCCGGCCGCACGCTCGGCCTGGTCGGAACAGGACGTATCGGCCGTTCGATGGCGCGCATGGCAACCGGTTTCAGGATGCGCGTCGTCGGACACGACCCCAATGTCCCGAGCGATGCGATGACGCGATCCGGCATCGAAAAATTCGACGACCTGACCGCCATGCTCAAGGTCTGCGACATCGTGTCGGTGCATGCAGCGCTGAGCGAAAAGACCCGCCACCTCATCGGCGCGCGTCAACTCGCCGCGATGCAGCCGCATGCCCTTCTGATCAATTCCGCGCGCGGCGCGCTGGTGGACGAAGCTGCCTTGGTCTCGGCGCTGCAAGAAAAGCGGATCGGCGGCGCCGGGCTCGACGTGTTCATCCAGGAACCGCTTGCACTGAACGGCCACCCGATGAGCGCGCTCTTCAAGATGGACAACGTTATCCTGTCGCCACACCTGACGTTTTATACCGAGGAGGCCATGGCGCGGCTGGAAGAGGAAACGCTCGAGCGCTGCTTCGAGATTCTCGAGGGCCGGCCGGTGCTGGTGAAATCGCACGATCCGCGCCTGCGCGCCCAAACGCATAACGTCACCTTCGGGCCTTGAGGCCGTGGTTGCCGCTGTCCTCAAACCGCGGCGAGGCAATCGTCGAGAATATCGACCGCTTCGTTCATCTGCGCCGCGCTGATCGTCAACGGCGGCGTCCATGTCAGCACATTGCCAAAGGTGGTCTTGAATGAAAGGCCACGATCGAGGGCACGATACATCACCTTTTCCGCCTCGTTTGCCGCCGGCGTCTTGGCGGCGCGGTCGCTGACCAGTTCAATCCCGATCAACAGACCCTGCCCTCGCACGTCGCCGACGATTTCGCGCTTCGCCATGATCTCCTTGAGCCTTGCCAGCGCCATGGCGCCGACCTTCGCGGCATTGGCGACCAGCCCCTCGTCCTCGATGATCTCGATGGTGGTGAGCGCGGCGCGCGCCGTGACCGGATTTTTCTCGTGGGTATAATGGCCGAACGCATAGTCGGCGCCGACGTCAAGTTCCGGCCGCGAAATCGCGGCGGCAATCGGCAGAATACCGCCACCCAGCGCCTTTCCCACCACCATGATGTCCGGCACGACGCCGTCGTGCTGGCAGGCAAACATCTTGCCGGTTTTGCCCAGGCCGTTTGGAATCTCGTCGAACACCAGCAGCGTGCCGTGGCGGTCGCAGATCTTGCGCACCTCTTTCCAGAAGCCCGGCGGCGGAAGATAAGGCACCGCGCGGATCGGCTCGGCGATGAAGGCGGCGACGTCGCCTTCGCGTCCGAGAACGTAGTCGATCATGCGCGCGCAAGCGGCGCCGGATTCCTCCGCCGAGGCCGTGCCATAGGGGCAGCGGTAGCTCGAAAACGGCGCCACGTGCTCGGCGCCCGGCATCAGTGGGCCAATGCGCCCCGAGCGGAACAGGGCTTCGCCACCGACCGCGGCGGAGCCGAAGCCGGCGCCGTGGAACGCATCCCAAAACGATAGCGTCTTGAAACGGCCGGTTGCCGCGCGGGCAATCTTGATGGCGACCTCGATCGCGTCGGAACCGCCGGTGGTGAACAGCACTTTGCTCAAATCGCCGGGCGCAATTTCAGCGAGTTTCCTCGCCAGCGCCACCGCCGGTTCGGACGTATAACGCCGCGGCGTGAACGGCAGCGCTTCCATCTGTTCGGCGATGGCGCGTTTGAGGCGCGGATGCCCGTAACCGATGTGATGCACATTGTTGCCGTGAAAATCCATGTAGCGGCGGCCGGCCGTGTCTTCGATGTAAATGCCTTCGGCCTTCACGATGGCGTTGAGGCACGGGGTCGAGACCGACTGCCGAAGAAAATACCGCTCATCCTCGGCCAGCAATCTGCGCGCCGCCGCATCGAGACTGCGGTCGGCCCAGGCGCGCCGTTCCGGCGACTGGTTGGTGTCGCTTTCGGACGGTTCCGGCTTTCTCCTGGACACCGCCTAATCCTTTATCGTCATCGCGCAGCCACCTTGGTCGGGATTTTGGAGAGCAGAAGCAGAACCACCAGGGTACTGACGATCAGCAGCATGGACATCGCCGCGCCCTCGAAGATCTCACCGCGGTCGGTGAGCGCGAAAATGCCGACCGGAATTGTCGACCATCCGGGCGGATAGACCATCACGGTCGCGCCAAGCTCTCCCATCGACAGCGCAAAACTGAGGCTGAAAGCCGCGATCAAATACGGCAAAATCATCGGCATCGTCACGTGGCACAGCCGGTAGAACGGCCGCGCCCCCAGGCTTTCGGCCACTTGTTCGAAATCCGGCGACAGCCGCGCCAGACCGGCCGAAACATTGCCATAGGTGAACGCCGAGATGAGGATGAAATGGGCGATGAAGACGATCGTCACGGTGCCGTTCAACAGAATGGGCGGCCGGCTGAACGCAACCAAAAGTCCCAAACCGACCGAGACGGACGGCACCGCGCTCGGAATGAAGAATGCGAGATCGAGGATGCGGCGCGGAATTCGCGGCAAAGTTCGCAGCGTCAACGCCGACCACGTCCCGACGACCAGCGCGAAGCTGCTCGCCACTATCCCGGTGATGATGCTGACGCGCAATTGATCGCCGGAATCGCCCGTGAGCGCGCTGGCGAAATGCTCGAGCGTCGGCTTGCTTGGCAGCACGCCGTTCCACTGGCCGGCAAAGCTCGCCGCCAGAATGATGGCTAGAGGTGCGATAAAGACGATGCCGACCAGCAGCGCCAGGAAGGCCCAGATCAGACCGCGCCCGGATTTAGACCAAACCAGCACTGCGGCCTCCGAAATGCGCGATCACCAACCGATAAACGCTGTAGAGCGACAACGACAGCACCACGTTGATGATCGCAATGACACAAGCCGGCGTGTAGTCGCCTTCCTGGATGGCCTTGTCGTAGACCAGCAACGGCAAGGTAATCACGCCCTTGGCGCCGATAAAGAGGATGATGCCGAACTCATTCACCGTCAGCAGCAGGCAAAGGCTGCCGCCGGCGAGCAAGGCCGGCAAGGCGGCGGGAAAGATGATCTGGCGGATGATCCGCCACGGGCCGGCGCCGAGGCTGCTGGCGACTTCAATCTGCGCCGTTTCGATCAGCGAGAAGGCGGCGAGCAAAGGCCGCAAGACGAACGGCGTATAAACGGTCACCTCGGCGAGAACGACGCCCCATATCGAATAGACGAAATCGACCGGCGGCACGCTTTGGCCGAATATATCCGTCAGCATTCCGTTCACCACGCCGGCGGAACCGTAGATGAACGTGAACGCGAGCGCCATGAGGAAGGTCGGCAGCGCGATGAAGGTGTCGATGAAACGGGCGATCTCGCGCGAGCCGGGAAATGGCACAAACGAGAGGATGAGCGCAATCGACAAACCCGAGCACCAGGCAACCGCTGCTCGACATCAGCGCGATTTCGATTGTGTTGCGCAACGCCGATTGGAATACCCGCATGTGCAAGACTGCGACAAAATGGTCGAGCGTGACGGCGGTTTTGCCGTCGGTGAGACCCTGACGGGCGATCAAGGCCAGCGGATAGAAAAACAAGAGACCGATGACCGAAAGTGGCGGCACCACCCACAACCAGCCGGTGGAGGCCGCCGGACGGGGAATTGCGGTCGCGGCGTCGGCCATGCTCAGTTATCCGTCTGCTGCAATCAGCGTTGCGTCGTCAGGATCGAAGGTCAAATCGAGCGTCAACGCCGCGATCGAGCCGCTCCCGCAACGGCTTGGTGACTATGCCGGACCAATGTCGTGCCGGCGCAATCGAGCGTGATGGCGTGATGATCGCCCTGCCATTGCACGTCCGTGACCTCGCCGCGCAGTCGGTTGCCGGGCGCGCCCGCTTCCGCGAAAAACAAGGCATGCGGGCGAATGCAGACGAGTTGCTCGGTTCCGATCTTGGCGTTCGGATCGTAGCGGACCTGCAGGGTCGTGCCGGCGAATGCGACGCGGAGCAGACCGGCCGCAGCGTCCATGGCTTCGATGCGCACCGGCAGGAGGTTGGCGCGGCCGAGAAATTCGGCGGTGAAGCGGTTCGGCGGCTGCCGGTAGAGCGATTGCGAAGGCCCAAGTGAACTCAGCTTGCCGTCGTGCATGACGGCGATGCGGTCGGCGAGCGTCAGCGCCTCGGTCTGGTCGTGGGTCACGTAAAGTACCGTCAACGTCGGCAGATCGCGATGGAACTTCGCGATCTCGTCGACCATCTGCCGGCGGATCTGCGCGTCCAGCGCCGAAAGCGGCTCGTCGAGCAACAGCACGCGCGGCTCGATCGCGAGCGCGCGGGCAACCGCCACACGCTGCTGCTGTCCGCCCGACAATTCGCGCGGATAGCGTCCCTTGAAATTCGCCATGCCGACGAGGCGCAGACAATCGTTCACGCGCCGCTCGACCAGATCACGCGGCGCCCCGCGCGCGCGCAGCCCAAACGCGACATTGTCCTCGATGCGCATGTGCGGAAACAGCGCGTAGTTCTGCACCACCATGCCGATGCCCCGCGCATAGGGCGGCAGGTCGGTGACGTCCTGATTTCCGATCTTGATTCGGCCCAAAGTCGGCTGGACGAAGCCGGCGACCGCGCGCAAGGCCGTGGTCTTGCCCGAGCCAGACGGCCCGATCAACGCCATGATCTCGCCCATGCGGATATCGAGCGAAAAATTCTTGAGCACGACGTGGCCGCGATACGCGACCGTCACGCCTTCGAAAATAATACCCTCGCCGGACTGAGCCACGTCGCTGACAACCGATGGAGCGGCAGATGCCGCTCCATCGATCGCTACGTCAATCGCCATGTCAGCTGCCGGTGACTTCACGCCACTTGGCGACGTCGTCCTTGAGGTCTTTGAGAACCGCCGACCAATCCGGCGTCCAGACGGTCACGCCTTCCATCATCGTGTGGAACTTGGCGAAGTTTTCGTCGCTCGGCTTCACGTCGGTGCGGGCCGGCAGGCCGTTGGCAAGTTTGACGTCAGAGCTGCCCTGCGCTTCCTTGGCGAGCAGGAAGTCGATGAGCTTCTTGCCGGCGGCGGCATGCGGCGCGCCCTTCACGAGTCCGATGTAATAAGGCAGCGCGAAGGTCGAACGCTTGCCGTCAGGCCCGGCCGGCCAGAACACCTGGATGTTCGGATTCGCTGCGCATCTGGTCGATGTTCATCTGCATGTCGCCGTTGGCGACGAGCAACTCGCCCTTGTTGACGAGAGCGGTGAGCTTACCGGTCGAAGACGAGGGACCGACGATTGTTTGCCTGCAGCTTCTTCAGGAACTCGTAACCCTTATCCTTGCTGCCGAAGGCGTGGAACACCTGGATCATCACTGCGGTGCCGTCGCCGGCCTGACCGGGCGTCGAGTACTGCAGCTTGCCCTTGAATTTCGGGTCGAGCAGATCGTCGAAGGTCTTCGGCGCCGCGCCTGAGCGGACGTGTTGTAGATGAAGTTCATGTAGTTGTTGCAGAGCGCGACATACAAGCCGCCCTTGTCCTTCTGCGCGGCGTCGATGTGGTCGGCGCCGGCGGGCGTATAAGGCTGCAAGAGACCATCGGCCGCGGCCTTCATAATGAAGGGCGGCAATGTCACGAGGACGTCGGCTTGCGGATTGGTCGATTCCTTGTTGACGCGTTCGACCACGCCGCCCGAGCCGGCCTCGACGTACTGGACTTTGATCCCCGTCTTCTTGGTGAATTCATCGAATTGTGTCTGCGCCCAGTTTGGCTTGCCGTCATGCAACCCGTCCGCGGCGTAAATCGTCACCACGCCTCTGCGCAAATACAGGACCTCCCAACACCATTCCCAGACCGAATACCGCGCTCATCAACAAGCGTTTCATGGAACTCTCCAACCCTCTCTGAACCTTGCATGGCCATGACTTGCATGTGCGCGTGAAAGATTGGTGACACCCGGCAGCGAAATAGCCTGCAACCCCCGTCAAATTTCAATCCGTCAGTCTGCCTCCTCTGTTGACGCTATTCAACTGGACCAAGGGAGAGAATAGGTTTTTATGTTGGTAAAGCTCTTCATGGCTTCGACCACGCCTTCCTTGTAACCCAGCCCGGAATCCTTGATCCCGCCAAATGGCGACATTTCGATCCGATAACCTGGCACTTCCCAGATATTGACGGTCCCCACCTCCAACTCGGCGATGAAGCGGGTGATATATTCGAGTTTCGAGGTGCAGACGCCCGACGAAAGGCCGTATGCGGTCGAATTCGAGATACGAATGACTTCGGCGATGTCGTTGGGGCAGCGGATGATCGGAATGACCGGGCCAAACGTCTCCTGGTGCACAAGCTCGCAGTCGTAAGGCACCTTATCGACAACCGTCGGCGCGTACAGCGCGCCGGTCCTTTTGTTGCCGTGGAGCAGAACGGCCCCCTTTTCGACCGCGTCGAGGACCCGCCGTTCGAACAGCTTGGCAGCGCCTTCGTGGATCACCGTGCCGACGTCGGTCGTGGGATCCATCGGATCGCCCGATTTGAGCTTTTTGGCCTTTTCGAGCACGAGCCGTGAAAACTCGTCTGCCACCTTTTCCACCACCAGGATCCGTTTGACCGCCGTGCAGCGTTGGCCGGAATTCTTGGTCGCGCCCGCGACGGCGAGCTCGGCCGCCTTGTCGAGGTCGGCGTCTTCCATGACGATCAGCGGATCGTTGCCGCCGAGCTCGAGCACGATGCGGCGATAGCCGGCTTTCTCGGCGATGTATTTGCCGACCTTGACCGAACCGGTAAAAGTGACGAGGTCGCAATCCGGATCGGTGATCATGGCGTCGCCCATGGTCGAGGGATTGCCGGTCACAACCGAGAGCATTTCGGGCGGCAGTCCAGCCTCGTAAAGCACGTCCGCGAGCGCCAGCGCCGTGAGCGGCGTCAGCTCGGTCGGCTTGAGCACGACGCGATTGTTGGTGGCGATCGCCGGCGCGAGCTTGTGCGACACCATGTTGAGCGGGTGATTGAACGGCGTAATGGCCGAGATGACGCCGCGCAACGGCGTGCGCGTCGTGAAAATCTTGCGCATCTTCGACTGCGGCGAAATATCGCAGGAATAGATTTCACCGTCGTCCTTGATCGTGAGCTGGCCGGCGAAGGAATAGACGTCATAGGCGCGCCCGGCCTCGTAAAGTGAATCTTTCCAGCACAGGCCGGATTCCGCGGTGATGATGCGCGCGAAGTCTTCCTTGCGGTCGCGCAGCAGTTCCGCGGTGCGCAGCAAAATCTGCTGGCGTTCGTAACGCGTGAGTTTGGGCTTGTAAGCCGCCGCCTTGGCGAATGCCGCGCGCACGTGCTCGCCGCGGGCCGCCGGCACCGTCCCGACGACGGCACCGTTATAGGGATTGCGGACTTCGATCCGTTCGTCGAGATCGATGCGCTTGCCGGCGATCCGCATGCCCTCGTTGCGTACGGCGGCAGCCGGTTTCGTCTGAACATTCATCGGCGTTCCTCAGGTCACGTAATTGAGCGCAACGTCGAAAATATCGAAATTGCGCAGCTTGCGGTCGGGCGGCAGCGACAGCTTGCGATTGGCGATCATCGGCACCGACTGCTCGGTCAATCCGCCATGCGAGCGCAGCGGCTCGGTCAGGCCGGAGAGATCGTGGCGGGCGCGGCTGGTGCCGAGCACCTTGTGCACTGTCGAAAGGACGACAACGTCGCCGATGCGGTCGGGCGGCAACTCAAATCGCTTGCAGGCGTCCTCGCGCGACAGCGCCACATCGATGCCGTCGAGCGCTGGTTAGCTTCGCGATGCATGTCGCCGGCATCGGCCCCGCCGGGCAGATAGACCGTCGCGAACGAGCCGAGCGCGCCGTGGTGCGCGACGTATGGGTCGGTAATCGGCAGGATGACCCGCGCCTTGTCCTTGCCGAGCCAAGCTGTCGAACAGATCCTGGAGATAGATAACGTCCGGCTCGCCGTTCGGCAGATGCTTGTCGTTCATGCCGTGGTCGGCGGTGAGCACCAGCACGCATCCGGCAGCATCGAGCTCGCCGACGTAGCGGTCCATCATCGCGTAAAACGCATTCGCCAGGGGGGCGCCGGGCGCGGCCTTGTGCTGCACGTAATCGGTGGTGGACAGATACATGACGTCGGGTCGCTCGCGCTTGAGGATCGACACGCCGGCGGCCATCACGAATTCCGACAATTCCGACGAATAGACATCCGGCACCGGCATCCCCACCCGCGCCGGCACATCGGCAATGCCGTTGTCCTTGAGCGTCGCCTTGTCGGCCTTTTCCGAGGAAAACGCGATGGCGCGGCCGCTGGCGAGATCGAGGCCGTTGCCGAGCAGTGTGCGCAGCTTGTCTTTCGCCGTTACCACCGCGACCTTCGCGCCCGCATCGTAAAATGCCTTCATGATCGTCGGCGCGCGCAGGAACTTGGGGTCGTTCATCATCACTTCCTGGCCGGTCGCTGGATCGTAGAAGTAATTTCCGGCGATGCCGTGCACCGCCGGCGGCCGACCGGTAATGATGGATATATTGTTGGGATTGGTGAAACTCGGGATGACCGAAAGCGCGCGCAGGTTCGCGCCGTCGCGCATCAGGCGGGCGAAATTCGGCGCCAGGCCCTTCTCGATCGCGCGTTCAATGTAGCCCGGCTCGGAGCCGTCGATGCAGACACAGACGGTGGGCGTCTTGGGAAAGCGATAACTGCGGCCATTGGCGATGACTTCGGCACCGGGGCGGTTGTAGTTCATCGGATTCTCCTACGCTGCCTTTGTCGCTTTCAGCGAACGTACGTTCATCTCTTCGAGTATGTCGCGGATCGCGGCGAGCGCGCCGCGTATCTGGTCCGGATACAAACGCCCGATGCAGCCGATACGGAACGATTCGGCGACCGTGAGCTTGCCCGGATAGATGACATAGCCGCGATCCTTCAGTTTGTCGTAGAACGCCTGGAACACGAAATTCTTGTCTATCGGCATGCGGAAAGTAACGATGATCGGCGCCTGAAGGTTGTCGGGAAGCAGCGGCTCGAAACCAAGCGCCCGCATGCCGTCGATAAGGATCCGGCAATTCTCGGCATAACGCCCGCCGCGCCCGGCAACGCCGCCCTCGGCGTCGAATTCGTCCAGTGCCTGATGGAAGGCGACGATCACGTGGATCGGTGGCGTGAAGCGGTATTGCCCGGTCTTGACGAAGTTGGCCCATTGGTCATGCAGGTCTAGCACCAGCGTCGTCGCATTGCCTTTGGTCTTTTCCAAAGCCGCTGTGCGCGCGATGACAAAGCCAAGACCGGGCACGCCTTCGAGGCATTTGTTGGAGGACGCCGCGACCGCGTCGAAGGTGATGCGCTTGGCATCGAGCGGCAGCGCGCCGAAAGCGCTCATGGCGTCGACCAGCAGACGCTTGCCATGGCGTTGCGCGAGCGCCGCGATCTTTTCGACCGGATTGAGAATGCCGGATGTGGTTTCGCATTGCACGGCAAAAACGTGGGTGATTGCCTTGTCGCTTTTGAGCAACGTCTCGACGGCGGCAAGATCGGGCGGCGTGTCCTCAGCGGTCTCATGGACGGCGATGGCGCGGCCGGCGATCTCGCAGACCTTCTTTGCCCGTTGGCCGTAGGCGCCGTTGATCAGCAGCAGCACCTTGCCGTCGCGCGGTACGAAGGTCGTCAGCATCGCCTCGACCGCGAACGTGCCGGAGCCCTGCATCGGCACCGTCACGAAGTCATCGGTCCCGTTCAGGATCGCCGGCAAGCGCGTCAGCACGGACTTGTTGATCTTGATGAAGGCCGCATCGCGCGAACCCCAATCGTGCACCATGGCCTGCTTGACGGATTTCGAGGTGGTCAGCGGGCCGGGGGTGAGCAGCAGCGGATCGCCGGTTTCGGAACTGGCGACGGGCGGGCGATGGGAGGGCATGGGGCTATTCCTGGTCGATCCGGGCGACGGATTGATGACAGGCTAGCGCCATTCCGCCTATCGTTCTAATATGCGTTTTAGATACAACCTATAGAATATTTCTATATGAACCTGACCCAGCTCCGCGCCTTTCATGTCGTCGCCCAGGCAGGCGGCTTCTCGCTCGCGGCCCGCACCGAGGGCTTGAGCCAGCCGACGTTGTCGGCGCAGGTGCGCGCGCTGGAGGCCGGCTACGGCGTCGGGCTGTTCGACCGCAAGGGGCGCGGCGTACAGATGACGCCCGCCGGTCAGTCACTCTATGCCGTCACCACCCGCCTGTTCGCGGCCGAGGAGGAAGCGCGCGCGCTGCTGACCGGCGGCCGGGCGCTGACGCGCGGCCACCTGCGCGTGAGCGCCGACAGCGCCTATCACGTCATGCCGATCCTTGCCGCGCTGAAGCAACGCCACGAGGGCCTCACCTTCTCGCTCAAGATCGACAACTCCGCCACCGTGCTCGATCAACTGATCGACCACGGCGCCGACATCGCGGTCATGGCCAAGATGACGTCCGATCCGCGCATTTATTCGATGAAGCTGCGCGAAGACCGGCTGGTGCTGTTCGTGCCGCAGGCGCATCCCTGGGCGCGCCGGCGCCGGCGGCGCATCGCCGAACTCGCCGGCCGCGACATCGTCATTCGCGAGCGGGGATCGATCACCCGTGAAGTGTTCGAAACGCGGCTCGCCGAAGCCGGCGTCGTACCCAGCTCTGTCATCGATGTCGAAACAAGAGAGGCCGTGCGCGAGGCGGTCGCCGCCGGTTTCGGCATCGGTGTCGTCTTTGACAGCGAATTCGGCAATGACGCGCGCTTTCGCACGATCGAGGTCAGTGACGCCGACCTGACGGTCGGCGAATACGTCGTGTGCCTTCAGGAGCGGCGGCGCCTGGCCCTGGTGCGCGCATTTCTAGATATCGCGCGCGAGACGTCGCTTCAGTTGCGCTAGCCGAGAGGCAAAAATATCAGCCTTTCACCCTCGCGCCGGAAGGATCATAAAGCGCCTTGAGACTGGCGCGCACCGGCACGCGGTCGCCGGCGATATCGATCTCGAATTTTGCGGCAAGAAATGCCGCGTCCACTGGCAGCCCACCCGTTTTCACAAACCCAAGCGCAACGACAGCTTGAAGGCTGTGGCCGTAACTCGCCGAAGTCACCTCGCCCGCCGGCGCGCCGTTGCGCAGGATCAGCTCACCGCCATAGGCCAGCGGCGTGTCTGATGATAAGGCAGCGAAATTGAGGAGCTTGCTTCGCGGGGGGCTTCGCCTTGGCGGCCACGAGCGCATTGCGGCCGAGAAAATCGCCTTTATCGAGCTTGACCGCAAAACCCAAGCCCGCCTCGTAAGGCGTAACGTCCGGCGACAGTTCGCGTCCCCAGGCGCGATAGCCCTTTTCGAGCCGCAGCGATTCGATGGCGTAATAGCCGGCATCGCGCACGCCCAATTCGGCGCCGGCCTGCATGATCGCATCGTACACACCGGTCGCCAGTTCGACCGGCACGAACAGCTCCCAGCCCAACTCGCCGACATAAGTCCGCCGCGCGGCGAGCACATTGCCGTGGCCGATACCGATCTCGCGCACGGCGCCGAATGGGAAACCGGCATTGTCGAGCGCAGCCTTGGTCAGGCGCTGCATCAAGTCGCGCGAGCGCGGCCCCATGACCGCAATCACGGCATAGGCCGAAGTTACATCGGTGAGAAAGGCATGCGCGGCCGCCGGGAGATTGCGATTGATCCAGGCGGCGTCGCGCGTTGCCTGCGCCGTGCCGGTGACGATAAGAAAACGATCATGCGCGATGCGCGCGACCGTCACATCGCTCTCATAAGTGCCGCGTTCGTTAAGCAGACCGGTGTAGACACTGGTACCGACCGGGACATTCATGTCGTTGGCGCACAGGCGCTGCAGCACCGCCTGTGCGTCGCGGCCCTGCAATAGAAATTTGGCAAACGACGTGAGATCGAACACCGCGACGGCATTGCGCGCAGCCTCATGTTCCGCAGCGGCGAATGCAAACCAGTTTTGCCGGCCGAGCGAATACTCAATCGTCGCCTCTGTGCTGCGACGGGGCGAAGAAATTCGGCCGTTCCCAGCCCATTTTCGAACCGAACACGGCGTGCTTGGCCGCTAGCCGGTCATAGAGCGGCGAGCGGCGAAACGGCCGCGCCGACGCAAGCTCACGGTTCGGCCATGGCATCATGTAATGCAGGCCAAGCACTTCCTTCACGCGGTCGTGCAGCAGCATGTCGTTGTCGTAGAAGCGCGCGAAGCGGCGAATATCGACCGGCCATAGATCGAGCGTGGGCTCGCCTTCGATGATCCACTCGGCAAGCGCGCGGCCAGCGCCGCCGCCCGATGCGATGCCGATCGAGTTGAAGCCGGCCCCCACGAAGAAGTTCTTCAGTTCGGGCGCTTCGCCCATAATGAAATTGTTGTCGGGTGTGAAGCTTTCCGGGCCATTCATGAATGTCTTGATTTCGGCCGTCTCCAGCGCCGGCAGCCGGATGAGCGCATTCTGCATCAGAATTTCAAACTGATCCCAGTCATCCGGCAGAATGCCGAATTCGAAATTCTCCGGAATGCCATTCATGGCCCAAGGCTTGGCTTGCGGCTCGAAGCCGCCCATCAACAGACCGCCGACCTCTTCTTTGACGTAGATGTAGCCGTCCGGATCGCGCAGCACCGGCAAATCCGGATGCACGCCGTCAATACGGCCGGTGACGATGTACATGTGCTCGGCCGAATGCAGCGGCACGGCGACGCCGCACAGGCGGCCGACCTGCTTGGCCCATTGCCCCGCGCAATTGACCACGATGTCGGCCTTGATATCGCCCTTGCTGGTGGCGACGCCGGTCACCGCACCGTTGCGCGCATGAATTGCCGTCACCCGTGTCTGCTCGAAGATCCTGGCGCCGCCCATGCGGGCGCCTTTTGCCAGCGCCTGTGTGATATCGGCCGGATTGACTTTGCCGTCGAGCGGAAGCCAGAGCGCGGCGGCCAGATCGTCGGTGCGCATGATCGGATAGCGCTCCGCCGCTTGCTTGATCGAAATGAGTTCGCAGGCGACACCCTGCGCGGTCGCCGCCGAGGCGATGCGCCTGAACAACGCCGCCCGTTCCGCCGTGCGCGCGACCAGAACGGAGCCGCATTGCTTCCACCCGGTCGCCTGGCCGGTTTCCGCTTCGAGGCGAGAATAAAGATCGGCCGAATATTTTACGAGGCGCGTCATGTTCTGGTGCGCCCGAAGCTGCCCGACCAGGCCGGCGGCGTGCCAGGTGGTGCCGCAGGAAAGTCGCCCCTGCTCGACCAGGACCACATCGCGCCAACCGTGCTTGGTCAGGTGATAGGCAACCGAACATCCCATGATGCCGCCGCCGATGATGACGACGCGCGCGGAATCGGGAAAGCCGGATGCGGCCATCGCTTTGATGCCTGGCGAGGAAGTAAGATCAGCACCGGCGAGCGCCGCTTCACCGTTTCGATCTAGCGAGCGAACGATGAAAATGCGCGCGCGACTTGCGTGTATACATCCCTTTTGAACGGAACGACAAGTTGCGGAAGCAATTCAAGCCGCTCCCAGCGCCAACGATCGAATTCCGGCTGCTGGCCACCGCGTACCGAAGTGACGTCAATTTCGTGATCGGCACCGCTAAAGCGAAAGGCGAACCATTTCTGCTTCTGACCGCGGTATTTCGCGAGACGATGTCCCGCCGGGCCGGCAAAGGGCGGAAAGTCGTAAGTCATCCAGTCCGTTTCGCCAAGCACTTCGGCTTTCGAAACGCCCGTCTCTTCGAAAAGCTCGCGCTTCGCGGCGGCGAAGGGCTCCTCCCCTTGGTCGATTCCGCCTTGTGGCATTTGCCATTCAAAGCCCGGCTGAACGATTTCCGGCCCGTCGTCCGCAAACCGGCGCGCCAGCAAAACCTGGCCGCCCGCATTGAAGAGCGCAATTCCAACATTGTCCCGAAATGGCTTCGTCATCGCGTTTCGAGATGGTATCTGTAGGGCGTCGTTATTGCGTGTCCACAATCGAAGCTTCCTTCAAGCCTATCAATATTTTGCTGCCGTCCAAACCTTCGGACGGGTGACGATCCGTCTCGTTCGGCCGAGGATCGGCGTCCTAGTTTTGACCCTCTTGGACCACGGGTTTTAGCGGTCGCGCTCGCATTGTCGGGGTTGGTCGGCGGTGAGGACTTACGCCTGTCGGATACTGGAGTGCGAGTCCAGGGAATTATTTCGAAGTCAACAGAGAAAATTGGCGAATAGACAGGGTATCTTCTCAGCGGAATGTGCCGTCACCTTTATCTGATCGACGCGGATAAGGTTTTCGGTACACGCACGTCAGAACCTGACTAAGATCGCCAGACGTCAATTTCTACCGCAAACAGGACTGCATTTTCGTGGCGGGTATTTCGCAGAAAAAAGCTGATTTACCGGAGCATCAACGCGTCATCCAGCCGCGAAACCTCGCGCTTGGAATCGAACGCATGGGTTTCGTGGCGCTATCCCGTCCAGTTGTCGTGGCGGTCGTGTTTTTGGCGCTTTGCGCCCTCGCCACTGTCGGATTCCTGCGATTGCAAGTCGACGATTCGCTCAGTCAATTGTTTCGCTCGAATACCGCGGAATACCGCACCTACCAGCAGGTCACCCGCGGCTTTCCATCGAGCGAGTTTGACGTTTTGATCGTTATCGAAGGTGACAAGCTGCTCGATCGATCGTCTTTGCTGGGGCTGCGCAATCTCGCCGTGGACCTCCAGCTGATCGACGGCACCAGAGGCTTGATCTCGCTGTTTTCAGCGCGCGAGCCGCCGCAAAGCGGAAAAATTCCGCCTCCTTTATTCCCAAATCCCTTGCCGCAGGGTGCCGACTACCAAGCCCTAATCGGGAAAATCGAGGCAAACGAAATTATCCGCGGCAAACTGTTGTCGCCCGACCATAAACTGACATTGATGGTGCTGGCGCTCGATCCATCCGCAACCGGGGCCGGCAAGCTCTCCGGCGTTATTACCGAGGTACGCAAGGCGGTCGACACGCATTTGGCCGGCACCGGCCTTAAAGGCGAATTGTCCGGCGTTCCGGTGATGCAGCTAGAAATTCGCGATGCAATCCAGCGCGACCGGCTCACCTACAATGCGTTGGGATTTATCGCCGGTTGCCTGATCGCGGCGCTGTTTTTCCGGCGTTTGTCGTTCATGATCATAGCGGCGGCGCCGCCGCTTTCGGCCATCCTGCTCGCGCTCGGCGCGCTCGGCTGGCTTGGTTTCAGATTGAATATATTCTTGAACGTGATGACCCCGCTCATCATGGTCATCAGCTTTTCCGACAGCATGCAGCTCACATTCGCCGCGCGCGACCGGCTGCTTGCCGGCGACAATAAATATGAAGCCTTTCGAAACGCCCTGCTCATTGTCGGACCGGCTTGCGTACTCACCCACGCCACGGCCGGCGTTTCATTTATTGCCTTGCAGTTCTCGCAATCCGATCTGATCCGAACG
This sequence comes from uncultured Alphaproteobacteria bacterium, assembly GCA_963739735.1. GTDB lineage: Bacteria > Pseudomonadota > Alphaproteobacteria > Rhizobiales > Xanthobacteraceae > Pseudolabrys. Next base: position 35,391 of record CAVUBV010000011.1, on the reverse strand, counting down.
TTCGGCGAAGCCGGCCTCGTAGCGGTCACCGTCGCGTTGGTTGCGGTGTTGTTTGGCGTGCCGCTGCTGGGCATTTTGCTCATCCGCAACGAGGCGGGCTTCGTTGCCGGGGTCAAGGGCGTGGACAACGCTCTCGATGTCCTGCGCCGAGCTTGCAGTTGGGTCGCTCTGCGCATGGTGGCGCGGCCCGGCATGTACAGTTTCATAGGGCTTGTCGTGGTGTGCCTCCTTTCCGTCGGCTACGCCCAGCTTCAACCGCGTTACCGGCTTGCCGACCAAGTGCCGGACCGCAAACAGGCCGTCCAGGCCAGCCAGCGGCTGGACGTGAAATTGACCGGCGCCAACCCCTTCGACGTGTTGATCGAGTTTCCAAGCGGAAAGTCGCTGTACGCGCCCGAAACGCTTGCTGTGATCGCCGAGGTTCATTGGTTGGTCGAACATCAGCCAGGCGTCGGCAATATCTGGTCGCTGGAAACGCTGCGCCAATGGCTGGCCAAAAAGCTGAATAAATCGGATGCCGCGACGCTGAAGGAATATGTCGACTTGCTGCCGCCTTACCTCACGCGCCGGTTCATCTCCGCCGATCAGAATGCGGTTATCGTCAGCGGCCGGGTGCCGGATAAGGATGCCAGCATGCTGCTCCCGATCGTCGATGGTCTCGATAAAAAATTGGATGCGGTTCGCCAAAAAAACCCAGGCTACAAGATCGCGATAACCGGCCTGTCCGTGATCGCCGCGCGCAATAGCGCGCTCATGATCAACAAACTGAGCAGAGGCCTGACTCTGGAAATCGCCTTCGTAGCGGTGTTTATCGGCCTCGCGTTCCGCTCCCCTCTCGTCATGTTGATTAGCGTATTGCCTGGTCTTTTCCCCATCGTGCTGGCGGGTAGTCTGTTGTGGCTGATGGGCCAGGGATTGCAATTCGCGAGCGTGGTTGCATTGACGGTCTCGTTTGGATTAGGGCTGAGCGCCACCATCCATTTTTTGAACCGCCTGCAGATCGAGGACATCGATCCAGATCCCGCGGTCGGCGTCGAGCGAGCGACAATCATGGTGGGGCCGCCGCTTATCTTGACATCGGCCGTGCTGGCGTGCGGCTTGGCCATGACGGTATTGTCAAGCCTCCCGTCGCTGCGGCTTTTCGGTTGGCTAGGCGCATTTGCCATGCTCGCGGCACTGGCCGCCGATCTATTTATGCTAAGACCGATTGCTATGTACTTGGCCAAGATTGCACGGCGAATGTCCTGGCGGTCGCCGGTAAAATCACGAACGAAATGACGAACGAAAATCGCCGCAACTAGCCGCCACGCACGAGTGTAATAGACACCCCCGTCAACGCAGTCTGCGCTTCCTTCGATCGGATAACGACACTTTGTCGGTCGCCATGCGTGGTCAGCTTTAAACTGGCGGTAAACGCTGCGCTCTTCGCCGTGACTTCGAAACGATTACCCGTGGCTTTGCCAGAAATGGTTCCGGCAACGTTTCGCGTGGACTCGCTCCACGAGCCGCTGACAGCGCCGGCATTGTATTTGGCGTTGGCAAGCAGATTGAATTGGTAACTATCGCTCGCACAGCGAATACTAAGTTGAAGACTTCTGAGCTGGTCGAGGACATCGTACGAAGCACGACACTTAATTGGCTCATGCGTGCCGTCGGAAAGGTCAATCGTCCCTTTTCCCGTCCATTGGCCGGCCAATTTTTCAAATGGCAAGTGACTTTGCGCCAACCCTGCGCCAGGCAGCAATAGCCATGGCGCAAAAACAAAGCCCACGAATAGCGCTGCTGTGATTGCAGATATGAAGCGCATAACGGCAATTTTCTTCAAATGTAGTTGGCCGCATCACTACTAATAACAATATGCCGCCAATTCAACCTCTTTGGCAATCGATGGTCCCCGTTATGGAAAGTTAAAGAAACCGAGGTGTTGTTGGGTCGTGTACTCATAAAAATTTAATGAGACCAACATCCGCTTTTCAAAAAAGCAGACATTAAACGCCGCGATTCGCATGTCTATTATGTGCCGATATCGTTGAAAAACTCATCTGTTGTTCCGGTTAGTTGCTCCTGATTCATTCGACTGAGAATAAGTCGGGAGGCTCCGGCGATGATGGGCGATCGGTTGATTAAGCAGGAGAGCTTGTTCTATCAGTTTCGGTTGGACGACCACATTCCTACCGATCACATGCTGCGCGCCATCGATCGGTTCGTCGATCTCGATGGGTTGAGGCGGCATCTGGCGCCGTTCTACAGCACGACAGGCCGGCCCTCGGTTGATCCCGAACTGACGATCCGGATGCTGCTGGTCGGTTACTGCTTCGGCATCCGCTCGGAGCGGCGGCTTTGCGAAGAGGTGCATCTCAATCTGGCCTATCGGTGGTTCTGCAGGCTCGGCCTGGACGGTGCGGTGCCGGACCACTCTACCTTCTCGAAGAACCGGCACGGTCGGTTCCGCGACAGCGATGCGTTCCGGCATGTCTTCGAAACGGTGGTGAGCCGATGTATCGAGGAGGGGTTGGTCGGCGGCGAGGGATTTGCGGTAGATGCTAGCCTGATCGCGGCTGATGCCAACAAGCAGAGGTCCGTCTCCAGCGCAGAGCATACAGACTGGCGAAGTCTCGCCAGCCGTCGTGCTGTGCGGGAGTATCTTGACACTCTGGACCAAGCCGCATGGGGCGCGGCCAGCGAGACCGTGCCGAAGTTCATCTCTCCGGCCGACCCTGCGGCACAGTGGACCGGCGCTCACAAAGGACATGCGTTCTTCGCCTATGCGGACAACTACCTGATCGATCTGAAGACGGCCGTCATTCTCGACGTCGAGGCGACACGCGCGATCCGCCAGGCCGAGGTTGACGCCGCAAGAACCATGATCGACCGCACCGCCGATCGCTTCGGGCTTAAACCCGAGAGGCTTGCCGCCGACAGCGCCTACGGTTCGGCCCCTTCGCTGGATTGGCTGGTCAAGACCAAGGAAATCGCGCCCCACATCCCGGTCTGGGACAAATCCAGGCGCGATGATGGAACATTCTCGCGATCCGACTTCCAGTTCGACGAAGCGAGGAACATCTACGTTTGTCCGGCGGCCAAGACGCTAACCACGCGCGGAACGATCGTCAGCGACGATCAAGTCCTCTACCGGGCCAGCAAGTTCGATTGTACGCCATGTCCACTGAAGAACCGGTGTTGCCCGAAAGAGCCGACCCGCAAAATCCCGCGGAGTATCTTCGAGCAGTCCCGGGACGTCGTCCGCTCGCTGGTCGGCACAGAGCTTTATGAGCGGTCGCGCCGGGAACGCAAAAAGATTGAGATGCTGTTCGCGCACCTGAAACGCATCATCGGTCTCAGGCGATTGCGGTTGCGCGGACCGACCGGAGCCAAAGACGAATTCCTACTCGCAGCTACCGCCCAGAACCTTCGCAAGCTCGCCAAGATGATCGTCCCGGCAAGGCCCCAACGCCTCGCAACAGCGTAGGCCGCATCGCCTCGAAAGAACCGACGATGCCGGTAGCTCCACACTTGTGGAGTTTTTCAACGATATCTGCCAGAAGCCGACATCTCGCCGCCGCCTAGCGGCAGTAGTACCTTTCAATTGGCAGTAAAGATCGACCCCTCAACGCGGGCCTCTTGAACAAGGTTGCCAACTGAGGCTGTGAAGGCGCGGAGGGACCCATGAACCTGCACAAGATCAAAGAATGCCTGCATGTCCACAACTTGGATATTTCTGGCTCGACCTACGACGACGTCAACATGTCAAGATCAACAATCGGCAATGTGAACGTATCGGACTGCTCATTTAAGAAGGTCAATATCTCGGAGACAACGTTTGATGGCGCGAACATGTTCGGCTGAAAAGTTTATGACGTAAATCATTCAGGTCTAAAGGTCGCAAAAGCAAATTTACAGGGCGTGTCTATTTCGGAAAGTCGATTGGACGGAATAACAATCAATGGCGTTCTCGTGGCTGACCTCCTAGCTGCCTACGAGGCAAGCAAACCAAAACCGACCACTGCATGAACACGACAGACGATCCCACAAACTACTGCGAACAATCCGATTGCCGCAGTTGGGTCATCAGCTAACATCATCGCCTGTTTGCGTAATGGCCAGCATTCGTCCAATGGCGGCCCCCGCTCGTTTATGAGTCCATGCCCTAGCACTACTTTGGCAATTTGGCTGAAGGCGGCCTGCGAGCAGCCTCTCACAGTGCGTGCATCGTAGTGGTGGAGGCCGCACGAAGAGGTCGAGGATTGCTTGTCTGACGGCCGGCATGCTCGGTTGTGGCGGTGGACCTGAGACTCTTTTTTTTCCGTCCCGCAGCGGTGAGGCGGCGGGATTGAAGGGGCGTAGCGATCATCGTCATCAAAGCATGTCGGTGTAATCCGGCCCACGACCTGCCTTCAAAATGGTCGAGCCCCAGCTCTTCCTTCAATTGCTGATGCGCCTGTTCACAGATCCACCGTGCCTTGACAGCAGCTGCCAGCGTCTTAAGCGAAACGTCAGCGGGCAGATTCGAGATGTAGTACTTCTGCTCTCCGCTCGATCGTCGTTCGCCCAGGATCCACACTTCATCGCCAGGCATACGCTCGACACCTTTATCAAACACGCGGTGCTTTGGGCCGTCCGCGATGCGCACGCGCCGTGCCGCGAAGAGGCATGTTAGCGGGCCTTTCGTGCCCCAGCGCCAGCTGATCTTCTGCCACTTTACGCCGACCAGCATCGTCTCGGCAGAAACTGGCGACATATCCGGGATATGGTGTTTGCGCGGCTTACGGGCTTTCTCCGTCGGAAAGATCATGGTGACATCGGTCGGATAGACTTTCTGGCGTCGCGACATACCAACTGCCCACAAGAGGCCGCGTTTGCTCAGAGCATGACGGAACGGCGCGCTCGATCCGTATCCCGCGTCCGCCAGCACACAACCGAAGCGAACACTGGCTGCGATCACGCGATCGATCTCAGCCAGCGCGATCTCTGGCTTGGACCGTGCCGTGCGATGCTCGATTGGAACGCCGGCACGCTTCAGACGTGCCGGATCGCTCGTCCAATTCTCGGGAATGAAGAGACGTAGCGCTACCATTACCGGCACTTCACCGCGCGCAAGCGTCAGCGACACCAACGTTTGGCAATTGGCCGTCTTGCCGAAAGTTGATGCATATTGCGGAGCTACACCAACCGAGCGATCGCCCTTCTTCGGCATCGATGTGTCGTCGATGACCAGCACTGCATTTTTGCCGCCGACGAGCCGGTCGGCCTCAACGAGCAATTCTGCTTCCAACGGCGCCGCGTCCCAGACGCCATCAGCGATGAAATGATGCAATTGATCATAGTTGCCCGGCGCCAGCCGCGCCGCCATTGGCTGGACGCTCTTGCGATCGCCCGGCCCAATCAGTCCCGAAACATAAAGCGACACATCCGCCGCCGAGCCTTGTGACCTAAACGATCCAGGAATGGCTCGAGCCAGCGTCCAAGCTCATCTTCCCACCTCGACGTCGTGTCCACCATGGTCAGCCCTCCAAAAAGCCGACCACCCATAAATCATTGAAAACGTATTCGGAATCCCCAGGCCTCATTCCCGCGTAAAATTTGCCAAAGTAGTCTATTTAGCACTATCGCTTGAGCGACGAACTCACGGTGGGCAATGAGGATCCATGTTTGGCCAATTGTGACGAAGGCAAGTACGACATGGAGGCATGGAGGAAAGGCGCAGCTGTTTAGTGATCAGAAAATAAACCTTTTCTACGATGGCTTTGCCTCTCCATCATCGGCGCAAGAGAATTTTCAGTTCATTTCAAGCATTTATCACGTCGGCGGCACACCGGGCGTGGAGGATTGAGTCTGGGCCGGGCGGCATTGTCGCGAAGCTCGCCGGGCGATCCTAGCCGGGCGCCGGCACGCGCAAGCGTTGGGGCAACACCACGATGTCCGCCGGCGTAAGTGGCTCGCCGTTGAGCACTTTCACCATGTTGCCGAAGGCGTGGCGGGCAACGTTTTCCACATTGTCGAGCACGCTGCCGGCGGTGTGCGGCGTCATCACCAATTGATCCAAGGCGAAAAGCGGATTGCCGGCGGCGGGCGGCTCGGGCTCGTAGACGTCGAGGCCCACGCCCATCAGATGTTATGACACGAGCGCCTGATGCAGTGCCTGCTCGTCGACGATCTCGCCGCGCGCGGCATTGATCAGCACGGCGCCCTTTTTCATGCGCGCAAACCATCGTGCGTTGAAAAGATGCCGGTTGGCGCCGCCGCCGGGCAGATGCAAGGTGACGATATCGCTGTCGGTCAATAGCCGATCCATGGTCACGTAGGTGACGCCCAATTCGCGCTCCAGCGCCGGTCCCGGGCGGACCGGATCGTATTAGACGATCGACACCTCGAAGCCGGCGAGCTTGCGCGCGACCATTTTGCCGATATGGCCCAGGCCGACAATGCCGATGGTCTTGCCGCGCAGTTGAAAGCAGCGCTCGCGCATGTCGGCGAACAGCCAGCGGCCCTCGCGCAGCGCGCGGTCGACCAGCGACAAGCGACGGTAGACCGCGAGCATCAGCATGATCGCGTGTTCGGCGACGACGCTCGCATTGCCGCCGGCGGTGATGGCGACAACGATGCCGGCGCGCTCGGCTTCATCGAGGTCGATGCGGTCGACGCCGATGCCCCATTTCTGGATCATGCGCAGGCGCGGCGCGACGCGCATCATATCGGCACCGACCGCCGCCCAGCCGGCGAGGATGAAATCGGCTTCCGCCGCCAGTTGCCGTTGCTCTTCTTCGTCGTAGCTCGCCGCGAAGCGAATGGTGAAACCGTCCGGCACGCAATGGCGCACGATCTCCTGAATGCGCGGGGTCCACACATCGAGACTGCTGATGCGCAATTCGTTCACGTCATTCTCCCTGCACGCCGCTCGCACGCAACCCTAGGTCAAGCCGCGCGGACATGTTTGCCCGTCCGCAGCGTTACTGCAACCGCCGCGGGGCAAGGACGAGAGCAGACGTTAAGATCAGATGATAAGCCCGCCGCCATCGAGATAAACGATCGATCCGGTGGCAAAGCCGATGGTCATGAAGGCGAGGATCTGCCGCGCGATATCTTCGCCGACGCCGACCCGGCCGACCGGCAGGGAGGCCGCGACCTTGGCCAGCATGTCGCGCCGCGCGGCTTCCGGCATGGCGGCGCGGATCGGGGTGTCGATGATGCCGGGCGACACGCAGTTCACCCGCACCGGCGAAAGCTCGAGCGCCAGGCTGCGCGTGAGCGACTCGAGCGCGCCGTTGGCCGCGCCGACAATCGCCGCGGCAGGCCGCGGGCGGATGCTGAGGAAGCCGGAGACCAATGTGAGCGAACCGCCGGCGCGGATATCGGCGGTGCGCGCCACGCGCCAGGCGCCCCAGAACTTGCCTTCCATGGTCGCGCGTACGTCGTCCATCGATACCGTCTTGAACGGACCGGACCGCAATTGCGCGGCGGTAACCACCACATGATCGACCTGGCCGCAGGTTTTGAACAACGCGGCGACGCTTTCGTCGCTGGTCACGTCGGCGGCAATGCCGGTCGCGCCCAGTTTATCGGCCGCCGCCTTCAGGCGCTCGGCGTTGCGTGAGGCGACGATCACCTCGGCGCCTTCCGCATTGGCGAGGTGCGCGGTTGCGAGACCAATGCCGGACGAACCGCCGACCACAACGACTTTCTTGCCTGCGAGCAGCATCACATTTTCTCCGAATTTTCTTAAACGAACGGCGCTCAGTCCGGCTGATAGCGGGTGCCGATGCCCGGCTTGCTTTGCCCGAGGCCGGGAAGCTCCCAGACGCCGGCGCCGGCGGGATTGATGTCGGCGGCGATGTTGACGTCGATGAGATAGGGCTTGTTGGCGGCGATGCCCTTGCGCACGGCTTCCGCCAAATCGCCGGCGCGATCGACGCGCACGCCTTCGACGCCGCACGAACGCGCCATGGCGGCGAAATCCGGATTGTAGCGCGCGCCGGTCTTCGGATCGTGGAAGTCGGTCGCCAGTTCGCGCCCATCGAGATAGCCGCGCTGCAGGCCGCGGATCGAAGCATAGGCGTAATTGTTCCACACCACCCAGACGACGGGCAGATTGTATTCGACCGCGGTGCCGAGCACGTTGGCGTGCATGAAGAAGGCGCCGTCGCCGCACACCGAGACGCAAGGCCGGTCGGGCGCGGCGAATTTCGCGCCGAGCACACCGGCAACGCCGAAGCCCATGGGCCCGAATCCCATCGAGCCGATCAACGAATCCGGACGCCGCGGCTTGCAGAAGCCGAACAGCCAGTTGTGGTGCACGCCGATATCGCTGACCATGATGGCGTCTTCCGGCAGGCCCTTGTCGATCTCGAGCGCCGCGCGCTGCGGATTGATCGGTGTGCGTGTCGTCGGAGAAGCCGGGCGCGACGAACTTGTCCCATTCCTTGCGATAGCCGTCGATCGCCGGCAGCCATTTCTTGCGCGCGTCGAGCTTCTTCTCGACGTCCTTGCGGCGGTCGAGTTCGGCTAGCACCTGGCGCAGGAAAGTGCGCACGTCGGCCATCAGACCGAGCGCGACCGGATAGTTGCGGCCGATTTCCTCCGGATCGATGTCGACGTGAATGAGGCGCGTCGGCGGGATGGTGAAGGAATAGCCGGGAATCCACGAACTCGAGGTGCGGTCGTCGAAGCGCACGCCGAGCGCGAGCAGCACGTCGGCCTGCCGCGTGGCGTGGTTGGCCTGGTAGTGGCCGGCGCGCGCGACCAGGCCAAGCGCGAGCGGATGATGCGTGTCGATGGCGCCGAGACCGCTGGCCGATGAGGCGACCGGAATCTGCAGTCGCTCGGCCAGCCGCAATAGATCGGCGCTGGCGCCGCCGTAGCGCACGCCCTGCCCGACGATGATGCAAGGCCGTTCGGCGGCGAGCAGCATGTCGACCGCCTTGACCACGCCTTCCGGATCGGCGCCGCAGCGGCTCGAAATATTGGCGCTCCATTCTTCCGGTTTGGGCGCTTCTTCCGCCGCCGATTCCATGAACACATCGAACGGCACGTCGAGCACCACCGGCCCCGGCCGGCCGGTCACCATGGTCTTCCAGGCCTGGCGCACGGCGAGCGGCACCATTTCGCCGCGCGTCGGCTGGAACACCTTCTTGCAATAGGAGCGCACGGTCGAGGGAAAGTCGGCCTGGTAGTGCCGATAGAGCTCCTGGAAGGCGCCGCGATTGAACTGGCTGGTCGGCACGTTGCCGGTCACCGCCATGAACGGCACCGAGTCGAGAAAGGCGTTGCCGAGCGAGATCGGCAGGTTGGCCGATCCCGGCCCGCACGAGGTGAAGGTCGCGGTCGGCCTGCCCGACACGCGGTAATAAACGTCGGCCATGAAACCGGCGACGCTTTCGTGATGCACCGAGATGGTCTTGATGTCGTGCGTGCGCTCGTACAGCGCGTCGATGAATTGGATATTGCCGTGGCCGCAGAGGCCGAAAACTTGCGGTACTTTTTCCTGGATCAAATAATCGACGATTACCTGAGCGCCATTGAGCATATTACGTGTCGCCATCAGGTCGGTTCTCCTCCCGGTGCGCTATTAAAGCCGTCGCGGAAAAACCCGTGAATACAGGCTGGCGCGAAACTATTTCTCATAATGCTGTACGTCAATTGATATTGTGGTATGCGTCGCATTCGCGCAAAAGACCCCTTTGGTGAGCACAACATCATGGCAACGCAACGCAAATGGTTCATCCGCAACATCGCTGAGGTGCCGTGGCGCCAGTTTCCCGATCACTTCGGCGGCGCGCTGTCGAAGCCGCTGGTGATGCCGGAGACCGCCGGCTCGCAGCATATCGACTACCGCATCTCGATGTACCAGCCGATGGCCTATGTGAAGGTGCACCAACACAAGGTGCAGGAGCAAATCTATCACGTGCTCGAGGGCGAAGGCCTGATGCAGATCGACGGCAAGGATCACGTCGTGCGCAAGCACGACTACATTTTCCTGCCGCCGGGCATCGATCATTCGATCTCGAACACCGGCCTGGTCGATCTGGTATTTTTGGTCGTCACCTCGCCGGTGAGCGAAGAGTAAGCCTCACGGCGACTGGACGGCGCGCTGGCCGGCGGTGGTGCCGGCGATGCGGCCGAACACCGAGCCGTTCATCAGGCCGGTGCCGCCGGGATAGTTGAAATAGAACAGCCCGCCCACCAGTTCGCCGGCCGCGAACAGACCGGGGATCGGCAAGCCATCGGTGTCCATGACGCGCGCGCTGGTGTCGATCTTGAGGCCACCGAAGGTAAACGTAAGTCCGCAGGTGACCGCATAAGCCTCGAACGGCGGCGTATCGATGGTATTCGCCCAGTTCGATTTCGGAATGGCCAGGCCCTTGGTGCCGCGTCCGTCCTTGACGTTGGGATCGAACGGCACCTCGGTCATCACCGCCTTGTTGTAGTCCTTGATGGTGGCCAACGCCTTGGCGGCATCAACGTCTTCCAGCTTGTTGCACAGTTCTTCCAACGTATCGGCGCGCACTTTGGTCACCTGCTTGATGCGGTATTCGTCGCGCAGCATCGGGATGATCTTGGCGTCGAACACCTGCCAGGCGAACTGCTTGGGCTGCATCAGGATCACGCGGCCGTATTTCGCATAGGTGTAGTTGCGGAAATCGGCGCCCTCGTCGACGAAGCGCTCGCCGTTGGCGTTGATCATGATGCCCCACGGGTACGAATGCTTCTGGAAATTGTCGCCGACCGCCAGATCGCCGAATTCCGGCGCGTTGCGGTCCCAGCCGACGGCGTGGCCGCCCGACCAATTGCCGGTCGGCATGGCGCCGATATCGAGCGCCATCTTGATGCCGTCGCCGGTGTTGAAGCGCGTGCCGCGAATCTTGGCGAGTTCCCACAAAGGTCCAAGATAGCGCGTGCGCATTTCGCTATTGGCCTGGAAGCCGCCGGCGGCGAGCACCACGCATTTGGCCTTCACCTCGACGGTATGCCCATCGTGCTTGATGCGCACGCCCCGGATGCCCTCGTCGTCGGAAATCAGCGACAGCGCGCGCGCGCCGTAGGCGATGGTGATGTTGTTTTTGCGCGCGATCTTGGTGAATTGCTCGACCAGCCCCGGCCCGCCGCCCCAGGATTCAACCGTGAGGCCGCCCCAGAACTTGAACTTGCCGTCGATCTTGTAGGCTTGGCGGCCCCAGATCGGCATGAAGCGCACGCCTTTGTCGCGCATCCACAGCATGGTCGCCTTGCTGCGGGTAACCAGCACCTCGCACAGGTCGGGATCGGTGCGGTATTCGGTGACGCGGCCCATGTCGTCGAAGAATTTCTCTTCCGTGTAGGTGCCGAAGTCGGACTTGGCGACTTCCTCGTCGGTCAGGTCCGGCATCAGCCGGCGCAGGTCCTCGACCCCGTCATAGACGCAGCGGAACGCGCCGGCGGTGAAGCGGCTGTTGCCGCCGGCTTCCTCTTCCGGCGCGCGCTCGAGCATGAGCACGGAGACACCTTGTTCGGCGGCGGCGAGCGCTGCGCAAAACGCCGCATTGCCGGCGCCGACGACGATTACATCCGTGGAGGCAGGTAACGCATCACGCATGGCTTCCGATGACCCTTGTTGGCATGAACCTAATCGGCGCGCTTGAAGCCGAGCGCCGCCAGACTGTCGGCGCTGGCCAGGATGTCGCGGTCGGCATCGCGCGAAATGATTTCCAGCATCGGCCGCGCCGTATAGCCGACCGCGGCGAGCGCTTCCGGCAAAGCGGCGAACGGCACGGTGCCGAGGCCGATCGGATCGTGACGGAATATCTTCTGTCCGGTGTCCGAGAAATGCACGAGTTCCAGCCGCGCGCGGCATTGTTTGAGGCCGTCGGCGATATCTTCGCCGATGAAATGCGCATTGGCGACGTCGTAGATCATGCGCACCGCGTCACTACCATAGCGCTTGAGCGCCGCCATCAGGCCGCCGACGGTCGGGATCCAGGTGGTCGGCACGTTCTCGAGCCACAGCGCGGTGCCGCTCGAGGCTGCAATCGGACACAATTGATCGAGCGCCGCGAAAAAATAGCCGAACAGTTCTTCCTCGGGGGCCGCAAACAAGGGGCTCGCCTTGCCCGGGCTGATGATCACGCCGCGGGCGCCGAGTTCGCCGGCAAGCCGCACCGTCCCCGCTAAAATGTTGAGCGTGTAGGCGCGCATTTCGGGCGTCGTGCTGGCGAGATTGATGTCGATGTTGGGCAGGTTAAGCGCCGTCAGCTGCAATCCGCGCCCGTCGATCGATTGGCGCAGCGCGCTGCGTTGCGCGGCCGACATGTCCGCCGGCCACAAATGGACCGGATGCACCATGAATTCGAATTCCTGAAAGCCGGCATCGGCCATCCTGGCGAGGCAGGACTCGACCGGTTCGGACAACATGAAGGCGTAGGTGTTGCAGCCGAACAGGCTTGCGCTGGTCGTCGTCTCCCGGCTCATTCTGGCGCGTCCTCGTTGATGACCCCGGTGATAGCGCCATCGTCGCGGCAATGGCCACTCATATCGCCGTCGGCGGAGGTGTCAATCTATCCCTCCCTTTTCTCTCTCTGTCCGCTGTTTGCTCATTAGAAGCATGTGCGTCTAGCGCGGTCGAAATTGCGCCCCGATTGCGCTACACCAGCGCGGCAAAGGCGCGCAATGCAGCACGAAAAAGAACAAGTCGCACTCACCTCGATCGCGGCCTCGGCCGTGCTGACGGTCGCCAAGGGCCTGGTCGGCTTCGCCACCGGCTCGCTGGCGATCCTGTCGGAAGCCGGCCATTCGCTGATCGATCTCGGCGCCACGGTAATGACGTATCTCGCGGTGCGCGTATCCGGCAAGCCGGCCGACGCGGAACACCATTACGGCCACGGCAAGGTCGAAAGCGTCTCGGCGCTGGCGGAAACGGCGCTGCTGTTCCTGCTCTCCGGCGTGGTGATCTGGGAGGCGCTCAAACGCCTGATCGAGCATGAAGAGCATGCCGTGATTGCCAATGCCTGGGCCTTCGGGGTAATAGCGGTATCGATTGCCGTCGATTTCTTCCGTTCGCGCGCGCTTTCGCACGCCGCCAAAGAGCATCAGAGCGAGGCGCTGGAAGCCGACGCGCTGCATTTCTCGTCCGATCTGTGGGCTTCGGTTGCCGTGCTGATCGGCCTCGCCGGTGTGCGCTTCGGCTTGTGGTGGGCGGATTCGGCCGCCGCCTTAGCGGTCGCCATCCTGATCTGCTTTGCCGGCTGGCGGCTCGGCCGCCGCACCATCAATACGCTCACCGACACGGCGCCGGCCGGCGCCGCCGAGACGATCACCGCCGTGGCCGCCAAGGTGCCCGGCGTGGTGCGCGTCGAACAAGTGCGCGTCCGCGCGGTCGGCGAGAAGACCTTCATCGATCTCGCCGTCGCGGTCAGCCGCACGCTGCCGCTCGACCGCGTGAGCGCGCTTAAAGGCGCGGTCGCCGCCGCGATCGTCAAGCGGATACCCGGCGCGGAGGCGACGGTGACCACCGACCCGGTGGCGCTCGACAACGAAACCGTCATGGACCGCATCATGGTGATCGCGCGCAACCGCGCGCTCGCCGTGCATCACGTCACGGTGCACGACCTCAAAGGCCGGCTGGCGATCTCGCTCGACCTCGAAGTGGATGGCCGGCTCTCGCTGCACGACGCCCACGCGCTGGCCGACGGGCTGGAAAGCGCGATCGCCGCCGAGCTCGGCGCCGACGTGGAAATCGATACCCATATCGAGCCGCTGCAGCCGCACCGCGCCGCCGGCCGCGAGGCGCCGCCCGAGCGGGTGAAGGCGGTGGAACTCGCGCTCGCCGAACTCGCCGCCGAAGTCCGCACTTTGCGCGACGTGCACGACGTGCGCGTGCGCGAGACCGACGAAGGCGAGATCGTCAATTTCCACTGCTACGTCGATCCGGCGCTGGGCGTGCAAGTTGTGCACGAGAAGGTCGACGCGCTGGAGCGCGCCTTGAAGCAGCGCTCGCCCTCGATCAAGCGCGTGATCGGTCACGCCGAACCGGTTCGGCAATAGGCTCCGCTGCCGGAGACCCAAAATTCGGCTTCCGGCATGGGTGACACCCTCATTTCGGCTGGATAAGGTATCGCACCACGCAAAAGTCCCGGGAGATCTCCAAATGTTTCGTAACCTGAGAATTGCGGCCGTCGCCGCCGTCGCCAGTCTTGTCTTTGCCGTTTCCGCATTTGCCCAGGCGCCAGGCTCGCGGCTCGACCAGATCGTCAGCAAAGGCACGCTGCGGGTCGGCATGACCGGCGACTACCGCCCCTTCACCTTCCTCAACAAGACGACGTCAAAATTCGAAGGGTTCGACGTCGACATGGCGGAAGCGCTTGGCAAGGCGCTCGGCGTCAAGGTCGAATTCGTGCAGACAAGCTGGCCGACCATGACGAAGGATTTCGAGGCGGACAAATTCGACGTCGTCACCGGTGGCGTCTCGATCACGCTTGCGCGGCAAAAACTTGGTCTCTTTTCCACGCCGATCATGCGCGAAGGCAAGACGCCGATCGCCCGCTGCACCGACGTTGCGAAATACGCGACCATCGCCGACATCGACAAGCCGGATGTCCGCGTGATCGTCAATCCGGGCGGCACCAACGACAAGTTTGCCCATGCGCATCTCAAGAACGCGAAAATCGAAGTCTACAAAGACAACGTCACGATCTTCGATCAGATCGCCAAGGGCGCTGCCGACTTGATGATCACCGACGCCTCGGAAACGCGGTTCCAACAAAAACTGCACCCTGGCGTGCTTTGCGCGGTCCATCCCGATCACCCGTTCGATTTCTCCGAAAAGGGCATCTGGATTCAGCGCGACGAGGCGCTCAAGGACTTCATCGATCAGTGGCTGCACATCAGCCAGGAGAACGGGGACTACAAGGCGATCTTCGCAAAATATTTCAACTGAACTCGGTCAAGGCAGCAACACCGCCGCGCCCTGCAATCGCCCCTCGCGCAAATCCGACAACGCCTCGTTGGCTTGCGCGAGCGGATAGCGCGTGACCTCGCAATGCACGCCGGCCTTGGGCGCAAGGCTGAGAAACTCGTGCGCGTCCGCGCGCGTGAGGTTGGCGACCGACATCACATGGCGCTCTTCCCACAGCAGCGCATAGGGAAAGCTGGGGATGTCCGACATGTGGATGCCGCCGCAGACCACGCGGCCGCCCTTGCGCACGGCTTTCAGCGCCGCCGGCACCAGCGCGCCCACGGGCGCGAAAATGATCGCGGCATCGAGCGGCTCCGGCGGCATTTCTTCCGAGCCGCCCGCCCACTCCGCGCCGAGCGAGCGGGCGAATGCTTGCGCCGCCGCATCGCCCTTGCGGGTGAAGGCGAACACCCGCCGGCCCTGCCAGATCGCCACCTGCGCCAAAATGTGCGCGGCGGCGCCGAAGCCGTACAGGCCGAGCGTCAAATTCTTTCCAGATTTGCCCTCGCCCGCCATACGATAACTGCGCCAACCGATCAGCCCGGCGCAAAGCCAGGGCGCGATTTCCGCGTCGTCGCCCGCCTCGCCCAACGGAAAACAAAAGCGCGCATCGGCGACAGCGTGGGTCGCGTAGCCGCCGTCGCGCGTGTAGCCGGTGAACACCGGCGTATCGCACAGGTTCTCCGCGCCGCCGCGGCAATAGGAGCAAGTGCCGCAGGTGGCGCCCAGCCAGGGCACGCCGACGCGCTCGCCGATGGCAAAGCCGCTCACCCCCGCCCCCGTCGCCGCCACCCGGCCGACGATCTCGTGCCCCGGCACGATCGGCAGCTTGGGATGTTCCAGCTCGCCGTCGACAACGTGCAGATCGGTGCGGCAGACCCCGCAGGCCGCGACTTTGACCAGGATTTCGCCCGGACCCGGCGCCGGCAGCGGCAGCTCGCGCATGACCAGCGGCGTGCGCGGCGCATCGAGCTGCATGGCGTGCATGTTCGCCATCATTCTTCCTTCCAATTCCGCGCCGGACATCCTAGATCAAAGTCAAACTTTGGACCCGATAAAAATGCGCACCGATATCGCCCAGCCCATCCGCCTGAAAGATTACCGCCCGCCCGACTGGCTGGTGGAAACCGTCTCGCTCGATTTCTCTCTGCACCCGACGCAGACGAAGGTGCGCGCCACGCTCGCGCTCAAGCCCAATCCGCAAGCGGCGGCGGCTCCTTTGGTGTTCGACGGCGACGGGCTTCGCTTTTTCCGCGCTCAAGCTCGACGGCGCCGCGCTGCCGGCGGAAAGCTATGTGGCGACGCCCGATCAGCTGACCATTGCGCAGGTGCCGAACCGGCCGTTCACGCTGGAAATCGAGACGCTGGTCGATCCGACCGCCAATACCCAGCTTTCCGGTCTCTATCGGACGAGCGGCAACTACTGCACGCAATGCGAGGCCGAAGGCTTCCGCCGCATCACTTACTTTCCCGACCGGCCCGATGTGATGGCGGTCTATACAACGCGCATCGAAGCCGACAAAAAAGAAGCGCCGGTGCTGCTGTCGAACGGCAATCCGGTCGAGGCCGGCGATCTTGCCGGCGGCCGTCATTTCGCGGTCTGGCACGACCCGCATCCCAAGCCGTCTTATCTGTTCGCGCTGGTCGGCGGCGACCTCGCATGCGTCGAGGACGAATTCCGCACCATGTCCGGGCGCAACGTCACGCTGCGCATCTATGTCGAGCCCGGCAAACAAGGCCGCTGCGGCTACGCCATGGATTCGCTCAAGCGCGCCATGCGCTGGGACGAGGAGAAATTCGGACGCGAATACGATCTCGATATTTTCATGATCGTGGCGGTGTCCGACTTCAACATGGGCGCCATGGAGAACAAGGGCCTCAACGTCTTCAACGACAAATACGTGCTGGCGAGCGGCGACAGCGCGACCGACGGCGACTATGCCGGCATCGAGGCGGTGATCGCGCACGAATATTTCCACAACTGGACGGGAAATCGCATCACCTGCCGCGACTGGTTCCAGCTCTGCCTGAAGGAAGGGCTCACCGTTTTCCGCGACCAGGAATTTTCCTCCGACATGCGCTCGCGCGCGGTGAAGCGCATCAGCGACGTGCGCGGCCTGCGCGCGGCGCAATTCATCGAGGACGCAGGGCCTTTGGCGCATCCGGTCCGGCCGGAAACCTATAAGGAAATCAACAACTTCTACACCGCTACCGTGTATGAGAAAGGGCGCCGAAGTGGTGCGCATGGTGCAGACTTTGATCGGCAAAGAAAAATTCCGCGCCGGCATGGATCTCTATTTCGCCCGCCACGACGGCGAGGCCGCGACCGTCGAGCAATTCATCCAATGCTTCGCCGATGCGTCGGGCCGCGACATGACGCAATTCATGCGCTGGTACAACCAGGCCGGCACGCCGGAAGTGATCGGTCGCCACACATTACGACGCCGCGCGCAAGACCTACGCGCTTGAGGCGCAAGCAAAGCGTGCCGCCGACGCCGGGGCAGCCGACGAAAGAGCCGATGGTCATTCCGCTCAGCGTCGGGCTGGTCGGCAAGGACGGACGCGATCTGCCGCTCACGTTGGCGAACGGCGGATCAATCGAGCGCGGCGTGCTGGTGCTCAGCGATCCCGCGGCGCGTTTTGAATTCACCGGCATCGGCGAAAAGCCGGTGCTGTCGGTCAACCGCGGCTTTTCGGCGCCGATCAAGCTCGACACCGATCTTGACGGCGACGATCTCGCCTTCCTCGCCGCGCACGATAGCGACGCCTTCAACCGCTGGCAGGCCTTGCAGACCATTTCGATGCGGCTGCTGATCGACAACGTGGCGCGCATACGCGCCGGTCAGCCGCCGCGCAGCGACGACAGCCTCACCGCGGCGCTTGCCGCCGTCCTCGACGACGCCAAGTTGGAGCCGGCCTTTGTTGCGCTGGCGCTCGCGCCGCCGGGTGAAGGCGACGTCGCGCGCGAGATCGGCCGCGACATCGACCCCGACGCGATCTTCAACGCCCGCCGCGCGCTGCGCGCCGACATCGGCCGACAAGCTCGGCAGCGGCTTTGGTCGCTAACCTATGAGCGCATGGCCGTCCCCGGCCCCTATTCGCCGGACGCTGGCCAGCGCCGGCCGCCGCGCGCTACGAAACGCTGCGCTCGATCTCATGGCGGCAACCGGCGCGCCCGAGGCGTTCGCCCGCGCCGCGCGGCAATACGATGCGGCCGACAACATGACCGACCGCCTGGCGGCGCTGACCACGCTCTCGCTCAACGCCGCGCCGGAACGCGAGCGCGCGCTCGCCGATTTCTATACGCGCTACACATCCGACGCGCTGGTGATCGACAAATGGTTCTCGCTGCAGGCCATGATCCCGCGGCCCGACACGCTCGACCGGGTCCACGCGCTCACCGCCCACCCGGCTTTTTCCTTCGCCAATCCCAACCGCGTGCGCGCGCTGATCGGCGCCTTCGCCGGCAACCCGACCCAGTTCAACCGCGCCGACGGCGCCGGCTACGACTTTGTCGCCGGCAATGTGCTCGGCCTCGACCGCAAAAACCCGCAACTGGCGGCGCGGCTCGCCACCGCCTTCCGCACCTGGCGCACGCTCGAGCAGGGCCGCCGCGGCAAGGCGCAGGCCGCGCTCGAGCGCATCAAGGCCGCCGCCAATCTGTCGCGCGACCTCGCCGACATCGTCGAACGCGCGCTGGCTGACGACTAAAAGCACCGCGATTTTTCGACACTTTTGCTGCGCCCACGCGCACGCAGCCGCCGCTTACCCTTTGGCAGCATTAAGTTACCCGTGCATAACGATTTTTAAATAATTGACTCTTTGGACTCTCGACAAATCGCCGCCCATCGATTCCAATCGACAGTGATTCGGGAAGCGATGCGGCACATCCTTACCGTTTCAGGGTGGCAGGGGAAATTCCGAACGGAGGCCGTCAATGGCGCGCGCCGGTGTGGCGAATGCGTCCGCACGCTCAGATTCCATTCAAGGTCTCGCGCAATCGATCGCCAAGCCGGCGTATCGACGCCTGTTGACCGCTGAGCCGCTACTGCGCCGCGCCGTTCCGGTGCTCATCATTGCGTTTCTCGGCACCATCTGCGTCGGCGCCATCGTGCAGGTGCTCGACCATCGCCGCCAGGCGCTCGCCGACATGGCGCTCGCGCTCGACGCCGCCGCCGATATCGCCGCCGAACGCCTGCAGCAGCCGACCGCTGAGCCAACCGACGCGCTGGCGCGGCCGCAACAGGTGCTGGCGCACGCGCTGCCGCCCTGGGCGACCGCGGCCGGACGGCGCTTCATGCTGACCGATGCGGCCGGCATGGTGGCCGCCGTCACGCCGGCCGCCGACGCGACCGTCGGCCGCCGCCTGATCGACCTGCTCGGCCCGACCCAGCCGCTGACCACCTTCGGCGCCGGCGCCGGCGTCATGGAACTCACTTTGCCCGACGCGACCCGCGCGCTCGCCACCGTGCGCATGCTGAAAGCCCCGTTCGGGCAGATCGCGGTCGTGCAATCGCGCGACGCGGCGCTCGCTCCCTGGCGCTCGCTCACCACGCTGACCATCACGCTGTCGGCCACCACCGGCTTCGTGGTGCTGATCCTCGGCTTTGCCTTCCACTGGCAGGCGACGCGGGCGCGCGAAGCCGACCTGATCTACGAAACCGTGCGCAGCCGCATCGATACCGCGCTCAACCGCGGCCGTTGCGGCCTGTGGGATTGGGACCTGGCGCGCGGCCGCATTTTCTGGTCGCAATCGATGTTCGACATTCTCGGCCTGCAGGCCAAGGACGACCTGTTGTCCTTCGGCGACGTCAGCGCCCTCACCCATCCCGACGACCTGCGGCTCTACGATCTCGCCGCCGAACTCGCCGAAGCGACGACGACCGACCATCGACCACGCCTTCCGCATGCGCCACTCCGACGGCCACTGGATCTGGCTGCGCGCGCGTTGCGAACTGGTGCGGCAAGCCGGCGAGCCGGGGCTGCATCTGATCGGCATCGCGGTCGACGTCACCGAACAAAAGAGCCTGGTGGAGAAGACCGTCGCCGCCGACATGCGCCTGCGCGACGCCATCGAGACCATCCCCGAGGCCTTCGTGCTGTGGGACGCCGACAATCGGCTGGTACTGTGCAATTCGAATTTCCAGGAGCTGCACAACCTGCCCGACGAGGCGATCACCGTCGGCGCTTCTTATGAAGCCGTGGTCGAGGCCGGCCGCAAGCCGGTGGTGCGCAGCCGGGCGATCACCGGCGGCGGCCCCAACATCCCCGGCGCGCGCACCTTCGAGGCCCAGCTTGAGGACGGCCGCTGGCTGCATATCAGCGAGCGGCGCACCAAGGACGGCGGCTATGTCTCGGTCGGCACCGACATCACCGCGCTGAAGACGCACGAGGAAAAGCTGGTCGACAGCGAGAAACGGCTGATGGCGACCGTCGCCGACGTGCGCGCCTCGCAGCAGCGGCTTGGGCGAACTCGCCGAAAAATACGCGGTGGAAAAAACCCGCGCCGAGGACGCCAACCAGGCCAAGTCGAAATTCCTCGCCAATATGAGCCACGAGTTGCGCACGCCGCTCAACGCCATTATCGGCTTTTCCGAGATCATGGAGTCGGGCATGTTCGGCCCGCTCGGCGCCGACAAGTACCGCGAATATTGCAGCGACATCCTCTCAAGCGGGCAATATCTGCTCGACGTCATCAACGACATTCTCGACATGGCCAAGATCGAAGCCGGCCGCATCCGCCTCGATTTCGAGGAACTCGATCTCGACGGCATGTTGGCCGAGGCCACCCGCGTGGTCTCCGCGCGCGCGCAGGACAAGCAGCTCGAACTGGTGGCGCGAATATCGCCGCATCTCGGCCTGCGCGCCGATCGCCGCGCGCTCAAGCAGATCGTGCTCAATCTGTTGTCCAACGCGGTGAAGTTCACGCCGGCCGGCGGCCGCGTCACCGTGCGCGGGCGCGCCGCCGACGACTGCATCGTGCTCGCCATCGCCGATACCGGCATCGGCATCGCCGCCGACGCGCTGGCCAAGCTCGGCCGGCCGTTCGAGCAGGTCGAAAGCCAGCTCACCAAGAGCCATCAGGGCTCGGGCCTTGGCCTCGCCATTTCCAAATCGCTGGTCGAACTGCACGGCGGCCGCATGCGCATCCGCTCGACGCTCGGCAAAGGCACGCTGGTGGTGGTGCGCATGCCGCGCCACCCGCAATGCCCGCTGCCTAGGGAAGAAGCGGCCTAAGGCGCTTTGCCCAAAATCCGCACGAAGCTGGCGCGCACTTTCGCCTGCGTCTCGATCAATGTCGCATCAAGCGTGGCAAAATCCGGCACGTCGGCGGCGCGCGCAAGCAAGCGCAACAGCCCGGCGCCCGCGGTCTTGGCGTCGAATGGGCCCGGCAGACACAGCCGCAGAATTTGCGTCAAATCCTGATAAAGCTGCACCGCCGGGCGCAGGACCTCCGCCTCCTCGACCGGCAGCACGCGCAGGGTCCAGGCCTTGTCGAGCACGCGCGCGGTCGAGGTGTCGAGAATGCCGGGCTGCGCATGCGCGTGCACCAATTGCAGATATTGCGCGATGAACTCGATATCGACCAGGCCGCCGGCAGCATATTTCAAATCCCAGCGGTCCTTGTCGCCCTTTTCCTTGGCGATGGCCCCGCGCATTTCCACCACGTCGCCTGCGATCAGCTTGGGCTCGCGCGGCCGCTGCAAAATCTCGCGGATCACCTTCTCCACCCGCGCGGCGAACCCGGGCGACGCCGCGACCACCCGCGCGCGGGTGAGCGCCATGTGCTCCCAGGTCCAGGCCTCGGTTTCCTGGTAGCCGGTGAAACCGCCGATCTGCGTCGCCAGCGGGCCGGCGCGGCCGGACGGACGCAGCCGCATGTCGACGTCGTAGAGCGCGCCGTAGTTGGTCTGCGCGGTCAGCGCATTGATCAGCCGCTGCGTCAGGCGCGCGAAATATTGCGCGCCGTAGAGCGGACGCTTGCCGTTCGACTCCGGATGCTTGTCGTCGAAATCGTAAATGAGGATCAGATCGAGATCGGAGCTCGCCGTCATCTCGCGCCCGCCGAGCTTGCCCATGGCCAGCACCGCGGTCGCCTCCCCGCGCATATGGCCGTAGGCGCCGGCGAAATTATCTGCGACCGCGCGGTGCACGGCGCGGATCACCGCGTCGGCGAGCCGCGCGAAGGCCTCTCCCGCCTGCCGCGCCGTCACCGTGCCGGACAGAATGCGCACGCCGGTGAGGAACATGTATTCGAGCCCGAACATGCGGATGCGTTCGAGCAGGTCCTCGTCGTAGCGCGATTGCGCCAGCGCCGCGTCGAGCCGCTTGGCGAGTTCGGCGTCGTCCGGCAGCGCGCCGAAGAAGCTCGGATCGACCAGCGCGTCCATCACCTGCGGATTGCGCGCCAATGTGTCGGCGAGCCGGGGCGCGATGCCGAGCACGAAAGCGATCAGCGCAATCAGTTCGGGATTTTGCCGCAGCAACGACAACAGCCGCGCCGCCCCGTGCAGATTGGCAAGGAAATGATCGAACTGCACCAGCGTGGCATTGGCGTTGTCGGTGCGACCTAATTGCTCGAGCAGTACCGGCAGTAGCGCCTCGAGATGCGCGCGCGCGACCTCGCCGCGCAGCGAGCGGTGGCCGCCGGCAAGCCAGTTACGCACGATGGTGAAGGCTTCCAGCGGTGCGCGAAAGCCAAGCTCGGCCAACCGCTCCAGCGTCTTGCGGTCGTCGGCTTCGGCCGCAAAGTCCATGGCCGGCTGGTCGGCGCCGGGCGCCTTTTCGAACAGATGCGAATAATGCCGCTGCACATTGTCGAGATGCTTGAGCAGCACCTTGGCGAAAGCGTCGCGGTCTTTGTAACCCAGAAAGCGCGCGAAGCGTTCAAGCTCGGCGCGCTCGCCCGGCAGAACTTGCGTTTGCTCGTCATTGACCATCTGCAGCCGGTGCTCGACCGTGCGCAGGAAAACGTAAGCCGCCTTCATGTCATCGCAGGCCGCTTGGTCGATCCACCGGTCGCCCGCAAGGCGATCGAGGGTGGTGAGCGTGTCGCGGTCGCGCAGCAGCGGGTTGCGGCCGCCGGCGATCAATTGTTGGGTCTGCGCGAAAAACTCGATCTCGCGGATGCCGCCGCGGCCGAGCTTGATATTGTGGCCCTCGACCGCGATCTCTCCGTGCCCGCGATAGGCGTTGATCTGCCGCTTCATGGCGTAGACGTCGGCGACCGCGGCATAATCGAGATATTTGCGCCACACGAAAGGCGCGAGCTCGTGCAGGATTGCTTCGCCCGCGGCAATATCACCGGCGCAGGCGCGCGCCTTGATCAACGCGGCGCGCTCCCAGTTCTGCCCGACGCTTTCATAATAGGCGAGCGCCGCCGCGGTCGAAATTGCGATCCCGGTCGAGGCCGGATCGGGCCGCAGCCGCAAATCTGTGCGGAACACATAGCCGTCGCCGTTGCGCTCCTGCAGCAATTTCACCAGCCGCTGGGTGATGCGCACAAACAATGCGGCATGCGCGGCACCCTCCGGCACCGCCGGCGCCGAGGGGTCGTAGAACACGATGAGGTCGATGTCGCTCGAATAGTTGAGTTCGTAGGCGCCCATCTTGCCCATGGCGAGGACGATGTAGCCCGAGCCCAGTTGCGGCTGGCTCTTGTCTTTCGGCTTGAGCCGTCCGGCGCGCGCGGCCTCGGCAAGCGCGAACCGGGCGGCGGCATCGACCGCGGTGTCGGCCAAATCAGTGAGCGCCCGAGTTGCCTGCATCACCGGCCAGACGCCGCCGATATCGGCGAGCGCGATCAACAGCGCCGCTTCCGCCTTCATGCGGCGCAGCAGCCGCATGGCCTCGGCTTCGTCTTCGCTCGCCGCCACCGCGCGGCCGTTATCGGCGAGCAACGCAGCCAAATGCGGCTCGGGATCGCAGCCGAGCAGCCGTAACAGGCGATGGGGATCGCTACGCGCCAGTTCCCACAGAAAAGGCGAGCTTTCGGAGAGACTCTGCAGCAGCGTGGCGACGGTCTTGTGCGCGGTGAACAGCGCCTTGAGCCCGTTCGCCTCCCTTACCCGCAAGCCGGCGAGCCATTCGGCAACGCGCTGCCGCGCCGCCTTGCGGTCGATGAGAAAAGGCGCGCTGACGATACGCTCGGCCAGCGTCGCGCCGGCCGGCTGGACGCGGCTACCGCCGGATTGGGCGCCGGCGGAAGCTTTGCGTGCGGGCTTGTTGCGAACCGTTCTCTTTTTGACGCCGCGCTTCATCCTGCACTTTGTACGGGGCCTCCGCGCGGTAAGGCAATGACGCTCTTGAGCCCCGGTGCGTTGTCGGCAAGCGTCAATTCGCCGCCATGCAGCCGCGCCACCGCCGCGGCCAGGCTCAAGCCGAGCCCGGAACCCGGCTCTGACCGGCTCTGCTCGAGACGGACAAAACGCTCGACCGCGCGCGCACGGTCGGCCTCGGGAATGCCGGGGCCGCTGTCGGCAACGGTCAACAGAATTCGGTCGCCCTCATTAAGCGCGCGCACGGTTATTTCCGGCGCGACGCCGTTTGCCGCGCGCTCGCGCGGCGCGGCGTATTTGATGGCGTTGTCGACCAGATTGGCGAGCGCCTGGCTGATCAGTTCGCGGTTACCGTTGACCTTGGCCGGCACGTCGGCGTCTACCTTAAGCGAGATGCCCTTCTGCTCGGCCACCGGCTCGTACAATTCGCCGATGTCGTGGGCGATTTCGGCAGCGTCGAACTCGATCATGTCGTCGCGCGCCTGGCCGGATTTGGCGCGCGCGATCATCAACAGCGCGTTGAAGGTGCGGATCAGCCCTTCGGATTCCTCGATTGTCGCTTCCAGCGCCTCGCGGTATTCGGTCTCGTTCTTGGCTGAGCGCAGCGCCTCCTCGGAGCGGTTGCGCAACCGGGTGAGCGGCGTCTTCAGGTCGTGCGCGATATTGTCGGACACCTCCTTCAAGCCGCGCATCAGCGCCTCGATGCGCTCAAGCATGGCGTTGAGGTTTTCGGCCAGCCGGTCGAGCTCGTCGCCGGTGCCGGCGATCGGCAGGCGGCCGCCGAGATCGCCGGCCATGATGGTGCGGGTGGTCTCGGTCATGGCGTCGATGCGGCGCAGCACGCGGCGTGTGACGAACAGCCCGCCGGCGAGGCCGAGCACGATGACGATGGCGACCGACCAGCGGCCGGCCGACAGCACGATGCGGTAGAGTCGCTCGCGCTCGTCGAGATCGCGGCCGACCAGCAGGCGGAAGCTGCCGGGGAGCTGGAACACCCGCACCAGCGCGTGGTGGTCGGGATGCACGGCTGCCTCGGCTTCGTCGATGCGGTGGTAGACCGTCTCGGTCCAGCCCGGATTGTCGAGAATGCCGGGCGCCAGCGCCGTGACGTTGCCGGCGAGCGCCTGGCCGTTGAAGGTGGTGACGAGATAAAGGCTCGAGCCCGGCCGGCGCGCGCGCGCGTCGACCGTGATGACCAGCCGCCGAATGCCGCCCAGCCGGTATTGCTCGGCGAGGCCGGTGATTTCGGCGTTGACCGTATCGGTGATCTGTTCGGTGATCAGGCGGCGGGTATTGAGCGCGAAATAGCCGAGCAAAAACGCGGCGAACAGCGCGAACACGGTCAAATAGACCAGCGTCAGCTTGAACGTGGTGGTGCGAAAGAGTTTACCGAGCGCCGTCACGTATCATGTATCCCGCGCCGCGGACCGTATGCAGAAGCGGCTGGGAGAAACCTTTATCGATTTTCGAGCGCAAGCGCGAGATATGAACGTCGATCACGTTGGTTTGCGGGTCGAAATGGTAATCCCACACGTTTTCCAGCAGCATGGTGCGGGTGACCACCTGCCCGGCGTGTTTCATCAGGTATTCCAGCAAGCGGAATTCGCGCGGCTGCAGCGAAATTTCCTCAGGTCCCCGGCGCACTTCGTGCGACAGCCGGTCGAGTTCGAGATCGCCGACGCGCAGCACGGTTTCCTCGCGGCCGCCGCGCCGGCGTGCCAGCACCTCGGTGCGCGCCAGCAGCTCGCTGAACGAATAGGGTTTGGCCAGGTAATCGTCGCCGCCGGCGCGCAGGCCCTTGACCCGGTCGTCGACCTGGCCGAGCGCGGAGAGGATCAGCGCCGGCGTTTCGACGCTTTTTTCGCGCAGCGTGCCGATCAGCGACAAGCCGTCGCGCTTGGGCAGCATGCGGTCGACGATGAGCACGTCGTATTGGCCGTCGAGCGCCATCGCCAGGCCGTCCTCGCCGTCGGTGGCGCTATCGGCGACATGGCCGACCTCGCGGAACGCCTTGACCAGATAATCGGCGGCGTCGCGGTCGTCCTCGATGACCAGTAGGCGCATGGTGACCCGATCCGGTTGCGCATCGGCCGTCCGGCCGAAGGCGCGAGCCCTTTGACTATCCGCATAAGTGGGCATCGGTCACACCAATTCCAGTCAATTCGAGGGCAGGTCAAATCTCCCCGCGTGCCTCACCCCTCCCATTGGCCGGCCATCGCGCCGGCTCGACTTGCGATTCGCCCGCTTTATTACGCGAGGGGGTGGCGGATTTGGCCCGCCACCCCCTCGACGACCCCACCCCAGCGGGGGCGACGGATGCCAGGGTTGGAGTTCCGGTCGGACGGAAGCCAGGCCCTTAAGGCCTGGCTACCGTCCGGAATTTGCCGGGACGGGCGCGAGGCCCGTCCCGTTGAGGTGTACCGCCGACGGGGGCGACAAATGCCGACGGCACGCCCCGAACTCTAAATTCGCGCCTCAGCCGTTGCCGACCGGCAGGGCGACGAAGCGGCTGTTGTCACCCTTCTTCACCCGCATCAGCACGGTACGTTTGCCGTCCGAGCGCGCGCCCGTGATCATCTTGCGTACGTCGGCGGGCGTCGAGACCGATTTGCCGGCGACTTCCAAGATCACGTCGCCGGTGGCAAAGCCATGGTCGGCGGCAACGCCCGAGCCATCGACGCCGGTAACCACGACGCCTTCAGAACCCGCACCTGCGACATGGGCGGCCGGCGCCAGTGTGAGGCCAAGCTTGCCGAGATCGACATTGCCGCTATCGGACGGGCTGATGTCGGCGCGCGCTTCCTTGCTCGCCGGCATTTCGCCCAGCGTCAGGGTCACGGTCTTCTCCGCGCCCTTGTGCAAGATGGCGAGCTTGACCGAGGTCTTCGGCGCGAGCGCACCGATCTTCTTGGCGAGGTCGCGCGCGTCCTTGACCTCTTTGCCGTCGACCGCGGTGATCACGTCGCCGGCCTCGATGCCGGCTTTGACCGCCGGGCTATCGGTCTGCGGCTCGGCGACCAGCGCGCCTTCCGCCTTCTTCAGGCCGAGGCTGTCGGCGATATCCTGCGTCACCGGTTGGATCTGCACGCCGATCCAGCCGCGCGTCACCGAGCCGTGGTCCTTGAGCTGGCCGATCACGCTGCTGACGGTTTGCGCGGGGATCGCGAAGGCGATACCGACCGAGCCGCCCGAGGGCGAGAAGATCGCGGTGTTGACGCCGATCACATTGCCGTCGGTGTCGAAGGTCGGGCCGCCGGAATTGCCCTTGTTCACCGGCGCGTCGATCTGGATGAAGTCGTCATAGGCGCTGGCGCCGATGTCGCGGCCGCGCGCCGACACGATGCCGGCGGTGACCGTGCCGCCGAGGCCGAACGGATTGCCGACCGCGATCACCCAATCGCCGATGCGCGGCGACTTGTCGGATAGCTTCACGTAGGGGAACGGACCGCCCTCGACCTTGATCAGCGCCAAGTCGGTGCGCGGATCGGTGCCGATCACCTTGGCGGTGTGCACCTTGCCGTCGTCGGTGGTGACCTGCACGCTTTCGGCCTTCTCGACCACGTGGTTGTTGGTCACCGCATAGCCGTCGCCGGAAATGAAGAAGCCTGACCCTTGCCCGGTGATCACGTTATGGCCGTGACCCTCGGGCATGCCATGCGGACCGTTCGGCATGTCGGGCATGCCGAAGCGGCGGAAGAATTCGCGCAAGCCCGGCGGAATTTCGTTGTTACCGAAGCCCGTGGTCGCCGGTCCGCCGTCGACCTTGACGCGCACCGACATCACCGCCGGCTTCACCTTCTCGACGATGTCGGCAAAGCCGATCGGGGCCTGCAAGTTTGTGCGCCTGCTCGGTCAGGTTCTGCGCCAGCGCCGCCGGATAGCCGACCGACAGATTGAAGTTGGGGGCAACGACCAATGCGGCGGCGCCGAGGCTGACAATGGTGGTGCCGAGCAGAATGGCGCGGCGGGCCGAAAGCCGGCGCCGGGGCTTCTGCCCGGTATTGGGGTTATGGGGAGCGGGGGTGACGCTCGGGTTCATCATAAAATCTCCATCTCAATTCGGGGGCGCGGCTGACGCGCCGTTTCGAATGCCAAGATGGAGGGACGAGCCTTACAGCGTCCTGTCGGGGGGATTAAAGATTTGTAAGGTGGGGAAAGAAATTTATTATTGAAAATCAATCGATTGAACAACGCTTCGTCGGCGCTCTATTCGACCAAAGTCGCAATCCGCTGTTGTTCGGCGGGGCTCAACCCCGGCGACTGCAGGTTGGCGCGCTGGCGGCGGCGCGCCGTCATGACCAGCGCGATCATGCCGATCACCAGCGCCAGCGGCGGCAGACCCCACAGCAGCGCGGTCTGCAGCTCGAAGCGCGGCTTGAGCAGCACGAACTCGCCGTATCGCGCGACCAGGAAATCGAGCACCTGTTGGTCGGTGTCGCCCTTTTCCAACCGCTCGCGCACCAAGAGCCGCAGATCCTTGGCCAGCGAGGCTTCCGAATCGTCGATCGACTGGTTCTGACAGACCAGGCAGCGCAAGCCTTCGGACAAATGCCGCGCGCGCGCCTCGAGCTTGGGATCCTTCAGCATTTCGTCTGGCGAAACCGCCAGCGCCGCGGTCGGCGCAACGAGCGCGATCAGCAATGCGATCAAGGCAAGCTTGCGCATATCGTCCTACTCCGCCGGTTGCAGCGTTGCCTTGGCCGCGGGCTTCTTGCCAGGCTTGGGCGCGCCGACGCGCAACCGCCGGTCGGACAACGACAACGCGCCGCCGAAAAACATCACCAAAGCGCCAAGCCAGATCAGCAACACCAGCGGCTTGTAATAAAGCCGAATCGCGATCGAACCGTCCGCATTGGTGTCGCCGAGCGACAGATAGATTTGTCCGGCGCCGCGCGCCATCAGCGCCGCCTCGTTGGTCGACATCTGGCGCGCCGAGAAATTGCGCTTGGAAGGCTGCAGTACGCCGATCGGCACGCCGCCCTCGCGCACGGTGAATTTCGCCACCTGCGCGGTGTAGTTCGGGCCGGGTCGCTCTTGCAAGCCGTCGAAGCTCAATTCGTAACCGGCCATCGACACGGTCTGCGACGGCCGCAACGAGACGATGCGCTCGCTGCCCCAGGTGGCGGCGCCGATAATGCCGAGCATCGACACCGCGATGCCGAAATGCGCCACCGCCGTGCCCCAGGTCGAACGCGGCAGGCCGACCGCGCGTTTGACGACGACCGCCATCGGCATGCGCATCAGGCCGGTGCGCTCGACCAGGTCGACCAGCGCGCCGGTCATCACGTAGAAGGCAAGGCCGACGCCGAACGGCGCCAACACCGAACTGCCGCCCTTGATCGCGAAGGCGGCGGCAACCGCGACCAGGCCGACGGCGAACGCCGTCATCAACCGCTGCGCCACGCCCAACAGATCGCCGCGCTTCCAGGCGAGCAGCGGGCCGAACGGCATGGCGAACATCAGCGCCACGAACAGCGGCCCGAAGGTGAGATTGAAGAACGGCCCGCCGACCGAAATCTTGGCGCCGGTGAAGGCTTCGAGCGCCAAAGGATAAAGCGTGCCGACGAAGACCGTCAGGCAGGCGGTGGTGAGGAAGAGATTGTTGAACACCAGCGCGCCTTCGCGCGAGATCGGCGCGAACAGGCCGCCTTGCTTCAAGGTCGAGGCGCGCCAGGCGAACAGGCTCAAGCCGCCGCCGATGAACAGCACCAGGATGGCGAGGATGAAGACGCCGCGACGCGGGTCGTTGGCGAACGAATGTACCGAGGTGAGCACGCCCGAGCGCACCAGGAAGGTGCCGATCAGCGACAGCGAGAAAGTAAGGATCGCCAGCAGGATGGTCCAGATTTTGAGCGCGTTGCGCTTTTCCATCACCACCGCGGTATGCAACAGCGCGGTGCCGGCGAGCCACGGCATCAGGGAAGCGTTCTCCACCGGATCCCAGAACCAGAAGCCGCCCCAGCCGAGCGTGTAATAGGCCCAGTACGAGCCCATGGCGATGCCGACGGTGAGCGCCATCCAGGCGGCCAGCGTCCACGGCCGCACCCAGCGCGCCCAGGCGGCGTCGATGCGGCCTTCGATCAGCGCCGCCATGGCGAAGGAGAACGAAATCGAGAAGCCGACATAGCCGAGATAGAGCAGCGGCGGATGGATGGCGAGGCCGAGGTCCTGCAGGATCGGGTTGAGGTCCTGGCCCTCGAGCGGCGCCTGCGCCAGGCGCACGAACGGGTTCGAGGTCAACAGAATGAACAGATAGAAGGCGACGGCGATCCACGACTGCACCGCCAGCACATTGGCCTTCAAGGTCGCCGGCAAATTGACGCCGAAGGCGGCGACCAGCGCGCCGAACAGCGACAGGATCAGCACCCAGAGCAACATCGAGCCTTCGTGATTGCCCCAGACGCTGGTGAATTTGTAGATCAGCGGCATCATCGAGTGGGAATTCTCGAACACCGTCTTCACCGAGAAATCCGAGGTGACGTAGCAGGCCACCAGCGCGGCGAAGGACAGCGCGATCAGGGCGAATTGCATGAGCGCGGTGGAAGTGGCGAGCCGCATCAACGTGTCGTCGCGCGTCTGCGCGCCGATGATCGGGACGACCGCCTGGATCAGGCCGAGCGCCAGCGCCAGCACCAATGCGTAATGGCCGATTTCCGGGATCATTGCGTCTTGCCTCCGGCCAGCTTGCCTTCGCCCTCACCCCAGCGGCCGCTCTTCTTCAGCGCGTCGACCACCTCTTTCGGCATGTAGCGCTCGTCATGCTTGGCCAGCACGGTGTCGGCGTCAAGCGTGCCGCCGGGTTCGAGCTTGCCCTCGGCGACCACGCCCTGCCCCTCGCGGAACAAGTCGGGCACGATGCCCTGGTAGTGCACCGGGACGTCGTTCTTGCCGTCGGTCACCTCGAAGCGGATGCGCAGATTGTCGCCGCGCTTGACGCTGCCGTCCTTGACCAGCCCGCCGATGCGGATGCGGGTGCCCGCCGCGATGTGTTTTTCGGCGACGTCGGTCGGCGAATTGAAGAACACGATGGAGCCGCTCAGCGCGTTGAGCACCAGCCCGACGGCGAGCGCCAGTACACCGACGCTGCCGCCGATCAGAATAAGCCGCCTCTGCTTGCGAGTCATACTACTCCGTCCCTGCGCATGATCTTATCCGAAAACCGGTTCCCACTTTTCGGGATCATGCGATAATGCCGCCCAATCGCCGCGCCCCCGCGGGCCTCGATCATAACCCCGATCCGGCCCCGTTGCCCGCTTCCCTTACATCACGCGCCAGCATGGCGCTATTGAGCAAGATCAATCGCGCGGTAGCCGGGTAGAATCGGCCGATTCTGCCGCCGCTCAGCCGAGCGATGTCCAGGTTCCATCCGGATTGCGGCAGGCGGTGCCGCGCGCGGTCTGCGGACGGCCGTCGATATAGATGGTGTGGGTGAAGGAGCGGCAGTTGCGCCCCTCGGTCTGATAGGCGGGGCCCGGCACCACGGTGCCGTAGCGGCCGGAATCCGGATTTTTCCACGACACCGGCGCGCCCGATGGACCGCGCTCCAGCGCGTCCATCTGTGCGGCATAAGCGCGCTCTTTGTCCTCATCGTCCATCGCGGCGCCGATTTGGTTGCCGATCAGGCCGCCAAGCAGCCCGCCGACCGCGGCGCCCGCCAGCCGGTTGCCGGTGCCGCCGCCCGCAACCGCGGCGCCGAGCAGCGCGCCGGTGCCGGCGCCGAGCAGCGTGCCGGTATTTTCCTTCGGGCCCGGGCCGTCCGGGCTGCCGGCGCAAGCAGCGAGCGTCAGACCGACGACAGCGATCGCGGCGAATTTGAATGCGGACATGTCGACCCCCGGAAGTCAGCGCCAAATCGGCACAATGCAATCCGCCATGGCCGGCGGATCATGCAGGGCCGATCGAGAGGGGAGGAATGGGGCAAAAGTCCGGCGGCGGAACACCGACAGTCGTCGCGGCTGGCCGCACTTAACGGCGATTCGGCGCTACCCCGCCGGCAGCACCAATTCGGCGCGCAGACCGCCGAGCGGCGCGGTGCCGAGCTTGAGTTCGCCGCCGTAAAGCCCGGCAAGTTCCACCACGATCGACAGCCCTAAGCCGGAGCCCGGCTTGCTCTCGTCGAGCTTACGCCCGCGCTCGGCCACCTGCTCGCGCTCGGACGGCGAGAGCCCGCGGCCGTCGTCGTCGACCACGATGCGCAACACCTGCTCCGGCGCTTGCCGGATCGGGCCGCTCGCGCATCACCTCGATCGCCACCCGCGAGGCCGCCCATTTGCAGGCATTGTCCACCAGGTTGCCGATCATTTCTTCCAAGTCCGGCCGCTCGCCGCGGAAACGCGCCTTGTCGTCGTCGGCGCGCACCTCGATGGCGATGCCGCGGTCGCGGTGAATCTTTTCCATGGTGCGCGCCAGCGCGGTGACCACCGGCGCGACATCGGTGAGCGAGCCGACCACGGTGAGCCGCGCCGCCAGCCGCGCGCGCTCGAGGTGGCGCGCCACCTGATCGCGCATGATGTCGGCCTGCTCGAGCACCTTGTTGGCGAACGCATCGCGCGGGCGCGCCGAGGCCTCGTTCACCATCACCGACAGCGGCGTCTTCAGCGCATGCGCGAGATTGCCGACATGGGTGCGCGCGCGCTCGACGATTTCCTTGTTGGCCTCGATCAGCGCATTGGTTTCGCGCGCAAGCGGCGCGATCTCCTCGGGAAATTGCCCGGCCAGCCGCTCGGCTTTGCCGGAGCGGATGGCGGCGAGACTGTCGGTGATGCGCTTGAGCGGCGCCAGACCGAAGCGCACCTGGAACATGGTGGTGAGCAGCAGCACCACGGCGAGGATCGAGAAGGTGATGACCAGCGCCTGCTCGAAGGAGCGGATCTCTTGCGCGATCTCGGCGGCGTCGCCCGCGACCGCCACCAGATAATGCCCCTCCTCGCCGAGATCGATGTTGCGCTCGACCAGGCGCAATTGCTGATCCTCGGGACCCGGCACATAACCCTCGCGCGAGCCGTCCGGCCCGGCCGCAACGCCGAGGTCCTGCAAATGCGGCAAGCCGGCATCCCACAGCGAGCGCGAGGCGCGCACGTCGTGCTTGTCGGGATCGAGCCGCGTCACCTGCCAGTACCAGCCCGACAGCGGCAATTCGAACAGCGGCTCGCCCAGCGACTGCGGGAATTTCTCGTTCGGCTCGTCCGGCGAGGCGACGTCGGCGACCAGCGTGCGCAGATAGACGCCGAGCCGGCGGTCGAAGGCGCGCTCCACCGCCTGCCGGTAGAGCGAGGACAAAACGATGCCGGTGATGAGCAGGATGACCACCGCCCAGGCGGTGGCCGAGACGAACAGGCGCAGCGCGAGGGAGTTGGCGCGCATCGGCGCTACGCGCTCGACTTGTCGAGCAGATAACCGAGCCCGCGCACGGTCTGGATGATGTCGACGCCGAGCTTCTTGCGGATGCGGCCGACGAACACTTCGATGGTGTTGCTAGTCGCGGTCGAAATCCTGATCGTAAAGATGCTCGACCAATTCGCTGCGCGACACCACGCGCCCGGCGTGATGCATGAGATAAGCGAGCAGCCTGTATTCGTGGCTGGTGAGCTTGACCGGATTGCCGTCGGCGGTAACGCGCCCGGTGCGCGAATCGAGCCGCACCGGCCCGCAGACGAATTCGCTCTTGGCGTGGCCGACCGAGCGGCGCAGCAGCGCGCGCACGCGGGCGAGCACTTCCTCGAGGTGAAAGGGCTTGGCCACGTAATCGTCGGCGCCGGCGTCGAACCCCTGCACCTTGTCGCTCCAGCGGTCGCGCGCGGTGAGCATCAGCACCGGCATGGCGCGGCCGTTGCGCCGCCAGGCCTCCAGCACCGAAATGCCGTCCATCTTGGGCAGGCCGATGTCGAGGATGACGGCATCGTAGGGCTCCGAGTCGCCGAGATAATGCCCCTCCTCGCCGTCGAAGGCGCGGTCGACGACATAGCCGGCGTCGGTCAGCGCGGTCGAAAGCTGGCGGTTGAGATCGGGGTCGTCCTCGACGACGAGCAAGCGCAACGTGGATCTCCGCTCGGAGCAGCGTCAGGCGGCTCAATACCGTCCGACAATGCGGCCAAATTAATGCCTGTTGATAGGCTCGCCACTGGCGGCGTCAACGGTCTCGCGGATGACTTTGCCACTGCGGCCGAGCAGAGTCAGCACGTAGACCAGGCCGTCGCCATGATGGCAAAGGCGGGCCCGCACCAGCTCGGCGTGGCGGCCGCGCGCGTGGCGGAATTTGATCGCCTGCCCGAGCGGAATGGCCCGGTGCTCGGCGACCGCCGCGCGCTGTTCGGCCTTGCTCAGGCAGGCGCGATGCGGCGCATCGGCGGCATAAGCCGGCGCGGCCAAAAGACCGCAGAGCAGGAGTATCGAGAGAGGCTGGGAGACCGGCATGGGAGGGCATTTAGGCGCGCGCCGGTGAACGCGGGCTGAACGCAGGGAGGCGCTTCGGAGCAAACTAGCCTCTCAAAGCCTTCAAACGTCGCAAAGCCGTCGAGCGGCTCGCGCGGAGAGCGCCATTGGTTGATCGGCGCGCTCTCGGTCGGCATGGCCGAGCGCCATGCCGCAGAACAGAATGAATTCGGGGGGAAGCTTGAGGAAGGCGGGCAGCGTCTTGTGCAGATGCGTCCAGGCTTCCTGGGCGCAGGCGTGCAGGCCGTGGCCGCGCGCGAGCAGCATCACGCTCTGGATATAGCCGCCGAGGTCCGACCATTGCGGCGGACCCATGCTGCGGTCGATCGAAAAGAACAGCCCGACCGGCGCGTCATAGAACAGGAAATTGCGCGCGTATTGCCGGTAGCGCCCGGCGCGGTCCTCGCGCGTGCACGCCGATCGACTGATAGAGCATGACGCCGGAACGCTGGCGGCGGCTCTCATAGGGCTCTTTCAGCTCGCGCGGATAGATGTCGTATTCGGCGCCCTCGAAGCGCGGCAATTCGTCGAGCCGCGCACGCACCATGGCGCGCAGCTCTTCCAGCTTCTCGCCGGCGAGCGCATGCACGCGCCAGGGCTGCACGTTGCCGCCGGACGGCGCGCGCGCCGCGCGCTCGAGAATGTCGCGCACGGTTCGTTCGGGCACCGGCGTCGGCAGAAAGGCGCGGCAGGAGTAGCGGGATGAAACGGCGTCGAAAACGTCCATGGGAAGGCTCCGCGGGAATAGCGGAGTGTGGCGGG
>CAVUBV010000010.1:0-396492 GCA_963739735.1 uncultured Alphaproteobacteria bacterium | reverse complement strand
TTGAAACCTAGAGCGCGCTGACCATTTCCGCCAGTTGCACCACGCGCTTGCTCATCGCGCTGTCGGCGTCGGCCAGCGCGTCGACCACGGTGAAGTGATTGGTGCCGGCGATTTCCTCATAGCGCGTCGCCACGCCGCGCGCGCCCCAGTTCTCGGCGATGATTCTGCTCTGGCGCAGGAATTCGCTCGATTCGAGCGAACCCACCACGGCGTCGAGCGTCCTGCCGCCCGGCATCTTCCAGAACAGCGGCGACACGCGGCGCGCTTCCGCCGCGTCCAGCCGCAAATCCTGGTTCGGCGTCACCTGCAACAGCGGCGCCAGATCGAACACGCCGGAAATCGCGTAAGCCGCCGGCACCAGATCGTCCGGCGCGTCGGAGGCGATCGCCTTCCAGTCCTGCGCCAACAGGCAAGCGGCGAGATGCGCGCCGGAGGACCAGCCGTAGACGAAAATACGTTTTTTGTGTTTGCGCCACAGCCACAGGCAGGCCGCGCGCATCTCGTCGATGATGGTGGCGATGGAAACCTGCGGGCAGAAATCGTAGCCGGCGACCGCCACGCTGACGCCGCGCGCATTCGGGCCGGCGGCGAGCTGGCTGAACATCGACGGGTCGAGCGAGCGCCACCAGCCGCCATGAATGAACAGGGCGAGCGGCGTCTGCGCGTCGTCGTCTTTGGCCGGAAAGAAGTCGATGGTCTGCCGCGGCGAGGGGCCATAGGTCAGCCCGAATTCGGCGCCGCGCGCGGCCGCGCGATAGGCCGCAGCCTCGCGTTCCCAGCGCGCGAAAATCTCCGGATGCTCGGGCACCCGGCCGCGGTTGTCGTATTCCTTTTCGTAGTCGATCGGCGCCACCGCCGCTTCTCCCGCCGGGATTTTCCCGGCGGGAGATTGCGGCAAAGCCGTTGGCGCGGCAAGTCTAGTGCCGCCGCACCTGCACGCTCAGCGTTTCGGCGACGGCGCGGTCGAAGGAATCGGCCGCCGGCGCCGGCGCTTTCTTCGCCTGTTCGCGCACGTAACCGTCGCGCTGCTTGACCAACGCGGCCATGCGTTCGTTGAGCGTCTTGCGTTTGGCCTCCTGCTTGTCGATGAAGCTTTGGCGTTCCGCCGGACTCATCTTGCGCAGCGCGTCCGGCAGGTCGTCGTCCTTCAGCGCGCCGAGCTTCTGCCGCCCGGCCTTGACGTCGGCCACCAAGTCGCCGGCGCCGGTGATGACTTCACCGGCGGTTTTCGCCGCGTTGCGCGACATGTAGCCGGCCATGTCGGTGGCGACCGAAGCGGGCGCGGCCGCGGCTTGCCGGGTTTTCTGCTCGACGTCGCTGCGCTGGCGGCGCGGGCCGTAGGGGATGACCGTGCCGTTGATCTCGCCTTGCAGTTCGATGATCTCGCGGTCGTAAGGCGTTTCGATCACCACGATATGGCCGCCGTTTTGC
Organism: uncultured Alphaproteobacteria bacterium; assembly: GCA_963739735.1. Lineage (GTDB taxonomy): Bacteria > Pseudomonadota > Alphaproteobacteria > Rhizobiales > Xanthobacteraceae > Pseudolabrys. The sequence goes on along the minus strand of CAVUBV010000010.1, from coordinate 395,061 downwards.
GGGATCGGAATGTAGCGGCCATGGCCCATCTGGGCGATGGTGCGCCAGACGCGTTCGGTATCGCGCGCGCCGCCCGCCTGCACGGCGTTGACCATGATATCGCGGTCGCGCGCCATGCGCAGCACCTCCGGATATTTGGTGTCCTGCGCATAGTCCATGTGCGGCGGCGCGTCGCCGACCAGGAACATGATGCGGCAGATTTCCGGGCCTTGCGTCCAGGACAATTTCGTCACCGCCACGTCGAGCGCCTCGTTGACGCTCTCCGGCCAGTCGCCGCCGCCGCGCGCGCGCAGCTCCAGCAAATTGGCGTAGAGGTCCTGGATGTCGGTGGTGAGTTCGAATCGTTTGGTGACGTATTCATCACCGATGTCGCGGTAGGCGACCAGCCCCATGCGGATTTCGGCGTCGGGATTGGCGTCGACGATCGCGGTGGCGATCGACCAGATCTTGCGTTTGGCGCTCTCGATCAGCGGGCCCATCGAGCCGGTGGTGTCGAGCACGAAGGCGACTTCGACCACGGGTTTACCCGTGGCCGCCTTGGCGAAGGCCTGGCTGGACCAGACGAACGGCAGCAATAAAAACGCGAGAGCCGCGGCCCTCGCCAGATGCATATGCATGAGCTTACCCCTCTGATGGAAGAATCTCAGACCGGGGAATGTTCCTTGGTCATCGCGTCGGGCGCGGGCCGGAACTGGGGCCGGCCATCGGCCGATTTGTGGCGCTTTTTGTCCGCCGTTTGTCGACATTGCTGAAGCGCGTTATGAATGGCGCATGAAAGTCGACGGCAAAAACACGCGCACGATCTGGCTTGAGAGCGACGCAACGCGCGTCGGCGTCATCGACCAGACGCTGCTGCCGCATCGCTTTGCCACAATATCGCTCAAAACGCTCGACGACGCCGTGCGCGCGATCAAGACGATGCAGGTGCGCGGCGCGCCGCTGATCGGGGCGACCGCGGCTTACGGCCTATGGCTGGCGCTGCGCGCAGACGCATCCGATGAAAACCTGGAACGCGCCTATGCGGCCTTGCTGGCGGCGCGGCCGACCGCGATCAATCTCAAATGGGCGCTGGATGAAATGCTGGCGGCGGTGCGCAACCGGCCGCGCGGCCGAGCGAGTCGCCGCCGCCTTGCAGCGCGCCCAGGAGATCGCCGACGAGGACGTGGCGATCAATCTGGCGATCGGCGGTCACGGGCTCAAGCTGATCGAAGACATTGCCGCGCGCAAGAAGGGCGAGCGCGTCAATGTGCTCACGCATTGCAATGCCGGCTGGCTGGCGACGGTCGACTGGGGCACGGCGACGGCGCCGATCTATCTCGCGCACGACAAGGGCGTGCCCGTGCATGTGTTCGCCGACGAAACGCGGCCGCGCAATCAGGGCGCCTCGCTCACCGCCTGGGAGCTCGGCCAGCACGGCGTGCCGCACACGGTGATCCCCGACAATACCGGCGGGCACTTGATGCAGCACGGGCTGGTCGATCTGGTCATCGTCGGCACCGACCGCGTCACCGCGCGAGGCGACGTCTGCAACAAGATCGGCACATACTTGAAAGCGCTCGCCGCCGCCGACAACAAGGTGCCGTTTTATGTGGCGCTGCCGTCGCCGACCATCGATTTTTCTATCAGCGACGGGTTTGCCGAAATCCCCATCGAACAGCGTAGCGGCGATGAGGTCGCCACCATGACCGGCAAGACCAAAGACGGACGCATAGAGACGGTGCGGATTATCCCGGACGGCTCGCCGATCGCCAATTACGGCTTCGACGTGACCCCGGCGCGCTTAGTCACCGGCCTGATCACCGAGCGCGGCGTGCTCAAGGCGAGCCGCGAAGCGCTGGCTGCGGCTTTTCCCGAGCGCGCATGATCCCGAAAAGTGGGAACCGGTTTTCGGATAAGATCATGCGCAACAAGTGTGCTAAACTTCACCCATGACGCTTACCGCCAAACAACCGCTGGAACTCCCGGTCGACGGAAGGCAGTCGGAAACGGCGCTTAGCGTTGCGCGCGGCACGGCGCGGCTGTTGCACGCGCACGGCTTTTCCGTGGTGAGCGAATTGCCGCTGCCGTCGGGCCGCCGCGCCGACCTGGTGGCGCTCGATTCCGGTGGCACCATCTGGATCGTCGAGATCAAATCTTCGATCGCCGATTTTCGCGCCGACCAGAAATGGCCGGACTACCGCGCCCATTGCGACCGGCTGTTCTTTGCGACGCATATGGATATGCCGCACGAAATCTTTCCGCCCGACGCCGGCTTGATTATTGCCGATGCTTTCGGCGCGCAAACCATGCGCGAGGCGCCCGAGCACAGACTGCCGGCGGCGACGCGCAAAGCGATGATGCTGTTATTTGCCCGCGCCGCCGCGCTGCGCCTGCAGTCGATCGCCGATCCGAACGGGCCTTATGGGGATGTGACGTAGCCGTCATTCCGAGACGGCGCCAACGGGTCCGCGCGCAGCGCGGCCTGATGACAGGCTCCGCGCCGGACCCGGAATCCAGAACCAATCAATGATCGTTATGTGGCTCTGGATTCCGGGTTCGCGTGCTGCGCACGCGCCCCGGAATGACAGGTTCAACGCGGCGCCCTTTTGGCCAAAATCCGCTGCAGCGTGCGGCGGTGCATGTTGAGCCGGCGCGCGGTTTCCGAGACGTTGCGGCCGCACAATTCGTAGATGCGCTGGATGTGCTCCCAGCGCACGCGGTCGGCCGACATCGGATTTTCCGGCGGCTCGATCTTGTCGCTCTCGTGCGCGAGCAAGGCGGCGACCACGTCGTCGGCGTCGACGGGCTTGGCCAGATAATCGACGGCGCCGAGCTTCACCGCGTTCACCGCGGTGGCGATATTGCCGTAGCCGGTCAAGATGATGCCGCGCGCTTCGGGCCGCCGCTGTTTCAGCGCGGAGATCACGTCGAGCCCGTTGCCGTCGCCGAGCCGCATGTCGACCACTGCGAAAGCGGGCGCCGCCTGTTCGAGCTGCAGCAACCCGTCGGCGACCGATTCCGCGGTGGCCACGGTAAAGCCGCGGCTCTCCAGCGCCTTGGCCAGCCGCTGCAGGAACGAACGGTCGTCCTCGACGATCAGCACCGATCGCTCGCCCGGGATTTTTTCTCCCGCCGCCGCATCGACGACGTCGTTCATGGCAATGTCCACGTTTGCACCCAAAACGTTCATGCGTAGTTTAGCGTGCGCGAGCGAATAAACACAGCCTAAAAATAGAGAATGCACGCGGCCATCTCAAGCCGGCGCGAAGGCGAGCGGCCGCTCGAAATCGCTGCGGCTCCAGCGCACGGTGACGAGCGCGCCGCGCGCGGGGAACGCGCGGTTCTCGAATGCGAGCGTGGCGCCCGAACGTTCGAGCAGCGTCTTGGCGATGAAAAAGCCCAAGCCCAGTCCGGCCGGCGTCTCGTCGGTTTGGTCGCTGTTGCGCTTGCGGCTGGTGACGTAGGGCTCGCCGATGCGGTCCATGATTTCCGGCGCGAAGCCCGGACCGTCGTCGCCGATGGTCACCTCGATCGTGTCCTCGTTCCATTGTGCGCCGACCTCGACGCGGGCGCGCGCGAAGTCGACGGCGTTTTCCAGAAGATTGCCGAGCCCGTAAACGATCGCCGGATTGCGCGCGCCGACCGGCTCAGCCCCGCGCCCGGGCGGCGCTGCGACGTCGATGGCGACGCCGAAATTGCGATGCGGCGCCACCACCTCCTCGATCAAAGAGCTGAGCGGGGTGCGGTCGAACGGCGCGCCGCTCGCCGACAATTCGGTGAGCTTGGCGAGGATGTCGCGGCAGCGCGTCGCCTGTTCGCGCAACAGCCGCACGTCCTCGCCGTGCGGCGCGCCGGCCGCGATCGCATTGACCAGTTCCTTGGCGATCACCGAGATGGTCGACAGCGGCGTGCCGAGTTCGTGCGCGGCGGCGGCGGCGAGCCCGTCGAGCTGCGACAGATGCTGCTCGCGCGCCAGCACCAGTTCGGTTGCGGCCAGTGCGTCGGCGAGCTGGCGCGATTCCTCGGTGATCTGCCAGGCATAGACGCCGATGAAATCCGATGGCGAGCAGGATCGAGAGCCAGACGCCCATCATGTAGATCGGCGGCAATTGCAGCGGGTCGGCGTCGTCCCAGGGCAGCGGGTAATGCGCGAACACCAGCACGGTGGCGCAGGCGATGGCGAAGGCGCCGAGGATCAGCGTGAAGCGCGGCGGCAGCGCGGTCGCCGACAACAGCACCGGCGCCAGGAACAAAAAGGCGAACGGGTTCTGCAAGCCGCCGGTCAGGAACAACAGCACCGCGAGTTCCGCGATATCGAAGGCCAAGAGCCAGGCGGCGCGGTCGGGCTCCAGCCGCTGCGTCATGTGGAAGCGCAGCCGCAGCGCGACATTGAGCCAGGCCGACAGCGCGATCACCGCCAGGCACGCCCAGATCGGCAGCGGGAAATCGAGCCCGTAATAGACCGAAAGCACCGTGGTGCTCTGCCCGACAATGGCGAGCCAGCGCAGCCGCACCAGTGTGTCGAGGCGCACATTGCGGCGCGGATGGTTCTGGGCAAGGCCGAGCGCGGGCATGGGCGGTAGTGTAACGTCGCCGGCGGCCGGTTCATATCGCCGCCGGACGCGGCCTATATACTCTGCGGGGCTTGCGACTTCGGCGCGGCGGCGGCACATGTGCGGGATCAATCTGCCCCGTCATGGACGCCAGCAATCACCAGCGCCGTCACCGTCGATCCGCCTGGTCAAGCTCTACAAGGGCGTGGCGGCGGTCGACGGCATTTCGTTTCGGCTTGTGCCCGGCACGATCACCGGGCTGCTCGGCGGCAACGGCGCCGGCAAGACCACGACCATCGCCATCATCTTAGGCCTGGTCACGCCCACCTCCGGCACGGTCAGCGTGCTGGGCGCCGAGATGCCGAAGGAGCGCTACCGCGTGCTGCACCGGATGAATTTCGAAAGCCCCTATGTGGCGCTGCCGATGCGGCTCACGGTGCGGCAAAATCTTTCCGTGTTTGCCCAGCTTTACGCGGTCCCCGATATCGAGGCGCGCATCGCGGGGCTTGCCGCCGATCTCGACTTGAGCGAATTCCTCGACCGGCAGACCGGCAAATTGTCGGCCGGGCAGAAGACGCGCGTCTCGCTCGCCAAGGCGCTGCTCAACAATCCGGAAGTGCTGCTGCTCGACGAGCCGACCGCCTCGCTCGATCCCGACACCGCCGACTGGGTGCGCGGCCGGCTCGAGCATTATTGCCGCCGCGAGGGAGCAACCGTGCTGCTCGCCTCGCACAACATGACCGAGGTCGAGCGATTGTGCGAGCGCGTCATCATCATGAAGACCGGCCGCATCGAGGACGACGACACGCCGGCACGGCTGCTCGACCGCTACGGCCGCGAGACGCTTGAAGAGGTGTTCCTCGACGTCGCGCGCGGACGCGGCGGCCATCGCGAGGCCGCGCAATGACCGGACCCGCGAGCCGAGCGATCAGCGGCCTGCGGCCTGATTTCTCCTTCAACCGTGTCGCCGCCATGGTGCGGCGCTACTGGTATCTGCTGCGCTCGTCGTGGCCGCGCGTGCTCGACCTGATCTACTGGCCGACCGTGCAGATGCTGATGTGGGGCTTTCTGCAGCTTTACGTGGCGCAGAATAGCGGGCCTTTCGTGCGTACGGCCGGCGTGTTCATCGGCGCGGTGCTGTTGTGGGACATTCTGTTCCGCGGCCAGCTCGGCTTTTCGATTTCGTTCCTGGAGGAGATGTGGTCGCACAATCTCGGCAACCTGATGATGTCGCCGCTGCGGCCGGCGGAATTCCTCGCCGTCGTTGATGATCATGAGCATCGTGCGCCTGCTGATCGGCATGATCCCGGTGACGCTGCTCGCGATTCTCTTCTTCGGCTTTAATCTGTGGTCGCTCGGCTTCGCGCTCGCCGCGTTTTTCGTGAATTTGATTCTGACCAGCTGGGCGATCGGAGTTTTCGTCGCCGGCCTGTTGCTGCGCAACGGCATGGGCGCCGAGAGCATGGCCTGGACCATCATGTTCCTGTTCCTGCCGCTCACCTGCGTGTACTATCCGGTGACGGTATTGCCCGGCTTCCTGCAATACGTGGCCTGGGCGCTGCCGCCGACTTATGTCTTCGAGGGCATGCGCGCGCTGTTGATCGACCACGTCTTCCGCGCCGACCTGATGCTGGAAGCGTTTGCCTTCAATGTCGTCCTGTTCGCGGCTGCGTCATTTGCTTTCCTCAAATTGCTGCAGAGCGCCCGCGTCCAGGGCTCCTTATTGCAGACCGGTGAATAAGCCGAAAAGCGACGTGTTGTCGGTGGCTTACCGGCGATTTAGCGCGTGTAAACGGAAACGAATGAACTATTCGCTAGGTTGACCATATGACGGAAAAGCGACACGGTGCCGCATCGCAGCAAGGGCCGGGGATGAAGCGAGAGCAGGAGATTGAGTCGACGCCGATCGGCGAGTTCGACGCGGCGGCGCGGCTGCCCGGCGAGGGCGGTATTCTGCTGTCGACGCCGATGTACTGGCTCTACGAGATGGGCCAGGCCGCGCTCAATCCGTCGCGCGCGGTCGCCGACGCCACGCGGCTTTTTTTCAAGAATCCGGCCAATCCGTTCGCGCATACCACCTACGGCAAGTCGATCGCGGCGGCGGCGGAAGTGTTCGAGCGCTCCACACGCCGCTACCGCCGGCCGGAATGGGGCATCGATGAGGTGACGGTCGGCGCCGAACACATTCCGGTGCACATCACCACCGTGTGGGAACGGCCGTTCTGCCGGCTGTTGCATTTCGAGCGCAGCTTCGCGCGCACGCCGCGCCGGCCGCAGCCCAAATTGCTGATCGTGGCGCCGATGTCCGGCCACTATCCGACGCTGTTGCGCGGCACGGTGGAAACCTTCCTGCCCAATCACGACGTCTACGTGACCGAATGGTGCGACGCGCGCATGGTGCCGGTGGCGGAAGGCCGCTTCGATCTCGACGACTACATCGACTACGTCATCTCCATGCTGCACATGCTCGGCGGCGACGTGCATGTCATCGCAGTGTGCCAGCCGTCGGTGCCGGTGATGGCGGCGGTCTCGTTGATGGAGGCCGACCAGGACCCTTACGTTCCGCATTCCATGGTGCTGATGGGCGGACCGATCGACACCCGCATCAATTCCAACGCGGTCAATAAGCTCGCCGAGAATCGCGGCATCGATTGGTTCCGCAACCACGTCATCACCAAGGTGCCGTTCCCGCATCCCGGTTTCATGCGCGACGTCTATCCGGGCTTTTTGCAGTTGCACGGCTTCATGAGCATGAATCTCGATCGCCATATCGAGGCGCACCGCAACCTGTTCACGCATCTGGTCAAGGGCGACGGCGATTCGGCGCAGAAGCATCGCGAATTCTACGACGAGTATCTGGCGGTCATGGATCTCTCTGCCGAGTTCTATCTGCAGACCGTCGATACCGTGTTCATCCGCCACGCGCTGCCCAAGGGCGAGATGACGCATCGCGGCCGCCGCATCGATCCCTCGCAGATCAAGCGCGTGGCGCTGCTGACGGTGGAAGGCGAGCACGACGACATTTCCGCGGTCGGCCAGACCGAGGCGTCGCATGTGCTATGCTCGAATATCCCCGCCGAAGCCAAGGCGCATTACCTGCAGCCGGGGGTCGGCCATTACGGCGTGTTCAACGGTTCGCGCTTCCGCTCCGAGATCGCCCCGCGCATCTCCGATTTTGTGCTGTCGCATAATGGCGGGCGCGGCCGCGGCAACGGCGCCTATGCCGGTCCGGCCAAGGCGGCCTCGGCCGACCGCTGAGCGGCTTTGCGTCGCCGGCCGATTGTGACTTTTGTGACAATGTAAGCCCTTGCGTCGATGCGGCATTTTCGGCCGCGCGAAACCGCGTTGCGAACGGCAGTGAATATGGCAGTATTTCCGCGACGTTTTGCGATTGGGCGGGTCCTTCCGATGCCTCTGCGCGCGCTGCTTTACCGCCGGCCGAGCGAGCCGCCGGCGATCAGCATCACTTTCGAGCGCGAAATCTATCTGGTGCGCCTGCGCCGCCACCGGCAGGCGCGGCGTTATACGCTGCGCATCCATTCCGTCACGCGCGAAGTGGTGCTGACCATGCCGCCGCGCGGCAGCCTGAAACACGCGCGCGAATTCGCTCAGAAGCACGGCGGCTGGATCGCCGCGCGGCTCGGCCGGTTTCCCGAACCGGCGCCGTTTGCCGACGGGACGCTGGTTCCGCTGCGCGGCGTCGACCACCGCATCGTGCACCGGCATGACCGGCGCGGCACCGTGTGGGTCGACAACGCCGGCGGTGAACGCACGCTCTGCGTCGCCGGCGCGGCGCCGCATATCGCGCGCCGGGTTACTGACTATCTCAAGCGCGAGGTCAAAGCCGATCTGGAAGCCGCCAGCCGGCGCGCCGCCGACGTGCTCGGCGTGAACGTCAAGCGGGTGTCGATCCGCGACCCGTCGAGCCGCTGGGGCTCGTGCTCGACCACCGGCGTGTTGTCTTATTCGTGGCGGCTGATCTTTGCGCCGCCTTTCGTGCTCGACTATCTCGCCGCGCACGAGGTCGCGCATCTGGTCGAGATGAACCATTCGCCGCGATTCTGGCGGATCGTCGAACGCATCTGCCCGCATGTCGCGCGCGCCAAAGCCTGGCTCGATGCGCATGGCGCAGACCTGCACCGCTATGGCGCGGCGGGGGGCGAACGGCGCTAGCGTAATGGCGGCGCAGGTCTAGTCGCGGCGGCGGCCGAACAAATTATCGAGCAGCCAACCGTCGAGGCCGGCGCCGCGCGTGGCCTGCCGGTTGCCGGCAGGCGGGATCGGCGCCGGCGGCGCCATGCCGACCGTTGACGGTGCCGGCGCACGGCTGCCGAACAATCCTGACAGGGCGCCGTCTGGCTGCGCGCCGGGCAGGCCGGCGACCGCAACGCCCTGCAGGGCGCCGCGCATGAAGCGGCTCCAGATTTCCACCGGCAGTGAGCCGCCGGTCACGTGTTTGGTCGGCGTGCCGTCGTCATTGCCGAGCCAGACGCCGGTGACCAGATGCGCGGTGTAGCCGATGAACCAGGCGTCGCGGAAATCTTGGGATGTGCCGGTCTTGCCGGCGGCCGGCCAGCCCGGCAGCGCCGCCTTGCGCGCGGTGCCGATGGTGAGCGTCTGCGCCAACATCTCGTTCATCATCGCCACATAGCGGGCGTCGATGATGCGGCCGAGCGGATGATCGTTGCGCGCGTAAAGAACTTTGCCGTTTGCCGTCGTGATGCGCTCGATCACATGCGGCACGACGGCGAGCCCACCATTGGCGAATGGCGCATAGGCGCTGACCAATTCGAGCGGGGAAACTTCCGAGGTGCCGAGCGCGATCGAGGCATTGGGCTCGAGCTTGGAGGCGATGCCGAGGCGGTAGGCGGTGCGCACCACCGCCGCCGGCGAGAATTCCAAGGTCAGGCGCACCGACACCGTGTTGAGCGACAGCGCCAGGGCTTTGGCGAGCGTGACCGGTCCGTAATATTCGTGGCCGTAATTTTCCGGCTGCCAGTTCTTGATCCTGATCGGCGTATCCTCGCGCACGCTGTCGGGCGTCAAGCCCGTGCTCGAGCGCGGTCAAATAGACGAAGGGCTTGAAGGCGGAGCCGGGCTGGCGCCGTGCCGCGACCGCGCGGTTGAACTGGCTTGCCGCGTAATCGCGGCCGCCGACCATGGCGCGCACCGCGCCGTCCGGCGTCATCGCAACCATCGCGCCCTGGCTGACGCCGGCCTTGTCGCCCTTGGCGGCGAGTTCCTCGGTCAGCGCCTTTTCGGCGCCGGCCTGCAGGCCGGTATCGATGGTGGTGCGCACCACGATGTCTTCATCGACATGGCCGATGACGTCGTTGATCGCGTCCATCACCCAGTCGGCGACGTAATTGACCGAGCCGGTGCCGGCCTGCGCCGCGACGCGCGGCGGATGCGCGAGCGCGGCCTTTTCGCTGCCGGGCGTGATGAAATGCAGGTCGGCCATGGCGGCGAGCACGATGTGCGCCCTTTGTTCGGCGCCGTCGAAATTGCGCGTCGGCGCCAGCCGCGACGGCGACTTCACCAGGCCGGCGAGCAAGGCCGCTTCCGGCAGGCTCATATCCTTGGCGTGTTTGCCGAAATAGCGTTGCGCGGCCTGCTCGATGCCGTAGGCGCCGGCGCCGAAATAGACGCGGTTGAGATAGAGCTCGAGTATCTGCGTCTTGGAGAATTTGCGCTCCAGCCAGACCGCGAGCATCGCCTCCTGCAGCTTGCGATGGATGGTGCGCTCTTGCGTCAAGAAAAGATTCTTCGCCAATTGCTGCGTGATGGTGGAGGCGCCCTGCGTCACGCCGCGGTGCAGGATATTGGCGATGAGCGCGCGCGCGATGCCGTAAGGATCGACGCCGTAATGCTGGTAGAAGCGGCGATCCTCGATGGCGATGAAAGCCTTCGGCACGTAGCTCGGCAGTTCCTTCAGCGGCAGCACGGCGCCGCCGCTGTCGCCGCGGGTGGCAAGCGCGCGGCCATGCATGTCGACGATCTGGATCGAGGGCGGCCGCTTGGGAATTTCCAGCGATTGGATCGGCGGCAGATGCGCGCCGGTCCAGGCAATCGTGCCGACGCCGCCGATAACCAGCCAGAGCGCCAGCACCAGGCTCCAATAAATGGCGCGGCCGATCAGCGAACCTTTGCGCGCGCGCTTGCGCGATTTGCGCGGGCGTTTGCGCCGCGCGGGCGGCTTGCCGGCGCCGCGCCCGCCGGCGGCAACGCGCAATTCGGGCGCGCTGTCGAACACCGGTTCCCGGCGCGCGTCCGATTGTCCCCGTCCCGCCATCACGCAACCCGACTTGAAGCACACCGGCGGCGGTTCCGCCGATCCCCGCAAGGCAAGCTAGAGTGCGCGGTTTAAGGGGTCGTTAAGGGGCATTTGGCGGGCAAAACCGGGCGTTTGTCTCCGTCGGCCGCGGAAATTTGAACGCCCGCAAGGCCGTGCCGGGGCACAGCCTTGCGAGGTTTGCGTTCAAATTTCGTCTTCCGCTGTCCTGCGCTTTTGCCCGGTGATCATGGCGGCGACAAGGTTTTCCCGATGCCGCAGGCTGGCGAAGATGACGCCGCCGATATGCACCAGCACCAGCAGGAGCAGGCCGTGGGCCACGGTCTCATGCAACTCGCCAACCCATTTGACGCCGAAATAAGTATCCGTCGTCATCATCCAGCCGGTGAACGCGGTCGCGGCCATGGCCGCCAGGAGCGCGACGATCATCGCGCCGCCAGCCGGATTATGCCCGAGGTAGCGGCGTTCACGGCCTTTGAGCATGTCCTGCAGATAACGCAGCACCGTCACCGGATGGTGGATGAACTGCGAGAAGCGCGCATAGGGCGTGCCGACGCCGCCCCACAGCAGCCGCATCGCGACAAGGGCTGCGGCCGCGTAGCCGGCCCAATAATGAAGGGTTTCGAAGGAGTGCGTGGTGAGCCAGGCGACGGCGAAGCTCAGCACCAGGCTCCAGTGGAAAACCCGGACGACCGGATCCCAGACGCGCGCCGTTGGTGAGTGGCGCGCGTCCGCGGATGCCGAGAAGTCGGGATCAATTCTCGCCGGCTTCAGCATTGGCGAGCTTCTTGAAAGTTTCGGCGTTGTAGGCGGCGTTCACCTTCTTGCCGTGTTTGTCGAAGGCATAGACCTCGTAGCAGCCGCTCTCGACCTTGATGCTGCGGACCTTCAGGCCCTCGGCCTTGAGCTTCGCTTCGAGCGCCGATTTGGGCTTGAACTTGGACGCCGGCGCGTTGCTGCAGCCGGCGGCGGCAAACGCCGGCCCGGCCATCAGAACGGCAAGAGCGGCAATGGCGAATTTGCGGTACATTGTTGAACTCCGATGTTGAGAAGGACTTGATTCGTTCGGCGATGCTCGTTGCAATCGACATTTGCTTTGGCGATCGATCCGAGAATCGATGCAGCGACTATCTCACGCGCAAGCTGACAGCCGGCTGACAGATCGCCCTTAACGATTGAACCGGCGCTTATTGCCGATTGGCGGCGCACTTTTCGCCTAGCCAGTGTGGGAGTTAACGTTGCGCATGAGCAAATCCGTCGCGATTAATGCCGGTCAATCATTGCCGCCGCGATACCGGTGGATGCGTCGATTGATCGCCGCCCGCCGTCATTTGATCTATGTCAGCAATTTGTCAGGTCTCAACCATCATTATGACATGATCGAACAAACCCATCGGTGCATGCGCATGCGTCTTCGAGCCGCCCTTTTCGTCTTTGTGCTTGCCGCGACAATTGCGCCGCTGCACGCGGCGCGGGCGGATTCGGACGATAAAGATTCGGTGCGCGAGGCCGTCGACGCGCGGTGAAATTCGCTCGCTTGCGGAAATTCTTGCGGCCGTGCGCGACAAGCTGCCCGGAAAAGTCGCCGGCGTGGAAATCGAGCGCGTGAACGAACGCTGGGTGTATGAATTTCGCGTCGTCGGCGCCGACGGGCACCTGTTCGACGTCTTTGTCGATGCGCGCACCGCGAAAATCGAGAAAGTGACGGAAAAGTAATGCGCGTTCTTCTGGTGGAAGATGACAAGAAGATCGCCGCCGACATTGCGCGCGCGCTGGCCGGCGCCGGCTATGTCGTCGAAACCGTGACCGACGGCGAAGAAGCCTGGTTCCGCGGCGACACCGAAGACTATGGCGCCATTATCCTCGATCTCGGACTGCCGAAATTGGACGGGCTTTCCGTGCTCAAACGCTGGCGCGCCAACGGGCGGCGCATTCCGGTGCTGGTGTTGACCGCGCGCGGCAGCTGGGCCGAGCGGGTCGACGGGATCGACGCCGGCGCCGACGATTACCTGCCGAAGCCGTTTCGCATCGAAGAACTGCTGGCGCGCTTGCGCTCGATCGTTCGCCGCTCGGCCGGACATGCCTCCTCGGTGGTCAGCGTTTCCGACGTCACGCTCGACGAGCGGCAGATGAAAGTGTGCGTGCGCGGCGTTCCCATCGCGCTGTCTCCGCTCGAATATCGGTTCGCCGCCTACATGATGCTTCACCGCGGCCGCGTCGTGTCGCAGCAAGAGCTGAGCGAGAATATCTACGGTCAAGACGACGCGCGCGATTCCAACGCCATCGAGGTTCTGGTCGGCCGCGTGCGCAAGAAACTCGGCGCCGACCTGATCGAAACCCGGCGTGGCTTCGGCTACCTGGTTCCAGAGCAGAGCGGATGACAAGAAACTCGCTGCGGCTGCGGCTTGTCGCCGGCGGTGCGGTGACCATCGTCATCGCGGTGGCGATCGCCGGCGTGGTGCTCACGGTGCTGTTCGAACGGCACGTCGTGCGCACGGTCGCCGCCGACCTCGACGTCTATCTCAATCAGCTTCTTGCCGGCGTTGACATCAATGCCGACAACCGCATCGTCATCACCCGGCCGCCGGCCGACCCGCGCTTTACCGAGCCGTTGTCGGGGCTGTATTGGCAGATCAGCGACGGTCACGGCCAACTCATCCGCTCGCGGTCGCTATGGGACACGACGCTTTCCTTGCCGGCGGCGGACGCCGCCTCGCCGCAAATACATTACGACGAGATCGCGGGACCCGCCGGCAATCGCGTGCTGGTCGCCGCGCGCCAGGTGACGTTGACGATCGGCGGCAAGCCGGTGCCGGTGCGCGTCGCCGTCGCGGCAAATCTCGCGCGCGTGTCGGCGGCGCGCAATGCCTTTGCCGGCGACCTCGCGCTGGCGTTGGGAGTTCTCGGGCTGGTGCTGGCGGCGGCGACCGCCATACAGGTCGGCATCGGCCTGCGTCCGCTCGACGCGCTGCGCCGAGGCGTCGCCGACATCCGCTCTGGGCGGAACAAACATCTCACCGCGCAAGTGCCCGACGAGGTCAAGCCGCTTGTCGATGAGGTCAACGCGCTGCTCGATGCCCGCGAGCAGGACATCGTCCGTTCGCGCAACCGCGCCGCCGATCTCGCGCATGGCATGAAGACGCCGCTGGCGGCGTTGGCGGCCGACGGCGACCGGCTGCGGCAGAAGGGCGAGACCATAATTGCCGACGAGATCGCGGCGGTGATCGACGCCATGCGTCGCCATGTGGATCGCGAACTGGCGCGCGCGCGGCTGCGCGGCGGCGCCAATCTTGGCCAGGAGATCATAACGCCGGTCGCACCGCTGATGCGCTCGCTGATCGCCACTTTGTCACGCACGGCGCCGGGCGCCGCAGGTGGCTTATGAGATGCTGGTTGGCGACGACGTGTGCGCCGCCTTCGATCGCACCGATCTGGCGGAAGTCATGGGCAATCTGCTGGAGAATGCGACGCGGCATGCAAAATCGCGGGTGCGTGTCGCGGCGACGACGTCGGCGGACGACACGACCATCTGCATAGAAGATGACGGTCCCGGCATTGCGCCGGAGCTTCGATCGTCCGCCTTGGCCCGCGGCGCGCGGCTCGACGAGCGCGCCGAAGGCAGTGGGCTCGGATTGGCGATCGTGCAGGACGTGCTGGACGCCTATGGCTGGGTTCTGCGGCTGGATACGTCCGAGCTCGGCGGGCTCAAGGCGTCATGTATCGGAAAGCATCCTTCCGGCCGCGAGACCCCGCCGGGCTCAGGCTAGGCGGCCGGTTCCCGCAAAGCACGCTACGAAATGCCGTTTAAGGCCCGTCAAACGGGGAACTGCGACTCTCTTTCCGTTGCAACCGCGCGGGTGCAGGCGGTAAGCTTTGCCATCCGGCCAGTTCGGGAAACAACCCGGCGGCGACCAGGACTTCCAGGGAGGACTTTAAACATGCTCTACCGGGCAGGATTTGCTTCGGCGGCCGCAGTGGCGGCGTTCGCCTTTGCTCCCGTTTCCGCGCAGGCGCAAGCTTGCGGCACGATCGAACTCGGCGCCGCCGTGTCGGCGAGCGGCATTTACGCCGCCAACGGCAAGAACACCAAGAACGGCTACGAGTTCGCGATCAAGAAGATCAACGACGCCGGCGGCGTCAAGATCGGCGGCAAGTGCTATCACTTCAAGGTCAAATATTACGACGACGAATCGACCCCAGCGCGCGCCGCGCAATTGGTCGAGCGTCTGATCGATCAGGACAAGGTGCAATACGTGCTCGGCCCCTACGGCTCGCCGCTGACCAAGGCGATCCTGCCGGTGATCGAGAAGTACAAGACCCCGCTGGTGCAGGGCGAGGCGGCCTCGCGCTCGCTGTTTACGCAAGGCTACAAATATCACTTCGGCATCGTCGCCACGTCGGAGAAATATTTGACGCCGGTGGTCGATATGGCGGCGCAGATCGCCAAGAAAGCCGGCAAGGATCCGTCCAAGGTCAAGATCGCCATGATCTACCAGGACGACGCCTTCTCGCTCGACGTGCGCCAGGGCGTGGTCGACGCCATGAAGAAATACAAGATGACCGCCGCGGTCGACGACCGCATGCCGAAGGACTTGAACGACATCACCAGCTTCCTGACCAAGGTGAAGGCGCTCAAGCCCGACGTGCTGATCGTCTCCGGCCACGAGAAGGGCGCGGCGACGGCGGCGCGCCAGATGAAAGACCTGCAGATCCAGGTGCCGCTGGTCGGCATGACGCATTGCGAGTCGGCCAAGGTCACGCAGGATTTCCCGAAGGCCTCGAACGATTTCGTCTGCCCGACGCAGTGGGACGAGACCATGAAGGCGGGCGACAAGATGTTCGGCACCGCGGCCAACTACAACAAGGAGATCAAGGCGGCGGACGGCTACAAGATCGTGCCGTACCAGACCGCGCAGGCTTCCGCCGCCGTTTACGTGTGGAAGGATGCGTTCGAGCGGGCCAATTCGCTCGACAAGGAGAAGCTGCGCGAGGCGCTGACCAAGACCGACCTCGAGACCTTCTACGGTCACGTCAAGTTCGCCGCCGACGGCAGCAATCCGGGCAAGGAAATCATCCTGCGGCAAATTCAGAACGGCAAATACAATGTCGTGTGGCCGGAAAAAGTGGCCGCCGCCAAGCTGAACTATCCGCGCGAGGCTCAGTACTGAACGAACAAGTGGAAGCGGGCACACCAAGCGCCTGCTTCCGCGCTTTTAACGGGGCTAGCCCGGCCGCGTCGCGGCCGGGCGGCTCGTATCGGTTGTTTGCCTGAGCGCCGAAGGCGTCCGCGATGGAACATATACTCAGCAACGTCTCGATCCTCACCGCCGCGCCGGTGCTCAATCTCGGTCTGTTGATCGACGGCGTCTTGATCGGCTCGATCTTCGCGCTGGCGGCTTACGGCCTGGCGCTGGTCTGGGGCGTGATGAACGTCAAGAACCTGGCGCAAGGCGACTTCATCATGCTCGGCGGCTATATCACCTGGAGCCTCGGCCGCCACGGCATCGATCCGCTGTTCGGCGTGCCGGTCGCTTTCGTCATGCTGTGGGCGATCGGCTGGGTGGTCTATCGCCTGGTGGTCAGCAAGGTGATCACGCGCGATCTGTTTACCTCGCTGCTCGCCACCTTCGGCATCGCCATCGTGATCCAGCAAAGCCTGAACTTGGCCTTCGGGCCGGACACCCAGTCGGCCAATGCCGGCCTGCCGACCTGGCAGTTTGCCGGCGGGCTGGTCACCGTTCCGGTTACCCGCGTCATCGGTTTTGCGCTCGCCGTCGTGCTGGCGCTGGCGGTGATCGCCTTCATGAAGAAGAGCCGCATGGGGCAGGCGATCCGCGCCACCGCGCAGGACGCGCGCGCCGCCCGTGTGCTCGGCATCGATACCGAAAAGGTCTATTCCTTCACCTTCTGCCTCAACGCGGCGATCTGCGGCGCGGCCGGCGCGCTGGTCGCGCTGGTGTGGAACGTGCAGCCGTTTCTCGGCACCACTTATTCGATCCGCCTGTTCGTCATCGTCACCGCGGCCGGCTTCGGCAATCTCCCGGCGGTGATCGCCGCCGGCTTCGGCATGGGCGTGTTCGAGCAGTTCGGCGGCTTCCTGCTCGGCGCCGAATTCCAGCAGGCGCTGATCGTGATCCTGCTGTTGGGCGTGCTGGCGGTGCGGCAGTGGCAATATCTGCGCGTGCGGCAGGCCGTGCAATGAATTTTGCCTCCCGTCAATCGCTGCCGTTTTTGCTGATCCTCATCGCCGGCGTGCTGGCGCCGTTCGTCTTCCCGACCTATTCGAACGAGATCGCGGTGCTCTGGCTGATGATCGTGTTCGCCTCCACCTGGGACATCCTGGGCGGCCAGATGGGTTACAACTCGCTCGGCAATATCTTCTTCTTCGGCGCCGGCATGTACATCTGCGCCATCGTGCAGATCGGGCTCTATTACGACGTGGGCATGTTCACCTCGGGCGCCCGCACCACCCACATCGTCTTCACCCACGCGCAATATTTCACCGGCTTTGCGCTCGGCACGATCGCGGCGGGCATCGGCGCCGCGCTGCTTGCCGTGGTCGCCGGCTGGATCGTCCTGGCGCTGCGCGGGCCGTATTTCGCCATCGGCACGCTCGGCATCGCCGATCGCGGCGGCGGAATTGATTTCCTCCTGGGAATGGGTGGGCGCGGCGAGCGGCATTTCCATGCCGGTGTTTCCCGGCGGGCCCGGCACGCAAAAGATCTTCTTCTATTTCCTGCTGTTTACGCTCGCTTTCGTGCTGCTGGTGTTCCTGCGCTGGCTCTATTCGACCAATTTCGGCCTGGCGCTCAACGCCATCCGCGACGACGAGGAGAAAGCCGAGGCCATGGGCCTGCACACGCGGCGCTACAAGCGCACCGCCTGGGCGATCTCGGCGGTGTTCCTCGGCATCGCCGGCGCCATTTTCGGCAACATGACCGGCTTCATCGAGCCGCGCGACATCGCCTTCCCGACCACCACGTTCAATTTGTTCATGGTGGTGATGGTGCTGCTCGGCGGCAAGGGCACGCTTTGGGGTCCGGTGATCGGCGCGGTGATCTTCCACACCATCAAGGAAGTGACCTGGACGTATTTTCTCGGCTGGCAGTTCATCGCGCTCGGCGCGCTTATCGTCATCACCATCGTTTATTTCCAGCAGGGCATCGCCGGCTGGCTCATGGAAAACTATCCGCGCTGGTTCGCGCCGCGCAGCATCGTGCGCAAGGCGCGCGAAGAGCCGCTCGATCGCCGTCTGCGCCGCATCCGGAGGGCGCCGAATGAGCGTGCCCATCATCGAACTGGACAACGTCACCAAGTCGTACGGCGGCGTCATCGCCAATCACGCGGTGTCGCTCAGCGTGCCGCGCGGCGGCATCACCGGGCTGATCGGCCCCAACGGTTCCGGCAAGACCACGCTGTTTAATTCTATCGTCGGCTATCACCCGATCGACTCCGGTTCGATCCGCTTCGAGGGGCAGGAAATCTCGCAACTGCGCGTGCAGGAGATCGCGCGGCTCGGCCTGCTGCGCACGTTCCAGACCACGCGCATCTACGGCAAGATGACCTGCATGCAGAACATGCTGATCTCGATCCCGCACCGCAAGGCGGCTCTCCTCGACATGTTCGCCTATGAGCGCGCCGAGGTGGTCGAGAAAGCCGACCAGCTGCTCGCCTTCGTCGGGCTCTACGAGAAGCGCGATCTGCGCTCGGGCTCGCTTTCGTTCGGCCAGCAGAAGCTGTTGGAATTCGCCATGGCGCTGATGAACGAGCCGACCGTGCTGTTGCTCGACGAGCCGACCGCTGGCATCAACCCGACGCTGATCAACGGCTTGCTCGACCGCCTCAAGCGCGCCAACAGCGAATTCGGCATTACCTTGTTCATCATCGAGCACAATATGCGGGTGATTATGAACACGGCTCAGAAGATCTATTGCATGGCGCATGGCGAGTTGCTGGCGGAAGGCGAGCCGGGCGAAATCCAGCGCGACCAGCGCGTCATCGACGCCTATCTCGGAGCCACTTGATGGCGAGCGTCGAACCCGCCGGCGGCGGCTATCACGGCGGCGTGGCGCCGGCCATTTCGGTCGATGAAGTGGCGCGCCAGGCGCTGGAGATCGCGCGTGACGTCGGCATCGAGGAGCTCGACGCGCTCGCCGGCAACGATCCGCATCTGCGCATCGACGATCTCTATGCCGGCTACGGCGCCATGGAAATCCTGCACGGCTTCAGCCTGCGCGTCGGGCATAAACAAGCTTTGTGCCTGATCGGCCCCAACGGTGCCGGCAAGTCGACGGTGCTGCATTCGATTTTCGGCTTCACCAACGTCTATTCCGGCACCGTCGCGACCGAACGCGACGGCCACCGCATCGACGTGACGCGGCTTTCCTCGAACGAAAAGCTGCGCACCGGCGGCATCGCCTACATCCTGCAGGACAAGTCGGTATTCCCCGGCATGACGGTCGAAGAAAATCTCTGGATGGGCGGTTATCTGATGGGCGATCCGGGCGAGGCCAAGCGCGCCGCCGAGAAAGTGTTCGACAAATATCCGCGCCTTGCCGCGCGGCGCAAGCATCCGGCCAAGGTGCTCTCGGGCGGCGAGCGGCGGCTCCTAGAAATCAGCCGCGCGCTGGTCATGGACCCGCAGATCCTGCTGGTCGACGAACCCTCGATCGGCCTCGAGCCGCGCTTCATCGACGCGGTGTTCGAAATCCTGCACGACCTCCAGCACAAGGAAGGCAAGACCATCGTCATCGTCGAGCAGAACGCCAAGAAGGGCCTCGAATTCGCCGACATCGGCTATGTGCTGGTGTCCGGCAAATTGGCGCTCGCCGGCCGCGCCGACGATCTGCTCGCCAACCCGGACGTCAGCCGGCTGTTCCTCGGTGGGTAGCGCATGATCCCGAAAAGTGGGTACCGGTTTTCGGAAAAGTTCATGCGCAACTAAAAAATGATTATTCCTTCGCCTTGCCGGTTGCCTCCGGCGCGAACAGCGGGATCAGCGCGCGCTTGATCGCCGCCTGCCGCGTCGGCGAGGTGATCTGCGCGCCCATCAAATCCGTGACGTAGAACACGTCGACCACGCGCTCGCCGAACGTCGCGACGTGGGCGCTTGCGATATTGAGGTTGAGCTTGGACAGCGTGGTGGTCACTTCGTAGAGCAGGCCGGTGCGGTCGAGGCCGGTGATCTCCACCATGGTGTAGCGGTGCGACCAGGTATTGTTGACGGTGACGGTCGGCTCCAGCGCGAAGGCCCTGATACGGCCCTTGGGGGCGATGCGCTTGCCCACCATGTCGGGCAGCCGCAATTCGCCGCGCAGCGCCTTCTCGATCGAATCGGCGACGCGGTTGGCGCGCCGTTGCTCGTCCTCGTCGCGGTCGAATTCGCGCGACAGCGAGATGGTGTCGAGCGCGCGCCCGTCGGTGGTGGTGTAGATCTGCGCGTCGACGATATTGGCGCCGGCCATGGCGCAGGCGCCGGCGATGATCGACAACAGCCAGGGATGGTCGGGCGCCAGCACGGTGAGCTCGGTCACCGCGCGCTCGGCGTCGAAGCCGATGCGGGTCGAGAGCGACTTTCCGGTCTGCTCGGCGGCGCGCACGAAATTCGCGTGGGCGATCTTGTGCCGCAGGTCGACTTTCAGCCAATAGGCCGGATAGTGCTTGGCGACATAGGCCTCCAGCACGTCGGTCGGCCAATCGGCCATGGCGGCGCGGAATTCGGCTCTGCGCCGAGGCGACGCGCTGGGCGCGGTTGACCTCGGAGAAGCCGCCGGTGAGCACCGGCTCGGTCTCGTAATAAAGCGTGCGCAGAAGCTGCGCTTTCCAGCCGTTCCACACGCCGGGGCCGACGGCGCGGATGTCGGCGGTGGTCAGGATCGCCAACAGCTTGAGCCGTTCGGCCGACTGCACCACGGCGGCGAAATTCTCGATCGTCTTGCGGTCGGACAGGTCGCGCGATTGCGCGACGCTCGACATCACCAGGTGTTTTTCCACCAGCCAGGCGACGGTCTCGGTGTCGGCGGCGGAAAAGCCGAGCCGCGGGCACAGCCGCCGCGCCACCCGCGCGCCGGCGATCGAATGATCCTCGATGCGGCCCTTGGCGATGTCGTGCAGGAACAGCGTGATGTAGAGCACCTTGCGGTTGCCCGGCAGCAGTTTGTGCACCAGCTCGTTGGCGAGCGCGGTTTCCGGATTGCTGCCGCGCTCGATCTCGTTGAGCACGCCGATGCAGCGCAGCAGATGCTCGTCCACCGTGTAGTGGTGATACATGTTGAACTGCATCATGGCGACGACTTTGCCGAAGGCGCGCACGAAATGGCCGAGCACGCCGGCCTCGTTCATTCGCCGCAGCACGATCTCCGGATCGTTCTTGGAAGTGAGGATTTCCAAAAACAGCCGATTGGCTTCCGGGTTGGCGCGCAGCTTGGCGTCGACCAGCTTGAGCGAGCGGGTGATGGCGCGCATGGCGTCGGGGTGGAAGGCGAGATTGTGTTTCTGCGCCAGATAATAAATGCGGATCAGATTGACCGGATCGCGCTTGAAGACGTTGGCGTTGGCGACGGTGATGCGATTGTAGTCGACGATGAAATCGTCGCTCTCGGCGAGCTGGCGCCGCTTCACCGGGCGGAACTTCGCCATCAGGCGGCTCAACACCGGGATGCTCTTGGCGTGGCTGTCTTCCAGGTCCGAGCACAGGATGGCGGTGAGGTCGCCGACGTCCTTGGCGATCAGGAAGTAGTGCTTCATGAAGCGCTCGACGTCCTGCTGGCCGGGGTGTTCGGTGTAGCCGAGCCGCACGGCGATCTCGCGCTGGATGTCGAACGACAGCCGTTCCTCGGCGCGGCCGGTGACGAAATGCATGTGGCAGCGCACCGACCAGAGGAAATCCTCGCAGCGGCGGAACAACAGATATTCCTGCTTGTCGAACACGCCGCGCTTGATCAGTTCGTCCGGCTCGCGCACGCGGTAGACATATTTGGCGATCCAGAACAGCGTATGCAGATCGCGCAAGCCGCCTTTGCCGTCCTTCACGTTCGGCTCGACCAGATAGCGCGACTGCCCAGAACGGCGCACGCGGTCCTCGCGTTCGGCAAGCTTGGCGGCGACGAATTGCGAGGCGGTGTTGCGCACCACTTCGTGGTCGAAGCGCTTGATCAACTCGTCGTAGAGCGCCTTGTCGCCGAGCAGGAATCTCGCTTCCAGAATGGCGGTGCGGATGGTCATGTCCGCCTTGCTCTGGCGGATGCATTCGTCGACCGAACGGGTGGCGTGGCCGACCTTGAGCCCGGTATCCCACAGGCAATAGAGGATCGCTTCCGCGATCGACTCGCCCCAGGCGGTCTGCTTGTAGGGCAACAGGAACAACAGATCGATGTCGGAGCCGGGCGCCTGCAACCCGCGGCCGTAGCCGCCGGTCGCGATCACCGCCATGTGCTCGGCCTCGGACGGGTTCTGCGACGGGTAGAGGTGCTTGCGCGCGAATTCGAACAGCAGGCGGATGATTTCGTCTTCCAGCCGGCACAGCCGCTCGGCGCAGCGCCGCCCGTGCCGGTCCTTGAGCAGCAGCTGCTCGGCGCGGGCGCGGCCCTCGATGAGCGCGCGCTTCAGCCGCTGCGCCAGCGCCGCGCGCAATTCGCCGCTGCTGCCGCCATGGGTCGCGGCCAGGCTTTCCAGGTCGGCGGCGACGGCGCGGAAATCGACCAGATCGCCCGAGTTCCGGGTTGGATGCTCGGGTACGTTGCGCGGGCCGGTTTCGAGAGCGAGCGAGGCCATGGGGGCATCGGATAGCGGAGAGTAGGGTGCAAGTCACCCGGCCCCGGCAAAGATATTCGTTAACGGCTGGCCTTAGCAGGCCTTGGCCGCGGCGGTGGCTGATTTTTCGGCATATTGCAGTTGCGAAAGGCGCCGGCCGGGGTTCGCCGTGACGAGCCGCGCCAGGTATGGTTTCCTGCATAAGAAAAAAGCAGGGAGAGAAACGACATGCGCATGTTCCAGGTCTGCGTCTGCGGCCAGCCGTTGCGGCTCAACGAGCAGCCGACGCCGAAGCCGCAAGGCACCGAAGTCCTGTTGAAGGTTCTGGCCGCCGGCGTCTGCCACAGCGACCTGCATTTGGCCGACGGCTATTTCGATCTCGGCGGCGGCCATCGTTTGAGCGTGGAAGAGCGCGGCATGAAGCTGCCAATAACGCTCGGCCACGAGAACGTCGGCGAGGTGGTCGCCGTCGGGCCGCAGGCCACGGGCGTTAAAGTCGGCCAGCGCATGTTGGCGGATCCTTGGATCGGCTGCGGCAAATGCGCGGCCTGCCAGCGCAATGAAGATAATCTGTGCACCGCCATGCGCAGCCTCGGCGTATTCATCGACGGCGGTTACGCCGACATGATGATGGTGCCGCATCCGCGCTATCTGTTCGACATCGGCGACCTGCCGCCGGAGCGCGTCGCGCCGCTCGCCTGCTCGGGCGTGACCACGTTCGGCGCGCTGAAGAAAGTGACGACGCTCAAGCGCGAGCCGACGGTGATCATCGGCGCCGGCGGCCTCGGCCTGATGTGCCTGGCGCTGCACGGCAAGATGGGCGGGCACTCGGCCATCGTCGTCGATATCGATCCGGTCAAGCGCGACGCCGCCAAGAAAGCCGGCGCCGTGGCGGTGGTCGACCCCAACGCGCCCGATGCGATCGAGCAGATCCAAAAGCTGACCAATGGCGGCGCCTGGGCGGTGATCGACGTGGTCGGCGCCTCGCAGACGGCGCGGCTCGGCTACGGCAGCCTGGCGAAAGGCGGCAAATACATCATCGTCGGTCTGTTCGGCGGCGACCTCACGATATCGCTGCCGCCGATCCCGATGCGCGCGCTCACCATCCAGGGCTCCTATGTCGGCAGCATACCGGAGATGACCGAATTGATGGAGCTTGTCCGCAGCAAAGGGCTGCCCGACGTGCCGGTGACCACGCGCCGGCTCGACGAGGTCAATGCCGTGCACGACGAGTTGCGCGCCGGCAAGGTGGTCGGCCGCGTGGTGCTCACCCCGGCGGCTTGATCAAATCACGGACACGGAAATTTTATCTCTCGATTGCGGGTGCGCGTGATAGGCACGCGGCCCGCAATGATGTTGGCAATGGAGACCCGGATGGACGGCAATGAACTGCGCGCCATGCAGGCGCCGATCAAGCAGCGCTACAGAAGCGATCCGCAAGCGGCGGTGGTGACGCTCAAGGCCAAGGGCACGCTCGACGACACCGATATTTCCTGCAAGGTGGAGACCGGCCGCGCGCTCAACGCCGCCGGCCTGCATCCGGCGACCGGCGGCTCCGGCCTCGAACTGTGCTCCGGCGACATGCTGCTCGAAGCCTTGGTCGCCTGCGCCGGCGTCACGCTCAAGGCGGTGGCGGTAGCGCTCGACATCCCGCTCAAGTCGGGCAAGGTGTCGGCGGAGGGCGATCTCGATTTCCGCGGCACGCTCGGCGTGGCCAAGGACGCGCCCGTCGGCTTTCGCGAAATCCGCCTGCGTTTCGATCTCGACACCGACGCCGGCCAAGACAAACTCGATCAACTGCTCAAGCTCACCGAGCGCTATTGCGTGGTCTACCAGACCATCAAGGCCGGCCCGCCTGTGGCGGTGACGCTGACGCGCGCCTAGCGGCGACGCCCTGCCATGCAGCGCGGGCGCTTGCGCGCGCCTTGCCGGCGGGTCATGGTCGCCGCCCATAATGTCTCCCGACCTTTATTTCGCCCTCACGCTTATCGTCAAAATGGCGGTCACCGCCGCGTTTCTGCTGGTGGCGACGGTCACCGCCGAACGCGCCGGTCCGCTGATCGGCGGGCTGGTGGCGACGCTGCCGATCAGCGCCGGGCCGGTCTACATCTTCCTGGCGCTCGATCACGACGCGCATTTCATTGCGCAAAGCGCGCTGGGCAGCCTGGTGACCAACTCATTCAACGTCATCTTCGCCCTGAGCTACGCGCTGCTGGCGCAGAAGCGCGGCCTCATCGTCAGCCTGGGCGGCGCCTTCGCGGGCTGGATCGTGCTGATCTGGGCGGGCGGCTTCATCGCCTGGACGCTGCCGGCCGCGGTTCTGCTCAACGTCGTTGTCCTTGCCGGCGCATTCTGGCTGTCGGCGCCGCTGCGCCATGCGCCGATGCCGCGCGTGCACACGCGCTGGTACGATCTGGTGCTGCGCGCGGCGATGGTGGCGCTGCTGGTCGGGATCGTGGTGACCCTTAGCTTCCGCATCGGACCGACGGCGAGCGGCAATCTGGCGGTGTTCCCCATCGTGCTCACCAGTATCATGATCATTCTGCATCGCCGCGTCGGCGGGCCGGCGACCGCCGCGGTGATGGCCAACGCGATCGATCGGGCTCGGCGGCTTCGCCATCGCCGTTATCGTGCTTACGCTCGCCGCCGAACGCCTCGGTTCGCCGCTCGCGCTCACGCTTACGCTTGCCGCCTCGGTCGGCAGCAATCTGTTGCTGTTTTTTGCGCGCCGGCGCGCCGCGGCGAAACGACCATGACACCGGAAGCGATGTTTCTCACCGCCCTCTTGCTGAAGATCGCGATGACCGCGAGCATCGTGGTGGCGGCCTCCGTGGTGGTCGAGCGCTCGGGGCCGTTCATCGGCGCGCTGATCGCCGCGCTGCCGACGGCGGGCGGCGCCGCCATGATCATTCTGGCTTGGGAACACCCGCCGGCTTTCATCGCGCAGAGCGTCATCGGCAGCCTGGTCGCTAATGCCATTGGCGCTGTGTTCGCACTCACTTATGCCGCGCTCGCGCAACGGCGCTCATTACTGTTGAGCTTGAGCGGCGCTTATCTTGTCTGGCTCGGCGCGGCCTTGCTCAGCCATTACGTGGCGTGGACGGCAACCAGCGCCGCGCTGGCGAACGCGCTGGTGTTTCCCTTGGCGATTGCCGCCGGCGGCCGCTTCCGCGCCGAAGGTGCGATCAAACGCGTCGAGTTCACATCCGCCGATCTCGCCTGGCGCGCCGGCGTGGTAACGCTGTGCGTGATCGTGGTCACGGCGCTGAGCAATTCCATCGGCTCATATTTCTCCGGCGTATTCGCCTTCTTTCCGGTGGCGATGGGCTCGTTCTTCATCATTCTACACACGCGCGTTGGCGGACCGACAGCGGCGAGTGTTGCCGCGCATGTGCAGGCGCCGTTGATCGGCCTCGGCTTCGGCCTGGTCGCGGTGCATCTCCTGGCGGTGCCGCTCGGCGTGTGGTGGTCCTATCTGTCGCACTCGGCATCGGCCTCGGTTGGAACGCGCTCCTGTGGGGCGTGCGCCATTGGCGCCGGCCCACGATCAAAAGCCGGCCGGCGTGAGGTGACGCCCCTACGGCTACTCCGCCGCCGGCGTCTTGCGCTCGGCGTCCGATTTAGCGTCGGCCGGTTCCGTCTTTTCGCTATCGTCTGAATTCCACAAGGCTTTGGCCTTGGCCGGGTCGACCATCCAGGTGCCCCCAAGAAATACAAGGAACCCCGGCACAACGGGAAGCGCGAACATCCACATCGGCAGGTGGCTGCCGACGTGATCGCCGGCAATCTGATAGTGAGCGTCGCCCCAGATGCCGATGGCGATGCCGGCAAGAAGCAAAATACCGCCGACGACCTGAACAAGTCTCCCTGCAAGTTTCATCCGCTAGTTCCTCGATTTTGCGGCGCAAATTCGGTTGCCTGAGCAAATGTCCGGTTCGGCGCCGCACGGCGCTAGTTCAGCAACCCTTCCTCCAACGCCTTGATCTGGATCGCGAGATAACGCGAAAAGATGCGGCATTGCGCGAGACTTCCGGCGGTGAACCACAAGCCCGGTTGCGCCGGTCTGCCGCCACATATTGCGCAATTCGCCGCCTTCATCGAAGCCCCAGACCGGACCGATCTTGTCGGCGATCTCATCGCCGAGATATGCGCGCACGGCCTCCTGCTGGTTCTTGTAGCCGGTCGCCAGCACCAGGAGTTCGGCCGGCACCACTGAGCCGTCCTTCAGGCGCGCGCCTTGCGGCACGAAACGGTCGATGTCGGAAAATTGCAACAGCTTGATCGCGCCGGAAATAATCAAATCCGAACAGCCGACATTGA
This sequence comes from uncultured Alphaproteobacteria bacterium, assembly GCA_963739735.1. Lineage (GTDB taxonomy): Bacteria > Pseudomonadota > Alphaproteobacteria > Rhizobiales > Xanthobacteraceae > Pseudolabrys. The sequence goes on along the minus strand of CAVUBV010000010.1, from coordinate 368,166 downwards.
AATAATAGCCGCCGCCGCGGCGCAGATACATCATCTGGAAGCCGGTCGCGTCCTCGCCCGTCCATTGCTTGAAGCCGCGCCGGTCGAGCGCGGCGATCAGCTTGCGGTCGACCCTAATGCCTTTGGCGGTGGAAAGCTGATAGGCGCGCTGCAGCACCGGGTAGGGGAACGAAGTCGCCAGCAGGTCGCAGTCGTCGAACGGAATGCCTTCCGAATAAATGGCGTAGACGCTCTGCGCCTCCTTCAGGCTGACCACATAAGTCTGGCTGCGCTGGATGATGGTGACCTCGGCGCCGTGCGCGGCGAGTTCCTGCGCCACGTCGTGGCCGCTGGTGCCGCTGCCGAGCACCAGCGCCTTGCGGCCCTTCCATTGCGCGGCGTTCTTGAAGTCGCCCGAATGCACTTTCACACCGGCGAAATCGGCAAGCCCCGGCAGGTCCGGCGTCGAGGGAATGCTGCTCACCCCGGTGGCGAAGATCAGATGGCGCGGATGCATGATCCGCTCAGTGCCGTCCGTCTTGCGCAGCGTGATGGTCCATTGCCGGCGCTGCTCGTCATAGCTGCCGGCGGCGAGCGCGGTCCCGGTCCAGAAATTCAGCTCCAGGGCGCCGGCGTAAGCCTCGAACCAGTTCGCCAGCATGTCCTTCGGAATGATAGACCGGGGAAATTGGGCGGGAACGGCATATAGGGCAGGTGATTGACGTGCACCTCGTTGTGCAGCGTCAGCGAGTGGTAGCGCTTGCGCCAATTGTCGCCGACGCGCTCATGCCGGTCGACGATCAGCGTATCGACGCCGAGCTGGCCGAGGCGGGCGGCAATCGACAGCCCGGCCTGGCCGCCGCCGACCACCAGAACCGCCGGATCGCGGTCGGCAAAGGCGCGTTGTCTCTGCGCGGCGGTCGAGCCAATTCTCGGCGCCGAAGTCGCGCGTCGAATCGGGCTCGGCGCGGCGCTTGAACGCTTCTTCGTGGCCGCGCAATTCGTGCAAGTTTGTGTTCAGCGTCCAGGCGCGCAAGGCCCCTTGCTCGTCGGGCGCGAGCCGCACCACCCCGTTGCCGGGACCGTACGCGGTCTCGAAGCTCGAACAGCGCTTCGATCGCCTCATGGCCGGCGCGGGCAACCCAGCGCGGCGGCGTGCGTTGCGACGGAATGTGAAAATTCGTCGGCTTGGTGCGCGCAAGCGTATCGCGCAGCATGGCTTCGATGGCGCCGCGGCCCGCCATCGTCTGGATGGTCCAGGTGAAGGCCAGCACGTCGCGCCACAGCCCGTCCGGCAGAAACAAGTCGGCCACCGCCGCGGCGTCTTGCGCCGCCAGTGCCGCTTGTAAGCGCGCGAGCCAGTTCTTCGCCTCGACCGGCGCGGTGGCCTGCTTCCTGTCGGCGACGTTCATCATCCGTCTGTCTTGCTGTTCTGTCCCCGCTCATTCCCGAGCAAGTGGGAATCCAGAGTCGCAACCAAAGGCCGCGCTTGTGGCCCTCGGTCTCCGCTTGCGCGGGGACGAGCGGAAGAGAGGATTTCCGCGCTATTTCTTTGCGGTTTCCGCCAGCTTCTGCTTCAGCATATAAAGCGCTTCCATCGCCTCGCGCGGCGACATCTCATCCAGATTGAGCGCTGCGACCGCGGCCACCACCAGTTCGAGCGCGTCGTCCTGCAATTCTTGCGAGGGCTTGTACGGCGCGGCAAACAGCGGCAGTTCCTCGAAGCCTTTCGGCGCGGCGCGGTCCTCCTGCTCGAGCTTGGCCAGCACCAATTTGGCGCGCTCGATCACGCTCGCCGGCAGGCCGGCCAATTTCGCCACCTGAATGCCGTAGGAATGGTCGGCCGAACCCGGCACCACTTCGTGCAGGAACACCACGTCGCCCTGCCATTCCTTCACTTTCACCGTGGCGTTGTGCAGCCGGTCGAGCCGTGCGGCGAGCGCGGTCAATTCGTGGAAATGCGTCGCGAACAGCGCGCGGCATTGATTGACGTCGTGCAGGTGCTCGACCGTCGCCCAGGCGATCGACAGCCCGTCGAAAGTGGCGGTGCCGCGGCCGATTTCGTCGAGAATGACGAGGGATCGCGCGCTGGCCTGATTGAGGATGGCCGCGGTTTCCACCATTTCGACCATGAAGGTCGAGCGCCCGCGCGCCAGATCGTCGGCGGCGCCGACGCGCGAGAACAGCCGGTCGACCACGCCGATATGCGCCGCCTTGGCCGGCACGAACGAGCCCATCTGCGCCAGGATGGCGATCAGCGCGTTCTGCCGCAGGAACGTCGACTTGCCCGCCATGTTGGGGCCGGTGATCAGCCAGATGCGGCCGGCTTCGCCATCCTTAGGGGGAGAGAGATCGCAATCATTGGCGACGAAAGGCGTGCCGTCGCGCGAGAGCGCCTGTTCGACCACCGGATGGCGGCCGCCCTCGATGACGAAGCCGCGGCCGTCGTCCACTTGCGGGCGCGCGTAATCGCGCTCGGCCGCCAAGTGCGCAAGCGCGCTAGCGACATCGAGACGGGCGAGCGCGTCGGCGCATTCCTTGATCGGCGCGGTCTCCGCGATCACGCTCGGCCACGCCGATCGAAAATATCGAGCTCCATGCCGAGCGCCCGGTCGGCCGCGCTGGCGATCTTGGCCTCCAGTTCGCCCAATTCGGTGGTGGTGAAGCGCACTTGGCCGGCCAGCGTCTGGCGATGGATGAAACGCGCATTGAGCGGGGCGGTCAGCAGTTTCTCGCCGTGCTGGGCGGTGACCTCGACGAAATAGCCGAGCACGTTGTTGTGGCGCACTTTCAGCGTGCGCACGCCGGTCTCTTCCGCATAGCGCGCCTGCAGCGCGGCCACCACGCGGCGCGATTCGTCGCGCAAGCGCTGTGTCTCGTCGAGGCTCGCGTCGTAGCCTTCGCGCACAAAACCGCCGTCGCGCTTGAAGGCGGGGAGTTCTGCGGCAAGCGCCGCGGAAAGCTCAGCCGCCAGCATGCCGTCCGGCCGGCGGCAGGCTTGCAGCGCATCGGCGATTTCCGCCGGCATGTCTTTCAGCGCCGCCAGCGCGCGGGCGAGATCGGCGGCCGCCAGCACGCCGTCGCGGATGGCGGCGAGATCGCGCGGCCCGCCGCGCCCGACCGCCAATCGGGCGAGTGCGCGCGCCAGATCGGGCGCAGCGGCGAGGCGCGAGCGCGTGTCGGCGCGGGCGGCGGCGTCATCGACAAAGCTCGCCACCGCGTCGAGCCGGCGCGCGATTTGCGCCGGATCTGTGAGCGGCGCCGACAATCGCTGCGCCAGCAGACGCGAGCCGGCCGAAGTGACCGTGCGATCGATCGCTTCAAGAAGCGAGCCGCGCCGGTCGCCTGACAGCGTGCGCATCAATTCGAGATTGCCGCGCGTCGCCTGGTCGATGGCCATGGTGGCGCCCGCGCTTTCGCGCAACGGCGGCGACAGCGGCGGGCGCTTGCCGATCTGCGTGCGCTCGACATAGGTGACGCAAGCCGCGGCGGCGGTCAGCTCCAGCCGCGACAAAGTGCCGAAGGCCTCGCTGGTCGCCACCGCAAAGAACGACGTGAGCCGCCGCTCGGCGGTGCCTGAATCGAACACGTCGCGGGTAAGCGGCGTCACCGCCGGCAGCTCGCGCCAATAGGGCGCCAGATCGGCGTCGGCGTAGAGCGCGTCGGAGACGATGATCTCGCTCGGCTCCAGCCGCGCGATCTCGGCCGAGAGCGACAGGCGGTCGCATTCGGTGATGCGGAACTCGCCGGTCGAAATATCGATCCAGGCGAGCGCAAAGCGCGCGTCCTCGCCGGCGGACGACAGCCGCGCACGCGTGACGCTAAGCAGGTAATTGTTGCGTTTGGCGTCGAGCAGAGTGTCTTCGGTCAGCGTGCCGGGCGTCACTAGCCGCACCACGTCGCGCTTCACCACGCTCTTGGCGCCGCGCTTCTTCGCCTCGGCCGGGTCCTCGAGCTGCTCGCAGACCGCGACCCGATGGCCGAGCGCGATCAGCCGGTGCAGATATTCGTCGGCGCGCACCACGGGCACGCCGCACATCGGGATGTCGCGGCCCTGATGTTTGCCGCGCTTGGTCAGCACGATGCCGAGCGCGCGCGAGGCGGTCTCGGCGTCCTCGAAGAACATCTCGTAGAAGTCGCCCATCCGGTAGAACAAGCAGGCAGTCCGGATTGGCGGCCTTGATCTCGATATATTGCTCCAGCATCGGGCTCGGGCGCCCGTTGCCGTCGCCATTGGGCGGCGGCTCGGGCTCGGACATGCCGATGGGGTGCGTGAGCGCCATGGGCCCTAGGCTAGCAGATGTGGGCAGGGCTTCCACCCGCCCCGCTAGGAGGATTCTAATACGGCGTAATGACGTTGAGCAGCGCCTGCCGGTGCCCGCTGAGCACGGCCTCGCGCGCGCGCGTGAGCGCAAAAGCGAGATCGGCCGGTTTTTCCACCCGCTCGGCATAGGCGCCTTGCGCCTGCGCCATCGTCTCGAACGGCGGCGCGGGACCGAGATCGGCCAGCATGCGGCCGTCGTTCTCGCCGGCGGCGCCGTCCTTGAACATCGACAGCGTGGCGCGCCGCACGGCGCCGTAGCGGCTGTTGTTGAACACGACGGTGAGGATCGGCAGGCCGTGGGTGGCGGCGACCCAGTGGGCGACCGTCGGGTTGGAAAACATATAGGCGCCGTCGCCGAGCGTGGCGACCACAAGTGCGTCGGGCGCGGCGAGCTTGATGCCGAGCGCCGCGCCGAAGCCCCAGCCGAGCCCGCCGGACGGGCCGAGCGCGAAAAACGTGCCCGGCTTCTCGCGCGCGCAATGATCCGGCCGCAACGGGTATTCGTTGACGATGATGGCGTCCGGCCCGAAGGTCTCGCCGATCGCCTGCGACAGAAATTCCGGCGAGATATGCGCGGCGGGCGCGGCATCCTTGGCGAGCTGCGCGCGCCGTGTGCGCATGCGCTCGGTCAGCCGCGCGCGCCGCGCGGCAATGCGCGCTTCCGCCATCTGCAGGCGCGCTTCCACCGCCGCGGTCAGCGCCTCCAGCGCGTTGAGCGGACCGGCCTGCACGGCGAGATCGCTGGGGAACGAGCGCATCGGGTAGCGCGCATAGAACGGATCCTCGCCGACATGCGCGACGCGGCAGCCGGCCGGCGGATGCTGCAGGCTCGGAATCCACGGCACGTCGGATTCGAGCACGACCACCAAGTCGGCGTCGGCGAGCAGCGTGCCCGGCTCGAAGCCGAAATGCATGGGGTGGCTCGACGGCAGACAAACCGTGCGCGGATTGTGCGTCACCACCGGAATGGCGCAGCGCTCGGCGAGCGCGCTGAGCAGGGGCACCGCATCGGCCGGCAGCGTGGCGGTGACGATCAGCGGCCGCTCGGCCGCCACCATCCATTCCGCCAGCGTGGCGATCGTTTTCGGATCGGGATGCGGGGGGGCTGCCTGTGCGCGCGGTTTGGCCGGAGCGATCGGCTCGGCGAGCGGCGCCGACAGCGGCTCGCGCGGCAGCACCAGATAGACCGGCCCGCGCGGATGCGCCATGGCGATTTCCACGCCGCGCGCGACCATGTCGCCGATCTGGTTGGGCATGCGCAATTCGTAATCCCACTTCACCAGTTCGCGCACCATGCCGGCCTGGTCGAACATTTCCTGCGCCCAGTGGATCGGCCGGTTGCGCGCGCCGAAGGCGCCCTTTTCGGTGATCGGCGTACGCCCGGCGGCGAGCAGCAACGGCACGCGGTCGCGCGACAGGTTGGCGAGATTGTTGATGGCGTTGGCGGTGCCGACATTGACATGTACCATCGCCGCCTGCGGGCGGCCGGTCATGAGGTAAGCGCCGTGCGCCATGGCGATCGCCAGGTTCTCGTGCGGCACCAGAATGGGCCTCGGCACCTTGGCATTGGTCTTCTTGGCGCGGCTGAAGGCTTCTACGATGGGCGGGAAATCGGTGCCCGGATTGCAGAAGAAATAGTCGGCGCCGTGGTCGGCGAGCGCGCGCAGGAAGGCTTCGGCGGCGATGGCCGGCCGTTGGCTGCCGCTTGGTGAAAGCGCCATGCGTTTCGCCCTGTCTGCCGCCCGCTTGCGCGCTGTTTCTGCTTATGGCTTGGCGTTCAAGTCTTACGCGAGGCGCGAAATTCTGACAACGGCGGTGCAGTTCTTTGTCATTCCGGGATGGCCCGGAGCGCCGGACTCGGAATCCAGATGCAGTCTCGGAATTTGCATTTGGATTCCGGGTTCTCGGCCTTCGGCCTCGCCCGGGAATGACCGGGAAATTCACTCCGCCGCGACGCGGAAGGCCGCCGGATCCTCGAATTCGGCCAGGCATTTGGCCAGGCTTTCGCCCTCCGGATCGACCAAGGCGGCGATGCGGGCGCTGGCCACGGCATCGGCGGCGCGCTCGGGCGGCATGACGCCGGCGAGCGCCGGGCGGATGATGCGCGCTTCGATCGTGGCGTAATTGGCGAGCCCGCGCGCATGCGTGTCGCCATAGCCCTTGATCAGGCGGGCGCATTCGGCGACCTCGAGCGCCAGCGCCGGCGAATGTTTTGCAGCCTCGGCGATCAAAGCCAGCCAGGATTCGATCTGCGCCTGCTCCTGCTTGAAGCGGATGCCGCGCGGGCGCAGCCGGCGCAGCTTGGCCAACATCAGGAACCGCAGGTAGCCGGTGATCGAGGTCGAATTGATCTGCATGCCGAAATAGACGCGGCCGAGCCAGCCGCGGCGTTTGGCCAGCGCCAGGATCGGCCGCGCCAGCAACGGCGGCAGCAATTGGGTGATTTCCTCGATGCCGGGTTTGAGGAAATCGTGCACCGAGAACGGTTCGTTGGTCACGCGCAGTTCCTCGCGCGCGATGCGGCGCATGCGCTCCGGCGCGATCTTGGCTTGCGCCACCCGCACCACGTCTTCGTAGGACATGCGCACGGCAAGCTGGCGGGCGACTTCCTTGAGCAGCCGGCCCGGCGCGCCGGCACCGGCATCGGCCTCGACCAGCGCGCGCAAGCGGTCGAGATAGAGCTTGGCATAGGCAAGGTTCTGATAGGCGATCAGCCGGCGCACGCCTTCGATCGCGGTCGGTTGCGCCAGCGCCGGCAGCGAATAGGTGACTTCGTGCTCGAGCAGATCGGGGGTGGAGGGCGCGTTGCGCTTTTTCTCGGGCTGTTTTGCCGGCGGCAATTTCGCTTGCGCGGCCGCGAGCCCGGCGCGGAAGCCGCGCAAATTGCCGTCGACCGATTTGCCGTCGGCGCGGATCGCCGCTTCCAGTTGCTCAGGCGTCAGCGGCAACAGTTGCGCGCCGGCTAGCGCGCCCAGCATCACCGCGTTGACGATCGAGCCGCTCTCTTTGGCCAGCGCCTCCATGTCGATGAGCAAAGTCTCGCGTGCGTGCGCGCTGACGGTCTCGATCAACTTGTCGCGGTCGAAGCGGCCGTCGCCCATGGCGATCTTCTCGTCCATGGCATAGAAGCGGCTGGTCGAGCCGATCAGATGCGTGCGTTCGCGCGTGACAAAGCCGCCCGCCACCACGCGGCCGGCTTCCAGAAGTTCGCTCGCCACCGCGATGTCGATGTCGCCGACGCCCGGGGTGAGCGCCATCACCGGGCGTTTGCCGCCGAGTTTGCTTGCCGGCACCGGAAAAATCTCGATGTAATACGTGGTGGCGCCGGTGCGCTGCGCCACGCCCGGGATCGAGGTCGACTGCACCGGGAAGCCGGCGTCGGCCGCCGCCGACACGATCCAGTCGGTCAGCACGCCGCCGCCTTCTCCGCCCAGCGCGGCGATCAGGAGTTTGATCGGGGCGTTTTTCTCCGTCATTCCGGGACGGCCCGCCGGGCCGGACCCGGAATCCAGAGCCACGCTCGGCGCCGGCGTCTGGATTCCGGGTTCGCTCGCTTTGCTCGCGCCCCGGAATGACAGCGTTGGACCGCCAAGCCAGCCGATGACTTTCCGTCGCCACCAGAAGACAAAACGCTCGCGCCAGTTGGCATTGCGCACGATCTCGGCGCGGTAGAACGAGGGGCAGAGCACCGCCGCATGCGCGACCTCACCGCACAGCCCGCAGCCGACGCAACTGTCGATGACCGTCGCCACCGGATCGCTGCGCAAAGGATCGGGCGAAGGCTTCACCGTCAGCGACGGGCAGCCCGACAGCCGGATGCAGGAATGGTCGCCGGTGCAGATCTCGTCGTCGACGCCGTAGCGCACCCGCGTCACGCGCTCACCGCGCTTGAGCTTCTCCGCGTCCTCGGCGCGCACGCGGCGCTGGCGCGCCAGCTGGCATTCGCCGTCGGCGATGATCACCTTGAGGCCGCGCTCGGCGCTCTTCATCGCCTCCGTCAGCGTCTTCGCCATCGCCGCGACCGAATAGCTGCGCACCGTGCGCAGCCACTTCACGCCCATGCTGCGCAGCGTCGCCTCGATCTGCATGCCTTTCGCCGGGTCGTCGCGGTTCGTCACGCTCGACGGGATGTATTGCTGGCCGGTGGCGGAGGCGTAGCCGTTTTGCAGCACGATCAGCACGCCGTCGCCTTTGTTGAACAGATTGGAGGCGACGCCCGAGATCAGCCCGTTATGCCAGAAGCCGCCGTCGCCCATGATGGCGATCGGGCGCTTTTCCATGTTGGGTGTCACCGCGGCGGCGCTCGCCAGCGACATGCCGTAACCGAGAATGGAATTGCCGAGCGAGAACGGCGCGAAGGTCGCAAACGAATGGCAGCCGATATCGGTCGAGATATGGGTCGGCCCTAGTTCGCGCTGCATCAGCTTGATGGCGGAGAACACCGGCCGCTCCGGGCAGCCGGTGCAGAAGGCGGGCGGACGCGGCGGCAGCGGTCCGAGCGCGGCGGCGGCTATCGCTTTGTGCGCGATCAACCCGCGCGCCTTATCCGCCAGCGCCTCGGCGTCGAGCCCGTTCGGCCGCACGGCTTGCAGGAAGGCGGCGAGGCCCTCGAGCAAAACGTCGGAGGTGTATTCGCCGGCTTGCGGCAGCGGGCCCTTGCCGAGCACTTTGGTCTGCAAGTCGGCGTGGCGCAGTTCGACGTTGATTGCGTCCTCGATAAAAGCCGGGTTGCCTTCCTCGACGACCAGCACCGCGCGTTTGCCGGCGCAGAAGGCGCGGATTTCCTCCGGCACCAGCGGATAGACCACATTGAGCACCAGAAGCGGCACGCGCGAGGTGCCGAATACATCCGCCAAATCCAGCCGTTCGAGCGCGCGCAGCACCGAATTGGTGAGCCCGCCCATGACGATGATGCCGATATCGTCGAGCTCGCCGGCGATCGTCTCGTTGAGCCCGTGCTCGCGGATGAAGGCGCGCGCCGCCGGCAGGCGCTCTTCGACCTTCAGCCGTTCTTGCGTGAAGGTCACCGGCGGATGCGACAGACGCGCATAGTTGAAGCGCGCGGGCATAGCGATGCGGTTGATGCCGGAAAATTCCGCCTTGCGGTTGTCGCGCGCGATGAATTCGCCGGTGGCGTGGCAGGCGCGGATGCGCAGCTCCAGCATCACCGGCGCGTGGCTTGCCTCCGACAGTTCGAAGCCCTTCTCCACCATGCGCACGATGGTCGGCAGGTCGGGGCGCGGGTCGAGCAGCCACATCGAGGATTTCAGCGCATAGGCATAGGTGCGCTCCTGGATGACGCTGGCGCCTTCGCCATAATCTTCGCCGATGATGATCATGGCGCCGCCGATCACGCCGGGCGACGACAAATTGGACAGCGCGTCGGCGGCGACGTTGGTGCCGACGATCGATTTCCAGGTCACCGCGCCGCGCAAGGGGTAGTTGATCGAGGCGCCGAGCATGGCGGCGGCGCTCGCCTCGTTGGCGCAGGTTTCCAGATGCACGCCGAGCTCGGCCATGATGTCCTTGGCGTCGACCAGCACGTCGAGCAAATGCGACACCGGCGCGCCCTGGTAGCCGCCGACATACGACACGCCCGATTGCAGCAGCGCCTTGGTGACGGCGAGGATGCCCTCGCCGCGGAAGATCTCGCCGTCGCCCAGGCGCAGCGCCTGCACTTCTTTCTTGAACGAGCGTTCCGTCGTCATGACTTTACCAAATGGTTTGGACCCCAACTATATATCATAACCGGCCTACATGTGCGAAGGCAGCCAGGTCGCCAAAATCGGCAGGGCAATCAGTATGGCCAGCCGCAGGATGTCGGTCAAAACGAAGGGCATGACGCCGTAAAATACGGTCGACAGCTTGACGTCCTTGATCACGCTCTTGATCACGAACACGTTCATGCCGACCGGCGGATGGATCAAGCCGAGTTCCACCGTCATCACGATGATAACGCCGAACCAGATCGGGTCGAAGCCGAGCGCCTTGATCACCGGGAAGATGATGGGGATGGTCAGGATGATCATGGCCATGGCGTCCATGATGCAGCCGAGCACCAGATACATCAGCATGATCAGCACCAGCACACCGTAGGGCCCCAGCCCGAGCCCGGTGAGAAATTCGGTGATCTTCTGCGGGGTCTGCGTGATGGTGAGGAAATAGCCGAATATCAGCGCGCCGATCAGGATCGTGAACACCGCGGCGGTGGTGCGCAGCGACTTCGATCAGGCAGCGCCAGAAGTCCGCGCGCGACAGTTTTTGCCGCAGCACCGAGATGATGAAGGCGCCGGCGGCGCCCATGCCGGCGGCCTCGGTGGCGGTGAACAGCCCGCCGTAAAGCCCGCCGATAATGAAGACGAATAGCAGCACCACCGCCCAGATGTCGCGCGCCGCTTCGATGCGTTCGGTCCAGCTGTGGCGCGGCGCCGACGGCAGGAAGCCGGGGCGCAAATAGGCGATGATGTTGATGGTCGCGACATACATGCCGACCGCCAGCAGGCCGGGAATGATGCCGGCGATGAACAATTTGCCGATGTCCTGCTCGGTGATCAGCCCGTAGACCGCGAACACGGTGGAGGGCGGGATCATGATGCCGAGCGAGCCGCCGGCCGCGATCACGCCGGTGGCGAAGCTTTGCGGATAGCCGTGCGCACGCATCTCCGGATAGGCGACCTTGGAGAAGGTCGCGGCAGTGGCGACCGAGGAGCCGCAGATCGCGGCAAAGCCACCGCAGGCGACGATGGTGGCGATGCCGAGCCCGCCGCGTAGGTGGCCGAGGAACGTGTTCGAGGCGCGGAACAGTTCGCGGCTCATGCCGGAAGCCGAGGCGAAGGCGCCCATCAGCAGGAACAGCGGAATGACCGCGAACTCGGCGTCCGTGGCGGTGCGGATCGGCGATTGCGACAGCAGCTTCAAGGCCGGGCCGATGTCGCCGATCATGTAGCCGAAGCCGAGCACGCCGACCAAACCCATGGCGATGCCGACCGGCACGCGCAACAGCATCAGCGCGAACAGCGATATGAACCCGGTGACGGCGACGGCGTCGGTGCTCATTGCGTTACGCCCTTGCGCGCCTCATTCGATCGACGGCTCATCGCCGCGGCGCGCCAGCTTTTCGGGCCAGAACACCAGCCGCACAGTGCGCGCGATCAACAGCAGGACCGCGGCGGCAAGCCCGATCCAGGCGATGAAATAGTAGACCCAGACCGGTTGCCGCAGATCGAAGGTGCCGACATGGTCGGCGCGGGTGCCGAGCACCTTTTCGGCGAACATCCAGGTGAAGGCGCACATGGCGACCAGCATCACTAGCGCCGAAAACACGTCCATGGCGCGGCGCGCAGCCGGCGGCGCTGCAGTCCACAACAAGTCGACGGTGATGTGGTCGCCGCGATAGCTGGCGATCGCCATGCCCCAGAAGATCAGGATGCCGAGCAGCAGGCGCGAGAAATCATAGGCGTCGGGGATCGACCAGGCGAACAGGTAGCGCAGGAACACCGATACGAAAGTGAGCAAAGTGACGACGGCGAGAAATCCCGCCGCCGTCATCTCGGTCAGGTCGATGAATCGATCGACGGGACTGCGTCCTGCCGTGGCGCTGTCCATCAATAGGAGGCTTTGTTCTTCACCAGTTCCGCGCGTAGACCCTTGATCGCGAGTTCGGGATCGCCGCCGGCTTTCTTGACGCCGGCCGCCCATTTGGCCTCGAGCGGCGCCGCCGCCTTGCGCCATTCGGCGAGCTGCGCCGGGCTGATGTCGTAGACCTCGTGGCCAGGCTCAGCCTTGAGCTTGGCGATGCCGGCGTGTTCGAAATCGGCCCACGGCGTCGCCACCTTGGCGGCCCATTCGCTGGTGCAGTGATTGTCGATCACTTTTTTCTGCTTCGCCGACATCTGCTCGTACTTCGCTTTATTGAACACGAAGACGAACGTGGTGGCGTAAAGCGGAACGTTCATGTGGTACTTTGTCACCTTGTCGATGCCGAACAGGATGATGGAGCCCCACGGGAATGTGACGGCGTCGGCAACGCCCTTGGCGAGCACGTCGCGCACTTCCGGCGCCGAGGCCTGGACGTTGTTGCCGCCGAGCAGCGTGACGAATTCCGCGATGGTGCCCTGCGCCGGGCGGATCTTCATGCCTTTGATGTCGGCCGGCACCATGACCTTCTTGTTGACCGAGTGAATCGCGCCCGGATCGTGCACGAAGGCGAGGCAGAATTTGACGTCCTTCATCTCTTTGGCCGCGTAGCGGCGATACCAGGCATCGAGCGCCACCGAGCCGCCCTTGGCGTTCGACATCAAGAACGGCAGTTCGCCGGCGGCGATGATCGGGAAGCGGCCGGGTTGATAACCGGGATTGACGTAAGTGAGGTCGGCGATGCCGTCGCGCGCCATGTCGTAATGGTCGAAGGCCTTGCCGAGCTGCTGGGCGGAATAGACTTTGTATTTGATGGTCCCGCCGGAGTCCTTCTCGACCGAGGCGCCCCATTCTTCCATTGCCTTCTGCAGCGGGTGTGACGGCGGCAACCAATGCGCAAGCTTGAGCTCGAAAGTCTTTTCCTGGGCGAGCGCGGCGGTCGGCAGGCCGATCAGGGCGGCGAGAGCGGCGGCGCAAAAGCCGGCCGCGATGCGGAACGTCATGGAATTCCTCCCTCGGTTTATGGGTTGGTCATAGCGCCAACTTTTGCAATATTCAGCCGCATGTCGCGGGCGTTGTAAAGCTTATCGTTTGATATCAAACTATGTGGTGGGGCGCGGGTGCGGCGCAATCGGCGGGGAACGGTGACGGTGCGGAAAAACAGCAGCCGCCGGGCGCGGCACGGCGGGAACGGCGAAGCCATTGCCGAATCGATCAAATTCGGCCCCTTGGCGACCTGGGTCGGCTTCAATTTGCGCATGGCGCAGGAGCACGCCTTCGCGGCGTTCTCGCGTCGCTCGCGCGAAATCGGCGAACAGCCGGGCCGCTTCGCCACGTTGACGCTGATCGCGCGCAACCCCGGCATCAGCCAGACCGGATTGAGCCACGCCAACGGCCGCGACAAATCGAGCCTCACGCCGGTGATCGAGGACCTGGTGCGCTGCGGTCTGGTCGAACGCCGGCGCACGCGCGCGGACCGGCGCGTCTATCGGCTCAATCTGACGCCGGCCGGCCGGCGGGCGCTGACCAATTTGACGCGCTGCGCGCGCCGCCATGAACGCGTGCTCGACCGCATCATCGGCGCGCGCGACCGCAAGCGGTTCCTGCAGATCCTGAAAAAAATCGCGGCGGAGGTGGAGTAGTTTTCTGCTGTCGTCCCCGCGCAGGCGGAGACGACGGTTGGCTACACACCGAACTTCACCCGCACCGCTTGCGGAATCGGATGCGACCTGTAGCCGCCGGGTTTGCCCGCATCGTCCACCACCCAGACCCGCGTCTCCGAGCATTCGGCGCAAGTCAGGCCCTTGTGCGTGATGTGATGCACGATATCGAAACTGGCCCGGCCGAATGTGATCGCCGATTCTACCGTCACGTCGTCGCCGTATCGGGTCGGCCGCACGAAGCGTGCGCGCGTGCAGGCCAGCGGATAGCCGACGCAGTCGAACGTCTTGAACATCTGGAACATGTTGATCCCGAGCGCGCGCTCGAACAGCGCCGCGGTCGAGGCATCGAAAATCTCGAAATAGCGCGGATAGAAAATGATGCCGGCGGGATCGCAGTCGCCCCACTCGATGCGCACTTTGCGGGTATTGCTGAAACTCATGCGGCCCTGGTCTTATCCCGCTTTGTTGCGCCGGGCCAGCCATACCGAGTGGCCGCCGCATTCCGGGTCTTCCATCCGCTCGATGACGACCGTGAAATCGTTGGCGGCGAGCAGCGAACGATATTCGTCGGGCGCGAGGCTGGCGTGATAGAGCGGCTCGCCGCGCAACGTGCCGGTGGCCTCGCCGTGGCGCGGGCCGCTGGTGAACAGCAGCGGCGCGCCGGGCGCCGCGTGCACGCGAAAAATCGGAAACATCCGCCGTTGGTCGTCGTAATTGAGATGGAAAAAGCTGTCCCAGGCCATGACGCCGTCGAAGCGGCGTTGCAGATCGAGCGTCCGCATGTCGGCGGCGATCCATTCGCGGTCGGGGAAATTCTCGCTGCACAGCGAGATCATGGTGGGCGAGGAATCGACGCCGCAAACATGGAAGCCTTGCGTGAGCAGGTAGGCCGCCATCGGCTTGCCGGACCCGCAGCCGAGATCGAGGATCGTGCCGCCGGCGGGCAATCGTGCGGCGAAGCGGTCGAGCCAGGGCATTTCGAACAAGACCTTTTGCCGGCTGCGATCGTCCACCCAATCGCGCGCGCGGCGTTCATAGAGGTCGATGATCTTATCCGAACTCATTGCAGCTCAGCGCGGCGCCATGCGCAGCGCGCCATCGAGCCGGATCACCTCGCCGTTGAGATAGGAATTGCGCACGCAGTGCAGTACCAGCGCGGCGAATTCGCTTGGGGCACCCAGCCGCTTGGGGAACGGCACCGAGGCGCCGAGCGAGTCCTGCACCTCCTGCGGCAGCGCCCGCAGCATCGGCGTGCCGAAAATACCCGGCGCGATGGCTAGCACGCGCACGCCGAACTGGGAAAATTCGCGCGCCGCCGGCAACGTGAGCGCGGCGACGCCGCCCTTGGACGAAGCGTAAGCCGATTGCCCGATCTGCCCCTCGAAGGCGGCGACGGATGCGGTCGACACGATCACGCCACGCTCGCCGTCGGCGAGAGGGGCAAGCGTCTGCATGGCGGCGGCGGCAAGCCGCATCATGTTGAAGGTGCCGATCAGGTTGACGCGGATGACTCGCTCGAAATCGGCAAGCGGCATCGGTCCGTCGCGGCCGACAATGCGCTTGGCCGGGCCTATTCCTGCACAGTTGACCAGGACACGCGCCGGCCCGTGATCGGCGGCGGCCTGCTTGACCGCCGCTTCGGCGGCGCCGGCGTCCGCTACGTCGCAGGCAAGTGCGATGCCGTTGATGTCGATCGCCACCTCGGCCGCCGCCTTGGCGTTGACGTCGAAAACCGCCACCTTGGCGCCGGCGGCGGCAAGCGCCCGCGCACAGGCCGCTCCCAGTCCCGACGCGCCGCCGGTAACGATGGCCGCTTGTCCCTTGATGTCCATGGCGCGAATACCTCACTTGCCCGTGAAAACGATGATGCGAGAGGATAGCGGCGTTGCATAAAGCTCGTCCACCAGCGCGGCGCGGTTATTCAAAACCGCGCGCTGGTTGATCGACCCTTTGTCGGTCATTTCGCCTTTGTCCATCGAGGCCGGCTCCGCCATGAGCAGCGCGCGCGCGACGCGCGTCGAGGAGCCTGGGTTGACGGCGGCGAGAACGTCGAGCAGCGCGGTGAACTTCGCGCGGACGCGGATGTCGCCGATGACCGCCGCCGGCGCGGCATCGGCGGGGTGTTCGGGCGCAAGTTTGCGACATGCCTCGATGTCGGGGAACACCAGCGCCACGATATCGTCGCGGTCGGGTCCGGCGAAAACGACGTCGCGCACGAAAGGCGCGCAATGATCGATGAAGCGCGCGCGCAAGGGACCGATGCTGACCCAGGTGCCGGTCGAAAGTTTGAAGTCCTCGGCGATGCGCCCGTCGAACAGGAAACCTTTGCCCGGATCGTCCGGGTCGGCGAATTTCAGTGCGTCGCCGATCTTGTAGAAGCCGTCCTCGTCGAAGGCCTCGCGCGTGAGCGCCTCCTGCCGCCAATATCCGGGTGTGATGTGCGGCCCGCGCAAACGCGCTTCCAGCTTGCCTTCGTTCGGCACCAGCTTGAGTTCGACGCCCGGGCAGGGCAATCCGATATTGCCCGTCCTGGTCGAAGTCGAAGGTGCAGGCCAGCGCGAGCGGCGATGTCTCGGTCGAGCCGAGCGACGATAAAAAGATGATGCGCTCGCCGGTGGTCTCGACCGCAAGCTGCGTGAGATCGTCCCAGGTGGTCTGGTTGAGGCCGGCGCCGGCGTAAAACAGGACCTTCAGCCGGCTGAAGAAATTCTCGCGCAGCGTCGCGTCGGCGCGGAAATGCGGGACCAGCGCCTCATAGCCTTTCGGCACGTTGAAATAGATCGTGGGCGCGATCTCGCGCAAGTTTCGCGCGGTCTTGGGCACGCCCGGCGGCGTCGGGTTGCCGTCGTCGATGTAGAGCGAGCCGCCGTTCACCAGCACCATATTGAAATTGTGATTGCTGCCGAAGGTGTGGCTCCAGGGCAGCCAGTCGACCACCACCGGCGGCTCGTCGGCGACGAAAGCAAAGCCCGCGCTAATCATAGCCTGGTTCGAACACAGCATGCGCTGGGTATTGATGACGGCTTTCGGGTTGCCGGTCGAGCCGGAGGTGAACAGGAACTTGGCAATGGTGTCGGGCGTAACCTGATGTTGCGCGGCGGCGACGCCATTGACGTCCTCCTCGCCGAACAGATCGGCGAATAGCGTCGTCTTCTTCCAGTCGCCGAGCGGATTGCGCGTCACCACCAGTTCGACGTCTTCCGGCACCGCCGCGTAGATCGCGCGCGCGAACGGGCCGCCGTCATGCGCAAACACCATGCCAGGCGTGAGCAATTCGATGATGGCGCGCAGCTTGCCGAAGTCGCTCGACAGCAGCGAATAGGCGGCCGAGATCGGCGCATAGGGAATGCCGACGCTCATCGCGGCAAGGCCGAGCAGCGCGTGCTCGATGCCGTTGCCGGATATGATCGCGATCGGCCGCTCGGCGCGAGAGCCCGCGACGCAGCAGCGACGCGGCGATACGTTTGGTCGCCGCCGAGCACTTGCGCGTAGCTCAGCGTGCGCCAGCCACCTTCCGCGTCGCGCTGGGCGAGGAATATGCGGTCGGGCGCGGCCTTCGCCCAATGCTCCAGCGGCTCACTCAGATTGGCGTAATAGGGCGGCAGCACCTGGGTCGTGCGGACATGGATGACGCCTGACGGCTCGCGTTCGAGCACGGCGTCGAATTGGCCAAGCCGCACCGGGCGCAGGGGCGCGGCGGCAGGCGGCTCGGCCTTGCGGCTCGAATGTGGCATTTCATCCCCGACGCTCATTCTTCTTAGTGGGACGACGATAGCGCGTTTCCGGCTGCCGTGCAGCGACAGGACCGGGATCGACGGTGCCTGCCACTCGGCCTATACGTGCGGCATGTTTCGGCAGGAATTGAGAATGCGCGCCACCATCGCCACGGTTTGTCTGTCGCTTGTTTGGCTCTGCGGCCCTGCCGCAGCCGGGGGCGATCCGGCCATTGCGGCCGTGTCTTATCCCGCATTGGTGCGGCACGCACGGTCCGTCGAGGGCTTCGTGCCGATGGATTGGCGGATCGAAATCAAGCTATCGGGCGATCTGAACGGCGACGGCCGCGACGATGTTGCGCTGGTTCTGCGCGCCATCGATCCGCGCAATGTCATCGATGCGCGCGGGCAGGGCGGGCCGGAGAACTTCGACACCAACCCGCGGATTCTGATGGTCGCCTTCGGCAACGCGGCTGGCGGTTACGATCTTGCGCTGGAAAACCATACGCTGATTGCGCGCACCACAGAGCCGTCGGCCCAGGACCCTCTCGATCCCAATGGCGTGCAGCAGGGCGGAGTCGAGATCAAAAAGGGCACGTTGCAAGTAACTCTAGGGTATTTCGGCGGCAACATGGGCCATTTGACATACACATTCCGATTTGAAAAAGGCGGCTTCAGATTGATCGGCTACGACAGTATCGATGTTGAGCGCAACAAGGGAACGGTGCGTCAGGCCAGCATCAACTACTTGACCCGGCGGATGAAACGCAGCGTCGGCCAGATTTCTGACGACGTCGAAAGAGCAACCTGGACGACGTTGCCGCGCAAGCCGTTGCTGACAATCGAGCAGATTGGCGACGGCACACAATTTGAGCCGCCGTCGAAATAGCGGCATGCGAAGCGGGCAGCGTCATTTCGAGCCGGTCGGTCGCCATCACCCCACCTCGTACACATCGAGTCGCACGCTGCGCGCCTCGCGCTGACCGCGCGCCAGCGCCAGGATGCGGTTGAGCCAATCGACGCCGGCGTCGGAGGTTTCGAACCGCATGACGGTGCGGAAATAATAGAGAGACGGATCGACGCTTTCGCCTTGCGCCAACCGCTCCAAGACCGCCGGCGGACCATGCCGCAAGCCGTCGCTGCGGACCAGGATGCGCGCGCCGCTATCGGTCTCGATGGTATAGCGCGCCTGGATATCGGCGGCGCCGTCACCGCGCACGACCTGCCAGTCGGCGCCGCCCGGCAGGATGCGGCCATTGAGCCTGGCGCCCCGTACCGTGCCGCCGAGAATGCTGATGATGCGGCGCTCGCCATAGGGCGTGCGGCCGAGCGACATGATGTCGGCCAGTTCGGCGTGGACGGTGAAGATCGGCTGCGGTCCCAGCATGGCGGCCATTTGTTGGAGCTCAAACTTATCCTAATTTCGCCATTTGACCCTGTCCGTGGCGGGCCGTAAATACGGACCCGCAACTGGGAAGCTTTGTCGCATGGCGCGTATTTCGTCGCTCGCCGAGGCCATTAAAGCCGCTATCCGCGACGGCGATAGCGTGGCGATGGAAGGCTTCACCCACCTCATTCCGCACGCTGCCGGCCACGAAATCATCCGCCAGGGCCGCAAACGCCTGACTCTGATCCGCATGACGCCGGACATCATTTACGACCAGCTCATCGGCATGGGCTGCGCCGACAAGCTCATTTTCTCCTGGGGCGGCAATCCGGGCGTCGGCTCGTTGCACCGCTTGCGCGACGCGGTGGAGAACGGTTGGCCGCAGAAGCTGGCGATCGAGGAGCATTCGCACGCCGCCTTGGCCAACGCTTACGAAGCGGGCGCCGCCGGGCTGCCCTGCGCGATTTTCCGCGGCTATATCGGCGGCGACCTGCCGAAGGTGAATTCGAACATCAAGCATGTGACCTGTCCGTTCACCGGCGAGCAACTGGCCGCGGTGCCGGCGATCCGGCCCGACGTGGCGGTGATCCATGCCCAGCGCGCCGACAAAGCCGGCAATGTCATGATCGAGGGCGTGCTCGGCGTGCAGAAGGAAGCGGTGCTCGCCGCCAAGCGCTCGGTGGTGACGGTGGAAGAGATTGTGGATGAGCTTCCGCCCGAGCGCAGCCTCAACGCGGTGGTGCTGCCGCATTGGACCGTCGGCCATATCGCCGAAGTGCCGGGTGGCGCCTTTCCGTCGTATGCGCAAGGGTTTTACCCGCGCAACAATGGCTTCTACAAGGAATGGGACGCGATCGCCAAGGAACGCGACTCGTTCCTGGCCTGGATGAAGACCAACGTTTTGGAAAAGGGCCCGGAGGTTTTCGCCCAATACGCGCGCCGGCAGCGCGCGGCGGCGGAGTAGGCAGCATGGCCGACTCGCAGTCCCTGACAGATGGGGCTGAGTAGGCAGCATGGCCGACTACAAGCCGAGAGAGATGATGACCGTCGCGGCGGCGCGCGCGCTGAAAAACGACGACGTCTGCTTTGTCGGTATCGGCCAGCCCTCGGCCGCCTGCAATCTCGCGCGGCTGACGCACGCGCCCGGCATCACCTTGATCTACGAATCCGGTACGCTCGCCACCAAGCCGAACGTGCTGCCGCTGTCGATCGGCGACGGCGAACTGTGCGAGACCGCGCTGACCACGGTGTCGGTGCCGGAAATGTTCCGCTATTGGCTGCAAGGCGGCCGCATCAAGATCGGCTTCCTCGGCGGCGCGCAGATCGATAGATACGCCAATCTCAACACCACGGTGGTCGGCCCCTATGCCAAGCCGAAGGTGCGGCTGCCCGGCGGCGGCGGCGCGCCGGAGATCGCCACCTCGTGCGGCGAGATTTTCATCATCATGGCGCAGGGCAAACGCAGCTTTGTCGACAAGCTCGACTTCGTCACCTCGATCGGGCATGTGACGGGCGGCGACAGCCGCGCCAGGCTCGGCGTCAAAACCAAGGGCCCGACCCGGCTGATCACTGATCTTGCGCTGTTCGAGCCCGACCCCGAGACGAAAGAAATGACCGTGGTCTCCATCCACGCCGGCGTCACCCGCGCGCAAATCCAGGAGAACGCCGGCTGGCCGGTCAAATTCGCCGCCGCGGTGGCGGAGACGCCGGTGCCGACGGCGCGCGAGCTCGAAGTGTTACGCGAATTGCAGGCGCGCACCGCGCGCGCCCATGGGGAGGCGGCGTGATGGCGACACGTGAGGCATTCATCTGCGACGCGGTGCGCACGCCGATAGGGCGCTACGGCGGCGCGCTCGCCAAGGTGCGCACCGACGACCTCGCCGCCTTGCCGATCAAGGCGCTGATGGCGCGCAACCCCAAGGTCGATTGGGAAAAGCTCGAGGAAGTCTATTACGGCTGCGCCAACCAGGCCGGCGAGGACAACCGCAACGTGGCGCGCATGGCGCTGCTCTTGGCCGGCTTGCCGGCGAGCGTGCCCGGCGTCACCATCAACCGGCTGTGCGCTTCGGGGCTGGAAGCGGTCGGCACCGCGGCGCGCGCCATCCGCGCCGGCGAGATGGATTTCGCCATCGCCGGCGGCGTCGAATCGATGACGCGCGCGCCGTTCGTGCAGGGCAAGAGCGACGAGGCCTTCGCGCGCAAGGCGGAGATCTTCGACACCACCATCGGCTGGCGTTTCGTCAACCCGCTGATGAAGAGCCAATACGGCATCGATTCGATGCCGGAAACGGCCGAGAACGTCGCGGAAGAATTCCAGATCACCCGCGCCGATCAGGATGCCTTTGCGCTGCGCTCGCAGCAGCGCGCCGCCGCGGCGGCAGCGTCCGGCTACTTCGCCAAGGAGATCGTCGCGGTCGAAATCGCCGGCCGCAAGGAAACCATCAAGGTCGACAAAGACGAGCATCCGCGCGAGACCACGCTGGAGCAACTCGCCAAGCTCAAGCCGTTTGTGCGCAATCCCGGCACCATCACCGCCGGCAACGCCTCCGGCGTCAATGACGGCGCTGCCGCGCTGATTATCGCCTCGGAAGCCGCGGTGAAAGCGCATGGCCTGACGCCGCGCGCGCGCATCCTCGGCGCGGCCTCGGCGGCGGTGCCGCCGCGCATCATGGGCATCGGCCCGGTGCCGGCGACGCGCAAGCTGATGGCGCGGCTCGGCCACAAAATCGACGACTACGCCGTGATCGAGCTCAACGAAGCCTTCGCCGCGCAGTCGCTCGCCTGCCTGCGCCAACTCGGGCTTGCCGACGACGCGGCCGCAAGTCAATCCGCACGGCGGGGCGATCGCGCTCGGCCATCCGCTCGGCATGTCGGGGGCGCGGTTGGCGCTGACCGTGACCCACGCGTTGCAAGAAAACGGCGGCAGGCTCGGCCTCGCCAGCCTGTGCGTCGGCGTCGGCCAAGGCGTATCCTTGGCGCTGGAACGGGTTTCGTGAATCAAAAGCAATAAGAAGGACAACGACAATGTCGATGATCTATCCCCGCGAGAGCCTGAGCGCTTTCCCCAAGCATCTGTCGCCGGAATACAAGAGCACGGTGAAGCGCTCGCCGTCAAAGCCGCTGATCATCGTGCCGCACACGCTGTCGGAGCTCACCGGTCCTGCCTTCGGCCATGACGCGATCCAGGAAGGCGACAACGATCTGACCAAGCAGCACAAGGGCGAGCCCTTGGGCGAGCGCATCGTCGTGCACGGCCACGTCTATGACGAGGACAAGCGGCCGGTGCCGGAGACGCTGGTGGAAATCTGGCAAGCCAATGCCTGCGGCCGCTACGTGCACAATGTCGACCAGCACCCGGCGCCGCTCGATCCGAATTTCACCGGCGCCGGCCGCACCGTCACCGACAAGAGCGGCTATTACAAATTCATCACCGTGAAGCCGGGCGCCTATCCGTGGGGCAACCACCGCAACGCCTGGCGGCCGAACCACATCCACTTCTCGGTGTTCGGCCAGTCCTTCGTCACCCGGCTGGTGACGCAGATGTATTTCCCCGGCGACCCGCTGTTCCCGTTCGACCCGATCTTCAATTCGGTGACCGACGAGAAGGCGCGCTTGCGCATGATCTCCAGCTTCGATCTGGAAAACACGGTGCCCGATTGGGCGCTCTGCTTCCGCTTCGATATCGTGCTGCGCGGCCGCGAACAGACCCCAACACATACGGAAAAACACTAATGTCCGAAATCACTCCGTCGCAAACCGTCGGCCCGTTCTTCGCCTATGGACTAAGCCCGCACAGCCGCTGCGACTGGGCGCCGGACAAGATTTACGACTGGAAGGAAACGGTCGGCGCCAATCTGATCACGCCGGACGCAACGGGCACGAAAATCCGCGTCGAGGGTTGCGTGTTCGACGGCGACGGCAAGCCGATCAACGACGCCATGATCGAAATCTGGCAGGCGGATGCCCAAGGCCGCTACAGCCACGCGCGCGGCGAGAAGCCGCGGCCGAACGCCAAGTTCACCGGCTTCGGCCGCTCCGCCACCGACAAGCAAGGCATCTTCAGCTTCGACACCGTCAAGCCCGGCTCGGTGCCGGGGCCGGGCGGCAAACCGCAGGCGCCGCACATCGTGGTCTGCGTCTTCTCGCGCGGCATGCTGCGGCAGGTCTATACGCGGCTCTATTTCTCGGACGAAGCCGGCAACGCCGCCGATCCGATCCTGGCGCTGGTGCCGGCCGACCGCCGCGGCACGCTGATTGCCCACAAGCAGGCCGGCAGCGGCCCGCCCGTCTATCGTTTCGACATCCGCGTGCAGGGCGAAGACGAGACGGTTTTCTTCGACATCTGAGGACGTTACCGGCGGGCCGCGCTGCCCACTTATTGCCCACCGTATGGCTTTCAGAGTGGGAAAGTGCCCCATTTTATGCGAACGCTGCTCTGACATTTCCGTCTTAAGTACAGAAATACCATATTTTAGATGATGGGCATGACCCACCCACTTTGCCCACCTTTCATAAGGATGTTTTTCTAATTGACGCCAGCGGGCGGACTTGGTTCCCTTTAGGCGAGCCGGCCGTTGAGAGCTGGCCACGCCGAGGAAGCGCCGCCATGAACGATCAGATCCTGCAGGAGATCAGCGAATTCTGCCGCCAGCGCGGCCTCGCCGAATCGACCTTCGGCCGCCGCGCGGTCAATGACGGCAAGCTCGCCAACCGCCTGCGCAATGGCGGGCGCATCACCACCGACACGCTCGATCGCATCCGCAGCTTCATGGTGCGCAACGCCGATGCGGCGCCGGCGCGCCGCCGCATGCTGTTCGATGCCCCGCCCGCGGCGCTGCCGCTGGTCAAGCCGCTAGCGCCGCCGGTCGCTTCCGGACAAACGGGCGACGACCCGCAGCGCAATTTCCGCTTTTTCGACAACCGGCAGAAATATCTGCTGTTCGTGAATACTTGCTCCGAGAAATGGGAAATCGCGCACCGTGTCGGCATGGAGCTCGCCAATATCCATCCGCGTCCGCCGGCAGTGCGCGTGTTCGACGCCGGCGTCGGCGACGGCACCGTGCTCGCGCGCGTCATGCGCACCATGCACGACCGTTTCCCCACCATGCCGTTTTATGTCGTCGGCAAGGAGATCAGCCTGGAAGACATCCGCCTCACGCTGCACAAGATGGCCGACCGTTTCGTCGAGCATCCGTCCAGCGTGCTGGTGTTGACCAATCTCGCTTATTCGGAAGCGCCCTGGCTCGCGGTCAAATCGCTGAGCGCCGCCACCAGCCTGGTGTGGAAAGAGCTGGCGATGGACGGTAATACCGCGCACTCGTTCGAGCAGCAAATCACCGCGCTCGAGCCGTTCCTCGCCGAGAACTGGAAGGCGCGCGTGTCGCCGAAGAGCGGCAATCCGGTCTATGAGCGCCCGGTCATCCTCGTGATCTACCGCAACGACCACAAATTCCTGCTCGACCAGATCGTGCCGAAGCCCGGCGGCACCGTCGCCGACTACGACCTTGTCATCGCCTCGCAGCCGTATCGCGCGCGCGCTTCGCTCGAATTCAAGGCAAGGCGCGTGCTGGCGCCGCTTGCCCGCGCGCTTGGGCCAGGCGGGCGCATGATCGCCATCCATTCCTACGGCCGCGATCCCGGCATGGAGATCATCCACCGTGTCTGGCCCAACGATAATCCGTTCGTGCACAGCCGCCACGACCTGCTCAAGGAAGTGAAGCACGAACTGGGCACCGCCGGCCGCGATCTCAATTTCAACGCTTACTCCGACCAGCGCTCGCTATTCCGCTATGAGATGCACACGCTGCCCTCGGAGATTTCCTCCTCCATCGGCACCTCCACGCTGCTTGCCGCCTGGAACGCGGCGATCTACGTGGCGCAGATCGAGGACGACCGCCTCTCCGACGTCAACAGCGACCGCCGCTATATCGAGGCGACCCGCGACGTGCTGCAGCAGCAGGGCGGCCTGTGGTTTCACGACGAATCCTTCGTGATCTCCCACCGGCGCGAGTGAGGGCAGCACATGCCGGGCCGCTTCATACCCCGCTCATTCCCGCGCAAGCGGGAATCCAGGGCCACAATCTCGGCGCCGGACTTCGCCGCACTGGGTCCCCGCTTTCGCGGGGACGAACGGTTGCTGTGACATGCCGTCCCCCTTCGCGAGCCGCTTTTCCATCGAAGTGACCCGGCCCAATGCCGGCGAAATCGCCGCGCTGGCGGAAATATTGCCGCCGGCAACCCCGGTCTACTTCTCGGCGGTGCCGACCATCACGCCAGCCGAACTCATCGCCGCGGCGGCAAGCTTGCGCAAAGCAGGGCTTGAGCCGGTCGTGCATATCGCGGCGCGGCGCCTGCGCGCACCGGAGGAATTCGCGGACCTGCTTGAGCATCTGCGCGGCGAAGCCGATGTGCGCCGGCTCCTGGTGATCGGCGGCGACGTCGACGCCGCGGGGCCTTTTCCCGACGCGCTGGCGGTGATCCAGATGGGCCGTCTGCGCGAAGCCGGCATCGAGGAGGTCGGCATCGGCGCCTATCCGGAGGGCCATAGCCGCATCCCGTCCGAGCGGCTGGAAGCAGCGCTCGACGAGAAGATCGCCAGTGCCGCCGCGCACGGCCTGCGCGTCCATATCGTCAGCCAGTTTTCGTTTTCGCCCGAGCGTGTTCTCGCCTGGCTCAAGGCGTTGCGCGCCTGCGGCATTGCCAAGCCGGTGAAGGTCGGCATGGCCGGCCCGACCAGCATGCCGGCGCTGTTGCGCTACGCCAAGCGCTGCGGCGTCAATGCCTCGCTGCGCGGGCTGATGTCGGGGGCGGCGGCCGGGCTGATCGGTCATGTCGGACCGGACCGCATCGTGCAGACGCTTGCGCAGGCCGGCGATCTGGGCGATGCCGCGCCGCATTATTTCTCGTTTGGCGGGGCGCTGGAAACCGCCCTTTATGCTTGCTCGACGTCGAGACGGCTCGCCGCCGGGCATGCTATGGCACAGCCAAACTAAGACCCGCGGCCGGCCCGCGGGCGCCACCCTCGGAGGAACCAATGACACAACGAACCAAACCGCCTTTCCGCGCCGACATGGTCGGCAGCCTGTTGCGCACCGCCGCGATCAAGCAGGCGCGCGCGCAGCGCGAAAAGGGCGAGATCACCGCCGCCCAGCTCACGGCGGTCGAGGACCGCGAGATCGAGAAGATCATCAAGAAGCAGGAAGAGATCGGGCTCAAGCTCGCCACCGACGGCGAGTTCCGCCGTTCCTGGTGGCATTTCGATTTCTACGGCATGCTCGACAACGTGGAGATCTACGAGCTCGACCACGGCATCCAGTTCCAGGGCGTGCAGACCAAGCCACGCAGCATCAAGGTCACCGGCAAGATCGGTTTCTCCGACCACCCGATGATCGAGCACTTCAAGTTTCTAAAAGCGCATACCAAGGTCACGCCGAAGATGTGCATCCCGGCGCCGTCGACCTTCCATTTCCGGCTTGAGCCCAACGCGGTGAGCAAGACCGCTTATGCCAGCCGCGATGCGATCTTCGACGATCTCGCGGTCGCCTATCAGGACGCGATCAAGGCGTTCTACGCCGCCGGCTGCCGTTATCTGCAGTTCGACGACACCGCCTGGGCCTATCTCTGCTCGCAGGAGGAATTGAAGAAAGCGCGCGACCGCGGCCTCGACGTCGATCACCTGCAGGACAGTTACACCAAGTGCATCAACAAGGCGCTGCAGGCCAAGCCCGCCGACATGACCATCACCACGCATGTCTGCCGCGGCAATTTCCGCTCCACCTTCATTTCCTCCGGCGGCTACGAGCCGGTGGCGGAAAGCCTGCTCGCCAAGTGCAACTACGACGGCTATTTCCTCGAATACGACACCGACCGCGCCGGCGGCTTCGAGCCGCTGCGTTTCTTGCCCAAGGGCAACAAGATCGTCGTGCTTGGCCTGGTCACCTCCAAGCAGGGGCGGCTCGAGCCGCGCGAGGACATCAAGCGCCGCATCGATGAGGCGACCAAATTCGTCGCGCTCGATCAACTCTGCCTGTCGCCGCAATGCGGCTTCGCCTCGACCGAGGAAGGCAATGTGCTGGCCGAGGACGAGCAGTGGGCGAAGCTGCGCATGATCGTGGAATTGGCCGAGGAAGTGTGGGGCAAATAAGCCGCTCATTCCCGCGTGAGCGGGAATCCAGTACCGTGTAACTCTGGGTCCCCGCTTTCGCGGGGACGAACGGGATGGTTATGAGTCAGCGCACTACGCCCCCCTTCCGCGCCGATCACGTCGGCAGCCTGCTGCGCCCGGCGGCGCTGAAACAGGCGCGGGAAAAACACGCCAGAGGCGAGATCGACGCCGCCGCGCTGAAAGCGGTCGAGGACCGCGAGATCGCGCGCGTCATCGAACGCCAGGAACAAGTCGGCCTGCAATCGATCACCGACGGCGAATTCCGCCGCTCCTGGTGGCATCTCGATTTTCTCTGGGGCCTCGACGGGCTGGAGAAGCACGTGATGGACGGCGGCGTCGCTTTCGCCGGCGTCACCACGCGCAACGAGGGCGTCAAGGTGACCGGCAAGATCGAGTTTACCGGCCACCCGATGCTCGAGCATTTCAAATTCGTCGCCGCACATACCAAACGCACGCCGAAGATCACGATTCCCGCGCCGTCGGCGCTCTATGGCCGGCCGGTCGTGCCGCCGATCGACACACACGTCTATCCGAAGCTCGACGCGCTGTTCGACGATCTCGGCCAGGCCTACAAACGCGCGGTGCGCGCCTTCGCCGATGCCGGCTGCCGCTATTTGCAGCTCGACGAAGTGTTCATCGCCATGCTGTGCGATGAAAAATACCGCGCGCAGATGACGGCGCGCGGCGACGATCCGCAAAAGCTCGGCGAACTTTACGGCGACCTCATCAACACGGCGATGTCGGACATCCCGCCCGACATGCGCATCACCATGCATCTGTGCCGCGGCAATTACCGGTCGACTTTCATGGGCACGGGCGGCTACGCGGCCGAGCAGGAGATATTGTTCGACCGCATCAAGGTGCACGGCTATTTCATGGAATACGACAGCGAGCGCGCCGGCGGCTTCGAGCCGCTGCGCCTGGTACCGAAGGACCGCCAGGTGGTGCTCGGCCTGGTGACCAGCAAGACCGGCCGCCTGGAGGCCAAGGACGCGATCAAGCGCCGCATCGAGGAGGCCGCGAAATATATTTCGCTCGACCAGCTTTGTCTGTCGCCGCAATGCGGCTTTGCCTCGACCGAGGAGGGCAACGCCTTGGCCGAGGACGAGCAATGGGCCAAGCTGCGCATGATCGTGGAGATTGCGCAGGAGGTGTGGGGCCGCTAATTGTCGTCCCCGCACGGAGTTCCCGGGTATGCCGCTCGACGCCGAAAAACTGCTGACCCTGAAAATCCCCGACGTCGAGCACAGTTACGGCCCGAAGGATTGCATGCTCTATGCGCTCGGCCTCGGGCTCGGCCGCGATCCGCTCGACGCCGATCAACTCGCCTTCGTTTACGAAAAAAACCTCAAAGTCGCTGCCGACCTTCGCGCTGGTGCAGGGCTATACCGCCCATTGGCTGCGCCGGCCGGAAATCGGCGTCACCTGGGAAAAGGTGGTGCATGGCGAGCAGGGCCTCGTCCTGCACAAGCCAGTCGCATCGCAAGGCACGGTAATCGGACGAACCCGCGTCCTCGACGTTGTCGACAAGGGCGAGGGCAAAGGCGCGCTGGTCTATTCGCAACGCGAGATCATCGACAAGGCGAGCGGGACGCTGCTTGCAACCTTGAAGCAGACCACTTTCTGCCGCGGCGACGGCGGCTTCGGCGGCACCAAGCGCGACGTGCCGCCGCCGCATGCATTGCCGGCGCGCGCGCCGGACGGCGTTTGCGACCTGCCGACGCGGCCGGAGATGGCCCTGATCTATCGCCTGTCCGGCGATACCAATGCGCTGCATGCCGATCCGCAATTCGCATTAGCCGCCGGCTTCCCGCGCCCAGTGCTGCATGGCCTCGCCACTTTCGGCGTCGCCGGCCACGCGCTGCTCAAGTCGGTATGCGGTTACGATCCGGCGCGGCTGACTGCCATGGCCGGCCGCTTCTCGGCGCCGGTCTTTCCCGGCGAGACCATCCGCACGGAGTTTTGGCGCGACGGCTCCGTGCTAAGCTTCCGCGCGCGGGTCGTGGAGCGCGATGTCGTCGCCATCGACCACGGCCGCGCCGAGGTCAAGGATTGATGAGGATCAAACGCAGCACCGACGAATTCGCCGACATTCGTGAATCCGTGCGCGCGCTGTGCGCCAAGTTCCCCGGCGAATACTGGCGCGCGCTCGACCGCGAGCGCGCCTATCCGACTGCGTTCGTCAACGCGCTGACCGAGGCCGGCTATCTCGCCGCGCTCATTCCGGAAGAATATCGGCGGCAGCGGGCTTCCGATCAGCGCGGCCGCCGCGATTCTGGAGGAGGTGCACGCCTCCGGCGGCAATGGCGCTGCCTGCCACGCGCAGATGTATACGATGGGCACCATCCTGCGCCACGGCAACGCCGAGCAGAAGCGCGAATACCTGCCCAAGATCGCCAGCGGCGAGTTACGCCTGCAGGCCTTTGGCGTCACCGAGCCGACCTCCGGCACCGACACGCTTTCGCTGCGCACCACCGCGCGGCGCGAGGGCAACGATCACTACGTCATCAACGGCCAGAAGATCTGGACCTCGCGCGCCGAACATTCCGACCTGATGCTGCTGCTGGCGCGCACCACGCCGCGCGAACAGGTCAAGAAGCGCACCGACGGGCTGTCGGTGTTCATCGTCGACATGCGGCTCGCCGGCAGCACCAGCATGACCATCTCGCCGATCCGCACCATGATGAACCACGCCACCACGCAAGTGTTCTTCGACGACCTGCGCGTGCCGGCGGAAAACCTGATCGGCGAGGAAGGCCAGGGCTTCCGCTATATCCTCGGCGGCATGAACGCCGAGCGCATTCTGATCGCGGCGGAATGCATCGGCGATTGCAAGTGGTTCATCGGCAAGGCCACCGCTTACGCGCAGGAGCGCGTGCTGTTCGGCCGCCCCGATCGGCAAGAACCAGGGCGTGCAATTCCCCATCGCGCGCGCCTACGCGCAGATGCGCGCCGCCGAATTGATGGTGCATGAGGCGGCGGCCAAATACGAAGCGGGCGAGGACATCGGGCCGGAAGCCAATATGGCCAAGTTGCTCGCCGCCGACGCCTCCTGGTTTGCCGCCGACATGTGCGTGCAGACGCATGGCGGCTTCGGCTTCGCCGAGGAATACGACGTCGAGCGCAAGTTCCGCGAGGCGCGGCTCTATCAGGTGGCGCCGATCTCCACCAACATGATCTTGTCTTATCTCGCCGAGCACGTGCTCGGCCTGCCGCGGTCGTATTGATTCCGCGCCAGCGACGCGGCACCTTTACCTCTCCCCGCTTGCGGGGAGAGGTCGGCCCGCCGAAGCTTTAGCGAAGGCGGGTCGGGTGAGGGGGCGTTTCCGTATGCGTGGTGCCGATAAAGTCAGAATAGGATTGGCGCGACGGCTACGTCGAAATTCGACGAATGCCGAATTGCGGCTTTGGAACCGGCTGCGTACGCGTTCGATCGACGGCCACAAATTCGTTCGCCAAGAGCCGATCGGTCCTTACGTGGTTGACTTGATTTGTCGGGAAAAACGGCTCGTTATTGAAATCGATGGCGGCCAGCACGCCGAAAGCGACAGAGACCGTGTCCGCGATCAATGGCTGAGTGAACGCAACTACCGGATTTTGCGATTTTGGAATAACGACGTAATGCAGAATATGGATGGCGTATTGGAAATAATCGCAGACACTCTACGCGTGGATAGCGCCCCCTCACCCGGTTCCCGCCTTCGGCGGGAACCGACCTCTCCCCGCGCGCGGGGAGAGGTAGATGGCATCGCCGTTGCCGCTCGAAGGTCTCCTGGTCGTCTCCATCGAACAGGCCGTGGCGGCGCCGCAGTGCACCTGCCGGCTGGCCGACGCCGGCGCGCGCGTCATCAAGGTCGAGCGGCCGGAGGGCGACTTCGCGCGCCATTACGACTACATCGTGCATGGCGAGAGCGCGCATTTCGTCTGGCTCAACCGCGGCAAGCAATCGGTGGTGATCGATCTCACCAAGGCCGAGGACAAGGCGCTGTTGGAGGCCATGCTCGGCAAGGCCGACGTGTTCGTGCAAAACCTCAAGCCCGGCGCGCTCGCCAAACTGGGCTTTGCCGTGGCGCGCCTGCGCAAGGATTACCCGCGGCTGATCTGCTGCTCGATCTCGGGCTACGGCGAAAGCGGCCCCTACGCGCAACGCAAGGCCTATGACCTGCTGGTGCAGGCGGAGTCCGGCGTGTCGTCGGTCACCGGCGGACCGGAAGGGCCGGCGCGCGTCGGCGTCTCCATCGTCGACATCGCTGCCGGCTTGGAAGCTTACGAAGCGATCCTCGAAGCGCTGATCGCGCGCGGGCGCAGCGGCGAGGGCGCCGAGATTTCCATCTCGATGTTCGACGCCATGGCGGAGTGGATGACCATTCCGTTGCTCAATCAGGAATGGGGCAAGCCGTTCCAGCGCATCGGCCTCGCGCATCCGACCATCGTGCCCTACGGCGTGTTCAAGACGCGCGACGGCGCCGACATCCTGATCGCCATCCAGAACGACCGCGAATGGCGCGTGCTGGCCGGCAAGGTGCTGGGCGACGCCGCGCTCGGCACGGATGAGAAATTCGCCACGGTGCCGAGCCGGCTGGCGCATCGCGACGAGACCAATGCGAAAATCGCGGCGGTTTTTTCCCGGCAGGACGTCGAGCCTTTGATGGCGACACTGGCCGCGGCCGACATCGCCTTCGCCCGCGTCAACGACTCTGCTTTGCTCGGCAAGCACCCGCATCTGCGGCGCATCACGGTCGCCACGCCGAGCGGGCCGGCGAGCATTCCGGCGCCGGCGCCGTTGCGCGCGGGCGAGCAGCGCAGCTACGGGCCGATCCCGGCGCTCGGCGCGCATACGGAAATGATCAGGAAGGAATTCGGCGTCTAACGCTAATCGATCACCGCTTCGGCCGGCTTTTGCTTCGGCATCGAGCCGGTCGTGCGAATGATCAGCACCAGCGGTATCATCGCCAGCGTCAGGATCATCAGCAGCTTGAAATCGTTGAGGTAGGCGATCATCGCCGCCTGCTGGGTGACCATGCCGTCGAGCAAGGCGAGGCCGGTCTGGCTGTGCAGGTCGAGATGCGCGGTCACGTCCGGCATCTGCAGTGCATTGTTGAACGGCGTCACTTGTTCGGTCAGCCGCGCGTGCATCTCGGTGGTCTTGTCGGTCAGGTTGGCGATCACCATGGAAATGCCGACCGATGAGCCGATATTGCGCACCAGCGTCAGGATCGAGGTGCCGCCGTTGCGCAGGTGCTCGGGCAGCGTGAGGAAGGCGGCGGTGGTGATCGGCACGAACAGCAGGCCGAGGCCGACGCCCTGCACGACGCTGGCGATGACGATCATCCGCTGCGTCACGTCGAGCGAAAATCCGGTGAAGTAATAAAGCGTGCCGCCGGTGAGCAACAGGCCGAGCAGAATGAGGTAACGCGTTTCCACAAGCCGCATCAGCCGCGGCGCCACCAGCATGGTGAGCAGCGTGCCGACGCCGCGCGAGCCGAGCAGGAAACCGGCGGTCTGGATCGGGAAGCCGAGCAGGTTCTGCATGAACGGCGTCACCAGCGCCATGGTGCCGAACAGCACCACGCCGATGACCACCATGAACACGACGCCACTGACGAAATTGCGATCCTTGAACAATTCGAAGCGCACGAACGGCTCCGGCGTGGTCAGCGAATGGGCGAAGAAATAATAAAAGCCGACGATTGACACGATGGTCTCGACCCAGATTTCGCTGGCGCCAAACCAGCCGACCTGCTCGCCGCGGTCGAGCAGCAGTTGCAGCGAGCCGATGCCGACGGCGAGCGCCACAAAGCCGAACCAGTCGAAGCGCAAATGCTCGTGCCGGTGCGTTTCGTCCATGAAGGCGAGCATGCCGAGCACGGTGATAACGCCGATCGGCAGGTTGATCAGGAACACCCAGTGCCAGGAATAATTGTCGGTCAGCCAGGCGCCCAGCGTTGGGCCCATGATCGGGCCGAGCATCACGCCGACGCCCCAGATCGCCATCGCCGAGCCGCGCTCCTCCAGCGAATAGACGTCGAGCAGCGTCGATTGCGACAGCGGCACCAGCGCGGCGCCGGCCATGCCTTGCAACAGGCGGAACAGCACCATCTGCTCGATATTCTGCGCCAGCGCGCACAGGAACGAAGCGGTGGTGAAGCCGGCGACGCAGATGATGAACAGCTTCTTGCGGCCAAAACGGTCGGCCATCCAGCCGACCGGTGCGGTCATGATGGCGGCGGCGACGATATAGGAGGTGAGCACCCAGTTGATCTGGTCGAGGGAAGCCGACAGCGAGCCCTGCATATAGGGCAGCGCGACGTTGGCGATCGTCGTGTCGAGCGCCTGCATGATGGTCGCGGTCATGGCGCAGACCGTGATCAGCATGCGCCGCAGCTTCGGCGACATCGACGCGAATTGCGGGCTCATCTTGGCGGCTCTTCTTTCGCTTTCGCCGACATGAACGGCAGCCGGCTATGGCCGGTGTCGATGTCGACCACCACGCTCATGCCGGCGCGCAACAGGCGCGTGTCCTCGTCCTTGTCGAAGGCGATGCGCACGGGAACGCGCTGCACCACCTTGACCCAGTTTCCGGTGGCGTTCTGCGGCGGCAGGATGGAAAACTGCGAGCCGGTGCCGGGCGAGACCGCGACCACGTGACCCTTGAAGGTATGGTCGGGGAAACTATCGACGTCGAGCGTCGCCGTCTGGCCGACGCGAAGATAGGTGATGTCGGTTTCCTTCGGATTGGCGTCGACCCAGATGTCCTTGTCGTCGATCACGCTGAACACCGGCGTGCCGGCGGTGACGAAACGGCCGAGCTGAATATTGTCGACTTGTGTGGCGGTGCCCGAGATCGGCGCGCGCAGCACGGTGTGGTCGAGATTGTGCTGCGCGTCGTCGAGCGCGGCCTTGGCCTGCGCGTATTCGGGGAAGCGCGCCAGCGGCAGGTTAGGATCGTTGAGCAATTGATTGAGCGTCGCGTCGCGCTGCTGCATGGTGGACTGCGCTTGCAATTGCGCGGTCACCAGGTCGGCGCCGGCGGTATCGACGTCGGCCCGCGACCCGGCCTGCGATTTCACCAGCGAAAGTTTGCGATCCACATCGCGCTGCTTGAGCGCGACGTTGGTGGCGGCGAGGTCCGCCAGCTTGCTAAGCGAGGCATAATCGATCTTCAGTTTGTCGTAGTCGCGGCGCGCGATGTCGAGCTTGGCCTGCGCCTGCTGCAGCGCGAGGCGGAAGGGCTCGGCGTCGAGCGTGAATAATTCGTCGCCCGGCTTGACGTGCTGGCCCTCGCGCACCGCGACGTGGATGACCTTGCCGGAGATTTCCGGCGTGATCAGCACTTTCTGCGCGCCGACATAGGCGTTGTCGGTGGAGATATAGCGGCCGCCCATGAGGTAAATTGCGCCGCCGGCCACGGCGACGATGAGCGGGATGACGACCAGCAGAACCA
Organism: uncultured Alphaproteobacteria bacterium; assembly: GCA_963739735.1. Taxonomy (GTDB): domain Bacteria; phylum Pseudomonadota; class Alphaproteobacteria; order Rhizobiales; family Xanthobacteraceae; genus Pseudolabrys. The sequence continues at coordinate 333,856 of CAVUBV010000010.1, read as the reverse complement.
TGCGCAGCCGCTTGCGGCCGGTGCGCGGCGCGGCGCCTTGCTCGGCTGCCGGGGCTTCCGCCGCCGGCGCGGTCTTGGCTTCGGGAGCCGGAACGATTTTGAGGGGCTTTTCACTCATGACGCTTAACCGTTGGCGGCTTCCGGCTGCTGCGCGTTGGCGCCGATGGCGCCGCGCAAATTGTCCTTCACTAAGACGAGTTCCTTGAGCATGCGGTCGATCGCTTTGTCGTCGAGGCCGGCCAGCACGGTTTCCATCATGTCGGCGCCGAGCTCGGCCAGCTGTGCGAGCAGCGGCTTGGCCGCCGGCTTCAGGTACAACCGGTTGGCGCGTCGATCGTTCGGATCGGAGCGGCGTTCGATCAGCCCGTTGTCGGAGAGCCGGTCGAGCAGCCGGGTGAGCGAAATCGGCTGCAGGTCGAGCAATTCGGCGAGCTCGGATTGTTTGAGGCCCTCGACGCGGTTGATGCGGATCAGCACCGCCCATTGCGCGCGCGAGATGCCGAACTGGCGCGCCCGCTGGTCGGCATAGGTCTTGAGCAGGCGAGCTACGTCCATGATTGTAAAGGCAATTTCGCGTTTGATTGGCAAGGCTGGCATGGCTTTTCCGTCCTGAAGAAGGCTTATAATAAGTGAGCTTATAATATGTGCAATAGGCCTTTTGGCCGATAGCCGGCTGACGCCGCCGCCCGGGTGACGCCGTCGAAATCGTCGGGCAAAGTCGCCCGGCGAAAAAAATCGAGGTACGGAAAACGCCATGGACATCGGCTTTATCGGACTGGGCAATATGGGTGGGCCGATGGCGCGCCGGCTGATCGAAGCCGGCCACAAGCTCATCGTCTACGACACGCGCAACGACGCGGCGGCGCCGCTGGTGGCGCTCGGCGCGCAGGTGGCGTCGTCGCCGCAAGACGTCGCCGACCGGGTCGAGACGGTGATGGCCAGCCTGCCGTCGCTGCAGATCTCCAAGAAAGTCGCGCTCGACGAGGGCGGCGTCATCCACGGCAAACGCATCAAGCGCTTCATCGATCTCTCCACCACCGGCGCGCGCGTCGCCGCCGAGATTTGCGCCGAACTCGCCAAGAAAAACATCGTGCAGATCGACTCGCCGGTGAGCGGCGGCGTCGGCGGCGCCAACAAGGGAACGCTCGCCGTCATGGTGTCGGGACCGCAAGCCGACATCGACGCGGTGAAGGACGTGCTTGGCGTTTTCGGCACTGTGTTCGTCATCGGCGCCAAGCCCGGCATGGCGCAGACCATGAAGGTCGCCAACAACTTCCTCTCGGCCTGCGCCATGGTGGCGACCGCGGAAGCGGTGGCGATGGGCGTCAAGGCCGGCCTCGACGCGGCGGTCATGATCGACGTGATTAATGCCGGCTCCGGCCGCTCCCGCGCATCGGACCAGAAGTTTCCGCAATCGATCCTGCCGCGCACGTTCAACTACGGCTTCAGCACCGCGCTGATGCTCAAGGACGTGCGCCTGTGCGCCGAGGAGTCGCGCGAACTGGACGTGCCCAACGCGGTGATGCGCGCGGTGCTTGACCAGTGGGAAATCACCAACACCGAATTCGGCGGCGACTCGGATTTCACCGCCATCGTCAAAATGATCGAGCGCCGCGCCGGCGTCACCGTGGGAGCGGAGAAAAAATCATGAGCGACGACATCCACGAAGTCTATGCCGTCTGTTACGGCAAGCACGGGCGCATGCGCTCGGAGAACTACATTTTCGGCGACCCGCACGACGCCATGACGTCGATCGCCTATTACGTCTGGGTGATCAAGGGGCCGCACGGCACCTTCGTCTGCGATACCGGCTTCGACGAGAAGGCGGCCAAGGAGCGCGGGCGCACCATCACCCATCCGGTGGGCGAGGGGCTCAAGGCGCTCGGCGTCGAGCCCGACAAGGTCGGCAACGTCATCGCCACCCACATGCATTGGGATCACGCCGGCAATTACGACCTGTTTCCCAATGCGCGCTATCACGTGCAGGACGCCGAGATGGCCTATGCCACCGGCCGCTGCATGTGCCACGCGACGCTGCGCATTCCGTTCAGCGAGGACGACGTGCATGCGATGGTGCGCAAAGTTTACGCCTACCGCGTCGAGTTTCACGACGGCGTCGAGGAACTGGCGCCCGGCATCACCGTGCACAAGATCGGCGGCCACTCGAAGGGCCTGCAATGCGTGCGGGTGAAGACCAAGCGCGGCTACGTGGTGGTCGCCTCCGACTGCTGCCACTTGTATTCGCACATCGACGAGGGCCGCGTGTTCCCGATCACCTATTCGGTCGGCGACACGCTCGAGGGCTACAAGACCCTGCTCAAGCTCTCCTCCTCGCGCCAGCACATGGTGCCGGGGCACGACCCGGAGGTGCTGAATATCTATCCGGCGGCGAAACCGGGGCTGGAGGGTTGGGTGGCGAGGTTGGATGTGGAGCCGAAGGTTTAACCGTCTTCCCCGCGCCAGCTGTATTGCCGGGCGACCCAGAGGGCGGGGATACGCAAAGCATTCTCGATAGCAGACACTGCATCATGGATGCCCGGCCCTCGTCCAGCCCGGGCATGACCACGATCAGGCCAACCCCAATTCCGCGAACGCCTCCTTGTGATGCTCCGCGCTCTCGGCGCGAAGCAGCAGAACACCACGCGCGTGATGCCGCGCGGCTTAGCGGCGATTTCCGAGGCGACGGTGCCGACCGCGATGCGGGCGGCGAGATCGGCGGGAAAGCGGTAGATGCCGGTGGAAATCGCCGGATAGGCGATCGAAGCCAGCCGATGCGCGGCGGCGAGATCGAGCGCGGCGCGATAGCAGCCGGCGAGCAGCGCTTCCTCGTTCTGAGCCCCGCCGCCCCAAACCGGGCCGACCGCGTGGATGACGTGGCTGGCTTTGAGCCGGTAGCCCTTGGTGATCTTGGCCGAGCCGGTGTCGCAGCCGCCCAGCGTCTCACATTCCTCGAGCAGCTCAGGCCCGGCCGCGCGGTGGATGGCGCCGTCGACCCCGCCGCCGCCGAGCAGCGAGCGGTTGGCGGCGTTGACGATCGCCGCCACGTCGAGCGTGGTGATGTCGGCGACCACGATGTCGAGCAGCGTCTCGCCGATTTCGGCGCGCAGCAGCGGTGCGGCTTTCATGGCGATAATATCACGCCCACTCTTTTACGCCCACTCGGCTTTGACTTCCGCCTGCAAATCGACGGTGCCGCGCATGCCGATGTCGTCGAAATGCGCGTCGAGGAAGCGCCGCGCCGCGCGCTGGCCGTTGTTGCGCAGCATCTCGAAGAAATCGTAGTCGGTGTTGAGCCGGTCGTCGGCGCTGAGCTGCTTGGCGGAAGCATCGAGCGCGATGCGATGCATGTTGATGCGCCGGTATTTGCCCGGCCCCGACCCGCGCTCCAGGCGGCCCTGATCGATCAGCCGGCCGACGAATTCGATGGCGCGCAATTCGCCCATCAGCGGCGAATTGAAGGTGATCTCGTTGAGCCGGCTGACGATTTCGCGGGTCGAGGTCGGCGTATGTTGGCGCACGACCGGGTTGATCTGGATGAGCAGCACGTCCTCGGTCTGCGTCGCTGAAAACAGCGGGAAGATCGACGGATTGCCGAGATAGCCGCCGTCCCAATAGGGCACGCCGTCGATCTCGACCGCGCGGAACAACAGCGGCAGGCAGGCCGACGCCAGCACCGCGTCGGCGGTGATCTTGTCGTGCGAGAAAATGCGCAGGCGGCCGGTATGCACATTGGTGGCGGAGACGAACAGTTGCGGCGTCTTGGCGTTGCGGATGGCGTCGAAATCGACGAAGCGCTCGATCAGTTCCTTCAGCGGATTGATGTTGAGCGGATTGAAATCGTAGGGCGACAGATATTGCGAAACCGCCTTGGCCCAGATGCCCATGGGCGAATCTTCCAGCGGCAGGAACGAGAACAGGCGATCGATCGCCTTGCGCTGAACGTCGGGCAGGCCGCCGCCGAAACTGGCCGCGCGCCAGAAATCGGCCAGCCGCTTGCGCGCCTCCTCGCGCCCGCCGCGCGCCAGCCCATCGGCCAGCAGCACGGCGTTGACCGCGCCGGCCGAGGCGCCGGTGATGCCCTCGATCTCCAGCCGGGCGTCCTCGAGCAGGTAATCGATGACGCCCCAGGTGAAGGCGCCGTACGCGCCGCCGCCTTGCAGCGCCAGATTGATGCGCTTGGCTGCGGGAGCGGGCGGCGGCTCGCCGCGAATGGCGCGAACGATTGCTTTGATCATGAATGCGTTCCTCCGTCATTCCGGGGCCGTCCGAAGGACAGGACCCGGAATGACATCTCACTGCGCGACCCAGCCGCCGTCGATCGAATAAGCCGAGCCGGTTATGGTCGCCGCCGCGTCGCTGCAAAGGAATACCGCGAGCGCGCCGATTCCTTCCGGCTTGGTAAACGAATGCATCGGCTGCTTTTCCGACAGCAGCGCGATTTCTTCCTCGCGCACCGATTTTCCCGACGCCTTGGCGCGCGCGTCGATCTGCGCCTGCACCAGCGGCGTGAGCACCCAGCCGGGGCAGATGGCGTTGCAGGTGATGCCGGCATTCGCCGTCTCGATCGCCACCACTTTGGTCATGCCGACCAGGCCGTGCTTGGCCGACACGTAAGCGACCTTCTGCGCGCTGGCGACCAGCCCGTGCGCCGAGGCGATGTTGATGATGCGGCCCCATTTGCGCTTCTTCATGCCGGGCACGGCGGCGCGGATGGTGTGGAACGAGGACGACAGATTGATGGCGATGACCGCGTCCCATTTCTCGATGGGGAAGTCCTCGATATTGGCGACGAACTGGATGCCGGCATTGTTCACCAGCACGTCGAGCGAACCGAAGCTCTTTTCGGTGGTCGCGATCATCGCCGCGATCTCGGCCGGCTTGCTCATGTCGGCTGGCGAATAAAGCGCCTTGATGCCGAACTCTTTTTCCAGTCCCGAGCGTTCCTTCTCGATCGCCGCGGCTTCGCCGAAACCGTTGAGCATGATATTGGCGCCGTCGGCGGCGAGCGCCCGGGCGGTGGCGAGGCCGATCCCGGAGGTGGAGCCGGTGACCAGCGCGGTTTTGCCTTTCAGCATGGCAGTCCTCGTTCGATTGCGGCCGCCAAATGGCCTATTTGCATTCGGAATGCGGGCCGGAAACTGCCCTTATTTTTGTTGCAGTGCAATATATATCAAGGGGGTGCCGGTCACCTTTTCGCGACTCGACCGGTATCGCGCTAGACTTGAATGCATGAAGGCGAACCGTTCCTTGGCCAGAAAATCGCATAGCCGCGCGGTATTCCCGGCGCCCGGTCACGATCACGAGCGCTGCGCGCATGACGCCATCGCGCATGCCGAGGCGATCTGCGCCGCGCGCGCCGAACGGCTGACGCCGATCCGCCGCCGCGTGCTGGAGGCGCTGCTGGCGAGCCACGCCCCGCTCGGCGCCTATGAGCTGATCGACCGGCTGGCGGTGCGCGGGGCACGCCCGGCGCCGATCACCATCTATCGCGCGCTCGATTTCCTGCGCGAACAGGGGCTGGTCCATCGCATCGAAAGCCGCAATGCGTTTATCGCCTGCGTGCAGAACCACGAGAGCGGCGATCCGGTGGTGTTCCTGATCTGCGAGAAATGCGGCGCCGTGGGCGAGGCGGCCTCGGCCGCCGTCGCCAACACCATCAAGAATGCCTCGCGCGCCGCCGGCTTCACGCCGAAGACGCCGGTGATCGAGATCTCCGGCATCTGCGCGCATTGCAAAGCGGCGTGACCCTAACTGTGGTCCCTGCATTCGCGGGCACGACCGGGCAATGCATGAGCCTTCGGGTCGACACCCGAGCGCGGGAGCCGCGCAGACAGAGAGTGGAGGCGCGGATTATGCGTTTGAACATCCCGCCGGAATTCCGAAGTGTCCTCCACCTCCACCCATCACCGCCAACCCGCCCGCTCGACGCCATGGCGACCGCGATCGTGCTGGTGCTGTGCCTGTCCTGGGGCTTCAACCAGGTCGCCACCAAGCTTGCCATCCACGACATTCCGCCGCTGATCCAGGGCGCGATCCGCTCGTCGATCGCGGCGCTGATGGTCGCCGGCTGGTGCAAAGCGCGCGGCATCCGCTGCTGGCGCACGACGGCACGCTCGCCGCCGGCCTCGTCGCCGGCGCGCTGTTCGGCGCCGAATTCATCCTGATCTACCAGGGCCTCAATTACACCACCGCGACGCGCGCGACGCTGTTCATCTATCTCGCGCCGTTTTTCGTGGTGCTCGGCGCCCGCATTTTTCTCCCCGCCGACCGCTTCCGCCTGCCGCAGTGGCTGGGCCTGTCGCTGTCTTTTGCCGGCATGCTGGTGGCGTTCGGGGTGCCGACGCCGGCGCTCGATCCGCGCCAGATGCTGGGCGATGTGATGATGGTCGGCTCCGCATTGATCTGGGCCGCCACAACACTGACCATCAAGGCGAGCGCGCTCAACCGCGTCTCGGCCGAGAAAGTGATGCTGTACCAGCTCGTCGTCTCGGCGCCCATGCTGGCGCTGGCGGCCTGGGTATTCGGCGAGCGCATCCCGCATACGCCCTCGGCGCTGGCCGTCGGCGCGCTCGCCTATCAGACCTTCTGGGTGGTGAGCGTCACCTTCGTGATCTGGTTTGCGCTGGTGGCGCGTTTTTCCGCCAGCCGTCTTTCCGCCTTCACATTTCTGACGCCATTATTCGGCGTTGCCGCCGGCCATTGGGTGCTGGGCGAGCCGTTGACGCCCGCATTCCTTGCCGCGGTGGCGCTGGTCGCCGGCGGGCTGGTGCTGGTTAACCGGGCGCGATGACCGTGATATAGGACCTGCATGAGCACGAGCGCGCAACGTCATAAATCGGTGGCCGTGGACGTCGGCGGCGTGATCGTCGGCGGCGGCGCGCCGATCGTCGTGCAGTCGATGACCAATACCGACACCGCCGACGTGGAAGCGACCGCGCGCCAGGTGGCGGCGCTGGCCGCTGCCGGCTCGGAACTGGTGCGCATCACCGTCGACCGCGACGAGGCGGCAGCCGCCGTGCCGAAGATCAAGGAGCGGCTGGCGCAATGGGACGTGCGCGTGCCGTTGATCGGCGACTTCCACTACATCGGCCACAAGCTCCTGGCCGATCATCCCGCCTGCGCCGAGGCGCTCGACAAATACCGCATCAATCCCGGCAATGTCGGCTTCCGCAACAAGCGCGACCTGCAATTCTCGCAGATCATCGAGACCGCGCTGAAATACGCAAAACCGGTGCGCATCGGCGCCAATTGGGGCTCGCTCGATCAGGAACTGCTGACGCGGCTGATGGACGAAAACGCCAAATCGAAACAGCCGCGCGACGCGCGCGAAGTGACGCACGAAGCCATGGTGCAGTCGGCGCTGCTCTCGGCCGAGCGCGCCGAGGAGATCGGCTTGGCGCATAACCGCATCATCCTGTCGGCCAAGGTGTCGGCGGTGCAGGACCTGATCGCGGTCTACGCCGAGCTCGCGCGCCGCTCCGACTACGCGCTGCATCTCGGCCTCACCGAAGCCGGCATGGGCTCGAAGGGCATCGTCGCGTCGAGCGCCGCCATGGGCGTGCTGCTGCAACAGGGCATCGGCGACACCGTGCGCGTGTCGCTGACGCCGGAGCCGAACGGCGACCGCAGGCTCGAAGTGCAGGTGGCGCAGGAATTGTTGCAGACCATGGGCCTGCGTACGTTTGTGCCGCTGGTCGCCGCCTGCCCCGGCTGCGGGCGCACCACCTCGACCACGTTCCAGGAACTTGCCTCCGACATCCAGAGCTTCATCCGCGATTCGATGCCGGCCTGGAAGACGCGTTATCCGGGCGTGGAGACGCTCACCGTCGCGGTCATGGGCTGCATCGTCAACGGGCCGGGCGAGTTCAAAGCACGCCGACATCGGCATCTCGCTGCCCGGCACCGGCGAGCAGCCGACCGCGCCGGTGTTCATCGATGGGAAAAAGGTGGCGACGCTGCGCGGCCCGACGCTGACCGCGGATTTCAAGCAGATGGTGACGGACTATATCGAGCGGCGCTTCGGCACCGGCGCGCGGGCGGCGGAGTGAAAGCCAAGCCGTTTCTGATCGGTTTCCTTGCCGTTGTGGCCTGCCTCGTCGCGGCCTCGATCTATTTCGCCGTCACCCTCGACAAGGCGAACAAATCGATTTTGGCGGTCGCTTCGCCGGATGGGAAATACAAGGCGGTCAGGCTCACGGTCTCCGGCGACAGTCCGGTGCCGTTCTGCGTCGACACGATTTCGATATTCCTGTCCATCTATCCCGACAGTTTTGCAGCGAGCGAGAGCAACTACGAAGTCTATGCCGCGCCTTGCGCGCCGCCCGCAAAGCGCAAGGATATGCCGAAGATCGAATGGCTGTCGGACAGCGCGGTGCAGATCGCTTATGCGCCCGGCTCGGATAAACCCAAGCCGCGCATGAAAGACCACGACGGCTCGCTGTTCGTGCGCGTGACGTTTGTGAAGCAATAAGCTTTGACAATAGAGCGAGTTAGAAGCGCACGCTGGCGCGAAAAATAACTTATCCCCGCTCTCCGAACCGGCCTTATATTCAACCCGCCTTGTTCGCTGAGGGCGTCATCTCGAGTGACGTCCGATGCGGAGCAAGGTGCGGTGCGCCGACAACGCGTGCCGCGAGTGGAGCGCCGGGAGGCGCAGCGCCCTACGTCATTGGGCGCGCGCGCCTCGCAAGCGGTCACCCCGGGTAACCGGGAATGGCCGTAGGCGCGCGGCGGGCTTCGCCAAGCCCGCCAAAGGGCGCTGCGCCAGCGCCCTGGCGCCTCCCGGCGCTCCATTCCCCATTTGAAGGAGGGAAAGGGTGCGAAAAATGGGACGATTCGCTTGCCCGCGTACCCGAGAAGAAAACGCTGCACCGCGCCGAAGCCCGTAGGGCGAATGCGGCGCCTCAAAGAATACGGGCGGCGGAGCGTTGGCTATTTGTGCCCGGCGGCAAGCCGCCGCAGCCATTGAGACGCGGCCAAGGCGTCATTACATAACAAACACCGCCTGACCTTTTGGCAAAGCGGGATTGGTGCTCATGAACAAATGTCAGCCTCTGGCTCTCGGCGTCGCCATCGGCGTGCTGTGGTCCGCTTCCATATTCTTTGCCGGAATTGCGCCATGTTCGGCTGGGGCGCCGCCTTCGTGCAGTCCTCGCCTCGTTCTATATCGGCTATGGCGCCTCGATTGGCGGCGGATCATCGGCGCGATCTGGGCAGTCGTCGACGGCTTCGTCGGCGGCTTTGTGATGGCCTGGATCTACAACATGGTGGCGAAGTAGCAATATTTGACCTCATCCTGAGGAGCCGCGCACGTTCGTGCGCGGCGTCTCGAAGGATGACCTCATGGTTCGAGACGCGCCGCTTCGCGGCGCTCCTCACCATGAGGTTGGCCTACATCCACCCGCCGCCGTCCTGCGCGCGGTTGGCGACGCTGGCCTCTTCCAGATCCAGTTCATATTCGATGCGCCGGCGCGCCTCGTCGGTGATCTTGCCGTCGCGCAGCAGCCCATAGATGAAATCGCGCTCGGCTTCGATCAACTCGGCCTTGACCTTGGCGGTCCGGCGCATGTGATCGACGTCTTCGGTCAGGTTTGCGGGGATGATCTGCAAGCGGCTTCGATTGCGCGTGCGCAGGTGGTCGGCCGCATAGTCCGGCAACTCGTGGTCCTTGATCGCCTTCTCCAGCCGTGCCTCGACTTCTTTCAAGGCGGCCTGGCGCGCGACGAGTTCGGCCTGGATTTCGCCCGTCCGCTCTTCCTTGCCGAGGCGGGGCAGGCCAAGCCAGCGCACCACCGCGGGCAGCATCAGCCCTTGCCCGACAATGGTGACGATGATGACGCCGAAGGTCACATATTGGATCAGCTCGCGGTGCGGGAACGGCAAGCCGTTGTCGAGCGCATAGGGGATCGCCAGCGCGGCGGCGAGCGAAACCACGCCGCGCACGCCGGTGAACGCGATCAGGAACGGTCCCTGCCAGGGCGGCGAAGGATCGCGCTTGCGCAAGGACGCGGATTGACCCAGCGCGGAATATAGGTCGCCGGAAACACCCAGACGAAACGCGCCGCGATGGTGATCGCCGTCGTCAAGGCCATCGCGATCAGCAACTCGCGGATGGTGAAGATGTGCGGCTCGTCGATCAGCGCGCGCGCCTGCAGACCGGTCACCAGGAACACCAGGCCCTCGATCAGATAGACGATCAGGTCCCAGAAGAAGATGCCTTGCAGGCGCGTGGCGGAAGGGATCAGCCGCGGTCCGACCCAGCTCACGTAAAGCCCGCAGGCGACGGTCGCCAGCACGCCGGAGCCGCCGAGATGCGCCGGTACCCAGAAGGCGAGATAGGGCGTCATCAGCGACAGCGTGATCTCGACGCGCGGGTCGCGCGCCCATTGCCGCAAGCGAAGACTGAGCCAGCCGACCGCGAGGCCGTAGAGGATTTCGCCGACCACGATCGCGGCAAAGGTGCCGGCCGCCCGCGGCAGCGAAAACGTGCCGGTCGCCACCGCCGCCACCGCGAAGCGGTAGAGGATCAAGGCGGTGGCGTCATTGGCGAGGCCTTCGCCTTCCAGCACCACCAAGAGCCGGCGCGGCAAGCCGAGCCGGCGGGCGATGGCGAGCGGCGCCACCACGTCGGGCGGCGCGACGATGGCGCCCAACAGGAAGCCGACGGCCCAGTCGAATTGCAGCAGATAATGCGCGGCCGCCGCCACCGCGCAGGTGGTGAACACCACGCAGCCGAAGGCGAGCAGCGCGATCGGCCGCAAGTTGAAGCGGAATTCGCGCCAGCTCATGGCGACGCCGGCCGAATAGATCAGCGGCGGCAGGATCACCAAAAGCACGACTTCCGGCGCCAGCGTCACTTTCGGCAGGCCGGGGATCAATGCCATGCCGACGCCGGCGACGACCAGAAGGATCGAGGGCGCGACATTGAGCCGCTTGGCGGCGACGGCGACCGCGGCCAGCACGGCGACCATGAACAGCACGGTCTGGAAAATCGCCGTCATAGCAGGCTCGATATCAGGTTGATGGTCAGCGCCAGCACGACGAGATTGAAGAAGAACGACAGCACGCCGTGCACCGCCACCACGCGGCGGATCACTTTGCTGGTGATGGACACGTCGGAGACCTGGCTGGTCATGCCGATGACCAGGGAGAAATAGAGAAAGTCGCGATAATCCGGTTTGTCGTCTTCCGGGAACACAAGCCCGCCGATTTTGCCGTCGCTGCGCTCGCCGTAATATTCATGCGCGTAGTGGAACGAAAAGATCGTGTGCACGAAGGCCCAGGACAACAGGATGGTGGCGACGGTGAGCAGTACCTGCAGCGAGCTGCTATGCGGCGCCTGCTTGGCGCCGCCGAAGGCGAAGACGATGGCGACCAGGCTGGCGAAGGTCGCCACGATCGACAGCAGCAAGATGAAGACGGCGCCTTCGTCCTGCTCGGCGGCGCGCCGGCGGATGCGTTCGACCTTGGCGCGCCACATCATGGCGTAGGTCAGCGCCAGATAAAGCGCGACGCCGACGTCCCAGGCAAACAGCGCCCGCATCAGCCAGTGCATGTCGAACAGCGTCAGCGCGGCGATCACGACCAGCAAACCGACCAAAGCAGCGATCGCCAGCTTGGCGTGCAGCCGGGCGATGCGGATCGGCAGCGGTCGCAGCGGCTTCGGCAGCGGGGTTTTTTTCGGGGCCATGAGCGGGACCGCGCGTCAGCTTTGCCGCTCGGCGATGAAACGGGCGGCGGCGCGCAGAGTATCGGCTTTCGCCGCGAACGGCGCCAGCGCGGCCTCGGCCTCGGCGGTCAGCGCGGCAAGCCGTTCGCGCGCGCCGGCGGCGCCCAGCGCCGCGACCAACGTGGCCTTGCCGGCGGCGGCATCCTTGCCGGCGGTTTTGCCCAAGGTATTGGCGTCGCCTTCGAGGTCGAGCAGGTCGTCGGCGATCTGGAACGCCTGGCCGATCGCCGCGCCATAGCGGTTAATCGCCGCGCGCGATGCGGCATCCGCCTTGCCGAGGATGGCGCCGGCCGCGCAGGCAAAGCGGATCAGCGCGCCGGTCTTCATCGACTGCAGCGTGGCGATCTCGTTTTCGCTTAAGCCGCGTTTGGCGTCGAAGCGGCCTTCGGCGGCGAGGTCGAGCATCTGTCCGCCGGCCATGCCGCCGAGCCCGGCGGCGCGCGCCAGTTCCGCCACCAATGCGATGCGCACGTTTGCATCGGCGTGCACTTCCGCGCGCGCCATGATGTCGAAGGCGAGCGTGAGCAGCGCATCGCCGGCCAGAATCGCGGTCGCCTCGTCGAAGGCCTTGTGCACGGTCGGCCGCCCGCGCCGCAGATCGTCATTGTCCATGGCGGGCAGGTCGTCATGCACCAGCGAATAGGTGTGCAGGCATTCGAGCGCCGCGCCGGCGAGTAAAGCGCCCGGACGTTCGGCGTTAAACAATGCGGCGGTCTCCACCAGCAGGAACGGGCGCAGCCGCTTGCCGCCGCCGAGCAAAGCGTGGCGCATGGCCGCGAGCAGGCGCGGCGGCCGCGCGATCTCGCCGGAAAGCGGCGCCTCGCCCAGCAAGGCGCCGAGCAGGGCCTCAACCTCGGCGGCGACCGCGGCGAGCCGGTGGGCAAAGTCGTTGGAATCCGCGTTCATAACCATATTGTCGCCTAGTGCCGCAGCCTCGGCAAATGGCGGCCCGGATGGGTTAGTCTCGGCCCATGGTGTACCGGCCGCCCAGACGCTTCACCTTTGTGCACGATATTCTGCGCCTGCCGCGCATTCCGCGGCCGTTGCGCGCGGCCGGCTTTGCCGTGCTGGTGCTGCTGGCGTTGCCTTATGTGATCGTGCCGTTTTATGCGGTGGGCGAGCCCGCCTCCACCGTGATGTTCTGGCGCGAGATCACCGGCGCGCGCATGCAGCGCACTTTCGTGCCGCTGGAGCGGGTGTCGCCGGCGCTTGCGCTCGCCGTGATCGTCGCCGAGGACGGCCACTTTTGCACGCATCACGGCGTCGATTTCGCGGAAATTCGCGACGCGATTAACGAAGCCGACGATCTCGGGGACGTGCGCGGCGGCTCCACCATCACCCAGCAGGTGGCGAAGAACCTGTTCCTCTGGCAGGGCCGCAGCTGGCTGCGCAAGGGCCTCGAGTTCCCGCTGGCGCTGTGGATCGACCTGGTGCTGTCGAAGCGGCGCATCCTGGAGATTTATCTCAATATCGCCGAATGGGGCCCGAACGGCGAATTCGGCGTCGAGGCCGGCAGCCGCTATGCGTTTGGTAAATCGGCGCGCGATCTCACCCACCACCAGGCCGCGATGCTGGCGGCGGTATTGCCCAACCCGGCGGCCCGCAACGCGCATACGCCGGGGCCCGGTTTGCGCCGGCTGGCGGGCCTTTATGTCGGCCGTTCGGCGCGTTCGCCCGGCCTCGCCAAGTGCGTGCGGACCCCCTAGAAACGGGGCACTAGCCTTGGCCGGAGCCATCCTCTATAAGCCCGCCTTCATAGCGAATTTGTTGGATTTCAGGAGCTCGCACCCCATGGCTGTGCCGAAAAGAAAAACCTCGCCGTCGCGCCGCGGCATGCGCCGTTCGGCCGACGCGCTCAAGCGCCCGGCCTATGTCGAGGACAAGGATTCCGGCGAATTGCGCCGTCCGCACCACATCGACCTGAAGACCGGCATGTACAAGGGCCGCCAGGTGCTCAAGGCGAAGACCGAGGCGTAATCTTCCGCCGGAGGGCAGTTCGGGCATGTTCCTCATCGGCTTTCCGCTGCTGCTCGTCCCCTTCGCGATCTACAACATCATCGCCTTCCTGATGCCGGGCGTGAGCTGGTCCGGCACGCTCGCGACCGTACACATGAAGTCCGGTCATGAATGGGCGATGTCGGGCGGCGACGTGCTGGTGACGTTTGCCATCCTGCTGCTGTTCGTCGAAATGGTGAAAGTGGTCCGTATCGGCCGGCGCAGCGTCGTCGATCACGGCCTGGCGCTGCTGTTGCTGCTCGCCATGCTGGCGGAATTCGTGCTGGTCAAACAGGCGGCCAGTGCGACCTTCTTCCTGCTCGTGGTGTTGAGCTTCTTCGACGTGCTCGGCGGCTTCACATTGACGCGGCGTTCGGCGCGGTCGGACATGGTGATCGAAAGCAGCGAACCGGCGCCCGAAATCGCCGCGCCCGCGCCGGAAAAAATCGAGCCGGCGGAAAAAAGCGCCGAACACATCCCAACCTGATCCGTCGACCATTGGAAAGACGATGAGCCGCGATTTCCAGCTCCCCGGCCGCTCGCCCGTGATCGCCTGCGACGGCATGGCGGCGACCTCGCATCCGCTGGCGAGCTTGGCCGCCATCGACGCGTTGCGCGCCGGCGGCAACGCGGTCGATGCCGCGGTGGCGGCGGTGGCGACACTGTGCGTGGTCGAGCCGCATATGACCGGCATCGGCGGCGATTGTTATTGTCTGGTGTCGCGGCCGGATCAAGCCGGTCTGGGGCTATAACGGCTCCGGCCGCGCCGGCGCGAAGGCTTCGGCCGAGGCGCTGCGCGCGCAAGGCCTGCACGAGATCGGCACGTCGATCCATGCCGTTACTGTGCCGGGCGCGCTCGATGCCTGGGAGGCGGTGCTCAAGGCGCATGGCCGCTTCGGCCTCGACCGCGCGCTCGCACCTGCGATCAAATATGCCGAAGGCGGCTTTCCGGTTGCCGCGCGCGTCGCCTGGGATTGGAGCCGTTTTGTCGGCAGGCTGCAGGCCGATCCCGGCGCGGCCAAGCATTATCTGTTCGGCGGTGCGTCACCGAAAGAAGGCGACGTGATCCGCTTTCCGGCGCTGGCCGCGACGCTCAAGACCATCGCCGCCAAGGGCGCGCGCGCCTTCTACGAAGGCGAGATTGCCGCCGACATGGCGGCGACGCTCGCCGCGCGCGGCTCGTTCCTCACCGCGGAGGACTTCGCGCGCCACCATGGCGACGCGGTCACGCCGATCTCGTCCAATTATCGCGGCGTCGACCTGATCGAGCTGCCGCCGAACGGGCAGGGGCTCGTCGCGCTGGTGATGCTCAACATCCTGGAGAATTTCGATCTCGCCGCGCTCGATCCGCTCGGGCCGGAGCGCTTCCATCTGGTGCTGGAAGCGGCACGGCTTGGATTTGCCGTGCGCGACACCCATGTCGCCGACCTGGCGCATATGCGCGTCGCCGTCGCCGATCTCATCGACAAGGGTTTTGCCAAGAAACTCGCCGGCAAGATCGATCTCAACAAGCGCGCCGCCTTGCCGGGCGCGCCGACGCCGGGCAGCGACACGGTCTATCTTACCGTGGTCGACCGCGACCGCATGGCGGTGTCGTTCATCAACACGCTCTATTCGCATTTCGGCTCGGGCATCTGCACCGAAAAGACCGGCATCCTGCTCACCAACCGCGGCGCCTGCTTCACGCTGGAAGCCGGGCCATCCCAACGATCTTCGGCGCCGAACAAGCGCCCGCTGCACACCATCATTCCGGCGCTGGCCATGCGCGACGGCCGCTGCGACATGAGCTTCGGCGTGATGGGCGCGCATTACCAGCCGATGGGCCACGTGCAGATCGTCAACAACATGGTCGACTTCGGCATGGACGTGCAGCAGGCGATCGACGCGCCGCGCTTCTTCTTCGAGGGCGGCAAGACCGTGGTCGAGCGCGGCACGCCGGCGGCGACCATCGAGGGCCTGAAGGCGCGCGGTCACGACGTGGCGTTCGCCTTCACGCCCTGGGGCGGCGCGCAGACCATCAAGATCGACTGGGATCGCGGCGTGCTGATCGCCGGCTCCGATGCCGCGCAAGGACGGCTGCGCGCTCGGCTATTAGATTATCCGAAACGGGTCAGTTCGACGGTGGCGCGATAGGCGGCGATCGCCTCGTCCGGCGCGGCGCGGCGGCGCTCGCGGGTCTGCGGATGCTGGTCCTTGATGGCCAGCAACTGAGCGAGGAACGTCGCCTGGCGGTAGCCGTATGGCGTCTCGCGCGCGGCGGCGGCGGGCGTCAGCGGAACCAGCGCGCGGCTGTCGGCCGGCTCAGCGGTCGCGGCTTCGGCGCCGACCGGCATCGGGCCGGTCTGCCGGGTCGCCGCTTTCGCTGATCTCGCCAAGCCGCATCGACTGTCTCATTTTGGGACAAGTGCGCTCTGTCCATCCTGTTATTGGCAAGTGCCGTGCCGTTGTCCGAACCGGCGCCGAAGCCGGTCAATCGGCTAAGTTCCGCCAAGTTTTTCGAATTATTTATGCTTTGTCCGTAGCTTCGGCCCGGCATCCATCTTCCCGTCAACGCCCGGCGCGGCGTGGCGTTCCCAAAAAGGGGCGAGCGTGACCCGAAAAGAACAACCCGCCGGCGCCCCGGATGCCGCGGAAGTTCTCAGCGCGATCGGCGACGTCGCCTACGAATGGCGGCTCGACACCGACGCTTTGGTCTGGAGCGGCCATGCCGCTTGCCGTGCTCGGCGTTGCCGATCCCGCAGCAATCGCCAGCGGGCGCGGCTTCGCCCAGCGCGTCGAGGCCGAGGAGGGGCAGAGCCGGCACGACGCGATCATGCATGCGAGCCAGGGCGACACCGGCGGCGGCATTTCTTATCAGGTGCAATACGGTTTCCGGCGCGACAGCGGCGAGACCGTCTGGCTGGAGGACACCGGCCGCTGGTTCGCCGGCGGCGACGGCAAGCCGGTGCGCGCGCATCGGCGTCGTGCGCGCGATCGACGCGCGGCACGAGCGCGAACGCGCGCTGCTAAAGCTGGCGAAGTTCGATCCGCTCACCGGCGAAATGAATCGCGGGCACCTGACCGAGGTGCTCGGCGCCAAACTGGACGAGGCGCTGCGCTTCCGCCATTCGGTCGGCTTCCTGCTGGTCGCCATCGACCACCTCGCCCACCTCAACGAAGCCTATGGCTTCGATATCGCCGAGGACGTGATCGCGCAGGTCGCCAAGCGCATCCGCGCGCGCCTGCGCGGCAAGGATTTTCTCGGCCGCTTCTCCGGCAACAAATTCGGCGTCATCCTGACCAGTTGCACGCCCGACGAATTGGCGGTCGCCGCCGACCGGCTGCTCACCGGCGTGCGCGACGAAACTATTCCGACAACCGCCGGCCCGGTGGCGGTGACGGTGACCATCGGCGGCATCACCGCGCCGCGCCACGCCCGCACCGTGCCGGAAATCCTGAGCCGCGCGCAGGACGCGCTGCACGCCGCGCGCGCCAAGCGGCACGGCTCGTTCGCGCCCTATCGGCCGAACGTGGAGCGCGACGCGCTGCGCCGCGACAGCGTGCGCGCCACCGACGAGATCGTCGCCGCGCTCAACGAACGGCGCATCGCGCTCGCCTTCGAGCCGGTGGTCGAGACGAAAAGCCGCAAGGTCGCCTTCTACGAATGCCTGATGCGCGTGCACCGTTCCGACGGCCGCATTGCCCACGCCAACGAGATCATCCCGGTGGCCGAGCGGGTCGGGCTGATGCGCATGCTCGACTATCGCGTGCTCGAGCTGGTGGTCGGCGAATTGGCCGCCGCGCCCGATCTGCATGCCAGCGTCAACGTCTCGCCGGCTTCAACCGTCGATCCCGACTGGTGGTCGGGGTTGGGCGCGCTGCTGCGCGCCAATTCCAGCGCCGCCGCCCGGCTGATCATCGAGATCACCGAAACCGCGGCGATCCACGACATCGACGACGCGCGCGGCTTCGTCACCCGGGTCAAGGATCTCGGCTGCCGCATCGCCATCGACGATTTCGGCGCCGGCAACACCTCGTTCCGCAATTTGCGCAAGCTCGGCGTCGATATCGTGAAGATCGACGGCGCCTTCGTGCAGAACATGTTGAAGTCCGAGGACGACCGCGCCTTCGTGCACACGCTGATCGATCTGTCGCGCCGGCTCGGCCTCAAGACCGTCGCCGAATGGGTGCAGGACGAGGCGGCGGCAAAGCAGTTGGCGGAGTGGGGCTGCGATTTCCTGCAGGGCGCGCTGATTGGGCTGGCCACCGACGCGCGGCCGTGGGCGGGCGGACAGGCCGCGAGCGCTTAGCGTCTTATCGTTCCCGCCGAGGCGGGGACGACAGCGCCGCTATTCCTTATTGCCGATCTTATCGAGCCGCTTCTGCAACTCGTCGAGCTGGCGCTTGAGCTCGTCCATTTCGCCGCCGCCGCCTTGCGGCTTGTCGGCCGCGGGCTTGGCCTGGCCGGGCGCGAAGGGCGCGAACATGGCGAAGGTCTTTTCGAACATTTCCATGTTCCGCCGCACCTGATCCTCCAGCGGGCCGAAGCCGACGCCGCCGAAGGCCTGCGCCATCTGCTCGCGTAGTTTGCCCTGCTGGTTGGTGAGCGACGACATCGATTGCTCGAGGAAGCGCGGCACCAGCATCTGCATGCTGTCGCCGTAGAAACGGATCAATTGGCGCAGGAAAGCGATCGGCAGCAGGCTCTGCCCTTCTTTGTTCTCCTGCTCGAAAATGATCTGCGCCAGCACCGAGCGGGTGATGTCCTCGCCGGTTTTGGCGTCGAACACGACGAAATTCTCGCCGGCCTTGACCATGGTGGCGAGGTCCTCGAGCGTCACATAGGCGCTGGTCCCGGTGTTGTAGAGCCGCCGGTTGGCGTATTTCTTGATCGTGATCGGTTCTTTTTCTTCTGTCATTTGGTCCCGCTGCCCCTGCCTAGACCTTGAGCATACTCGGTTTCGGCCTGCCCGGGCCACCGTTTTGTGGCGGCGCGGAAGATTGAGTGGGCAGTGCGGCAATCCTTGCGAAAGGTCAAGAAACCACCATTTCTAGCTGGTATCTTTCAAAGGCCCGTTGTTGACAGGTCTGCCCGGGCTGCCGAGGATGCGGCAGCGCCAGATGGCCCTGCCGCGCAACCGCCTGCCAAAAGGAGTTTCGGATGAGGGACGATATCGTCATTGTCAGCGCCGCCCGCACGCCGGTCGGCTCGTTTAACGGGGCATTCGCCAATCTGCCCGCCCATGAACTCGGCAAAGCCGCGATCATGGCCGCGATGGAGCGGGCCGGCGTCGAACCCGCCCAGGTCAACGAAGTCATCATGGGGCAGATCCTGACCGCCGGTCAGGGCCAGAATCCGGCGCGGCAGGCCTCGATCGCGGCCGGCATTCCGGTCGAAAGCCCCGCCTGGGGCGTGAACCAGCTATGCGGTTCGGGCCTGCGCACGGTGGCGCTCGGCATGCAGCAGATCGCCAATGGCGATGCCGACATCGTGGTGGCGGGCGGCCAGGAGTTGATGAGCATGGCGCCGCATGCGCAGCATCTGCGCCAGGGCGTGAAGATGGGCGCCTTCGAAATGGTCGACACCATGATCAAGGACGGGCTGTGGGATGTCTTCAACGGTTACCACATGGGCAACACCGCCGAGAACGTCGCCAAACAGTACCAGATCACCCGCCAGATGCAGGACGAATTCGCCGTCGCCTCGCAGAACAAGGCGGAAGCCGCGATGAAGGCCGGCAAGTTCAAGGACGAGATCGTTCCGGTCACCATCAAGTCGCGCAAAGGCGATCTGGTGGTCAGCGCCGACGAATATCCCAAGCAGGGCGTCACGCTCGAAGGTCTTTCCAAGCTGCGTCCGGCCTTCGAAAAGGACGGCACGGTCACCGCGGGCAGTGCTTCGGGCATCAATGACGGCGCTGCCGCCGTGGTGCTGATGACGGCGGCGGAGGCCGCCAAACGCGGCAAGACGCCGCTCGCGCGCATCGTCTCCTGGGCGCATGCCGGCGTCGATCCCGCGATCATGGGCACCGGGCCGATCCCGGCCTCGCGCGCCGCGCTCAAGAAGGCCGGCTGGAAGAAGGAGGACCTCGATCTGATCGAGGCCAACGAGGCCTTCGCGGCGCAGGCTTGCGCGGTCAACAAGGACCTCGGCTGGGATACCTCCAAGGTCAACGTCAATGGCGGCGCCATCGCCATCGGCCATCCGATCGGCGCCTCCGGCGCGCGCATTCTCACGACGCTGCTGTACGAGATGCAGAAACGCGACGCCAAGAAGGGCCTTGCCACGCTCTGCATCGGCGGCGGAATGGGCATCGCCATGTGCGTCGAGCGGTAGCGAAGACGCACCGGGAAAAATGGGGCGTGGAGCGTTGAGCCGCGCGGACACGCATCAGGCGAACCAGTAATAGGCGATAACCCAATACTACCTATAATTTACGTCATGCCCGGCCTTGTGACCGCATGTCGGGTATACCCGACATGCGGCTTTTAATTATTTTGCGCAACTCGGACAGGTCCGAGTTGCGCTCGCCATGAACGTCTTTAAGCTGTCGTGAACAAGCCGCGGACGTCCGCCACAAGAGTGGGCGCCGCCGGCAAAAAAATCCGGGGAGGAAGACATCATGGCGCGCGTTGCATTGGTTACCGGCGGCACCCGCGGGATCGGGGCCGCCATCGCGAAAGCGTTGAAAGCCGCCGGCTACAAGGTCGCCGCCGTCTATCATGGCAACGACGAAGCGGCGGCGAAGTTCAAGGCGGAAACCGGCATCCCGGTGTTCAAGTGGGATGTGTCGTCCTTCGAAGCTTGCACCGAAGGTCTCGCCAAGGTCGCGGCCGAGGTCGGCGCGGTCGAAGTGCTGGTCAACAATGCCGGCATCACGCGCGACTCCATGTTCCACCGCATGAAGCCCGATCAGTGGACCGCGGTGATCAACACCAATCTCGGCTCGCTGTTCAATATGACGCGTCAGGTCTGGGAAGGCATGCGCGAGCGCAAGTTCGGCCGCGTCATCAACATCTCCTCGATCAACGGCCAGAAAGGCCAGGCCGGGCAGACGAACTATTCCGCCGCCAAGGCCGGCGAGCTCGGCTTCACCAAGGCGCTGGCGCAGGAAGGCGCGCGCGCCGGCATCACGGTGAACGCGATCTGCCCCGGCTACATCAACACCGAAATGGTGCAGGCGGTGCCGAAGGAGGTGCTGGAGAAGTCGATCCTGCCGCTGATCCCGATCGGCCGCCTGGGCGAGCCGGAAGAGATCGCGCGCTGCGTCGTGTTCCTGGCCGCCGACGACGCCGGCCTGATCACCGGCTCGACCATCTCAGCCAACGGCGGGCAGTATTTCGCCTGACCGTTAGCGCGGCGACCGATTCCATTCGGCGCCAGTTCGAAGCCGTCGAAGGAAAAACCGGGCGCCACCGTGCAGCCGGTGAGCGTCCAGTCGCCGAGGCTTTCCGCCGCCTGCCAGGCGCGCGCCGGCACGGTGAACTGCGGCACCTCGCCGGCGTGCACGTCGGCGCCGAGCCGCACGATCTCCTCCTTGGCGCCGTCGACCACTTCGAGCTTGAGCGGAGCGCCGGCGTAATAGTGCCAGATCTCGACCGCGTCGATGCGGTGCCAGTGCGCGCGCTCGCCGCGCTTGAGCAGGAAATAGATCGAGGTGGAAGCGGCGCGCCCGTCGATCACGCGCGGATCGCGAAAGGTCTCGCGATAATGGCCGCCTTCCGGATGCGGCTTGAGATCGAGCTTGGCGATGATATCGGCGGCGGTGGGAGCGGGCATCGGTGACGCCGGACCTTTGTTGTTGCGCGCGGTCAAGCCGCAATAAAATATCAGTCAGCGGCGACGATGGTATCGCGATAAGGCCGATAACACCACCAGATACCTTTCGCGGCATCGCTGACCAAAAATTTTGAGCGATGGTGCGCACTTTTGTACAGTCGGGATTCTCGTACCCGTCGAAAAATTGTCTGCCGAATCGCCACGTTGATTCGAGAGGTGAACACATAGCGGTAGCAATCAGACCGAGGACCACGACCATGGGTCACGCAAAACCCGTAACCGAGTCTGAGTCAATACTGCGTCGTTCATTCCCCGAGAAGCAACATCACGCGATAGCCGTTAAGTGGCAGGCGGCGCTTGCGCGCGAGCAGGCCTTACGAAAGCAGAACAAAGAATTATTGGACGCGCAACGTGCGCGTTCGTCGGAATTCGAGCATCGGCTTTTCAATGGCCTTCAGTTGATCGTCAGCGCGTTGTTGCTGCAGTGCCGTACCGCATCGGCACCCGCGGCCAAGCAATTGAATATCGCCGCAGCGCGCATCTCTGCGTTCGGGCGTGTGCATCGCCGGCTGCAGCTCGTCGATTATCGAGACAAGGTGGAAATTAAGCGCCATCTACAGGAACTATGCGACGATCTTACGGACCTGCTTTTTCACGATCAATTCAATAAGACCATCGCCGTCCACAGCCCGAATTGCGAGATCCCCACGACGCTCGCCCTGCCGCTTAGTCTCATCGTAAACGAGCTGATTACCAATTCGGTAAAGCACGCTAAATCCGACATCACCGTCCGTTTCGAATCGATAACGCCGGTCGCTCATTCAATATCGGTGGTGGATGACGGGCCTGGATTGCCAGATGGGTTCGATCCGGCGGACAGCAAAGGCCTGGGAATGCAGATTGTGCAAGCGCTGGTCAGGGAGATCGGCGGAGAGCTGCGTTTCTTTGCCGGCAACAACGGACGCGGGACGCGGGTGACGCTCACGTTCTATTTGCTCGGTTTCGACGTTACTCCGGCTGCGTGACCGATCGGAACCTAGAACTTGTTCTTTCTCGCCCTGATCTCGGCGAACACCTGCGAGGCCTCCTTGCCGGCCATGCCGATATCGACCGCGAGGTCGGGAACATCGGCGCGCAGGAATGGATTGGCCAGTTTCTCGTCGCCGATGGTGACCGGGATGGTCGGTTCGCCTTCCGCAATCAGCCGTTCGACTTGCGCGGCGCGCGCATCCAGCACTGGATTGTCGCGGTCGATGGTGAGCGCAAATTTGATGTTGGCGGCGGTGTATTCGTGGCCGCAATAGATCTCGGTGTCGTTGGGCAGATCGCGCAATTTCAGCAGCGAGCGCCACATCATGCCGGGCGTGCCCTCGATGACGCGGCCGCAGCCGATGGAGAACAGCGTGTCGCCGACGAAGGCGAGCTTGTCGGCGTGGAACCAATAAGCGATGTGGCCATTGGTGTGGCCGGGCGTTTCGATCACGCTGCCCTGCAGCTTCCCCACCGACACCTTGTCGCCCTCGCGCACGGTCTGATCGACCGCCGGGATCTAGTCGGCTTCCGCCGCCGGCGCCACCACGCGGCATTTGTATTTTTCCTTCAGCGCCGCGATGCCGGCGGTGTGGTCGGCGTGATGATGGGTGACCAGGATATCGGTGAGCTTCCAGCCGGTGGCCTTGAGCGCTTCCTCGATCGGCGCCGCCTCCGGCGCGTCGATGGAGGCGGTGGCGCCGCTTTCCGAGTCATGCAGCAGCACCCCGTAATTGTCCTTCAGGCATAGAAACAGGCGGGTTTCCGCGGGCATGGCTGACCTCGTCGCTGGGCGTGTGGCGTTAACCGTAGCACGGGGAGGAAAGAACTCGCACCCCTCGCGTTGCCGGCCGGGCGGTGCCGCCCGGCATTTCATGATAGTTTCGGGCCATGTCGATTGACGTCGTGGACCTGCGCAATTTCTACGGCCAGCGCCTGGGCGTGGTGGCCCGCCGCTTTGTCGGCCGCGGCATCCGCGCCCTGTGGAAGGATGCCGCCGGACAGCGCGTGCTCGGCGTCGGCTATGCGACGCCCTATCTCGGCCTGTTCCGCGAGGAGGCCGAGCGCTGCCTCGCCTTCATGCCGGCCGGGCAGGGCGTGGTGAAATGGCCGACCTCGCGGCCGGCTTTGTCGGCGCTGGTCGACGAGAACGAACTGCCGCTGCCCGACAATGCGGTCGACCGCGTGCTGCTGGTGCATGCCCTGGAGATGACGAACGACCCGGCCGCGCTGTTGCGCGAAGCCTGGCGCGTCATGGCCGCGGGCGGGCGGCTCCTGGTGGTGGTGCCGAACCGGCGTGGCCTGTGGGCGCGCATGGACACGACGCCGTTCGGGCACGGCCGGCCCTATTCGCGCTCGCAGATCAACCAGCTTTTGCGCGAGACCTGGTTCACGCCGACCGGCTGGCGCGAGGCGCTCTACGTTCCGCCGGTCGCGCGCGGCTGGTTCCTGCGTTCGGCGGTCGCCTGGGAGCGCACCGGCGCGACGCTGTCGGCGCCGTTCGCCGGCGTGCACATGGTGGAAGCGACCAAGCAGGTCTACCGCGCGATCCCGGCGCGCCGCGTCAAGCGCAGCCTGGTGCCGGCGCTCGAACCGGCGCTGGCGCCGTCAGCCGGGCACGATCAGCGCGTCAGATTCGGACGGAGTCGGTTTATTCCGGCTGCTGATCGCCGCCGCCGTCGCCCGGCACCGGGGCCGCGCCCTGCGTGTTGCCGAAATTATCCGGCCGGTCGCCGCGATAGCCGCCGCGGTGCCGGCGCCGCCGGCGGTGCCCGAAACGGTCGGGACGGTCGCCCTGCTCGTGGCCGTTTTGTCCGTAGCCCTGGTTCGGCGTTCGGCGCGGCATTCGGCTGCGGCTGGCCGCCGCCGCCGGTGATGAAAGCCGGCAACGCATTCGGGTCGGCGACATTGCCACCCAGGTTCGGCTGCGGCGCATTAGGCTGCTGCTGCGGCTGCTGCTGGGGACGATGTTGCTGCTGATCGCGCGGCGGGAACGGCTGCGCATCGCGCGGCAGATAAGGCTGTGCCTGCGGTGCTGGCGGTTGCGCCGTAAAGCCCGGCTCGTTCTGGCCCATGAAAGGCTGGCCGTCGTCGCCGTCGTCGTCGTAATTGTCGTCGGCGGCGCCTTGCGCGCCGCTTTGGCCGACTTGCGGCTGGGCATTGTAATAGGGGTTCTGTTGGCGGAACTGTTCCTGCGCGACGGCGATCAGGCGGAAATAATGCTCGGCGTGCTGGTAGTAGTTTTCCGCCGCCACCGGATCGCCCGAGCTCTGCGAATCGCGCGCGAGCTGGATGTATTTCTCCGCGATATGCGAGGCGGTGCCGCGGATCTTCACGTCGGGCCCGTTCAACTCATAGACCCGCGTCAGCGGATTTTGGCTTTTGCGGTGGTTGTTGTTGTTGTTGCGACCCCGCATGCGCTTCTGACCATTTCTCATCATCTGCCTATTCGCTGACCTTTTGCTTCACAGCGGCACGCGCCGCCAACCGTTACACGAACCTGCAAGTCCACCTTAGTCTCACGTCCACACGCATCGCGCTGCGCGGCCACGGCCGGCGCCGGATTCCCGCGCGGATGCTCGAACATTGGCGATCTTTATCGCGATAGCTGCAGCAACCCCATAGCCGCGATCCTATCGCGGCGTTGCCAACCTCTCGTTACGCGCATCGTCAAGCTCAAAAATCTGATGCGCCCAACCGGTGAAGCGTTCGAACCCGTCCTGGCGATTTCGCTTGCCGCCTTCTTTAAAGCCGGCTGTTCGTCATCGGTCTTGCGCCGCCGCCACACAGAGCCGTTGCTCCGGGGTTCCAGGCGGCGCAACCCTCACGGGTCGATTCCGTTGCCAGGGAACCTAGTCGTTTCCGCGGCCCATTCCAAGTGCTATTTTTCGCCTGCATCGGAGACCTGCGGTTTTCGCCAGCCCGAATTGCGACATGGTTATGGCGCGCGGGTAGCGCGCAAGCGCGCGCGCAATTCCGGCCAAATCGTCGCGCGCGGCGCCGACCGCCAATCCGGCATTGGTAAACAGCGCGCGCACCGGCGCTTCCTGGCCGGCGCCCAGTTCCACGATCAGGCGACCGCCGGGCGCGAGCAGTGCCGGGACGCCGGCGGCGATGGCGCGGTAACCGTCAAGGCCGTCGGCGCCGCCGTCGAGCGCCAGCGCCGGGTCGTAGTCGCGCACCTCCGGCGCCAGCGATGCAATTTCCCCGCGTGCCACATAAGGCGGGTTGGAGACGATCGAGATCGAACGGGCCCTGCACGCCCGCCGCCATATCGCAGGCGACGAAAGTCGCGCGGCCGGCAAGATGCGCTGGCGTTCGGCATTGGCGCGCGCGACCGCCAAGGCAGCCGCGCTGATATCGGTGCCGACGCCCACCGCGTTGGGCAGTTCGCCGAGCAGCGCCAGCAGCAGCGCGCCCGAGCCGGTGCCGATGTCGAGGATGCGCAGTCGCTCCATGCGCAAGCCGGCGCGCACGACGGCATCGAGCGCGGCTTCGACCACGGTTTCGGTTTCCGGCCGCGGCAGCAAGACGGCCGGGCTCACCAGCAGATTGAGATTCCAGAATTCCTTGACGCCGAATATACGCGCCACCGGCTCGCGCCGCCGCCGCCGCTCGGCCAGCGCCTCGATCGCCTTGCTCTCGTCCGGCGTGAGCGCGCGCTCGCCGTTGGCAATCAGCTCGGCGCGGTCTATTCGAAGCGCGTGCGCCAGCAACAGCCGCGCGTCGGTTTCCGCCGAATCGATGCCCGCGGCGCGGAATTGCTCGGCCAGCGCGCGCCGCGCCGTGGCGATGCTGTGCGTTGCAACCAGCGTCACGTCGCGCCCTCGGCGGCCAACAGCTCGGCCTGATGCTCGGTCACCAGCGCATCGATGACCTCGTTGAGCGCCTCGCCTTCCATGACCTGCGGCAGCTTGTGCAGCGTCAGATTGATGCGGTGATCGGTGACGCGGCCTTGCGGAAAATTATAGGTGCGGATGCGCTCGGAACGGTCGCCCGAGCCGATCTGGCCGCGCCGCTCGGCCGCGCGTTCGGCGTCGAGTTTCGAGCGCTGCTGGTCGTACAGCTTGGTGCGCAGGTAAGCCAGCGCCTTGGCCTTGTTCTTATGCTGCGAGCGTTCCTCCTGCACAAAAACGATAATTCCACTCGGCAGATGCGTGATGCGGATGGCGGATTCGGTCTTGTTGACGTGCTGGCCGCCGGCGCCTTGCGCGCGCATGGTGTCGATCTTGAGGTCCTTCTCGTCGATGTCGATGTCGACGTCTTCCACCTCGGGCAGCACCGCGACGGTGGCGGCCGAGGTGTGGATGCGGCCGGAGGCCTCGGTGTCGGGCACGCGCTGCACGCGGTGCACGCCGGATTCGAATTTGAGCTTGGCGAACACGCCGCGGCCATGCACCTCGGCGACGATTTCCTTGAAGCCGCCTTTGCTGCCTTCGCTGATCGACAGCACTTCCGTCTTCCAGCCCTGCTTGGCGGCGTAGCGCTCGTACATGCGGAACAGGTCGCCGGCGAACAGCGCGGCCTCGTCGCCGCCGGTGCCGGCGCGGATTTCCAGGATGGCGTCGTGGTCGTCCATCGCGTCTTTCGGAATCAGCGCCAACTGCAATTGCCGTTCGAGCCGATCGCGGCGCGCCTGCAGCGCCGGCTTCTCGGCCTCCGCCATTTTGCGCATTTCGGCGTCGGTCGCAGGATCCGCGGCGAGCGCGTCGAGGTCGGCGATCTCGGCGGTGACGGCGCGATAGGCCTTGATCGCTTCGATCACCGGACCGAGGTCGGAGAATTCGCGCGATAGCTTGACGTATTCATCACGACCCAGATTGGTCGCCAGTTCGCGCTCCACCAGTTCATGGCGGGCGAGCAGGGCGTCGAGCCTGTGTTGCGGCAGCGCGATCAAAGCTGCAGCCCCTCCGCCGCCGCGAAGCCCTCGAGCTTGTTGCGGATCGACACGCTGCCGACCGGCTGGTCGAGGAACGGCAGGATGGCGGCCTCCGCCTTGCGGCAGTCGAGATCGATCAGCAGCGCCTTGACCGGGCCGATCGCCGAGGGCGACAGCGACAGCGAGCGGTAGCCGAGAATCGCCAGCGCCAGCGCGCCGATCGGCCGCGAGGCGAGTTCGCCGCACAACGCCACCGGCTTGCCGTGCTTGCGCGCCTTGTCGACGATGTCCTTCAGCGCGCGCATCACCGGCGTCGACAGCGGATCGAAGCGTTCCGACACCCGCGCATTGCCGCGGTCGGCGGCATAGAGGAACTGCATCAGGTCGTTGGAGCCGACCGAAAGGAAATCCACCCGTTCGAGCAATTCGTCGAGCTGGAACAACAGCGCCGGCACTTCCAGCATGGTGCCGATCTGCACCCGCTCGGGCAGCGCATGGCCGTGGCGGCGCAAATGGGTCAGCTCGATCTCGACCAGCGCCTTGGCTTTGTCGAATTCTTCCACCGTGGCGATCATCGGGAACATGACGCGCAATTCGCGCCCGCCGGCCGCGCGCAGCAAGTGCACGCACTTGGCTGCGCAACAGCCCGGGCCGGTCGAGGCCGAGGCGGATGGCGCGCCAGCCGAGCGCCGGATTTTCCTCCTCGACATTGCGCAGATAGGGCAGCACCTTGTCGCCGCCGATATCGAGGGTGCGGAAGGTGACCGGCCGTTTTCCGGCGGCGTCGAGCACGGTGCGGTAGAGCGTGAGCTGCTCGCCGGTGCGCGGCAGCGTGTCGGCGACCATGAACTGCAGTTCGGTGCGGAACAGGCCGATGCCGGCCGCGCCGGTCTCCTCGAGATGCGGCATGTCGAGGGCGAGGCCGGCATTGATCATCAGCGAGATCTGGCAGCCGTCCTTGGTGACGCAAGGCTTGTCGCGCAGCGCGCGGTATTGCGCCTGCCGGCGGGCGCGCAATTTGACCCGCTCGCCATAGGCGTTTTCCACGTCCGGCGGCGGCCGCATGCGCACGTCGCCGGTGGTGCCGTCGACGATGATGGCATCGCCTTGCTCGACCAGGCCGGTGGCGTTGGCGATCTCGCCGACCGCCGGAATGCCGAGCGCGCGCGCCACAATCGAGACATGCGAGGTCGGCCCGCCTTCCTCCAGCACCAGGCCGCGCAGCCTTTTGCGGTCGTAGTCGAGCAGCGCCGCCGGCCCCATCGAGCGCGCCACCAGGATGGCGTTCTCCGGCAGTTGCTCGCGCGACGGCGCGTGATCCTGCCCCATGAGCACGCGCATCAGCCGGTTGGCGAGATCGTCGAGATCGTGCAGGCGGTCGCGCAGATAGGGATCGGAGGCGCGCAGCATGCGCGCGCGGGTGTCCGACTGCACGCGCTCGACGCCGGCTTCGGCGGTGAGGCCGGTCATCACCGCCTCGCGCATCTTGTGCAGCCAGCCCTGGTCGTAGCCGAACATGCGGTAGGCCTCGAGCACCTCGCGATGCTCGCCGCCGTCGGCGACATCGCCGTGCTCGAGCAGGCGGTCGAGATCGGCGCGGAAGGTGGCGATGGCCGCGTCCAGCCGCTTGAGCTCGCGCGGCACGTCGTCGGCGATGACATTGGTGATGACCACGCGCGGCTCGTGCAGCACCACGTGGCCGAGCGCGATGCCGTCGGAGAGCGCGGCGCCCGAAATATTGAGCGCATGACGGGCGATCGGCTCGGCGCCGGGGCGCGCGATCGAGGACAGTTCGCCCGAGGCGATCAGCTCGGCGAGCACCATCGCCGTGGTCTGCAGCGCCTCTTCTTCCTCTTCCGTGTAGGTGCGCCGCGCGCGGTTCTGCACCACCAGCACGCCGAGCGTATTGCCGGCGCGCAGCACCGGCACGCCGAGGAAGGAGTGGTAGATTTCTTCGCCGGTTTCCGGGCGGAAGGAGAAGGCCGGATGCGCCTGCGCGTCCGACAGGTTGATCGGATTGGCCTCGCTCGCCACCAGGCCGACCAGGCCCTCGTCGACCTTCATCACGGTTTCGTGCACCGCTTCGCGCTTCAAGCCCTCGGTGGCGTATAGCTCGAGCGTTCCGTCTACGCGCAAGACGTAGACAGAGCACACCTCGGCCACCATGTTGGCGGCGATCAGCACCACCACCTTGTCGAGGCGTTCCTGCGCGCTGACCGGCTCCGCCATCACTTCGCGAAGCCGGCGTAACAGCACGCGCGGACCGCCCAGCGCGCCACGCATTATTGAAGTCCCTGTACGGCCGCGGCACCGGCCACGGCCCGTTTACGGCCCAACTTTGTACGAATAACGACCGCGAGACTCATGTCCCCGGCCGCTATGGGTCAGGCTATAGCCAATGGCCCATGCAAGGGGCAAGCCAAACCGGCGAACCCGGTTGATGAGCCGGAAATGCGCTGCAATGCAGCGGACGGAGCTGCCGGGCCGGGCCGAATGCGCCGGTTCAGCGCTTCAACTTCAGCAGCGCGTCCGCATTGCCGTGCGTGAGCTTGGCCATGTCGGCCGGTGACAGTGCGGCGCCGTTGAGGAAAGCGCGGCCCTTCATATTGGGCGCATAGGGGTAGTCGATCGAGAACATGATGCGGTCGATGCCGAAGGTCTGCAGCGCGGCAACGAACGGCGGCTGGCTGAAGATGCCGCTGGTCGTGATCCAAACTTGATCGTGGATCGCGCGGCTGATCGGCCGCTTCAGGTGGTCGATGTCCTGCGCGAATACCGCGTCGATGCGGTCCAGCATCACCGGCAGCATTTCGCCCATGTGGCCGATGATGATCTTGAGCTTGGGATGCCGGTCGAGGGCGCCTGACACCACCATGCGCAGCAGGTGAATGGCCGTCTCCGAATGCCAGCCCCAGCCGGCGGATTCCAGCACGCGCGCCGCGCCCGGTTCCAGGCCCGAATAATAGGCCTGCCGCACCGCCTCCGGCGCCATGTGCGGATGGATGTAGATCGGCACGTCGAGTTCCACGGCTGCCGCCAGCACGCCGTCATAGCTCGGGTGATCGAGAAAGCGGCCGTCGGTCGTGCCGTTGATCAGCGCGCCCAGAAAGCCCAGTTCCTTGACCGAGCGCACCAGCTCGGCGGCGCAAGCGTCCGGGCTTTGCATCGGCAGCACGGCGAAACCGGCGAAGCGGTCGGGATGGCGGGCGACTGCCGCCGCCAGATGGTCGTTCATCTCGCGCGCGATGGCGACGCCGTTCGGGCCGGGCACCAGATCGGGGCCGGGGCCGGTGTTCGACAGCACCTGCATCGTGATGCCGGCCTCGTCCATCGACTTGATGCGCTGCTCGCCGATCTCGGGCAAAAGATCGCTCGGATTCGGCCGGCCGACTGGCGGCTTGCGCGGCCGGAACCCGCGGGCGCTGATGGCGGCCTTGTCGATACGCTGGACCAAGGCCGGGACCGTGAAATGCTCTTCGAGCGCGACCACACGCATGGGCTCAGTTCCCTCCACATTGTTCTTTTCGGCTTTCCGCATCGATCTTGGTGCCCGCCAAATGTGGCGCCGGCGCAGGCTGACGCGGCCTATTTGTCCAGCCCGTACAGCGTATGCAGCGTGCGCACCGCCTGGTCGGTCTGCGCGGCGTTGATCAGCACCGAGAATTTGATCTCCGAGGTGGTGATGGCGAGGATGTTGATCTTGTTGCTCGGCCAGCGCCTTGAACGCGCTTGCCGCGACACCGGCATGGCTGCGCATGCCGATGCCGATCACCGACACTTTGGCGACGTCGGTCGCCCCGTCCAGCCGCTCGTAGCCGATCTGGCCCTTGGCCTTTTCCAGCGTGACGCGCGCGCGCTCGTAGTCGGCCGAGGGCACGGTGAAGGTCAGGTCGGTGGTGGCGCCGTCGGCGGAGACGTTCTGCACGATCATGTCGACATTGATGCTGGCGTCGGCGAGCGGGCCGAAGATCGCGGCGGCGACGCCCGGCTTGTCCTGCACGCGGCGGATGGAGATTTGCGCCTCGTCCTTGGAAAAGGCGATCCCGGTGACGACTTGCTGTTCCACGATGTCTCCCTCGTCGCAAATGAGTGTGCCGGACGGCGGCTTGGCCGGATCGATGTCCTCCGGCTTTTCGAAACTGGAGCGCACGAAGATGCGCACGTTGCGCAGCATGCCGAGCTCGACCGAGCGCACCTGCATGACCTTGGCGCCCTGCGAGGCGAGCTCGAGCATTTCCTCGTAGGCGATCTTGTCCAGGCGGTGCGCCTGCGGCACCACGCGCGGATCGGTGGTGTAGACGCCGTCGACGTCGGTATAGATGTCGCAGCGCTCGGCGCCGATCGCGGCTGCCACCGCCACCGCCGAGGTGTCCGAGCCGCCGCGGCCGAGCGTGGTGATGCGGCCGCTCTCCTTGTGCAGGCCCTGGAAGCCGGCGATCACCGCGACCTGGCTCATCTCCTTGAAGCGGCGGATCAGCTCGGCGCCGTTGATCTCCATAATGCGCGCGGCGCCATGCGCGTTGTCGGTCAGGATCGGCAATTGCCAGCCCTGCCAGGAGCGCGCATTGACGCCCATGCCTTCCAGCACGATCGCCAGTAGTCCGGCGGTGACCTCTTCGCCGGTCGCCACCACGGCGTCGTATTCGCGCGCGTCGTGCAGCGGGGCCGCCTGCCGGCACCAATCGACCAGCTTGTTGGTGACGCCCGCCATGGCGGAGACCACGACCGCCACGTCGTGGCCGGCGTCGACCTCGCGCTTGACGTGGCGCGCCACGTTGCGGATGCGGTCGAGATCGGCGACCGACGTGCCGCCAAATTTCATCACCAGGCGAGCCATGACTTTAGAAAACCTGCCGTTCCCGGACGCGCCAAAAGGCGCTAACAAGCGGCCGGATGTGACGGCCGCAAAAGGCGCGTATACATACCGGCGGGGTGCCGGGACTGCAACATTACCGGCGTAGTTCAGGTTAATTCTGCGGGTGCTGACGATGCGGTATATCGAGCGAATTCTGCAACCGGGCGAAACCTTGGCCTACGCGGGCAAGATTCACTGGGTGATCTATCTGCCGGCCATTTTCCTGGCGTTGCTCGCTTTGGCCGCGCTCACGCAAGTCAAAGACGGGTCGGCCGGCATGCCCTGGCTGATCGCCTCCGGCGCCCTCTGGCTCGCCGCGCTGCTGGCGTTCGTTCCGGCCTGGTTCAAGCGCTGGACCACGGAGATCGACGTGACCGACCGGCGCGTCGTATACAAGCGCGGCTTCATCAAACGGCACACCATCGAAATGAACATGGACAAAGTGGAAAGCGTCGACGTCGACCAGTCGATTTTCGGCCGGATGTTGAACTACGGCGACGTCACCGTGCACGGCACCGGCGAAGGCTGGGAGACGCTGCGCAACATCGGCGCGCCGCTCGATTTGCGCAATCACGTGACGGCGCGCTGATCCCATGGCCGTGAAAAAACGCAGCTCCTCCATCGACGACGCCGAGGTCGAGCGTTTCTCGCGCTATGGCGCCGACTGGTGGGATCCGCGCGGGCCGATGGCGGCGCTGCACAAGTTCAATCCGGTGCGGCTCGCTTACATCCGCGACCAGGCGGCGCAGCGCTTCGGCCGCGACGCCAAGAAGCTCGACTGTCTCGCCGGCTTGCGCATGCTCGATATCGGCTGCGGCGGCGGGATTCTGTCGGAGCCGTTGGCGCGGCTCGGCGCGCAGATGGTGGGCGCCGATCCGTCGGAGGAAAACATCGCGGTCGCCTCCGCGCACGCGCAGGAAAACGGCGTTACGGTCGACTACCGCGCCACCACGGCGGAAGCAGCTTGCCGCCGCCGACGAACGTTTCGACGTGGTGCTGGCGATGGAAGTGGTCGAGCACGTCGTCGACGTCAATGCGTTCGTTGCCACCTGCGCCTCGATGGTCAAACCCGGCGGGCTGATGGTCGCGGCGACCTTGAACCGCACGCTGAAGAGCTTCGCGCTGGCCATCGTCGGCGCCGAATACGTGCTGCGCTGGCTGCCGCGCGGCACCCATCAATGGGACAAATTCGTCACCCCGGCCGAACTGGAGATCGCCTTCGAGAACGGCGGCTTGCAGGTCATCGGCGAACGCGGCGTCATCTTCAATCCCTTCGCCGACCGCTGGCAATTGTCGTCCGACACCGACGTGAACTACATGCTGGTGGCCGAACGAGCCGCCGGTTAGCGGCGCATAGCAGGCCTGAGTTGCGCGAGCCCGCCATACCTGAGTAAGGAAGTAACGTGGATGCCCGGCATAAGGCCGGGCATGACGTTGTCGGGACAAGGTCATGCTTTGGGCTCTGTTCACGCTGATCGCCGCGGCGGCGCAGACCGCGCGCAACGCCATGCAGCGCGAGCTGACCGCGACGCTCGGCACGGTCGGCGCCACCCATGTGCGTTTCCTGTTCGGCTTTCCCTTCGCGCTTTTGTTCCTGGCCGGCGTGTTGATCGTGATCGGCGCGCCGGTGCCGCGCCCGGGCCTTTCCTATTGGCCGTGGATCGCGGACGGCTTGCTGGCGCAGATCGCCGCCACGGCGCTGATGCTCAAGGCGATGAACGACCGCTCCTTCGTGGTCACCATCGCCTATATCAAGACCGAGCCGGTGCAGGTCGCGCTGTTCGGCTTTGTGCTGCTCGGCGACAAAGTGACGCCGCTTCTGGCCGTCGCCATCCTGATTGCCACCGCCGGCGTGGTGGTGATGTCGCTCAAGCCCGGCGCCGCGCAGGCCGGCGGCTTCAAGCCGACGCTCATCGGGCTCGTCTCCGGCGGCATGTTCGGGCTCTCGGCCATCGGCTATCGCGGCGCCATTCTCAGCCTCGAACTGCATAACAACTACGTGCTGGCGGCGACCTTCACGCTGGCGGTGGGGCTGGTGCTGCAGTCGATCCTGCTGTCGGCCTATCTGGCGGTGCGCGATCCGGGCGTGCTGGCCGCGATCTTCCGCGCCTGGCGGCCGTCGGTGCTGGCCGGTTTCATGGGCGCGCTCGCCTCGCAATTCTGGTTCCTCGCCTTCGCCATCGCCACCGCGGCGAGCGTGCGCACGCTGGCGCTGGTGGAGGTGCTGTTCGCGCAAGGCATCTCGAAATTCATCTTCAAGCAGCCGACCACGGCGCGCGAGGCCATCGGCATCGCCATGATCGTGCTCGGCGTCGTGCTATTGATCTGGGCGCATTAGCCAGCCGACAGAAGGCTAGTTCCGCTCGTCCGGCAAAATCGGCAGCGGGTGGAATTCGATGCCTTCCTCGGCCAAGGCCTTCGCTTCCTCGGGCGAGGCCTCGCCGTAGATCGAGCGGTGCGCGGCCTCGCCGTAATGCATCTTGCGCGCTTCCTCGGGGAATTGCGGCCCGACATGGTCGGAGTTCTTGATGAGATGCGCGCGCAGCTCCTTGAGCTTGCCGCGCAGTTCCTGCTCCTGCGGCGAAATCATCGCGACGGGAGCTTTCTCTTGACCTTTCTCTTGCGTTGTTTCCGGCGTGGTCGCGGCAGCCGGCGCTTCGGCGCGGGCCGCGCGCTTGCGGGCGCCCGCAAGCCGCGGCGCCATGATCGCTTTGTCGACCTTGGCCGAGCCGCAATGCGGGCAGGCGACGAGCTTGCGCTTGACCTGTTTGTCGTAAGTCCGCCGAATCCGCAAACCAGCTTTCGAAGCCGTGGCCCTTTTCGCACACCAGCGCGTAGCGGATCATTCGGCCCCCCTGACCACGTGCAGGTGGGTCGGCTCGGCAAGCGGCTCGACGATCTCGAAGCGGCGGCCGTGCTGCAGCGAGGGGATGCGCGCGCGCGCTTTCGCCACTTCCGCCAGATCGATTTCGGCCATCACCACGCCCGGCTCGGTGCCGCCTTCCGCCAGCACGCGGCCCCAGGGGTCGACGATCAGCGAATGGCCGAAGGTCTCGCGCCCGTTCTCATGCTTGCCGCCTTGCGCGGCGGCGAACACGAAGGAGCCGTTCTCGATGGCGCGGGCGCGCATCAGCACGTGCCAATGCGCCTCGCCGGTCTTCTGCGTGAAGGCGGAGGGGATCGCCAGCATGGTGGCGCCGGCTTCGGCCAGCGCGCGGTAGAGCGCCGGGAAACGCAGGTCGTAGCAGATGGTAAGGCCGAGCCGGCCCCAGGGCAGGTCGGCCAGCACCGCCAGTTCGCCCGGGCGGTAGGTGCGCGACTCGCGGTAGCTCTCGCCGCCCTCGAGATCGACGTCGAACATGTGGATCTTGTCGTAGCGCGCGGCGATATCGCCCTTCGGGCCGATCAGGAAGCCGCGGTTGGCGGCGCGGTCGGGCGAAATCTTGATCGCCAGCGAACCGACGTGAACATAGATGCCGAGCTTGCGCGCAAGCTCGCGCAGCGTGGCGAGCGAGGTGTCGGCCTCTTCCTCGACGATGGTGGCGAACAGCCGCTCGCGCTTGGCTTCCAGGACGTTGGTCATTTCCGGCGTCTGCACGTAGTCGGCGCCGGCAGCCTTGGCTTCGCCGATCAGGCGCACCGCGGCGTCGATATTGGCGGCGGGCGTCACGCCCGAGCGCATCTGGATCATCGCGGCTTTGAAGGTGGAAGCGCTCATGCGCCGACCTCGTCGCCGGCGAGCAACGCATCGAGCTTGCCGGCGTCGTTCGAGCGCGTGCAGCTCGTCGCAGCCGCCGACATGGGTCGCGCCGATGAAGATCTGCGGTACGGTCATGCGGCCCTTGCGCGCGCTCGATCATTTCGTCGCGCCGCTGCCAATCGCGGTCGAGGTCGATTTCGGTAAACGCGGCGCCCTTGCGATTGAGCAACGCCTTGGCCGCGTTGCAATAGGGGCAATAGCGCGTGGTATAGATTTCAATAGGGGGCATGAGGTTACCGTGTCGTTCCGGCCCTGGTTATATGGGACTGCGTATAGCGGCGACAACCCGGGCAAAGACTAGCACATCGACATGGGCGGCGCCCGCCCGCAGCAGCGCGCGGGCGCAGGTATCGACGGTTGCCCCGGAGGTGAGCACGTCGTCGATCAGCACCAGCCGGCGGCCGGTCACATGCGGCTTTTCCTCCGCCGGCACGCGAAAAGCGCCCTGCACATTGTCGGCCCGCTCGCTCTTCGACAGGCCGACCTGCTGCGGCGTTGCCCGCACGCGCTTGAGCGCGCCATGCAGCACCGGCACGCCGGCTATGCCGGAGATCGCTTTGGCCAGCGCCGCCGACTGGTTGAAGCGGCGCGCCCACAGCCGCCGCCAATGCAGCGGCACCGGCAACAGCGCGTCGGCCTCCTTGAGCAATTCGCGCCCGGCGCGCGCCATCCATTGCCCCATCATCGGCGCCAGATCGAGCCGGTCGCCGTATTTGAACGACAGCACCAGCGCGCGGGCGACGTCGTCATAGCGCACCGCGGCGCGCGCGCGGTCATAGGCCGGCGGGTCGGCGATCGCCTCCATCGACAACAGGCCGGGGCCGGGATCGTAGGTGAAGGGGATGCCGAGCCGCGCGCAATAAGGCGGCTCGATCAGCGACAGCTTCGACCAGCAATCGGCGCACAAGCCGACGCCGTCGCCGAGCGGCGCGCGGCAGGACGGGCAGAGCGGCGGCAGCGCCACGTCGAGCGCAAGACGCAGCTGCGCAGCGCGGCGCGCAGTCCGCCGCGGATTTGCGCGAGCCGCGAGGGCGCCCGATCCTCACTTGCCGAGACAAGCTCGTTCATGCTGCAAATGTAACAGATGCCGTCAAACCCGACCATCTTCGACCGGAACTTGCTGCGCGCGCGGCAGCGGCGCGCCCGCGCGCTGGGGCCCGAGACCTTCCTGATCGACCGGGTCGCCGCCGAACTGGGCGAACGGCTCTCGCGTGGTGCTGCGCCAGTTCGACCTCGCGGTCGATCTCGGCACGCCCACCGGCGCGCTGCGCCGCGTGCTGGCGGAGGGCGGCAAGGTCGCGAACGATCATTGCCGCCGCGCCTTATGTCGGGCCGCGCGACGCGGCCCTGCGCGTTGCCGCCGACGAGGAGGCGCTGCCGTTCGCCGACGCTTCGCTCAATCTGGTCGTCTCGGCGCTGGCGCTGCAATTTGTCAACGACCTGCCCGGCACGCTGATCCAGATCCGCCGCGCGCTTAAAGCCGACGGCCTGTTCCTCGCGGCCTTGATCGGCGGCGACAGCCTTGCCGAATTGCGCGAAGCCTTCGCGCAGGCCGAAAGCGAGATCGAGGGCGGGGTTTCGCCGCGCGTTGCGCCCTTCGCCGACCTGCGCGAAGTGGGCGCGCTGCTGCAACGCGCCGGCTTTGCGTTGCCGGTGATCGACAGCGACCGGCTGACCGTGCGTTACAATTCCGTCTTCGACTCTGATGCGCGACCTGCGCCGCATGGGCGCGACCAATAGCTTGAGCGAGCGCCGCCGTACGCCGCTCAAACGCGCGACCCTGATGCGCATGGCGGAAATCTATGCCGCGCGCTTCGCCGATGCCGACGGACGCCTGCGCGCGACTTTCGAGATCGTCTGGCTGTCGGGCTGGGCGCCGCATGAGAGCCAGCAGAAGCCGCTGCGGCCCGGCTCGGCCAAGACAGCGGCTCGCCGATGCCCTCGGCACCAAGGAAATTCCAACCGGGGAAAAGCCGGCGCTGATCCCGAAAAGTGGGAACCGGTTTTCGGATCAGATCATGCGCAAGTTAAATGTTAATGCGAGCCGTCGATCGCCGCTTTCAGGTCCCGCTTGAGGCCGAGCGCCATCAGCACTTCGGCCATGATGAACATCGGGCCGATGAAAGCCTGGAACAGATTGTCGGCGAGCGCCGGGCGGCGGCCCTCCCAGACGTGGCCGACCAGTTGGAACACCCAGCCGCCGACAAAGAAGACCGCAAACACGATCCACGCCGTCGTGCTGGAAAAGTTGCCGGCGATCCATTCGGCGACCAGCAGCATCGGCACCATGACCACGACCATGGCGAGGCCGATGACGCGGTCAAGCGCGATCCAGCCGGCCAGCGCCAGCAGCGCCACCGGCACGGCGAGCGAAATGCCGTCGACGCGCACCAGCGCAAGCGGCACCAGGATCGAAAACACGATCGCCGGGATGCCGATGAAATGCGTCGCGCGGTTGCGCTCGTCGCGGTGATAGCTGGCGTAGGTCGCGAGCTGGCGCGCGAAGAAGCTATCCGAGGAAGCGCTCATGACCGTTCTCCCCAAGGCGCGGCCTCTTCCGGGCCGTTGCGCGCCAGTATCCAGTATATAGCAAGCCGCGCGCCGCGGCAGGCCCGCGCGCGTTCGCTTTTCCGCTTTTTGTCGGGGAGACGCCGGGCGTCAGTTGAAGCCGGTGGAAACGCTCGTATACATGCCGGTCACAGACGTGCCCAAGGCCATGACCACGGCGATGATGGCGCCGGCGATGCCGGAGGCGATCAGCGCGTATTCAATGGCCGTGGCGCCGCCGTCGTCGCGCAGGAAGTCGCGCAAGCGGCCTCTCGTTACGGTCCCGGACATTGGCGCCTCCTGCATTGTCGTCATTCGGCCTGTCACAGCAGTTCCATCAGGTGCGAAATCAGCGGAACGTCCGCCGGAGGCATTTCATAGTCGCGCAACCGGTTCGGTTTTACCCAGGCGAGCTTCTGCCCTTCGGTTGCGGTGACTTGCCCTTCCCAGCGCCGGCAGACATAGAGCGGCATCAGGAGATGGAAGTCGGGATAGGCGTGGCTCGCGAAAGTCAGCGGCGCGAGACAGGCCTCATTGACGACGATACCCAGTTCCTCCTGCAGCTCCCGGATCAAGCTTTGCTCCGGGGTTTCGCCGTCCTCGACCTTGCCGCCGGGAAACTCCCATAAGCCGGCCATCGGTTTGCCGGCGGGGCGTTGTGCGATGAGCACGCGGCCGTCGGCATCGACGAGGGCGCAGGCGGCGACAAGAACGACTTTGTTCACGAGCCTCATCCCGACGATAGGCAGCCGTGGTTAAGGGGGCATTCAGTCGATTGCAGAGGGTCTCCCGTCCTGCCGCGACGGTTAACCCTTGGTTTACGAGCGGTAGTCGCCGTTGATGGCGATGTATTCCTTGGTGAGATCGCAGGTGAGCACGCGGTCGCGCCCTTTGCCCAGCCCAAGCGCGACCTTCAGGCTGATTTCGGGCTTTTTCATTGCCGCGCTCACCGCGGCCTCGTCATAGCCGGGATCGCGCGCGCCTTTGTGCGCCACCCTGATGCCGCCGAACCAGATCGACAATTTGTCGCGGTTGGCCGGCTCGCCGGCTTTGCCGACCGCCATGACGACGCGGCCCCAATTGGCGTCCTCGCCGGCAATCGCCGTCTTCACCAGCGGCGAATTGGCGATCGACATGCGCGATGCGCCGCGCGGACTTTTTCGACACCGCGCCTTCGACCACGATCTCGACCAGCTTGCGGGCGCCTTCGCCGTCGCGCGCGATCTGCTCGGACAGATCGGCCAGCACCGCCTGCAGCGCCTTTTTGAAATCCTTCAGCCGCGCATCGCCCGCGCGCGCGATGCGCGGATGGCCCGCTTGCCCGGTGGCGAACAGCATCAGCGTGTCGGAGGTCGAGGTGTCGCCGTCGATGGTGACCGCGTTGAAGGTGTCGGCGACGCCGTCCTTGAGCAGCGCCTGCAGCGCCGGCGCGGCAATGGCGGCGTCGGTGAAGATGAAGGAGAGCATGGTCGCCATGTCCGGCGCGATCATGCCGGCGCCTTTGGCGATGCCGTTGACGGTCACCGTCGCCTTGCCGATGCGCGCGGTCGCGGTCGCCACCTTGGAAACGTGTCGGTGGTCATGATCGCTTTCGCCGCGGCGAGGAAGTCGCCCGGCTTGCGCGCGCTGGCTCAGCCCCGCCATGACCGGCGCGAACTTGGCCGCATCGAGCGGCTCGCCGATCACCCCGGTCGAGGCCAAGAACACATCCGCCGGCTTGCAGCCCGCGCTCTTGGCGGCGATCTCGGCGGTGAGCTTGGTGGCGGCGCGGCCGCTTTTTCCCGTGAAGGCATTGGCGTTGCCGGAATTGACCACCAGCGCGCGGGCCTTTCCCGGTTTGAGATGCGCCCGGCACCATTCGACCGGCGCCGACGGGCATTTCGATTGGGTGAAGACGCCGGCAACGGCGGTGCCGGCATCGAACAGCGCCAGCAGCACGTCGGTGCGCCCGGCATAGCGGATGCCGGCTTCGGCGGTGGCGAGCCGCACGCCGGCGATCGCCGGCATGTCCGGCACGTGCTTGGGGGCGAGGGGGGAGATGGCGGTGGTCATCCAAGGACCTGTCATCACCGGGCTTGTCCCGGTGATCCCGACTTATAGGTGCACTGTGCCTACCTAAGCGAGATGGCCGGGACAAGCCCGGCCATGACGATAATTATTGATAGCTGCGATCGCGGTCTACTTCTTCGCCGGCTCGTCTTTCTTCTCCGGCGCGGGCGGAGCAGCCGGCGGCGCCACCGTGTACATCTTCTCGATCTTGGCTTCGGCGCGCAGCTTCTGCACCAGTTCGGCCTGCGCCTTGCGCGTCACGAAGTTCTCGATCTGCGACTTGACCTCGTCGAATTTCGGCGGCTCCTTCGCGCGCTTGTCCTCGACCTTGATCACGTGCCAGCCGAACTGGGTCTTCACCGGCTCGGAAATCTGCCCCTTCTCCAGCTTGAAGGCGGTTTCGGAGAATTCCGGCACCATCTGCTCCTTGGTGAAATAGCCGAGGTCGCCGCCATTTGCCTTGCCGGAGGGGTCCTCGGTCAGTTCCTTGGCCAGCTTCTCGAAATCCTCGCCCTTCTTCAGGCGCACGATGATTGCCTTGATCTTGTCTTCGGCTTCCTTGCTGGCTTTGTCGTCGCCGGCGGCGGCGCGGATCAGGATGTGGCGGGCATGCACCTCTTGCTGCGTGCCCAATTGCTTGACCGCGTCGTCATAGACCTTGTGCATGGCCTCGTCGGTGAGCGCCGCCTTGCCGACCGATTGCAGCATCTCGCCCATCAGCAGCTTGTCGCGGGCAAAGGCGATGCGGCGCTTGAATGCCGGGGTGTCGGCCATCTTCTTGGCCTCGGCGGAATTCGCCACCAGGAGCGTGTCGGCCATGAACTGCACCAAATAGTCCTTCTTGGCGTCCGGCGACATCGGCGGAATCTGCCCGGCCTCCTCCTCGGCGATGGCGAGGTCGCTCTGGTGGATCTCGATACCGTTGACCTTGGCGACCACCGGGTCCTTGTCCTGCGCCGCGGCCGGGGCGGCCGCCGCCGCCAGCAGCAGCGCCAAAGATGCGGCAAGCAGAGCGGCCCGGCGGGCGTAATGGGAAATCGTCATGACACGATCCTTGGGAATGGAATGGTCCGCCAACCATGCGGACGGCGGCGGACTTGTCGCCCAACAACCATGGCTTTGCAATGGCCGACTCGCCTGAACGGCCTAACGACCGCGTGAATGCGCATGATCCCGAAAAGCATGTCCTCGACTTTGATCGGGGATGGGTACCGGTTTTCGGAAAAGATCATGCGCGGGCAAGGGTCTGCCAGGTTAAGGCCGTGGCAAGCCGCCAATTGACAACAATCCGACCCCCTCCTATCTCTCGGCTAACCTCGGCTGGTTAAGCTTTGCAGGCGTGTTCGCGTCGAATTTGCCCGAAAAGTGCCGCATTTCCGGAGTGCCGGAAGCAAAATCCGGCCGTTGAGGCGTGCTAAACGCGCCATAACTTAAGGAGCCCGCATGATCGGCGCCGTTGCCCGCAAGCTGTTCGGATCCGCCAATGAGCGGCGGATTCGCAGCTATCTGCCGCGGGTGGCCGAGATCAACGCGCTCGAGCCGGATTTGGCGGCCCTCTCCGATGAGGCGCTGAAGGCGCGCACCGAGGATTTCAAGAAACAGGTCGCCGAGGGCGCTTCCCTCGACGACATCCTGGTACCGGCCTTCGCCACCGTGCGCGAGGCGGCCAAGCGCACCATCGGCCAGCGCCATTTCGACGTGCAGTTGATCGGCGGCATGATCCTGCACGAAGGCAAGATCGCCGAGATGAAGACCGGCGAAGGCAAGACCCTGGTGGCGACGCTCGCGGTCTATCTCAACGCCGTCTCCGGGCGCGGCGTGCACGTGGTCACCGTCAACGATTATCTCGCCAAGCGCGACGCCGAGTGGATGGGGCAGATCTATGGTTTCCTCGGCCTCACTGTCGGCGTCATCGTGCACGGGCTCGACGACGAGGAGCGCAAGAAGAATTACGACTGCGACGTCACCTACGGCACCAATAACGAGCTCGGCTTCGACTATCTGCGCGACAACATGAAGTACCGCATGGAGGACATGGTCCAGCGCGGGCACATCTTCGCCATCGTCGACGAAGTGGACTCGATCCTGATCGACGAGGCGCGCACGCCGCTGATCATTTCCGGCCCGCTCGACGACCGCTCCGAATTCTACAACACCATCGATAGCTACATCCCGCTGCTCGACAAGACCGACTACGAGGTCGACGAGAAGCAGCGCACGGTGACGCTGACCGAAGCCGGCATGGAGAAGCTCGAGCAACGGCTGCGCGCCGCCAACGAGCTCAAGGGCCAATCGCTCTACGACGTCGAGAACGTCTCCGTCGTGCACCACGTCAATCAGGCGCTGCGCGCGCACAAACTGTTCCAGCGCGACAAGGATTACATCGTGCGCAACGGCGAAGTCGTCATCATCGACGAGTTCACCGGCCGCATGATGCCGGGCCGGCGCTATTCGGAAGGGCTGCACCAGGCGCTCGAAGCGAAAGAGCACCAGCCGATCCAGCCGGAAAACCAGACGCTCGCCTCGATTACCTTCCAGAACTACTTCCGCATGTACGAGAAGCTCGCCGGCATGACCGGCACGGCGCTCACCGAAGCCGACGAGTTTTACGACATCTACAAACTCGAAGTGCTGGAAGTGCCGACCAACATGCCGCTCATCCGCATCGACGATGACGACGAGGTCTATCGCACCAACAAGGAGAAATACCGCTCGATCATCGCGCTGATCGAGGACTGCAAACTGCGCGGCCAGCCGGTGCTGGTCGGCACGACGTCGATCGAAAAATCCGAGCAGCTCGCCGACATGCTGCGCGCGGCCGGCTGGGAGTCGCACGACTTCACCGATCCCAATGCCTTCGCCGCGCTCTATTCCGGCGACGACGGCGCCACCAAGACCAAGGTGTTCGCCATCCTCAACGCGCGCTACCACGAGCAGGAAGCCTACATCGTCAGCCAGGCCGGCGTGCCGGGCGCCATCACCATCGCCACCAACATGGCCGGCCGCGGCACCGACATCCAGCTCGGCGGCAATGCCGACATGCGCATCCGCCAGGAGATCACCGACGTCACCGATTGGGCCGCGCGCGACAAGGACCCGCGCGCCGACGAAATCCGCAAGCAGGTGGCGCGGCTGAAGGAAAAGGCGCTGAAAGCCGGCGGCCTCTACGTGCTGGGCACCGAGCGGCACGAGAGCCGGCGTATCGACAACCAGTTGCGCGGCCGTTCGGGGCGCCAGGGCGACCCCGGCCATTCCAAGTTCTTCCTGTCGCTGGAAGACGACCTGATGCGCATCTTCGGCTCCGACAAGCTCGACGGCATGCTGCAGAAGCTCGGCCTCAAGGAGAACGAGGCGATCATCCATCCGTGGATCAACAAGGCGCTCGAGAAGGCGCAGCAGAAGGTCGAGGCGCGCAACTTCGACATCCGCAAGAACCTGCTCAAGTACGACGACGTGATGAACGACCAGCGCAAGGTGATCTTCGAGGAGCGGCTCGAGTTGATGCGCGACGAGGCGGTGGACGAGACCGTCGCCGGCATGCGCCGTTCGGTGATCGAGGATCTGGTCAAGA
This sequence comes from uncultured Alphaproteobacteria bacterium, assembly GCA_963739735.1. GTDB lineage: Bacteria > Pseudomonadota > Alphaproteobacteria > Rhizobiales > Xanthobacteraceae > Pseudolabrys. The sequence continues at coordinate 289,684 of CAVUBV010000010.1, read as the reverse complement.
AGCACATTCCGGAAAACGTCTATGCCGAGCAGTGGGACATTAACGGCCTCGACGAGCGCGTTGCGCGAGGTGCTCACGCTCGAATTGCCGGTGAAGGACTGGGCCAAGGAAGAAGGCATCGCCGACGAAGAAATGCTCGAGCGCATCGATCGGCGCGCCGACGAACACATGGCGGGCAAGGTGGCGCAAATGGACGCCCGACGTCATGCGCTATGTCGAAAAGTCGATCCTGCTACAGACGGTCGACCATCTTTGGCGCGAGCATCTGGTCATGCTGGAACACTTGCGCCAGGTGATCGGCCTGCGCGGCTACGGCCAGCGCGATCCGCTCAACGAATACAAGGCGGAGGCCTTCAGCCTGTTCGAGGCGATGATGTCCAATCTGCGCCAGGCGGTCACCGCGCAGTTGATGCGCGTGGAGATCGTGCAGCAGCCGCCGGCGGAGGAAGCTTCGCAGCAGCTTCCCTATATGGAAGCGCACAAGGTCGACCCGGCGACCGGCGAGGACGAAATGGCGCCGGCGCTCGCGCCCATGCTGGTCGGCGCCGGCAACGGCAATGGCGCGCAAAGCGAGCGCAATCCGAATAACCCGGCGAGCTGGGGCAAGGTCGGCCGCAACGAGCAATGCCCCTGCGGCTCCGGCAAGAAATTCAAGCACTGCCACGGCAAGTTCGCCTGACGTCTTGCTGTCGGGCCCGGCGATGACGACCTAAGTCGACGCTACCTCGCCAAACCCGAACAACCTTTTCGGCGTTTCCCAGAACAGCTTGCGCCGCTCGGCCGGGTCGGGGAACAGCAATTCCGGCAGTTCGGCCAGCGGGCCGTAGTCCTGCCGTTCCGCCGCGCGCAGGAAAGGCCAATCCGACGCCCACATACAGCGATCGAGCGTGCAGGCCTCGACGATGGCGCGCACGAACGGCCAGCAGTCCTCGAACGGATAAGGCGTCTCTGCGAATTTGATGTAGCCGGACAGCTTGACGTGGACGCGGCCAGTGCGCGCGATGCGCATCAGCGCCTGGAAGCCCGGCTGCCGCAAACCTTCATGCGGCGTCGGGCGGCCGCAATGATCGATCAGCACGCGCACCGGGTTGGCTTCGATCCAGGGCACGAACATCGACAACTGGTCGTGCTCGCTCTGGATCTGCAGGAACATGTCGAGCTCGGCGAGCTTTTCGATCAAGCCGGCAAAGGGCTTGTAGTAGTCGGTACCGTGGAAGGTCGGATTGAACGCCGCGCCGAGCACGCCTTGCGCTTTCAATTCGCGCAGCCTCTCGAGGTCGGCGTCGAAGTCGATAACGGCGATGCCTTTGAAGCGTCCGCCGCCCTGCGCGATGGCATCGAGCATGCAGGAATTGTCGCCGGCGTAGCCGGAATTCGGCTGCACGATGAGCGCGTGGTCGACTCCATAGGTCCGCATCACCTGCCGGTATTGCGCCAGCGTCGCGACTTCATGGCCGGACGGCTTGAAGGGGTTGTCGGCGCCGTAAGGAAAGCGAGCCGGATCGAGGAGATGCATATGACAATCGATCTTCGGCTCGTTCAACGTGCTCATCGGGTAAGTTCGCCTTTCAATTTCTGCGCCAATTTTTTCCGCAACGCGCGGTCGCGCTTGAGGTGCCACTCGCGGCTCATGGCGGCGCGCTTGCTCTTGCAACGCTCGCTATGCAGCAGCACCCAAAGCCGCCCGCGCGTCGTACGCGCACCCTTGCCCGCATTGTGCTGGGCGAGACGGCGGGCGACGTCGAGCGTCCAGCCGACATAGGTCAGGCGGCGATTATTGCTGAAGGTGCCGAGGACGTAAACGTAAGCGCCCATGCGGGGTCCGGCGTCCGGCGCTCAAACCGAGCCGGTCAGCGCAGCGCGGTCCAGCGCGCCTCGAACGAGCCGGCCGGGACCACCGGCTGCGCGCCCGCCAGCAGGCCGCGGTTGCTGGCCGGCGGCGTCGAATAGGCGGTGCGCATTTCCGGTGCGGGCGGCGGCGCCTGCTTGCGGGCTTGCTGTTTCTGCGGGGTCGGCGCCGGCGCCGGGACGTTGGTCGCCACGGCCTTCGGCTTGGCCGCTACGTGCGTCTGGGGATGCAGCACGACCGGCGCGGCGGCGGTTCGCACCGCAGCGCGTTTCGTCTTGGCCGCTATCTCGGTTTTGCTGCCGCGCAGGGCGACCGCGCCGCTGTCGGCCAGTTCGGTGGGCTTGGCTTCGGCCGGCGAGCCGCCGAACAGGTTGCCGAAGAGACCCGCAATCGACGTCGAGCGTTGCGGCGGAGCCTCGCCTTCCTTGGCCTGCGGCGCCGGCTTGCGGCATCGGCACGCTCGCCATCACCAGCGGCTGGCTGGGCGGCGGCTCGGTGCGGCGGCCGCTGCCGTCATCGGCCGCGGAATCGTGGTGCCCGGCGGATTGGGCGTGCGCGGCAAGGCGCCGGGCGCCTGGCTGTTGCCGGCGACCCGGTAGATGCGGCCGTTATTGTCGTATTCGTTGTGGCTGGCGAGCTCGGACGCGAACACCGGGTTCATGCCGCCGTCGATGCCGTGATGCGAGGGCACCACGGCGACGTCACGCGCGATGTATTCGGCCATCTGGTACTGCTCTTGCCGCCGGCGGTCGAGCACCGCGTCGGCGATCGCCGGATCGAGCTGGAACACCGGGCATTTGCCGCGCGCATTGAACGTCAGCGGCCTACTCGCATTCGCCGGCGCCACCGGGTCGAACACGTAGCGCTTCTCGCAAACCGCCACCTTCGGCGCCTGATGCGTGGCTTCGAAATGGTCGTAGCCTTCCTTGATCATCTTCCAGAAGGCGAAGTTCGGATTGTTGCGGTGCTTGGCCATGTTCAGCGCGGTCATGCGGAACGGAAAGGCCTCGAGCTGGAATTCCTTCTGCCCGCCGAAGAACAACTCGCGCGCCAGCGCGTAGATTTCCTGCATCTGCTCATCGGTCATCGCGTAACAGCCGCGCGACGAGCAGTCGCCATGCACCATCAGCTCGGAGCCGGTGCGGTTCCAGGCGCGGTCGAAGGCGTTCGGATAGCCGGTGTTGAAGGCGAGGTAGTAATTGGAATTCGGATTCATCTGCCCGGGCGTGATGGTGTAGAAGCCCTCGGGCGCCTGGCGATCGCCTTCCTTGACCTTGGGGCCGAGATCGCCCGACCAGCGGCAGATCGGATAGGTCTTCAGCAGCGCATATTCGCCGTCGCGGTTCTTCTTCCACAATTCCATTTCCGCTTCTTCCTTGAAGATGCGGGCGAGGATCGGCGAATCTTTGTCCATGTGCTTCGCCTCGATGTCGGCGATCATCTTTTCCGACAATGGGGCTTGCGCGCGACCGGTGGGCGCAATGCTGTCGGCATCGCAGCCGGCAAGCGCAATCGCCGCGGCAACCGCGGCCGACGCAAGCAAAGCGCGGACAAAGGGTCGTTTCAAACGCGGTACTCCCCGAAGGGGCGGTCCCTCATTGAGATATCGTTATCCTTAAGATGTGGCATCCGCAAGGCAAACAAGCGCGTTGCCGGCAGCCAGTAAGTCTATGGTAAATCGACGCTAAATGCCGAAAGAGCCATGCGGATTCGGCTCCCTGGGTCGGCCGAAACGCAACGCTGCGAGCGCGTCAAACGGCCGTGCGGCCCATCGCCAGGAATTTCTCGCGCCGCTGCCGGCGCACCACGTCGCGGTCGAGCCCGCGCAGTTCGGCGAGCGCATTCTCGATCGCCTCGCCGGTGACGGCGATGGCGGCGGCGGGATCGCGATGCGCGCCGCCGGTCGGCTCCGTCACGATGGTGTCGATCACCCCGAAGCGCACCATGTCCTGCGCGGTGATCTTCATGTTGGTGGCCGCTTCCTGCGCCTTGGTGGTATCGCGCCACAGGATGGAGGCGGCGCCTTCCGGCGAGATCACCGAATAGATGGCGTGCTCGAGCATCAGCACGCGGTTGGCGGTGGCAATCGCGATGGCGCCGCCCGAGCCGCCTTCGCCCAGGATGACGGCGATATTGGGCACGCCGAGCGCGAGGCAGGCATCGGTCGAGCGCGCGATCGCCTCCGCCTGGCCGCGTTCTTCCGCGCCGATGCCGGGATAGGCGCCGGCGGTGTCGACCAGCGCGATCACCGGAATGCCGAAGCGATCGGCCATTTCCATCAGCCGCACCGCCTTGCGGTAGCCTTCGGGCTTGGCCATGCCGAAATTGTGCTTGATGCGCCCCTCGGTGTCGGAGCCCTTTTCGTGGCCGATGACGCAGACGCTCTCGCCGCGGAAGCGGCCGAAGCCGCCGACGATGGCCGCGTCCTCGCCGAATTTGCGGTCGCCGGCGAGCGGTATGAAATTGCCGATCAGGCCGGCGATATAATCGAGGCAATGCGGCCGCTGCGGATGGCGCGCGACCTGCGTCTTCTGCCAGGGGGTGAGATCGGCATAGAGTTCCTTGAGCGCCTGCGCCGCCTTGGCCTCGAGCCGGTTGATCTCCTCGCCGACGGCGACCGCGCTGTCGCTTTCGCCCATGGCGCGCAATTCCTCGACCTTGGCCTCCAGTTCGGCCACCGGTTTTTCGAAGTCGAGATAAGTGCGCATGGTTCCGGCTAGCATTGAATCAGGCTTTCGGACGCGGGATAGGGCCTAGTGACGCGGACAGGGCATTTAAGTCAAGCAATCGGGTTAATATGGTTGTTACGGGCATCGACTGCTAGCCGTCCGTCAGCGGATGCAAATCGCGCACCAGCGCTTTCAGCCGCTCTTCCAGTACGTGGGTATAGATTTGCGTGGTGGAAATGTCGGCATGGCCGAGCAAAGTCTGCACCACGCGCAGGTCGGCGCCGTTATGCAGAAGATGGCTGGCAAAGGCGTGGCGCAGCACGTGCGGGCTTAAGCGCGCAGGCTGGATGCCGCAGGCTTGACCCAAGCGTCTTCAATTCGCGCGCGAAATGCTGGCGGGTGAGATGGCCGCTGTTCGCCGAACGAGGGGAACAGCCATTTCGACGCTTCGGCATGCTCGGTCGCGGCGCGCAGCGCGAGATAGTCGGCCATGGCGCGTTTGGCCGCCGCGTTGAGCGGCACCAGCCGTTCCTTGCCGCCTTTGCCGCGCACCACCAGCATGCGTTGATCGCGCTTGGCGGCGGAAGCGGGCAAAGCCACCAATTCGGAGACGCGCAAGCCGGTGGCGTAGACGACTTCGAGCAGGCACAAGAGCCGCGCCGCGCGCAGGCGCACCGCCGGCGGCTTCGTCTTGTCCTCCATGTCCTTGCGCGCTTGCGTCAGCAGCCCGTCGACCTCGGCGATGGAAAGAACTTTCGGAACGTTCCGTCCGCGTTTCGGCCCTTCCAGCACGGCGGCCGGATCGTGCTTAAGTTTTCCTTCGGCGTAGAGAAAACGATAGAGCTGGCGCACCGCCGACAGCCGCCGCGCCAGCGAGGAGGCCTTGAAGCCGCGCTCGGTGAGCGCGCTCAGGAAACCGCGCAGAGTCGCCGGTGTCGGCGTCGGCAATGCTGCGGCCGGCGGCGCGCAAATGCGCGGCGAGATCGGCGAGGTCGTTGCGATAGGCATCGAGCGTATTCTTGCCGGCGCCGCGCTCGGCCGCCAGCATGTCGAGAAACAACTCGACCAGCGCTTCGTCTGATGCTTGTCGCCGGCGGGCCATCGCCTCTGAGCGGTTCGCGGGTTAGTGATTCTTGAGGAATTTAGTGGACGGGACCGTCACCACGATCTCGCGCGGCTGGTACTTCACGAAATTGGCGAGCGAGAACACCGCGACATAGCCGAGCCCGCCGATGAGGCCGACAAAAACCAGAAATCTAAAGAGACTCGGCATGGTCGAAACCTGGTCGCGGCCCGCGCCAAACGGGCGAATTTCGTTTATGTACGGCCGGTTTCCTTAACCAGTGGTATGACCCGCCCACGCGGTTGTCTCAATTGCTGGTATATGGAACCGTGGCGTCGGGTCGGGACTCTAGCATGGCTAACAATGCCATTCAAAAGACGGCGGAAAACGGGCCGGAGGCGGCGATCGTGCGCGCGCTCGGCCGCCGTTCCATCGTGCTGGTCGGCATGATGGGCGCCGGCAAGTCGTCGGTCGGGCGCAGGCTCGCCACGCGGCTCGGCCTGGGCTTCGTCGACGCCGACGCCGAAATCGAAGTCGCCGCCGGCATGACGATCCCGGAGATCTTCGCCCGCCACGGCGAGCCCTATTTTCGCGCCGGCGAAGCGCGCGTGATCGCGCGCCTGCTCGAGAGCGGCGCCCAGGTGCTGGCGACCGGCGGCGGCGCGGTCATGGACCCGAACACGCGCGCGCTGATCCGCGAACGCGGCGTCTCGGTCTGGCTGAAGGCCGAATTCGACGTGCTGATCAAGCGCACCAAACGGCGCAGCGACCGCCCGCTGGCGGAAAAAATCAAGGACCTGTTGCCGCTGCGCGAACCGATCTACGCGCTGTCGGATATCGTCGTGCAGTCGCGCGAGGATCCGCACGACACCATCGTCGACGAAATCATCGCCATGCTGCCGCAACCGCTCGGCATTGCCGGCAACGCGGAGGCCAAGTCATGACCGCGCCGTTGCGTTCGAGCGAAGCGATTGTCGTGCCGGTCGCGCTGGACGCGCGCGCCTACGACATCGTCATCGGCCGCGGCTCGATCGCGAGCTTGGGCGCACGCGTCGCCGCGCTGCGGCCGGGCGCTAAACTCGCCATCGTCACCGACGCAAACGTGGCCAAGCGCCATCTCGCCGCCGCCGAGGCTTCGCTCAAATCCGCCGGCCTCGAGAGTTCCGCCATTGTGGTGCCGGAAGGCGAGGGCTCGAAGAGCTTCGCGACCTTCGAGACCGTCTGCGAAGCGATCGTCGCCGCCCGCATCGAGCGCGGCGATCTGGTCGTCGCGCTCGGCGGCGGCGTCATCGGCGATCTTGCCGGCTTTGCCGCGGCCAGCGCCCGGCGCGGGCTCGACTTCGTGCAGGTGCCGACCACGCTGCTCGCGCAGGTCGATTCATCGGTCGGCGGCAAGACCGGCATCAATTCCCGTCACGGCAAGAATCTCGTCGGCGCCTTCCATCAGCCGATCCTGGTGGTCGCCGACACCGCGTTGCTCGACACGCTGCCGGCGCGCGAATTCCGCGCCGGCTATGCCGAGGTCGCCAAATATCGGGCTGCTCGGCGACGCCGCGTTCTTCTCGTGGCTGGAGGCGAATTGGCGGGACGTCTTCTCCGGCGCCGCCGCGCGCGAGCACGCGATCGCGGTCTGCTGCCGCATGCAAGGCGACAATCGTCGCGCGCGACGAGCGGGAAACCGGCGAGCGCGCGCTGCTCAATCTCGGCCACACTTTCGGCCACGCGCTGGAGGCGGGCTGCGGCTTTTCCGGCCGCCTGCTGCATGGCGAGGCGGTCGCGCTCGGCACGGCGCTGGCGTTCGACTTTTCCGCCGCAGGGGCCTGATCGGCGAAGCCGAGGCGGCGCGCGCCCGCGCTCATCTTGCCGCGGTCGGCCTGCCGACATATCTCAAGGATGTCCCCGGCGGCGTGCCCGGCATCGACGTGTTGATGGACCTGATCGCGCAAGACAAGAAAGTGAAGCGCGGCAAGCTGACCTTTATCCTGGTGCGCGGCATCGGCCAGGCTTTCGTCGAAAATGACGTCGTGCGGCCGAAGTGCGCGCCTTTCTCGCCGACAAATTATCCAGCCTATGACAGAGAACGACTGGCTTTCGCTCGTTATCGTGCTGTTCTGCCTGCTGCTGTCGGCGTTCTTCGCCGGCAGCGAAACCGCGCTCACCGCCTCTTCGCGCGCCAGCATGGCGCGGCTGGAAAAGCAGGGCAACCAACGCGCCGGCATCGTCAACCGCCTGCTCGAGCAGCGCGAGCGGCTGCTCGGCGCGCTGCTGTTCGGCAATAACGCGGTCAATATCGCGGCCTCGGCGCTGGCGACCGGCATTCTGCTGGCCTGGTTCGGCGATGCCGGCGTGGTCTATGCCACCGTCGCGATGACCGATCCTGGTCGTCGTGTTCTCCGAAATTCTGCCGAAAACCGCTGCGTTCAACGCGCCCGACCGCATCGCGCTCGTCGTCGCGCGGCCGATGAATTGGATCGTCAAGCTGCTCGGCCCGGTGCTGATGGCGATCGAGGCGCTGGTGCGCTGGCTGCTCAAGCTGATCGGGATGACGGTCGGCGAGGATCAGGAGGTGCTGTCGGCGCGCGAGGAGCTGCGCGGCGCCGTCGACCTGTTCCACCGCGAGGGCGGCGTGGAAAAACTCGACCGCGACATGTTCGGCGGCGTGCTCGATCTGCGCGACCTGGCGGTGTCCGACGTGATGATCCACCGCACCAACATGATCACGCTCGACGCCGACGAGAAGCCGGAGGACCTGGTCAACGCGGTGATCGCCTCGCCGGTGACGCGGCTGCCGCTGTGGCGCGGCAATCCGGAAAACATCATCGGCGTCCTGCACGTGAAGGATCTGCTGCGCGCGCTGCACGCGGTCGACGGCGACGCCTCCAAGGTCGATGTCACCGGCCTGCTGCGGCCGGCCTGGTTCGTGCCCGACACGCGGCCGGTGTCCGAGCAGCTCAAGGCGTTCCGCCGCCGCAAGACGCCGTTCGCGCTGGTGGTCGACGAATACGGCGTGGTCGAAGGCCTGGTCACGCTCGAGGACATTCTGGAGGAGATCGTCGGCGACATCACCGACGAGCACGACGTCGCCATGCCCGGCGTGCGGCGCCAGCCGGACGGCTCGGTCAATGTCGACGGCGCCGTCACCATCCGCGATCTCAACCGGGTGATGGACTGGAACCTGCCGGACGAGGAGGCGACCACCATCGCCGGCCTGGTCATTCACGAGGCGCGCTCGATCCCCGATGTCGGGCAGAGCTTCACCTTCCACGGCTTCCGCTTCCGGGTACTGCGCCGCGAGCGCAACCGCATCACCGCGCTGCGCATCCAGCCGCTGCCGCGCAAGGTGACGGCGAAGGCGGGCTAGATACCGCCCTCTCCCGGCGCTGCGGCGTGGATGGCGAGCGCGTGCACGCCGCCTTCGAGTTCGCCCGCCAAGGTCTGGTTAATCAGGCGGTGGCGCTGCAGCCGGGTCATACCTTTAAACAATTCCGACACTATATAGACCCGGAAATGGGTTTGCCCGCCCGGCCGGGCGCCGGCATGGCCTTCGTGTTTGGTACGATTCGTCCACCACATTGACGCTTTGTGGCGCGAAAGCCTCGGTCAACTTCTTTGTGATGAGATCGGCGGTCCGCATGCTGTCACGGCTTAGGAGACGGCGGCGCTGCGGTCAATGGCGGCTAAGCCGATTCGGCAGACGTTGCTTTGTTGTCAAGTCTTGAAGATTCCTTCTGCAAAGGCGCATAGTGTTCGGTCATGAAATTCAACTCACCGCTTTTCGATAAAGTCCGCGTTAAACCGGACAAGGACCGCCGGAAAAAAACCGGCGGGCCGGCCTGCGAATGGGCGGGCTGCAAGGAAATTGCCACCAATCGCGCGCCCAAGGGCAAGCAGAACGACAAGGATTACTGGCAGCTTCTGCCTGGCGCACGCGCGCGAATACAATCAGTCCTACAATTTTTTCAAAGGCATGAACGACGCCGACGTCTTGGCCTATCAGAAGGACGCGCTGACCGGCCATCGTCCGACCTGGAAGATGGGAACCGGCAAGCGCACGGCGCAGCAGGATTTCCGCACGCTGGGCACCGGCACCGATACCTTCGGGCTGTTCGGCGAAGGCCTGCGCAGCGAGCAGCAGAAGCGCGCGGAAGCGCGGCCGATCCGCAATGCCGAGCGCAAGGCGCTCAGCGCGCTCGGGCTCGAGGTCGGCGCCACCCCGCACCAGGTCAAGATGCGCTTCAAGGAACTGGTCAAACGCCACCACCCCGACGCCAATGGCGGCGACCGCTCCAGCGAAGACCGGCTGGTCGAGGTGATCCAGTCCTACAACTACCTGAAATCGGTCGGTTTCGGCTGAACCACCCGCAAGCCGGCCGCGCAACCCAGCCCCGCCTGGCGCTCAGGCCCGGCCGTGCCTATCTCATTGATATTATTGATGGTGCAATTCGCGACGCCCGGGTTTTTTGCCGCCCGCCGTCTGCTAAGTTGCCGCCCTATCAGCCGGACGGACGAGTCGAGGCATAAACAGGCTTCGGGCGAAACGCGAAGCCACGGAGGTCCAATTGACTGCTGCAACACAGGAAATCGCCGGCAAACCCTACGACAATCTGCCCGACATGAAGGTATCGATCCGTCAGCAATTCGGCATCGACAGCGACATGGAAGTGCCGGCTTATTCCAAGCCCGACGAGCACGTGCCCGAGATCGATCCCGATTATCGCTTCGACCGGCCGACCACGCTCGCCATTCTTGCCGGCTTCGCCAAGAACCGCCGCGTCATCGTCACCGGCTATCACGGCACCGGCAAGTCCACCCATATCGAGCAGGTGGCGGCGCGGCTCAATTGGCCGATGCGTGCGCGTCAATCTCGACAGCCACATCAGCCGCATCGACCTGATCGGCAAGGACGCCATCGTCATCAAGGACGGTCAACAAGTGACCGAGTTCCGCGACGGCATTTTGCCGTGGGCGCTATCAGCACAACGTCGCGCTCTGCTTCGACGAATACGACGCCGGCCGCCCGGACGTGATGTTCGTGATCCAGCGCGTGCTGGAATCCTCGGGCCGCCTCACGCTGCTCGACCAGAGCCGCGTGATCAAACCGCATCCCTCGTTTCCGCCTGTTCGCCACCGCCAACACGGTCGGCCTCGGCGACACTTCGGGCCTCTATCACGGCACGCAGCAGATCAACCAGGCGCAGATGGACCGCTGGTCGATCGTCACCACGCTGAATTACCTGCCGCACGACAACGAGGTCGAGATCGTGCTGGCGAAAGCCAAGCACTATCGCAACGAGCAGGGCCGCGACATCGTCAGCAAGATGGTGCGCGTCGCCGACTTGACGCGCAACGCCTTCATGAACGGCGACATCTCGACCGTGATGAGCCCGCGCACGGTGATCACCTGGGCGGAGAATTCCGAGATCTTCAACGATGTCGGCTTCGCCTTCCGGCTCACCTTCCTCAACAAGTGCGACGAGCTGGAGCGGCCGATCGTGGCCGAGTTCTATCAGCGCTGCTTCGGCATTGAGTTGCCGGAGAGTTCGGTGAATGTGGCGCTGAGCTGAAGGCTGCAATGCCGCGCTTACACGTCGAGACGTCATTTGGGTCCCGACGAAACGGCGGATCGTATCGGGGCTGCTCGCCTTCAATGCGCGGCGGTCGGCAAGGCAGATCACAAGACGTCTGGCGATCACGCTGCGGCAGGGCAAGGAGATCGTCGGCGGCCTGACCGGCTGGACTTGGATGGGCTGGTGCCATGTCGATGTGCTCTGGGATAGAAGACAAGTATCGCGGCAAGGGCCGCGGGTCGGAACTGATGCGCAAGGCGGAATCGGAAGCGCGTGGGCGCGGCGTTAAAGAACATGTTTCTCGATACAGTTTCAGTTTCCAGGCGCCGGGCTTTTACAAGAAACTTGGATATCGTGAATTCGGCCGAGCTGAAGGGTTTTCCGATCGGGCATACCCGCCATTATCTTCCGGAAGGCGCTGTAATGGCCTCCAACATCAAATCCAAACCGTCGCCGAAGGACTCGCCGACCGAGCCGTTCAAGCGCGCGGTCACCGGCTGCCTGCGCGCCATCGCGCGCAAGCCCGATCTGGAAGTATCCTTCGCGGCCGAGCGTCCCGGCCTGATGGGCGGCAAGGTGCGGCTGCCGGAGCCGCCGCGCAAGCTCTCGCGCGGCGAGGCGGCGATCGTGCGCGGCCATGCCGACGCCATCGCCTTGCGCATTGCCTGCCACGATCCGGCGGTGCATCGCCGCCTGCAGCCGGGCGGCCAGCAGGCGCGCGCGGTGTTCGAGGCGGTCGAGCAGGCGCGCGTCGAGGCGATCGGCGCGCGGCGCATGGACGGCGTCGCCAAGAATCTCACCGCCATGCTCGACGAGAAATTCCACCGCGGCAAATTCGACGATATCACCGAGCGCGCCGACGCGCCGATCGAGGACGCGCTGGCGCTCATGGTGCGCGAGCGGCTGACCGGCATGGCGCCGCCGCCGGCGGCCAAGAAGCTGGTCGATCTCTGGCGTCCGCTGATCGAGGACCGCGCCGGGCGCGATCTCGACCGGCTGGAAGACGTGGTCGAGGACCAGCGCCAGTTCGGCGATGCGGTGCACGATCTGCTCGACGCGCTCGAAATGGGCGACGACCGCAGCCGCGATTCCGAGGACGAAGAAGACGAAGGCGAGGAGGATCGCCGCAAGCAGGATTCCGGCGAGGACGGCGACGCCGCCGATAGCGACGAGATGCAGCGCATGAGCACGGAGGACACGCAAGTTTCCGCCGAGGACATGCCCGACAGCGCCGCCGAAGCGGCCGATGCGCCGACCGCCGATATGGCCGACGACACCGACATGGGCGACGCCGAGAACCCGGGCGAGCCGCAGCGGCCGCGCCATTTCGGCCAGAACGAGCCGCGCGGGCCCGACTATCGCGCCTTCACCTCAAATTCGACGAGACGATCGCCGCCGAGGAGCTATGCGAGCCGGAGGAACTCGACCGCTTGCGCGGCTATCTCGACAAGCAATTGTCGAACCTGCAGGGCGTGGTGGCGCGCCTCGCCAATCGCCTGCAACGGCGGCTGATGGCGCAGCAGAACCGCTCCTGGGAATTCGATCTCGAGGAAGGCCTGCTCGATCCGGCCCGGCTGTCGCGCATCGTGATCGATCCCATGCATGCGCTGTCGTTCAAGGCCGAGAAGGACATGCAGTTCCGCGACACCGTGGTCACGCTGCTGCTCGACAATTCCGGCTCCATGCGCGGGCGGCCCATTACGGTCGCCGCCACCTGCGCCGATATCCTGGCGCGCACGCTCGAGCGCTGCGGCGTCAAGGTCGAGATCCTCGGCTTCACCACGCGCGCCTGGAAGGGCGGGCAGTCGCGCGAGCAGTGGCTCACCGCCGGCAAGCCGCCAATCCCGGCCGCCTCAACGATCTGCGCCATATCATCTACAAGAATGCCGACGCGCCGTGGCGGCGCGCGCGCAAGAATCTCGGCCTGATGATGCGCGAGGGCCTGCTCAAGGAAAACATCGACGGCGAGGCGCTCGACTGGGCGCATAAGCGGCTGTTGGCGCGCACCGAGCAGCGCAAAATTCTGATGATGATTTCCGACGGCGCGCCGGTCGACGATTCGACGCTCTGGTCAATCCCGGCAATTATCTCGAGCGCCATTTGCGCTGGGTGATCGAGGAGATCGAGACGCGCTCGCCGGTCGAATTGATCGCCATCGGCATCGGCCACGACGTGACGCGCTACTACCGCCGCGCCGTCACCATCGTCGACGCCGAGGAATTGGGCGGCGCCATGACCGAAAAGCTCGCCGAGCTGTTCGAGGAGCATGCCACCGCCGAGCGCCCGGGCCCGACCCGGCGGAGACGCGTGGCGTGAAGACCTATCTTCCGCTCGTCCCCGCGCAAAGCGGGGACCCAGCTCAAGATGCTCCTTCGATTATTCGAACTGGATTCCCGCTTACGCGGGAATGAGCGGGTTTTATGCGCTTACCTGCCCTTCTGATGAGCCGCCGCGGCCTAAGCGGCGCCGTGCTTCTGGCGGGGCTGTTGATCGCCGCCGGCACCTATGCGCTGGCCGCCTCGCTCCACACCAGCCATACGCTCACGCGCATCGACGTTCACGCAACGCCGATCGCGACGTTCGACAATCACGATCCGACGCGCACGCGCTTTGGCGCGCTGGAATTCCGCGGCGGCCTCGTGCTCACCTCGAGCTACGAGGCGTTCGGCGGCATTTCCGCGCTCAAGGTCGAGCCCGACGGCGGCTCACTTTCTCAGCGTCACCGACAACGGCTCCTGGCTGCGCGGCCGCATCCTGTATGACGCCGGCAAGCCCGCCGGCATCGCCGACGTCGAGATGGCGCCGATGCTCGCCTGGGACGGCCGTCCGCTCGCCGCGCATCGCTGGTTCGACGCCGAGTCGCTGGCCGAGAAAGACGGCATGCTCTATGTCGGCATCGAGCGGGTGGAAAAGATCGTGCGCTTCGATTACCGCCGCGACGGCCTCAAGGCGCGCGGCGAGCCGATCAAGGTGCCGGAGGATTTCAAGACCTTCGCCTACAACAAGAGCCTGGAATGCCTGGCGGTGCCGCCCACGGGCGCGCCGTTCGCCGGGGCGCTGATCGCGATCACCGAGCGCAGCCTGGACCCCGCCGGCAATCACCGCTCCTATATTCTCGACGGCGACAAGGTCGCGCGCTTTTCGGTACTGCGCAGCGACGATTTCGACGTCAGCGATTGCACCATTCTGCCGCCGGCCGATCTTCTGCTGCTTGAGCGGCGCTATTCGCTGGCGCGCGGCGTCGCCATGCGCATCCGCCGCATCCCGCTTAGCGCGATCAAACCGGACGCGCTCGCGGACGGCAAGCCGCTGATCGTGGCCGATCTCGGCTATCAGATCGACAACATGGAAGGCATCGCCGTGCATCGCAACGCCGCCGGCGAAACGATCATCACTTTGGTGTCGGACGATAATTTCTCCGTCCTGCAACGCAATCTGCTGCTGCAATTTGCGCTGGTGGGGGAATAGCCACGCGTAAATGAAAACGCCGCCCTGCGGCGGCGTTCAATCGCGTCAGAGTTCGCATCGCGCTCAGCCCGCCGCGGCCTCGGCAACCTTGGCCTTCTTCTTCACGATCTGCCGCTTGAGCTCGAGCATCTTGGGCGCGAGTTCCGCATCCTTGGCCTTGAGCAGGAAGGCGTCGAGCCCGCCGCGATGGTCCACCGTCTTGAGCGCGTTGGCCGACACGCGCACCCGGAACTTACGCTGCAGCGAGTCGGAAATCAGCGTGACGTTGCGCAGGTTCGGCATGAACCGCCGCTTGGTCTTGATATTGGAGTGGCTCACTTTATGACCCGATAGCGGCTTCTTGCCGGTCAGGTCGCAACGCCAAGACATGGCTCATCCCTCGAAAATGCGCCGGCGCAGCGGGCGCCGGCCTGCTCGTCGATCATGGAAGTCGGGCGGACGTATAGAAGGCGGGCAAACGAGCGTCAAGCCGCGCATTTAGGCGGGATTTTAGCCGCTTTTCAGGCTTTGCGCGGCGCCGGCCGGGCACCCAAGATTCGACTTATTCGACGCCGAACTAAGGAGCGCCGGCTCGCGGCGATTCCCGCTTTCCTGTGGGGCAATAGGCGCTCCGCCCGGCGGGCTACTTGCACGGCGGGCACAACCGCCGGCTAAATGGCCGGCGTCGGCCGCTACCGGGCGCGATCTTCGCGCGGTGCGATCAAGGGTGAAATTTCGTGCAGGCTATGCGCCGCCATTTCCGCCTCGTGCTGACGCTCGCCGCTTTGTTCGCCGCCGCGGCGCCGGGCGCCGTCCGCGCGCAGGGCAAGCTGGAGGCGCACTATTCGGCGACGCTCGCCGGCATCCCGATCGGCAAGGGCACTTGGGTGATCGATATCACCGATACCCATTACATGGCGGCGGCGAGCGGCGTCACCACCGGCCTGGTGCGCGTTTTCACCGGCGGCCAAGGCACCAGCGTCGCGCACGGCGCCTTACAGGCCGGCCAACCGCAGTCCTCGATCTACGCCTCCACCATCATCGCCGGCAAAAAGTCCGATGAGGTCCGCCTCTCGCTCGCCAACGGCGTCGTCAAAGAAGCAAAGCTCGATCCGCCGCTGGAAACCGGGCCCGATCGCGTGCCGATCACCGAGGAACACCGCAAGGGCGTGCTCGATCCGATGACCGCTTCGCTCATGCGCACGCCCGGCACCGGCACATCGGTGTCGCCGGAAGCCTGCCAACGGACGCTCGCGGTGTTCGACGGCCGCATGCGTTACGACCTGCAATTCGCCTACAAGCGCATGGACCACGTGAAGGCCGGCAAGGGCTATGCCGGCCCGGTGGTGGTCTGCGCGGTCTATTTCTCGCCGGTCGCCGGCTACAACCCGTCGCGCGCGGCCATCCGCTACGTCGCCAAGCTGCGCGACATCGAAGTCTGGCTGGCGCCGATCGCCGGCACCCGCGTGCTGGTGCCGTTCCGCGCGCAAGGGCCGACGCCGATCGGCCGCTTCGTGTTGGAAGCCACCCAATTCGTCTCGGTGCCGATCCCGACCCGGGCCTCGGCCAATGGCGTGAAGACGCAGTGACGGGTGCTGGGGCCTTGACTCTTACGCTGGTCCGAGTCCACGCCCATGTTAACGTTTAGCGGGGGCTAACAGGGTCTGGAATTGGCTTCGGCTACCCGATCTTGTAGCCGCATGGAACCGGCTTGCCAGATGTCGCCGTGAACGAAGCCGTACAGCCCCCGAGTCAGCGATTCGGGCGCGGTTCGTTCCAAACTCGTTCCAAAGCTTAACCGCGGCCTTGTTTGTCGTCGCATTGTGATACAGGAAGCCTTTGGTGGGGCACCGAAAATGCCCTGCCGCCAGTTTGGACGCGTAATGGCCATCTCCTTTTCCCCGCAGCCCAACCGTGCCTCGCGTGCCCGCGGCGCCGGCGTCACCGCCGTGCTGGGGCCGACCAATACCGGCAAGACGCATCTCGCCATCGAGCGGATGCTGGCCCATTCCTCCGGCATGATCGGGCTGCCGCTGCGCCTCTTGGCGCGCGAGGTCTACAACAAGGTGGTCGATCGCGTCGGCAAGGACGCGGTGGCGCTGATCACCGGCGAGGAGAAGATCAAGCCGGCCAATCCGCGCTTCTGGGTTTCCACCGTCGAGGCCATGCCGCGCGACCTCGACGTGGCGTTCCTGGCGGTCGACGAAGTCCAGCTCGGCGCCGATTTCGAGCGCGGCCATGTGTTCACCGACCGCATGCTGCACGCCCGCGCGCGCGAGGAGACGCTGGTGCTGGGCGCCGCCACCGTGCGGCCGATGGTCGAGCGGCTGTTGCCCGGCGCGCATATCGTTTCCCGGCCGCGGCTGTCGATGCTCACTTTCGCCGGCGAGAAGAAGCTCACCCGGCTGCCGCCGCGCTCGGCCATCGTCGCCTTCTCGGCGGAAGAAGTTTACGCCATCGCCGAATTGATCCGCCGCCAGCGCGGCGGCGCCGCCGTGGTGCTGGGCGCGCTCTCGCCGCGCACGAGGAACGCGCAAGTCGCGCTCTATCAGTCGGGCGACGTGGATTATCTCGTCGCCACCGACGCCATCGGCATGGGGCTCAATCTCGACGTCGATCACGTCGCATTTGCCGCCGACCGTAAATTCGACGGTTACCAATTCCGCAAACTCAATCCGGCCGAGCTGGCGCAGATCGCCGGCCGCGCCGGCCGCGCCACGCGCGACGGCACCTTCGGCACCACGGGACGCTGCGATCCGTTCGAGCCCGAACTGGTGCAGGCGCTGGAGAGCCACACCTTCGAGCCGGTGCGCATGCTGCAATGGCGCAACCCCAATCTCGACTTCGCCTCGATCGGCGCCTTGCAGGCTTCCCTTGCCGCCACGCCGAGCGAGCCCGGGCTCACCCGCGCGCCGGTCGCCGAAGACATTCTCGTTTTGGAACACGCCAGCCGCGACGAGGATGTGCGCGCGCTGGCCGCAAAGCCCGCCGACATCGCCCGGTTGTGGGATGCCTGCCAGGTTCCCGATTACCGCAAGATCGCGCCCGCCACCCATGCCGAACTGGCGGTCACCCTCTATGGATTCCTGATGCGAGAGGGTAACATCCCGGTCGATTGGTTCAGCCAGCAGGTGGCGCAAGCCGATCGCACCGACGGCGGCATCGACACCCTCTCCAACCGGATCGCGCATGTCAGGACTTGGACTTACATCGCCAACCGCCCGGATTGGCTCGCCGACCCGGAGCATTGGCAGGGCGTCACGCGCGCGGTCGAAGACAAATTGTCCGACGCGCTGCACGAACGCCTGGCCGAACGCTTCGTGGACCGCCGCACCAGCGTGTTGATGCGGCGGCTGCGAGAGAACACGATGTTGGAAACCGAAATCGGAAAATCCGGCGAAGTGACGGTCGAGGGCCATGTGATCGGCCGGCTCGACGGATTCATGTTCGCGCCGGATGCTTCCGCCGCCGGCTCCGAGGCGAAGGCGCTCAACGCCGCCGCGCAGAAGGCGCTCGCCGGCGAGATCGAACAGCGCGCCACCAAACTGTCGCAAGCCGCCAACGATCAGATCGTGCTGGCGAGCGACGGCGCCCTGCGCTGGACCGGCGATCTGGTCGGCAAGCTCATTTCCGGCGACGACGTGTTGCGTCCGCGCCTGCGCATCGTCGCCGACGAGCAATTGACCGGGCCGGCGCGCGAACTGGTGCAGACGCGGCTCGATCTCTGGCTGAAGAACCATATCGAGAAGCTGCTGGCGCCGCTGTTCTCGCTGACCGCCGCCGATGACGTGACCGGCATGGCGCGCGGCATCGCTTTCCAGTTGGTGGAATCGCTCGGCGTATTGGAGCGCCAGAAGGTGGCCGAGGAGGTCAAGGGCCTCGACCAGCCGGCGCGCGCCACGTTGCGCAAATACGGCGTGCGCTTCGGCGCCTATCACATCTATCTGCCGATCCTCTTGAAGCCGGCGCCGCGCGCGCTGGCGACGCAGCTCTGGGCGCTCAAGCATGAAAGCCCGGACGCCAAGGGCGTCGGCGAATTGCTGCATCTGGCCGCTCAGCGGGCGCACGTCGATCCCGGTCGACAAGGAAACGCCGAAACAGCTCTACCGCACCGCCGGCTATCGCGTCGCCGGCGAGCGCGCGGTGCGCGTCGATATTCTGGAGCGGCTCGCCGATCTGATCCGCCCGGCCTTGTCGTGGCGGGAAACCTCGCCGGGGCCGAAGCCGGACGGCGTGTTCGACGGCCGCGGTTTTCTCGTCACCGGCGCCATGACCTCGCTCACCGGCGCCTCGGGCGAGGACTTCGCCTCCATCCTGCGCTCGCTCGGCTATCGCATGGACCGCAAGCCGAAGCCGGTTGAGACGACGCCGGCTGCCATGCCGGCTGCCGAAGCACCCGTTGCGGAAACCCCGGTTGCCGAAGCGGCTGCTGGCCGAAACGCCCGCTGCCGAAACTGCCGCTGCGGAAGCGCCAGCGGCCGAAGCACCGGTCGTGGAAGTCGCCTCGCCCAGTTCGGCCGCGCCGATGCCCGAGCACGGTCGCCTGTAGCCGAGCCGCCGCAAGTCGAATTCGCCGCCGACCGAGATTTCCGCCGCCGAGCCGGAACAGAAAACCGAAGAGCAAAAAGTAGAACAAGCATCCGCGCCGGCAACCGACGACACCGCGCAACATGTCGAGGCGAAGCCCGACGAAACGCCGGCTGCGCCGGCCGAGCCGGCAATGATCGAGGTCTGGCGTCCGGCCGGGCGCTTCGAAAAGCGTCCGCATCGCCCGCGCCGTCCGCCGCGCCAGCCGAAGACGGCCGTGCAAACGCCTGCGCCCGCCGAGAGCGGGGAGGCGGCCGTTGCCGCGCCGTCCGATGCGGCGCCGATCCACCGCGCCTGCCGAAGCAAGCGAAAAGCCCCACCAAGCGCGTCCCGAGCGCGAGCGCAAAGATCGCGATCAGCGTCAGCAGCGTCACGAGCGCCAGCAGCGCATGGAGCGGCAAGCCAAGAGCTTTGCCCAGCGCGGCGAGCGCCAAGGGACTCGCCAGGGACTCATGGCGGCAGCGCGCCGCCGCGTGGCGACCGGCCGCGCCGCGACAAAGGCGACCGCGTGGAGCGCGCCGAGCGCGAGCAGTATTACGCCAAGCCCTTTGGCGGCGGCGGTGCCGACCACCGCAACAAGCAGCCGGATCCCAATTCGCCCTTCGCCAAGCTCGCCGCCTTGAAGCAGCAGCTCGAGCAGAACGGCAAAGAGTCCTGACGCGGACGATCGCGAACTGCCTTGGACCGCCAACGCATCGATAAATGGCTCTGGCACGCGCGCATGGTGCGCACGCGCTCGGATGCTGCCGCGCTGACCGAGGCCGGTTATGTGCGGCTCAACGGCAAGCGGGTGACCGCGCCGGGCCATCCGGTGCGCGTCGGCGACGTGGTGACGTTGGCGCTCGACCGGTCGGTCAGGGTGCTCGAGGTCGCGGGGTTTTGCGAAAAGCGCGGGGCCGCCGCCGTAGCCCGCGCGCTCTACCGGGATATGACAACGGGTTCCGGCAACAGGGCCTGCGGTTTTACCGGCATTGCCGTTAGGATTTCGCCCCGAATCGGCCGTTAGCCCGGGTTCCGCGCGGCAAGGGAGTGGCTTGCAGCCCGGGTAGCGGTACGATAGGCAGCGCTGCTGGATTGAAGGCCGGAGCCTTGAATGACCTACGTCGTCAACGAAAGCTGCATTAAGTGCAAGCTCATGGACTGCGTGGAGGTGTGTCCGGTGGACTGCTTCTACGAAGGCGAAAATATGCTGGTTATCCACCCGGATGAGTGCATCGATTGCGGCGTCTGCGAGCCGGAATGCCCGATCGAGGCGATCAAGCCGGATACCGAGCCGGGCCTCGAGAAGTGGCTGGAATTGAACGCGGAATACGCCAAGACTTGGCCGAATATTACGGTCAAAAAGGAACCGCCGGCCGACTCCAAGGAATTTGAAGGCGTGCCAGACAAGTTCAAGAAGTTCTTTTCCACCAATCCGGGAAGCGGCGATTAAGGCCGGTTTTACCGTAGCCGGCGACCGTTGAAGGCAGCCGGGAACGGCCGCTCCGGCGGCCGCGTTAACCGATATGACAAAATTGCAGGGTCGTTACCCCTGAATTGCGCTTTTGCGACGCGATAAGGCTTTGATTTTAGGCAAAAATGTGCTATACAGCTGAAATCCGATGATGATGAAAAACGCCGCCACGGATGCGCTCCCCCTCTTGGGAGCCTTATTTTTCGCGGCTACACCCAAGGGTCTTGAAAGAGGGCGTGAGTTCCACGCGTGAGCAGTGGCCGGAAAAACGCGTCAAAAAGCTAAGAAAGGTTCCGTCGGCATGAGCCGGGGGACGAAAAAGTCTGCCGAAGCGCGGCGGACCACTCACGCTCCGCGCGGCGCCGTCCGCAACGGGGCCCTTGCAGCCAAAATGGCCGGCAGCCGTAAAGGCGCCGGTGAAGGAGTTTTGCCCGGAATGCCTACCAACAAGAAGACTACCCAGCGCCAAGGCTTCAAGACTAACGAATTTATCGTCTATCCGGCTCACGGGGTCGGCCAGATTCTGGCCATCGAGGAACAAGAGGTCGCGGGCGCCAAGCTCGAGCTTTTCGTCATCAACTTCGTCAAGGACAAGATGACGCTACGGGTTCCTACCGCCAAGATCGTCTCGGTCGGCATGCGCAAGCTGGCGGAAGCCCCGCTGGTCAAGCGCGCGCTGGAGACGCTCAAGGGCCGCGCGCGCATCAAGCGCACCATGTGGTCGCGCCGGGCGCAGGAATACGAAGCCAAGATCAATTCCGGCGACATCGTCGCCATCGCCGAGGTGGTGCGCGACCTGTACCGCTCGGAGACGCAGCCGGAACAGTCTTATTCCGAGCGGCAGCTTTACGAAGCCGCCCTCGACCGGCTGTCGCGCGAGATCGCGGCGGTGCAGAAGGTCACCGAGACCGAAGCGATCAAGGAAATCGAAGGCGCGCTGGCCAAGGGCCCTAGGCGTGGGCCGAAGCCCGCCGACGAGGCGGACGCTGAACCCGCCACCGAGGAAGAGGCGGCCTGACGGCCTCGTCGCTCGCGGCGTCAACGAATAACGAAAAGCCCGGCAGCGATGCCGGGCTTTTTTGATTCAAAACTCCACGCGGATAATTGGTCCGGCTGGCATTAGGCGCCCGGCTGCGTCAGCCCCTCAACAGAAGGACTATAATAACGATCACCAATATCGTGCCGAGGCCGCCGCCAAAATAATGGAAGGGAGGACCCAGATAGAAACCGCCGCCGCCAAAAACGAGAACCAGAATAACCAGCAACAGGATTAGCCCCATTGTATCCTCCTATCCTGCGAACGCATTGAGCATCAGCATCGCGAACAATATTCCGGACAGCGATAGTCCGATCATTTTTGTGTTTGCGCGATCGCTCATACGCAGAGAACCAAGCTGGCGAACGAAAGTTCCACGAATAAGGAACTATTTTTAAGCTTAGCCGTTCTCATCTTCGATACCGGCCCCTAAACGGCAACAGCACGCCAATACCGTCCCTTGCGCTGGGACAGATCTGAAAATTCGAACATTGCACGAGCGCGGCAGATTGCCATTGGCGCTCCGCTCTTCTTCCCCAAAGTCCGCGCTGCTTTGGGTCTACGGCGTCCGAGCCGCGTGAAAGGTGGAAGCAGAGTGCTAGTTGTTAAACCACAAATGGGTTGTACGTCGGTCCTATGACCATAACAGCCGGTTTTGCCGGATCGATGCGACGCGCGAGCGGCCCGCTGATGGGCGCCGCTTGCTTTCTGGCCCTGGTAGGCTGCGCAGGAATCACACGCGTCCCCTTCACCGCACAAGAACAGTCAGTCGCCACCATTCCCGGTATTTCGGGCGCCCGCTTGTGGGCGGATGACCCGGCCATCGGGACGGGCCGGCGCGTCGTGTCTCCCCTTGCTTTGAAGCAACCAACCGTCCTGGCCCTCTCGGGCGGCGGCGCCTATGCGGCGTTCGGCGCCGGTCTTCTGAACGGATGGTCGGCGCGCGGCACCCGGCCGCAGTTCACGATCGTGACGGGAGCCAGTTCCGGTGCGCTCATCGCACCATTCGCATTCCTGGGCACGGGCCAGGACGAAGCGCTCCGGACCATCTTCACCAGCGGCGAGATGGAAAATTTGCTGCAAACAGACGGGTTGATGGGATTATTCGGCACCGGCCTCTACAAGAAAGCGCCGCTGCGAGAATTGATCGCGCGGCACATCGACGCCAAATTGCTCGAAGCAATTGCGAAAGAGTATCGAGCCGGACGCCGCCTGTATGTCGTCACGACAAATATCGACGCGCAGCGCACCGCGATCTGGGACATGGGCAAAATCGCCGCGAGCGGCGATCCGGGTGCGTTGGAGCTTTTCCGTAATGTTCTCACCGCATCGGCGAGTATTCCGGGCTTGTTTTCGCCTGTCCTCATTGACGTCGAAGCGAAGGGACGGCATTTCGCGGAAATGCATGTCGATGGCGGCGTGACATCGAATGTACTCATTGTTCCCGAGGCCGTGCTGCTCTCAGGTACGCCGCTGTTCGCGCTCAACGCGCGGCCGAAAATCTACATCGTCATGAACGGCAAGCTTGCGCCGGAATTCGAAGTCGTGAAAGATTCGAATTTTCCAATCGTAAGAAGATCGTTTGAAACATCGGTTCGCGCCAACACACATAATACGCTGCTTGCCTCCTACCAATTTTCGAAACACCGAAACTGGGAATTCAACCTGGCCGCGATCGATTCCGATTATCCAAAATCGCAATCCAGCGGCTTCGGCACCGCTTATATGCGTCAATTGTTCGAGTACGGTTATCAAAGGGGACAAAGCGGCCAGCTCTGGCAGGCGCCCCAGTTGGAACTTAAAGGTGCCGTCGCGGGGCATCCCGCGGTCGTGACGGCTGCCACGCAGTAGCGGTGGGCTGCGTGACGGCCATGGGTCAAAACAGACTCAATTTCACGCTTGATGCTGTCAATAGAATCGAAAAGCTGCGGTGCATAGGTCCTGGGTCTCCCTCCGATCAAGTCGGGGGCCGCCCGGGACGACAAAGAAATCAGTCCACCGCGATCTTCACCTTGGCGCCCGGCTTCACCTGGTCGCGCGGCCCCAGCCCGTTGAGCACGCGGAAGCGGTCGAGTGCGTGATCGGCGCTCGCCATGCGGTGCGCCAGCGTCGCTACCGTGTCGCGTGCGCCGACGGTGACGATCTTCACACGCAGCGGATGGACCTGCTGGCTTTCCTTCAGGCTCATGCGGCGGAAGGTTGCGATCGACTCGCGGAACGAACGGTCGATTTGCGGCGAGCGGTTCTTGGCCGCGAAGATGAAGCGGTAGACGTCGCTGCCGAAGCGTACGGCGAACAGGCGGAACGACCATTGTTCGCCCTTGGCGGTGGCGGTTGCCGTCGGAAAACCGTTGACGGTGAATTCCTCCAGACTCGCCGGATCGACATTGTCCATCCAACCGGATTTCAGGTAGTCCGGCAGCGATTGCTCGGCCGGCACGCTGACCACGTCAAGCCGCATGGCTTCGTCGCCGCCTTTGAGCCCGAGCACCGCCTGCGCGGTGTTGTCGAGCGTAAATCCCGGCGGCGCCAAAAACGTGAAGCCGAGCTTGGGATGCAGGAAGCGGCGGCCGCGCGCGAAACCCTCGCTCGGGTCCTCGCCATAGACCAAGCCGTCGATCGCGCCGAGATATTCGTCGCGGTCGCGTTCGCCGCTGCCGGGCCCGCTGAATTGCCGGGCATTGGCGAGCGCGTTCTTGATCCGCTCCGGCGTCGCCGGATGGGTGGTGAGGAAGTCGGGCGCCCGCCCGTCGCCGCCGGCGGCCTTGAGGTCGGCGTTGCGCTGCATGTCGGCGAGGAAGCGCGAGGCGCCATACGGGTCGTAACCGGCGCGCGCGGAAATGCCGACGCCGATGCCGTCGGCCTCGAATTCCTGCGCGCGCGAGAAGGCGGCGAGCGTCAGCTTCGACTTGGCCAGCGCCAACGCGCCCATCTGCGGGTCGCTGAGCACGTCGCTGACCACGTGGCTGATCAGCGCCGCCTGGCGCGCCTGGTCTTCGCGGATGGCGGCATGGCGCGCGATCACGTGGCCCATTTCATGCGCCAGCACGGAAGCGAGCTCGGCTTCGTCGTTGGCGAGCGCGATCAGCCCGCGGGTGACATAGATCTGGCCGTGCGGCAAAGCGAAGGCGTTGATGGCCGGCGAATTGAGGATGGTGACCTTGTATTTCAGGTCCGGCCGTTCCGATGCCGCCACCAGCCGCGTCACGGTTTTTTCGACGAGAGATTGCAGCCGGGCGTTTTCGTAGACGCCGCCATAGGAGGCGAGGATGCGCAGATGCTCGCGCTCCTCGGCCGGCTGCATCTCCGCCTTGCGCGGCGCTCTGCGGCACCGGCAGCGAGACTTGACGGTTGTCCGGCGTGCTGGTGCAGCCGGCGAGCAGCACGGCGAGCGCGACCGCGAGGCCGCGCAGATCCATCGCCGTGAGTCAGTGTCGCCGCCATGGTTCTAGTCCGCAGTTCGATCTGCTCGGGCGTCTCAATTGCGATCACCGGGCCGCCGCGCCGTTCGATCCAGCCGCGCACCCTGATGCGGTGGCCTTCGAGCTGTTTCGGCTCGACGCCGGCGGCCGTGAATGGGCGGCGCAAGCGCCGCGGAATGACCGCGGTGAAATCGCGCGTCCAGCGCCGCCCGAAATTCACATATACTGTGGCCCCACTTTCGCGCACCGACAAGACCTTGCCTTCCACCAGCGCGAAGCGGCCGCGCTCGGCCGCTAGCCGGGCAAGGTTTTCCACCGACAAAGGGGCGAAATTTGGATCGGCCCATAACCCGCGCCGGGCCGTCGCGCGCCGCCTTTTCCACGGTAAAAAGCGCCTCGGCGCAAGGCTTGTCGCCCACCCGCGCCGAGACCCGGGCGCGGCCTTGCGCCAGCAGCATTTGCTGGATGGATTGCGTTCCGTCGCCGGGATAAGCAAACGCGACGAGGCGGCCGTAACGGTCGCGCTCGGGCCCGAGTTTTTCCAAGCCGCAGCGGATGGCCGGCGACCAATGCCTGCAAGGCGGCGCGGCTGTCGTCGGTGACTTCGATGCCGGCAAGCCGCAATTCGCGCCCGTCGGCGAGCAGCAGCGTGCGGCCGTCGCGCACGGCGGCGGCCGTGGCGTTGCCGATCGCGGTGAGCTTGCAGGCTTCTTGCGCATAGGCGGGACGCGCCGGCAGCGCGCTCAAGGCTGCCGCGGCGACAATCGCAAGATGACAAGATGCGCGGCGTTTCATGACGGTGGCCTGATTTCGCCATTGACCGGGCGCCAGCATAGCCGTCCTTGCCGCCGCCGGGGGAGGGGATGCGTGCCCGGTGCACGACGCGCGAGGTTGTGCTAAATCGCGCCGAACGGTCCCGTAGCTCAGCAGGATAGAGCAGCGGTTTCCTAAACCGAAGGTCGGAGGTTCGACTCCTCTCGGGACCGCCATTCCCGTAATCGCTGCGCCGGCGATCGTTCCGTTTTCGTCTGCGGCCCTTGCGCGGGTTAGGCCGCTCAGTCCATTCTCGACTTCAACAGAAAACACGGTCCGGGGAGGACGGGAATGGCCAAGAAATCAGAGTCGGCGAAGTCGCGCGCGCACAAATTGCGCTCGCAACTCTGGTTCGACAATCCGGACAATCCCGGCATGACGGCGCTCTATCTCGAGCGCTATCTCAATTACGGCCTCACCTTGAAGGAGCTGACCTCCGGCAAGCCGATCATCGGTATCGCGCAGACCGGTTCCGATCTTTCGCCCTGCAACCGTCATCACATCGTGCTTGCCGAGCGCGTGCGCGAGGGTATTCGGGCGGCCGGCGGCATTGCCTTCGAATTCCCGGTGCACCCGATTCAGGAAACGGGCAAACGTCCGACTGCCGCCGTCGACCGCAACCTGGCTTATCTTGGCCTGGTCGAAGTGCTTTACGGTTACCCGCTCGATGGCGTCGTGCTCACGACCGGTTGCGACAAGACGACGCCCGCCTGCCTGATGGCGGCGGCAAGCGTGAACATTCCCGCCATCGTGCTCTCCGGCGGACCGATGCTCAACGGCTGGTGGATGGGCAAACGCGCGGGCTCCGGCACCGTCGTCTGGCAGGCGCGCGAAGACCACGCCGCCGGCAAGATCGATTACCAGGAATTCATCGACGTCGTGACGTCGTCGGCGCCCTCGGTCGGTCATTGCAACACCATGGGCACGGCCTCGACCATGAATGCGCTGGCCGAGGCGCTTGGCATGTCGCTGCCCGGCTGCGCGGCGATACCGGCGCCGTACCGGGAGCGCGCGCAAATCGCCTATGAGACCGGCGTGCGCGCGGTCGAACTCGTTCACGAAGATCTTAAGCCGACCGACATTCTCACGCGCAAGGCGTTCGAGAACGCCATCGTCGCCTGCTCGGCCATCGGCGGTTCGACCAATGCGCCGATCCACATCAATGCCATTGCGCGCCACGTCGGCGTCAAGCTCGCCGATCGAGGACTGGGAAAAGGTCGGCTACGACGTGCCGCTGCTGGTTAATATGCAGCCGGCCGGAGAGTATCTCGGCGAAGAATATTATCGCGCCGGCGGCCTGCCGGCGGTCATGCGGCAATTGTTCAAGGCCGGCAAGGGCCATGCCGATGCGCTGACCATCAACGGCAAGCCGATGGGCGAGAACGTGCGCAAGGCGGAGGTGCAGGACGCCGACGTCATCAAGCTTTATGCGAAGCCGATGAAGAAACAGGCCGGCTTCAAGGTGCTGAGCGGCAATTTGTTCGATAGCGCGATCATGAAGACCAGCGTGATCTCCGACGATTTCCGCAAACGCTATCTTTCCAACCCGAAGGACCCGAACGCCTTCGAAGGCCGCGCCATGGTGTTCGAAGGGCCGGAGGACTATCACCACCGCATCGAAGACCCTTCGCTCAAGATCGACGCCGACACGGTCTTGTTCATTCGCGGCGTCGGGCCGATCGGCTATCCCGGCTCGGCCGAAGTCGTCAACATGCAGCCACCGGCGGCGCTCATCAAGAAAGGCATCACCGCGCTGCCTTGTATCGGCGACGGGCGGCAATCCGGCACGTCCGGCTCGCCGTCGATCCTCAATGCTTCGCCGGAAGCCGCGGCCGGCGGCGGCCTCGCCATCCTGAAAAGCGGCGACCGCGTGCGCGTCGATCTTGGCAAAGGCACGGCCGACATTCTGATATCCAAGGCCGAACTGGCGCGCCGGCGCGCGGCGTTGCAGAAGCAAGGCGGCTTTCACTACCCCGAGAGCCAAACGCCCTGGCAGGAAATTCAGCGCTCGATGGTCGATCAGCTTGCCGACGGCATGGTGCTCAAGCCGGCGGTGAAATATCAGCACATCGCGCAGAAAAACGTGCCCAGAGACAACCACTAGGAACAAAGGGGTCTTGCCGTGAGCGGACGACTAAAGGGAAAGCTTGCGCTGGTGACAGCGGCCGGCCAAGGCATCGGGCGCGCGATCGCGGAAGCATGTGTTGCCGAAGGCGCCACTGTGATCGCGACCGATCTCGACGCCGGCAAACTCAAGGGCCTGAAGAAAGCGAAGGTGTTTCCGCTCGACGTGCGCAGCACCGCGAAGGTCGAGGCGCTGGCCAAGACCGTGATCAAGAAATTCGGCGTGCCCGATATCCTGTTCAATTGCGCCGGTTACGTGCATCAGGGCAGCATTCTCAATTGCTCGGAGCAGGACTGGGACATTTCTTTCGACATCAATGTGAAGTCGATGCACCGCATATTGCGCGCGTTCATTCCGGCGATGCTCAAGAACGGCGGCGGCTCGATCGTGAATATTGCTTCGACGGCGTCCTCGGTGCGCGGCGTTCCCAACCGCTACGCCTATGGCGCGACCAAGGCCGCGGTGATCGGGCTCACCAAGGCGGTCGCCGCCGACTTCATCCGGCAAGGCATCCGCGTCAACGCCATCTGTCCCGGCACCATCCAGTCGCCGTCGCTCGACGAGCGTGTCGCGGTCGTCGCCAAAGCCACGGGCAAATCGCTCAAAGCCGTGCGCGGCGACTTCATCGCCCGCCAGCCCATCGGGCGGCTCGGGACGCCGGCGGAAGTGGCTGCGCTGGCTGTGTTTTTGGCGTCGGACGAGGCGAGCTACATCACCGGCCAGGCGCATCTGGTGGACGGCGGCATGGCGCTGTGATTTTCGCCGTTTGCCGGGGCCGCCGGCGCTTGCGAAACGCCGGCTATTCCTTGATCGCGCCGGTCATCGCCGAAACGTAGTGCTCGACGAAGAACGCGTACAAGATGACCAGCGGCAGCGAGCCGACCAGCGCGCCGGCCATCAGCGAGCCCCAGTGATAAACATCGCCGTCGACGAAGGCGTTCACGATGGCGACCGGCACGGTCTTGTGTTGCTCCGACGACAGGAACGTCAGCGCGTAGATGAATTCGTTCCAGCACAGCGTGAAACAGAAAATAAAGGCCGAGATCAAGCCGGGGATCGAGAGCGGCAGCACGATCCTCACCAGGATCTGCCAGCGGCTGGCGCCGTCGATCAGCGCGCATTCTTCCAGTTCGAACGGGATGGTCTTGAAATAGCCCATCAAGAGCCAGGTCGAGAACGGAATCAGGATGGTGGGATACGTGAGGATCAGCGCAAAGGGCGTATCGTAGAGCCCGTATTGATAGACCACCGTTGCAAGCGGAATGAACAGGATCGACGGCGGCACCAGGTAAGCGAGGAAGATCGCGCCGCCGATCCAATTCGCGCCGCGATATCGCAGCCGTACGATCGCGTAAGCCGCCAGCACGCTGGCGGCGATGGAGAGCACGGTCGAGCAGACCGCGACAAACATCGTGTTCCAAAGCCACAACGGATAATAGCTGTCGAACAGCAGCTTATGGATATGTTTGAACGTCGGATTGAGCGTCCAGAACGGATTATAGGTGTTGAGATCGATCAGTTGCTCGTCGGGTTTGATCGCCGTGAGCGCCATCCAGTAGAACGGAAACAGCAAGACAATGACGATGAGCCACAGCGGCAAATAAAGCGTGACCAGCCGCCGCGGCAGGTACTCGAGATAGCTCATGCCCTCGCTGTGATCCGCGGTCGTGCCGGAGAGCACCGATTTCGGATTGGCGAATTTGCTGGCAAGCTTGGAAAAGGCGGTGTCAGTCATTGGCCTCGCCCTGCTGCCATTTGCGCCGTTGCAGCCCGAACCACGAGACCATGATGGCTACGAGCAAAAACGGAATCATCGCATTGGAGATCGCGGCGCCCTCGCCGAGCGCCCCGCCGAGAATCGCGCGCTGATAGGATAACGTCGCCATCAGATGCGTCGCGTTGACCGGCCCGCCGCGCGTCATCGCCCAGATCAGCTGGAAATCGGTGAAGGTGAACAGCACCGAGAACGTCATCACCACCGCGATAATCGGCGTCAGCAGCGGATAGGTGATGTGACGGAACATCTGCCAGCGCGAGGCGCCGTCGAGCGTCGCCGCTTCATAGAGCGAGGGCGACACCGTCTGCAGGCCGGCCAGCAGCGTGATGGCGACGAAGGGTACGCCGCGCCAGATATTGGCGAAGATCACGCTGAACCGCGCCCAATTGGCGTCGCCGAGAAAATTGATGTTCTGCGTGATCACGCCCAAGTTTTATCAATGACCACGAGATGATCGAGAACTGCGCGTCGAAGATCCACCAGAACGCCAGCGCCGACAGCACCGTCGGCACGATGAACGGGATCAGCACCAGCGCGCGCAGCATCGCCTTGAACGGCATATTTTCGTTGAGCAGCAGCGCCAGATAAAGCCCGATGGCGAATTTGATCGTGCTCGCCACGGTCGTATAGAGCAGCGTGTTGAACACCGACAGCCAGAAGACCGCATCGCCGCGCAGCCACTCATAGTTTTCCAGGCCGATGAATTCGCCGGCGCGGCCGATTTTTGCGTCCGTGAACGAAATCCAGATGCCGAGGCCGAGCGGATAGGCCAGGAACAGGATGAGGAACGCCAGCGCCGGCAGCATGAACCAGAAGCCGAGCCAGTCGCGGTGAACCTTGAGCCGTCTCCATAGGGAAACGTCGTCGATTGGTTGCCTTCTGGGTGCAAGCGCGACGTCAGCCATCAATCACCCGGTCAACCCCCCGATTTCCTCAGCTGAGAACGAACAGGCGGGCGGCGCCCGAAGGGCCGCCCGCCTGAGGATCATGAGCGATAGATCCGCTTGGCTTGCCGTTCCGCGGACGCCATCGCGCCTTTGACGTCGTCGCGTCCGGTACAGTAGTTGGCGAACATGTCGAGGACGATGAAGTCGGCGAGCGCAGCTGCCGCCTTTTCTCCGACCGAGCCAAGCCCGCCCGCCGTGAGCGTGCGTTCGGCGACGTCGCGACACACCGTGAGCTTCGGATCGGCGGTCCAGATCGGATTCTTCTCGTAGGCTTTCAGGCCCGGGGTGAGATAGCCGACCGATTTCTCCACCCAGGTGTTGAGCTGTTCGGCTTCCATCATGAAGGCGATGAAGGCTTTGCAGGCCTGCGGGAATTTCGAGTACTTCATGATCATGATCGGATAGCAGATGTGGAACTCGGTCGGCTTGCCGATGGGGCCGATCGGCCAATAAGTGTGCTGGATATCGGCGACCAGCTCGGCTTTGTTCTGCGCCTTGGCGGCGGCGTAGATGGAGACGCCGTTGGCTGTCCAGAACAGTTCGTTGGCGAGGAAGGCCTTGTTGTTGGAGCCGTCGTTCCATGACGCCGTGCCCGGAATGAAGGTGTCATAGAGTTTCTTGGCGAATTCCAGCGACTTCGCGGTCTCCGGCGAATTGAGAATGACCTTGTCCTTGGCGTCGACCAGATTGCCGCCGAAGGTCCACAGGCACCAATGCACCCAGGCATTGCCGTCGCCCGAAGCATGCCCGAGCGCCAAGCCGCCAGGCGTATTATTCGCCTTCATCGCCTTGGAGTATTCGAGCAACGCGTCAGTGGTCTTGGGGAATTCCTTGAAGCCGGCCTTTTCACTTGCCGCCTGTGCGGTAGTTGATCACGTTGCCGTTGTAGGCGACCGGTATGTCGATCCATTTTTTGCCGCTCTTGCCGTAGGCAACCGCCGATGGCACCCAGCCGCCGTATTTCTTGCCGAGATAGTCGGCGATATCGGTGACGTCGACGACTTTGGTTGGGAAGAGGTGCGGCAGCGAATAAAGGCCCCAGAACATGTCCGGGCCTGAATTGATGTTGGCGGCCACCGAAGCCTTGGGCTGAACGTCGTCGAGCGACTCGCTGATGACGGAGACGTTCACGCCGGTTGCCTTGGTGAAATTGGCAACGAGCGCCATGAAGGCGTCTTCTTCCGCCTGGATGAACCGCTTCCAGCGCAGCAACGTGATTTTGGCGCCCTTTTCGGCTTTCCAGTGCGCGGTTTGCGCCCAGGCTTTTGCCCAATCGAGCAGCGCCGGTCCGGTGAGCGCGCCGGCCGCAGCAAGCGCGGTGCCGCCTTGCAGCATAGAACGGCGGGTAAAGTTATCCATATTCGCCTCCCTTGGTTTTGGTTTTCAGTCGGTCAGTCTCTTTCCGGTCGCCTCGTCGAACAGATGAACGAGGCGCGGATCGGGTTTGAGCCGGATCTTATCGCCCGGCTTGAATTGGTAACGTTGGCGGAACACGGCGATGATTTCCGTACCGCCGAGTTTGGCGATGACCTGCGTCTCCGAGCCGGTCGGCTCGACGACCTGCACCTCCGCCTCCGCTCCGTCGTCGGCGATGACGAAATGTTCGGGTCGGATGCCGTAGACCGTGGGTCTGCCGTCGGAACCGGCGGGCGCGGTGGAGACCGGCAGTCGAATGCCGCCCGGCCCCTCGAATTCGGCCTTGCCGTTGAGACGCAAGGTGCCTTTCAGGCAATTCATCGCCGGCGAACCGATGAAACCGGCGACGAACAGGTTGTTCGGCCGGTCGTAAAGCTCAAGCGGGTCGCCGATCTGCTCGACGATGCCTTCGTGCATCACGACGATCTTGTCGGCCATTGTCATGGCCTCGATCTGGTCATGCGTGACATAGACCGTCGTCGTCTTCAGGCGCTGATGCAGTTCCTTGATCTCGGTGCGCATTTGCACGCGCAGCTTGGCGTCGAGGTTCGACAGCGGTTCATCGAACAGAAAGACTTGCGGATCGCGCACGATGGCGCGGCCCATGGCCACGCGTTGGCGTTGGCCGCCGGAGAGCTGGCGCGGATAACGCTCCAGCAGTTGCGTCAGGCCGAGAATCTCGGCGGCGCGATTGACGCGAACGTCGATTTCTTGCTTGGGCGCGCCACGCAGCTTCATGGAAAACGCCATGTTGGCGGCGACCGTCATATGCGGATAAAGCGCGTAGTTCTGAAAAACCATGGCGATATCGCGCTCTTTCGGCGGCGCGTTATTGACCACGCGGTCGCCGATGGCGATTTCGCCGGCGGTGATGTTTTCCAGGCCTGCGATCATGCGCAGCAAGGTCGACTTGCCGCAGCCGGATGGGCCCACGAGCACGACAAACTCGCCGTCGCTGATCGAGATATTGACGCCGTGGATGACTTCGGATGTACCGAAGGCCTTACGAACATCGCGAATCGCGACCGACGCCATTTAGCCGTCTCCTCCGCCGAGCCGTACGGCATGTTCCTGCCGCTGGGCCCCGCACGCCATTCTTTATCATATAATCATACGACTCAAGCGTCATCATTCGGGCCGGTTTACCGCGGCTTGCGCCGGTGTCGGCGGTTTCGCTCAGGCGCCGGCGAGCAGAAAGTCGAGCATCAGCTGCTGTTGGGCTTCATACATGTCGCGGCCCACCGACGTCTTGCAGCCCACCCGGCGCGCCGCTTCGACCACCGGCGAAACCGCCGGGGACGTGATGACACAGCCGACGAACATGTCCGGGCGCAGCCGCGCAATATCGACCGGGTAGGGATCGCCCGGCCGCATGCCGGCGGGCGAGGCGTTGGCGATCAGCTCGAAGCCGGTCGCGTCCGCCGAGCCGGCGAATACCGGCGTTTTCAGCCGCGCGGTCATGCGGCCGATCAGCGCGTCGCGGCGCTTGAGGTCGAGTATCATGAATGGCCAATTCGCGCACGCCCGCGTCCACCAGGGCAAAGGCGATCGCGGAGCCCGCGCCGCCGGCGCCGACCAGCAAAGCGCGCATCCCTTCCGGCTTGCAGCCTTTGGCCTGGATGGCGTCGGTAAAAGCCGACCCGTCCAACATGTCGCCGAACCAGCCGCCGTCGGGCGCGCGGCGCATGATATTGACCGCGCCGATGAACTGCGCGCGTTCGCTCGCCGCGGCGCATAATTCATAGGCGGCGAATTTGTGCGGAATGGTCACCACGATGCCGTCGAGGTTTTGCACGCGGCTCATGGCCTTGAACAAACCGTTGAGATCGGCCGGCGCGACATGGATCGGCACCAGCACTGCATTGCGGCCAAGCGCTGCCAAAGCCTGCGTCATGCCGCCCGGCGAGCGCACCTGCGCGATCGGATCGCCGACAATGATATAGAGGCGGGTCGCGCCATCGACCGTCACGGGCATCGTCGAGCCTTCCTGTCCCAATATGCCGCCGGGCCGGCCGTCTGCGGCATTGAGCATATAGGCGCGCGCGGCACAATGGAGACAGCTGCACGGCGTCTCTCGCCGCGGCGGCCGCGGCATAGTGCGCCCCGGCCGGGCATGTTACGCTTGGCCTGAAGGGTATTTCTTGGAACAAGCGATGCTGACGCTGCGCCAAATCGAGGTGATCCGCGGCATCATGGTCACCGGCACCGTCGGCGGCGCCGCGCGGCTGCTCAATGTGTCCTCGCCCGGCATCAGCCGCGTGATGAAGCACGCCGAAATATCGCTCGGCGTGAAGCTGTTCAGCCGCAAGGGCGGCCGCTACTCGCCGACGCGCGAGGCGCATGCCATTTTCAACCAGATCAACGGCGTCTACGACAAGGTCGAGGATCTGCAATTCGTCATTTCGCGCATCAAGGGCGGCGCTAATATCGAACTCAAGATCGCCTCGGTGCCGAGCATCGCCAATGTCATGGTGCCGCGCGCCATCGCCGACGTGCGCAAGGCGTTTCCCAATCTGCTGATCGAAGTCGATATTCTGAAAATCGAGGACGCGATCGATTATCTATTGCTGGGCAAAGGCGAGCTGGTGGCGCTCAGCCACGCGGTCGATCATCCGATGCTGACCTGTGCGCCGTTGGCGCGCGGCCGGCTCAAATGCGTCGTGCCGGAGGGACATCCGTTGGCGCGCCGCTCGCGCGTGACGGCGGCGGAGATCGTCAAATACCCGCTGATCGGCATCGATCCGAACGATCCGTATGGCCGCATCATGGCGAGCGTGTTCTCCAACCGCGCGCTGCATTACGAGGTAAGCATCCGCGCCCGCTTCGGTTCGACCGTTTGCGCCCTGGTGACCAACGGTCTGGGCGTTGCCGTCATCGATGAGTTCACGCTGGTCGGCGGCAACTGGCCCGACCTGCGCGCGCTCGACATTGCCGAGGCCACGGAATTCCAGACCTATGTGGTCTACCGCAAGGACGCCGCGGTCTCGAGCTACGGGCAGAATTTCGTCGCCGCGTTGCGCCGCCATATGGAGGCAGTCGCCGTGGCGCCGCGTCGCGTCGCGGCGAAGCAATGCCGGCGGCTCGCGCGCTGCGCGAAAAAAATAATATCCGCTGTAACGCGCGGCTTATTTCTTCGCCGTGTCGATCAAATGCGCTATGCGGCGCAGCGCCAGCAGATAGCCCTGCGTGCCGAAACCGGCGATGACCCCGGAGGCGACACCCGACACGTAGGAATGGTGGCGAAACGCCTCGCGCTTATGCACGTTGGAAATGTGTATCTCGATGATCGGCGGCTCGAACGTATTGAGCGCGTCGAGAATCGCGACCGAGGTATGCGTGAACGCCGCCGGATTGATCACGATGCCGCCCGCGATTTCGCGCGCCTCGTGAATCCAATCGATGATCTCGTATTCCCGGTTGCTCTGGTGAAACCTTATTTCGAGTTTCAAGTCCTCCGCCAGCGCGCGGCAATCCTTCTCGACGTCGGCCAGCGTTTCGTGGCCGTAAATATGCGGCTGCCGCTTGCCGAGCAGATTGAGATTGGGGCCGTTCAAAATATAGACGAGGCGACTCATGCTCCGCTCCACCGAGACGTTCATCCGGACTGTGCGATTGATCCGGCCGCCCGGATAGCATGAATTTTTGCGCCAAGCAAAACGCGGCTAGCGGCTAACTCCCCGGAAACGGCTGGCAGATATGATTGCGCTGCTTCATTGACTTTGGTCAACACCGCCGCCGTGGAATTGGGGCATTCGCAGTGATAAATCCGCGATCGGCGCGGTGAAGGAGAGTTGATTATGTCGCAAGCGGCCGAGGTGCGTCACGGGCAAGCCCGCGATGCTCAAGGACAAGGACTTCGTGTGGGAGGACCCGCTCGGGCTCGAAGGCGAGCTGACGGAAGAAGAACGCATGGTGCGCGACACGGCCAAGGGCTTCGCGCAGGATTATCTGATGCCGCGCGTGATCGAGGCCTATGCGCAAGAGAAGAACGATCCCGCCATGCTGCCCGAGATGGGCAAGCTCGGCCTGCTGGGGCCGACGGTGCCGGAAG
The DNA here is from genome assembly GCA_963739735.1 of uncultured Alphaproteobacteria bacterium. GTDB lineage: Bacteria > Pseudomonadota > Alphaproteobacteria > Rhizobiales > Xanthobacteraceae > Pseudolabrys. The sequence continues at coordinate 253,462 of CAVUBV010000010.1, read as the reverse complement.
AATATGGCGGCGCGGGCCTGGGTTATGTCGCCTATGGGCTGATCGCGCGCGAGATCGAGCGTGTCGATTCAGGTTATCGCTCGGCGATGTCGGTGCAGTCGTCGCTGGTGATGTATCCGATCTATGCCTATGGCAGCGAAGCGCAGCGGAGAAAGTATCTGCCCAAGCTGGCGACGGGTGAGTCGATCGGCTGCTTCGGGCTGACCGAACCGGATCATGGCTCCGACCCTGGCGGCATGGTCACCAAGGCCGAGAAGGTTGCCGGCGGCTACAAGTTGAACGGCGCCAAGACCTGGATATCCAACGCGCCGGTCGCCGATGTGGCGGTGGTCTGGGCCAAGCTCGACAATGTGATCCGCGGCTTTGTCGTCGAGCGCGGGACCAAGGGGTTCTCGACCCCCAAGATCGAAGGCAAGCTCTCACTGCGCGCCTCCATCACCGGCGAGATCGTGCTGGAGGACTGCGTCATCCCGGAAGACAACCTGCTGCCCAATGTGAGGGGGCTGGCCGGTCCGTTCGGCTGTCTCAACAACGCGCGTTACGGCATTGCCTGGGGCGCCATGGGGGCGGCCGAGTTCTGCTGGCACGCGGCGCGGCAATACACGCTCGACCGCAAGCAGTTCGGCCGGCCGCTCGCCGCCAATCAGCTGATCCAGAAGAAGCTCGCCGACATGCAGACCGAAATCGCGCTCGGGCTACAGGGCGCGCTGCGGCTTGGCCGCATGATGGAGCAAGGCAAGGCGGCGCCGCCGTCGATCTCGCTGATGAAACGCAACAATTGCGGCAAGGCGCTCGACATCGCGCGCCTCGCGCGCGACATGCACGGCGGCAACGGCATCGCCAAGAATACCACGTGATGCGCGTGCTATCGAACCTCGAGACGGTCAACACCTACGAGGGCACGCACGACATTCACGCCCTCATCCTCGGCCGCGCGCAGACCGGGAATACAAGCGTTTTTCTAGAACATCAAACCGCTCGTCCCCGCGACCCGCCTACGCTCGCTTTGCGAGCTTCGGCGCGTTTGAAGTCCGCCGAAGCGCGGAGCGCGAAGGCGGAAAGCGGGGACCCAGGGCAAAATCCTTTGACTGACTATTGTGGCTCTGGATTCCCGCTTGCGCGGGAATGAGCGGAAGTGTGCGCGTCGCGTTGCGCCTTGCGGCTGACGCTGCTCCGCATCGGTGACGCCGACATAAGTTTCCAGCAGCGCGCGGTCGGCCTTGAGCGCCGCGCTGTCGCCCTGATAGACGATGCTGCCGCGCTCGATGATGATGGCGCGGTCGGTCACGCCCAGAATCTTCTGCGCGTTCTGCTCCACCAGGATCGCCGACAGGCCTTCCTCGCGGATGATCTTGCGCAAGGCGGCTAGCAATTCCGCGATCAGGATCGGCGCCAGGCCTTCCAGCGGCTCGTCGAGCAGGATGATGCGCGGATTGAGAATGAGCGCGCGGGCGACCGCCAGCATCTGCTGCTCGCCGCCGGACAATTGATTGCCGAGATTGCGCCGCCGCTCGGCCAGCCGCGGAAACAGACCGTAGACCTTATCGAGCGTCCACGGCCCCGGCAGCGCGATCGCGGTCATGTTCTCTTCCACCGTCAGCGAGCGAAAAATATTGCGCTCCTGCGGCACCCAGCCGATGCCGGCATGCGCGCGCTGGTCCGGGCGCAAGGCCGTGATATTGCGGCCGTCGAGGCTGATGGTGCCGCCGAGGTGAGTGGTGACGCCGATGATCGAATTGACCAGCGTGGTCTTGCCCATGCCGTTGCGGCCGAGCAGCGCCAGCGCCTGGCCTTCCGGGATTTTGAAGGTGACGTCGGTCAGCACGATTGCCTCGCCGTAGCCGGCGGTCAGGCCCTGCACGTCGAGGAGATCAGGCATCGGGCACCTCCTCGCCGAGATAGACCGCCTTGACGCGATCGTCGCGCGCGACTTCGTCCGGGCGTGCCCTCGACGAACAGCGCGCCGTTGACCAGCACGGAAATGCGGTCGGCGAAGGAGAACACGATGTCCATGTCGTGCTCGATCAGCAGCACGGTGACGTCCTTGGGCAGCGCCGCCACGGCGGCGAGAATTTCGTGCCGCTCGTCCTCGGGCACGCCGGCCGCCGGCTCGTCGAGCAGCAGCACGCGCGGCCGGCAGGCGATGGCGACGGCGATTTCCAGCAGCCGCTGCTTGCCGTAGGGCAGCACCGCGGTGCGCTTGTCGATCACGTCGGTGAGATGAAAGCGCTCGAGGATTTCCACCACTTCGGTGATCAGGTCCGCCCGGCTGCCGACGATGCGCCACCAGTCGAGGCCTTGCCCGCGCCGTTCGGATACCGCGAGCCCGATGGTTTCCAGCGGCGTCAGGTCGTTGAACAGCTGGTTGATCTGGAAGGTGCGCACGATGCCGAGCCGCACCCGCTCGTGCGTCGAGCGATCGCCGATGTCCTCGCCGTCGAGCAAGATGCGGCCGGCGGTCGGCCGCTGCACGCCGGTGAGCAGATTGATCAGCGTGGTCTTGCCGGCGCCGTTCGGCCCGATCAGCGCGTGGCGGGCGCCCTTCTCGATGCGCAGCGAAACGTTGTTCGAGGCGACGATGCCGCTGAACCGCTTCACCAGGTCGATCGTTTCCAGCGCGACCGTCATGGCCCGGACCCTTCGCCGGACGGGGCGGCCAGTCGCCGCGTCAGCGCCCGCCAATTCAGCCGCGCGGCGACGCGGCGGACCGGCGTCGTCCACGTGGTGATGCGCTCGCGGCCGACCAGCACGATCACCACCAGCACCAGGCCGATCCAGAACGGCCAATATTGCGGCGTCAGTTGCGACAGATAGTCCTGCATGAACTTGAAGATGATGGCGCCGATCAAGCCGCCATAGAGATAGCCGGCGCCGCCGATGATCAGCACCAGCAGCAGATCGGCCGAGCGGTCGAAGGAAAACACTTCGAGCGAAGCGAACGCCGTGGTCTGCGCCAGCAGCGCGCCGGCGATGCCGGCATAGCCGGCGGCGACGGTATAGATCGCGATCAGCCGGGCATCGACCGAAATGCCGATCGCCGAGGCGCGCAGCGGATTGCCTTTCACCGACATCAGCGACAGCCCGAACGGCGAATTCACCAGCCGGCGCGCGACCAGGAACAAGACAAACAGCACGGTCAGGCAATAGGCGTAGCCGGTGTGGCCGAACATGTCGAAGTGGAACATGCCGAGCACCGGCTTGATGGTCACGCCCTGCAGCCCGTCGGCGCCGCCGGTCAGCCAGCCGAAACGGTTGGCCAGTTCGCGCAAGACCAGCGCGACGCCGAGCGTCACCATCAGCCGCGTGAGATCGGAGCCGCGCAGCACCAGGAAGCTGGTGACGAAACCGAGCGCCATGGCGGCGACGCCGGCGACCAGCAAAGCGAGCACCGGCTCGTTGACGATTTCGTACTTGGCGAGCAATGCGGCGACATAGGCGCCAAAGCCGAAAAAGGCCGCGTGGCCGAGCGAGATGATGCCGGCATAACCGAGGATCAGATCGAGCGACAGCGCGAACAGGCCGAGCCAGGCGATTTCGGTGAGGATCAGATGGCGGCCCGGAAACAGCCAGATCGCGGCAAAGGCGGCGACCCAGAACATGATTTCGAGCGGCTGCCAGCGGGCGCGGGCGGCCAGCCACTCGGTGGCGACGCGGATGGCAATGGGCGGCGGCGGCATGTCCGGTGCCTCAGCGCGACGTCGCGCGGGAGAACAGTCCCTGCGGCCGCCAGATCAGCACGACGATCATGATGGTGTAGATGACGAAGGAGCCGAGCGTCGGCACGTAATATTTGCCGGCGACGTCGCCGATGCCGAGCACCAGCGAGGCGATAAACGGCCCGGTGATGCTCGAGGTGCCGCCGACCGTCACCACGATCAGGAAGTAGATCATGAATTTGAGCGGGAAGGTCGGATCGAGCCCGAGGATTTCCGCGCCGAGCGCGCCGCCCAAGCCGGCGAGGCCCGAGCCGAAGGCGAAGGTGAGCGCGAACACCCAGTTGACGTTGATGCCGAGCCCGCTCGCCACCCGGCTGTCGTCGACGGCGGCGCGTAGCCGGCTGCCGAAGCGGGTTTTGGCGAGAATGAGCTGCAGGGCGACGGTGAGCAGGCCGCAAATGGCGATGATCAATACTCGGTAGCGGCCGATGCCGACGCCGTGGAATTCGAACTGGCCCTGCAAGAAGTGGGGCACCTGCACGAAGACCTGGCTCGAACCCATCACGTAGTCGGTCGCCGCCACCGACATGAAGACGAGGCCGATGGTGAACAGCACCTGGTCGAGATGCGGCTTCTTGTAGACATGCACATAGAGCGTGCGCTCGAAGACGAAGCCGATGACCGCGCTCGCCAGGAAGGCGAGCGGCAGCGAGGCGAAGAAGGGTACGCCGAGGCGGTTGACCAGAACGACGGTGATGTAGCCGCCGGCCATGGCGAAGGAGCCGTGCGCCAGATTGACGAAATTCATCAAGCCGAGCGTCACCGCGAGCCCGGACGCGAGCACGAACAGCAACATGCCGTAGGCAATTCCGTCGAACAGAATGGTCAGCATATTCGCGCCACGACCTCGGCTCGCCCGCGCAAGTATCGCCCCCGCAAGTAACGGGCACGCCCGCACGCTTGCACAATAGCTTACTCGCTATTGGCGGTCGATCACCTGACTTTTGATAAGAAGAGCGCGCGGCGGCTTTCGGCCACCGCGCGCTCAAGGGTCGTCGGACTATTTCTTCATCGCCGCCTTCACGGGATCCTTGACGGCTTTGAACGTCTCGAACTCCACGTTGTAGAGCTGGCCGTTCTTCTTCTCGACCTTGCGCATGTAGATGTTCTGGATGATGTCGCGGGTTTCCGGATCGATCGAGATCGGTCCGCGCGGACTTTCCCACGCCATCCCCTTCATGGCGCCGATCAGCGAGTCGACGTCGGCCTTGCCGCCGGTCTTCTTCAGCGCCGCGTAGATCAGGTGCATGCCGTCATAGCCGCCGACCGACATGAAGTTCGGGCGGAAGTGGTTGGCTTTCTCGAAGGCCGCGACATAGGCCTTGTTCATCGCCGAGTTGATGATCGGCCGAATAGATAGTGCGCGGTCACCGTGCCGATCGCGGCGTCGCCCATGCCGGGCAGCAGATCGTCGTCGGTCACGTCGCCCGGGCCGATCAGCTTGATGCCGGCCTTGTCGAGGCCGCGCTCGGCGAACTGCTTCATGAAGGTGCCGCCCTGACCGGACGGCACGAAGATGAAGATGGCGTCCGGCTTGGCGTCGGCCGCGCGTTGCAGGAACGGCGAGAAGTCCGGATTGGCGAGCGGCACGCGGATCGCTTCGGCGACCGTTCCGCCGGCCGCCTTGAAGCGCTCGGTGAAGGATTTCTCCGCGTCGAAGCCCGGCGCGTAGTTGGAGACGATGGTGACCACCTTCTTGATCTTGTTCTTCGCCGCCCAGTCGGCGACGATGACGCAAGACTGCGGCACGGTGAAGCTGGTGCGCACGATGTAGGGCGACTTCATGGTGATGATCGAGGTGCCCGCCGCCATGACGACTTCCACCACCTTGCCTTCGGTGGCGAGCGGCGCGACCACCAGCGCGGCCGGCGTGATCTCGAAGCCGGCGATGATGTTGACCTTGTCGTTGACGATCAGTTCCTGCGTCAGCCGCTTGGTGTTGTCGGGCACGCTGCCGGAATCGCGCAGGATGACCTCGATCTTCTTGCCGGCGACCATGTCGCCATGTTCCTTCATATAGAGATCGACGGCGGCCTTGATCTGCTTGCCGGTCGACGCCTGTTGCCCCGTCATCGCCACGACGAGGCCGATCTTGACGGTGCCTTGCGCGAAAGCGCCGCCGGCGGCCAAGCTGCCGATGGCAAGCGCGGCGATCGCGCCGGTCGCGTATTTGAACTTCATATTCGTTTCCCTCCGCTTGAGTTCGTTTTTATGATGGCGCTGCCCGCTTTTTTCGGCGGCAACCATTCGCTGATCGGAACCAGTGCAATATCCTAGTAAGTAGATGTGCCGGAGTCACCTGTCGTGCGCCGACTCAATCGGGCGAGTTGGGCCGACCCATCGTTACGATAGCCGGCGACGATACTAGGCCACGTCCGGCGCAATCCTTTCCTTGATTGAAATCAAGCTAAAGCCGCGCGAAACGGGCCAATCTCGCGCCGGTGGCGGCAAGCGTGCGGCGGCCCATCGCCCGCACGCAAATGGCTATCACCAAGCGCGAAATCTGAATAACCGTGGGCCGGCCTTATTTGTTACCGTGGCGCGCGGTTTGCCCATCGCGGTATTGGCCGAGGCTATAGGCATGAATGCTCCGCCGTCTGGTTTGATATCCAACGATCCGGCCACCGCGGTGCTCAAGAGCGTCTGCCGCAGCTGCCACGGCGGCTGTGGCGTATTGATGCACGTGCGCGACGGCGTGCTCGAAAAGGTCGAGGGCGACCGCGAGTCGCCGCTCAGTCACGGACGCCTATGCCCGATCGGCACGGTGACCACCGACCTGGTCTATCACCCGGACCGGCTGAAATATCCGCTGCGGCGCAAGGGCAAGCGCCAGTCCGGCGACTGGCAGCGCATTTCCTGGGACGAGGCGCTCGACGAGATTTCCCAGCGCCTGCTCGCCATTCGCGAACAATACGGGCCGGAGGCGATCGCGCTCGGCACCGGCACCGGCCGCCATCATATCCGCTGGGTGTCGCGCTTCGGCCACGCGCTCGGCACGCCGAATTGGTGCGAGCCGGGCTTCGCGCAATGCTTCCACCCGCGGGTGAACACCTCGATGCTCACTTTCGGCGATTTCCCGGTGAGCGATTACACCGGCGAGGTGGCGCCGGCCTGCATCCTGTTTTGGGGTCACAACCCGGTGCTGTCGGGACCGGACGGCGAGACGCGCTTCAACGTGATGGAGGCGCTCGACCGCAATCCGCGCATCATCGTGGTCGATCCGCGCCGCACGGCGCTTGCCGAAAAGGCGGAGCTCTGGCTGCAGGTGCGGCCCGGCGCCGACGACGCGCTCGCGCTGGCGATGCTTAACGTGATTATCGGCGAAAAACTTTACGACGAGGCTTTCGTCACAAAGTGGACGCACGGCTTCACCGAACTCGCCGCGCATGTGAAGGACTTCACGCCGGAATGGGCGGAGCCGATCACCTGGGTTGGCGCCGACAAGATCCGCGCCGCCGCGCGCCTGTTCGCGCAAATCAAGCCCGCTTTGCTCGATTGGGGTTGCGCCATCGAGCACACGCCGAAATGTATCCAGACCATCCGCGCCGTTTCCATGCTGCCGGCGCTCACCGGCAATATCGACGTGCCGGGCGGCTGGGTGTTCGGCATGAAAGGGCTCGGCCGCTTCCCCAGCCTGATCGAGAACCTCACGCCGGAAGCAAGCGCCAAGCGGCTCGGCGCCGATCGATTCAAAATGCTTGGCGGCGAGGGCGCCGACCTGCCGGCCGCGCATATCCCGACGCTGCTCACCGCGATGCGCGAGGGCAAGCCCTATCCGGTGAAAGCCTTTCTGGTGTTCGGCAACAACACGCTCACCACTTATGCCAACACCGCGCTGGTCTATGAGTCGCTGATGAAGCTCGACTTCATGGTCTGCGCCGACCTGTTCATGACGCCGACCGCCGCAGCTTGCCGACATCGTGCTGCCGGCGGCGTCCTGGCCCGAGATCAATCAACTTGCCGGACTGCCGACCGTCGCCGCCAATGTCGTGGTGGCCAACCAGAAATCGGTGCGTATCGGCGAATGCAAGTCGGACGAGGAGATTTTTGTCGAACTGGCGCGCCGCATGAAGCTGCCGGTCGGCACCGAATCGGTGGAAGACGTGCTCGATGCGCATGCTCAAGGACGGCGGCGTCGGCATGACCTTCGATGAGCTCAAGCAGAAGGGGTTCTACAAGGTCCCGTTCAAGTACCGGAAATACGAGAACGGCGGCTTCAAGACGCCGACCGGCAAGATCGAACTCTATTCCACGCGGCTCGAAAAGATGGGCTACGCGCCGCTGCCGTCCTACCAGGAGCCGCCGGAGAGCCCGACCAGCGCGCCGGAGATCGCCGCGCAATTTCCGCTGGTGCTCACCACCGGCGGGCGCATTTCGTTCTTCTTCAATTCCGAGCACCGCCAGATCGACAGGCTGCGCAAGGCGCATCGCGATCCGATCGCCGAAATTCACCCCGACACGGCGGCGCGGCTTGGGCATCGTCAACGGGGCCTGGATGTGGATCGAAACCAAGCGTGGCCGCATCCGGCAGAAGGCCAAGCTGACCAAGGGCATCGACCCGCGGGTCATCCACGTGCAGCACGGCTGGTGGTTTCCCGAACAGCCGGCGCCGGAATACGGCGTATTCACGTCAAACGCCAATATGCTGACCGACAATGCGCCGCCCTACGATCCGGCGATGGGGACTTACCAACTGCGTGCACTGTTGTGTAGGGTGGCGCCCGCCGAGGCCCCCGCGGCCGGCTGAAGTCCAGCCGGCGCGCACCCAATCGCCTCATGCGAGGTCGCCATGCGCATCGACGCCTACACGCATTTTTTCCCTCCAAAATTCTTCAAGATCATGCTCGAGGTCGCCGGGAATTATAAGGATATGGGCAAGCGGGTGCGCTCGATCCCGGCGCTGCACGATCTCGACGCACGCAAAAAGATCATCGACACCCACAAGGACTACCAGCAGATCATCTCCTATTCGCAGCCGCCGATTGAAAATCTCGCGCGCACGCCGCAGGAGATGGATGAATTCTGCCGCATCATCAATGACGGCTTTGTCGAACTGTGCGCGCGGGAACGCGATTATTTCCCCGGCTGGATCGCGCAGGTCTGCCTCGACTCGCCGGACGCCGGCGTCGCCGAAGCCGAGCGCGCGATCAATCAGCTCGGCGCGCTCGGCGTGCAGATCTACACCAACATCGCCGGCAAGCCGCTCGACCGACCGCAATATTTGCCGTTCTGGGCGAAGATGAACGAACTCGGCAAACCGGTCTGGATGCATCCGGCGCGCGGCGCCAACATGCCCGACTATATCGACGAGGCGAAGTCGCTGTACGAGATCTGGTGGACCTTCGGCTGGTCCTACGAGACGGCGACCGCGATGGCGCGCCTGGTGTTCTCCAAGATCATGGACAACCACCCGAACCTGAAGATCATCACCCACCATTTCGCCGGCATCGTGCCGATGCTGGAAGGCCGCATCGGGCCGGGCTGGGACGTGCTCGGCTCGCGCACCACCGACGAGGACTACGTCGCGCTGCGCAAGAGCCTGAAGAAACGCCCGCTCGATTATTTCAAGCAGGATTTCTACGCCGACACCGCGGTGTTCGGCGGCGTGCCGGCGACCAAATGCGGGCTGGAGTTTTTCCCGGTCGACAAGATTCTATTTGCCTCCGATTGCCCGTTCGATCCGGAAAACGGCGCGATGTATCCGCGCGTGACGCTGCAGATTCTGGAACAGCTCAAGCTCGACAAGGCGACCAGCGACAAGATCTTCTACAAGAATCTCGAAGCGGTGACCGGCAAGAAGCTGGTGAAGTAGGCGTCAGCTCATCCCGCTTTTTCGGTCGATCGCTTCTCGCCCAGAGTCTCGGCGACGGCTTCCGACCGGAAATCGCCGGCCAGCCCCTTGCTGCCCATCATGGCCGGATAGGCCACGGCAAATTCCGTCTTGATCGTCTCGTAGGGCACGTCGGCGTACGCGCCGCGGTCCTTCAGGTATTCCATGTGCCGCCGGCCGGCCTGATCGAACGGCTGGAACAGCGAGTCCGTCTCGCCGTCGAACGGCAGCGGCTTGATGCCGGCCCGCGCGCACAGCGTGCTGTCGAAGGCGGGCGTCGCCTTGACCCAGCGCCCCGACAAATAGAGTTCCGTGTAGGAATGCCAAATGAAGGTATCGGTCTTGGCCATTTCATACAGCCGCGGCGAGGTGAGATGGTTTCGCACGTCGGCATAGCCGACGCGGGCCGGCACGCCGATCACGCGCGCGCTCGCGGCCAGCAGCGCCGCCTTGCCGATACAGAAGCCGCGTCCAAGGGCGAGAACGCTGCTTGCGCGATAGTTCGCCGGATCGGAGAGACTGAGATAGGGGTCATAAATGATGCTGTCGCGGATGGTCGAATAAAGCCGCAGCACCGCGGCGCCGGCGTCGGTTTCCCCAGCCCACCGTCGCCTTGGCGAAGGCGATCACCGATGGCGCGTCGCTGTCGATATAATCGCCGGCGGCCAAATATGGCGTCATGTCCATCGCGTTGTCTCTCTTCGTCGTCGGCTCTCGCATCGTCGCGACCATAGGGTGGCTCTCTGCACCGGCCCTTGAGCTTGGTCAAGCAACGCGGACCGCAAGCCTCGCATGCGCTATTGCGGCGGCCGGAATGCTTTGCAGCGCGCCGGGTCGGTATCGATCCGCGCGGCGCCGATCAAGTCGAGACAATAGGGGATCGCCGGAAACACCGCCTGCATGGTCATGCGGATCGAAGACGGGCGGCCGGGCAGATTGACGATCAGCGTGTTGCCCCGGATGCCGGCGGTCTGCCGCGACAGGATCGCGGTCGGCACCTGTTTCAGGCTTTCCGCGCGCATCAATTCGCCGAAGCCCGGCATCATGCGCGTGCAGGCGGCGGCGGTGGCCTCGGGCGTCAGATCGCGCGGCGCCGGTCCGGTGCCGCCGGTGGTGAAGATCAAGGCGCAACCCTCGCGGTCGGCGAGATCGATCAGCGTATCGCGCACGCTGTCGATGCCGTCGGGAATGACGCGCGCCAGCGCGCGCCACGGCGTCGTCACCACCTCGCGCAGGAACTCCTCGATGGCCGGGCCGCTCACGTCGCTATAGGTGCCGGCGCTGGCGCGATCCGAAACGGTGACGATGCCGATGGCGGCGGTTTCGCTTTCTGGCATGGATCGCGTCCCGGGTTCAGTCCGCCGCCGACAATTCAGCCTGCCGTGCCGCGCGCAATTCGCCGACCGCGGCCCGGCACCAGGCGAGCACCGCGTCGAGATCGGTCGGCAGATCGCTTGCAAACCCGCCGTGGAATTTCAACCACGCCTCCATATAAGGCGGCCGCACCGCGGTGAGCAGGGGGACGCCGGCCTCCATGGCGCGCACGAAGGCCGAGCGCAAGCCGCCGCCCTCGGCCTCGGCGGTGCCGAAGCGGTTGAGCAGCAGCAGTTCGACCTCGCGGCCGAACCGGCCGGTCGAGCAGCACGCCGGCTTCGGCCAGTCCCTGCGGGTCGAGCCGGCAGCCTTGCGCCTGCGATCCGAGCTCCTGGGAAATCCTTACGCGCTTGCCCGAGGCGAGATCGGTCAGCGTCATGGCGGCGCAGACGCCGGCCTCCGAGGCGGCGTTTTCCTGCAAAACGCCAGCCATTTTGACCCCCTGCGCGGCCAGCCGCTCGGCGACGCGGCCAAGGAAATCGTCGATTTTGAAGCCCGGCCCATAGACCACGGCCGCCAGCCGCAGGCTCCCCATGATCGTCATCGCATTGCTCCAGCGGGCGGATTCGACGCAAGGTTGCCGCCACTATCCTCTCGGCGGCGCGGCGGCTGCCTTGAATTTAGTCAAGTCCCGGTTTTCCAGCCGTCTGCTATGCATGAATACCAACAAGTCTTCAATAAACGGGGGGAATCCCATGCGTCTAATGCAACATGTCGCGGTCACCGCCGCGATCGGCCTCTGTGCCGCGGTCGGCGCCGCGTTTCCGGCGTCCGCGCAAATCAAAATCGGCAGCGTGTTGTCGGTCACCGGACCGGCCTCGTTCCTCGGCGATCCGGAAAAGAAAACGCTGGAGATGTATGTCGCCGAGATCAACGCCAAAGGCGGCGTGAACGGGCAGAAGCTACAGCTGATCGTCTATGACGACGCCGGCAACGCCAACAACGCGCGCACCTTCGCCACCCGCTTGGTGGAAGAAGACAAGATCGACGCCATGGTCGGCGGCAGCACCACCGGCTCGACGCTGGCGATGATGCCGGTGTTCGAAGAAGCCAAGATCCCGTTCATCTCGCTGGCCGGCGCCATTCAGATCATCGAGCCCGTGCGCAAGTGGACGTTCAAGACGCCGCACACCGATCGCATGGCCTGCGAGAAGATCTTCGCCGATCTCAAAACTCGCAATCTCACCAATATCGCGCTGATCTCCGGCACCGGCGGTTTCGGCAAATCGATGAGCGCGGAATGCCACAAGGTCGCGGGTCCGGCCGGCATCAAGATCGTCATCGAGGAAACCTACGGGCCGCGCGACAGCGACATGACCCCGCAGCTCACCAAGATTCACAACACGGCCGGCGTGCAGGCGGTGGTCAACCCCGGCTTCGGCCAGGGCCCGGCCATCGTGACGCGCAACTACCACCAGCTCGGCATCAAGTTGCCGTTCTACCAGAGCCACGGCGTCTGCTCGAAGGAATACATCAAGCTATCCGGTCCCGCGGCCGAAGGCGTGCGGCTGCCCTGCGCGGCGCTGCTCATCGCCGACAAGCTGCCGGCGAGCGATCCGCAGAAGCCGGTGGTGGTCGCCTATTCGCACACCTATCAGCAGAAGACCGGACAGGCGGTCTCGACCTTCGGCGGTCACGCCTATGACGGGCTGATGATTCTGACGCAGGCGATGCAGCGCGCCAAGAGCGCCGACAAGGCCAAGGTGCGCGACGAGATCGAGAAGACCAAGGGCTATATCGGCACCGGCGGCATCGTGAACATGTCGCCGACCGATCATCTGGGTCTCAATCTGTCGGCCTTCCACATGCTGGAGATCAAGGGCGGCGACTGGACGCTGGTCCCCGGCACATGAGATAACGATCGGGCAAGCTCATCGGAGCTTGCCCGCTTTTTTCCGCGGTTTCTGACCCACGCTCTGCGAGGCCTTCGGCGCGATGGCCGAGTTGCTGCAATTTGTTTTCTCAGGGCTGACCGTGGGCGCCATCTACGCGCTGGTCGCGCTGGGCTTTACGCTGATCTACAACGCCTCCGACATCATCAATTTCGCGCAAGGCGAGTTCGTCATGCTGGGCGGCATGACGACGGTGTTCCTGTCGCTCGCCGGCGTGCCGTTACCGCTCGCCGCGCTGCTCGCCATCGCCATAACGACCGGCGTCGGCCTGGCTTTGCATCGCTTCGCCATCGAGCCGGCGCGCGGGGCAACGCCCGTTGCGCTGATCATGATCACCATCGGCGCTTCGGTCTTTCTGCGCGGGGTGGCGCAGATTATTTTCGACAAGCGCTTTCATAGCCTGCCGCCGCTGTTCGGCGCCGAGCCGATCCAGATCGGCGGCGCGGCCATCCTGCCGCAAAGCCTGGTCGTGCTGGCCGGCGCCGCCATTATCGTGGTTCTGCTTTGGCTGTTCGTCGAACGCACCCTGCTCGGCAAAGCGGTGATCGCGACCGCCGCCAATCGCCTGGCGGCGCGGCTGATCGGCATCGATACAAGGCGCATCGTCGATTTCTCCTTCGCGGTGTCGGCGGCGATCGGGGCGATTGCCGGCATCCTGGTCACGCCGATCGCGCTGACCAGTTACGACGTCGGCACTTTGCTGGCGCTGAAAGGCTTCGCCGCGGCGATGCTCGGCGGCATCGGCAGCCCGCTCGGCGCCGTGGTCGGCGGCCTGCTGATCGGCATGATCGAAGCCTTGAGCGCGGGCTACCTGTCGTCGAGCTACAAGGACGCGGTCGCCTTCCTCATCATCCTCGTCGTCCTGGTGGCCATGCCGCAGGGTCTGTTCGGCCGGGTCAAGGTCGAGCGGGTGTGACGTTGCGCGCGCTCCTCGATACCAGGCTGTTGCCGGCGATTTTGGTCGCCGCCTTGGTGATCCTGCTGCCGCTGGTCTTCCCGTCGGGCTACTACTACCGCATCGGCGCGCTGGTTTTCATTTTCGCGCTCGCCGTCGTCGGCCTCAATCTGCTGATGGGCTTTGCCGGCCAAGTCAGCCTCGGCCACGCCGGCTTTCTCGGCATCGGCGCCTATGCGGTCGCCATCGGCCCGGTGCATTTCGGCGTGCCGTCCTGGCTCTGCCTGTTCGCCGGCGCCTTGCTCTCGGGCGTTGTCGCCTTTGCCGTGGGGCGGCCGATCCTGCGGCTGAAGGGGCATTATCTCGCCGTCGCCACGCTCGGCTTTGGCTTATTGGTCGCCATCGTGCTGACCAACGAAGCGGGCTGGACCGGCGGGCCGGACGGCATGAGCGTGCCGGCGCTCACGCTGTTCGGCTGGCGCGCGCATGGCTCGCAGGCCTGGTACTGGATCGCCGGCGCGACCTTTGTCGGCGGCTATCTGCTGGCGCTCAATCTGATGGAAAGCCCGACCGGGCGCGCGCTGCAGGCGATCCACGACAGCGAGATCGCCGCGCGCATGCTCGGCATCGATGTCGCGCGCAAGAAGCTCACCGTCTTCATCATCTCCGCCGTCTACGCCTCGGTCGCCGGCTCCTTTCTCGCGTTGTTCAACGGCCTGGTCACGCCGGACGAGGCGGGCTTCCTGCGCTCGATCGAACTGGTCGCCATGGTCGTGCTCGGCGGCATGGGCTCGATCTTCGGCTCGCTGGTCGGCGCGATCGTGCTGGTGGTGCTGCCGCAGGTGCTCACCGTCTTCCATGAATACGAGCAGGCGACGCTCGGGCTGATCGTGATGGTGTTCATGATCTTTCTGCGCCGCGGCATCGTGCCGTCCTTGGCCGTGACCTTCGCGGGATGGCGCAAATGACGATCCTGGAAGCCGACAACCTGTCCATCGGCTTCGGCGGCGTGCGCGCGATCGACGGTGTGCACATCGCGATCAAGTCCGGCGAGGTGTTCTCGATCATCGGGCCGAACGGCTCCGGCAAGACCACGCTGCTCAATCTGGTGTCGGGCATCTACCTGCCGCAGGACGGACAGATTCGCCTCGCCGGCGAAACCGTGACCGGCCTGGCGCCCGACCAGCTGGCGCGGCGCGGCCTGTCGCGCACCTTCCAGAACCTGCAGATCTTCTCGCATATGTCGGTGCTCGATAACGTGATGGTCGGCCGCCACCGCCACGAGCGCACCGGCATCCTCGCCGATCTCGTGCATTGGCCCTCGGTCGCGCGCCAGAACGCGGCGACGCGCGAAGCCGCGCGTGTCGCGCTCGCCCGCGTCGGCCTGGCCGAGGCGGCGGAGCGTTCGGCCGGTTCGCTCGCCTACGGCGCGCTCAAGCGGCTGGAAATCGCGCGCGCGCTCGCCAGCGAGCCGAAGGTGCTGCTGCTCGACGAGCCGGCCGCCGGCTGCAATCCGGTGGAGACGCAGGACATCGATCGCGTCATCCGCTCCATCGTCAGCGACGGCATCACGGTGGTGCTGGTCGAACACGACATGCGCCTGGTGATGAATATTTCCGACCGCGTGCACGTGCTCGCCCGCGGCAAGACGCTGGCCGAAGGCACGCCCGCCGAAGTGCGCGCCAACGCCGAGGTGATCGAAGCCTATCTCGGCGTGCACGGTTCGCAGGAGGCCGCGCATGCTTTCCATTGAAAACGTCACCAGCGCTTACGGCCGCATCGAAGTCCTGCACGGCGTCTCGCTTCAAGGTCGAGGCCGGCGAGATCGTCTCGCTGATCGGCGCCAACGGCGCCGGCAAGACCACGCTGATGCACGCGATTTCCGGCGTGCAGCCGATCACCGGCGGCGCCATCCGCTTCGAAGGCGCGCCGATCGAAAACCGGCCGGCGCATGAACGGGTGGGGCTCGGCATTTCGCAGGTGCCGGAAGGCCGCCAGGTGTTCGCGCCGCTCTCCGTGCTCGACAATCTGCGGCTCGGCGCCTGGACGCGCGCCGCCGCCGATCTCGACGCCGCGCTCAGCCGCGTCTGCGCGCTGTTTCCCATGCTCGACGCCATCATGCACATGCCGGCCGGCGCTTTGTCCGGCGGCCAGCAGCAGATGCTGGCCATCGGCCGCGCGCTGATGGCCAAGCCCCGGCTGCTGCTGCTCGACGAGCCGTCGATGGGGCTGGCGCCCAATCTGGTCGATCAATTGCTGGCGGTGATCCGCGCGCTGCGCGACGACAATCTGACCATCCTGCTGGTGGAGCAGAACGCGCGCGCCGCGCTCGCCATCGCCGACCGCGCTTACGTGCTGGAGACCGGCCGCGTGACGCTTGACGGCCCCGCCGCCGACATCCAGGCCGACCGCCGCGTGCGGGAAGCCTATCTCGGCATCTAAAAGCGCGCGCGGGTTGACCTTGGTCAAGGGCGAACAGCGGCTAAGTCGATTTATTTGCCGCGTCAAAGAGTGAGGAGGATGCGATGAAGGAATCCTTACGTCCGGGCGTGTCGCGGACCAACCGTATTGTCATCGATCGCGACCGCACCATCGGTTTCATGGGCGAGGAGGGCCGCGTCTACGCGACGCCCAAGCTGGTGCAGGACATCGAGCACACCTGCCGCGACCTCATCCTCGAGCATTGCGACGCCAACGAGGATTCGGTCGGCATCAATGTGACGATCAACCATCTGGCCCCGACGCTGCCCGGCATGACGGTCGAGATCACCGCCACGGTGAGCGCGGTTGAGGGGCGCAAAGTCACCTTCGACATCGCCGCCAAGGACAATCTCGAAGCGGTCGGCGCCGGCTCGCACAGCCGCTTTGTCGTCGATAAGGCCAAGACCGTGGAGCGGCTCAAGGCCAAAGCCGCCAAATTCGCCGCCGGGCGCTGATATTTCACCGCTTTCGCCCGGTCTATCGGGGCAAGCGCTTGATATAGCTCAATTACGGCGGGCGGTATTTAAAGAATGATGGATGGCGAAAGGCGATATCCGCCGACCCGGGGGGAGTTGATGCACGAAGCGTTGGAGGCCGTCACGCTATCGCCCGGCGTGACCAAGATGGACCAAGATGTCCGGCCCTTGACCGGCAATGAAGCGATCGCGCGCGGCGCCTGGGAAGCCGGCGTGAAGGTCGCCGCCGCCTATCCGGGCACGCCGAGCACGGAAATCCTCGAGACGCTCGCCGACTATCCGGCCGAAGACCTGCACGCGCAGTGGTCGACCAACGAAAAGGTCGCGCTCGACGTCGCCATCGGCGCCTCCTTTGCCGGCTGCCGCGCGCTCGCCGCCATGAAACATGTCGGCCTCAACGTCGCCGCCGACGCCTTCATGTCGCAGACCTATATCGGCGTGAACGGCGGGCTGGTGCTCGCCGTTTGCGACGATCCCGGCATTCATTCCTCGCAGAACGAGCAGGACACGCGCATCTACGGCGCGCTCGCCACGGTGCCGATCCTGGAGCCGAGCGACGCGCAGGAGGCGTTGGATTTCACCAAGCTTGCCTTCGATCTGTCGGAGGACTTCGACACGCCGGTGATCGTGCGCGCGACGACGCGGCTGTCGCATACCCGCAGCGCGGTCGCGATCGGCGAACGCAACGATCCGCCGCAGCGGCCGTTCATCGAGAAGCCGTCGAAGAACGTCATGATCCCGGCCTATGCGCGGCCGCGCCATGGCCTGGTGATCGAGCGCGAAGCCAAGCTCAAGGCCTATTTCACCGAGTCGCCGATCAACCGCTGGGAGAAAGGCGACACCAGTTTCGGCGTCATCACCGCCGGCACCTGTTATCCTTACGTGCGCGAAGTGCTGCCCGACGCCAACGTGTTGAAGCTCGGCGCCTCCTGGCCGCTGCCGGACGATCTGCTGCGCCGCTATTGCCAATCGGTCGACCGCATCTTCGTGGTCGAGGAACTCGAGCCGGTGATCGAAAAGGAAATCCGCGCGCTCGGTTTCGAGGTCGAGGGCAAGAAATTCTTCCCGCGCACCGGCGAACTGTCGCCCGAATTGGTGCGCGCCGGCTTCGAGCAGGCCGGCATTCTGGCGCCGCGCCCGCAGCGCAACGACGCCTGGACGCCGGAACCGCTGGTGCGTCCGCCGGTGCTGTGCGCCGGCTGTCCGCACACCTCGGCCTTCATGGCGGTGCGCGCGACCGGCGCGCGCGTCGCCGGCGATATCGGCTGCTACACGCTCGCCTGCCTCGATCCGCTGCGCGGCATGGATACGACCGTGTCGATGGGTTCCTCGATCGGCAACGCCGTCGGCATGGCCAAGGCCGGCGAGGCGAAGCCCGTGGTCGCGACCATCGGCGACTCCACCTTCCTGCATGCCGGCATCCCGCAGCTCATCAACGCGGTCTACAACCAGGCCAACATCACGGTGATGCTGCTCGACAATCACGTGACCGCGATGACCGGCGGCCAGGAACATCCCGGCACCGGCAAGACGCTGCGCGGCGAGCCGGCGCCCGCCGTCGACTACGAAGCGCTGGTGCGCGCGATCGGCGTGCAATGGGTGCGCAAGGTCGACAGTTACGATCTTGCCGCCATGCATCAGTCGCTGCGCGACGCCATCAATTTCCGCGGCGTCGCCGTATTGATCGCCGACCGGCCTTGCGTGCTCGACCCGGTCAAGATCAAGGGCCCGCCCTTCACGGTCGTCGAAGACGAGTGCAACGCCTGTCAGGCCTGCATGAATCTCGGCTGCCCGGCGATCACCTGGAGCGAGCAATCCTTCGAGGGCCGCCACAAGGTGCAGATCGACCAGTCGCTCTGCATCGGCTGCACGCTGTGCGCGCAGGTTTGCGCCGTCGACTGCATCACGACCGTCGCGCCGGTGATGCAATGAGCGATTCCGTGTCCGCCGTGCGTCCCGCCGCCTGGCCGAAACACTCGGTGCTGCCGGCCGATCCCGCCGACGACGCGTTCAATGTGCTCATCGTCGGCGTCGGCGGCCAGGGCGTCATCATGGTGTCCAAGGTGCTGGCGCTGCTGGCGCAGAGCCAGGGCTTCGAGGTCAAACAAAGCGAAGTGCACGGCATGGCCAAGCGCGGCGGCTCCGTGTTCAGCCATGTGCGTTTCGGCCGGCGCGTCTGGTCGCCGACAATTCCGAAAGGCGACGTCGACATCCTGGTCGCGCTCGAATGGGCGGAAGGCCTGCGCTGGCTGCCGTTCCTGAAACCCGGCACCGGCATCTTCATCTGCGACACCAAGCGCATTGTGCCGCCCTTCGCCTGTCTCAACCGGCATCCGGGCGCGCCCATGCGCTATTCGAAGGAAACGCCGGCCGAGGTCATCGCGCATGTGGCCGAAGGCTACGCCATCGACGCCACCGACATGGCGGAAGCGCTCGGCAACGAGCGGGCGGCGAACGTCATCTTGCTCGGCGCCATGTCGACGGCGTTGAATTTTGCCGCCGCGGATTGGGAAAAGACCGTCGCCGAATTCGTGCCGAAGAAGACCGTTCAAGTTAATCTCGAAGCCTTCCGGCGCGGCCGCGATTGGATCGAGGAAGCGCGCACTGCCACGCCGGTCGCCGAGACCCCGGCCGCGAAAGCGCCGGCGCCGGCCGAAGCGCCTCTACCGCGTGCAGCTCGAAATCAATCCGGCCTGGTGCAAGAGCTGCGACATCTGCGTGAAGATGTGCCCGGAGCGCTGCCTGCGGCTCAACGCCGACCGCATCGCCGAACTTGCCGCGCCCGACAAATGCACCGGCTGCCGCCTGTGCGAATGGCTGTGCCCGGATTTCGCCATCCGCGTGCATCTCGACGCGGCGCATGGGGAGCTTGCCCGATGAACGCCGTCGATCCCGCGCTGACCGGCAAGAACGCCGCCAAGCTGATCTCCGGCAACCACGCCTGCGCGCTCGGCGCGATCGCCGCCGGCTGCCGCTTCTTCGCCGGCTATCCGATCACGCCGTCGTCGGAAATCGCCGAGCGGCTGGCGCGCCAACTGCCGGAAGTCGACGGCGTGTTCGTGCAGATGGAAGACGAGATCGCCTCGATGGCCGCGGTGATCGGCGCCTCCATGGGCGGCGTCAAAGCCATGACCGCGACCAGCGGGCCTGGCTTTTCGCTCAAGCAGGAAAACCTCGGCTACGCCGCCGGCGCCGAAATCCCCTGCGTCATCGTCAACGTCATGCGCGGCGGGCCCTCGACCGGCATGCCGACGCGGCCGTCGCAGGCCGACATCATGCAATCGCGCTGGGGCAGCCACGGCGACTATCCGATCATCGTGCTCACGCCCGCCTCGGTCGGCGAAATCTACAGCGAGACCATCCGCGCCTTCGATCTGGCCGAGCGCTGCCGCACGCCGGTGGTGCTGCTCTACGACCAGGTGATCGCGCAATTGTCCGAGACCGTCGCGCTCGCCGGCGCCGGCAGCGCGACACGCAAATGGGCGAGCGGCCCGCGCGCCGACTTCAAGCCTTACGAGGCCGGCAATGACGCGATCCCCGCCATGCCGCGGCCGGGCGACGGCTATCGCACCCACACCACCGGCTTGACGCACAGCGAAAGCGGCTTCCCGACGCAGAACCCGGAGGCGGTCACCCGCAATCTGTCGCGGCTGTTCTCCAAGCTCGAGCGCCACCGCGAACTGATCGACTCCTGCGAGACGTTGCTCTGCGACGACGCCGACGTGGTCATCGCCGCCATCGGCATCAGCGCGCGCGCCGCCCGCCGCGCGGTCGAGATGTGCCGCGCCAAGGGCCTGCGCGTCGGGCTGTTCCGGCCGATCACGCTGTGGCCGTTCCCGGAAGAACAATTGCGCGCGGCCGCGATGAACGCGCGCGCGGTGCTGGTGCCCGAGATGAACACCGGCCAGCTTCGGCTCGAGGTCGAGCGCGTGCTCGGCGACAAGACGGTCGAGGGCCTGCATCTGTTCAGCGGCGAGGCGATCACGCCGGCCGACATCGCCATCTGCGCCGAAGAACTCGCGAGGGGGATGTGATGTTCATCGACACCGCCGCCGACTTCGACGTCCGCGCCTATCTCCGCCCCGAGATGATGCCGCATTTCCTCTGCCCCGGCTGCGGCCACGGCATTGCGTTGCGCGCGCTGCTGTGGGCGATCCATGATCTCGGTCATCGACAAGGACAAACTCGCGGTCGTCTCCGGCATCGGCTGCGCCGGGCGGCTCTCCGCCTATATCGACGCCAGCACCTTCCACGTCACGCATGGGCGGCCGCTCGCTTATGCGACCGGTCTCGCGCTGGCGCGTCCCGATCTGCATGTGGTCGTCATTACCGGCGACGGCGATTGCCTTGCTATCGGCGGCAATCATCTGATCCACGCCTGCCGGCGCAATCTCAAACTGACCTGCCTGATGCTCAACAACGAGGTCTACGGCATGACCGGCGGTCAGGTGTCGCCGACCACCTCGGAGACGCGGCTGACCACGACCACGCCGCTCGGCAATCAGGAGCCGCATTTCGATGCCTGCGCGCTGGCGGCTGCCGCCGGCGCCGGCTTTGTCGGCCGCGAAGTGACGCACCACGTGCCCAAGCTCAAGGAACTGATCAAGGCCGGGCTCGAACATCCGGGCTTTGCCTTCGTCGAGGTGCTGTCCGACTGCACGGAAATTTTCGGGCGCAAGAACGACATGGGCAATTCGGCCGAAATGGTCATGCGGCAGAAGAGCGGCATCCGCCCGAGCGCCTATCGCGACACGGTCGACACGCCGTTCCGCCCCAACGATCTGCCGACCGGCATTCTGACGAAAAACGAACGCCCCGAATATGGCGCCGCCTATCGGCGCGCCGCGGCCGCGCGCAAGGGAGCCGCGTGATGCGCAATTCCCGCATCGAAATTCGCCTCGGCGGCACCGGCGGGCAGGGGCTGATCCTCAGCGCCAAGATGCTGGCCGATGCTTTGGCCGCCGACGGTCAGCTGCGTCGCCCAGTCGCAGACCTATGAGCCGACCTCGCGCGGCGGCTACTGCAATGCCGACCTGGTCGTTTCCGACGCCGAGGTCGACTTCCCCATCGCCACCGCGCTCGATCATCTGGTGCTGCTCGACCGGCTCGCGGTCAAACCGTCCTGGCCGCTGCTCAAGCCGGGCGCGCTGGTCATCGCCGACACGCGGCTCTGCCCGGAACTGCCGGACGGCGATTTCCGCGTCCATCGTCTGCCGCTCAGCCGCACCGCCTTGCAGCTCGGCAGCGAGCGCGTGACCAACATCGTCGCGCTCGGCGCTTTGGTCGCGCTGAGCGGCATCTGCGACCGCGCCCGCCTCGAACAGACGGTGCGCGCCGCGGCGCCGCGCGGTTTTCTCGATCTCAACATGGATGCGCTCAACAGCGGGCTTTTCGATTGAGGCGCAAGCCGAAGCCGGCGAAGTCGCCGTCCTGCAAGCCGGCGCCTAAAATGCCCGGCGACTAGACAGGTCCGTCGTTCGGACAGAGGATGAGGCTATGCCGGGAAGCAAGCCAACGGACGAACGCGTCGTCTCGACCTATTGCTATCAATGCGTAGCCGGGCCGGACCTGCTTGACGGTGCGCATCCAGGACGGCGTCGCCACCGAGATCAATCCGAATTTCAAAGCCGCGGCGATTCATCCCGGCGGCGGCAAGGCCTGCGTCAAGGCCTTCGGGCTGGTGCAGAAGTCCTATAGCCCGAACCGCGTGCTCTATCCGATGAAGCGGACCAACCCGAACAAGGGCCGCAACGAGGACCCGGGCTTTGTGCGCATAACCTGGGACGAGGCGCTCGATCTGGTTGCCGACAAGCTCAAGGCGGCGCGCGCCGCCGGCGTGACCGACGAGAGCGGATTTCCGCGGCTGGCCGCGAGTTTCGGCGGCGGCGGCACGCCCACCGCCTACATGGGCACGCTGCCGGCCTTTCTGTCGGCCTGGGGCCCGGTCGATCTGAGCTTCGGCTCCGGGCAGGGCGTCAAATGCACGCATTCGGAACATTTGTACGGCGAACTCTGGCACCGCGCCTTCACCGTCTGTCCCGACACGCCGCTGTGCGAATACGTTTTGTCGTTCGGCGCCAATGTCGAGGCCTCGGGCGGGGTATGCGGCGTCAAGCGCCACGCCGACGCGCGCACGCGCGGCATGAAGCGCGTGCAGATCGAGCCGCATCTGTCGGTGACCGGCGCCTGCTCGGCCGAGTGGATCCCGATCAAGCCGAAGACCGACGCCGCCTTTTTGTTCGCCATTATCCACGTGCTGCTGCATGAGACGGCGCGCGAGAAGCTCGACATTCCGTTTCTGAAAGAACACACCTCGTCGCCTTATCTGATCGGACCCGGCGGATTTTTCCTGCGCGACCCGACGACCAAGAAGCCGCTGGTGATCGACCTGAAAAGCGGGCAGGCGCTGCCGTACGACACAGCCGATATCGATCCGGCGCTGGAAGGCACCTTCACCGTCGGCGGTATCGAAGTCGGCGCCGATGACGAAACCATCGCGCACAAGGCGGCCGTGGTGCGTCCGGCCTTCGCGCATCTCGTCAGCGCATGTGAAGACCTATACGCCGGAATGGGCGGCGGCGATCTGCGACGTGCCGGCCGACACCATCCGCCGCGTCAGCAACGAATTCCTGGCGCATGCCCATGTCGGCGAAACCATCGACATCGAAGGCATGACGCTGCCGTTCCGCCCGGTCGCCATCGCCTTCGGCAAGACGGTCAACAATGGCTGGGGCGGCTACGAATGCTGCTGGGCGCGCACGCTCATTCCCTGCCTGGTCGGCGCGCTCGACGTGCCGGGCGGCACGCTCGGCACCACGGTGCGGCTCAACCGCCCGGCCGACAATCGCTGGTCGAGCGTCACGCGCGGCCCCGACGGCTTCATGCATTACCCGATGAACCCGACCGGCAAGGACGATTGGATTTCGCAGCCGACCGCGCGCAGCGCGCACCGCACGCTGGTGCCGCTGGTGGCCAATTCCGCCTGGAGCCAGGCGCTCGGCCCCACGCATCTTGCCTGGATGATGCAGAAGGAGGACTTCGAGCATCTCCCGCACGCAGCCCCGCCCGACGTCTGGCTGGTCTACCGCACCAATCCGGCGATTTCGTTCTGGGACACCAAATCGGTCGGCGAAACGATGGCGAAGTTTCCCTTCACCGTCTGCTTCGCCCTGACGCGCGACGAGACCAACCACGTCGCCGACGTGCTGCTGCCCGACTGCACCGACCTCGAAGGCCTGCAGTTGATGCGCATCGGCGGCACCAAATATATCGAGCAGTTCTGGGATCATCAGGGCTTCGCGCTGCGCGATCCGGCGGTGCCGCCGCAGGGCGAGGCGCGCGACTTCACCTGGATTTCGACCGAGCTCGCGCGCCGCACCGGCCTGCTCGCGGAATACAACGCGGCGATCAATCGCGGCGGCGCCGACGTCAAACTTAAAGGCGCCAATTACGATTTCTCGCTTGACGTGAGCAAAGTGCACAGCGTCGAGGAAATCTGGGACGCCAGTTGCCGGGCGGCGAGCGCGGAGTTGACCGAGGGCGCCGAGACGCAGGGGCTCGATTGGTTCCGCGCCAATGGTTTTCGCGTCAAGCCGTTCTCGCGGCTGATGTGGTACCTCTACCCGAAACTGGTCGAGCAAGGCCTGCGCTTCGAGCAGCCCTACCAGGAGCGGCTGCTGCGCGTCGGCAAGGAGCTCGAGCGGCGACTGCACGAGCAGGGCATCACCTGGTGGGACAAGCAGCTCGCCGAATACGAAGCCGCTGCCGCATTGGCGCGATCTCAACGGGCTGTGGGAAGACGCGCTCGCCAAGCATTTCAAGGTTGCAGATCGCCGACTATCCGTTCTGGCTGATCACCTCGCGCAGCATGCAGTATTCCTGGGGCAATAATGTCGGCGTGCAGCTGATCAAGGAAGTCGCCGACAACGTCATCGGCCACGGCAGCGTGGTGATGAACGAAAGCGCGGCGGAAAAACTCGGCATCGCCGACGGCGACCTGGTCGAAGTGCGCTCGCCGCTCAACAGCACCAAGGGCCACGTGATGCTGCGCGAGGGCATCCGCCCCGACACGCTGTTGATGATCGGCCAGTTCGATCACTGGGTGACGCCTTACGCCAAGGACTTCCACGCGCCCAGCATGAACGCGCTGGTGCCGATGCTGCTCGATCTCACCGACGCCACCGGTTCGAGCGCCGATCTGGTCAAGGTCAAGATTACGCGGCTGGAGCAGCGCGTCATGACGCGCTGGGCGATGGTCGCCGATCTCGAGCGCTGCGTCGGTTGCCAGACCTGCACCGCGGCCTGCCGCCACGCCAACGCCACCTCGCCGGCGGTGCAATGGCGCAAGGTGCTCGACATCGAGGCGGGCAGCTTCCCCAACGTCAACCGCACCTTCGTGCCGGTCGGCTGCCAGCACTGCGCCGACCCGCCCTGCATGCACGTGTGCCCGTCGACCGCGACGCGGCAGCGCGCCGACGGCATCGTCACCATCGACTACGACATCTGCATCGGCTGCGCCTATTGCGACGTCGCCTGTCCCTATCAGGCGCGCTTCAAGGTCACCAAGGAGGACTTCGCCTACCGCCAGGGCGCCATGCAGAACGAAATCGAGCGCGAGGATCCGGCGCGCCTCGGCGTGGCGCAGAAATGCACCTTCTGCTCCGACCGCATCGACTTCGGCATCGAGAACGGCCTGACGCCCGGCAGCGATCCGCGCGCGACGCCGGCTTGCGTCAATGCCTGCATCGCCGACGCGCTGCATTTCGGCGATCTCGACGATGCGGACAGCAACGTCTCGCGCCTGCTGCGCAGCCACAAGAATTTCCGCATGCATGCCGAGCTCAAGACCGAGCCCGGCTTCTTCTATCTCTACGACAAGGCCGATGCGCCCGCGGCGCCCGACGTCGCGCCGGCGATCGCCGACGCGCAAGCCGGGCGCTTGCGCACGCGCGGCGTCGAGCCCTGGCATCAGAAGCATTGGGACTGGAAGGCCGCCGCCAATTTCCTTTGCGGCGGCGCCGGCGCCGGCTTGCTCTGCGCGACAACCGCCGCCGGCCTCGCCGGCGCCCCGGTCTTGCTGCCCGGCCTCGCCGCGCTCGCCTTCATCGCCTGCGGCCTCACGCTGCTGATGTTCAAGATCGGCCGGCCGCTGCGTTTCCTTTACGTGCTGCGCCAGCCGCAACGCTCCTGGATGTCGCGCGAAGCCTGGGTCGCCGCCGTGCTGTTCCCGCTCGCCTTCGCCGCGCTTGTGGTTCGACGCGCGCGCGGCGCTCGTCGCCGCCGCCGCGCTCGGGCTCGTTTTCCTGTTCTGCCAGGGCATGATCCTGGAGCAGTCCAAGGGCATCCCGGCCTGGCGCAATCCGCGCGTCATCCCCTTCATCCTGGCGACCGGCCTGGCCGAAGGCTGCGGCTTGTTCCTGCTGCTCGCTCTGTTGCTGCCCGCCTTAAGCGCCGCCGCCACCCCGATGGCGATCGCGCTCATCGTGCTGGCCGCGGCGCGGCTCTGGGCCTGGTGGCGCTATCTTAGCAGCCTCGAAAGCCAGGGCGCGCCGACCCGCACGCTGGAAATCTTTACCGCCTGCCGCTTCTGGTTCTTCGCCGCCGGCCACGTGCTGCCGCTGGCGCTCGTCGTCCTCGGCCTGCTCTTCCCGGCCGCAGCTACGACGCTGTTCGCGCTTGCTGGGCTTTGTGTTTTCGCCACCGGCTGGGCGATCAAGTTCATCCTGATCACGCGCGCCGCCTATAATCAGGGCTTCGCGCTTCCGCATACCCCGATCCGCGGGTCCGGCATTCCCGGACCGGCGGTCAAACCGGGCTGGACCTCGCCATGAGCCGGCGGGCGATTCCATCTCGCAAAAAGCGCCGCAGCGCGCCACACTTGAACGATTTCGACCGGGAGGCTGAACGATGAGGACACAAACCGCGGCTGCCGACAAACCCGACTATATGTTCGCGCGCAGCGTCGAAACCATGCCGCGCGGCGAGCTGAAAACGCTGCAGCTTCTCCCGGCTCCGAGACAACGCTCGAGCGCGCCTATCAACAAGGTCCCGCATTACAAAAAGAAGTTCGACGCGGCGAAGGTCAAGCCGAGCGACTTGAAGTCGCTCGCCGACCTCGCGCGCTTTCCCTTCACCGTGAAATCCGATCTGCGCGACAATTATCCGTTCGGCATGTTCGCGGTGCCGCGCGAACAGCTTCTGCGCGTGCACGCCTCCTCGGGCACCACCGGCAAGCCGACCGTGGTCGGCTACACCAAGGGCGACCTCGACACCTGGGCCGACCTGATGGCGCGCTGCTTTGCCTGCGCCGGCGCGCTGCCCGGCGACATCGTGCACAACGCTTACGGCTACGGCCTGTTCACCGGCGGCCTCGGCGCGCATTACGGCGCCGAGCGGCTCGGCTGCACCGTGGTCCCCATCTCGGGCGGCGGTACCGAACGTCAGGTGACCTTGATCGACGACTTCAAGCCGCGCGTGCTCTGCGCCACGCCCTCCTATGCGCTCAATATCGCCGAGATCGCGCAAAAGATGAATGTCGACATGAAGAAGTCGTCGCTGCGTGTCGGCCTGTTCGGCGCCGAACCGTGGAGCGATGCCATGCGCCGCGATCTCGAGGAGCGGCTCGGCCTCATGGCGGTCGACGTCTACGGCCTGTCGGAAATCATGGGGCCGGGCGTCGCCTGCGAGTGCCACGCGGTCCGCTCCGGCTTGCACGGCTGGGAGGATCATTTCCTGTTCGAAGTCGTCGACCCCGAAACCATGCAGCCGATGCCGATGGGCGAAGCGGGCGAGCTGGTCATCACCACGCTGACCAAGGAAGCGCTGCCGATGCTGCGCTACCGCACGCGCGACATCACGCGGCTGTCCGACGAGCCATGCGCCTGCGGGCGCAGCCACGTGCGCATCCTGCGCGTCACCGGACGCAACGACGACATGCTGATCATCCGCGGCGTCAACGTCTATCCCTCGCAGGTGGAAGCCGTGCTGGTCGGGTTCCCCGGCATCGCGCCGCATTATCAGATCATCCTCACGCGCGAGGGCGCGCTCGACGCCATGACCGTCGAGGTGGAGCTGGCGCCTGGCTTTGCCGGCGATCGCGCCGCCAAGGCCGAGGAAGTCACCCACCACATCAAGTCGCTGATCGGCGTGACCTGCAAGGTCGTTACCAAGGCGGAAGGCGACGTGCCGCGCTCGCAAGGCAAGGCCGTGCGCGTGGTCGACCGGCGCAAGCAGGCGGGCTGAGGCCGGCCAAGCGGTGCGCAATGATCGGCACGTAGCCGCCGCTTGACTTTATTGCCGGTAGGATTATATTCCACAGAGTCCGATCCAGCGAGGGCGCTCTCATGAGGCGTTAAGAAAGTGGGATCGGATGCGGCGCCCGCGGGCGGGGGATGAACGCACCCTCCAAGCTCCCGGGCGGCGCCGGGGCTCCGCCCGCAGGCACTATGACCTGCTGCGAGGAGCTCGCTGACACCGGTGGGTAACGCCCCCGGCGGGAAGCGCGGCCCGGCGCCGATAAAGACGCCGCCATGGCGCGCCGAGAGGCGCCACACCTTCGCAAGAAGGTGTGACATCGACTGCATGACGCGCCCATCGGCGCGCCATCCCCTCGGTATTTCGAGGGGAAGAAAGCTTGTCCCCGCGAAGGCGGGGAGGAAGACGGCCTACCCGGGGCCGGTAAAGAATACGGGTGGCGGAGCGTTGGCTTTTTGCTGTCGTCCCGGCCAAGCGAGCGTCAGCGAGCGCGAGCCGGGACCCATACTCCGCAGTCTATCGAGTGGTCACGGCGTATGGGTCTCCGCTTTCGCGGGGACGACAGAAACGCTAAGCGACCTTTCGGCCCCACAGCTTGGCCGACGCAATGTCGGCGCCTTCGCGGATCGAGCGCAGCTTGAGCCACACCGCCGGCTCGATCACCCATTCGCGGTTCGTGAATGTGCCGAAGCCGCAATCGGTCGAGGCGATCACCCGCTCGCGCTCGCCCACCACGGAAACCGCTTCCAGGATGCGGCGCGCCACCACTTCCGGATGCTCGACGAAATTCGACGTCGTCTCCACCACGCCGGGGATCAACAGCATGTCCTTGGGCAGCGGGTGCTTCTTCAACGCCTCGTATTCATGCGCGTGGCGCGGATTGGAAAATTCGATCGACAGCGCGCCGACCTTGGCTTGATAGAGCGCCGGCAGGATGGTGCCGAGTGGCACGTCGTGGATATGCGGGCCCTCCCAGTTGCCGTAACAAATATGCAGGCGCACGCGCTCGCGCGGAATGCCGGCGATGCCTTCGTTGATCGCCTGCACGTGGCGTTCCACCGCCTTGACGAAATCGCCGTCGGACAAATCGCGGTACATCATGGTGCGGTCCATGGCGAGGTCGGGCGCGTCGATCTGCAAGAGCAGTCCCGCCTTATGGATCGCCTGGTACTCGTTCTTCATCTCGCGCGACAGCGCGGAAAGATATTTGTCCTGGCTGCCGTAGAAGGCGTCGAGCATGGTCGAGGAAATAATGCCGGGCGAGGGCGCCGTCATGAAGCGTTCGGCGAATTTGCCCTCGGAGATTTTCTTGAAGCGCGCGATCTCGCTTTCGATCGGCTTGAGGTCGAGGTATTTGAGTTCGCTCTGACATTCCGGCGCGTTCTGCTGCTTGCTGACATGCGGAAAGCGCCGCGTCAGGTTGGCGATCAGCTCGGGAAATTCCTCGAATTCGCGCCCGCGCCGGCGTTTCGACACGCCGCCGAAACCGCTCATGCGCTGCGGCACATAGGTCTGGAAACCGACCCGCTGCTGCTCGCCGTCGTTGCCGATGTCGATGCCGGCGGACGCCTGTTTCTCCACCACGTGGCTTACCGCCTTGTCCATTTCCGCGGCCATTTCCTTGCCGTCGAGCTTTTCGCCCGCTTCCTGGCGCACCAGCAGGTCGGACAGCTTCTCGTTGCGCGGCAGGCTGCCGACATGGGTGGTCAGAATGCGGTCCTGGCTGAAAATCATGCGCTTGCGCTCCCCGTGTGCTGGCAATTGATTTTTGTCATGGCCGCCAGCGGGCCAATCATGGACATTGTGGCTCGACGTTGCGGCGTTTGGCGCCGGTCTGCATAATACGCATCGTCTCGGGAGGACACAAAATGACAATGGTTGCCGAAGCGGCCGCGGCCGATCCCGTGGGCGCGATCCCACGCGATTACAATTTCGCCGCCGACGTGCTGCAACGCAATCTAGCCGCCGGCCGCGCCGAAAAGCCCGCCTATATCGACGGCCGTCGCACGCTCACTTTTCGCCAGCTTGCCGACCACGTGGCGCGTTTTGGCGCGGCCATGCGCGGCTTGGGCATCCACCGCGAAGAGCGCGTGTTGATGGCCATGCTCGACACCGTCGACTGGCCGATCGCGTTTCTCGGCTGCCTGAAGGCCGGCATTATCGCCGTGCCGGTCAATACGCTGCTCACCGAGGACGACTACCGTTTCATGCTGGCCGATAGCCGGGCCAAATGCCTGGTGGTGTCGGAGGCGCTGTTCCCGAAATTCGAGAAGCTGATCGCGCAAAGCCCCGATCTCGAACACGTCATCGTCTCCGGCGACAATCCGCACGGCTACCGGCTGTTCGAGGATCTGATCGGCGCCGACGAACCGGAGGACTACACCGCGCCGACCACCGGCGACGACATGGCGTTCTGGCTCTACACCTCGGGCTCGACCGGCAAGCCGAAGGGCGCGGTGCACGTGCACGCCAGCCTCAAGCTCACCGCCGATCTCTACGGCACGCCGATCGCCGGTTACAAGGAAAACGACGTCGTCTATTCCGTTGCGAAATTTTTCTTCGCCTACGGCCTCGGCAACGCCTTGACCTTCCCGCTCAGCGTCGGCGCCACCACGGTGCTCAATCCCGATCGGCCGACGCCGGACGGCGTCGCCGCGCTGTTGCGCCAGCATCCGGTCACGCTGTTCTGCGCGGTGCCGACTTTCTACGCCGCGTTCCTGGCGAGCCCGAACGCGCCGCAGAAATCGGAAGTGAAAATCCGCCGTTGCATTTCCGCCGGCGAGGCGCTTCCGGAGGAAATCGCGCGCACTTGGAAAGAGCGCTACGGCGTCGAAATTTCCGACGGGCTCGGCACCACCGAGATGCTGCACATTTATCTGACCAACGCGCCGGGCGCGACCAAATACGGCACCACCGGCAAACCGGTGCCCGGCTACGCGATCAAGCTGATCGGCGAGGACGGCGAGCCGGTCAAACAGGGCGAGATGGGCGAGCTTTATGCGCGCGGGCCGACCAGCGCCATCATGTACTGGAACAACCGCGAGAAGTCGCGCACGACCTTCCAGGGCGAATGGACCCGCTCGGGCGACAAATATATCGAGGACGCCGACGGCTATTACGTCTGCTGCGGGCGCGCCGACGACATGCTGAAAGTGTCGGGCATTTACGTCTCGCCGTTCGAGGTCGAGGCGGCGCTGTCCTCGCACCCGGAGGTGCTGGAAGCGGCGGTGATCGGCTGGTTCGACGATCAGCGGCTGGTCAAGCCGAAAGCCTACGTCGTGCTCAAACTGCCGGATAAGGCGAGCGAAGAGCTGGCGCGCGCGTTGCAGGAACACGTCAAGCAAAAGCTCGCGCCCTACAAATATCCGCGCTGGATCGAGTTCCGCACCGAACTGCCGAAGACGGCGACGGGGAAAATTCAGCGGTTCAAGCTGCGGGCGGAAGATCGCATATAAACATTGTCATGACCCTCGCGGATAGCGGCTTTCTCACCCTCGGCGCGCAACGCCTGGAATACCGCATGGTCGGGCCGCGGCCGGATCAGGCGCCGACGCTTGTGCTGCTGCACGAGGGGCTCGGCTGCGTCGGCCTGTGGGGCGATTTTCCCGACAGGCTCAGCGACGCGACGGGGTGCGGCGTCTTCGTCTATTCGCGCGCCGGCTACGGCCAATCGAGCCCGGTCAAGCTGCCGCGCCCGCTCACTTACATGCACGACGAGGCGCGCGAAACGCTGCCGGCCTTGCTAGATTCCATTGGCTTTCAGCGCGGGCTGTTGATCGGCCACAGCGACGGCGCCTCAATCGCCGCGATCTATGCCGGCAGCCATCAGGATCACCGCGTCGGCGGCCTGACGCTGATCGCGCCACATTTTTTCACCGAGGATTCCGGCATCGCCTCCATCGTCGAGGCGAAGAAGGCCTACGAGTCCGGCGATCTGCGCCAGCGGCTCGCGCGCTGGCATGCCGACGTCGATAACGCCTTCAAGGGCTGGAACGGCGCCTGGCTCGATCCCGATTTCCGCCAATGGGATATCACCGAGTTCCTCGCCTATATCCGCGTGCCGGTGCTGATCGTGCAGGGCGAGGACGACCAATACGGCACGGTCAAGCAGATCGAGGCGGCGCAACAAGAATGTTATTGCCCGGTCGAGGTGGCGCTCGTGCCGGGCGCGCGCCACTCGCCGCAGCGCGACAAGCCGGAGGCGACGCTCAAGGCGATTTCCGAATTTGTCGCGCGCTGCTTGCAGTCTATCTCCGCCTCATCCTGAGGAGGCGCGAAGCGCCGTCTCGAAGGATGGGGCGGCCCCATGCTTCGAGACGCGCTGCTTCGCAGCGCTCCTCAGCATGAGGCCGATAACTACTCCGCCGCCTGCTTGGTCGCGCTCGTGTGCGCCGCGGTCAGGTAATCGAGCGCGGCCTGCGCGCCGCCTTTTTTGTGCGGAATACCGGCCAGCGCCAGCGCCATTTCGGTCGCCGACAGCGCGCCCATCAGCATGGCGTCGTTGACGTCGCCGAGATGGCCGATGCGGAAATACTTGCCGGCGTAGGCGCCGAAACTCGAGCCGTAGGAGATGTTGAAATTCTCCAGCGCCAGCGCGCGGAACTTGTCGGCGTCATGGCCGTCCGGCAACAGGATGGCGGTGATGGTCGGCGAATACTGGCTGGCGTTCTTGTTGAGGTTTTCCAGTCCCCAGGCTTTCACCGCGCGGCGGGTGGCTTCCGCCAGCCGGTGGTGACGGGCGAATACGTTGTCGAGTCCTTCCTCGTGCAGCATCTCGATGCCGACGCTGAGGCCTTGGATCATCTGCGTCGCCGGCGTGTAGGGGAAGAAGCCGATCTTGTTCAAGGCCAGCATCTCGTCCCAGGCCCAGAACGATTTCGGCAGCGTAGCGGTCTTGTTGGCGGCAAGCGCCTTGTCGCTGATCGCGTTGAACGACATGCCGGGCGGCAGCATCAGGCCCTTCTGCGCACCGCCGACTGAAACGTCGACGCCCCATTCGTCGTGCCGGTAATCGGTCGAGGCGAGCGAGGAGATGGTGTCGACGAAGAACAGCGCCGGGTGGCCGGCGGCGTCGATCGCCTTGCGGATCTCGGCGATCGGCGTGAGCGCGCCGGTCGAGGTTTCGTTATGCAGGACGCAGACCGCCTTGATCTCTTTCTTCTTGTCTTCGCGCAGTTTGGCTTCGATCGCCTTCGGGTCGGCGCCGTTGCGCCAGTCGGTTGAAATGAATTCCGGCTTGAGGCCGATCTTCTCGGCCATCTTCTTCCACAGCGTGGCGAACTGGCCGGTCTCCACCATCAGCACCTTGTCGCCGGGCGACAGCGTATTGACCAAGGCGGCTTCCCAGGCGCCGGTGCCGGTCGCGGTGTAGATGATCACCGGGTTCGAGGTCTTGAAGATGGTCTTGATGCCTTCCAGGCACTTCTTGGTCAGCTTGGCGAATTCGGGCCCGCGGTGATCGATGATCGGCGTGTCCATCG
The DNA here is from genome assembly GCA_963739735.1 of uncultured Alphaproteobacteria bacterium. Classification (GTDB taxonomy): domain Bacteria; phylum Pseudomonadota; class Alphaproteobacteria; order Rhizobiales; family Xanthobacteraceae; genus Pseudolabrys. The sequence continues at coordinate 220,065 of CAVUBV010000010.1, read as the reverse complement.
CCCGCAGCACGCGGTCGGGCAGCGGGGTCGGCCCCGGAATGTGCAAAAAATGCCGCCCGACGGCACGCGAGGAATTCTTAGCCATTGCTGTACGCTCCTAAGCCGAAGCCATTAAAGGGTTTTCATGGATTTACCACGGCCCGGTCCCGGCAAGATACCTGGATTGGGAGCGGTGCTTGTGGCGTTGAACTATGAATGCAACATTGCGGTCAAGCGGTTTTCTGCAAGGCAAACGAGCCCTTATGCATAGGCTTAAACAAGCCCAAAAAGGAAAAATGCCGTGGCGGTGGTAATGCCCGGCCTGGAACGGCGGCTGAAGGCCGAATTGAGCGGGGAAGTGCAATTCGACCGCTTTAGCCGCGGCCGTTACGCGACCGACGCCTCGCATTACCAGATTGTGCCGGTCGGCGTGGTCGCCCCACGCACGATAGAGGAAGCCGAACGGGCGATAGGCATTGCCCGTAGCGAAGGCGTCAGCGTCTTGGCGCGCGGCGGCGGCACCTCGCAGGCAGGGCAAACCGTCGGCGACGCGCTGGTGGTCGATTGCTCGAAATACTTGACCCGCATTCTCGACCTCGACGTCAAGGGCAAGCGCTGCGCCGTCGAGCCGGGCATCGTGCTCGACGACCTCAACCGCCAACTCAAGCCGCACGGCCTGTGGTTTCCGGTCGATATCTCGACTGCCTCGCGCGCCACCATCGGCGGCATGGCCGGCAACAATTCCTGCGGCGGCCGTTCGCTGCGCTACGGCACCATGCGCGACAACGTGATCGCCATCGAAGCAGTACTGGCAGACGGGCGGCTCGCGCATTTCGGTCGCATCGGCGGCAGCCTCAACGACGTGCCGGCGCCGCTGCGGCCGCTCGCCAAGGACCTGCTGGCGATCGGCGCGCGCGAGGCCGACGAAGTCGCCGCGCGCTTCCCCGAGGTGCAGCGCCGGGTCGGCGGCTACAATCTCGACGCGCTCGTGCAAGGTTCGTATCTTGGCAAAAACGACATCAACCTCGCTCACCTGTTGGTCGGCTCGGAAGGCACGCTCGGCTTTTCCACCCGCGTCGAATTGAAACTGTCGCCGCTGCTCGGCCGCCGCGCCGTCGGCGCCTGCCATTTCGGCAGTTTTCGCGAGGCGATGAATGCCGCCCAGTCCATCGTGCATTTGTTGCCGATCGCGGTGGAGCTGATCGACCGCACCATGATCGAGCTCGCCGGCGAAATTGCGATGTTCCGGCCGACGCTGGACAAATTCGTGCGTGGAACGCCCGAAGCCATCCTGCTGGTCGAATTCGGCGAACCCGACCACGAGGAAAATTTGCGCCGCTTGCGCCGGCTCAAGCATCTGATCGGCGATCTCGGCTTTGCCTGGGACAAGAGCGGCGACCAATGGGGCGGCATGATCGAGGTGCTCAGCCCCGAATTGCAGGCGGCGATCGCGGATCTGCGCACCTCCGGCCTCAACATCATGATGTCGATGAAGGAGCAGGGCAAACCGGTTTCCTTCGTCGAAGACTGCGCGGTGCCGCTCGAACATCTCGCCGACTACACCTCGCGCCTGACCGCCATCTTCGAGAAACACGGCACGCGCGGCACCTGGTACGCGCATGCCGGCTCCGGCTGCCTGCACGTGCGCCCGGTGCTCAATCTGCGGCTGGAAAAAGACGTGCATGCCATGCGCGAAATCGCCGAAGAAGCCTTCGCCATGGTGCGCGAATACAAGGGTTCGCATTCCGGCGAACACGGCGACGGCCTGGTGCGCTCGGAATTCAACGAGCCGATGTTCGGTTCGCGTCTGGCGCGCGCTTTCGAGGAGGTGAAGGACCGCTTCGATCCGAACGGGCTTTACAATCCCGGCAAGGTGGTGCGCCCGCCCAAGTTCGACGACCGCTCGCTGTTCCGTTATCCGCCCGGCTATCACGGCGAGGACATCGAGACCAAGCTCGACTGGTCGGCTTACGCGGGCGCGGGCGGCGGGTTCCAGGGCGCGGTCGAGATGTGCAACAATAACGGCGCCTGCCGCAAATTGGCCGGCGGCGCCATGTGCCCGAGCTACCGCGTCACCCGCGACGAGCGCGACGTGACGCGCGGGCGCGCCAATACGCTGCGCCTCGCCATCACCGGACAGCTCGGGCCCGGCGCGCTCGCCTCCGACGAAATGGCCGAGACGCTGAAACTGTGCGTCTCCTGCAAGGCCTGCCGGCGCGAATGCCCGACCGGCGTCGACATGGCGCGCATGAAGATCGAGGTGAAGGCCGCGCGGCTCGCCAAGCATGGCCTGCGCCTGCACGACCGGCTGGTCGGCTTTCTGCCGCATTACGCGCCTTATGCCGTGCGCTTTTCCTGGCTCGCCAATCTGCGCGACCGCATTCCGGCCGCGCGCCAGGCGTCCGAAATGCTCGCCGGGTTTTCCGGGCGGCGCAGCCTGCCGCAATGGCGCAAGGACATTTACCGCGACCGCTCCGACTGGGCCTATGGCGCGGCCGCGCAAGGCGAGCCGGTGCGCGAAATCGTGCTGTTCGCCGACACCTTCAATCGCTATTTCGAGCGCGAAAATCTCGACGCCGCGCTTACCGTGTTGGTGGCCGGCGGCTATCGCGTGCACGCTGTTCTGCCTGACGACGGCGACGCTCGCCCGCTCTGCTGCGGCCGCACGTTTCTCTCGACCGGGCAGGTCGATCAGGCGCGGCGCGAGATGCGGCGCACGCTCTCAGCGCTTTCGCCTTACGTGCAGCGCGGCGTGCCGGTCATTGGCCTCGAGCCGAGTTGCCTGCTCACCTTCCGCGACGAACTGCCGGCGCTGATCAAAAGCGAGGCCGCTGACCGCGCTCGCCGCGCAAGCGCTGCTGCTGGAGGAGTTCCTTGCCCGCGAGCACAATGAAGGCCGCTTGAAATTGCCGCTCGGGCCACTGCCGAAAAAGGCGCTGCTGCACGGTCACTGTCACCAGAAAGCTTTCGACGCCATGGGCGCGGTCGAAAGCGTGCTCAAGCTCGTCCCCGAGCTTGCCGTCGAGCCGATCGAATCGAGCTGCTGCGGCATGGCCGGCAGCTTCGGTTACGACGCCGAGACCATCGATATTTCATTGAAGATGGGCGAATTGTCTTTGCTGCCGGCGGTGCGCAAGGCGCCGGCCGACGCGCTGATCGTCGCCGACGGCACCTCCTGCCGGCATCAGATCCACGACGGTGCCGGCCGCGAGGCGCTGCATGTCGCGCGCGTGCTGGCGATGAGCTTGGAGAAGTAAGCGCCGAGTTTATCAGGTTCCGTAAAACAGATTCACCAGCACCAGCGAGAACCACGGCACGTAAGTGCACAGCAGCAGCACGAGCACCAGCGCCGCGATGAACGGCAGATTGACCTTCGTGGTCTCCCAGATGTCGGATTTGGCGATGGCGCAGGACGCGATCAGGACGCTTGCCACCGGCGGCGTTTGCTGACCGATGGCCAGGTTGAGCGTCAGTACCAGCCCGAAATGTATCGGGTCGATATGCACTGCGGCAATTATCGGCATCACGATCGGCACGGTGAGAATGATCGCCGCCGCCGAATGCAGGAACATCCCCAAAATCAAGAAAAACACATTGAGCAGTAGCAGCACGACATAGGGGTTTGAGGTTACGCCGGTAATGCTTTGTGCCAGCGCCTGCGGCAGTTTCGCCTCGGTGAGAAACGTGCCGATAAGCGCCGAGCTGGCTACGAGCAACATGACCACCGCGGTCTGCACGCCGCCGTCGATGCAAGCTTTCTTTAGGTCACGCAATTTCAGGTCGTGGTAGATGACGCCGCCGATCAGAAGCGCGGCGGCGACCGCCAACCCTGCGCCTTCCGTCGCAGTGACGAAGCCGCCGAAAATGCCGCCGAGAATGATGACCGGCAGCAGAAACGCCCATAACGCTTCCTTGAACGTCAACCACACGCGCGCAAGCTGGAATTTCTCCTCGACCGGAAAGTCGTAGCGCACCGCCTGGATATAGGCGGCGACCGCCAAGCCGGCCGCGCCGAGGATGCCGGGCAGAATGCCGGCGACGAACATCTTGACCACCGAGGTCTGCGCCATCACCGCGTAGAGAATCATCGGAATCGACGGCGGAATGATGATGGCGAGGCTGGCGGACGAGGAGGAGATCGCGGCGGCGAATTCCTTCGAATAGCCGCGCGAGCGCATCGCCGGAATGAGGATCGTTCCGAGCGCCGCGACGCCGGCGACCGCTGAGCCGGAAATTTCGGCGAAAAACATCGAGGCGCCGATCGTCACCATCGACAAGCCCGCCACGTACGAAGCCGAAACATGCGGAGGTGAAGGCGATCAGCCGTCGCGAGATGCTCGAGGTGTTCATGATCGCGCCGGCGAGGATGAACAGCGGGATGGCGAGCAGCGGGAAGCTCGATGCGCCGTCGAACATGACCAGCGCCATGTTCGGCAGGCTGTTAGAGCCCTGGATGATGAGGATCGCCGCGCTGGCGACGATGCCGAGCGCGACCGCGATCGGCACATTCAGCAGCGCCAGCGCCAGCATGCCGACGAGCATCAGCGCGATGGTCATCGGGCGCCTCCGCTCTTTTCATTGTCGCCTGAGTGGCCGAGCTCGAGCGCTTCCTTGATTTCCAGATCGACGAAACCGGTGGTGCGGGCGTCGCGCAGGATGTCGGGAAGCCGCAACGCTTCGGCGATCATGAACAGCACCGCGCCGATCGGGATCGCCGACTGGGTCAGCTGCGTCGGTACTTCCGGCATGCTGACCAAATGCTCGCCTTGCAGGATAATCAGCACCTGCACGCCGTAGATCGCGAGAAGTCCGAAAAAGAGAAACACCATGCCTTCGGCAAACAAGGTCGTGATCAGCCGCGCCTTCGGTGGCATGGCGTTGACCAGGCCGGGCACGCCGATATGCGCGCCGCGCAGCGCCGCCAGCGCCGAGCCGTAATACGTGAGCCAGACCAGTCCGATCGAGGCGAGTTCGTCGTACCAGGAAAGCGCGTATCCGGCATATCGGAAGGCGGCGCCGGCGATGACCAGAGCGGTCAATGCCACGATCAACACGAGAACGGCGAATTCAAGCAGCCGCTCGAAGCTCGCACGTAGACGAGACAAGCTCAAAAAAACATCCCCGGAATTTGCAGCGGAAGCAACGGGCCGGCCCGGTGAGGCCGGCCCGCAGTTGCTCTCTTGTGCTCAGGACGACTTGTGGCCGAGGGCGAGCGCCTTCTCGATCAGCTCCTTGCCGCCCGGGACTTCCTTGCCGAATTCCTCGTAGACGGGCTTGCTGGCCGCGATGAACGCATCCTTATCGACCGCGTTCACCTTGGTGCCCGCCGCCTTGATCTTGTCGAGCAAACTGTTGTCCAGATCCGCGCCCTGCTTCAGGGCGATCGGCTGTACCTCCTTCGCCGTATCCTCCAGAATCTTCCGTACGTCAGCCGGCAGCCGCGACCAGCTGGCGCCGGCCACGACATACGTCGGAGAATAGACGTGGCCGCTCATCGACAGATATTTCTGCACTTCCTGGAAACGCCCGGTGAATATCTGCGCCAGCGGATTTTCCTGGCCGTCCATGGCGCCGGTCTGCAGCGCCACGAACACTTCCGAGAAGGCGAGCGGCGTCGGATTGGCGCCGTAGGCCTTGAACATCTTCACGCGCCAGACGCCCTTCGGTGTGCGCAGCTTGATGCCCTTGAGATCTTCGGGCTTTACGATCGGATGCTTGTTGTTGGTGATCTGGCGGAATCCGTTTTCCCACACGCCGATGATGTGGTAGCCTACTTTTTCGGCTTGCGGCACCATCGTCGGGTAGACGATCTGGTCGCGTATTCGCGCCATGTGGTCGCGGTCCTTCACCAGATATGGCATTTCGAACAAGCCGAAGCTCGGCACATAGGACGACATCACCGTCGACGGTAGCGCGAGGTCGATGGTTCCGAGTTTCAGCTTCTTCATCATCTCTGAATCGCTGCCGAGCTGGCTCGACCCGTAGACGGCGACCTTGGCCTTGTTGCCTAGCTTGGCATTGGCAAGTTTGGCGAATTCCAGCGCGTTCAATTCGAGCAGCGAGCCGGGCTCGCCGACGTGACCGAACTTGATCTCGGTCTGCGCGGCGGCGGTTCCCGCCGACAGCGCGGTCATCACCGCGAATGCGAGCAAGGCCTTTGAAATCCGCATGGGCTTCCTCCACTGGTAATGGGGTTCCACTGGCCTGCCGTTGCGGGGCTCGGGCAGCGGTCGCTATTATTTCGATTATCAATGCAAAACAGCGCGGCCAGCGCAAGCGGCCAGATGTCGCTTGGCCGGCTGGCGTTTTCGCGTGCGGAAAACTTGAGAAAAAGGGGACCCACACTGATCTCGGGTTTACCCGAGTTCAGCCATAAAAGTGACCCACCCGGACGGGGACGGACCGGGTGGGTCTTATCGATCGGCGCGCGGGGTGGACGGGGGGCTGGCGCCGATCGCAACGGTCAAACGGGATCAGTCGGGGTCGAAGCTGCAGACCTTGATGGTGCGGACGTAGTTGCCCCAACGGTCGTAGCGGGCGACGTAGCGGCAATCGGAGTACCCGGGCTCGACATAAGCCGGGCCGGAATTGGCGGCGGCGATGCCGATCAGCGTGCCGGCGGCGACGGCGGCGCCGAAGCCCCAGCCGTGGTTCCAATGCTTTGCCTGCGCCTGTCCGCTGAAGGCGGTGACGCTGGCGGCAACGGTGAGCGCGGCAAGCGCAGCGGTGATGGTCTTGGACTTGGTCATGGCGGTCTCCCGTGCGGTTGAACTGGAGCGGCCGTCATGGCCGCGTACCTCCGTCAGTCGCGAGAGCAGACGAAAAGGTTCAAGCCAATTTCGGGCCTGAAACGGCGGCGGGCGCGTTTGACAAAGCGAAGATTTAATAGGGAAATTGCCTATGGACTCGCTTTTCCACCTGGTTTCGGCGCTGCTGCTGCTCGCCGCCACCTTCGGCTACCTCAATCACAAATATTTCCATCTGCCGCGCACCATCGGGATGCTGATCGGCGCGCTTGGCCTGTCGGTCGGGCTGATTGTCTGGGACGCCCTGTTCCCGGGCTATCTGGTCAAGCCTTGGGCCACTCAGGTTCTCGAACACGCCTCGTTCCCGACGGCTCTGCTGAACGGGGCCTTGAGTTTCCTGCTGTTTGCCGCGGCGCTGTCGGTGAGCTTTACCGACCTGTGGAGCCGCAAGGGCACGATTATCGTGCTGGCGACCGTCGGGGTGGTGATTTCCACCGGCCTCATGGGCGGCGCCATGTGGCTGGTGTTCGGCCTCGTCGGCCTCAATGTGCCGCTGAGCTGGTGCCTGGTGCTCGGCGCCATCACCGCGCCCACCGACCCGATTGCGGTGGGCGCCGCGCTCGAGCGCATCGGCCTGCCGGCGACGCTACGCGCCACCATTGCCGGCGAGAGCCTGCTCAACGACGGCGTCGGCGTGCTGATGTTCACGCTGCTGGTCGGGCTGGCGGCCGGCAGCGAGTCGAATTTCAGTATCGGCCACTTTGCGCTGCTATTCGTCTACGAGGCGTTTGGCGGCGCGCTGCTCGGCCTTGCCACCGGCTATCTCGCCTACCGCGCCATGCGCAGCATCGACCAGCATGATGTCGAGGTCATGATCTCGTTCGCCCTGGTCACCGTGACCTATAGCGTCGCCGAAGCCCTGCAACTGTCGGGCCCGATTGCGGTGGTGATCGCCGGCGTCCTGGTCGGCAGCCACGCCCGCCAGCACGCGATGAGTGAGGATACCCGCCGCCATATCGACGTGGTGTGGTCGGTAATCGATGAAGTGCTCAATTCCTTATTGTTCCTGTTGATCGGCCTTGAAATCGTGGTGGTGGAAGGCCCCGCCGCCGTGTTCATCGCCGCGGCCGCCGCGGCCGCGCTCAGCCTCATCGTCCGCTTTGCCAGCGTCGCGCCCTTGGCGCTGGTGCTGAGCCGCCTGAAAGTGGGCACCGGCGCTACCGTGCTGCTGACCTGGGCCGGCTTGCGCGGCGGCATTTCGATCGCACTGGCGCTGGCGCTGCCGGATTCCGATTTTCGCCAGATCATTCTGGCGTCGGTCTACGGCGTCGTGCTGTTCACGATTCTGGTGCAGGGGCTTACGCTCGAGCGCGTGGCGAACTACTTTTTCCGCCGTAAACCCGGAGTGTGACGCGATGCGACCTGGAGCGATTGTCCTATCTGTCCTATCTGTCCTGCTGGCGGCCGGCACGGCTCAAGCGCCGCAGGCATTTGCACAGGTGCCCGACAAAGTGCGCTTCGGCACCAATTGGGTGGCGGAGGCCGAGCACGGCGGCTTCTATCAGGCACTGGCCGACGGCACTTACAAGAAATACGGGCTCGACGTGACCATCGTGCCGGGCGGGCCGAACGTGAACAACCGCATCCTTCTCCCCGTCGGCAAGCTCGACTTCTTCATGAGCGCCAACTCGCTGCAGTCGTTCGACGCGGTCGAGCACGACATTCCCACCGTCGCGGTGGCGGCGAGTTTCCAGAAGGACCCGCAGGTGCTGATCGCCCATCCCGGCGTGGAAAAGCTTGAGGACCTCAAGAAGCTCACGCTGTTCGTGTCGAAGGAAGGCATGGTCAGCTACTTCCAGTGGCTGAAAGCCGACTACGGTTTCGACGAAGCGAAAGTGAAGCCCTACACGTTCAATGCGCAGCCCTTCCTCGCCGACAAGAATTCAGCGATGCAGGGCTACGTCACTTCCGAGCCTTATGCGATCGAGACGCAAGGCCACTTCAAGCCCAAGCTGTTTTTGATCGCCGACCACGGCTTCAACAGCTATTCGACCTTGATCGAGACCCGGCGCGACCTGGTGGAGAAGCGGCCCGACCTGGTGCAGCGTTTCGTCGATGCCTCGGCCATCGGCTGGTATCACTACATCTATGGCGATGCGTCGGCCGGCAATGCGCTGATCAAGCAACAGAACCCGGAAATGACCGACGCGCTCTTGGCCTATTCGATCGCCAAGATGAAGGAATTCGGCATTGTCGATTCCGGCGACTCGGTGAAGCTCGGCATCGGCGCCATGACCGACGCGCGCATGAAGAGCTTCTTCGACAAGATGGTGCGCGCCGGCGTGGTCAAGGCCGGGCTCGATTATCGCAAGGCCTATACGACGCGGTTCGTCGACAAAGGTGTCGGCGTCGACTTGCGGCCCAAATGAGTGCGGCCGGCGCGGACATCGTTAAGCTGCGCAATGTCGGCAAGACGTATGAGAGCGGCACGGTCGCGCTCGACGGCTTCAATCTCGCCGTCGGCGGCGGCGAATTCGTTTCGCTGCTCGGGCCCTCCGGCTGCGGCAAGTCGACCGCGCTGCGCATCATCGCCGGCCTGAGCGCGCCGTCCGCCGGCGCGGTCGAATGGCCGGGCGCGGTGCCGCAGGGCCACATCGGCTTCGTGTTCCAGGAGCCGACGCTGATGCCGTGGGCGGACGTTGCCGCCAATGTGCGGTTGCCGCTCACGCTCGCGCATGCCGGCGCGGCGGCGGCGGGCGCCGCCGTCGGCCGGACGCTTGCCGGCGTCGGGCTTGCCGATTTCGCGCAAAGCGTTCCCGCGCGAATTGTCCGGCGGCATGAAGATGCGCGCCGCGATTGCGCGCGCGCTGGTCACCGAGCCGAAAGTGCTGCTGATGGACGAGCCGTTCGCCGCGCTCGACGAGATCACCCGCTTCAAGCTCAACAACGATCTGCTGACTCTGTGGCAGGCGCAGCGCCGCACGGTGATCTTCGTCACCCATTCGGTGTTCGAATCCGTCTATCTGTCGCAGCGCATTGTGGTGATGACGCCACGTCCGGGCCGCGTAGCGGCGGAAATAGTTGTCGACGCGCCTTATCCGCGCGATGAGCGTTTCCGCACCTCGCCCGAATATGCAGGCTTCTGCCGTACGGTCTCTACGGCGCTGTCGCAGGCCATGGGAGGCGCGCCATGAGCGAGCGCTCCTTGCGCTTCGTGCTGCCGGTCTTCGTATTGGTGCTGGTGGTCGCGGCCTGGGACGCTGGCGGTGCGTATCTTCGCTATTCCGCCTTATGTCTTGCCGGGTCCGGGCCTGGTGCTGGCGACGCTGATCGCGGACGGCGCGCTTTTGCTGAATTCGCTGTGGGTGACGCTGGTCACCACCTTCGAGGGCTTCGTGCTCGCCGCCGTCGGCGGCATCGGCCTGGCTGTGCTGTTCAGCCAGTCGCGGCTGGTCGAATATTCGCTTTATCCTTATGCGGTGATCATGCAGGTGACGCCGGTGGTCGCCATCGCGCCGCTGTTGCTGATCTATCTGCCGCAGCCTCTGGCGGTGCTCGCCTGCGCCTGGATCGTGGCGTTCTTCCCGGTGCTCGCCAACACCACGCTCGGCCTCGCCTCGGTCGACCACAATCTCATTGCGCTGTTCGAACTGTACAAAGCGTCGCGCTGGCAATTGCTGTGGACGCTGAAGTTGCCCTCGGCGCTACCGCAGATGCTCGCCGGCCTGCGCATTGCCGGCGGGTTGTCGCTGATCGGCGCGGTGGTGGCGGAAATCGCCGCCGGCTCGGCCGGCGCCGGCTCGGGGCTTGCGTATCGCATCGCCGAATCCGGCTACCGGCTCAACATCCCGCGCATGTTCGCCGCGCTCTTGCTGTTGTCGCTTGCCGGCATTGCCATCTTCTTCGCGCTGTCGGCTTTGTCGCATCTCGCGCTGCGCCGCTGGCACGAAAGCGCGGTCAAGCGCGAAAGCTAGGGCGTGCACTCATAAAAAGGGTCGCATGTATAAAGGGCCGCATGTCCGCTGTTGCTCCAATAGCGGGCAAACGCGGGCGTAGTTGGATTGTCCGCTAAGTGCCGCTCGCGTCATTTCGCTGAACTTAATTTGTTCGCCGGAAGCACGTTTCGCTTTGCGGACGTGGCGTCGTTATTTCATGCCGCACTTCTTAAACTCCTCGGCAATATTTGCCTAAACTAAGATCTCCGGCGATCTCACCGCGGCGATGATGAAGTGGAAGGCGGCCACTTCGCAAAATGGCGGCCGCTGGCGGCGCGCGAGCACCGCTTCCATCAAGCGGGTGAACGTCAGCAGCGGCGACAGGCCGACCATTGAGAGGCCGATATGACCGTGGCCGGGTTTCCGAGCGTTGCGGTGGCTCTCGAATCAATCTCAAACGCGGCTGCGCATCCGTCGAACGACAAGCCGTAGAAACGAAAAGCCCCGGGCGGACTTACCCGGGGCTTTCATGTGATGGCGATGCAGTGAATAACTTAGTACGTGGTGAACTTATAATTCAGACGAAGCCTCACATCGGATGTGCTGACCCTATCCACGCTCGCCGTATGTGCAAAGAACGCGGTTCCGCCAGAGGTAAATCCAGCCGGGATCGCATAGTCGAATCCACCATATCTCGTGTAGCGATACTCAAGCCCAGCGATCCAATTTTGCGTGAAGGCATATTCGGCGCCAACGCCGATATTCCAGCCGGTCTGAGTTTTGCTTGCGTCGAATTGCGCAGAGCCGGCTCCTAAACCGGAATCGCGGATAATCAAATGTGATGTCGAGAGGTTGGCGAAAGAAACGCCGCCGGCAACATAGAGGAGCGTGCGATCAAATACCTCAGCACCCAATCGCGCTCGTAAGCTGCCCTGCGTGCCGATTTTGCCAGTGGCATCAAAGTGATCAGTGCCGGCGCGGTAAACCTCGCCACTGAACTTAGTGGACGCCCCGACAACATCGCCTTCAATGCCGAATACGAACTTGCTACCGGCCGGCTGCCAATTGCATCCGATCTGACCGCCGCCGATAAAACTACTCTTATGATCGAGTTCCGTCGTGGTGTCCGGAATACCCGTATAACTTGCATCTGCTGACCAGCGGCCCCACTGGCCGCCGATCTCACCGCCGACATAGCAACCGCTCCAATTATACGCGACTACTACCGGGCGTGCCTTGACCGGCATGTCCGCGGCGGAAGCGACCGAAACGAAGCCGATAGCGGCAACAGCGGCGAGCAAGGCACATTGTAAGCGGCGCATAAATTTCCCCTAGGTAAAGCAACATCTGCGAGCGTAAGCCGCCCTACAAACGCCGCCGAAAGCTAGCAAAAAACCTTAAGTACCACCTAGGAGGAGATAGGGAAAACTCCAGCAAATTTGCACGATTGCTCTCATAGATGACATTTTGGCAACACCTAGCTAACCGGCATCGAAATCGTTGCTGCAGTGCTCAGCCAATGTCGCAGTTGGGTCAAAAGCGCACAAACCAGCGCGGACTAAAATCTAAGTTTGTCCGCAAATGCCCGAAAGCAGGCATTGAGCGGCGCATCCAAGGCGGTATTTGGCTGGCCGTTTTTAAGTCCACGCTCTAGATTAAATATTGCGCGAGCGCGCCGAGCGCGGCCATCGCCACTACAACTTCGATCAGTCCGCGGTGCAGCCCGAAGGCGAGCAGCGCTGCGATCGCCGCCAACACGGCGGCGCGGATGTCGAGCGCCAGCGGATCGAAGGCATACCAGCGCAACGGGCCCCAATGCATTTCGGTAACGGTGCCGAACAGCACGTGCAGCGCGAACCAGACCGACAGATTGAGGATGACGCCGACCACGGCCGCGGTGATGGCGGCGAGCGCGCCGGCCAGCCGCCTGTTGCCGCGCAGTTCCTCGATGAACGGCGCGCCGGCGAAGATCCACAGCATCGACGGAATGAAGGTCACCCAGGTCGTCATCGCCGCGCCGATCAGGCCGGCAACGAGCGGGGAAAACGGCGCCGCTTGGCGGAACGCGGCGAAGAAGCCGACGAATTGCGTGACCAGAATGAGCGGCCCGGGCGTGGTCTCGGCCAGCCCGAGGCCGTCGATCATTTCCGGCGCGCTCAGCCAGCCGTTGGTCTGCACCACCTGCTGCGCCATGTAAGCGAGCACCGCATAGGCGCCGCCGAAGGTGACCACCGCCAATTTGGAAAAGAACAGGCCGATGGCGACCAGCACGTGGCTGCGGGCCGAGCAGCAAGCGCGGCGAACGCAACCGGCGTCCACCAAAGCGCGAGACCGATCGCCACGGCGAGCGTGAATTGCCGCCAGCGCCCCGCGCGCTTTTCCGGCGCGCCGCCGCCGCTATCGGACAAAGCGAGCTGCCCGGGCGCGCGCTGAGCGACCAGAAAGCCGATCAGCGCCGCCGCCACCACGATCAGCGGAAACGGCGCGGCGAAAAAGAAGATGCCGACAAAGCCGAGCGCGGCGAGCGCGACCAGTAATTGGCTCTTGAGCGCGCGGCGGCCTATGCGGATGAGCGCCTCGACCACGATCACCAACACCGCCGCCTTGATGCCGAACAGCGCGCCGTCGATCGGGTCCCAAGCCGCGCCCATAAGCATAGAGCAGGCTCAGGCCCAGCATCACCAAGGCGCCCGGCAGCACGAACAAAATGCCGGCAACGAGCCCCCCGCGCACGCCGTGCAGCAACCAACCGACATAGGTCGCGAGCTCGGTTGCCTCCGGCCCCGGCAGCAACATGCAGAAATTGAGCGCGTGCAGGAACCGCGCCTCCGGCAGCCACTTTTTCTCGTCGACCACGATCCTGTGCATGAGCGCGATCTGCCCGGCCGGCCCGCCGAACGACAGGCAGCCGATCTTGAGCCAGACCTTGAAGGCTTCGGCGAAGCTCGGCGCGGGCAGATCTGGGGCGTTCATGTCACGCAGCCATTTTGTTTGCGCATGATCTTAACCGAAAACCGGTTCCCACTTTTCGGGATCATGCATGCGCCGGCCAATTGTGCCGTTCGTCGGCAGCAAAGCGCAGCCAGGCGAACAGGGCATCGTAGACCATGAAACCGCGTTCGAGCAGGCCATGATCGTCGTCGCCCGCCAACGCCGATAGGCCGAGCGCGACCGCGTGCAGACCGGCCGCTTCGGCGGCGAGGTCGGGGCGCGCGGTGTCGGCGCCACGCACGATCAAAGCGAGCCGCGCCAGCGACGGTTCGCTCTCCAGCCCGAACAGTTTGAGCATGGTGTCGAAGGTGCAGCGTTCGCCTTCGTGGCTCAGTTCGACGTCCTTGATGTCGAACGGCACGGCGCCGCTTTCCTGCGCGACATCCAACACCTCGGTTGGATCGACGAATAAAATTCGCGCTTGCGGGTCGAGGAAGCGGCGGATCAGCCAGGGGCAGGCGACACGATCGAGTTTCGGCCGCCGCCGCGTCACCCATAGGCTCGGCCGCATCGGCGCGATGCGGTCGAGCTCGGCTTTGACGACAAAAGGCAATCCGGCCGCCGCCCAAGCCTCGTAGCCGCCTTCCATTACGCACGCGTCGAAGCCCTTGGCGCGCAATTGCGCGACCGTCCATTGGCTCATTTCGTGGCCGGCCTTGCAGACGACCGCGATCGGCCGCGCCCGCTCGCATTCGTCCGCCCATTGCGCGGTCTTATCCGCTGCGCGCCAAAGCGCGGCCGGCAGCAAATGCGGCGACTGCGCATAGGCATCGCGTCGGCGCACGTCGACAATCAGCGGCGCCGCCGGCGTCGCAATCAGGTTCCACAGGTCTTTCGGTGCGATAGAATAGCTCGGAGACAGCATAGGTCCCCTCCGTAAACGAAGGAGACGGTGCTTGGGCTCCTGAGCCTTGGAAAGCGGGGCGACCGCCGCTGGCCCCACGCGTCATGGGTATACGACATGGCCGAACCTTTCAAGGCGGTGTGCGGGCATATCGGTTCGCATTACACACCCGCGTTTTCGTCACTCGCCATCCAGGGCCGGTTTCGCTAGGTATTGCGGGGGAGGAGACCATGCCCAACAAAATCGATCTTAGCGGCCGCAATGCCGTCGTGACCGGCGGCGCGCAAGGTATCGGCCGCGCCATTGTCGAGCGATTCCTCGACTCCGGCGCCGCCGTGGCGATCTGGGACCGCGATCTGGCGCTGGCGAAGAAGACCGCGGCGGATCTTGCAAAACGCGGCCGTGTCATCGCCGTCGGCGCGGACGTCACGCAATATTCCGATGTCGAGCGCGCGCGCGACGAGACGCTGAAGGCCTTCGGCCGCATCGACATCCTGGTCAACAATGCCGGCATCGCCGGCATGAATACGGCGACCTGGGACTATCCCATCGACGAGTGGCGCAAGGTTCTGTCGATCAATCTCGACGGCCAGTTTCACTGCTGCAAGGCGATCGCGCCGGGAATGATGGCGCAGAATTACGGACGCATCGTCAATATCGCCTCCATCGCCGGCAAGGAAGGCAATCCGAACGCGTGCGCCTATTCGGCGTCGAAAGCCGGCGTCATCTCGCTGACCAAGTCGCTGGCCAAGGAAACCGCCGGCAAGGACATTTCGGTCAATTGCATCACGCCGGCGGCGGCGAAGACCGCGATCTTCGATCAGATGAAGCCGGAATTCATCGCCTACATGCTGTCGAAAATCCCCCGCGCGCGCTTTGTCACGGTCGACGAGATCGCCGCGCTGGCGGCGTTCTGCGCCTCGGCCGATTGCTCGTTCACGACCGGCGCGGCTTTCGATATTTCCGGCGGAAGAGCGACCTATTGACCGATCCCAATCTTGCCCGCCGTACCCGTTTGATTGGCATCGCGCTGATGTGTTGCGCGGTGGCGTGGTTTTCGTGCATCGACGCGACCGGAAAGTACCTCAACCACCACATGGACACGCTGCAGGTGGTTTGGGCGCGCTACTTTTTCGCGGCCGCGCTGACGCTGATCGTCACCAATCCGATCACGCGTCCCGGATTAACGCGAACGAGCCGGCCGTTTTTGCAGGTCGGACGCTCGGCGCTGTTACTGTCGGCGACCGTCCTTAATCTGTTCGCCTTGCGTTGGCTGCAACTCGACGAGGTGCTGTCCATCCTGTTTTCGACGCCGTTCATGGTGGCCACGCTATGCGTGCCGTTGCTTGGCGAAACGGTCGGCTGGCGGCGCTGGGCGGCGATCATCGTTGGCTTCATTGGCGTGCTGGTCGTGGCCCGCCCGGGGTTCGGTGGAATGCATCCCGCCGCGCTGCTCTCGCTCGGCGGCTCCGTCTGTTATGCATTCTATGTGATCTCGACGCGCATTCTGGCGCGCAGCGACAGCAGCGACACGACCCAGTTCTATACAAATTTGGTTGGCGCCGTGGCCATGTGCATCGTCCTCCCCTTTGTCTGGACGACGCCCGAAAGCGCGTTTATCGCCGGGCTGATGGTGCTGATTGGGGCGCTCGGCGGCGGCGGCCATTATTTGCTGATCCGGGCGCACCGCCTCGCCCCGGCTTCGACGCTGGCGCCGTTCATGTACACCCAGATGGTGTGGACCACGGCGCTCGGCTTCCTGGTGTTCGGCGATCTGCCGCACCGCTGGACGATCGTGGGTGGGCTGATCGTGATTTCGTCCGGCCTCTACCTGCTCCATCGCGAAACCGTGCGCGGCAAGCCGGAGCCCTCGACGCCCGTTGCCTAAGGCTCGCGCCCGGCGCTAAGGTCCGCCCTCGATAAGTCTAGGGAAAGCCATGGCCAAACTCGATGCGCCGTCTTCGGTAGCGGGCTCCGGCCTGAACGACGATATCGGCGAGCAAAAACGCCTCGAATTGTACCGGACGCAGGTCGTCCTCCGCGAGGCGGAGCAGCGCGCCTACGACCTGTTCCTGCAGAACCTGGTCAAGGGCACCAGCCACCTCTCGCTCGGCCAGGAAGCGGTGGCGGCGGGCTTTGCCGGCGCCATGAAGAAGGGCGACTTGAGCTTCTGCACCTATCGCGGCCACGCCCATACGCTGGCGCGCGGCGTCAGCGTGGAAAAGGTGCTGGGCGAGCTGATGCAACGCGACAACGGGCTGATGCGCGGCAAGGGCGGCTCGATGCATTTAACGTCGGTCGAGCACGGCGTGATGGGCTCCTACGCCATTATCGGCGCGCACCTGCCGATAGCGTGTGGCGCCGCCTGGCGCGCGCAATACAAAGGCGACAAGGACGTCTCGGTCTGCTTCTTCGGCGACGGCACCACCAATATCGGCGCCTTCCACGAGGCGCTCAATTTCGCCGCGGTGTGGAAGCTGCCGGTGGTCTTCGTCTGCGAGAACAATCTCTACATGGAATACACGCCGATCGGCGACGTGACGGCGGTCGAGCATCCGGCCGCCGACCGCGCCTCGGCCTACGGGCTTGAGCGCATCATCGTCGACGGCAACGATGCCGATGCGGTCTATCGCGTTGCGCAGACCGCTTTCGACAAAGCGCGCGCGGGCAACGGCCCCTCGCTGATCGAATGCATGACGTACCGGCACAGCGGGCATTCGCGCGCCGATCCCGGGAAATACCGGCCCGAAGGCGAGCTCGACCGCTGGAAACTGCGCGACCCGATCAAGATCTATCGCGAGCGGCTGCTGCAATTCGGCGTGCCTGAGAAAACCATCGCGGCCATCGATACCGAGGTGCGCAAAATCGTCGATGACGCCACCGAAGCCTGCAAGGCCGCGCCCAACCCACCGCTCGATATTATCACCACCGATGTCTACGCCGACGGAGGCTGGGCATGGAGAAACTAAAATGCCGGAACTGACCTACCGCGACGCCGTCATCCGCGGCATCGCGCAGGAAATGGCGCGCGACCCCAACGTCGTCTTCCTCGGCGAGGACGTGGCGAAAGCCGGCGGCGTGTTCAAGGCGACCGTCGGTCTCTACGAGCAGTTCGGCCCGTTGCGCGTGCGCGACACGCCGATCTCCGAGCAGGCGATCATGGGCGCCGCCATGGGCGCGGCGATGACCGGCTTGAAGCCGATCGCCGAAATCATGTTCTCGGATTTCTTCGCGGTCTGCTTCGACTACATCGCCAACGAATTCCCCAAGAGCCGTTACATGTCGAACGGCCAGGTCAAATGCCCGCTGGTGGTGCGCACCGGCAACGGCGCCGGCTCGCGCTTCGGCGCGCAGCACTCACAGAGCGTCGAGAACTGGTGCATGATGATCCCCGGCCTCAAAGTGGTGGCGCCGTCTTCGCCGGTCGACGTCATCGGCCTCATGGCCGCGGCGGTGCGCGATCCCGATCCGGTCATTTTCCTCGAGCACAAATCGCTTTACGCGACCAAGGGCGAGGTGCCGGACGGCGAAATCGTCGACAGGCTCGGCACCGCCAAGATCCTGCGCCCCGGCAAGGACGCCACCATTTTGGCGCTGGCGATGATGGTGCCGCGCGCGCTGGAAGCGGCCGAGAAGCTCAAAAGCGAACACGGCATCGACGCCGAAGTTGTCGATGTGCGCTCGCTGGTGCCGCTCGACACGCAGACCATCCTCGGCTCGGTCGCCAAGACGCACCGGTTGTTCACGGTCGAGGAAAATCCGCGGCTGTGCGGCTGGGGCGCCGAGATCGTGTCGATCGTCGCCGACGAAGCCTTCTACGATCTCGACGGACCTCCAGTGAGGATCACAACGCCGCATATTCCGCTGCCGGCCGCCGACGCCCTGGAAGACGCCGTGCTGCCGACGCCGCAACGGATCGTGGAGACGGTACGCAAGTCGCTCGGAAGTTGAGTTTCATTCTGGTCATTCCGGGGCGCGCCAAAGGCGCGAACCCGGAATCCAGATGTAAGCGCAGAGTTCAGTTTCTGGATGCCGGGTTCGGCGCTCCGCGCCGCGCCCGGAATGACAAGTAAAGAGGTGCACCATGTATGAAAACCTTCTCGCTAACGTCCCGACCGATCTGTGGATCGGCGGCAAATGGCGCAAGTCGTCCGACAACGCCCGCTTCGACGTGATCGATCCGGCGACCGAGCGCACGATCGCTTCCGTCGCCAGCGCCTCGGTCGACGACGCCAAGGCCGCGATCGACGCCGCCGAGGCCGCCTTCGAGGGCTGGGCCGGCCGCAAGCCGCGCGAGCGCGGCGAAATCCTGCGCAAGGCCTATGAGCTGATCATGCGCGACGCCGAGCGCTTCGCCAAACTGATCACGCTGGAGAACGGCAAGGCGCTGTCCGACTCGCGCGGCGAGGTGGCTTACGCCGCCGAGTTCTTCCGCTGGTACGCCGAGGAAGCCGTGCGCAATCTCGGCAGCATGTCGATGGCGCCGGCCTCCGGCGCGCGCATCCTGGCGCAGCACAAGCCGGCCGGCATCGCCGTGCTGGTGACGCCGTGGAATTTCCCGGCCGCCATGGCGACGCGCAAGATCGGTCCGGCGCTCGCCGCCGGCTGCCCCGTGGTCTTGAAGCCGGCGTCCGACACGCCGCTCACCATGCTGGCGCTGATGCCGGCGCTGGAAGAAGCGGGCGTGCCCGCCGGCGTGGTCAATGTGGTGCCGTCGCGCCGCTCCGGCGCGGTGGTCAGCGCCATGCTGCATGATCCGCGCGTACGTGTGGTTTCCTTTACCGGCTCGACCGAAGTCGGCCGCAAGCTGCTGCACGAGGCCGCCGACCAGGTGCTCAAGCCGTCGATGGAGCTCGGCGGCAACGCGCCGTTTTTGGTGTTCGAAGACGCCGATATCGACGCGGCAATCGACGGCGCCATGATCGCCAAAATGCGCAATATGGGCGAAGCCTGCACCGCGGCCAACCGCTTCTATGTGCACGAAAAGGTGCATGACGAATTTGCCAAAAAGCTCACCGCCAAAATGAGCTCGCTCAAGATGGGCAACGGCCTCGACGACGGCATCAATCTCGGGCCGCTGGTCAACAAAGAGGGCCGCGACAAGGTGATCGAGCTGGTCGCGGACGCCACGTCCAAGGGCGCCAAGGTGCTGGTCGGCGGCAAGGCGCCGGATGGGCCGGGCTTCTTCTATCCGGCGACCGTGCTCACCAACGTGTCCGACGACGCCAAGATGCTGAACGACGAAATCTTCGGGCCCGTGGCTTCGATCCAGACCTTCAAGACCGAGGCCGAGGTGATCAAGCGCGCCAACGACACCGAATACGGCCTGGTTGCCTATCTCTATACCAAGGACCTGTCGCGCGGGCTGCGCGTTTCCGAGAAGCTCGACTACGGCATGATCGGCTTGAACCGCGGCATCGTCTCCGATCCGGCGGCGCCGTTCGGCGGCACCAAGCAGTCGGGCCTCGGGCGCGAAGGCGCTTCGGAAGGCATGAAGGAATTCATGGAGACGCAATACGTGTCGGTGACGTGGTGAACGGAGCAAGGCGTTCATGGACGTCCTGATGCCGCAGCTCGGCGAGACCGTCGCCGAGGGCAAGATCGTGAAATGGTTCAAGTCGGCCGGCGACGCCGTCAAGCCGGGCGACAACCTGTTCGAGATCGAGACCGACAAGACCTCGATGGAAGTGCCGGCGACCTTCGGCGGCACGCTGACCGCGATCAATTTCCAGATCGGCGACGTGGCGAAAGTGGGCGCCGTGGTGGCAGTGATTGCGGGCGCGGGGGAGCCTGCCCAGGCCAAAACCGCAGAGTTCCGAAAAGCTGTGCGCCAACCTCCGCTCACCCCCGCGAAAGCGGGGGTCCAGAGTCAAAAAGAACTGGATTCCCGCGTGCGCGGGGACGAGCGGATTGAGCGCGCGTCATTCGCCTATCCGAATATGGATCCCTTCCGCGAGGTGCGCACGCCCGAGCGCAATTACGGGCCGGCGCAGCTTGCCAGCGGGACATTCACCACGCCGCTGGCGCGGCGGCTGGCCGGCGAGCGCGGCATCGACTTGTCGCGCGTCGCCGGCTCGGGCCCGCATGGCCGCATCGTCGCGCGCGATATCGCGGCGGCGGCTCCTGCCGCGCGGGCGCTTGGCGGCGCCGGCAGCGCCGCGCAGGTGAAGGCGCTCTTCGAGGGCGTCGAATACGAGGAAGTGCCGCTCGACTCGATGCGCGCGACCATCGCCAAGCGGCTGGTCGAGGCCAAGCAGACCATCCCGCATTTTTATTTGACCGCCGACATAGATGCCGGCCGGCTGATCGCCATGCGCGAGGAGGCCAATGCCGCTGCGCCGAAAGGCCAAGACGGCGAGCCCGCCTTCAAGCTCTCGCTCAACGATTTTCTGATCAAGGCCTGGGCGGCGGCGCTGCAACGCATTCCCGCCGCCAATGCGGTGTGGGCGGAAGACCGCATCTTGCGCTTTACGCATTCCGACATTGGCATTGCGGTGGCGATCGAGGGCGGGCTGATCACACCGGTGATCCGCAATGCCGAATCAAAGTCGCTCACGGTCATCTCGGCGGAAATGCGCGATCTGGCGGAGCGTGCCCGCGCGCGCAAGCTCAAGCCGAACGAATACCAGGGCGGCGCCAGCGCGATCTCCAATCTCGGCATGTACGGCGTGCGCGAATTCTCCGCCATCATCAATCCGCCGCACGCGACGATACTGGCGGTCGGCGCGACGCGCCGCGCGCCGGTCGAGTCGCAAGATGGCGGCGTGAAGTTCATCAGCCAGTTGACCGTCACGCTGTCCTGCGATCATCGTGTGGTGGACGGCGCGCTCGGCGCCGAGCTGCTCGCCGCCTTCAAGAGCTTTGTCGAAAAGCCGGTTACCGCATTAGTTTAGGGAGAAGTGCCAATGCCTGGCGAAAAGCCGGACGTTTTGCTGATCGGGGCCCGCAAGCCGGTCCTTATGGCCGGCCTCGAGCCGAAGGTGACGCTGCATCACCTGCTCGAAGCCAAGGACCGGGACGCCTTCATAAAATCGGTCGGCGACAAGATCGGCGCGATTGCGCTCGTCGCTTCGCATGACAAGATAGACGGCGATTTCTTGAAGCGCTTCCCCAATCTCAAGCAGGTGTCGAGCTTCGGCGTCGGCTACGACCACGTCGACGCCAAATGGGCCGGCGCGCACGGCATCATCGTCACCAACACGCCGGATGTGCTCAACGAGGAGGTGGCCGACACCGCGCTCGGCCTCTTGCTCTGCACCGTGCGCGAATTTCCGCAATCGGAGCGCTATCTGCGCGCCGGCAAATGGCTGGAGAAGAATTATCCGCTCACCAAGGCGACCTTACGCAACCGCACCGTCGGCATGGTCGGCATGGGCCGCATCGGCAAGGCGATCGCGCGCCGGCTCGACGCCTTCGGCGTGCCGGTGGTCTATCACTCGCGCAAACCGCAAGCCGGCGTCGCCTACAAATATTATCCCAAGCTCCTCGACATGGCGCACGACGTCGACACGCTGATGGTGATCGTGCCCGGGGGAGCCGCGACCGCCAACATGATCAATGCCGAGGTGCTCAAGGCGCTCGGTCCGAACGGCATCCTCATCAACATGGCGCGCGGTTCCGTTGTGGATGAGCCGGCGCTGGTCGAGGCGTTGAAGAACCGCACCATCTATTCCGCCGGCCTCGACGTGTTCGCCAAGGAACCGCAAGTGCCGAAGGAACTCATGCAGATGGATCATGTCGTATTGTTCCCGCATCTCGGTTCGTCGACCGAGGTGACGCGCGCGGCCATGGATCAGCTTTTGGTCGACAACATCCTGGCCTGGGCGGCCGGCAAGCCGCCGCTCACCCCGGTTGCGGAAACGCCGTATCCGCCCAAACGTTCGTGAAACGCGTTCGTGAATTCCGCGCGGCCGGTCTCGTGCTATAGCTTCGTCATGGCTCGTTTCGCGCTCATCGGTTTGGCTTGGCTAGGCATGAGCGCCGTCACCCTGGCGCAGACGCCGCCAACGCCGACGCAACCCGCGATCCTTGGCGAATCCGCAAAGGCGGTGATCGGCACTTGGGAATTCTCCAATGCCGACCGCGACAAAATCTGCACGCTGACCCTCAAGGCCGACCACGCGCCGGGCGGCTTCGAGGTCGACTTCGACAAGACCTGCCCCAAGCTGTTTCCGCTGGTGAACGACGTGGTCGCCTGGAATTACCCGGAGCACGATTTGCTGCGTCTGCTCGATGCCCAGGGCAAGTCGCTGGTTGAATTCAGCGAGGTCGAGGACGGCATCTACGAAGCGCCGACGCCCGGCATCGGCGTCCTGTTCCTGCAAAATGCGGCCGCCGCCGGCCCGCCGCCGAAGCCGCCGGAGCAGATGGCCGGCGACTGGACGCTCGTGCGCGACGGCGCGCCGCTGTGCCGGCTGACTTTGGCGACGAACGCCGCCAAGGACGGACTGGCGCTGACCGTCCAGCCGGGCTGCGACCCGGCCATCGCGCGCCTCAATTTGTCGCAATGGCGGATCGACCGCGACGAACTGATGCTGCTTCCGGCGCGCGGTACTCCGTGGCGCTTCGAGGAGGTCGACGGCAAGACCTGGCAGCGCGTGCCGGCGAGCGCCGATACGATCATGCTGGTACGGCAATAGTCGGCTACCGGCCGCCTCGCTTTTAATGAAGGAATTGCGACCAGTTTACCGGTTGATCCAAATCATAGCGCGCCACAATTAAACGGTTAGATTTTCGCCAATATTTTCAGGTTCATTAGCCGTTCCAATAGGAGCGAACGATGACCGCAGTTCCCCTGCAGTCCGATACTCAAAACAACGCGAAGCCCGGCCGACAAAGCCGTGCTGCGTCTGGTGACGAAGACCGCCGGCATCGCGCCGGCCGAGGAGGTTGACGGGCGCGACTCCTACGCGGTCACCGCCGTCGCCGACATCATCGACCGCTCGCTGCACGCCACCATCGCGCGCTTCACGCTCGGCCTGTCGCCGGCCGCGCTTGCCAAGGCCTATTTCGATTGGGCGATCCATCTCGCCGTGTCGCCCGGCAAACGGCTGCAGCTCGTCGACAAGGCGACGCGCAAATCGGTCCGCTTCGCCAATTACGCGCTCCGCTCCGCCATGACCGGCGGCAAGACGCCGTGCTGCATCGAGCCGTTGCCGCAAGACCGCCGCTTCGACGGCGCCGATTGGCAGAAGCCGCCGTATAATTTCATGGCGCAGGCCTTCCTGCTGCAACAGCAATGGTGGCACAACGCCACCACCGGCATCCGCGGCGTCACCAAGCATCACGAAGAGATGGTGGAGTTCGTCTCGCGCCAGATCCTCGACATGGTCTCGCCGTCGAATTTCCTGGCGACCAATCCGGAAGTGCTGCGGCAAACCGTCAGCAAAGGCGGCATGAACCTGGTCGCCGGCCTGCGCAACATGGCGGAGGATTGGGAGCGCGCGGTCAGCGGCAAGAAGCCGGTCGGCACCGAGAATTTCGTCGTCGGCCGCGACGTGGCGGCAACCCCGGGCAAGGTCGTCTACCGCAATCGGCTGATCGAACTGATCCAATACGCGCCGGCCACCGGCAAGGTGCGGCCCGAGCCGGTACTCATCGTGCCGGCCTGGATCATGAAATATTACATCCTCGATCTGTCGCCGCACAATTCGCTGGTGAAATACCTCACCGACCAGGGCTTCACGGTGTTCATGATTTCCTGGAAGAACCCGAGCCCGGACGACCGCGATCTCGGCCTCGACGACTATCGCAGGCTCGGCGTCATGGCGGCGCTCGACGCCGTCTCCGCCATCGTGCCGGAGCAGAAGGTCCATGCCGTCGGCTATTGCCTGGGCGGCACGCTGCTGTCGATCGCCGCCGCGGCCATGGCGCGCGACGGCGACGACCGCCTCAAATCGATCACGCTACTGGCGGCGCAGACCGACTTCACCGAGGCCGGCGAATTGATGCTGTTCATCAACGAAAGCCAGGTCGCCTTCCTCGAAGACATGATGTGGGAGCAGGGCTTCCTCGATTCCTCGCAGATGTCGGGCGCTTTCGGGATGCTGCGCTCCAGCGACCTCATCTGGTCGCGCATGGTGCGCGACTATCTGATGGGCGAGCGCGCGCCGATGATCGATCTGATGGCGTGGAACGCCGACGCCACCCGCTTGCCCTATCGCATGCATTCGGAATATCTGCGCCGCCTGTTCCTCAACAACGATCTGGCCGCGGGGCGCTATCTTGTCGCCGACAAGCCGATCGCGCTCACGGATATCCGCGCGCCGATCTTCAGCGTCGGCACGGTGCGCGACCACGTCGCGCCCTGGCGCTCGACCTACAAGATCAATTTCCTCACCGACACCGAGGTGACCTATCTGCTCACGAGCGGCGGCCACAATGCCGGCATCGTCTCCGAGCCCGGCCACGATCATCGCGGCTTCCAGGTGATGACCAGGAAGACCGACGGATCGCTACATCGATCCGGAGACCTTCCTGACGCAAGCGCCGCAAAAGGAAGGCTCCTGGTGGCCGGAATGGACGGCCTGGCTCGCCGCGCGCTCGGGCGAAGCGGTCGATCCGCCGGCTTTGGGCGGGCCGGAGCATGAGCCGCTTGGCGACGCGCCGGGCAGCTACGTGCTGCTGCAATAGGCAAGGTCGCGGCGGCCGCGGGCCTGCCGGCGAAGCTTTTGAATATCAATGACGAATATGCGAATTGCCGGTCGCGTTTGACCTAGGACAACGCGTTCGTTTCAATTTTGTGACAGATTTTGCTGCATGTACGAGCCAACGGGACGGCAAGATCCTCGGCTTGCATTCATGTGGCCGGCATTTGCCGCAGCCTCGGCCAGCGATATTGCCGCGCTGTTCGCCAAACATTTTACCGGTCTCGCCTTGGGCGATGTCGATGAGTCCTGCGCCGCGCGAACCGGCTTGGGCGACGCCGAACACCATCGCGCTCGAATTGGACACCGTGCGACTGCGCGATTTCAGTACCGCCAATGACGGCGTCGCCACGTTGCTGTGCGCGCCGTTCGCGCTGCATGGCGCCTCCGTCGCCGATCTCGCGCCCGGGCACAGCCTGGTCGTCGCCCTGCGCGAGGCGGGCCTGCGGCGTCTGTTCGTGACCGATTGGAAATCGGCGACGGTTGAGATGCGTTACCTCGGCATCGACGATTATCTCGCCGCGCTCAACGTGCTGGTCGATGAACTCGGCGGCGCGGTCGATCTGGTCGGGCTCTGTCAGGGCGGCTGGCTGTCGCTGCTTTATGCCGCGCGCTTTCCCGGCAAGGTGCGCAAGCTGGTGCTGGCCGGCGCGCCGGTCGATATCGCGGCCGGGCAATCCGCTTTGTCCGCGCTCGCCGGAGCTAGCCCCTTGGCGCTGTTCCATGAACTGGTGAAATTGGGCGATGGCCGCGTGCTCGGCCGCAAGGTGCAGAAATTCTGGGGCGCGGAAGAGATCGGTACCGACGATATCCGCCGCGTATTGCAGACGGCGGAGCCGGCCGGCTCGCCTGCTTTCGCCGCACTGGAAGCGACCTTCCGCGATTGGTACGCCTGGACCGTCGATCTGCCCGGTCGCTACTACCTCGAAGTGATCGAGAAACTGTACAAGCGCAACGAGATCGCGGCCGGTGCGTTCGTCGCTTTGGGCGAGCCGATCGATCTCGCCCGGCTGCGCATCCCGCTTTATCTGTTGGCGGCGCGCGACGACGAATTGATCGCGCCGGCGCAATTGTTCGCGACCGAACGCCTGGTCGGCACGCCGGCGCACGCACTTCGCAAAGAGCTGGCGCCCTGCAGTCACGGCGGCTTGTTCGTGGGCAAGACGATCCTCGGCGAATACTGGCCGCGCATCGCGCGCTGGCTCGTCGAACCCGACGCGCAGGATCTCGCGCCGGCCGCCTAGATCAGCCGCAACCCCTTGAAGCTAGCATGCCCTTCCTTGCCGACGATGATGTGGTCGTGCACGGAAATGCCGAGCGGGCGCGCCACCTCGATGATCGCCTGCGTCATCTGGATGTCGGCGCGCGACGGCGTCGGGTCGCCGGACGGGTGATTGTGCACCAGGATCAGCGCGGTGGCGGATAATTCGAGCGCGCGCTTGACCACTTCGCGCGGATAGACCGGCGTGTGGTCGACGGTGCCGGTCTGCTGCAATTCGTCGGCGATCAGCTGATTGCGCTTGTCGAGAAACAGCACGCGGAACTGCTCCTTTTCGGCGAAGGCCTGCGCCATGCGGCAATAGTCGAGCACGCTTCCCCAGGACGACAGCACCGGCCGCTTGCGCACCTCGCCGCGCGCCAGCCGGCTCGCCGCGGCATGCACGATCTTGAGTTCGGTAATGGCGGCATCGCCCAGGCCCTTCACTTCGGCAAGCCGCGCCGTCGGCGCCGCCACCACCTCGGCGAAGGAGCCGAATTTGGCGATCAGGTCTTTTGCCAAAGGCTTGACGTCACGCTGCGGGATGGCGCGGAACAGCACCAGTTCGAGCAGCTCGTAGTCGCTCACCGCGTCGCTGCCGGCCTCGCGAAAGCGCGAGCGCAGCCGTTCGCGATGGCCGTGATAATGCGGCGAGGCCTCGGAAAGGCCGGCTCTTCCGCTCGTCGCCGCTGCGCTTTGCCGCCATGAAATCTACGCCCAGGCCGCCGTTACCGGCATGAGTGTAGTTCAGCCGCGCGCAATCCACGAGGGAGGGTTTCGGCCTTCGCGGGGAGTGGGGTTCAGCGCTTGTAAGGCGGCTTGTCGAGCCCGGCCGGGGAAAAAGTGAACACCTCGACGCCCTTGTCGGTGACGCCGACCGAGTGCTCGAACTGCGCCGACAACGAACGGTCGCGCGTCACCGCGGTCCAGCCGTCGGACAGCACCTTCACGTGCGGGCGGCCGAGATTGATCATCGGCTCGACGGTGAAGAACATGCCCGGCTTGAGCACGATGCCTTCGCCGGCGCGCCCGACGTGCACGATGTTGGGCTCGTCGTGGAACAGGCGGCCGAGGCCGTGGCCGCAGAAGTCGCGCACCACGCTCATGTGCTGGGCTTCGACGTAAGATTGGATCGCGGCGCCGATGTCGCCGGTGGTCGAGCCGGGGCGGATGGTGGCGATGCCGCGCATCATGGCCTCGTGCGTCACCTCGATCAGCCGCTCGGCGCGGCGCGGGATCTCGCCGATGGCGAACATGCGGCTCGAGTCGCCGTGCCAGCCGTCGAGGATCAGCGTCACGTCGATATTGACGATGTCGCCTTCCTTCAGCGGCTTGTCGCCGGGGATGCCGTGGCAGACCACGTGATTGAGCGAGGTGCAGGTCGATTTCTTGTAGCCGCGATACATCAGCGTGGCCGGCAGCGCGCCGTGATCGAGCGCGTATTCCAGCACCAATTTGTCGATTTTTTCGGTCGGCACGCCGGGCCCGACGTGCTCGACCAGCATGTCGAGGCAGCGCGCGACCAGTTGGCCGGCCTTGCGCATGCCTTCGAAGGCGGCGGGGCCGTGGATCTTGATCTGGCCGGTCTTGCGGAGGGGGGCGACGGCGGCGTCGACGTAGGTCATGGCGAGTAATGTAAGGATTAGGGCGGCGGCCAGCAAGCCGCATCGCTTATAAGCATCAACCCGCGATTTTCCCGCCCAGTTCGTCCTCGATATGCGCGCGGATAATGTCGTCGAACGAAGTCTCCGCCTTGAAGCCGAGTGTGCGCGCCCGCTCGGCAATAATGCGCTCGGACCAGCCGGCGACGATGCGCATCACCAGTTCGTCCGGCTCGCGCCGGATGCGCGCGGCGACCTTGGGGCCGGCGATGCGGGAAAGCGATTCGATCTGTTCGGCCACGGTGCAGCACACGCCGGGCATGGCGAGGCTGATGCGCGGGCCCAGTTGTTCGCGGGTCAGTCCCGCCGCATGGATGAGGAAGCCGACCGCCGAGCGCGGGCTGGCATGTGTATGCCGCACCGTATCGGCCACCGGCAGCACCGCTTCGAGGCCGGCGAGCGGCTCGCGGATGATGCCGGAGAAAAAGCCCGACGCCGCCTTGTTCGGCTTGCCCGGGCGCACGCAGATGGTCGGCAGGCGAATGCCGACGCCGTCAAGCAAGCCGCGCCTGTTGTAATCGGCGAGCAGCAATTCGCTCATCGCCTTCTGCGTTCCATACGACGTGAGCGGCGTCAGGTGGAAATCGTCGGGAATGCCGGCGGGCGGAAACGGCGCGCCGTAGACCGCGATCGACGAAGTGAACACGATTTTCGGCTTGTAGCCGGCGGCGCGCACCGCTTCGAGCAGCGCGCGCGTGCCGTCCAGGTTGACATGATAGCCCTTGTCGAAATCGAGTTCCGCTTCTCCCGACACGATGCCGGCGAGGTGGAAGATCATGTCCGGCCGGCCGGCGATCAGCTTGTCCGCCGCGCCGGGCGCGGCAAGATCGCCGGTCTGGATATCGACTTGGCCTTTGAAACCGGCCGGCTTTTCCGCCGCGACGACATCGGTCAGCGTCATGCGGTCGATCGGCTGGCCGTTGAGGCTGCCGTCCTTGACCAGCCGCGCGGTCAGCTTGCGGCCGATCATGCCGGCGGCGCCGGTGATCAGGATATGCATGTGTCGCCTCCCATTATGGCTTGTCCGCCGGGTCGAAGCGGTCGGCCCGGCGCAGAGCGGGGAATATTAGCATCCAAAGCCCGGCGATCAGCAACGAGCCGAACCCGCCGATCAGCACCGAAGGCACCGCGCCCAGCCAGGCGGCGACCGCGCCCGATTCGAACTCGCCCAGCGTATTGGACGAGCCGACGAACAAATAATTGATCGCGCTCACCCGCCCGCGCATGGCGTCCGGCGTTTCGATCTGCACCAGCGAAAAGCGGATCACGACGCTCAAGGCGTCGGCGGCGCCGAGCACGGCAAGCGCCATGAGCGAGAGCGGAAACCACGACGACAGGCCGAAGACGATGGTCGTCACGCCGTAAATCGCCACCACGGCGAACATTTTATGGCCGATATGGCGTTCGACCGGAATGCGCGAGACCACGAGCGCCGTGATCAGCGCGCCCGCCGCCGGCGCCGAGCGCAACAGGCCGAGGCCGATCGGGCCGACGGCGAGGATATCGCGCGCGTAGATCGGCAGCAGCGCGGTGACGCCGCCGAGCAGAACCACGAACAAATCGAGCGTAATCACGCCGAGCAGGCGCTGCCGCGTGGCGATGAATTTGAAGCCGGCCAGCACCGAGGCAAAAGTCGGCGGCTCGCGCACGGCGACCGGTCCCTTGATGACGATGAAACTGACCAAAGTGACCGAGGTGCAAAAGAACAGCACGCAGAGCCCGGTCACCGCGGCCGGACTGATCGCGTAGATCAGCCCGCCGAGCGCCGGCCCGCTGATCACCGCCACCTGGTTGGAGGAGGTCCAGCCGCCCACCGCGCGGGTAACGAGCGATGCCGGCACCAGCGCCGGCACGAGCGCGCTGCCGGTCGGCACCTCGAAGGCGCGCGCGCAACCGATCAGGAAGACGACGCCGAACAAGAGTTCGCGGGTGACCGCGTGGGCGACCAGCGCCGCGGTCAACGCAATTGCGGCCAGCGCATAGGTTGCTTGCGCGGCGCGGATGATGAGGCGGCGGTCGTAGCGGTCGGCGGCGTGTCCGATCAACAAGGTCAGGATCACGGCCGGCACGAACTGGATCAGTCCGATCAGCCCGAGATCGAAGGCGCTGTTGGTCAGTTCATAGACCTGCCAGCCGATCACCAGCGCCATCATCTGATAGCCGCCCGCCGACGTGACGCGCGCCAGCCAGAACAGCACGAAAGGCCGCTGCTGCATCAGGCCGGGCGGCGACGGGCCGAGTTCGCTCATTCCGCTGCGCCGTTCATCGCGGCGAGACTCAGCTTTTGCCGTCCGTCGGCGGTGAAGTTTTCCGGCGCCAGCCAGCGCTCGAAATTCGCCTTGCGCGCCGGCCATTCGCTGTCGAGCATGGAAAACCAGGCGGTGTCGCGACTGCGCCCCTTGATGATCATGTGCTGGCGGAAAATGCCCTCGAAGGCAAAGCCGTAGCGGGCCGCCGCGCGCCGCGACGGCGCATTGAGCGAGTCGCATTTCCACTCGTAGCGGCGATAGCCCAGCGTCTCGAAGGCATAGCGCGCGAGCAGATACATCGCCTCGGTGGCGAGCGGCGTGCGCTGCAGCGGCGTGCCGTAAAGGATATTGCCCACCTCGATCACGCGCGGCGCCGGGCGGATTTCCATCAGCGTGGCGATGCCGACGGCGCCGCCGTCCGCCGCGACCACGGCGTAGGAATAGGGATCGGCGAGGGCGACGCGTTCGCCGACCCAGGCGGCGAATGCGGCGGCGTCGGCAAAGGGACCGTAGGCCATGTAGGTCCACAGCCTCTTGTCGTCCTTCACCGCCTGCCACAGCGCGGCGGCGTGGCCGGCGTCGAGTTTCTCGATGCGGCCGAAGCGGCCTTGCAGGGTCACCGGCCCCGGCCGTTGCGCCGGCGTGGTATCGACCGGCAGGCCGACCGGCAGGCCGGTTTGCGGATGAGGTTGCGAGTTTGTCATGTGGATGTGCGTTTCGCGCGGTCGTCGCTGAAAAATGTGTTGAGTTCCGCGTTCGTTATCACGCCGGCGAAACTGTCGAATGTGCCGCCGTCGGCGATTTCGCGCGCCGCCTTGACGAAGGCGTGCATGGCGACGCGCGCGAGCGTGCCGCCGACGCTGATGCGGCGCACGCCCATCTCGGCGAGTTGCTTGACGGTGAAACCGAAGGCCCCGCTGTTGAGGAAATTGATCGGCTTCGGCGCCACCGCCTTGACGGTCGCTTCGATCTGCTCGCGCGTCTTGATGCCGGGCGAATAGAGACAATCGGCGCCGGCGTCGGCAAAGGCCTTCAGCCGCCGGATCGTCTCGTCCAGGTCCGGCCGGCCGCGGATGAAGCCCTCGGTGCGCGCCGTGAACACCACGTCGCCGCCGGCTTTGTCGATCGCCGCGCGCGCCGCCTTCACCCGCGCCAGCGCCAGGTCGAAATCGTACAGCGGGCGCTCCGCATTGCCGGTCGAATCCTCGATCGACAGGCCGGCGACGCCTGTCTGCACGCACAGCCGCACGTTCTCGGCGACGCCTTCCGGATCGTCGGCAAAGCCGTTCTCGAAGTCGGCGTTGACCGGCACGTCGGCGGCGGCGGCGATCTCGGCGAAATGCAGCAGAACGTCGTCGCGCGATTGCGCGCCGTCGGCGAACCCTTGCGAATGGGCGAAGCCGGAACTGGTCGTCGCCAGCGCCTTGAAGCCGAGCCCCTGCAGATAGCGGGCGGTGCCGACGTTCCACGGATTGGGGATGACGAAGCAGCCGGATTGATGCAGGCGGCGGAAGATATTGCGCTTTTCGGTTGTCGACGGGTTGGCCATGGAAAACCCCGGAAAAGAAACGGACGTGACCGTGCCACGTTTGCGCGGACGAGGACAATGCCATTGCGTGATCCACTCATGAGCAAATCGCATCCGATTGGGGCCAGCCGGCGGTTCACGGTAGGGTTTGATTTTCCCGCTCCGATCGGGTGAACTGCGCGCGAATTTGGGGCCGCGCGGCCGGTTTGGCGCGGCCGGGTGCTGGGAGTGATGTCATGCTGAAAACGATCGCCGCCTTCGACCGTATCGGCGAGGAAAACGCCTTCGCCGTGCTCGCCCGCGCCAATACGCTGATCGCGCAAGGCCGCGACGTCATCAATCTCGGCATCGGCCAGCCCGATTTCCGCACCCCGGACTTCATCGTCGAGGCGGCGGTCAAGGCGCTGCGCGAGGGCCATCACGGCTATACGCCGGCAAACGGCATTCCTGCCCTTGCGCGAGGCGGTGGCCGACGATCTGCACAAGCGCTACGGCGTCGAGGTCTCGCCCGACAGCGTCATGATCATGCCCGGCGGCAAGCCGACCATGTTCATGTCGATCCTGATGTTCGGCGAGCCGGGCGCCGAGATCATGTATCCCGATCCGGGGTTCCCGATTTACCGCTCGATGATCGAGTTCACCGGCGCCAAGCCCGTGCCGGTGCCGATCCGCGAGGAGAACGGCTTTGCCTTCTCGGCGGAAGAGACGCTCAAGCTGATCACGCCGAAGACGCGGCTGTTGATCCTCAACTCGCCGGCCAATCCGACCGGCGGCGTCACCGGCAAGGCGGAAGTCGACAAGCTCGTCGCCGGCCTGGCGAAGTGGCCGGACGTCTGCATCATGTCGGACGAGATCTACGATCACATGGTCTATGACGGCGAGACCCATGTCTGCCTGCTCACGTATCCGTCGATCCGCGACCGGCTGATCCTGCTCAACGGCTGGTCGAAGACCTACGCCATGACCGGCTGGCGGCTCGGCTACGCGGTGTGGCCGGGCAAGCTCTACGATTACGCGCGCAAGCTGGCGGTGAACCTGCACAGTTGCGTCAACGCCTCGGCGCAATTTGCGGGCTTAGCCGCCTTGAAAGGTCCGCAGGACGAAGTGTGGAAAATGGTCGCCGAGTTCGACAAGCGGCGCAAAGTCGTGGTCGAGGGCCTGAACAAATTGCCAGGCGTTTCCTGCGCGACGCCGAAGGGCGCGTTCTACGCCTTTCCCAATATCAAGCGCACCGGCTGGAAGGCGAAGGCGCTCGCCTCCGCGTTGCTGGACGACGCCGGCGTCGCCATCATCGGCGGGCCGGATTTCGGCATCCTCGGCGAGGGCTATGTGCGGCTCTCTTACGCCAACTCGACCGAGAACATCCTGAAGGCGCTCGCCCGCATGGGCGAATTCCTGGCGAGCCGCAAGGCGGCGTAGCTTTCGCTCAATCGCGCGCCGGCTTTGCGCTTCTTCTTTTCGCCTGCACGGTCGCCGCGCCTTGCGTCAGCCGCACGTCGCGCACCGGATAGGGGATTTCGATCCCCTCGCGCTTGAACGCGTCCCATAGCGCCAGCAGCACCAGGCCGCTCACATTGGTGATGCCGTCGATGGGATCGCGGATCCAAAAGCGCAGCAGGAAATTGAGCGAGGAATCGCCGAACGCCTTGAGATGGCAGACCGGCGCCGGCGATGGCAGCACGCGCGTCACCGAGCGTGCCGCCTCCACCGCCAGCGCGCACACCTTATGCGGGTCGCTCGCATAGGAGACGCCGAACGGCACGTCGAGGCGCACTTCGTCGTTGGAATAGGACCAGTTGATCACGCGCTGGGTGACGAAGTCCTCGTTCGGGATGAGGAACTCGCGGCCGTCGCGGGTGACGATCGCGGTGTAGCGCGCGCCCATCGACTCGACCCAGCCGAAATTGTCGCCGACGGTGATCACGTCGCCCGGCTTGATCGATTTGTCGGCGAGCAGGATGATCCCGCTCACCAGATTGGACACGATCTTCTGCAGGCCAAAGCCAAGACCGACACCGACCGCGCCGGAGAAGAAGGCGAGCGCGGAAAAGTCGATGCCGACGGTCGACAGCGCGATCAGGATGGCGAAGGTGATCAGCAGCAGCCGGATCAGTTTGCTGATCAGCACCTGGATCGACGGCGTCAGATCGGCGCTCGCGCGCACGCGCCGGTCGAGGAAATCGCTGGCCGCGTTCGCCGCCCACAGCGTGAACAGCAGCAGCACGGAGGTCTTAATCACCAGCAGCGGCGATACGCGCAAGCCGCCGATCACCACCGCGAATGAATCGAGCGCGGACCTGACCGGCTCCCTCAGGCCGAGGATGTTCAGCGCCGCGATGGTCCAGGCGAACGCCGCCACCAGGCGGTAGACGAATTGGTTGCGGATCAGTCCGGCGACCAGCGCGATCACCACCCAGGCGGTGGCCAGGCTGGCGGCAATATCGAGCAGATAGGAGCGACTCGGCAGGGTCATGCCGATCAGCGCCCCGCGCGCGCTCACCACCAGCAGCACGAAAAAGATCGTGCCGAGATTGGCCATGAACAGCTGGACCCACAGCCGCAGTATGGGCGGCCAGCCGATGGTGTGCGCGTTGACGTCGACGCGGCGGCGCAACAGCGTAGCAGCCACCGTTCCGATCGCCGCCGCCAGCAGGATCAAGACGACCTGAGTCAGCACCCAGATCGAGGTGACCTCGTTTCCCAGCGCCAGCAAGGCATCTTGCATGGCGCCGAATGCGTGCTGGATGCGGTTCATCGCGAGTTCCCGGCCTGCCCCCCTTGGAATTCTCCCACGAAGCGGACCAATATCAAATCGCGCCGGCGCCCGGCATCCGTCGCGGCCGGGCAGCCAGGGGTTATGCACATGTACGACCGGGGTTTGTCCGAAGAACAGAAGATGATGCGGCAGAGCTGCCGCGATTTCGTCGACGATATGGTGCTGCCCTTCATCAAGCAGAACTGGCAGCGCGAATGGTCGATGGTGCCGGAAGACCGGCTGCCGCTGAGCATCCTGCAAGGCGCCGAAAAGGTCGGCATCCGCACTTTGGGCGTGCCGGAGGAATATGGCGGGGTGGAGCTGGAAAAGGGCACCGAGGTGCGCACCTTCGCCATGATCGCCGAGGAAATCGCGCGCGGCGATTCAGGGCTTGCCGACAAGCTGGTGCAGAACTGGAAGGTATCGGTGCTGTTGCGCCAGTTCGCGCCCAAGCATCTGCAGGAGAAATGGTTCAAGCGCCTGGTCGCCGAGCCGCAATTCCTCATGGCGCATTGCCTGACCGAGCCGCGCGGCGCCTCCGACCGCTGGCTGCCCTACAACGTGCCGGAAGCCGCCATGCAGACCAAGGCGGTGCAAGACGGACGGCGGCTGGGTGATCAACGGCCGCAAGCAGTTCATCTCCAACGGCTACGACGCTTCGCTCTACGTGGTCTACGCCAACACCAATCCGAAGGTCGGCATGCTGCAGGGCACGTCGTCGTTCCTGGTGCCGCGCGAGACCAAGGGCTTTTCGGTCGCGCGCTGCAACGAGACGCTCGGCTGCCGCTTCATGAACAACGGCGAGATGGTGTTCGAGGACATGTTCGTGCCCGACGATCATCTGCTGGTGCAGGACCAGGCGCTCGGCTCGGCCGGCATCTATTTCCGCCCCGGCAAGATCATCCAGGCGGCGAAGAACCTCGGCGTCGGCGTGCGCGCCTTCGAGGCCTCGGCCGACTACGCGCAGAATTACGTGCAGGGCGGCCGCATCCTGATCAAGCACCAGGCGGTCGCCTTGCGGCTCGCCGACATGGCGACCCGGATCGAAGCGGTGCGCGCGCTGCTCGACCGCGCCTCGGCGGCGGTCGACGACAACGCGCCGGAGGCGGAGACGCTGGTCAACATGGCCAAGCTGTTCGCCTCGGAAGAGATCATGAAGGTCGCCCAGCACGCGATCGAGCTGCACGGCGGCAACGGCGTCATGCTCGACTTCGGCATCGAGAAGGCGCTGCGCGACGCCGTCGTCTTCCTGCACATGGACGCGACGGTCGACATCTCCAAGTTCAAGATCGTCAAGAACATGTTCCCGCAGACCGCGGGCAAATACGCCGGGCCGGAAGATTAAACCACGTCATTCCGGGACGGCGTAAGCGCCGGACCCGGAATTCAGGGGCGACGCGGGATGTTGGCTAACTGGATCCCGGGTTCACGTGCTGCGCACGCGCCCCGGATATGACAGCGACGTTACCGCAGCGCAAACCGGAAGCCGACCACCACGATCACCAGGCCGATGACCTGGGCGAGGCTCGGCACCACGCCGAGCGCGAGAAAGCCGATGATCAGGCAGAAGCCCGGCACCAGCGCCGGGAACGTCGCCGCGCGGCCGGCGCCGAGCAGGATCACCGCGCGCGCGAACAGATAAATCGGCAGCATGCCGGCGAGCAGGCCCTGCACCACGGCCTGCAGCAGATTCTCCTACCAGGCTCACGCAGCATGCCGCCATAGCCGACGAACAAGCCGTGCAGCGGCGCGAATACGATCAGCAGCGACAGCGCGCCGACGACCGCGACCGCGCGCGTGCCCGACACCCGCCACTTGCCGCAGCAGGATGCCGAAGGTCGCCCAGAACAGGCCGGCGGTGGCGAACAGCAGGTCGCCGCCGACGCCCTGGCTGCCGATGGTGGTGAGCGATTCCGACGCCGAACACCATGAGGCCGGCGATGATGGTCGCGCCGCCGAAAATGCGCTGCCCGGTCGGCCGCTCGCCCAAGCACCACGGTGGCCAGGACCAGCCCGCCCAGCGCCGCGCAGGCCGGCTGGATGGTGGTGCCGTGGCCGAGCGGCACCAGCATGAAGCCGGAATAAGCGAGCATCGCCTGCGGCGGTCCGGACAGGATGCTCATCACCAGGCCGCGGCCCCAGCCGATGCCGCCGAGGTCGCGCAATGCCGTCGCGCAGCACGATCGGCAGCATCAGCAGGCCCGACCAGAAGAAGCGGTGGAAGGCGAGATCGGCGCACCGCGAAGCCAATATTGATGCCGTGCTTGGCGGCGACGAAGCCGGCCGCCCAGCCGAACGCCGCGCCGATGCCGCACAAGGAGCCGATCAGGATACCGGAGGGCCGCGCCTTGGCGGATCTGAGGTTCTTGGTTCACGGGCGGCGGTTCTCGCGGCTGACTTCGCGCAGGTGACTTGAGGCCCGCAGATAATCTAGGATCGCGCCACAAGTCCAATCGCGAATGAACAAGCCTCACTTTACCGGGATGGAAAGCTCATGGCGAAATCGCGCAAAGTCATCATTACCTGTGCCGTTACCGGCTCGATCCACACGCCGTCGATGTCGCCGCATCTGCCGGTGACCGCGCAGGAGATCGCCGACAACGCGATCGGCGCGGCGGAAGCCGGCGCGGCCATCGTGCATCTGCACGCGCGCAACCCGCAGGACGGCAGGCCCGACCAGTCGCCGGAGGCCTTCGCGCCCTTCCTCAAGGTCATCAAGCAGCGCTCCAACGTGGTGGTGAACATCACCACCGGCGGCGCGCCGACCATGACCGCCGAGGAGCGCGTGCGTCCGGCGGCGACCTTCAAGCCGGAAGTCGCTTCGCTCAACATGGGCACGATGAATTTCGGGCTCTATCCGATGATCGCGCGCTACAAGGGCAAGTTCAAACACGCCTGGGAGGAGCCGTATCTGGAAGGCTCGCGCAAGGGCATGTTCAAGAATACCTTCGCCGATATCGAATACATTCTCACCACCTGCGCGGAGAACAACACGCGCTTCGAGATCGAATGCTACGACATCGGCCACCTCTACACGCTGCGTCATTTCCTCGACCGCGGCGTGATCAAGCCGCCGCTGTTCGTGCAGTCGGTGTTCGGCATTCTCGGCGGCATCGGAACGCACCCGGAAGACATCATCATGATGAAACGCACCGCCGACCGCCTGCTCGGCGACAATTATCACTGGTCGGTGCTCGGCGCCGGCGGCAGTCAGATGCGGGTCGCCGCCATGGCGGCGTCGATGGGCGGCAATGTGCGCGTCGGCATGGAGGATTCGCTTGTGGATCGGCGCCGGCCGGCTCGCCGAATCGAACGCGCAACAGGTCACCCAAGTGCGCAAGATCCTCGAGGGCCTCGGATTGGAAATCGCCACCGCGGACGAGGCGCGCGAAATCCTTTCGCTCAAGGGCGGCGACAAGGTGGCGTTTTAACAAGCGTCATTCCGGGACGCGGGCACTTGCCCGCGGGCCCGGAATCCAGGGGCCACGGGCATGGCCTATTACGTCTGTCTCTTAGCCAGCGAGCGGAACGGAACGCTCTATCTTGGCGTCACCAATGATCTGGTTCGCCGAGTATACGAGCATAAAAACAAAATTTTCCGTGGCTTTAGCCGACGGTACGATGTCGTTCGCCTGGTCTGGTTCGAGACCTACGATGACCCGGTCAATGCCATCACCCGCGAAAAAAACGTCAAGAAATGGCGCCGGGCATGGAAATTGCGACTAATTGAGCAATCGAACCCGCAATGGGTCGACCTTTACGACCAAATCAGTCAGTAGCTTAGTAACCCTGGATTCCGGGCTCGCGGCCAAAAGGCCGCGCCCCGGAATGACGAGATAAACATGGCGACCCTCGACACTTTCAGCATCGCCATTTTGCTCGGCAGCCTGCTGGTGCTGGCCGGCATTCTGTCGAGCCTGGTCGCGTTGCGCTTCGGCGCGCCCTTGCTGCTGGTGTTTCTGCTGCTCGGCGTGCTGGCCGGCGAGGGCGGCCCGGGCGGTCTGAAATTCGACAATGTCGGCATCGCCTATACGGTCGGCTCGATCGCGCTGGCGCTGATCCTGTTCGACGGCGGTTTGCGCACGCGGCTCGCCACCTTCCGCAGCGCGCTGGGGCCGGCGGCGACGCTGGCGACGGTTGGCGTGCTGATCACGACTTTATTGATCGCGCCGGTCGCCAAATTCGCGCTCGACATCAATTGGGTGCAGGCTTTGCTGATCGGCGCGGTGGTCGCCTCCACCGACGCCGCGGCGGTGTTCCTCCTGATCAACGCGCGCGGCTTGCGCTTGCGCCCGCGCGTGCGCGCGACACTGGAAGTCGAATCCGGCACCAACGATCCTTTCGCGGTCTTTCTGACGCTGCTGCTGGTCGAGTTCCTGCTCGCCGGCGAGCACGGCTGGCTGCATGCGCTGGTCACGTTCCTGCGCGATGTCGTGCTCGGCTGCATCATCGGCATCGTCGGCGGGCGTATCATCACGCTGGTGCTCAACCGGCTCCCGCTGCCGCAGGGCCTGCACGCGCCGTTCGTGGCGGTGAGCGCGCTGGTCGTCTTCGCTTCGGCCAATACCGCGCATGCGTCCGGCTTCCTCGCCGTCTATCTCGCCGGGCTTGTCGTCGGCAACCGGCAGACGCGCGCGCATAACTCGGTCGTGGTGTTTCTCGACGCGGTGACCTGGCTGGCGCAGATCGTGATGTTCGTGCTGCTCGGCCTCTTGGTGTGGCCGCAGCGCATGAGCGACAGCCTGGTCGGCGCCGTCGTGGTCGCGCTGGTGCTGATGCTGGTGGCGCGGCCGGCCGCGGTATTTCTCTGCCTCGCCCCGTTCGGCTTCCAGTGGCGCGAGAAACTGTTCGTGTCCTGGGTGGGCCTGCGCGGCGCGGTGGCGATCTTTCTCGCCTCCATTCCGCTGCTGGTCGGGCTGCCCGCTGCTTATCTCTTTTTCGACGTGGCTTTCGTGGTCGTGCTGTCCTCGCTCTTGATCCAGGGCTGGACGGTGGCCTTTGCCGCCCGCAAGCTCGACATGTCGTTTGTGCGCAGCGATCCGCTGCCCAAACGCGTCGAGCTCGATCTGCCCGGCCAGCTGACGCGCGAAATCGTCGGCTATCCGGTGCCGGCCAACAGCCCGTTCCTGCGCCGCGGCCTGATCCCGAACTGGGCGCGGCCGACGCTGATCGTGCGCAACGAGGAAATTCTGACGCCGGCGGAAGCCGATCCGGTGCGCGAGGGCGATTACGTCTATCTGCTGGCGCCGCCGGAAAAGGCGCAGGCGCTCGATCGCTTCTTCGTCAACATGCCGCCGCCGTCTGCGCCCGATCCGCGAACCTGCTCGGCGATTTCTTCGTGCCCGGCGACGCCGCGCTCGGCGCGCTCGCCGAAATCTACGGCCTGCAGGTCGCCGCCGACCATATGGAGGTCAAGCTCGCCGATTTCTTCACCGAGCATCTCGGCCGCCCGGCCAAGACCGGCGACATCGTGCAGCTCGGCCCGATCGCGCTGTTGGCGCATACCGTCGCCGACGGCCGCGTGAGCACGGTCGGCTTGCGGTCTGGCCGAACCGGAAGAGGCGGCCGATTGGGTCGGCCGCCTCAAGTCATTGTGGACGAGATTGCAGAAGTGGATCGGCTAGCGCGCTAGTGCGCGCGCCGCGCCAGCGCCGGGCCGCGCTGAACCAGCCAGGCGCCGCCGAACAGCACCGCGGTCCAGAACAGATCGCCGAGCACGGTCTTGTCGAGGAACGGCAGCGCCGCGACGTAGCACTGCACCAGCCCGTCGAAGTTCATCGGATACATGCCGTTGAACGCCCAGACCGCGAAATTCGTGGTGACGAAGAAGATCAGCGAGCACGACACCATGCCGGCGATCACCGAGATCGCGCCGGGATAACGCCGCGCCAACATGCCGGCAAAGGCCGGCAGCGTGATCGCGGCGCAGACCACCGCGGAAACCCGCCAGTCCTCGCCCGCCAGCGCCACATTGCTCAAGAGCACGGCGGCGACCGGCACGACCACCGCCAGCGCCGGAATGCGCAACATGCGGCCGGCGAACAGCGCCGTGGCGGCGAAGGGCCAGACGCCCGGCGCGTGCGGCAACAGCCGGGCGGCCACGTCGAATACGATCAGGAAGGCCACCAGGCCCAAATCCATCCACAGGTCGGCGCGGGTTTTGTTCGGCTGCATCGCGGTCATGTCCTCTTGGCTGCTTTGGTCGCTTCTAGCACGTCCGCCGGGCGATTTCACGCGCGGCCGCCATGCATTTCCGCGGCTATTTTTGGGCCTGCGGCGGGCGGTTTTCAACCCATTCGGCGATGATCCCGGCGAGCCGGTCGAGCCCCTCGGTGAGCGCCGCCGGGCCCGGCTGCAGGATCAGCGTCGATTTGACCTCGCGCAGCCAGCCGGTTGCGACCGCCGGCACCTCGGCAAAGCCCGGCCGCGCCGCCACCTTGGCGGGCACGAATTTCTTGCCGCACCAGGAGCCGATGATGATGTCGGGCCGGGCCTCGATCACCTGCTCCGCCGACACGATGCGGTCCTTGGCGTTCTTGCGCGCCGCGAGTTGCGGGAATACCTCGACGCCGCCGGCCGCCGCGATCAGCTCCGACACCCAGCCGAGGCCGGAGATCATCGGCTCGTCCCATTCCTCGAAATAGACGCGCGGGTGGCGCGGCAGGCGCAAGGCTCGCTCGTGCACGGCATCGACGCGCCCGGCGAGTTCGCGCGCCAGCGCGTCGGCTTTGTCCGGCGCGCCGACCAGCGCACCGAGCGTGCGGATCATGTCGAGAATGCCGGCGACGTCGCGCTGGTTGAAGGCGTGCACGGCGACATTGGCGCGCACCAGGTCGGCGACGATGTCGGCCTGCAAATCGGAAAAGGTCAGCACCAGATCGGGCTTGAGCGCGAGGATTTTCGGCACGTCGGCGGAGATGAAGGCCGAAACGCGCGGCTTTTCCTTGCGCACGCGCGGCGGGCGCACCGCGTAGCCGGAGACGCCGACGATGCGCGCCTCCTCGCCGAGGAGATAGAGCGTCTCCACGGTTTCCTCGGTCAGGCAGACGATGCGCGCGGGCGGGAACATGCGGACAGCATAGCAGCATCGTGTCCCGGGCTCAGTCCGCACGTATGCGCAAGCCCGGGACTTCGCCAGTTCTGAATGGCCCGACTGCGGCGTACCATCCGCTTGCTCCATGCTGCGCGCATCCGAGCGCGATTTAGTTCGAGCAACTCCACCCCGCCCGCCGCCACCACCTGACCCGCGTCCATCCGCACCACGCGGCTGGCGATGCGGCGGACTTCCGCCGCGTCGTGGCTGACATAGATCATCGGCACTTTCGCCTCGTCGCGCAGCCGTTCGAGATACGGCATGATGTCTGCTTTGCGGGCCTCGTCGAGCGAAGCGAGCGGCTCGTCGAGCAGCAGCAGGCGCGGGCGCATCAGCAGCGCGCGGCCGACCGCGACGCGCTGGCGCTCGCCGCCGGACAATTTGCCGGGCCGCCGGTCGAGCAGATGGCCGATATCGAGCATCTCGACCGCGTGGGCGAAGGCCGCCGGATCGGCGGCATGGCCGCCCATCCAGCGGCCGTAGTCGAGATTGCGCTTCACGCTGAGATGCGGGAAACAGCCGGCCTTCCTGGAACACATAGCCGACGCGCCGGCGCCAGACGGCCACGTCGATGCGCGCCGCGCTATCGAACAGCACGTCGCCATCGAGCGCGATGCGGCCGCGGTCCGGCTTGAGCAGCCCGGCGATCATGTTGGCGATCGTCGTCTTGCCGGCGCCGGACGGGCCGAACAAAGCAGTGACGCCGGTTTCGCCGCTGAAACGCGCATGAAGCGAAAAATCGCCGAGGTTTTTTTCGACTTCGACCGTCAGCATCGTCAAGCCCCGTGCAATCGCGCATGCGCGCGGCGGGCGAACCATTCCGAGGCGATCAGCGCGGCGAGCGAAATGATCACCGCGACGATGACCAGCGACAGCGCCGCGGCATCGCCGCCCGGCACTTGCGTCAACGTGTAGATCGCCGCCGAGATGGTCTGCGTCTCGCCCGGAATATTGGAGACGAAGGTGATGGTGGCGCCGAACTCGCCGAGCGCGCGGGCAAAGGCCAGCATCATGCCGGCGATAATGCCGGGCAGCGCCAGCGGCAGCGTCACCGTGAGGAACAGCCAAACGCGGTTGGCGCCGAGCGTCGCCGCGGCGTCTTCCAGCCGGCGGTCGATCGCCTCGATCGACAGGCGGATCGCGCGCACCATCAGCGGAAACGCCATCACGCCGCAGGCGAGCGCGGCGCCGGTCCAGCGGAACGCGAACACGATGCCGAAATGCTGGTCGAGAAACGCGCCGACCGGCGCCTTGCGGCCGAGCGTGATCAGCAGCAGATAGCCGGTGACCACCGGCGGCAGCACCAGCGGCAAATGCACGACGGCGTCGAGCAGCGACTTGCCCCAGAAATCTTTCCGCGCCAGCAGCGTGGCGATGGCGATGCCGAACGGCAGCGCCACCAATGTCGCCACCACCGCGATGCGCAGCGACAACGCAACGGCCGTCCATTCCTGGGGCGAAAGCGTCGGCACTAGGACACGGGCTTGATCAGGAAACTGAAGCCGTATTTCTCGAAGATCGCCTTGGCCGCGCTTGTGCGCAGGAAATCGAGATAGCGCGCGACGCCTGCGTTCTTGCTCGCGCTCACTTGCGCCACCGGATAGACGATCGCCGGGTGCGAGCCGGCCGGGAAGACGCCGACGATCTTCACCCCCGGTTCGATCTTGGCGTCGGTCTCGTAGACGATGCCGATGGCGGTTTCGCCGCGCGCCACATAAGAAAGCGCCGCGCGCACGTTTTCCGCCATGGCGAGCTTGGGCTCGGCCGCGTTCCAGACGCCGAGCGATTGCAGCGCCGCCTTGGCATAGCGGCCGGCCGGCACCGCCTTAACATCGGCGACCGCGATGCGGCCGCCGCCGGCGAGCTTGGCGATGTCGAAACCTTTGCCGATCTCAACGCGATCGAGCTTGGCATCCTTGGGTGCGATAAGAACCAGCCGGTTGCCGAGTAGATCGACGCGCGTCGCCGGGTCGATCAGTTTGTGCTCGGCGGCGTAGTCCATCCATTTCACGTCGGCGGAGGCGAACACGTCGGCCGGCGCGCCCTGTTCGATCTGCTTCATCAGCGCGGAGGTGGCGGCATAGCTCGCGACCACCTTGATGCCGGTCGCCTTGCCGAAGGCGGCATTGGCGTCGTCGAGCGCGTTGCGCAGCGAAGCGGCGGCGAACACCGTCAGCGATTTTTCCTGGGCGGCAACGCGGCTGCGGCGCGGCGACAAGCGCCGCGAACAGGCCGAGAAGGACGAAAAGCCGTGCGAACATGGCGGTTCTCCGCGGGCGCCGCAGAGGCGCCGGGTTGGTCTCGGATCAGATTGGGAAGCGACCGATCGCCGGAACCGCCGTTCCGTCTTTCGCGGTGCACGCACGGCGCGCCGCAGGTCGATCGGAAGCCTAGCAAGTCTCGGCAGCCAAGGTAAAGTCCCAAGGGCAGGTCGAGGAAACGGCCATGGCGGTTGCTGCGCCCATCGAGGGCGAGTTCGACTATATCGTGGTCGGCGCGGGCTCGGCCGGCTGCGTCTTGGCCAACCGGCTCTCCGCCGATCCGAACACGCGCGTGCTGCTGCTGGAAGCCGGCGGCAAGGACAACTGGATCTGGTTCCACATTCCGGTCGGCTATCTGTTCGCCATCGGCAATCCGCGCTCCGACTGGATGTTGAAGACGGAAGCCGAACCCGGCCTCAACGGCCGCAGCCTGAATTATCCGCGCGGCAAGGTGATCGGCGGCTCTTCGGCGATCAACGCCATGGTCTATATGCGCGGGCAGGCCGGCGACTACGATCACTGGCGCCAGCTCGGGCTGCCCGGCTGGTCGTGGGACGACGTGCTGCCGTATTTCAAGAAGCACGAAGACAGCTTCCTCGGGGCCAGCGAGCACCACGGCGTCGGCGGCGAATGGCGCGTCGAGTTTCCGCGCCTGCGCTGGGACATCATCGACGTCTGGCGCGAGGCGGCGGCGCAATACGGCATCCCCAAGGTCGACGATTTCAACACCGGCGACAACGAGGGCTCCTGCTATTTCCACGTCAACCAGAAGCGCGGCCGGCGCTGGTCGGCGGCGCGCGGCTTCCTCAAGCCGGTGCTTAAGCCGGCAAAACCTGCGGCTGGAAACCGGCTGCCTGGTCGAAGGGCTGATCTTCGACGGCAAGCGCTGCCGCCGGCGTGCGCTGGCGGCAGGACGGCGTCGAGCGTTCCGCGCGTTGCCGCGGCGAGGTCGTCATGGCGGCCG
Organism: uncultured Alphaproteobacteria bacterium; assembly: GCA_963739735.1. Taxonomy (GTDB): domain Bacteria; phylum Pseudomonadota; class Alphaproteobacteria; order Rhizobiales; family Xanthobacteraceae; genus Pseudolabrys. Next base: position 175,155 of record CAVUBV010000010.1, on the reverse strand, counting down.
GCTCGATCGGCTCGCCGCAGATCATGATGCTGTCGGGCGTCGGCCCCGCGGCGCAGCTTGCGCAGTTCGGCATTCCCGTCGTGCTCGACAGGCCGGGCGTCGGCGGCAATTTGCACGACCATCTGCAATTGCGCATGATCTACAAGGTGACCGGCATCAGGACGCTGAACGAGATGTATGGCTCGCTGTTGCAGCGCGCCTGGATGGGCGTCAACTATGCGCTGTTCCGGCGCGGGCCCTTGACCATGGCGCCGTCGCAGCTCGGCGCCTTCACCAAATCCGATGCCAGCCAGGACCGCGCCAATCTGCAGTATCACATCCAGCCGCTGTCGCTCGACAAGTTCGGCGACCCGCTGCACCCGTTCCCGGCTTTCACCATCAGCGTCACCAATGTGCGGCCGACCAGCCGCGGCGCGCTGCACGCTGAAATCGGCCGATCCGGCGGCGGCGCCGGCCATCCATCCGAATTATCTGGCGACGCCGGAAGACCGCCGCGTCGCCGCCGATGCGATCCGCGTCACCCGCAAAATCGTGGCGCAGCCGGCGCTGCAAAAATATTCGCCGGTCGAATATCTGCCGGGCGCGCAGGTGCGCGACGACGACGAGGCCGCGCTGGAAAAATCCGCCGGCGATATCGGCACCACCATATTCCATCCCGTCGGCACCGCGCGCATGGGCCGCGCCGACGACGCCAACGCCGTGGTCGACGCGCGCCTGCGCGTGATCGGCATCGACGGCTTGCGCGTGGCCGACGCCTCGGTGATGCCGTCGATCACCTCGGGCAATACCAATTCGCCGACCATGATGATCGCGGAGAAGGGCGCCGCCATGATTTTGCAAGATCGACCGCGTTGAACGTTCCCATGTGGATCAAAGGAGGGGTGTCATGAATCTCGTCGAGCGTGTCAAAGCAATCCTGCTGCAGCCGAAATCCGAATGGGCGGTGATCGAGCGGCGAATCGGGCGAGCCCGGCTATCTGTTTCCGAACTATGTCTGCATCCTTGCCGCCATTCCGCCGATCTGCGCCTTCATCGGCGGCGTCGATCATCGGCTACGGGCCGTTCCATGTCGGAATCGTCAGCGGACTGCTGCACGCGATCGTCACCTACGTGCTGGGGCTGGTCGGCGTCTTCGTGCTCGCCTACGTCATCGACTTCCTGGCCGGCGTATTTCGGCGGGCAAAAGAATCTCGGCAACGCCATGAAAGTGGCGGCCTATGCGCCGACCGCGGCCTGGGTCTGCCGGCGTTTTCAGCCTTATTCCGGCGCTCTCGGTTCCTCGGCATCCTCGGCCTGTACAGCCTCTATCTGCTGCACACCGGCATCGCGGCGCTGATGAAGCCGCCGGCCGACAAGGCGCTGATCTACACGATCGTCGTCGTGGTCGTCGTGATCGTGGTCTGGTTCGTCGTGTTCGGCATCCTCGGCGCTTTGTTCGGCCTTGGCGATGATGGGCCGCGTATAGATCACGGCAGCGCCTTCAAATGCCGGATCGGCCGCCCGGGCGCGATCGCCTGCGCGGCGGCGACGATCGAATTGGCGTCGATGCCGTAGTGCCGGTAGAGGTCGGCGAGCGAGCCGGTCTGGCCGAAATGCTCGACGCCGAGCGGCCGCGTGCGATGGCCGGCGACCGCGCCGAGCCAGGCCAGCGTCGCCGGGTGGCCGTCGAGCACGCTGACGATGCCGCAATGCGGCGGCACGTCGGCCAATAGCCGTTCGATATGCGAGCGCGCATGCACCAGCCCGCGTTCGCGCGCGCGCTGCGCCGCGGTCCAGCCGGCATTGAGCCGGTCGGCCGAGGTGACGGCGAGCAGGCCGACGTCGCGGCGGTCCTCCGCCATCAGGCCGACGGCGGCGATCGCTTCCGGCGCGATGGCGCCGCGTATAGGCGACGATCACCTGCGCGTTCGGCCCCGGTTTGCGGAGCCAATAGGCGCCGTCGACGACCTGCTGCGCCAACTCGGCCGTCATCTTGCGTTCGATCTGCTCGACCGGCCGCGTCGACAGCCGCAGATAGACCGAGCCGCCGGTCTCGTCGCGCAGCCAGTTGCGTTCGGACGGCGCGGCGTCGCCGTCCTTCTGCATATAGGCGAAGGCCCAGCGCATGATCACCGCGAGCTCGTCGACATAAGCCGGCTCGAACGCCGCCAGGCCGTCCTGCGCCAGCCCGATCAGCGGCTCGGCGATCGATTGATGCGCGCCGCCTTCGCCGGCGAGCGTAATGCCGGACGGCGTCGCCACCAGAATAAAGCGCGCGTCCTGGTAGCAGGCGTAATTGAGCGCATCGAGCCCGCGCGCGATGAAGGGATCGTACAGCGTGCCGATCGGCAGCAGCCGCTCGCCGTTGATCGTGTGCGACAGACCGAGCGCCGACAGCAGGATGAACAGATTGTTCTCGGCGATGCCGAGCTCGATATGCTGGCCCTTGGGCGAGAACTCCCAATTGAAGGTCGACGGGATCTGTTCGCTCTTGAAGGTATCGGCCATTGCCTCGCGCGCGAACAGCCCGCGCCGGTTCACCCAGGGCCCGAGATTGGTCGAGACCGTCACGTCCGGCGAGGTGGTGACGATGCGGCGGCGCGAAGTCGCTGTCGCCGCGGCCGATCTCGTTGAGGATGGCGCCGAAGCCGGTCTGCGTCGAGGTCACTGGCTGATGGCGACCGGCCAGATTCGTCCGGCACGTCGATCTCGGCGCGCTCAGCCGGCGCGCGCTCGATCCGCGGCGAACGGCACGCTGGTCGAGAAATTTCTGCAAGTCCGTCCGCCGGCAGCGTCGAGACCCTCGAACTTGTCCCATTCGTGGCCGGGCCGCACCGCCATCGCCTGGCGGAACGTCTCCATCTGCGCCGGCGTCATCAGGCCGGCGTGATTGTCCTTGTGGCCGGCCATCGGCAGGCCGAAGCCCTTGACCGTGTAACAGATGAAGCAGGTCGGCTTGTCGCTGGTGGCGGCATGGAAAGCCTCGCGCACCGACGGCAGATCGTGGCCGCCGAGATTGTTCATCAGCGCGGCGAGTTCTGCGTCCGAGCGCTTGGCGATCAGCCGTGACACGTCGCCCTGGTCGCCGATCTCGTCATTGAGCCGCTTGCGCCAGGCGGCGCCGCCGGCGAACACCAGCGCCGAGTAGAGCGGGTTCGGGCAGCGGTCGATCCACTGACGCAACTTGTCGCCGCCCGGCTCCTTGAACGCGGCCTGTTGCAGCGAGCCGTATTTCAGGATCACCACGTCCCAGCCGAAATTCTTGAACAGCTGCTCGTAGCGCTCCCACAGGCCTTCGCGCACCACGGCGTCGAGGCTCTGCCGGTTGTAGTCGATGATCCACCAGCAATTGCGCAGGCCCTGTTTCCAGCCTTCGAGCAGCGCTTCGAAGATATTGCCTTCGTCGAGCTCGGCGTCGCCGACCAGCGCGACCATGCGGCCTTCCGGCCGGTTCAAAGCCCCAGCCGTGCGCGCGCACATAGTCCTGCACCAGCGAGGAGAACAGCGTCTGCGCGACGCCCAAGCCGACCGAGCCGGTGGAGAAGTCGACGTCGTCGGCATCCTTGGTGCGTGACGGATAGCTCTGCGCGCCCTTGTAGCCGCGGAAGGTTTCCAATCTCTCTTGCGTCTGCTTGCCAAGCAGATATTGGATGGCGTGGAAGATCGGCGAGGCATGCGGCTTCACCGCCACGCGATCGGCGGGCTTGAGCACGTCGAGATAGAGCGCGGTCATGATGGTGGCGAGCGAGGCGGACGAGGCCTGGTGGCCGCCGACCTTCAGGCCGTCGCTGTTTTCGCGCAGATGATTGGCGTTATGGATGGTCCAGCTCGCCAGCCAGAGAATCTTCTTTTCCAGTTCGCGCAGGATTTCCAGGTCGTCGGCCATGTGAAGCGCGTCCGCGATCGTGGGGGCAGGCGGATTATGTGGTGTTCCGGGCGGCGATGTCTGCTAATATCCACTGCTATCGCAGGGTCATATTGGCTGAATGTGCCAATTTTTCGATATATAAGAGTGACTCATGCCAAATCCGCTCGACCCGATCGATCGCAAGATTCTCGCTTTGCTGCAGCAGAACGGCCGCCTCAGCCTCGCCGACCTCGCCGCCAAGGTCGGGCTGTCGCCGTCGCCCTGTTTGCGCCGCGTGCGCATCCTGGAAAAATCCGGCGTGATCTCGCGCTACGTCGCGGTGCTCGACCAGCAGGCGGTCGGGCTTCCGGTCAGCGTGTTCATCTCGATCAAGCTCGAAAAGCAGAAGCAGGACGCGCTCGACCGTTTCGCCAGCACCATCGCGCGTTGGCCGGAAGTGCTCGAATGCTACCTGATGACCGGCCCGCGCGATTATTGGCTGCGCGTGGTGGTGCCCGATCTCGCGGCCTACGAGCGTTTCCTCAAGCAGAAACTGACCCGGCTCGAAGGCGTCGCCTCGATCGAATCGAGCTTTGCGCTGGAGCAGGTGAAATATACCAATGTATCTGCCGTTGACATAGAATGTCTGCGTTTATGCTCCGGTGCGAGTGCGCGCGTACCGCGACAAGCGAAACGAATCGAGGTTGACGTGCAGGGCGTAGAATGGATCGCCGTCGATTGGGGCACCTCCAATTTGCGCGTCTGGGCCGTGGGCGCTGACGGCAACATACTCGCCGAAGCTTCGTCGGACGCCGGCATGGCCCGGCTCGCCAGCGAGGAATTCGAGGGCGCACTGCTCGCGTTGATCGACGAATGGCTGCCGGCGGACCGCAAGACGTATGTCGTCGTGTGCGGTATGGCGGGCGCGCGGCAGGGCTGGATTGAAGTGCCCTATAACGATGCGCCCTGCGCGCCGTCGGCCGTTAATGCCACGCGCGCGCCGAAAACGCGTGATCCGCGGCTCGATGTGCGCATCATCGCCGGCGTCAGACAGATCGATCCTGCGCCGGACGTCATGCGCGGCGAGGAAACGCAAGTCGCCGGCATTTTGCAACAAAACCCCGCGTTCGACGGTGTCATCTGCATGCCGGGTACGCACACCAAATGGGTGCGCGTCAGCAAGGGACAGATTGTGCGGTTTCAGACTTGCATGACCGGCGAGATTTTCGCGCTATTGTCGACGCAGTCGGTGCTTCGCTACAGCCTCGATGGCACCGGCTGGGACCAAGGCGAATTCGAGCGTGCGATTCGGTCCGCCTACAAGAACCCTGAGAATCTCGCCGCATCGCTCTTTTCGATCCGCGCGGCTTCGCTTGTCTCCGGATTAGCCGCGGCCTCGGCCAATGCGCGGCTCTCGGGCTTGCTGATCGGCGCCGAACTGGCGGCGACACGATCATTCCGCTCGACTCGATGCCGTAACCGTCATCGGCAATGGCAAGCAGGCAGAGCGCTATGGGGAAGCCCTCAATATGCTTGGCTGTGCGTCGTCCCTTGTCGCGGCGGACGCCGTGACGCTTGCCGGCCTGCGGGCCGCTTACGCGAATATTGTGAGGCAGCCCGCATGACCCGAAACATCGTCGCCATCTTGCGGGGCGTTCAACCCGACGAAGTCCAGGCAATCTGCGCCGCGCTGATCGAAAGCGGGATCGCGACGATCGAGATCCCTTTGAATTCGCCGCGGCCGTTCGACAGTATCGAACGTCTCGTCCGGGAATTTGGCGGCGTCGCGACAATCGGCGCGGGAACGGTATTGACCGCGCAGGAAGTGCGCGACGTCGCAAATGTCGGCGGCCGCATCATCGTGTCGCCAAATTTCGCGGCGGACGTCGTGCATGAAACCAAGCGGTTGAAACTCGAATCGTGGCCCGGTGTGCTCACGCCGTCCGAGTGTTTTGGCGCATTGAATGCCGGTGCCGACGGGTTGAAGATCTTCCCCTGCTCGGTCCTCGGCCCCGCCGGCGTCAAGGCGATCCGCGCGGTGTTGCCGCCGCACGTCAGCCTCTATGCCGTCGGCGGTGTCGGACCGAAGAATTTCGCCGAGTGGCTGGCGTCCGGCATAAGCGGCTTCGGCATCGGCACGGCGCTCTACAAGCCGGGCGATAACGCAGTGCAGGTCAAGAGCGCCGCGCAGCGAAATTGTCCGCGCCTATGATGCCGCGAGACTGGCGTAAACGGCGCGGCGCCGGAATAAGCCGATAATCTAGCGTTCGGCGGCTTGCGGATTGGCCGGCGCGTCGAGCACGTTCTTGCAGGCCGGCGGCAGGTCGGCGAGCGTCAGCGCCTTCGGCGGCTTGGACGGTTCTTTCGACGGCTTGGGATGCAGCACCCGGTCGGAGAACCAGAAGTCGAGCGCCTTGCCGCATTCGTCGCCGCCCGGCACCGGCGGCTGCTTGCGGCAATGCGGCGAATCGGCCGGGCATTTCAGCCGCACATGGATGTGGTCGGCGTGGCCGTACCAAGGCCGCACCTTGGCCATCCAGCCGTCGTGATGCTTGTCCTCGACGCGGCACAGTTCCTTCTTGATCGCGGCATTGACCAGCACGCGCTCGACCTCGGGCTGTTCGGCCGCGGTCTTGATGAAGGCGATGTCGGCCGGCGTCCAGGTCTTCGGATTGACCTCTTTGCCGTTGGCGGCGACCAGATTGCTGGCCGAAATATTCTCGCGCTCCTTCTTGCTGAGCTTGTGGTCCGGCTCCGGCATGAACCAGATGTCCACGTCGAGCCCGATCTGATGGCTCATATGGCCGTAGGGCAGCGGCCCGCCGCGCGGCTGCGCCATGTCGCCGATCAGAACGCCGTGCCAGCCGGTGGCCTTGGCGGCGAGCGGCGCGAAGCGCTCGAGGAATTTGACCAGTTCGGGATGGCCCCAATTGCGATTGCGTGACAGCCGCATCACCTGCCAATTCGGACCGTCGGTCGGCAGTTCGACGCCGCCCTGCAGGCAGCCGCGCGGGTAGTAGCCGATCGCCATGGCCTTGCCGAGCGAGGGCAGCTCCTTTTTCGAGAACAAAAGTTTGGCCGGCTGTTTTTCCTCCGCGATGGCGGGCTTGGCCGGCGGCATCGGCGTCAGCATGCTGATGACCGGACCGCGGCGGCGGCGGCGCGGCAACGACGGGAGCCGGAGCGGATGGCGGCGGCGCGCGCGGCGACGACGGGCGCAGGTGCCGGAGCAGGCGGCGGCGTCGTCACCACAGGAGTCGGCGCAGGTGGTTCTGGCGGAGGCGGAGCGGCAACGACCGGCGCAGGGGCAGGTGGCTCGGGCGGCGGTGCAGTGACGACGGGAGCCGGCGCTTCAGGCGCTGGAGCGGCGACAACTGGAGCCGGTGTTGGTTCAGGCGGCGGTGTCGTAGCGACAGGGCCGGGCAGGCGGTTCTGGCGGCGGCGATGTGACGACAGGAGCTGGAGTCGGTGTCTGGGCGGCGGCGCGGTGACGACAGGCGCTGGCGCAGGTCTGCGGCGGCGGAGCCGTCACCACGGGCGCGGGAACCGGTGCTTGCGGTGCCGGCGCTTCGGGTTGCGATGGCGGAGCCAGCGCGACCTGCGCGGGCGGCGGCGCGCTCGGCGGCTGCGTCAAATTGGCGAAGTCGAGCGCCGTCAGGCCGCCGACGAGGACGACCAGCAGCAGTCCCAACAGGATTATGGCGCGGTTGCCCATCAAGCTTCCGGTCTAGCGATTCCGCCTTTGCCTGTCAGGTTAAATGCTCGCGATGGTTTAGATGTGGCGGCCCGGTTCCCGGCCGCGCCGATCACGAAAATTCGAATGCCGCCAAGGGTTTTTATGGTTAACCAACTCTTTACAAGGGTGCGCCGTGTCGGCGATGCTGGCGCTTGTGCGGGGCTGTGAGGGGTCAAATCATGCGTTGTATCGGCGTCATCGCCTTGGGCGCGCTGCTTTGTCTGTCGGCGCCGGCCCGGGCCGAACTTCTGGTCAATATCAGCAAATCGCAGCAGCGCCTGTCGGTGGTGATCGACGGCACGGAAGCCTATCGCTGGCCGGTCTCCACCGGACGGCGCGGCCATGTGACGCCCGCCGGCCATTTCCGCCCCGAGCGCATCGAGCGGCACTGGTATTCGCACCAATACAGCATGACGCCGATGCCGTGGTCGGTGTTCTTCCATCGCGGCTACGCGGTGCACGGCACCATGGAGGCTTACAACCTCGGCCATCCCGCTTCGCATGGCTGCGTGCGGTTGCGGCCGGACAATGCCTCGATCCTGTTCTCGCTGGTGCGCCGGGAAGGCATGCGCCACACCAAGGTCGTGGTCATGAACGGCCCGTTGCCGGCGCCGCGTGGCGCCGTGCCGATGGCCGATGCCGGCAAACCGGCGATGCCGGCGGAAGCCGCGCAGCATTTCGCCAAGGCGCTGGACGGCGACAATGAGCCGCAGCATCTGAGCGCCAAGGCGCGTGTCAACGCGCTGCCGCAACCTCGCCCGCGGCAGGTGGATGAAAAGCCGGCCGCCAAATCCGTTATCGCGTCCGTTGCCGAGCCCGTCGCCAAGCCCGTCGCCGAGGGCGTTAGCAAGCCGGTCGTCAAGCGCGCCGTCACGCGCGTTGCCGACGCCGAGAGCCATCGCGTCTCGGTCGGCAGCGACGAGGCGCAAATCCTGCGCGAGCGCGCGGCCTGGCTGCAGAGCCTCGACCGCAAATACGGCATCACGCGGTAACCAAAACCGCGGGATTTCGAAAAAAATTCGTCGATTGCCGCCATAATGGCGGCTCCGAGGAACCTCGCGATGCCGCGTCTTGTCGTTGCCATCGTCACGCTTGCCGCGCTGCTCGGCCCGCTCGCGCGCGCCGAGGCCGGCATCGTGGTGACCGTGGACAAATCGGCGCAGCGCCTGTCGGTCGCGGTCGACGGCTTCGAGCGCTACGAATGGCCGGTGTCGACCGCGCGCTGGGGCTATCGCACGCCGAACGGCACCTACCGGCCGGAGCGGCTCGAGCGCAAATGGTTCTCGCGCAAATACGACATGTCGCCGATGCCCTATTCGATCTTCTTCGACGGCGGCTACGCCATTCACGGCTCCTACGAGATCAGGCATCTCGGCAGCCCGGCCTCGCACGGCTGCATCCGCCTGCATCCGCGAACACGCCGCCATTTTGTTCGCGCTGGTCAAGGAGCACGTGGACGACACGCGCATCGTGGTGACCGGCGAGCGGCCCGAGCGCGACGTGCGCAGCGAACGCGCACGGCGCCGACCGCAGCGAACGCCACGAACGCGCCAGCCGGCACCGCAAGGCGCGGCGCGCGCGCGGCAACTTCGAGGACGTGTTCAACTAGACGCCGGACGATGACGCCGTCGATTATTCGCGCGGGCACTGGATCAGGCAGTAGGCGCTCGCCTCATTCTGCCTGTCATTGCCGGGCTTGACCCGGCAGAAGCCAACGCTCCGCCCTCCCTATTCTTTGACGGCGCGGGACACGCCGGCTTCCCTTTTTCCGTTTCCCCAAAAGGGGAATGGAGCGCCGGGAGGCGCCAGGGCGCTGGCGCAGCGCCCTTTGGCGGGTTTGGTGCGACCCGCCGCGCGCCTACGGCCATTCCCGGTTACCCGGGGTGACCGCTTGCGAGGCGCGCGCGCCCAATGACGTAGGGCGCTGCGCCTCCCGGCGCTCCACTCGCGGCGCCATTGTCGGGCGCCGCACTTTGTTCCGCATTGAGCGTCACTCGAGATGACGCCCACCGCGAACAAGGCACGGTGAATATAAATGCGGTTGGGAGAGCGGGGATAAGTTTTTTCTGCCGTCGTCCCCGCGAAGGCGGGGACCCATACGCCGTGTCCTATCGAGTAGCTGCGGAGTATGGGCCCCGGCTCGCGCTCGCTAACGCTCCCTTGGCCGGGACGACAGGAAGGCTACACATCCACCTACAACGCCGCAATAAACGCTCACCTCGCGGAATGTCGACCTTGCCGAACTGCCGCATCTTCTTTTTGCCTTCCTTCTGCTTGTCGAGCAGCTTGCGTTTGCGCGTGGCGTCGCCGCCGTATCAATTGGCGGTGACGTCCTTGGCCAAAAGGCTCGCACGGTCTCGCGCGCGATGATCCCATCATCTAGCGCCCTAATGCCGCCAGATTTGTAACGCAAAATTATACGGTAATGGCGTTACACGAGATGAGGCATTTCCAATGAAGCCGAATACTTTGGAGGCCCTAGTAAAGGCCGGTGGCCCAGAGCGATTTGTGCGCGATGCCGCTGAGCAGGCTATCCAAGCTGAGCGCCAGTATTGGCTCGCTGCACTTGAGAAGAAATTGTCGCCTAAAGGGAGGAAGATGGCCACGCAACATGCCGGGTATGTGCGCGATCTTCGACGTCGATTGGGTGTAGGCCAAGCACCGAACGTCGTGCGCGAGCAGACGCGCGGTCGGGTTCAGCGACTTCGAGCGCTTGGCGATTGGGGCGAGCAAAAGGGCGTCAAGTTGTTAGAACGGGCTGGCTTTACTGATGTCCGCGAACTGAACGCCGAGTTTCGCAATCATCCGTTTGGAGACATTTGCGCCACGCGCGACGGCAAACGGTATCTGATCGGCGTCAAGACTCGCAACAAGTATCAAGCGAGCGGGATGTTGAATCCAACCTACAATGTGCGGAAGCGCGGAGCCAACGTTGATGCAATCGCACAGCGGCACCACGCTATGTTGGCATGGATTGCCGTTTCAGTGATTCCAGAGACCCAAAAGTTAAGCGCATATTTCGGGACATTGTCTCAGATTCAGGAACGCGGGGAGCGGTTCTCAATTCCAATGCAGCCCGGGAAAACCGCCAAATACGAATGTCTGTCGCGGCCCGTCGAGGAGTTTGATTTATCAATCCGTGCGGAGTGGTCGAACGGGGGCTATCTCCGTCGCCGAACTTGACATAAGGAGATTTGATCGGTGCCGAGCATTGTAAAGCATTTTTGGCCATGCATTGCAGCGGTCTGCGAGAGCGTCAACAACAGTAAGAAAATGCCTTATGGGGAGTTGGCGGATAAGCTCCGGCTAAAACTGGCCAGGCAGGAATGGGAAGGACTCTTGGACCTGGTTGCGGGAAAAATGAAACGCGAAGTGGATTACGATCTGACGTGGAATATCGTTTACGCAAATGGCCCAGCAAAAGGTCTCGGGCGGTATTTCAGCAATGGCGACAAGGAACCTGGTTCTACGTTGTTAGACCCAAAAGATATGAAACAGATCGCCGAGTACGAGCGCACGCTGCAAGAAATATATCGATTTACGTATGAGCTGCAAAACGTCGATGGTGCGGATAAACTTATAAAGATGCCGAGGTAAATACTTGATTCTGTGATTACTGGGTCGCCCGCTTTCGCGGGCGATGACAGCGTCACTAGTTAGGCGAGCGGCTACACATCCACCTTCAACGCCGCGATGAACGCCTCCTGCGGAATGTCGACCTTGCCGAATTGCCGCATCTTCTTTTTGCCTTCCTTCTGCTTGTCGAGCAGCTTGCGTTTGCGCGTGGCGTCGCCGCCGTAGCATTTGGCGGTGACGTCCTTGCGGAAGGCGCGCACGGTCTCGCGCGCGATGATCTTGCCGCCGATCGCGGCCTGGATCGGCACCACGAACATGTGCGGCGGAATCAGTTCTTTCAGCTTCTCCGCCATGGCGCGGCCTCTGGATTCGGCGCGGGTGCGATGCACCAGCATGGCCAGCGCGTCGACCGGATCGCCGTTGACCAGCATCTGCAGCTTGACCAGGTCGGCTTCCTTGTAGTCGGTGAGGTGATAGTCGAACGAGGCGTAGCCGCGCGACACCGATTTCAGCCGGTCGTAGAAATCGAACACCACCTCGTTGAGCGGCAGGTCGTATTTCACCATGGCGCGGTTGCCGACGTAAGTGAGCTCTTTCTGCGCGCCGCGGCGGTCCTGGCAGAGTTTCAACACTGAGCCTAGATATTCGTCGGGCGTCAAAATCGTCGCCTCGATCCACGGCTCTTCCATGCTCAAGATCTGCGTCGGGTCCGGCATGTCGACCGGATTGTGGATTTCGATTTCCTTGCCGTTGCGCAGTTTCATCTTGTAGATCACCGACGGCGCGGTCGCGATCAAATCGAGATTGAACTCGCGCGCCAGCCGTTCCTGGATGATTTCCAGATGCAACAGGCCGAGGAAGCCGCAGCGGAAACCGAAACCGAGCGCGGCGGAAGTCTCCATCTCGTAAGTGAAGCTGGCGTCGTTGAGCCGCAGCCGGCCCATGGCCGCGCGCAAGTCCTCGAAATTGGCGGCATCGACCGGGAACATTCCGCAGAACACCACCGGGATCGCCGGGCGGAAGCCGGGCAGCGGCTCGTCCACCGGATTGCGTTCGTCGGTGATGGTGTCGCCGACGCGCGTATCGGCGACTTCCTTGATCGAGGCGGTGAGCATGCCGATCTCGCCGGGGCCGAGCTCGTCGACGGTCGTGAGCTTGGGCTTGAACACGCCGACGCGATCGACCTCATAATGCGCGGCGATGCCGATCATGCGGATGCGCTGGCCCTTCTTCAGCACGCCGTCCACCACGCGCACCAGCACCACCACGCCGAGATAGACGTCGTACCAACTGTCGACCAAGAGCGCCTTGAGCGGCGCGTCGCGGTCGCCCTTCGGGGCGGCGAGGCGGGTGACGATGGCTTCGAGCACCTCGGGCACGTTCTCGCCGGTCTTGGCGGAGATCATGATGGCGTTGGAGGCGTCGAGACCGATCACGTCCTCGATCTGCTTCTTGACCGCATCCGGTTCGGCCGCCGGCAAGTCGACTTTGTTGAGCACCGGCACGATTTCGTGGCCGGCATCGATGGCGTGATAGACATTGGCCAGCGTCTGCGCCTCGACGCCTTGGCAGGCGTCGACCACCAGCAGCGAGCCCTCGCAGGCGGCGAGCGAGCGGTTGACCTCGTAGGCGAAGTCGACGTGGCCGGGGGTGTCGATCAGATTGAGGATGTAGTCCTTGCCGTCGCGCGCGCGGTAATTGAGCCGCACGGTCTGCGCCTTGATGGTGATGCCGCGCTCGCGCTCGATATCCATGGAATCGAGCACCTGTTCCTTCATCTCGCGCAATTCGAGGCCGCCGGTGAGCTGGATCAGCCGGTCGGCCAGCGTCGACTTGCCGTGGTCGATATGCGCGACGATGGAGAAATTACGGATATTGCTGATCGGAGTGGCCGTCATGGCGCGGCAGATAACACTCGCGGCAGGCACCTTCAAGCAATCTCCGCGTCATTCCGGGGCGCGAGTGAAACGAGCGAACCCGGAATCCAGAGAATTAGGCACTGCGCGTGGCTCTGGATTCCGGGTCCGGCGCTGCGCGCCGTCCCGGAATGACCGTGTATGAGGTTGGACGACTACCGCATCCCCATGCGATAGAACCGGCCCATGCGCCTAATTCAACCCATCGACGCCTTGCGCTCCGCGCTCACCGATCCGGCGCACCGCGAGCGCAATGTCGTGCTGACGCTGGCGGTCTACACGGTGCTGTGGACGGTCTACGGCACCATCGCCAAGAGCGGGCAGGGCCTGCATCCCGACATGACCGAGCTGCTCGACTGGTCGCGCAACTTGGCCTGGGGCTACAAGCATCCGCCGTTCGCCGCGGCGCTGGTTTGGCTGTGGTTCAAGGTTTTTCCGGTCGCCGCCTGGTCGTATTACCTGCTGGCCATGCTGATGCCGGCGATCGCGCTGTGGATCGTGTGGCGGCTGTCGGCTGACTATCTCGACATCGAAAAACGCGTGTTCGGGCTGGCGCTGCTCACGCTGGTGCCGTTCTTATAATTTCCACGCGCTGAAGTTCAATGTGAACACCGTGCTGATGCCGCTATGGGCGGCGACGACATTCTGGTTTCTGCGCGCCTATAAGACACGCGACGCAACCTATGCCGCGCTCGCCGGCGCCGGCGCCGCTTTTTGCATGCTGGGCAAATACTGGTCGGTGTTCCTGATCGCCGGGCTTGTCGTCGCGGCGCTGATCGACGGACGCCGCGCGATTTATTTCCGCTCGGCGGCGCCTTGGATCACCGTGCTGGTGGGTGCGGTCGTGCTCAGCCCGCATCTGCTGTGGCTTTACCAGCACGACTTTGCGCCATTCGCCTATGCGGTCGGCGTGCACGGCGCCAAGCCGTTCGCCGAGACTGCCGTCGCCGCGCTCAAATATCTCGCCGGCTCGGCCGGCTATGTGGCGGTGCCGGTCGCCATCGCGTTGATCGCCGCGCGGCCGAACCGCGCCACGCTTGCCGATATGGCCTGGCCCGCCGACGATGACCGTCGCCTCGCAGCGGCGGCGTTCTGGGGACCCTTGCTGCTTCCCGTGGCGGGCGCGCTAGCGAGCGGCACCGACATCACCTCGCTGTGGTCGATGTCGGCCTGGACGCTGTTGCCGGTGCTGTTGCTGTCGCCAAAGGCGGTGACGATCTCAAGCATTGACACGCGCCGGCTGCTCGCCTTCGCGGTGGCGCTGCCGCTGATCATGGTGATCGTCTCGCCGGCGATCCTGCACTTCCTGCCGCGGCACTGATCGCTCAGTAGCGGTAATGATCGCTCTTGAACGGGCCTTGCTGCGGCACGCCGATATAGGCGGCCTGCTTGTCGGAGAGCTTGGACAGCTTGACGCCGATCTTGTCGAGATGCAGCCGCGCGACTTTTTCGTCCAGATGCTTGGGCAGGGTGTAGACCTGGTTCTGGTACTTGCCGGGATTGGTCCACAATTCGATCTGCGCCAGCGTCTGGTTGGTGAACGAAGACGACATCACGAACGACGGATGTCCCATGGCGTTGCCGAGGTTCACCAGCCGGCCTTCCGACAACAGAATGATGCGATGCCCATCCGGGAAGGCGATCTCGTCGACCTGCGGCTTGATGTTGTTCCACTTCAGGTTCTTCAGCGCGTGCACCTGGATCTCCGAGTCGAAGTGGCCGATGTTGCAGACCACGGCGCGGTCCTTCATCTTGCGCATGTGGTCGAGCGTGATCACGTCGACATTGCCGGTGCAGGTGACGAAGATGTCGGCGCGCGGCGCCGCGTCTTCCATGGTGGTGACTTCGTAGCCTTCCATCGCCGCCTGCAGCGCGCAGATCGGGTCGACTTCGGAAACCAGCACGCGGCAGCCGGCCTGGCGCAATGAGGCGGCCGAACCCTTGCCGACGTCGCCGAAGCCGGCGACCATCGCCACCTTGCCCGACATCATCACGTCGGTGCCGCGGCGGATGCCGTCGACCAGCGACTCGCGGCAGCCGTAGAGATTGTCGAATTTCGACTTGGTGACGCTGTCATTGACGTTGATCGCCGGGAACAGCAGGCGGCCTTCCTTGGCCATCTGATAGAGCCGGTGCACGCCGGTGGTGGTCTCCTCGGTGACGCCGCGCACTTCCTTGGCGAGCTTGGTGTACCAGCCGGGCTGCTCCTTGATCCGCTTCTTGATGGCGGCGAACAGCACTTCCTCTTCCTCGTTGCCGGGATGGGCAAGCACGCCGGCATTGGTCTCGGCCTGCAGGCCGAGATGCAGCAACAGCGTTGCGTCGCCGCCGTCGTCGAGAATCATGTTGGGGAAGCCGCCGTCGTGCCACTCGAAGATGCGATGGGTGTAGTCCCAGTAATCGGCGAGGCTTTCGCCCTTGACCGCGAACACCGGCACGCCGGCCTGCGCGATCGCGGCGGCGGCGTGGTCCTGCGTCGAATAGATGTTGCACGAGGCCCAGCGCACGTCGGCGCCGAGCGCGGTGAGCGTCTCGATCAGCACGGCGGTCTGGATGGTCATGTGTAGCGAGCCGGCGACGCGGGCGCCGCGCAGCGGTTGCTGCGGGCCGTATTCCTCGCGCGTGGCCATCAGGCCGGGCATTTCCGTCTCGGCCAGGCTGATTTCGTTGCGGCCCCAGGGCGCGAGCGCGATGTCCTTGACGACGTAGTCGCCGGCTTTGGCTTTTGGCTTGGCGGAAGCGGTCATGACGATCCTATGCGGCACGCGTTGAATGGCTTGGTTGCTGGCCCGAGCCTATATCAGGCCGGTGACGGGGCCGCAACGCATATATAAAGATTTCTTTATGTAAGGCTGGCGCTGCCTTTATCCGCTCGTCCCCGCGAAAGCGGGGACCCAGTGCTGACCATAAAAGCTGGATTCCCGCTTTCGCGGGAATGAGCGGAATAGCTAGTCCTCTTCCCCAAACCGGCTGACGATGAGCGCGCACAGCGCGTCGACCGCTGCGGCGGCTTCGTTGCCGGTGGCCGAAATGGCGATGGTGACGCCGGGGCCCGCCGACAGCATCATCAGGCCCATGATCGAGGTGCCGCCGACGCTCTCGCTGCCGCGGGTGACGGTAATGGCGGCGTCGAACTGTTCGGCACACTGCACGAATTTCGCCGAGGCGCGGGCGTGCAGACCCTTCTTGTTGACGATTTCGATTTCGCGCACGACGGCGGCGGCCGGCCTCAGGAGAAACGCCGTCCGCTGGAGCGGAGTCGTTCATTTACCGGTGAGCACGCGGCTCGCGATCGTGCAGTATTTGCGGCCGGCTTCCTGGGCGGCGGCCACCGCCTGTTCGAGCGGACAGGTTTCCCGCACCTTGGCGAGCTTGATCAGCATCGGAAGGTTGATGCCGGCGAGCACCTCGACCTTGGGCTGGCTCATCACCGAGATGGCGAGATTGGAGGGCGTGCCGCCGAACATGTCGGTGAGGATGGCGACGCCGTCGCCACTGTCCACCCGCTTGACCGCGTCGATAATCTGCTTGCGGCACTGCTCGACGTCGTCGTCGGGGCCGATGGTGACCGCCTCGATCTGGCGCTGCGGGCCAACCACATGCTCCAGCGCTGAGCGGAACTCGATGGCGAGCCGCCCGTGGGTCACTAATACGAGGCCGATCATCCCGAACTCCTCGCGGGCGCGTACGCTGCGCCGCACGAATGGGGGCGCATTGAGGCCCATTCGAAAGCCCATGGCAAGGGCCTGTCTCGCTATATAAGCGCTCTGCTGCACTGCGAAAAGATGGGGCCAAAGGGGAGCTCTGACGTGTCCGTTTCGGCGGCGGCGATCCTAGACAGCTTATGGTTAATTATTCGGTCACGGCGGGCGCCGGGGGTAGCCCAGAGGCGCTCCGACGTCAAATCCGGGCCGGGATTGTCCCCAGGAAGGCCGTCAGCACAGGCAGGGCCGGCTCGCCGGCTGCGACCGCAAGCCGCGGCAGGCTAATCCCGCCAATGACGGCTTTTTCGGCCTCCCGGCCGGGCAGCCGGGCGGCGTCCGCGGCGGCCAAATCGACCACCAGGCCGACCGCCGCCACCGCCTCAAAGGGCAGTTGCCGGATACCGAGGCCGCGGATTTCCAGCATTCCAGCGAGCGCCGGCGCCGGGCGCACCAGCAGGCGGCCGGCCATCGTTTCCAGCTCGACGCGATCGTCGCCGATGAGCCGCGCGAAGGGCAGGGCGCTCGCTCCCGCGGCTTGCAGCAGGTCCCAGACCAGCCGCGATTTTCCGGCACCGGCGGGCCCGCGGATCAGCGCCGCCTTCGGCCCGATCAGCACGGCGGAAGCGTGGATGGTACTCGCGCCGGCGGGCATCACACCGCCGGCAGCCGCACCACGAAGCGCGCGCCGAGCACGCGCGGCTCGTTCGCCTCGGCGGCGGCGACGCTGGTGCGGTTTTCGACCCGGATGCTGCCGCCATGGGCTTCGACGATCTGCTTTGAGATCGACAGGCCGAGGCCGGAATTTTGTCCGAAGCTCTGGTTGGGGCGGTCGGTGTAGAAGCGCTCGAAGATCTTATCCAGCGCTTCCGGCCGGATGCCGGAACCATCGTCGTCGACAACGATCTCGACCTCGTTCTTCAGCCGCCGGCAGGTGATGCGCACGGTGCCGCCGGGCGGCGAGAACGACCGCGCATTGTCGATCAGATTGCTGACCACCTGGCCAAGCCGCGAGTCGTGGCCCGGCACCTTGAAGGCCGCAGGCGCGCCGCCTTCGAAGGCAAGCGTTACGCTGACGTCGTCGGTGCGCACTTCGTTGGCGGCGGTGACCAGCGCGTCGAGCAGCTTGGCGAAATCGACTTGGGCTGCTTCCTGCCGCTGCAGTTCGGCGTCGAGCCGGCTGGCGTCGGAAATATCCGAGATCAGCGGTCGAGCCGTCTGACGTCGTGCTCGATCACGTCGAGCAGGCGGCGGCGGCTGTCGTCGGTTTTCGCCAACGGCAATGTCTCCACCGCCGAGCGCAGCGAGGTGAGCGGATTGCGCAATTCGTGCGCCACGTCGGCGGCGAAGCTTTCGATCGCCTCGATGCGGGTGTAGAGCGCGTTGGTCATCTCGCGCAGCGCGCCCGACAGTTCGCCGATTTCGTCGCGCCGGCGGGTGAAATCCGGAATTTCGACGCGGCTGCGGATGCGCCGGCGCACGCGCTCGGCGCCCTCGGCGAGCCGGCGCACCGGGCCGGCGATGGTGCCGGCGAGCAGCATGGAGAGCACCACCATGACGCCGGCGGCGACCAGGAATACCTTGAAAATGGCGAGCCGCTCGGCCTCCACCATGTCGTCGATGTCGGCGCCTTGCGTCGACAGCATCAGCGCGCCGCGCACCGCGCGGAAGCGCTGCACCGGCACCGCCACCGAGACGATCACCTCGCCGCGGTCGTTGACCCGCACCATGCTGGCGTGCAGCCCGCCGAGCGCCTGCGCGACTTCCGGATAGCCCTTGCCGTTCTCCGGCCCGAGTTCCTTGTAAAGCGGCAGGTCGCCGCGCCCGAACCAGCGGCGCATGGCGATAAAGGCGCGCTCCATGATGCCGGGCTTTTCCGCATTGGGCGGCGGCAGGTCGAAGCGCAGCACGTCGCCGCGGCCGTACAGATTGCGGCTGTCGAGAATGAGCACGCCGTCGCGGTCGTAGATGCGCGCGCGCGTCTTGGTCGGCGACACCAGGCGGCGCAGCACCGGCGCCACGCGTTCCGGGTTGATGGGGAATTCGATGCCGGTCTGCGAGTTGTCGGACGGCCCGTAGCTTTCGCCGGCCTGCAGTTCCAGCAGCCGGTCGGGATTGATGGTGATCGAATTGGTTTCCACCGTCGCCGAGGCCGCGATGGCGCCGGCGATGATCTCGCTCTGCACCAAGAGGCTTTGCACGCGCGCGTCGATCAGGCCGGCGCGGAATTGCGAGAGATAGAGCACGCCGGTGACCAGCGCGACCAGGCCGGCGAGATTGAGGAAGACGATGCGGCGGGTGAGGCTGGAAAAACTTTGCGAAACGAAGAAAGCCCAGACCGAGCGCAGCAGCCGCCGGATCGAGTCCGAACGGCTTGCGCGGCGGACGCGCGGCTTCCGCGCCGGGTTTTTCGGCTTCGGCTTTCTGCGCCAGAATTTCAGCGGTTCGATCGAGCACGTCGTTCAATCCAGCCGGGTTGATGTCCCCGAGAGTCTACCGCAAAATTGCAGCTTCCGCTCATTCCCGCGCAAGCGGGAATCCAGATTTAAAGGCCCGGAGTCAGCGGCATTTCGCACTGGGTCCCCGCTTTCGCGGGGACGAGCGGAGTGACTGATCCCAGAAACCGGTCGCCCCTCATGTTTCCTTGAAGCGATAACCGACGCCGTACAGCGTCTCGATCATCTCGAAATCGTCGTCGACCACCTTGAACTTCTTGCGCAGCCGCTTGATGTGGCTGTCGATGGTGCGGTCGTCGACATAGACCTGGTCGTCATAGGCGGCGTCCATCAGCGCGTTGCGGCTTTTCACCACGCCGGGGCGGGTGGCCAGCGCCTGCAGGATGAGGAATTCGGTGACCGTGAGGGTGACCGGGTCGTTCTTCCAGGTGCAGGTGTGGCGCTCGGGGTCCATGCGCAGCAGGCCGCGCTCGAGCGCCTTGGCGTCGGTTTCCTTCGGCCCGGTGGCGTCCTTCGGCGCGGCGCGGCGCAGGACCGCCTTCACGCGCTCGACCAGGAGCCGCTGCGAGAACGGTTTGCGGATGAAGTCGTCGGCGCCCATCTTGAGGCCGAACATCTCGTCGATCTCCTCGTCCTTGGAGGTCAAGAAGATCACCGGAATATCGCTCTTCTGGCGCAGCCGGCGCAGCGTCTCCATGCCGTCCATGCGCGGCATCTTGATGTCGAGGATGGCGAGATCCGGCGGCGAGGTCTTGAAACCGTCGAGCGCGGAGGCGCCGTCGGTATAGGTCATGATGCGATAGCCCTCGGCTTCGAGGGCGATCGAAACGGAGGTGAGGATATTGCGGTCGTCGTCGACGAGAGCGATGGTTGGCATGAAGCCCCTCTAAAAGCGTCGCTTGGTGACGTCCCGCGTGATTTGAAGCCCAGAAACAGGGTCTGAAATGTGGCCTCTTTGCAACAACTATGTGATTCTGTAGCGAATTCAAGCCCAACAGGCCTAGCATCGAGCCCGCAGCCGCCTGCGTTAACGAATTGAGCGCCCATGCCCGCAGACAAAGCCAAAGCCAATCCGCCGCTGCCCGGCGCCATGCCGGGACGCATTCCGGAGAACGCGCAGCCGCCGGCCGACTTCAAGCCGCTCGAAGTCGCCAAATCGCTGTTGCGCGCAACCCGCGCCGGCACGCTGGCGACGCTCGACCGCAACAGCGGCCATCCCTTCGCCTCGCTGGTCAATGTCGCCACCGATATGGACGGTTCGCCGCTGATCCTGGTGTCGAAACTGGCGACGCACACCGCCAATCTGGAAGTCGACGGCCGCGCCTCGCTGCTGCTCGCCGAAACCGGCAAGGGCGATGCGCTGGCGCATCCGCGCCTCACGGTGCTCGGCACTTTCGTGCCGGTCGACCGCGCAGGCGCCGACGATGCGCGCATCCGCCGCCGCTTCCTCGCCCGCCATCCGAAGTCGGAGCTCTATGCCGGCTTCGGCGACTTCGCGTTCTGGCGCATGAGCGTGATCTCCGCGCATCTCAACGGCGGCTTTGCCCGCGCCGCCGATCTTGCCGCGCGCGAGGTGCTGACCGACGTCGCGGATGCCAGGCGCGCTCATCGAAGTGAAGCCGGACGCCATCGCGCATATGAATGCCGACCACGCCGAGGCTTGCCGGCTCTACGCCACCAAGCCTGCTTGGCGCGGCGGACGGCGACTGGCCTTGTGTCGGCATCGATCCCGAAGGCCTCGAATTGCAGAAGGGCCAGACCGCGTTAAGGCTGTTCTTTCCACAGCGCGTCACCGGCCCCGGCCCCTTGCGCGCCACACTCAAGCAGCTCGCCGACGCCGCGCGCGCCAAGGGTTAATGCCATGATGCAGCGCAATGACGATGGCGCCGGATGCGCGGTCTTTAGCCTTGGCTTTAAAGATGTTCCTGACTATGGTCGCGCGCCTTTGAACAAGGGGCTATAATCAGGTCTCAAATCGACAAGAGCGCGCATGGACCCGGCCCGGGGGTTCGACAAAAGCGCCCCGCTCTATCTCGGAGGATCTCGGTGCAAGAATTCGGTGTGCGTAACCAAGCCCATGGCGCCGACAAGTTCGGCTTGCGCGGGCTCGCCGCGGTTCATTGGAACCTGACCGAACCGGCGCTCTACGAACACGCGATCGGCGCCGGCGAAGCCTCGCTGGTGGTCGGCGGCGCGCTGTGCGCGGAAACCGGTCACCACACCGGCCGCTCGCCCAAGGACAAGCACACGGTGGTCGACGCGCTCACCGAGAATTCGGTGTGGTGGGACGGCAACCGCAAAATGTCGAAGGAGAACTTCGACAATCTGCTCGCCGACTTCCAGGCGCACGCCAAAGGCAGGAAGCTGTTCGCGCAGGATCTCTATGGCGGCGCCGATCCGAAATACCGGATCAAGACGCGCGTGTTCACCGAATACGCCTGGCACTCGCTGTTCATCCGGCAATTGCTGATCCGCCCGGAGCGCGACGAACTCGCCGGGTTCGTTCCCGAGCTTACCGTCGTCGACATGCCGTCGTTCAAGCCGGACGCCAAGCGGCATGGCGGGCGCGAAGGCTCCGACACCATGGTGGCGATCGATTTCTCGCGCAAGATCGTGCTGATCTGCGGCTCGTCATACGCCGGCGAGATGAAGAAGTCGGTGTTCACCACGCTCAATTTCTATCTGCCGGCGCAAAACGTCGTGCCGATGCACTGCTCGGCCAATGTCGGGCCGGACGGCGACTAGCGCGCTGTTCTTCGGCCTGTCCGGCACCGGCAAGACCACGCTGTCGGCCGATCCCAACCGCACGCTCATTGGTGATGATGAACACGGCTGGGGTCCGGACGGCATCTTCAATTTCGAGGGCGGCTGCTACGCCAAATGCATCAAGCTCAGCCAGGAAGCCGAGCCGCATGATCTGGGACGCCACCAACCGCTTCGGCGCCGTGCTGGAGAATGTGGTGTTCGATCCGGAAACGCGCGTGCCCGATTACAATGACGGCTCGAAGACCGAGAACACCCGCTCCGCCTATCCGCTCGATTTCATTCCGAACGCTTCGCGCAGCGGCCGCGCCGGCCATCCGAAAAACATCATCTTCCTCACCGCCGACGCCTACGGCGTGATGCCGCCGATCGCCAAGCTGACGGCGACGCAGGCGATGTACCACTTCCTCTCCGGCTACACGGCGAAGGTCGCCGGCACCGAGAAGGGGCTCATCGGCGTGCAGCCGGAATTCTCCACCTGCTTCGGCGCGCCGTTTTTGCCGCGGCATCCTTCCGTTTATGCCGACCTGCTGCGCGACTACATCGCCAAGCACAAGGTCGACTGCTGGCTGGTCAATTCCGGCTGGACCGGCGGCAAATACGGCGTCGGCCGCCGCATGCCGATCAAGGCGACGCGCACGCTGTTGACCGCCGCGCTCAACGGCTCGCTCAAGGACGCCGACTTCCGCACCGATCCCTATTTCGGCTTCTCGGTGCCGACCTCGGTGCCCGGCGTCGAGCCGCATCTGTTGAACCCGTTCAAGACCTGGAAGGACAAGGCCGAGTTCGACAAGACCGCGCGCGAACTGGTCGGCATGTTCCAGAAGAACTTCACCCGCTTCGAAAGCCACGTCACGCCCGACATCAAGGCGGCGGCGCCGTCGGTGCGCTTGGCGGCGGAGTAGCTTCACCTCTCCCCGTAAACGGGGAGAGGGAAGTAAGAAAAAAGGCGGCCCACGCGGCCGCCCTTTTCGTTTCGTGTCGCGGCGTTCAGCCGTTCTCTTTCGCCAGCTGTCCGCCGATGCGGTCGAAGCGCGCCTTCTGCTCGTTGGTGAGCGAGCTGTAGAAGCTCTCGAGCGCGGGCTTGATCGTGTTGGCCGCCTCGATCATCGCCTTGAGCCGCGTCTCCATCGCCGCCAGCCGGCCGGGCGGCGTGAGCGGCATATCTTCCGGGCAGGCCGCTTGCAGCAGCGGAAACCGCCTTGCTCGGTCGCCGCCTGCAACTGCTTGAGCGCGTCCTGCTGCGCGTCGGTCGGCTTGACCGCCTCGTCGATCTGCTCGATCGGCAGATTGGTGAGGCCGGGCTTGGCCTCGCTGCAGCTCTTGGCGTCCTGCGGCAGCGCGGCGGTGGTCGCCGGATTGTTCACCGACTGTTTCGGGCCGAGCCGTGTTGAAGCGCTCCTTCTGCTCGTCGGAGAGCGAGGCGTAGAACTTCTCCAGCGCCGGGCGCACGACCTGCACGGCATCGAGCGTGCCTTGCAGCCGCGCCGTCATCGACTGCAGGCGGCCGGGCGGCGTCAGCGGGAACAGATTTTCCGCCGGGCACGAGGCTTTGAAAGTCGCGGCGGCGTCGGCGGCGGCCTTGCGCACGTCGCCGAGCAATTGCTTCTGCTCGCCGTTGAGGCCGACCTTGCGCTCGATGTCGGCGAACGGCCAGGCGGTGATGCCGCTGCCCGGCTGCTTGCACAGCTCCTGCACGCCGGCATAGCTCGCGCGCGGTGCGGCGGCCAGCGCCGGCCCGGCATAGGCGTATTCCTCCGGCGGGCCTACTTCGCCCCAGAACAACCCGTCGAAGAAGTCGTCATAGGCGTAGAACCAGAAACCGTCGGCATAGCCGTCGGGCCAGAACGCGTAATCGAAAATGTCGGAATAGGCGTAGGGCCAGAACACCGGCCCGTACCAGGGCACAAAGCCGGCGCGCAAGCCGCGCCGCCAGGCCCGGTGCGCGGCGATGTTAGCGAACCGATGATGACGGCCCGCGCCCGCCGCAAAGCGCGATCCGAAACGGCCCTGCCGCGCCGCCTGCGGCGTGATGGCGGCGGTGCCGTTGCGGCGCAGCCTGTGCAGCGTGTTGCTCGGCACGCCGGCGGCATTCCGCAGCGTGCGATTATGGATGGTGTGATTGCGTGAAATTGTGCTGCCGCTGCGTGCGCCGGACCGAGCGGTTGAACGTCGTGCCGGTATGCGTGGTGCCGAAATGCCGCGACCGGCCGCTGAAGCGCGGCGTGAAATGTCGCGTACCGACATGCGGCGCAAAGCTGCGCCCGCTGATATGAGGCGAAAAACTTCGTCCGCCGCTATGCGGCGTAAAGCTGTGGCCGCCGCCGCCACCGCCGCCACTATGCGAAACGGCTCGCCCGGCGTTTCCCGATCCACCGCCGAGTTGCGCCGACGCACTTGCCGGGATCGCTACGGCGCCTACCACCATGATGGCGATCAGCCATCCGGAAATTCTTGTCATGACGTCCTCCACCAGCTTCGCCCCGCTCGCGTCGCGCCTCCCGATCAGCGCAAAGTTTCCGCTGCGTTGCGGCGGAAACCTCCACATTTCAATAAACGTCCAGGCATGGCCGATCCTGCGGCCGGGTCGCGATGTTGTGAACGGGTCAAGAGGCCGCAGGGGCGGCCGGCGCGGCGCAAAGCGCGGCTTTCAGTGCAGGGCCTGCAGCAGTGCCGCGATGTCCGCGATCGCCGCATAGGCTTTCGGCAAGAGCTTGGCGCGCGAGAGAAAGCCGTGCATCTGGCCCGGATAATTCCTGACGGTGACCGGGACGCCTTCCGCCTTGAGCCGCGCGGCATAGGCTTCGCCCTCGGTGTAGAGCGGATCGAAGCCGGCGAGAATGACCAGCGCCGGGGCTAGGCCGCGCAGGCTCGCGGCGTGTAACGGCGAGCAGCGCCAGTCTCGGCGCTGCGCGGCGTCCGGCACATAAGCGTCGATATAAGCGCGCATGCCGCCATTGGTGAGCGCGATGCCGGCGGCAAAGCGCGCGTCATAAGCCGCGGTCATATCGACGATCGGGTAGGTGAGTACCTGCGCGCGCAGTTTGATTGTGCCGCGCTCGCGCAACGCCAGCGCCACGGCCGCCGCGAGGTTGCCGCCGGCGCTGTCGCCGCCGATCGACATGCGCGCGGGGTCGATGCGCAGCAGGTCGGCGTTGGCGGCGATCCATTCGGCGGCGGCAAGTGAATCGTCAAACGCGGCGGGAAAGCGGTGCTCGGGCGCCAGGCGATAGTCGACGCTGACCACCGCGCATTTCGCCGCATTGGCGATCATGCGGCATTGCCAGTCGTGGCTGTCGAGATCGCCGATCACCCAGCCGCCGCCGTGGTAATAGACCTGCACGGGAAGCTTGTCGGCGGCCTGCGTGCCGGCGCCGCGATAGGCGCGCAGCGCAATGGGCCCGGCCGGTCCTGACGCCGCGTATTCGCGAACTTGCGCCACCTGCGGCAGGTCGGGCTGGTTGACGAGGCGCATGCGCCGCAGATTCTCGCGCGCCGCGTCCGGCGATAGCGGCACGGCGGGCGGCGGCGGCTGCATCGCCATGAAGGCGATCGAGTCGGCATCCATTTCGCCGGGCGGCGATTGGTGCGGAATTTGGCGAGGCGACGGTCATAGGAAAATTCTAACACACGCGGCGCCACGCGTCACCGACGCGGCTCGCCAACGCCATGCGTGCGCGGATATTGGCTCGCTCGCGCCGGTTGCCATCCGGCGAGGCTTTCTGCCTCGGGCCGATAGATCTCCACCTTGAGCGGGTAGCATTGCGCGGTGTCGCTGGAATGCGTCGCGCCGCAATCGCCGCCCGGGCAGGCCGACAGCGCGGCCAGCAAATCGATCTCGGCGAACAACTCGATGAAATCGCCGGGCCGCACCGGGCTCGCCTTCATGAAATACTGGTGCGTATCGCGGGTGAAGCCGGTGCACATGAACACGTTGAGCACGTCGTGCACCAAAAGCTCCGCTTCGCGCACATCCATGCCGCGCGCCGCGGCCAGCGCGCGCGACAGATTCGAGTGGCAACAATGGTGGTAGTCGCCGCCGGATAACAGCCGATTGGTGTAGGGGTCGCAACGCGTGCCGATGACATCGTGTATGCCGGCGCCGTCGGAGTCGAAGCCGTACCAGCCGAGCGTGTCCTCGGTAATGGTCGCCATCGGCCGCAGAAAAGGCAACGTGCTCCACAAGCGGTCGCCTTTGCCGACATGCGTTGCGTGTAGCGCCCGCGTCTTGCCGCTGTAGAAGCGTTCCGACAGATCGTTGGCGTTCCACAGATTGAGGTCGCCCACCTGCGGCCCCTCGATGCTGATAATGCGGAAGAAATGTCCGGCCGGCACCGGAAAGGCGCGGCCCTCGCGCGGCGGCACGACAACTTCGGAAATTTTTGTGAGGTTTTTCCGGGCGCGCGCCAGCATCGCCATGTCGGGCGGCGGCAGGCTGCCGACCGGATAGACGACGACCGGCGGCTTACCGCGTCGCGCCTGTGCATCTTCGGGTTCGCGCACGTATTCTCCTCAAGAATCGCTAGACGACCTGGAAGCCGTGCGCCAGCGGATCGCGGTCGTCGACGAAAATGGTGTTGTGGCCGGTGACCTGCGCCCAGCCGGCGACGCTCGGACGGATAGCGCGGTAGTTGCCGACATTCGCCTGCGCCTCGACGCGGCAGTCGAACATGGTGCCGATGATGCTTTCATGCACGAAATCGTCGCCGACTTTGAGCTTGCCCTTGGCGGCGAGTTGCGCGACGCGCGCCGACGATCCGGTGCCGCAGGGCGAGCGGTCGATCGCCTTGTCGCCGTAGAACACGGCGTTGCGCGCATGCGCGCGCGGATTACGCGGCTTGTCGCACCACATGACGTGATGGATGCCGCGGATGCGGGCATCCTCCGGATGCACGGGAGCGAATTTTTCGTCGGCCAGGTCGCGCACGATGAGACTAAGCCGCTGGATTTCGGCAACCGGCATGTTGTCGAGCCCGCTCCAGTTCTTCTGCGGCTCGATGATGGCGTAGTAATTGCCGCCATAGGCGACGTCGATCTTGAGCGCGCCAAGGCCGGGCACGTCGAGATCGACATCGGCGGCGTGCAGATAGCTCGGTACGTTGAACAGCCGCACCTGATCGACGAAGCGGCCGTTCTGCGTGTATTCGATTGCGACGCGGCCGGCGGGCGCGTCGATGGCGAGCCGCCCCGGCTCGCGCGGCGAAACGAGACCCTCTTCGATCGCCACGGTGACGGTGCCGATGGTGCCGTGGCCGCACATCGGCAGGCAGCCGGTGACTTCGATATAAAGGACGCCGACCTCGCAATCCTCGCGCGCTGAAGGGTAGAGAATCGAGCCGGACATCACATCGTGGCCGCGCGGCTCGAACATCAGCGCGCGCCGCACCCAGTCATGCTCGCGGACGAAGATTTCCCGCTTCTCGATCATCGGCACATTGGGCAACAGCGGCGCGCCGCCGGCCACCACGCGCACCGGATTGCCGCAGGTATGAGCGTCAACGCAGAAGAACGTGTGACGGGCCATGAGGCGTCTCCGGGGGCCGGTTCGCGGTTACGGGCCCGCAGTATGGCGCAAGACGGCCGCTCTGTTCTAGCCGCCGCCGGCGAGGCGCGCGATCAATTCGGCGGTCGGATAGGAATCGGCCGGCAGGCCGATTTCATCTGCGCCTTCTTCACCGCGCCGCGCGTGCCGGAGCCGACCTTGCCGTCGACCTCGCCGACATTCTCGTAGCCGTGCTTGATCAGCAGGCGCTGCAATTCCATGACCTGCTGGGCGGACAGCGTCTGCACGGTCTTGGCGCCCGAATGGTCGACGGTCGGCGCGCCGGCAATGCGCGTCGCGTAATAGGCGACGGTGGTGGAATAGACGTAGGCCGAATTCCAGCCGAGGAAGGCCTGGAAATTCCGGTAGGCGAGGAAGGCCGGGCCGTGCCGCCCCATGGGCAGGATCATCGAGGCCGCCATGTTGTCGGCCGGCAGCGAGCCGTGCGCCGCGCGCACGCCCCAGGCGACCCATTGCGAGCGCGGATGCTGGATGGTGAGGTCGGCCTCCTGCCACGGCAGATTTGGCGGCACGCGCACTTCCTGCAGCCACGGTTCGCCACGATGCCAGCCGAGGCCGACCAGGAAGTTGGCGCCGGAGGCCATGGTGTCGGGGATGCTATGGATCAGATCGCGGCGGCCGTCGCCGTCGAAATCGACCGCGTTCTTCAGATAGTCGGACGCGGTGAACTGCAAGCCGCCGAATTCGCCGGCCCAGTCGCCGATCATGCTGTCGACGGTCTGGTCGCCGCGCTCGATGATGCGCAGCGCGTCGAACAATTGCTGGCGGAAGAAATCGGGCCGGCGGCAGTCATAAGCGAGCGTGGCGATGGCGCTGAGGATTTTGTAGTTGCCGAAATTGGCGCCGAAGTCGCTCTCCAGGCCCCAGAAGGCGGTGAGCACCGCCGCCGGCACGCCGTATTTCTTCTCGATCTGCGCGAACAGCGCGGCGTGCTTCTTGATTTTCGCCTGCGCGTTCGGGATGCGGCCGCCGCCGACCATGCGGTCGGAGAATTGCAGGAAGGTCTGGTTGAACACGGCCTGGCCGTGGTCGCGGCGCACGATCGCCGGGTCGAAGGTCATCGAGGGCGAGGCGGCCGCGATCACCCGCTGCGATATGCCTTGCGCCAAGGCGTCCTTCTTGAACTGCTCGAGCCAGCGCTCATAGCTGCCGGTATTGTGGCAGGAGGCGGCAAGCGCGGGTCCCGCCAGCGCGGCGCCAAAGACCGTAACAAGCGCGATGGCCGTCCATTTCAATACCGTTTTCCGCATCGTCGAGTTCCGCCTCTTTTGAGGAAATTCCGCGCGAATCTGCCCGACCTGCGCGTCCGGTCAAGCGCCAATAGGGATAAGCGTTAAGGGCGAATCTTGTGCAAATGAAGGTTTAATGGCAATTCCATGCAGCGCTAGCCGTAAACGCCGTCGAGACAGAACCCCCGCATGCAAGTCCTGGTGATCGGAGCCGGCGTGGTCGGCCTGGCGGTGGCGCGCGCGGCGGCGCGCAAGGGCCACGACGTGGTGGTGGCGGAAGCGGCCAATGCCATCGGCACCGGCATTTCCTCGCGCAACAGCGAGGTCATCCACGGCGGCATGTATTACCCGACCGGCACGCTGCGCGGGCGCCACTGCGTCGCCGGGCGGCGCATGCTGTACGAATTCTGCGCCGCGCACGGCGTGCCGCACCGCAAATGCGGCAAGCTGGTGGTGGCCACCAACGAGGTGGAGCTCGAGAAGATCCACGCCATCGAGGCGCAGGGCCGCATCAACGAGCGTCGAAAGCCTGGAAATGATCGGGGCCAACGCGGCGCGCGCGTTGGAGCCGGAAGTGTCGTGCATCGGCGCGCTGCATTCGCCGGAAACCGGCATCATCGACGGCCACGCTTACATGCTGGCGTTGCGCGGCGACCTCGAAGACGCGGGCGGCGCCATCGCCTTCAACACGCCCGTGCTTGGCGCGGCGCGCAAAGAGCGGGCAATGGCAGGTCGCCTTCGGCGGCAACGGCGGCAGTTTCGCCTTCGACGCCGTGGTCAATTGCGCGGGCTTAAGCGCGCAAGCCGTCGCGCGCAGGATGGATGACTATCCGGCAACGCGGGTGCCGCGGCTGGTTTTGGGCAAAGGCAATTATTTCAGTTTCGCCGGCAAGCCCGCCTTCACCCGGCTGATCTATCCGACGCCGATCGTCGGCGGGCTCGGCGTGCATGTGACGCTCGATCTCGCCGGCCGCATGCGCTTCGGGCCGGACGTGGAATGGGTCGCCAACGAGAATTACGACGTCGATGCCACGCGCGCCGCGTCTGTTCTATGAGCGCATCCGCACCTATTGGCCCGGCCTGCCGGAAGGCTCGCTGGCGCCGGACTATTCCGGCATCCGGCCGAAGCTCACCGGCCCGGGCGAGCCGCAGGCGGATTTCCTGATCGACGCGCCGGCGCAGCACGGCTTGCCGGGGCTGGTGCAGATGTTCGGGATCGAGTCGCCGGGGCTGACCTCGTCGCTGTCGCTCGCCGAGGAAGTGGCCGGCTATCTCGCAAGCTGAGCGCTGCGGTTGTCGTCGCCGCGGCCGATCTGCGACACCATTACGTTGGCGGCGTCGACGCCGATCGCCGTCGGCATGATCTTCACGCCGGCAAGTTTCTCGCGCGTGCTCTTGCGGGATGGCGCGGTCGTTTTCGACCGGCGTGAACTCCGCCACTTTGTTCTTCATGGCCGTCACCGCCACCAAGCCGTCCCTGGTCGCCACGATGTCGCCGGGCCGCAGCGTCCGGTCGGTGGTGACGTTCACATGCGCCAGGCCGAACACATTGCGGCCGTTGCAGGTGCTGCCCGCCACCAGCCGCTGGCGATAGAGGAACGCGGTGTCGAGATCGGCATAGCGGCTGCCGTCGGCTGGCGACGGCGTGATCGATGCCGCCGCCGGAATAAAGCCGCGTCTGGCTGGCCGGACAGAATGCACGGCACGCTTCGGCGGCGCTCACGCCGGCATGCGCCTGCACCGGGAAGTAAAAGCCGTCGCTGGTACGCACGCAGTAGGCGCTGGCCGGGCCGGCGTCGGCTTGCGCGCGACGGCTTGCGGATTGCGCATGCCGGCGAACGGATCGGCGAAGGCGCGGACATTCTCCGGCAGTCTGGCCGGCGCCTCAATGGCGCGGCTGAGGCCGCCGAAAATGCGTTCGAAGATGCCCGCCGATGCCGGCGCCTGCACGGCGAACGTCATCGCGCCGGCGGCAAGAACGCCGGCCATGACGCGCAAAATCGTTCGCCTGCCGCGAGCAGCCATCGCAAGCCCCTGTGGTTGAGCGCGGCGCGCGGATAGTCCGCGTGGCCGCACGCATCAACGTTTGAGGGCGCGGAAGGTTGCAGTGGCGGCGTACTTAGAAATACCGCCACCAGATGTAGACGTTACAGATCGCCACCGACACCAGCATCATCGGGAAGGCGTAAAGCGTGTAGGTAATGAAGCGGAACGGCACCTTGTTGCGCTCGCCGATGCCGGCGACCGTCAAATTGGCCGAGGCGCCGATCAGCGTGCCGTTGCCGCCGAGGCAGGCGCCGAGCGACAGGCACCACCACAGCGGCTGGATGTGCTCGGGTCCGCCGAAAGCCGGCGCCATGTTCTTGATCAGCGGGATCATGGTGGCGACGAAGGGAATGTTGTCGACGATCGCCGAGAGCACCGCCGAGGCCCACAGGATGGCGTAGCCGGCATGCGCCATGTTGCCGCCGGTCGCCGCCACCAGCTTGCTGGCGAGCAGTTTGAGCAGGCCGCCGACATCGACGCCGTGCACCACCACGAACAGGCCGATGAAGAAGAAGATGGTGATCCATTCCACGTCGCCGAAGGTGTGCGTGGATATTGTGCGCGGCCTTCTCGGCATGGTGCGCCCAATTGTCGAGCAGCATCAGAATGGCGGCGCCGAGCAAGGCGATGGTGGCGGGCTCCAGATGCAGCGGCCGCGCCAGCACGAAGGTGACCATGACCAAGGTGAGGATCGCCAGCGCCTGCTTGAGCAGCAGCCAGTCCTCGATCGAATCGGCCGGGTTCATCGCCATCACCCGCGCCTCGGCGTCATGCGAGGCCTTGAGGTCCTTGCCCCAGAGCACGTGGATGATCACCGCCTGCACCGCCATGACGATGAGGATGACCGGGGTGAGGTGATAGACGAAATCGTTGAAGGCAAGCCCGACCTGCGAGCCGATCAGGATGTTGGGCGGATCGCCGATCAGCGTGGCGGTGCCGCCGATATTGGAGGCGAGGATCTCGGCGAACAAATAGGGGTAGGCGGGGACTTTCAGCGTGCCGCAGATGGCGAGCGTCACCGGCACGATCAGCAACACGGTGGTGACGTTGTCGAGGAAGGCCGAGAGCACCGCGGTGGTGATCTGCAGGATGAACAGAATGCCGGCGGGGTGCGCCTTGGCCGCCTTCGCCGACCAGATGGCCAGATACTGGAACATGCCGGAGCGGCGCGAGATCGACACCAGGATCATCATGCCGGTGAGCAGGCCGATGGTGTTCCAGTCGATGCCGTGGATCGCCTCTTCCTGGTCGAGCACGCCGACCAGGATCATCACGCCGGCGCCGACCAGCGCGACGATGGCGCGGTTGACCTTCTCCGACATGATGGTGGCGTAGGTGATGGCCAGGATGCAGGTCGACACCCACATCGGATTGAGGCCGAAAAATACGTGCGACGCCGCGTGCGCGGTCATGGACCGAGTTCCCCCCAGGAATTCCATGGGCACTCGGCCTTGGCGGCCGTTCGCACCCTGCACCCCGGCAGGGAAACTCCGGCAACGGCCCGGTCAAGTCAACAGGATCGGTTCAAAAATACCGCCACCAGACGTAAACGTGGCATATCGCGATCGAGACCAGCGTCAGCGGCGCGGCATAGAGCGTATAAGTGAGGAAGCGGAACGGCACGCCGTTGCGCTCGGAAATGCCGGCGACCGTCAGGTTGGCGGAGGCGCCGACCAGGGTGCCGTTGCCGCCGAGACAGGCGCCGAGCGACAGGCACCACCACAGCGGCTGGATGTGCTCGGGTCCGCCGAAGGCCGGCGCCATGTTCTTGATCAGCGGGATCATGGTGGCGACGAACGGAATGTTGTCGACGATCGCCGACAGCACCGCCGACGCCCACAGAATCGCGAAGCCGGCATGCGCCAAGTTGCCGCCGGTCGCCGCCACCAGCTTGGTGGCGAGCACGTGCAGCAGGCCGCCGACTTCGACGCCGTGCACCACGATGAACAGGCCGAGGAAGAAAAAGATGGTGATCCATTCCACGTCGCCGAAGGTGGCGTGGATATTGTGCGCGGCCTTCTCGGCATGGTGCGCCCAGTTGTCGAGCAGCATCAGCACGGCGGCGCCGGTGAGCGCGATGGTGGCGGGTTCCAGATGCAGTTGGCGCGCCAGCACGAAAACCACCATCACGATAGTGAGCACGGCGAGCGCCTGCTTGAGCAGCAGCCAATCCTTGATCGAGTCGATCGGGTGCATGGCCATGATCGCGGCTTGCGCCTCCGGCGTCGCCTTCAGCGCGCGGCCCCACAGCACGTGAATCATGACGGTCTGCACCACCAGCACGATCACGATCACCGGCGTGAGGTGATAGACGAAATCGTTGAAGGTGAGGCCGACCTGCGAGCCGATGATGATGTTGGGCGGGTCGCCGATCAGCGTGGCGGTGCCGCCGATGTTCGAGGCCATGATCTCGGCGAACAAAAACGGGTAGGGCGGCACCTTCAGCGTGCCGGTGATGGCAAGCGTCACCGGCACGATCAGCAGCACGGTGGTGACGTTGTCGAGCAGCGCGGAGAGCACCGCGGTGGCGATCTGCAGCAGCAGCATGATGCCGGCCGGATGCGCCTTGGCCGCGCGCGCCGACCACACCGCGACGAATTCGAACATGCCGGAACGGCGCGACACCGAGACCAGGATCATCATGCCGGTGAGCAGGCCGAGCGTGTTCCAGTCGACGCCCTTGATCGCCTCTTCCTGGTCGAGCACGCCGATCACGATCATGACGCCGGCGCCGGTCAGCGCGACGATGGCGCGGTTGACCTTTTCCGACATGATGACGGCGTAGGTGATGGCGAGGATGCCGGTCGCCACCCACATCGGATTGAGGCCGAAATAGACGTGCGATGCCGCGTGCGCGGTCATAGCGTGGTGCCCCCCAAGTTGCGGGCACGCTCAGGCATGCACAGGCCCCTGTCAACGCGCCCGCCCGCGACGTAACTTCGCAGGCGGTATCGTGGGAAAGCGACGACAAAGGGAGGATCGAATGGCTGCCAATGTGCGCTTCAGCAATCCGAAAACCATGGCCAAGCCGCCCGGCTACACTTACGTGGTCGAGGCGACCGGGCCGAACCGGCTGATCTTCATCGCCGGCCAGCTCGGCCTCGACATGGACAATCAACTGGTCGGCGGGCCGGGCGACTTTCGCGCGCAGGCGTTCAAGGCGTTCCAGAATTTGAAACTCGCGTTGGAAGCGGCCGGCGCCGGTTTCAAGGACGTGGTGAAAATCAATAGCTATCTGACCGACATGTCGCACATCGGGACTTTCCGCGAAGTGCGCGACGATTCGTCAATACCGCCGCGCCGCCGGCGAGACGACCGTCGGCATTTCGCAACTGGCGCGGCCGGGCGCGCTGTTCGAGGTCGAGGCGATCGCGGTGCTGCCGGCGAAAGCGGCGAAACCTGCCGCCGCCAAACGCGGCAAGGTCAAGGCGCGCCGACGGAAATGAAAGTGAGCAGGCCGAGCACCGGCAGCAGCACGGCGAACGACCACAGCATGTAGCCGAAGAAGCTCGGCATCTTGACGCCGCGCTCGTTGGCGATGGCCGCGACCATGAAATTGGGCGCGTTGCCGATATAAGTGAGCGCGCCCATGTAGACCGCGCCCATGGAAATGGCGGCGAGCGTGGCGCTGAGTTTGCCCATCAGTTCGGCGGCGTCGGCGCCGGCGAGCTGGAAGAACACAAGATAAGTCGGCGCGTTGTCGAGGAAGGCCGAGAGCAAGCCGGTGAGCCAGAAATAGGCGACCTCGTGCGGCGAGCCGTCATGCGCGGTCACCGCCGCGAGCAGCCAGGCGAACGGGCCGTCGTGGCCGGCCTCCAGCATCGCCAGCACCGGAATGATGCAGACGAAAATGCCGGCGAACAGCTTGGCCACTTCGCGGATCGGCTCCCAGGTGAAATCGTTGGCGGCGCGATGCTCTTCCGGCGTGAGCCAGAGCGAGGCGAGCGCGATGACGACAAGCGCGCCGTCGCGCATGAGGTTCTGCAAGGCGACGTGCGTGCCGTAGATGTCGAGTTCGATGCCCGGCTTCCAGGCGGCCGACAGCAGAATGGCGCCGATGATGGCCGCGATCAGCGGCAGGTTGATCAGCCCGCGCAGGCAAAGCGGTTCCGCCGCGGCGGGCGCGGCTTGCGGTTCGCCGCGCGCGATCCAGACATCGAGCGCGAGGAATATCGCCAGCACCAGCACGGCGACGATCGCCGTCTCATAGGCGAGGTGCGTGGTGGTCCAGAAGAAATCGACGCCGCGCAGGAAGCCGACGAACAGCGGCGGATCGCCGAGCGGCGACAGCGCGCCGCCGATATTGGCGACCAGGAAGATGAAGAAGATCACCACATGCGCGTTGCGCGCGCGCGATGCGTTGGCGCGGATCAAAGGCCGCACCAGGATCATGGCGGCGCCGGTGGTGCCGACGATGCTCGCCATGGCGGTGCCGAGCAGAAGAATGCCGGCATTCACCCATGGCGTGCCGCGCAGTGTGCCGGTGATCAGCACGCCGCCGGCCACCACGTAGAGCGCGAACAGCAGGATAATGAAGCTCATATATTCGGCGAGCACGGCGTGCACCAAGGCGGCGAGCGACGCCGCGAGCGCCGAAGCGTGCGGCAATGGCTCCGAGCGCGATGAACGCCCACAAAGCGGCGATCTTGCCGTAGTGCGTCGTGCCAGAATTTCGGAAACAGCAGCGGGCCGGTGGCGATGCAGAGCAGAATGCCGGCAAAAGGCAGCGCCCAGGGCCAGCCCATCTGCGCGCCGTCGAGCGCGGGCGCGGCGTGAGCGGCTTGCGGCAGAAGCGCTATGGCGACGGCCGACGCGGCGGCGAGACGGCGGATCATTGTTCTGCGCTGACCAATTTAGCTATCGCGCGCTGCCTAGCAGCGGCGTCATGACGCGGCAAGCGCGCCCGTGACAGTGCCTGCACCGGGTCATAGACTACCACCTGGGGATGCCGGAATCTCGATCGGCCGCGACGTGTAGCGGGCGGCGCGGGTACGGCAGTGGGGATCCTGCGTATGCGTTGGCGTGGCGTTGTTTTACCGACGGCTATCGCGCTCGCGTTGGGCGCCTGCGCCAGCGTGCACAACCTTCCGCTCAACACGCCGACCGCTTCGCCGCTGATGCCGACCACCGGTCACGCGGCCGCCATGCTGGCGGCCGACCAGTTGGCGCGCGGCGAAGGTGACGGCGCAACCATCGGTCTTGCGTTTTCCGGCGGCGGCACGCGCGCGGCGGCCTTTGCCTTTGGCGTGCTCGAACAATTGGCGCGCACGCCCGTGCCGCGCCGGGGCAAAGGCGACTTGCTCGATCGCGTCGGCGTCGTCTCCGGCGTGTCCGGCGGCTCGGTCATTGCCGCCTATTACGGCCTGAAGGGACGCGCCGCGCTGGCCGATTTCCGCCAGCAATTCTTGACGCAAGATGTGATGGCCTCGCTCGACACCGACGCCAACCTGATCAATGTCGGGCGCGCGCTGGGCGGTGGCGTCAACGACGACAGCCGGTTGCGCAATTGGTTCAACGCCCATCTCTTCCACGACGCCACCTTCGGCGCGCTGCTGGCCAAGCCGCGGCCGATCACGCTGATCAACGCCACCGACGCCTATAACCGCACGCCCTTCCTGTTCGTGCCGCAGACATTTGCGGCGGCATGCAGCGATATCACGCGCTATCCGATCGCCGCAGGCGTGGCGGCCTCCGCCGCGGTGCCGGCGGCCTTTGCGCCGATCGTGATCGAGACCTTCCCGGACGAATGCCACGCGCCGCTGCCGCCCTGGGTGGTCAAAGCCGCGCACGCGCCGGATGCCGCGCCGCTGGTGCACGCCTTCGCGCAAGGGTTGGAGAACATCAAGAGCGGCAAGGTGAAATACGTCAAGCTGTTCGACGGCGGGCTGGTCGACAATTACGGGCTGAGCGGACTGACCATCCTGCGCGCCGCGCAGGGCACGCCCTATGGGCCGATGCAGCCGGCGGAAGCGGTCAACCTGCGGCACTTCCTGTTCCTGGTGGTGGACGCCGGTCAGGCCCGACGGGCGACTGGTCGAAGACGGTGGAAGGACCGACCGGCAAGGAACTGGTTGGCGCGGTGGTGAGCGTGTTGGTCGACGCCAATGCGCATGCCAGCTACTCGGCGTTCGAAGCCACCTTGCAAAACTGGCGCAACGACATCGTGCGTTGGCGCTGCGGCTTGAAGAGCGCGGAGGTGGCGCGGCTGCGCGGCGGCCGCACCGGGCACTGGAATTGCCGCGACCTGCGGATCACCGTGGCGCGCATCTCCTTCGAACAACTGGACCCGGCGCGCGCCAAGACGCTGAACGCGGTGCCGACCACGTTCACGCTGCCGGTCGAGACGGTCGATGAACTAACGCAGGCCGGCGCCGACGCGCTCAAGGCCAACCCGGCGTATCGGAAATTTTTGCAGCAGATGTGAGCGGCGGGCCCACTCGTCGCTATGCGGGCACTCAATGCGCCTCGTCCCAGTTGTCGGCGGCGCGCGCGTCGACCTGCAGCGGCACGTGCAGCGAGACCGCCGGGTGCGGGGCGTCTTCCATCACCCGCTTGACCACCGGCATGGTCTTGGCCACTTCGCCGTCCGGCACCTCGAAGATCAGTTCGTCGTGCACCTGTAACAGCATCTGCGCGCTGAGCTTGGCCTTGGCGAGTTCGTCCTCCATGCGGATCATGGCGCGGCGGATGATGTCGGCGGCCGAGCCCTGCAGGCGCGCGTTGATCGCCGCGCGCTCGTTGAACGAGCGGATCGACGGATTGGGGTTCTTGATCTCCGGGTAATGGCACTTGCGCCCGAACAGCGTCTCCACATAGCCGTGCTCGCGGCAGAACTCGCGCGTCTCGTCCATGTAGGCGCGGATGCCGGGGAAGCGCTCGAAATATTTCTTGATGTAGGCGCCGGCCTCGTTCTTGTCGATGCTGAGTTGCGCGGCGAGGCCAAAGGCCGAAATGCCGTAGATGATGCCGAAATTGATCGCCTTGGCGCGCCGGCGCACCTCACTCGGCATGTCCTTGACCGGCACGCCGAACATTTCCGACGCCGTCATGGCGTGGATGTCGACGCCGTCCTTGAAGGCCTGGCGCAGCGTCGGCACGTCGGCCACTTCCGACAGCAGGCGCAATTCGATCTGCGAGTAGTCGGCCGAGACCAGCTTCATGCCCGGATCGGCGACGAAGGCGCGCCTGATCTTGCGGCCTTCCTCGGTGCGGATCGGGATGTTCTGCAAATTCGGGTCGGATGAGGAGAGGCGGCCGGTCGAGGTCGAAGCGAGCGCGTAAGATGTGTGCACGCGGTGGGTCGTCGGGTTGACGTAAGTCGGCAGCGCCTCGGTATAGGTCGAGCGCAGCTTGGACACCTGCCGCCAGTCGAGGATCTTGCGCGGCAGCGCGTGGCCTTGCTCGGCCAAGTCCTCGAGTTCGCGCGCGCCGGTCGACCATTGCCCGGTCTTGGTCTTGGTGCCGCCGGGCAGGCCCATCTTGCCGAACAGAATGTCGCCGAGCTGCTTGGGCGAGCCGGGATTGAGCGGCTCGCCGGCCAGCGTCTTGATCTCGTCCTCCAGCGCGCCCTGCTTCTGGGCGAATTCGCCGGACAGCCTTGAGAGCACCTGGCGGTCGATGGAAATGCCGCGCCGCTCCATGCGCGCCAGCACCGCCGGCATGGCGCGCTCCAGCGTTTCGTACACGGTGGCGACGTGCTCGGCGGGCAGCCGCGGCTTTCAGCGCGTTCCACAGCCGCAGCGTCACGTCGGCGTCTTCGGCGGCGTATTCGGTCGCCTTGTCGATGGCGACGCAGTCGAAGGACGACGCTGCGATTTGCCGGAGCCGGCGACGTCGGCGAAGTGGATGGTCTTGTGGCCGAGCCACTTCTCCGACAGATCGTCCATGCCGTGGCCGCCTTTGCCGGCATCGAGCACGTAGGAAATCAGCATGGTGTCGTCGTAGCCCTGCGGTCTCGATGCCGCGCTGGTGCGAACACCAGCCAGTCGTATTTCATATTCTGCGCGACCTTGAGGATGCTCTTGTCCTCGAGCAGCGGCTTGAGAAGTTTCAGCGCGTCTTCTTCCTTGATCTGGTCGGCGGCAAGGCCCGCATCGAACAGCCCGTCGCCGCCGCCGTCTTTTTTGTGCGCCAGCGGCACGTAGCAGGCTTCGTTCGGCGATAGCGCGAGCGAAAAGCCGCACAATGCCGGCCTGCATGGCGTCGAGGCTGGTGGTCTCGGTGTCGACCGCGACCACGCCCACTTCATGCGCGCGCGCGATCCATTCTTTCAGGCGAGCCGAGCGTGCGCACGCATTCATATTTTGTGCGGTCGATCTTGGCGCTGCGCGCTTTTTCCGCGCGCGCGGCGGCGAGCGAGATGGGGGTGAGGGCGCCGTTGGCTTCGCTCTTGGCGCTTGGCTTTGCTTGCGGCGGCGGCGCAAACAGATCGCCGGTTTTCCCCGCCGGTGCGGCGGGCTTAGTGGACGGCGCGCCCGAAACCAGCTTCGCATCCGCCTCGACCTGCGACGCATCGATCTCGGCCTTTTCCGCCACGCGGCGGGTGATGGTCGAGAACTCCATCGCCTTCAAGAAAGCGATCAGGTGCTTGTAGTCGGGCTCGTGCACCGCGAGCTGATCGACCGGCACGTCGAGCGGCACGTTGCGGTCGAGCGTCACCAGCCGTTTCGAAATGCGCGCGATCTCGGCATTGTCGATCAGCGACTGCCGGCGCTTGTCCTGCTTGATCTCGCCGGCGCGCTTGAGCAGCGTTTCGAGGTCGCCGTATTCGCCGATCAACTGCGCCGCGGTCTTGACGCCGATGCCGGGCACGCCCGGCACGTTGTCCGACGAATCGCCGATCAGCGCCTGCACCTCGATCACCTTGTCTGGCCCGACGCCGAATTTCTCCATCACTTCGGCCGGACCGATGCGCTTGTCCTTCATGGTGTCGTACATGGT
This sequence comes from uncultured Alphaproteobacteria bacterium, assembly GCA_963739735.1. Lineage (GTDB taxonomy): Bacteria > Pseudomonadota > Alphaproteobacteria > Rhizobiales > Xanthobacteraceae > Pseudolabrys. The sequence goes on along the minus strand of CAVUBV010000010.1, from coordinate 135,403 downwards.
GACGCCGTTGCCGACGAGCTGCATCAGGTCCTTGTCGGACGAGACGATGGTCGTCGTCGCCTTGGCTTCGCTGGCGAGCCGCGCGTAAGTGGCGATCAGGTCGTCGGCCTCGAAGCCGGCCTGCTCCAGGCAGGGGATTTCGAAGGCGTGCACCGCCTCGCGGATCAGCGGAAACTGCGGGATGAGGTCGGCGGGCGCTTCCGAGCGGTGTCGCCTTGTAGTCGGCATAGAGTGTCGTTGCGGAAGGTCTTCTCCGACTTGTCGAACACCACCGCGAGATGGGTCGGCTTGTCGGCCTTCATCTCGGCCAGCAGCTTCCACAGCATGTTGCAGAAGCCGAGCACGGCGTTGACCTGCAAGCCGTCCGACTTGCGGGTGAGCGGCGGCAGCGCGTGATAGGCGCGGAAGATGTAGCCGGAGCCGTCGACCAGGAACAAATGGTCGCCCTTTTTCAGCGGGCGCGCCGCCGGATTGTAGGGGACGGGCGCGTCATGCGCGGGCTTGGACTTCGTCTTGGATTTTGCGCTGTTCGGCATGGCCCGAATGTGGGCCCGGGCGCGGCGTTAATCAATCTGTCGCACGACTTGGCCACAGGAAATGCGGCCCTCGCCACTGTGGACGGTCTCTGCTATGAGACCGCCCGGCGGGAACAACCGATTTCGAGCAGGGATTTCCATGCGCGTTGCCATGATCGGCACCGGCTATGTCGGCCTCGTTTCCGGGGCCTGTTTTGCCGACTTCGGCCATGACGTGACCTGCGTCGACAAGGACAAGGCCAAGATCGCGGCGCTCACGCGCGGCGAGGTGCCGATCTACGAGCCGGGGCTCAACGACCTGGTCGCCGCCAATACGCGCGCCGGCCGGCTGAAATTCACCGACGATCTCGCCGGCGCGGTGAAATCGCGCCGCCGCGGTGTTCATCGCCGTCGGCACGCCCTCGCGCCGCGGCGACGGCCACGCCGATCTATCCTTCGTGCATGACGCCGCGCGCGAGATCGCCGCCGCGCTCTCCGACTTCACCGTGGTGATCACCAAGTCGACGGTTCCCGTGGGCACCGGCGACGAGGTCGAGCGCATCATCCGCGAGACGCGCCCGAAAGCCGAGTTCGCCGTGGTGTCGAACCCGGAATTCCTGCGCGAAGGCGCCGCCATCCGCGATTTCAAGCTGCCCGACCGCATCGTGGTCGGCAGCGAGGACGCGCGTGCGCGCGAGGTGATGAGCGAGCTTTACCGTCCGCTCTATCTCAACCGTTCGCCGATCATGTTCACCGACCGGCGCACCGCCGAGCTGATCAAATACGCCGCCAACGCCTTTCTCGCCACCAAGATCACCTTCATCAACGAGATCGCCGATCTGGCGGAAAAAGTCGGCGCCGACGTGCAGGAGATCGCGCGCGGCATCGGGCTCGACAACCGCATCGGCTCGAAATTCCTGCATGCCGGCCCCGGCTTCGGCGGCTCGTGCTTTCCCAAGGACACGGTGGCGCTGCTCAAGACCGGTCTCGACAATGGCGCGCCGCTGCGCATTGTCGAGGCGGTGGTGGCGGTCAACGACGCGCGCAAGCGCGCCATGGCGCGCAAGGTCGCGGCACGCGCTCGGCGGCGAATTGCGCGGCAAGACGATTGCCGTGCTCGGCCTGACGTTCAAGCCGAACACCGACGACATGCGCGAGTCGCCGTCGATCCCGCTGATCACCGCGTTGCAGGACATGGGCGCCAAGGTGCGCGCCTACGATCCGACCGGCATGGAGCAGGCAAAGCCGCTGTTGGCCAATGTCGCCTTCTGCAAGGACGCTTACGATTGCGCCGAGGGCGCCTCGGCGCTGGTGATCGTGACCGAATGGGAGCAGTTCCGCGCGCTCGATTTCGCCCGGCTGAAGAAGGTTATGCACAGCCCGGTGCTGGTCGATCTGCGCAACATCTACCGGCCGGAGGACGTCGCCCGCCATGGCTTTGCCTATGAGGGCGTCGGGCGGGGGACGAAAGATCTTGAAGGCGGCGCCGTAGACGTTCACTCCCCCGCGAAAGCGGGGAGACGGTGGCGAGCGGCGTAAGCCGCGAGCCGAGCAGTGGGCGTCTCTGCAGGCTCAGCCCTTTTGCTAAAGCGCCCCCTCACCCGACCCGCCTTCGCTGACGCTTCAGCTGGGTTCGACCTCTCCCCGCAATGCGCGGATGAGGCTAAGATCGCCGAAACATGCGACCAATTCTCGATACTGCCGCTTCCCATCGACGACGCGCTTGCCGCGACTGACCGCCGCGCTGGCGGCGAACAACGCCGCCGTGCTGGTGGCGCCGCCGGGCGCCGGCAAGACCACGCGCGTGCCGCTGGTGCTGCTCGACGAACCGTGGGCGAAGGACAAAAAAATCCTGGTGCTGGAGCCGCGCCGGCTGGCCGCGCGCGCCGCCGCCGCGCGCATGGCGTCAACCCTGAAGGAGCAGGTCGGCGACACGGTCGGCCTGCGCGTGCGTTTCGGCTCGAAGATTTCCAAGCGCACGCGCATCGAGGTGATCACCGAGGGTGTGTTCACGCGGCTGATCCTCGACGATCCGTCGCTCGAGGGCGTTGCCGCCGTGCTGTTCGACGAATTCCACGAACGGTCATTGGATGCCGATCTCGGGCTCGCTCTGGCGCGAGACGTGCAACAGGCTTTGCGCGACGATCTGAAAATCCTGGTGATGTCGGCGACGCTCGACGGCGCCCGCGTGGCGGCGCTGCTCGGCGGCGCACCGGTGGTCGAAAGCGAGGGCCGCAGTTTTCCGGTCGAGACGCGCTATCTCGGCCGCGACGCGCGCGCGCGGATCGAAGCCCAAGTGGCCGATGCCGTGCAACGCGCCTTGCGCGCCGACAGCGGCTCGGTGCTGGTATTCCTGCCGGGCGCCGCCGAAATCCGCCGCACGGAAACGCTGCTCAAGGAGCGCATCGCCGATCCGAACATCGACATTGTCGCGCTCTTTGGCGCGCTCGACGCGCGCGAGCAGGACCGCGCCATCTCGCCCGCGCCGGCCGGCCGGCGCAAGGTGGTGCTGGCGACCTCGATTGCGGAAACCTCGCTCACCATCGAAGGCGTGCGCGTGGTGATCGACTCTGGGTTTGCGCGGGTGCCGCGCTACGAGCCGGACGTCGGCCTGACGCGTCTGGAGACGGTGCGCGTCTCTCGCGCCGCCGCCGACCAGCGCCGCGGCCGCGCCGGGCGCACCGAGCCGGGCGTCTGTTACCGGCTATGGGACGAGCCGCAGACCGGCTCGTTGGAGCCCTATACGCGGCCGGAAATCCTCTCCGCCGACCTGTCCTCGTTTCTGCTCGATCTGGCGCAATGGGGCGCCAGCGATCCTTCCAAGCTGGCTTTTCTCGATCCGCCGCCGCAAGCCGCGCTCAGCGAGGCCAAGGCGCTGCTCGGCGAGCTCGGCGCCATCGACGCGCAAGGCCGCATCACCGACGAGGGCCGACGCTTGCGCGCGCTGCCGCTGCCGCCGCGGCTCGCCCGCATGGTGGTCGATGCGGCGGTGGAAGGCGCCGGCGGTGAGGCCGCCGCCATTGCCGCCGTGCTCACCGAACGCGGGTTGGGCGGCGACGATCCCGATCTGCGCCACCGGCTCGATCAATTCCGCCGTGACCGCTCGCGCCGCGCCGAGGAGGCGAGCGGCGATGGTGAAGCGGTGGATCGATCGTGTCGGCGAACGGAAGAGCGGGTGGTGAAATGTCGCCGGGCGCTTTGCTCGCGCTCGCCTATCCCGACCGCATCGCCAAGAACCGCGGCGGCGGCAGCGGCGCCTTCCTGCTCGCCAACGGGCGCGGCGGCGCGGTCGATGCGGCCTCGCCGCTCGCGCGTGAGCCGTTTCTCACGGTGGCCGAATTGACCGGCGCGGCGGCGGCGAGCCGGATCATCCTGGCGGCGCCGATCACGCTTCGCCGAAATCGAGGCGCGTTTTGCCGACGAGATCGAGGAGCGCGAGGCGGTCACATTCGATGCCGCCTCGGCTTCGTTGCGCGCGCGGCGCTCGCGCCGGCTGGGCGCGCTGGTGCTGGCCGAGCAGACCAAACCCGTCAAGCCGGATGCGAGCAGCGCCGCCTTGCTGGCCGAAGGCATTGCTGCGCTCGGCGTCGGCAAATTGCCTTGGAGCAAGGCGCAACTTCAGTTGCGCGACCGCGTCCAATTCCTGCGCCAGGCGGAAGGTGACGAATGGCCCGATCTCTCCGACGGCGCGCTGGCGCGAACCGCCACGCGAATGGCTGGCGCCATTCCTCGGCGACAAAACGGCGCTGCGCAAATCGGCGCCGACGATCTTGGCTCGGCGCTCGATGCGCTGTTGCCGTGGTCGCTGCGCAAACGGCTCGACGCCGAGGCGCCGACGCATTTCACAGCGCCCACCGGCTCGACGGTGCCGATCGATTACCAGGCGGAGCAGGGGCCGACGGTATCGATCCGCGTGCAGGAATTGTTCGGGCTCGCCCGCCATCCGGCGATCGCCGGCGGGCGCGTGCCGCTCACCATCGAGTTGCTGTCGCCGGCGCACCGGCCGGTGCAGGTGACGCGCGATCTGCCCGGCTTCTGGCGCGGCAGCTACAAGGACGTGAAGACCGAGATGCGCGGCCGTTATCCCAAGCATCCCTGGCCGGACGATCCGCTCACCGCCCCGGCGACCCGGCGGGCCAAGCGCCGCGGCAGAATCATTCCGGGCGCGGCCGTCGGCCGCGAGCCGGAATCCATAATCCCGGCGCTGCGGAGTATGGATTCCGGGTCCGGCCCTGCGGACCGTCCCGGAATGACCTGGTCATGCGAATTGCTCAAGATCGCTCGATCGCGCCACCGCTTAACCGGCCGCTCACCATCGGCAAGCAGCGCGGCGTTAAGGCGGCCTTGGGGACGCGCATGCGACGGTAAGGCGCAACCAGCGGGCCTTGCAGCATGCGTCAAATCCTCATCTTCGCCGCCTTGGCGCTCATCGGCGGCAGTTATCTCGCGCGTTTCGCCGACAAGACGGTGGTGGAAGCGCCGACGACCGCCGCGGCGGTGCAGCCGGTCGAACAGCCGCGCCAGGTCTCGGCCGGGCAGCACAAGATGGAGCTCACCAGCGGCCGCGACGGGCATTTCCGCGTCGATGCGCGCGTCGACGGCCGCAATATCGGCTTCATGGTCGACACCGGCGCCTCGCTGGTGATCCTGCGCGAGACCGACGCTTCCAATGTCGGCCTGCATCCGATGCCGCGCGACTACACCGCCGTCGTCTCCACCGCCAACGGCAAGATCAAGGCGGCGCCCGCCAAGATCGAGCGCATCGAGATCGGCGACATCACCGTGTTCGACGTGCCGGCGCTGGTGCTGCCCGACGAGGCGCTGACGCAGAACCTGCTCGGCGTCTCCTTCCTGTCGCGGCTGCGCCGTTACGAATTGGCCGACGGCCGCATGCTGCTGGAGCAGTAGTCTTTCCCGCAATGACTGGGATTTCCGCCGGACCGCTTTGCGCGGTCCGCGGCGTTGAGGTATGCAGATGAACGTTGTCACGCCCAGATTTGAGGCCTTGATGTTTCCGACGCCGAAACCCGCGCTCACGCCCAACACTTACGCCTATGAGTCCTCGCCGCTGGTGAAGCCCACCGGCTTCCGCGAATACGACGCGCGTTGGCTGCTGGAAAAAGAAATCAACCTGATGGGCGTGCAGGCGCTCGGCATGGGCCTCGGCAAGCTGATCCATGAACTGGGCGTCAAGCCGGAGATCGTCGTCGGCCACGATTTCCGCAGCTATTCGGCCTCGGTGAAAATGGCGCTCATCTCCGGCCTGATGGCGGCCGGCTGCAAGGTGCACGACATCGGGCTCGCCATCACGCCGATGGCCTATTTCGCGCAATTCGCGCTCGACGTGCCCTGCGTCGCCATGGTCACCGCCTCGCACAACGACAACGGCTGGACCGGCGTGAAGATGGGCGCCAACCGGCCGCTCACCTTCGGGCCGGTCGAGATGAAGCGGCTGAAGGAAATCGTGCTCGGCGGCCGCTTCGATCTCAAACCCGGCGGCGGCTACGTGTTCGTGGAGAATTTCCCCGACCGCTACATCGCCGACCTCACCAGCCGGCCGAAGATCAAGCGCAAGCTGAAAGTCGTCGCCGCCTGCGGCAACGGCACCGCCGGCGCCTTCGCGCCGCACATCCTGCGGGCGATCGGCTGCGAGGTGGTGCCGCTCGACTGCGAGCTCGACTACACCTTCCCGCGCTACAATCCCAACACCGAAGACATGAAGATGCTGCACGCCATGCGCGACGCGGTGCTGGTCAACAAGGCCGACGTCGCGCTCGGCTTCGACGGCGACGGCGACCGCTGCGGCGTGGTGGATAACGAAGGCGAGGAGATTTTCGCCGACAAAGTCGGCGTCATGCTGGCGCGCGACATGTCGAGCCAGCACAAGCGCGCCACCTTCGTGGTCGACGTGAAATCGACCGGCCTGTTCCTCACCGACCCGGTGCTCAAGGCCAACGGCGTCAAGGTCGACTACTGGAAGACCGGCCATTCCTACATCAAGCGGCGGGTCAACGAATTGGGCGCGCTCGCCGGCTTCGAGAAGTCCGGGCATTTCTTCTTCAACAAGCCGTACGGCCGCGGCTATGACGACGGCATGATCTTCGCGCTGGCTGTTTGCGACATGCTCGACCGCAATCCGGCAAAGAGCATGGCCGATCTGCGCAAGGCGCTGCCCAAGACCTGGGGCTCGCCCACCATGTCGCCGCATTGCGACGACGAGAAGAAATACGGCGTGGTCGATGCGGTGGTGGCGCATTTCCAGGACGCCATGGCCAAGGGCGAGAAAGTCGCCGGGCAGAAGATTCAAGACCTGGTCACGGTCAACGGCATCCGCGTCACCGTCGAAGACGGCACCTGGGGCCTGGTGCGCGCCTCCTCGAACAAGCCGGAACTGGTGGTGGTGGTGGAAAGCCCGGTGTCGGAGCAGCGCATGCGCGACATGTTCAAGGCAGTCGACGGCGTCCTGCGCACGCATCCGGAAGTCGGCGAATACAATCAGACGATCTAGAAGCCCCAAAAGCGGCCGGTGCCGCCGATCGCCACCACGATCAGGCCGAGCGGCAGGTTGATCAGGATGATGACGCGGATGCGGTTGAGGTGCGCGCCCGCCGCCGGCCAATCGCCGGCGTCGACCGCGCGCTTGAACTTGAGCCAGGGCGCGTGGAACAGCCAGACGAACAGCGCGACCATGATCAGGCCGAGCGCCTGCATCAGATTGATGTAGAGCGGCGCGTCCTTGAAGCCGCCGAAGCTGGTCAGCAGCATCCAGTAGCCGCTGCCGAGCAGCAGCACGACCGAGACCCACACCCAGGGGAAAAACTTGGCGAAGAAATCGCCGCCACAGCGCCAGCCGCTGCGGCGGCTCGAGCGCGCCGGCTGCCGGGCGCAGGCAGACGTAAGCCGCGAACATGCCGCCGACCCAGACGACGGCGCCGAGCACGTGCAGCGTTAGAGCGAGGGTGGTTTCGAGCATGTCGCTATAATCCACGCCCGTCATCGTCCACGCAAGCGGCCGAATCGCTTTCGTGCGGCATGACAGCATGTAAAGTGATGCCATGCGCATTGCGATTCTCGGCGCCGGGCCGGCCGGCCTCTATCTCAGCCTATCTGCTCAAACGCCGGCGGCCGGACGCCGACGTCGCCGTGATCGAGCAGAATCCGGCCGACGCCACCTTCGGCTTCGGCGTGGTGTTCTCCGAGCGCGCGCTCGAATTCCTGCGCGACGACGACGCGGAGACCTATGGGCTGATCGCGCCGCAGATGCAGGCCTGGGACGACATGACGCTCGTCCTGCGCAACGAGCCCATCGTCATCGACGGCATCGGCTTTGCCGCCATCGGCCGGCTGCAAGCTGCTGCAATTGCTGCAGCAGCGCGTGCGCGCGGTCGGCGTCGAGCCGGCATTCGCCCGCGCGGTCGCCTCGCTCGACGAATTGGGCGACGCCGATCTGGTGGTCGGCGCCGACGGCGTCAATTCGCTGGTGCGGCGCAGCTTCGCGGAAGAATTCGGCGCCAGCGTCACGTATCTCGCCAATCATTTCGCCTGGTTCGGCACCAGCCAGCGCTACGACACGCTGACGCAGACCTTCCGCCACACGCCGATCGGCAATTTCAACGCGCATCACTACCGCTACGCGCCGGGGCGCAGCACCTTCATCGTGGAAACCGACGATGCGAGCTTTCGCCCGCGCCGGCTTCGAGCGTTTGTCGGAAATGGAATCGCGCAGCCTGTGCCAGAAGATCTTCGCCGACGCGCTCGGCGGCCATCCGCTGATCTCCAACAATTCGATCTGGCGGCGCTTTCCGCTTGTGAACAACGCGCGCTGGCAGCACGGCAAATACGTGCTGATCGGCGACGCGCTGCACACCGCGCATTTTTCCATCGGTTCCGGCACGCGGCTCGCCATGGAGGACGCCATCGCGCTCGACAAGGCGCTCGCCGCGCATGGCGACGACGTGGCGGCGGCGCTGCCGGCCTACGAAGCGGCGCGGCGGCCGATCGTCGACAAGCTGGTCGCCGGCGCCAATGCCAGCGCGGGCTGGTACGAGCGCTTCGCCGAGCACATGCAGCTTGCGCCGGCCGAATTCGCCATGAGCTACATCACGCGCTCCGGCCGCATCGATATCGAGCGGCTGCGCAAGCTGTCGCCGAAGTTTGTCGAGCGGTATGAGAAGGAGCGGAACTAGAGCTCCGCTCATTCCCGCGTACCCGTCTACGCCAATGCTTCGACGGGCTCATGCCTCAGCCCGCCGAAGCGCAGCGAAGGAGGGAGCGGGAATCCAGGGGCCACGATTCTCAAACCTTGCCGATTCGCCCCCTGAGTCCCCGCTTCCGCGGGGACGAGCGGTCAGTGAGCGGCGCGATGCTCAACTATTCCGCATTTCCTTGCGCAGCGTCGGCAGGCCGATGCCGGTCGAATCGAAGCCGCCGTCGACCGCGATCACCTGCCCGGTGATGTAGCTCGCGCGCTCGCTGCACAGAAAGAAGATCGCTTCCGCCAATTCCGTCTCCAGGCCGTAGCGGTTGAGCGGCATGTGGTCGTGATAGTCCTGGCGGATTTCCGGCGTGTGCACGGCCTTCGCCATGGCGGTATCGACCGGCCCGGGCGCCACCGCGTTGACGCGGATGCCGAGCGAGGCAAGCTCCGCCGCCTGCTGCTTGGTGAGATGCGCGAGGCCGGCTTTGCTGGTGCCGTAGGCGGTGCGCAGCGTCGAGGCGCGCAGGCCCGAAATGGACGTGATGTTGACGATTGCTCCGCCGCCGGTGTCGCGCATCAGCGGGGCGGCGGCCTGCGTGCAGAGGAACGGGCCGGTCAAATTGACCGCCAGCACGCGCGACCAGTCCTCATAAGTGACGTCGAGGATCGGCTTGAAGATGGCGATGCCGGCATTGTTGACCAGCGCGTCGAGCCGGCCGAAACGTTTTGCGATCGCTTGCATGGCGTTGGTTGCGGTCTTCGGGTCGGCCACGTCGCCGATAATCGCCAGCGTCACCTCGGGCTTGGCAATGCGGCGTAAGTGCGCTGCAGGTTCTCGCCGTCGATGTCGAGCAGCGCCACGCGCCAGCCCTCGGCGAGGAAACGCTTGGCGGTGGCGAGCCCGATGCCGCGCGCGGCGCCGGTTACCAGCGCGACTTTCTGGATTTGTGCGTTCATGCGGGCGGCTCCCTGGCTGACGCCCTAGGGCAGCATGGCCAAGCGGGCGAAGGCAAGCGTGCTCGTTGCGCCGGCGCGACTCATATAGGTTGCGGCGATGACACCGCGCCGATTGGCCCTATTGATTTTGCTGGCGATCGCCGCGCCCGCGGCCGCGCAGGATATCCGCGGCCTCGAGATCTGCACCGCCGAAAAGGCGATGGATCGGCGCACTGGCTGCCTGCAAGCCAATGTCGAATTTCTCCAGCAGGCGATGGCGAAGCAGGCGCGCGCCACCCAGGCCGAGCTGACGAAAGCCAGTCGCGAACTCGCCGCCCACAAAGCCGAGATTGCCGCCCTCAAAGCTTCGCTGGCAAAGCTTCGGCAATCCGAACTGGCGGAATTGAAGAAGCCGAAGGCGGACAAGAAATAGAGCCGAGCCCACCAATCAACATTCGTTTTGGGGATAACAGCAGGTGCCGCGCTCGGAGGGCGTCCGTTCCACTTTGGAACCAGCGGACTTGGCCCGGAAGATCTAGCCAGTGACAGATGTTCACGCCACCGCTGGCAGTTGATCGCGCAGCGGCGTGAGTAATTTTCGCATCTCCGCCGCCGATTTAGGCCGGCTGAAGAAGTAACCTTGGGCTTCCGTACATCCCTCAGCCCCCAAAATCTCAAGCTGCTTTTGCGTTTCGACACCTTCAGCGGTCGTGACGATATTGAGACTGCGGCCGAGGCCAACAACCGCGCGAAGAATTGCCAGGCTATCCTTGTTCTTCGACAAGTCTCGGATGAACGACTGATCAATCTTGATCTTGTCGAATGGAAAGCTGCGGAGATAGCCAAGCGATGAGTATCCGGTTCCAAAATCATCCATTGCGATTGTAACGCCGAACCCCTTAAGCTGGCGGAGCAGCTTTAAAGCAGCTTTGTCGTCCTGCATCAGGACCAACTCGGTAATCTCAAGCTCCAACCTTTTTGCCGCCAATCCGGATTTTCCAAGTGCGTTTTTGACAGCGCCAATGAAATTCGCACTTTTGAACTGATTTGGCGATACGTTGACCGCTACCGTGAGGTCATTTGGCCATTCTGTTGCGGCGGCGCAAGCCTGATTAAGCACCCATTCCCCAATAGGCACGATGAGACCTGTTTCTTCCGCAATTGGGATGAATTCAAGCGGCGGCACCCAGCCACGCTCGGGTTGCTGCCAGCGGATGAGCGCCTCACAAGCAGAAACCTTCCCGGTTTTGATATTGACGATGGGCTGATAGTTAAGCGTGAACTCGCCGTTCGTTATCGCGTTTCGAAGATCAAGTTCAAGCGCATGGCGCTCCTGCATGCGCGCATCCATTTTCGCTTCGAAGAACCGATATTTACTTCCGCCATCGGCTTTGGAGCGATAGAGCGCCAAATCTGCGTTCTTCATAATCTGATTAGGATCTATTCCGTCGCCCGGCGCGATTGCGATACCGATGCTTGTCCCCACGCTGACTTGGTGGCTGCCGAGTTGATATGGTGCACTCACTGCTTTAATCAGACGTGCCGCCAGTGCGGTTGCATCTGCTGGCGACCCGAATTTAGCTTGCAGGATTGCGAACTCATCTCCGCCCAGCCGAGCGACGGTGTCAGTTTCGCGGACACAGCCGCGCATGCGTTCAGCCACCGCCTGCAGCAGCTTGTCCCCGATTTGATGCCCTAGGGTATCGTTGACGCTTTTGAAGTGATCAAGGTCAAGACTGAGTACTCCGAAGCCGCCGCCCTGCGGTACGCGCCCAAGAAGCTCTTCCATCTTTTGGTAGAAAAGCGTCCGATTCGGCAGATCCGTGAGCGCGTCGTAATGCGCCATGTGTGAAATCTGGTCCTGAGTGCGGCGCTGTTCTGTGGTGTCCTCGATCGTGATCACGAAACCGCCGTCGGCCATTGGCGAGCACGATGCACAGAACGTCCGCCCGTTGGTAAGCTCGAACACGACCGCGCCTGCTTGACGGCAGTCTAAGATATATTGAAGCTCGGCAACTTTTTGCGACTTATTTTTCATGGCCAAATTGGTCAAGCGCTGAGCAAGATCAATGACTTGAGCAATCGTCAAACCTAACGCTAAAGCATTCCCTTGTTCTTTTGGTAGCTCAAACATTTCATTAAAGCGACGATTGGAAACGATGAGCGCGCCGGCGCTGTCGAACATTAAAAGGCCTTGCACCATGTTGTTCAACGCCGCGTCGAACTGCAAATTCTGCTTTTCTATCGTATCAACTGCGAGTTTGCGTTCGGTAATGTCGCGGTAATACCAGATGCGACCGAGATATTTCTCCTTGGCGTCGCGCAACGGTGCCGTGTGGCGATCGATGACGCGGCCGTCCTTGAGCCTGAGTTCGTCGTCGGCCTTTTCGTCAGGATGCTCATAAAATTGTTTGACGCGCGCGATAAACGCCTCCCGATCAGTGAATTGCGCCGCCAACGCCTGCAAGACCGGCTCATTGTCCCCTTTCTCTAAGAGTTCCTGCGGGATATCCCATAATTTTTTGAACTGTCGGTTGAACGAGATGATTCTCCTGTTCTCGTCGACGACGACAATTGCGTCGGGCGAATTCTCCATCGCTGTCTTGTGGAGGAGATTGGAAAAGGACAGCTGCTCCTCTAGCCGTGCGCGCTCGGTAACGTCCAAATACGTTCCGAGTATGCCGAAGACTTCCCCGTCTGGATTGCGCAAAGGCACCTTGCTCGTAAGGAGCGTGATGGTTTTTCCGTCGGGCGTTGTCTGAGGTTCGTCGATGAGAAGCTTGCTACGGCCACTCTCGATGACCTGGCGATCATCCGCTCGATACAATTCTGCCTGATCTCGCCACCCCATCTGGTAATCGTCTTTCCCGACGACGTCTTCCGGATGAGTAAATCCCGCATCGCCCGCGAACGACGTGTTGCAACCCAAGTAAACGAGATTCTTGTCCTTCCAGAATATTCTTGCGGGTACCGCATTGAGAATCGCTGTGATGATCTGTTGTGATTCTCGCAGCGCCGCTTCCTGCGACTTCCGGTCTTCTGCGCTAGGCTTGCGAGCTTCCATACGCTTTCTCGTCTGCGAATCCAGCGTCCCTTTTCACCCACAATGATCTTATGGATCGATTAGTTCGACGATCCATTCCGGCACTGTACGTATTTTGGCGAGGATCATTTTGTTGGTTTCCAATCAATGAAAAAGATTGATCGATATAACGGCAATTATGTATGGCCGACGCTACGACATTCTTGTGTTTGAGGGCTGACCTAAGGAACTGGCGGCATGTCCGCGCCCGGCACATTCTCGGTCGATCGCGCCTGCTATTCGAAAACTCGCTTCTAGCCGGCACGCGGACGCAAGTGAGCGCTCACTCGCCGCAAACTTCCGCTCAATCCTTCTCTTCCTTGAACGTGTCGCGATAAGGATGCGCGGCGTAGACGCCGAGCACGGTCAGCTCCTTGGAGAAGAAGGCGAGCTCCTCCAGCGCAAACACCAGCGCGCGGTCGTCCGGGTGGCCCTCGACGTCGGCGTAGAACTGGGTGGCGAAGAAGTTGCCGCCGACCATGTAGCTCTCGAGCTTGGTCATGTTGACGCCGTTGGTGGCAAAGCCGCCCATCGCCTTGTACAGCGCCGCCGGCACGTTGCGCACGCGGAACACGAAGGTGGTGACCACCTTGCCCTTGCCCGGCTCGGCCCATTTCTTCTCGCGCGACAAGACGATGAAGCGCGTGGTCGAATTGAATTCGTCCTCGACGTCCTCTCTCAATATGTCGAGGCCGTAGATTTCCGCCGCCAGCCGCGAGGCGATGGCGGCGCGCGTCACATCCTTGCCCTCGGCCACTTCGCGCGCCGAGCCCGCGGTGTCGGCGGCGACGATCGGCTTGAGTTTGAGCTCGCGGATGACCTTGCGGCACTGGCCGAGCGCCATCACGTGGCTTTCCACCGTGCGGATGGTTTTCAGCTCGCGCCTTTCGGCGCCATCAATTGATTGCGGATCGGCAGGAACCATTCGGCGATGATGTGCAGCTTCGAGGTCGGCATCAAATGATGGATGTCGGTGACGCGGCCGGCGACCGAGTTCTCGATCGGGATCATGCCGAGATCGACGTCGCCATTGGTGAGCGCGGAGAAGCAATCCTCGAAGGTCGGGCAGGGCACCGGTTCGTGGTCCGGATAGGCTTCGCGGCAGGCGAGATGCGAATTCGCCCCCGGTTCGCCCTGAAAGATGATCTTCTTTTTGGCCATGGCCCAATCCTGCCTCTTCCGGGGCGCGAGTGAAGCGAGCGAACCCGAATCCAGAAACAAACGCTCAGCCTGCGTCTGGATTCCGGGTCCGGCCCTTTCGGGCCGTCTCGGAATGACGAAAAGCAGGCGTTCCGTACGCAGACCTTCGGCTTCGAGTCAACCGGCCACCAATTTGCGCGCCTTGGCGAGTTCCTCCGGCGTATCGACGCCGAGCGGGACGCTGTCGACGATCGCTACATCGATGCGCATGCCGGCATCGAGCGCGCGCAACTGCTCGAGCTTCTCGCGTTGCTCGTTCGCCGAGGGCGGCAGCTTGACGAAGCGTTCCAGCGCCGCGCGCCGGTAGGCGTAAAGCCCGATGTGGTGATAATGCGGACCCGCGCCGGTCGCATCGGCGCGCGTGAACGTGCGCGCGTGCAGGCGCCCGGGCGCCACGGCCTCGCCCTTGACCTTGACCACGTTCGGATTGGTCAGGTCGGTCTTGTCGGTGATGACCGCGGCGAGCGTCGCGATATCGACGGCCGGATCGGCGAGGGGCCTAAGCGCCGCGCGGAGATCGCCGGGCTCGAGGGTGGGCAGATCGCCCTGCACATTGACCACCACGCCGACGCGGCGCTCCGGATCGAGCGCTTCTAGCGCCTCATAGATGCGGTCGGAGCCGGAGACGTGATCGGCGCGCGTCATCACGGCGCGGCCGCCCGACTTTTCCACCGCCGCGGCGACGGCTTGCGAATCGGTCGCCACCACCGCCTCGCCGATCTTGGCGGCCAAGGCGCGGCGCAAGACGTGCACGATCATCGGCAGTCCACCGATATCCGCCAAGGGCTTGCCGGGCAGGCGGGTGGAGGCCATGCGGGCCGGGATGAGGATGATGGTGTCGGGCATCGGTTAAGCGGCCTGCCTTTGCCGGCCGGACCTGAACGAATGTCGCGTGGGCCGCGGCGCTTATACGGGTTGCCAGAGCGGAGGCAAAACGGTATCTGTCCGCCGCCGCCGAGCCCTTGGCGGCTTTGCCGCCCCTGCCGGTTCGCGCCCCCTCGGGAGCCTCATTTCGATGAATTCCTTCGAACTCAACAAGGTCCTGGGCGCCATCCTCGGCACCTGCCTGATCGTGCTCGCGCTCAATATCGGCGCCAACGCCATTTTCGCGCCGGAGAAGCCGGCCAAGCCCGGCTATGCGATCGCGGTCAAGACGCTGGGCGAAGAGAAGCCCGCCGCCAAGGCGCCCGAGGAGCCGATGGAAGCGATGATGGCCAAAGCCTCGGTGGACAAGGGCAAGGCTATCGCCAAGCAGTGCCAGGCCTGCCACACCTTCGAAAAGGGCGGCCCCAACCGGGTCGGCCCCAATCTGTGGGGCATTGTCGGAAGTCCGCGCGGAGAAGACCGCGGCGGCTACAATTTCTCCGCCGCCATGAAGGCCAAGGGCGGCAACTGGACCTTCGGCGAGCTCTACGCGTTCCTGGCCAGTCCGCGCAGCTATATCCCCGGCACCAATATGACCTTCGCCGGCCTGTCGAGCGGCCAGCAGCGCGCCGACGTGATCGATTTCCTCAATACCCTGTCGGACAAGCCATTGCCGCTGCCGACGGCGGCGGCCGAATGCGCCGGCTGCCAAGCCCGCCGAAGCGCCTGCGCCGGACGCCGCGCCCGCCGCCGAACCGAAGAAATGATCGCAAAGTCTTGACGAATGCGCGACGCGGCCGGGCTTGTGCCCGGCCGTTTTGTTAAGGGCGCGGCGCTAGGCCGCTGGTGGCGGACCGAAAAACCGACATAATCGCGCGCGATTGCGTTGTTCGGGCGCGCCCGTTGGAGCACTTTGCGATGAAATTGACCCGCCGCACTCTCATCCGCGCCAGTGCCGCCGGTCTGGCGGCGCCGGCGCTTGGCGCCCTTGGCGGCGCGCCCTTCGTGCGGCTGGCGCAAGCGCAACAGCCGCAATGGAAGCACGCGCTGTCGCTGTTCGGCGACGTGAAATATCCGCAGGGCTTCAAGCATTTCGACTACGTCAACCCGGCGGCGCCGCAGGGCGGCACGGTGCGGCTGATCGCCTTCGGCACCTTCGATAATTTCAACATCGTGGTGTCTGGCGTGAAGGGCAATATCGCCAGCGGCACCGAGCTGTTCGTCGAATTGCTGACGACGCCGGCGATGGACGAAGTATCGACCGCCTATGGGCTGCTGGCGGAAGCGGTGCGCTACCCGGACGACCGCGCGTCGGTCACCTATCGCTTGCGCAGCCAATGCGCGCTGGCAGGACGGCAAGCCGGTGACGCCGGACGACGTGATCTTTTCCTTCGACGTGTTCAAGCAGAACAGCCCGCAGCTCAGCGCCTATTACCGGCACGTCAAGAAGGCGGAACAAACCGGCGAGCGCGAAATCACTTTCACCTTCACCGGGCCGGGCAACCGCGAACTGCCGCAGATCGTCGGCGAATTGCCGGTGCTGCCGAAACATTGGTGGCAGGGCACCGACAAGTCCGGCAACAAGCGCGACGTCGCCGCCACCACGCTGGAGCCGCCGCTCGGCTCCGGTCCCTACCGCGTCAAGGATTTCGCGCCCGGGCGCACCATCGCCTACGAGAAGGTGGCCGACTATTGGGGCAAGGATCTCAACCTGAACATCGGCAGCAATAATTTCCAGCAGGTCCGCTACGAATATTTCCGCGACTCCACCGTCGCGCTGGAAGCGTTCAAGGGCGACCAGGTCGACTGGCGCACCGAGAACAGCGCCAAGGACTGGGCGACCGCTTACGATTTCCCCGCCTTGCGCGACAAGAAGGTGCTCAAGGAAGAATTCCCCGTCCGCAGCACCGGGATGATGCAGGCCTTCGCCTTCAACATCCGCCGCGACAAGTTCAAGGACCCGCGCGTGCGCCGCGCCTTCAACTTCGCCTTCGATTTCGAGGAGATGAACCGGCAGATCTTCTTCGGCCAGTACAAGCGCGTCGCCAGCTATTTCGAAGGCACCGAACTTGCGTGTTCGGGACTTCCGCAAGGGCTGGAACTGGAAATCCTGCAGGCGGTGAAGGACAAGGTGCCGGCCGATCTGTTCACCAAGCCCTATACCAATCCGGTCAGCGGCAATGCGCAGGCGGTGCGCAATAATCTGCGCGAGGCGCTCAAGCTGTTGCGCGAGGCCGGCTATGAAGTCCGCAACACCAAGCTCACCAATGCCAAGAGCGGCGAGACGATGAAGGTCGAACTGCTGGTGCAGCAGCCGGCCTTCGAGCGCGTGATGCTGTTCTACAAGCCGTCGCTGGAACGCATCGGCATCACCGTGTCGGTGCGCACGATCGACACCTCGCAATATGAAAACCGGCTGCGGCAATGGGATTTCGACATCATCATCGCCTCCTGGGCCGAGTTGCTGTCGCCCGGCAACGAACAGCGCGCTTATTGGAGTTCGCAGACCGCCGACGTGCCCGGCTCGCGCAACCTGGTCGGCATCAAGAACCCGGCGGTCGATGCGATGATCGAGCGGGTGGTCTTCGCCAAGAGCCGCGAGGAATTGGTCGCCGCCACCCACGCGCTCGATCGCGTGCTGTTGTGGAACGATTACGTCGTGCCGCAATGGACCTACGGCAAGCAGCGCACCGCGCGCTGGGACCGTTTCAGCCATCCCGAGACCATGCCGACACTACGGGCAGGCGGCGTTTCCCAATATCTGGTGGTGGGACGCGGCGAAGGCGGCCAAGGCGCCGCAAAAGTCTTGATCACGCGCCGCCACGTCCTGGTGCTGTCGGCCAGCGCGATCGCCGCGGCGAAATTTGCTTCGCCCGCCGCCTCAGCCGATGCGGCCGAACGCCATGGCATGTCGGCCTTTGGCGATCTCGTCTATCCTGCTGATTTTCCGCACTTCGCTTACGTAAATCCGGACGCGCCCAAAGGCGGCGCCTATTCCGAAGCGGTGGCCAGCCGCGGCTATAACGGCTCCTTTCTCACCTTCGACTCGCTCAACGCCTACATCCTGAAAGGCACCGGCGCCTACGGCATGGACTCAACCTTCGCCACGCTGATGGTGCGCTCGGGCGACGAGCCCGATGCGATGTATGGGCTGGCGGCCAAGAGCGTCGCGATTTCCGATAACGGCCTGACCTATCGTTTCACCCTGCGCGGCGAAGCCAAATTCCACGACGGCACGCCGCTCACCGCGCATGACGTGGCCTGGTCGCTCAATACACTGAAGGACAAGGGCCATCCGATCATCTCGCAGTCGCTGCGCGACTTCAAAGGCGCCGAGGCGATGGACGACCATGCCGTCGTGGTGCGCTTTGCCGAGAAGCGCGCGCGCGACGTGCCGCTGCTGGTCGCCAGCCTGCCGATTTTCTCCAAGGCCTATTACGCCAAGCAGCCGTTCGACCAATCGACGCTCGAGATCCCGCTCGGCAGCGGCCCCTACAAAGTCGGCCGCCTCGACGTCGGGCATTTCATCGAATACGAGCGCGTCAAGGACTGGTGGGGCGCCGATCTGCCGGTGGCGCGCGGCGCGAATAATTTCGACACGGTGCGCTACGAATATTATCGCGACCGCGAAGTCGGCTTCGTCGGCTTCACCGCCAAGAATTATCTGTTTCGCGAGGAATTCACCTCGCGCACCTGGGCGACGCGCTACGATTTTCCTGCCTTTCAAGGACGGCCGCGTCAAGCGCGAGCAGATACCGGACGCCACGTTGTCGGGCGCGCAAGGCTGGTTCATCAACACCCGGCGCGAGAAATTCAAGGACCGCCGTTTGCGCGAAGCGCTGATCGACGCCTTCGATTTCGAATACACCAACAAGAACATCATGTATGGCGCGTACCAGCGCACGGTGTCGCTGTTCCCGAATTCGCCGTTGATGGCGACCGGCAAGCCGGATGCGGCGGAGCTCAAGCTGCTCGAACCGTTCCGCGGCAAGGTGCCGGACGAGGTGTTCGGCGAGCCGTATGTGCCGCCGGTGAGCAACGGCAGCGGCCACGATCTGCGCTGGCTGCGCCGCGCCTCGCAATTGCTCACCGAGGCGGGCTTTGCCGTCGTCAACGGCCGGCGGGTGCTGCCGAACGGCCAGCCGATCACGATCGAATTTCTCGACGACGAGCCGGGCCTGAAGCCGCATCATCTCGCCTACATCAAGAATCTCGGCACGCTCGGCATCGAGGCCACGTTGCGCCTGGTCGATCCCGTGCAATATCGCCGGCGCGTCGACGACTTCGATTTCGACATCACCGTCGACCGGGTGACTTTCGCCTCGACGCCGGGCGATTCGCTGCGCACCTATTTGTCGTCGCAGGCGGCATCGCTCAAAGGCTCGCAGAATCACGCCGGCATCGCCGATCCGGCGATCGACGCGATGATCGGCGAGATCATCGCCGCCGGCACGCGCGAGGCCTTGACCGTTGCCTGCCGCGCGCTCGACCGCGTGTTCCGCGCCGGCCGTTATTGGGTCCCGCACTGGTATCTGCCGGCGCACCGCATCGCCTATTGGGACGTGTTCGACTGGCCTGCGACAAGACCGCGCTATTTCCGGGGTATCCCGGAGACTTGGTGGTATGACAAGGCCAAGGCGGCGGCGCTGGAACAAAAAGGCTAGGCGAAGTTGTTATCCCGTCGGTGTCGCCGCTTTCGCGGCGGCGCGGAATGACATACTGAGAGACTCATGACCGCCTACATCGTCCGCCGCATCCTGTTCATGATCCCGACCATGTTCGGCATCATGCTGGTCGCCTTCGTCGTGGTGCAATTCGCGCCCGGCGGCCCGGTCGAGCAGGTGATCGCCAAGCTGACCGGCGCCGACACCGGCGCGACCTCGCGCATTTCCGGCTCTCCCGGCGGCGACTTCGGCAGCCGCGGCATGGTGAAGGGCGGCTCCGGCGTCGACGCGGTGACGTCGAAATACCGCGGCGCGCAGGGGCTCGATCCCGAATTCATCAAGAAGCTGGAAAAGCAGTTCGGCTTCGACAAGCCGGCCTACGAGCGCTTCGGCCTGATGCTGTGGAACTATATCCGCTTCGATTTCGGCAAGAGCTATTTCCGCGACGTCAGTGTGCTGCAGTTGGTCAAGGAGAAGCTGCCGGTGTCGATCTCGCTCGGCATCTGGATGACGCTGCTCACGTATCTGATTTCGATCCCGCTCGGCATCCGCAAGGCGGTCGACGCCGGCTCGCGTTTCGACGTGTGGACCTCGGGCGTGATCGTCATCGGCTACGCCATTCCCGGCTTCCTGTTCGCCATCCTGCTCATCATCCTGTTCGCCGGCGGCTCGTTCTTCGACATCTTCCCGCTGCGCGGGCTGGTGTCGGAGAATTTCTGGCAAATGCCGTGGTACGCCAAGATCGGCGACTATTTCTGGCATCTGACGCTGCCGATCGTCTCCATGGCGCTGTCGGCTTTCGCCACCATGACGCTGTTGACCAAGAACTCGTTCCTGGAGGAAATCCGCAAGCAATACGTGCTCACCGCGCGCGCCAAGGGCTGCACGCAAAACCAGGTGCTGTACGGCCACATTTTCCGCAACGCCATGCTGATCGTGATCGCCGGATTTCCCGGCGCCTTCGTGCATGCCTTCTTCACCGGCTCGCTACTGATCGAAACCATCTTCTCGCTCGACGGCCTCGGCCTGCTCGGCTTCGAGAGCGTGCTCAACCGCGATTATCCGGTCGTGTTCGCCACGCTTTACATCTTCTCGCTCATCGGCGTGGTGGTGAACCTGATCTCCGATCTCACTTACACGTGGATCGATCCGCGCATCGACTTCGAGACGCGAGAGGTCTGAGGTGGACGCGCCGAACCGCCAGAATTTCACGGAAATCGCGGTCGATACGCCGGCCGGCAGTCTGCAGCCGTGGATATTCCGCCGTTTCAGCTTGTCGCCGCTCAACCGGCGGCGCTGGGAGAACTTCAAGGTCAACCGGCGCGGCTATTGGTCGTTGTGGGTTTTCCTGGCGTTGTTCCTGATCTCGCTGTTCGCGGAATTCATCGCCAACGACAAGCCGATCTATATCCACGTCAACGGTCATTCCTATTTCCCGGCGGTGATGACCTATCCCGACACGGCCTTCGCCAAGACGCCCGATCCCAATCTGTTCGGCACCGCCGCCGACTATCGCGACGACTATTTGATGGGCCTGATCAGGAAGGAAGGCGGCACCGTGCTCTGGCCGATCATTCGCTTTTCCTACAACACGCAAGTGAGCAAGCCGCCGTCGCCGTTCCCGTCCAAGCCGACCTGGATGCTCAGCCAGAAGGATTGCGAATTCGCCGCCACGCACGGCTTCGCCAAATGCGGCGAGTTGGAAGCGAACTGGCTCGGCACCGACGACGGCGGCCGCGACGTGGTGGCGCGGCTGATCTATGGCTTCCGCATCTCGGTGCTGTTTGGCCTCGCTTTGACCATCGTGTCGTCGGTCATCGGCGTTGCCGCCGGCGCGGTGCAGGGTTATTTCGGCGGCTGGGTCGATCTCTTGTTCCAGCGCTTCATCGAGATCTGGACCTCGATCCCCTCGCTCTATCTGCTGCTGATCATTTCCTCGGTGCTGGTGCCGGGCTTTTTCGTGCTGCTCGGCATATTGCTGTTGTTCTCCTGGGTGTCGCTGGTCGGCCTGGTGCGCGCGGAATTCCTGCGCGGGCGCAATTTCGAATACATCATGGCGGCGCGCGCGCTCGGCGTGTCGAACGCGGTGATCATCTTCCGCCACCTGTTGCCCAACGCCATGGTGGCGACCATGACCTTCCTGCCGTTTATTTTGTCGTCATCGGTGATGACGCTGACCGCGCTCGACTTCCTCGGCTTCGGTCTGCCGCCCGGCTCGCCCTCGCTCGGCGAGCTTTTGTCGCAGGGCAAAGCCAATGTGCAGGCGCCGTGGCTCGGCCTCACCGGCTTCTTTTCCATCGCCATCATGCTGTCGCTGTTGATCTTCATCGGCGAGGCGGTGCGCGACGCCTTCGATCCAAGGAAGACGTTCCGATGAACGGCACCGGCGAAAAACTTCTATCGATCCGCGATCTCTCGGTCGCCTTCGGCGTCGGCGCGCGCGAAGTGCTGGCGGTCGACCGCGTGTCGTTCGATATCGGCAAGGGCGAGACGGTGGCGCTGGTCGGCGAGTCGGGCTCCGGCAAGTCGGTGACCGCGCTGTCGGTGATGAAGCTGTTGCCTTATCCGGCCGCGCATCATCCCGTCCGGCGCGGTCACCTTCAAGGGCCGCGAATTGCTCGGCATGCCGGAAAACGAAATCCGCCACGTGCGCGGCAACGACATCACCATCATCTTCCAGGAGCCGATGACCTCGCTCAATCCGCTGCACACGATCGAAAAGCAGATAGGCGAGATATTGCTGCTGCATCAAGGAGTTACCGGCGAGGCCGCGCGCTGCCCGCATCGTCCAATTGCTCGGCCAGGTCGGCATTCCCGATCCGGAAAGCCGGCTGGCGAGCTATCCGCATCAGCTCTCCGGCGGCCAGCGCCAGCGCGTGATGATCGCCATGGCCTTGGCCAACGAGCCGGATCTGTTGATCGCCGACGAGCCGACCACCGCGCTCGACGTCACCGTGCAGGCGCAAATCTTGAAGCTGTTGAAGGACACGCAAACGCGGCTCGGCATGTCGATGCTGTTCATCACCCACGACCTCGGCATCGTGCGCAAGCTTGCGGACCGGGTCTGCGTCATGCAGCAGGGCAAGATCGTCGAGCAGGGCCCGGTCGAGCGCGTCTACACCGCGCCCGAGCATCCTTATACGCGCGCGCTGCTCGCCGCCGAGCCGAAGCCCGATCCGGCGCCGCCCAAGCCGCAAGCGCCGGTGGTGATCAAGACCGACGATCTGAAAGTCTGGTTCCCGATCAAGCGCGGCGTGCTGCGCAAGGTGGTCGGCCACATCAAGGCGGTGGACGGCATCAGCGTCGAGGTGCGCAAAGGCGAGACGCTCGGCGTGGTCGGCGAGTCGGGCTCGGGCAAGACCACGCTCGGCCTCGCCATCCTAAGGCTGATCTCCTCGCAGGGGCCGGTGGTGTTCATGGGCCACATTATCCAGGGTCTCAAGTTCAAGGAGATGCGGCCCTACCGCCGCGACATGCAGATCGTGTTCCAGGACCCCTACGGCTCGCTCTCCCCGCGCATGTCGGTGTCCGACATCATCGAAGAAGGCCTGTGGGTGCATCATCCGCATTTGTCGGCCGACGAGCGCACGCGCCGCGTGGTGGCCGCGCTCACCGATGTCGGGCTCGATGCCGACACGCGCGACCGCTATCCGCACGAATTCTCCGGCGGCCAGCGCCAGCGCATCGCGCTGGCGCGCGCCCTGGTGCTGGAGCCGACCTTCATCGTGCTCGACGAACCGACCAGCGCGCTCGATATGCTGATCCAGTCGCAGATGGTCGATCTGTTGCGCGACCTGCAGAAGAAGCGCGATCTCACCTACATGTTCATTTCGCACGATCTGCGCGTGGTGGCGGCTTTGGCGAGCCGGTTGTTGGTGCTGCGCAACGGCAAGATGGTGGAAGAAGGCGCCGCCGCCGATTTGTTCAAGAACCCGAAGAGCGATTATACGCGCGCGCTGTTCGCCGCCGCCTTCAATATCGAGGCCGCGCCCGAGGGCGTGGTGGCGCAATAGCATCACTGTTATTCCCGACAAGTGGGAACCAGGTTTTCGGATAAGATGCAGTGCGCAGGATGAGCGGAAATTCCTCATATTCTTTTCACGCTCGTCACGTCGCTGCCCGCTGCCTTGATGCGGGCGATGGCCTCGGCCGCCGGCTCGATCGCCACCGCCATATGATGCGCGTTGGCGTGCAGCAGGTTCTCGCCATCGCAGGCGATGGCGACGTGGCCCTTCCAGAACACCAGGTCGCCGCGGCGCAATTCGCCGAGCGAGGATAACTTGCCGAGCGCCATTTCCTGCATGTCGCTGTCGCGCGGACAGGCGATGCCGGCCGCCTGCAGCGAAACCTGCACCAGCGCCGAGCAATCCAATCCCAGCGAAGTCCTGCCGCCCCACAGATAAGGCGCGTGCAGGAATTCCTCGGCTACGGCAACGTATTCCGGCAGCCGCGCCTTGATCGGCGCAAGATGCACCGCCGGCAGATGCCAGCCATTGGCGGTGACGGCGAAACGCTCGTCCTGCCGCGCGATGGCGAGCCGGGCGCCCATCGGCAGCGCGATCATCGGCGGCAGTTTGATGTCGGGCCCAGGGAAGGCGAGCGTGCGCGGCGCCGACACCTTGTGCGTCGGCGCGTGGCCCGGCTGTCGCAAGCGCATTGGCCGACAACCAGCCGACATAACCGTCGGCCTTCAGTTGGCCCCAGGCCCAGCCTTCCCCGGTCGTCTCGTAGACGATGACGCGCTCGCCAAAAAGCGCCTGCGTGTCGAGCCGCGCCTCGTGCGACGGCGCGCGGCGCAAATCGACGATCGGTTCGATCACTTGGTGGCGCACGCCTTCGACAAAACGCGCGGCCTCGACCTGGCCCTTGAGATAGTCCGCCGCCAGCTCGGGCCGGAACGGATGGATGCGGGGGTCGAGCGCGACCATCATCAGCATGACTATCAAGGTGTATCAGCTGCGCTACCGCGCAGAGCAGCGCATAAAGCGCGCGCGCCGACTGCAATTCGGCGCCTTCCGGCCGGCCCGGCTTGGCGGCGAGCGTCCAGGCGAAGATGTCGAGATGCAGCCAGGATTTGGCGGCCACGAACTTGCTTAAGAACAGCGCCGCGGTGATGGCGCCGCCCTGGCCGCCGGTACTTACGTTGTTTGTATCGGCCACCTTGGAATCGAGCATCGTCTCGTAGGGCCGCCACAGCGGCATGCGCCAGAGCGGGTCGTTCTCGGCCGCGGCATGGCGCGCAAGCTCCTCGGCGAGCGCGTCGTCGTCGGTGAAGGCCGCCGGCACGTCGGGCCCGAGCGCGACGCGCGCGGCGCCGGTGAGCGTGGCGAAATCGGCGAGCAGCGCCGGCCTGTCCTCGTCGGCAAGCGTGAGCGCATCGGCCAGCACCAGCCGGCCTTCCGCGTCGGTATTGCCGATCTCGACGCTGATGCCCTTGCGCGATTTGTAGATGTCGCGCGGGCGGAAGCTGGTGCCGGAGATCGAATTCTCCACCGCCGGGATAATCACGCGCAGCCGCACTTTCAGCTTGCGCGCCATGACCATGTGCGCCAGCGCCAAAGCGGTGGCGCCGCCGGCCATGTCCTTCTTCATGTTGAGCATGCCGGTGTCGGTCTTGATGTCGAGCCCGCCGGTATCGAAACACACGCCCTTGCCGACCAGCGTGATCTTCGGGTCGGCGTCGTTGCCCCAGGTGATGTCGATCAGCCGCGGCGTGCGCGCGGAGCCGGCGCCGACCGCGGCAACCAGCGGAAATTCCTTGGCCAGCGCGTCGCCGCTGGTGACATGAATCGCCGCGCCGTGCTGCTTGGCGAGCGTCGCGCGCCGCCTCTTCCAGCTCGGCCGGGCCCATGTCGTTCGACGGCGTGTTGATCAGGTCGCGCGCCAGCGCTCACGCCCTCGACGATGCGGCTGAGATCGTCGCCGTCGACGCCGTCGGGGATCACCAGATCGCACTTGGCGTGCCTCCGCCTTGCGGTAGCGGGTGAATTGATAGGCGCTGAGCGCAAAGGCGAGCGCGGCCAGCCGCGCGTCATGCGACGCGTTGGCGAAGCGGTAAGTGCCCGCCGGCAGCAGCGTGGACAGTTGCCCGGGCCGGAACAGGTCCTTCACCGGCGCGTCCGCCGCCTCGATGCCGAACAACACGCCGGCCAAGGTGCCGTCCGCTTTCGGCACGATGAGGTGACGCCCGGCCTTTGGTTCGTAGCCGGTGGCGCGGATGTAAACCTGCTCGCGCTCGTCGATCTTCTGCACGACGCCGTCGAATGTGGCGGCATTGACGAACAGGATCGGGATCGTCGCCGCGTCATCGGCTCTGGCGAACATTGGATGCATGTCTACTCCGCGGCGTCGCGCAAGGAAGGCGAGGGGGAAGGTTTGGGTGCATAGCCGTCGCGCGTCTGCGGCAGCTTCCAGCCCAGCATTTTCGACGCGACCAGCGTGCGCAGCACCTGCGCGGTGCCGCCGCCGATGGTGAACATGCGCACGTCGCGCGCCATGCGTTCGAGCGGCAATTCGCGCGAATAGCCGCGCGCGCCGAACAGTTGCAGCGCGTCGTTGACGATTTTGATCGCGCTCTCGGAGGCGAAGATTTTCGCCTGCGCCGACAGCATCGGGTCGGGGAAGGCGCTGCCCTTGGGCCCGCGCGAGCGCGCCGCCGCGTAGAGCATCAGCCGCGCCGCGGTGAGCTGCGTCTGCATGTCGGCCAGCATCCATTGCAGGCCCTGGAATTCGCCGATCGGGCGGCCGAACTGCTCGCGCGTCTTCGCCCAGGCGAGCGCGTGTTCGAGCGCGCCGCCGGCGATGCCCATCGCCACCGTGCCGGCGCCGACGCGCTGGCTGTTATAGGCGTTCATCAGGTCGGCAAAGCCGCGCCGGAAACCGGACGGCGGCAGCACCGCCATCGCGGCCGGCACTTCGAGGTTCTCGAAGATGAGTTCACCTTCCGGCATGCCGCGCAGGCCCATGGTCTGCTCGCGTTTTCCCACGCGCAGGCCTTTCGCCTGGTCGCGCACGGCGAGGAAGCCGCCGATGCCGAGGTCCTCGCCGCGCTCGTCGAACACGCGCGCGAAGATCAGATGCAGGCGCGACACCCCGGCGCCGGTGATCCAGTGTTTCTTGCCGGTGATGATGTAACACGTCGCCGCGTCTGTCGGCGCGCGTCGTCATGGCCAGCGCGTCGGAGCCGGCCTCCGGCTCGGTGATGCAGATCGCCGGCTTGTCGCCGGCGAGCACCAGCCCGGCGGCGAGTTTCTTCTGCGCCTCGCTGCCATAGGCCATCACCGTCGAGATCGCGCCCATATTGGTCTCGACCACGATGCGCGCGGTGACCGTGCAGGACTTGGCCATTTCCTCGATCACCAGCACGGCGTCGAGATACGAGCGGTCTTGGCCGCCCAGCGCCTTCGGCAAGGTCATGCCGAGGAAGCCGGCTTCGCCCAGCGCCTTGACGATGTCCCAGGGGTATTCGCCGTCGCGGTCGATCGCGGCGGCCCGCGGCCGCGCCACATTGAGCGAAAAGTCGCGGGCGCGCGCCTGCAGCGCGGTTTCGTCGGGGGAGAGGCCTAGGTCCATGGCGCGATCTTAGTTCGGCTGGCCGGGCCAGAATACAAGTTAACCACTCGTTAGGGTTAACGTTTTATTGCTCGGGGAATGCCGCTGGAACGCCAGCCTCCGGATTCCCATGCGTCCTAGAACGGCCCGCGCCGCCCATCTGCTTGCCACGGCCGCCGTCGCGGCGGTGCTCGCTTTGTCGGTGGCCGGCTGCAAGACCACCGGCGACGACATCACCGGCTCGGTCGGCTCCAGCGATGCCCCGCGCAGCGACGCCGACTGGCGGCGCGCGACCGAGGTCTGGGGCGCCCGCTACCGCGAACATCCGGAAGACCCTGACGCGGCCATCGCCTTTGCCCGGGCGCTGCGCGCCACCGAACAGCGCGCCCAGGCGGTCGCCGTGCTCGAACAGGCCTCGATCCGCAATCCGCACAACATGCCGCTGCTCGGCGCCTATGGCCGCGCGCTGGCCGATGTCGGCGACTACCAACAGGCGCTCGACGTGCTCAGCCGCGCGCATACGCCGGACAATCCGGACTGGCGCATCCTCAACGCGCAAGGCGCGGTGCTCGATCAGCTCGGCCGCCACGCCGAGGCGCAGCGGCATTATTCGGCCGCGCTCAAGATCGTGCCCAACGAACCCTCGATCCTGTCCAATCTCGGCCTGTCCTACGCGCTGACCAAGGACTTGAAACGCGCCGAGGCGACGCTGCGCCAGGCGGTGGCGACGGCCCAATGCGGCGCCCAAGGTGCGGCAGAATCTCGCGCTGGTCATCGGCTTGCAGGGCCGCTTCGCGGAAGCCGAGCAAATCGCCAGCAAGGATCTGCCGCCGGACGAAGCCGCCGCCAATGTCGGCTATCTGCGGCAGATGCTGGCGCAGCGCGGCGCCTGGTCGAAGACGAGCGGGCAGCCTTACGTGCCGCCGCCAGACCCCGGAAGCTGAGCGCTCGCTCGCAACGTCAATAATTTAAGGATAGCGCGCCGCCCGCGTCAGCGGATGGCCATGACCTTGATCGCGGCCGGGCCGAGAATGACGATGAACAGCACCGGCAGGAAGAACAGGATCATCGGCACGGTCAGCTTCGGCGGCAGCGCGGCCGCCTTCTTCTCGGCTTCCGACATGCGCATGTCGCGGTTTTCCTGCGCCATCACGCGCAGCATGTTGGCGAGCGGCGTGCCGTAACGTTCCGCCTGCTGCAACGCCATGCAGACCGATTTCACGCCGTCGAGGTCGGTGCGCTTGGCCAGGTTCTCGTAAGCCTGGCGGCGATCCGGCAAATAGGACAGTTCGGCGGTGGTCAGCGTGAGTTCCTCGGCCAGCGCCACCGATTGCGAGCCGACCTCGTCGCTCACCTTCTTGAACGCCGCTTCGATCGACATGCCGGATTCAACGCAGATCAGCAGCAGGTCGAGCGTGTCGGGAAAGGCGCGCTTGATCGACAATTGCCGCTTCTGGATCTTGCTCTTGAGCAGCATCAGCGGCAGGTGCATGCCGATATAGGCGGCGGCGATACAGATGCCGAGCTTGACCATGGCCGGCTGGTGGAAATCGAGGATGGCGAAGATATAGACCGCG
The DNA here is from genome assembly GCA_963739735.1 of uncultured Alphaproteobacteria bacterium. Taxonomy (GTDB): domain Bacteria; phylum Pseudomonadota; class Alphaproteobacteria; order Rhizobiales; family Xanthobacteraceae; genus Pseudolabrys. The sequence continues at coordinate 106,817 of CAVUBV010000010.1, read as the reverse complement.
GTGAACAAAGCCGCCGCCGCCGGCGTCACCATGCGGAAAAACAGGTAGGTGACGTAAGGCGCCTGGCCGCGATAGCCGGCCTGCACCAGCTTGAGCCGCGCCTCTTCCTGGCCGACCCATTTTTTCAGATTGAAGCGGTCGACGATCGCCTGAATGGACTGCTTCGCCGACGGGCGCAGATTGACCTTCTGTTGCGCCTGCGCCATGCGTTCGCGCTCGCGCGCGCGAATTTTCTCGCGCTCAACCGCGACCGCCTTCATGCGCTTGCCGAGCGAATCGGCGAACACCAGCGGCATCGTCAACGTCAACACGGTGGCGACCGCGGCGATGGCGGCGAACACCATCGTCAGCGTCTTGGTGTTGAGCGATTCGATCAGAAAATCGAGCATCGGTATCCTACGTCCTTGCCGTGCGCACGCGCTAGAAGTCGAAATTGATCATCTTCTTCATCACCAACACGCCCATCGACATCCACACGAGGGATGCGGCGAGCATCACGCGGCCGAGCGGCTCGGTCCACAAAAGCGAGATGTAGTTCGGGCTGGTGACGTAGACCAAGGTCATCACCGCGACCGGCAGCGCGCCGATGATGGAGGCGGAGGCTTTCGCTTCCTGCGACATCGCCTGGATCTTGGCTTTCATCTTCTTGCGGTCGCGCAGCACGCGCGAAAGATTGCCGAGCGCCTCGGCCAGATTGCCGCCGGACTTTTGCTGGATCGAGATGACGATGCCGAAGAAGTTCGCTTCCGGCACCGGCATCTGCTCGTAGAGCTTGCCGCAGGCCTCGCCCAGCGGCATGCCGATGGCCTGGGTTTCCACGATGGCGCGGAATTCGGACTTCACCGGCTCCGGCGATTCCGTCGTGATCATCTTCAGGCAGTCGAGCAGCGGCAGGCCGGCCTTGACGCCGCGCACGATGATGTCGACCGCGTCGGGAAACGCATTGAGGAATTTGCTCTCGCGCCGCTTCTTCAAATAGGACAGCAGCCAGCGCGGGAAGCCGAAGGCGCCGACGCCGGCGAGCACGGCGGCGACGGTGAGGCCGCCGCCGGTGAATAGCCCGAAGAAGAACATCGCCGCCCCGATGCCGGCCGAAATCAGGTAGAATTGCCGCTTCGACCAGCGCAAACCGGCCTGCGCGACGCGCACCGCGATTGGGACGTTTTTGCTCTTCTTGTGGCGCTCATCGAACTCCTTGAGGGTATTTTCGATGACGTCGCGGCGGGATTTCTGGTTGGCCGCGCGTGGCGCGCGCCGCCGGCTCCGCCTTGGCGACGTTGGCCATGCGCTGTTCGGCTTTGCGCTCGCCCGACAGGATCGGATAGACGAAAACCCAGACCACGCCGCCGACGGCGACGGAGGCCAGGAAGAACAGAGCGATGGTTTGCATGGTGTCCCCGGCTCAGACCCGCATGGCTTCGTTGGCGGCTTCGGCGGCGTCGAGCGCGGTCGCCAGACGCTTTTCCTCGCCGTAGTAGCGGGCGCGATCCCAGAAGCGCGGCCGGCCGATGCCGGTGGAGCGGTGGCGGCCGAGGATGTTGCCTTGCGCGTCCTCGCCCGACATGTCGAACACGAACAGGTCCTGGGTGATGATGACGTCGCCTTCCATCCCCATCACCTCGGTGATGTGGGTGATCTTGCGCGAGCCGTCGCGCAGGCGGGCGACCTGGATCACCACGTCGACCGAGGCGGTGATCATCTCGCGAATGGTGCGCGAGGGCAGCGAGAAGCCGCCCATGGTGATCATCGATTCGAGACGCGAAAGCGCCTCGCGCGGGTTGTTGGCGTGCAGCGTGCCCATCGAGCCGTCATGACCGGTGTTCATGGCTTGCAGCAAATCGAACGCCTCGGGTCCGCGCACTTCGCCGACGATGATGCGTTCAGGGCGCATACGCAGGCAGTTGCGCACCAGGTCGCGCATGGTGACCTGGCCTTCGCCTTCGAGATTCGGCGGCCGCGTTTCCAGACGCACCACGTGCGGCTGCTGCAGTTGCAATTCGGCGGCGTCTTCGCAGGTGATGATGCGCTCGTCGTCGTCGATGAACTGGGTGAGACAGTTGAGCAGCGTGGTCTTGCCCGAACCGGTGCCGCCGGATACCAGGCAGTTCACCCGGCTGCGGCCGATGATGCGCAGGATTTCCGCGCCCTGCTCGGTGATGGTGCCGAATTTGACCAGCTGGTCGAGCGTCAGCTTGTCCTTCTTGAATTTGCGGATGGTGAGCGCCGGGCCGTCGATCGCCAGCGGCGGCACGATGGCGTTGACGCGGCTGCCGTCCGGCAAGCGCGCGTCGCAGATCGGCGAGGATTCGTCGACGCGGCGGCCGATCTGGCTGACGATGCGCTGGCAGATATTGAGCAGTTGCTGGTTGTCGCGGAAGCGGATGCCGGTCTTCTGGATCTTGCCTTTGACTTCGATGTAGACCGTGCCGGAGCCGTTCACCATGATGTCGGCGATGTCGTCGCGCGAGAGCAGCGGCTCGAGCGGGCCGAAGCCGAGCACGTCGTTGCAGATGTCGTCGAGCAGTTCTTCCTGCTCGGAGATCGACATCACGATGTTCTTGATCGCGATGATCTCGTTGACGATGTCGCGGATTTCCTCGCGCGCCGAGTCGGCGTCGAGCCGCGCGAGCTGCGCCAGATCGATCGCCTCGATCAGCGCGCCGAAGATGATGCCTTTGACCTCGTAATAAGTTTCCGAGCGGCGCGAGTCGACCGACGTGGGAACGGTGTTGATCGGCGAGGGCGCGCGGGTCGGGGCCGGCGCGGAAACCAACGGGGCGCCGAGCCCGTCGGACGGCATCGGGGCGCGGCCGGTTTCCATCGCCGCGCTGGCGGCAGGCTTGGGCACCGCGCCCGGTTGCACCGGCGCGGCGTTCGGCGCCGCCGGCTCCGCAGCCGCGACGCGCGCTTCAGATGTTCCACTCCGCCTACCGAACACGGCTACGCACTCCGCACGATTTTCAGCTCTATCGTTTCATCAGTTTGGCGAGCAAGGGCGACAGCAGGCCGCCGCGCGACCGCTTTGCCTCGGCGCGCCCGGTCAGCACCTGCGCCAACTGGCGGAACATCTCCGCCGTCTTGTGGGACTTCGATACCTCGGCGATCATTTGGCCGTTGTTGGCGGCGGTGCCGAAAATCTGCGGCTCGAACGGGATCACCGCCAGCGGCTGGTCTTCCAGCGCCTTGGCGAAATCCGCCGGCGTGATCTCCGGCCGTTTCGGCACGCCGACTTGGTTGAGGCAGTAATAGGGGCGATGGTCGTTCGGCCGCGCCGCGCGCAGCAGGTCGACCATGTTCTTGGCGTTGCGCAGATTGGCGAGATCGGGGCCGGCGACCACCAGAATCTCGTCGGCGCCGACCAGGAGCCGCTTGGTCCAGCCGGACCACATATGCGGCACGTCGAGCACGACGCAGGGAATGGTGCCGCGCAGCGAATCGAGGATCGAATCGAAGGCGTCGGCGCCGAAATCATAGACCCGCTCGAGCGTCGCCGGCGCCGCCAGCAGGCTCAGATGTTCGGTGCATTTCGACAACAGGCGGTCGACGAAGGCCGAGTCGATGCGGTCGGGCGAGAACACCGCGTCGGCGATGCCCTGCGGCGGGTCCTGATTGTAGTCGAGGCCGGCGGTGCCGAAGGCGAGGTCGAGATCGGTGACGACCGAATCGAGCGACGAGATCGCGGGCGATCGCCCAGCCGATATTGTGCGCGACGGTGGACGCGCCGACGCCGCCCTTGGCGCCGACCACCGCGATGACGCGGCCGACCGGCTTGGCGTCGGGCGCCGAGAACAGCCCGCACACCGCGCGCACGATGTCGATGGTGCCGACCGGGGCGATCAGATAGTCGCTGACGCCGCGCCGCGTCAGCTCGCGGTAAAGCGTCACGTCGTTGACGCGGCCGACCACGATCACCCGGGTGCCGGCGTCGCAGACTTCGGCGAGCTGGTCGAGGCCGTGCAGGATTTCGTCGGAATGGTTTTCCGACTCGAGCAGGATGACGTTCGGCGTCGGCGAGGAGCGATAGGCCTCGACCGCGGCGGCGACGCCGCCCATCTGGATTTTCACATGCGCCTTGCCGAGACGGCGGTCTTCGCCGGCCGCCTGTACGGCGGCGGCGGTTTCAACCGTCTCGCAGAAGGCCTGCACCGAGACTCGCGGCGCGGGCGCGATATGTTCGTCGGCGGCGGCGGTCTGGGCCGGCGCCGCCGGCATCGACACGTCTTCGGCGACTGCTACTTGTGATGCGTGTTTTATCATTTGCCGAGATCGCTGATTTTGCCCTTGTCGTAACCGTTGTAGAGGCCGGAGGGGTTTTCACCCTTGCGGTACTTGTCGATCGATACCGAGCGGCGCGGGGAATAAGCCGGCGTTTCGCCGCGCGGCTGCACCAGGTCGGCGGGATTGTCGACCATGGCGGCGAGATTGCGTTGACTGGCGCAGCCGAGATTCCAATAGGGGTGGTTCTCGGTGTAGGAGGAATCCGGGCCGATGCCGAGATCTTTCGGCCACCGGCCGCACGGGCCGGCCTCGGCGACGAGCTTGGCGTAGTGGATTTTGATGCTGGCGAGCGCTGAGCCCGACGACTTGTAGGTGCGCAGGTAGACGGCGTTGCGCGGCACGCCGGAGGCGGCGAGGATGGACCCCACCTCGCGCATGGAATCGGCGGCGGCGCGGTCGCTCGGGCCGCCATGCGGGATATCGACGACGATGCCGCTGGTGCCCTCGTGCCGCCAGCGCTGGGCGAACGCGAGCACGTCGGCGCGCTGCGGCGGCGTCAGCCCGCCGCGATTGCGGCCGAGGAAGATTTCCACCGTGTGCTGGCGTTCCTTCAGCGTGATCGGATGGCGTTCGCGGTAATCGGTGGGATAAGGCTGCTCGGCGAAGCGTTGCGACGAGTAGCAACCGGCCAACGACGTGGCGAGACCGACGACCGCCAATACGCGCAGCGCCGTGGCGCTCCGGCGTTTGGCGGCGTTCGTGAGAATGGCTGTCATCGATCGTCTCTCCATGCCGCTCAATCGAGGATGAATCCGTATTTGCCGTGATATTCGCGCGCGGGCTCCGCCTTGTGGTCGGTGCCGTAGATGCGGTTAAGGCGGCCGAGCAGCGCGGTGGACTGGTCGTTGGGATCGGCGAAGCCGTCGTCGGGGCGCGACAACTGCTTCTGCGCCACCGCGTGCACGATATAGGGCGTGACCAGCACCATCAGCTCGGTCTGGTTATTGATGTAGTCGCGGCTGCGGAACAGGCTGCCGAGGATCGGCAGCTGCATCAGGCCGGGAACGCCGTTGATCTGCTGCTTGGTCTTCTGCTGGATCATGCCGGCCAAAGCCAGCGATCCGCCGGAGGGAATTTCCACCGTGGTCTCGGCGCGGCGCGTGCTGATCGAGGGGATGGTCAGCGTCTGCGTCGAGCCGGGCACCGCCAGGGTCAAGGCGTTGTCGGTCGAAAGATCGGACACTTCGGTCATCACCTTCAGGCTGATGCGGCCTTCCGACAGCACCACCGGCGTGAACACCAGGCTGACGCCGAATTTCTTGAAATCGACCTGCGCCTGGCAGACCGGCGGCGACTTGGTCGTGTCGCACGACAGCCCGTTGGGGATGGGAAACTCGCCGCCGGCGATGAAGCTTGCCGTCTCGCCGGAAATCGCGGTCAGGTTCGGCTCGGCCAGGGTGCGCAACACGCCGGCGCGGTCCATCGCGCGCAGCGTCGCGGTGACGTTCTTCCAGTTGCCGCCGAAGGCGGTGTTGCTCAGCGTCTGGCCGGTGGCGGAAAAGGAATTCTGCGTGTTGAGGTTCACCACCGCGGTGCCGTAATTGAACGTGCCGGAGAGATCGATGCCGAGTTGCTTGATGACGTCGCGGCGCACTTCGGCCACCGTCACCTTGAGCATGACCTGGTCGCGGCCGCGCACGGTGATGCCGTTGACCACCTTGGCGCCGTCGCCGACCAGCCGCGAGGCGAGATCGTAGGCATGCTGCGACTCCGCCGCGCTGGCGGCGCTACCCGACAGCATGATGCCGTCGCCGACGCCTTCGATGCGAATGTCGGCATCCGGCATCGTCTGCTTGAGCGCGGCGCGCACGCCGTTGAGGTCGCGGGTCACCGCGATGTCGAAGCCGGCAATCTGCTTGCCGTTGGCGTCGAAGAAAAAGATATTGGTTTGCCCGATCGCGACGCCGATCATGTAAACGCGGCGCGAGGAGCGGATCACCGCATTGGCGATCTTGGGGTCGGCGACCAGCACGTCCTTGATGTCGGCCGGCAGGTCGATGGCGACCGACTTGCCGATGCCGAGCGGAATGAAGCGCGACGTCGCCTCGCTTGCCGCCACCCGGATCACCGGCACATGCTGCGGGTCGGCCGCCGTGGCCGGGGCCGACGGCGTCAGGGCCGCACTTGCAGCGAGTGCCGCCAGCGCGGCGGCGCGGATCAAGGTCCTTATCGCCATGTCCCCGTTTCCCCTCATTCGATCATTTCGGTGTCGTCATCGTGCCGACGCCAAAGCGCACCACGTTCACGCCGGCTTTGCGCCCGCCCAATTTCTCTTCCGCTTGCGGCGCGTCGTGCGTCGCATCGGTAATGCTGCGCAGCGCCAGCGACAGCGTGCCGAGCTGCTGCGAGAGCGCCAGCGTCTCGGTCTGACGCGGCGTCAATTCGAGCGTCGCGGTCTTGCCGACCACGACCTTCTGGCCGTCCTTTTCCTGCACGTTCTGGTCGATCGCCAGCACGCGGACATTGGTGAGGATCGTTTCGCTGCTGTGCGAATCGCCGCCGCCGCTGCCGGCGTTTTTATCGGCGTTGCTTTCGCGCCGCGTCAGGATGACGTCGACATGGTCGTTCGGCAGAATGAACCCGCCGGCGCCGGTCTCCGGCGAAATCTGCGTTGATATGGCGCGCATGCCGGACGGCAGGATCGCGGCCATGAAGCCGGAGCCGTTGGCGTTCACCAATTTGGCTTCGCGGATCGGCTCGCCGCCGACGAAGGGCGCGCGCGCGATCGAGCCGGATAGTTTTTCGATGGCGTTGGGGCGGTCGGTCTTGCGGATGAAATTGCCGCTGGCCGCGCTCACCGGCCATTCCTGCCATTGCACGTCGCCGGGCGAAACCGCTTTGCCGACCGGGATGTCCGCTTTGGCGACCAGGACCTCGACCGAGGCGATCTTGGGAGCCTCCGGGGCCTTAACCTCCGTCGGCTTTTCCGAACGGCCAGCCAGCATGGCGGCAACTCCACCCGCTGCGATGGCGACGGTCAGCACAACAAGACGCGCGGCTTTCATACGCTTCACTCTCACCGTGACATGACGGCCGGGTCGGCCGCGTAATCGACATGGCGGCCAGTGCGACCGCTTGCACCGGATTTCAACAGCTAAAGGTCAAGGTATGGTTAAGCAGCGGTGACTAAATCGAGTTAATATTTTCTTGCGACGCGTCCGATCTGGTTTTCAGATACCGAACGCGGGCATCCAGCCGGTCTTTGGATAGACGGCGAGGGCCGCTGCGGCGAGCGCGATGCCATAAGGCACGCCGCCGCCGGTTTCATGCAGGCGCAGGATCCAAGTCTGCCGGGCGAGCGGGCCGGGCAGCGGCAATTTGCGGAACTGGATCAGTAAAATCGTCAATACGCCGCCGAACAGCGACGCATAGACCAGGTAATCCAAGAGAAAATCGAAACCGAACCAGAGCGCGGTAGCGGCCGCGAGCTTGGCGTCGCCGCCGCCGATCCAGCCTTGCGAAAAGAAGCCGAAACAAACGACCAGCACCAGCGCCGCGGCGGCCAGATGCATGCCGATGGCGGCTAGGCTCATGCCGGTGACGATGGTGAGCAGAAAAAAGCCGCCGGTGAGCGCCAGCGAAAGCCGGTTCGAGATGGTCATGGTGAAAAGATCGCTCGACGCGGCAAACGCCATCAGGGCCGGGAACAAAAAAAGCCTGATACCGTCGGTCAGCATGATCGTCGTCCTTGCCTGCGATTCGGCCGCCTCGCGTCAAACTACGCCGGGCAAGCTTGCAGTTCGGTTAGCGCGCGATCTTTAACGCCGGTCAAACGGGCGGCAGAAAAACGAAAGGCTCCGGCCAACCGGCCGGAGCCCTTAAAGCAATGTAGGCGATCTCGATTACTTGAGCTGGGTCGAGATGCTGGTGAACTTGGCGTTCAACTGGGTGCCAAGACCATTGACGACCGCGATGATCGCGACCGAGATGCCGGCGGCGATAAGGCCATACTCGATGGCGGTCGCGCCGGATTCGTTCTTCACGAAACGCACGAAGAGGTTCTTCATTGGCTAGCTCCTTGATCCACACGTGGCTGTCTGAGCTGATCCAGGAGACCGGATTAGCTCCGACCCCTTCTGAACCATGGCTGCACCGTATCAGTGAGGTCTTGCGTGCCGGTTAATACATTCGTAGAAACACTAGGTATTCATGGCGGCATATGATGTAGTTAATAAGCTATTGTTTGAAGAATATCACGGTTAATAAGTAATTAATCAGATTTATGCTCGATATAATGGTGCTGTATTCTTAATGTATACGGTAAGGCCTGAAGCCAAGACAGTGATTTCGCCCTAGAATCCGGGCCTAATCGGTCACCGCTTTTCCCAGCAATACTATGGTGAGACAGTCGCTGCACTGCGCCATCTTGCGCCGACAAGCCAAAAACGGCCCGCGGCCTTATCCGCCGACGCGCGCCATACACCCGATCTTAACTGCGACCCCCGATACCGGATTGACTGGATTTCCGTTGCAGCCAGGTCTCGAGTCATGTTCAGCGAATTCCTAGCCGTCCTGCAAGTTGCCGGCGAGACCGTGATCAAAATCGTGCCGATCTCGATCGGGCTCGGCATTGTATTCGCGCTGCTGACCCAGTGGTCGGCCTGCAATCCCGGCCATCCCTGGTGGCGCAAACGCGAGATCGTCACCGACGTCTGCTACTGGTTCCTCATCCCGCTGGGCGCGCGCTTCGTGCGCATCGGCCTGATGGTGATGGGCGCCGCCTATATCTTCAACATTCACGGCGCCGACGCGCTGATCAAGTTCTACGACAACGGCTTCGGGCCGCTCGCCGCCATGCCGCTTTGGGCGCAGGCGATCACGTTCTTGGTCGTGTCGGATTTCCTGCTGTACTGGTTTCATCGGCTCTATCATGGCGCCAGCCTGTGGCGGTACCACGCGGTGCATCATTCGTCCGAGGAAGTCGATTGGATTTCGGCGGCGCGCTTTCATCCGGTCAATATCCTGTTCGGCACCGTCATGGTCGACGTCGCCCTGCTGCTGGCCGGGATCTCGCCGAATGTGATGCTGTGGGTCGGTCCGTTCACCACCGCCTCGTCGGCCTTCGTGCATGCCAACCTGAACTGGACGCTGGGGCCGTTCAAATACGTGATCGCCGGTCCGGTCTTTCACCGCTGGCACCACACCTTGCCCAATCGCGGCGGCAACATGAATTTCGCCGGCACCTTCCCGATCTGGGATCTGCTGTTCGGCACCTTCTATATGCCGGAGAACGAGCTGCCGGATGCCTATGGCATCGAAGACCGCACTTTTCCGCACAGCTTCGGCGCCCAGATGCTTTACCCGTTCCGCCAGTAGGCCGGGCCGCGGCCGGCGCTCTTTGCACTTCGTTCACCAATTTGCAGTCAACTCTTGATCGGCCGGCCGCCGTGGCGGCGGGCCAAAGTGCGTGACTTGTAGCGTGGTGTGAGTTGGAGATTTCGATGTGGGCCGTGTTCGCGCGTCGCAGGCGACTTTTCCGCGTTTGGGCCTGGACGATCCTTTTCGCGGCCACCCTCGGCGCCCAGGCGCAAGCCGAACTGAAACCGTCACCGTTAATGTCGACCAGGCGCAGGTGCTCAAGCTGCCGGCGCGCGTCGCCACCGTGGTCATCGGCAACCCGCTGATCGCCGACGCCGCCCTGCAAACCGGGGGCATTCTGGTCATTACCGGCAAAGGCTACGGCGCCACCAATCTGCTGGCGCTCGACCGCAACGGCCTCGTGGTGATGGACAAGCACGTGCGCGTGCTGGGCGCGTCCGGCCACGATCTGGTGGTGGTCTACAAGGGCATCGAGCGCGAATCCTACAGCTGCGCGCCGGAATGCGAACGCCGCATCACGCTCGGCGATTCACCGGGCTATTTCAGCGCCACGCTGGGCCAGAGCGGCGCGCGCACCGGCCAGGCGCAGACCAGCGTCCAACCGCACTGAGCGCGCCGGCGGGTCATTCCGCCGCATCCTGCCTGCCGACATGGTTAGCGGCCGCTTAAGGCGATCGCCCGTATTCCATGCATGGCATGCAACAATTCAACAACATGATTTTGTTATGACCTGACACGGTGTCTCGGCACCTTTCAACAATTCCGAAGGTCGCCATGCTCGAGCGCATTCGAAACAAAATCGCCGCCCGTTTGCCCCGGCTGCTGCCGGTGCGCGTAGCGCGACGTTTCGTCCGCCGGCAGGACGGGACGGCGGCCATCGAATTTTCTTTGATCGCGGTTCCGTTCTTGGCGCTGACCTTCGCCATCCTGGAAACGGCGCTGGTGTTCTTCGCCAGCCAGACGCTGGAAAACGCCGCCACCCAAGCCGGCCGTCTGATCATGACCGGCCAGGCGCAGAACGCGGGCTATTCGAAGGACGACTTCAAGACCCAAGTCTGCAGTTTTCTCGCCGGCGGCTTGTTCAACTGCGCGAATGGCGTCTACGTCGACGTGAAGACCTATACCAACTTCTCGTCCGTCAACACCGCCTCGCCGGTCGCCAACGGTCAGTTCGACACCACCAAGATGGATTACGACCCCGGCAAGCAAGGCAACATCGTGGTCGTGTCGCTCTACTATCAATGGCCGATCTATGTGTCGCTGCTCGGCAGCAATCTGTCCAACCTGAACGGCAACTATCGTCTCCTGGTGGCGACGTCGGTGTTCCGTAACGAACCCTATTGATGAGGCTGCGTGTCATGCAGGCGATGACTTCTTCGATGCCGCGGGCAATCCGGCGCTTCGGGCGCGACCGGCGCGGCGTTTCGGCGGTCGAATTCGCCTTCATCGCGCCGGTGATGATCGGGCTCTATCTCGGCTGCGCCGAAATTTCCGACGGCGTCGGCGCCGACCGCAAGGTCAGCCTGACCGCCGCGGCGCTCTCCAACTTGACGGCGCAGGCGACCACCATCAGCACCGGCGACATGACCAATATTTTCGACGCATCGAGCGCGATCATCGCGCCTTATTCGGCCGCCAATCTGAAGATGACGGTGACGTGCCTGAACATCGACGCCAACAAGAACGTCAAGGTGAAATGGAGCGCCACGCGCAACGGCACGGCGCAGTCGGGCACGATGACTATTCCGACGGCGCTCGCGGTGGCCAACACGCAGCTGATCTACAGCGAGGTCTCCTACGCCTATACGCCGATCGTCGGCTACACCATCAGCGGCACGCTGACGCTGTCGGACCACATGTATATGAGCCCGCGCATCACCACGCCGGACTATAACGGGATCGCCTGCTCGTAACGCCGTGTTCAGCGCGCCTCGACGATCGGCAGCGCGGTGGTCGACTTGATCCGCTCCATGGCGAAACGCGACGTCACGTTCTTGAGCGGGACGGTTGCGATCAGCTTCTTATAAAATTTGTCGTAGTCCGGCATGTCGTGCACGACGACGCGCAGCATGTAATCGACGTCGCCGGCCATACGGTAGAATTCCATCACCTCCGGCATGGCGCCCACCGTCTCGGCGAAGCGTTTGAGCCAGTCCTGCGAATGGTCGCCGGTCTCGATCGACACGAACACCGTGATGCCGAGCCCGATTTTTTCCGGATCGATCAGCGCCACGCGGCGCGTGATGACGCCGTCGGCCTCCAACCGCTGCAGCCGCTTCCAGCACGGCGTCGAGGAGAGGCCGACGCGGTGGCCGATCTCGGCGACCGAGAGCGAGGCGTCCTCTTGCACCACGGCGAGGATCTTGCGGTCGATGGCGTCCATTCTCTGTTTTCCTTGAAACTTGGAACCGCTGGCCTAAGTCAGCGGCATATATTGGAATAATCTTCTTATTTGTATCTTCCATCTGTATCTACAGAGAAAAATATTCTATTTCAAGCGCAATCTCTCGCCGCCCACGCGGCATCGTTTCGACCCGGACCAAGACCCATGACAAAAATTTTCCCCGTCGCATTTCCCGCCACGCTGCGCCGGCTTGCCGCCGGCCTCGCACTCGTTCTGCTGATCGCCGCGCCTGCCGCGGCAGCCGACCGCCAGCCGCTGGTCACGCCGGCCTGGCTCAACGCGCATCTGCACGATCAGAATTTGGTTGTGCTCGACATCCGCTCGGCCATCGACGGCAGCAAGCCGGAGAGCCTTCGCGCAGGGGCATATCCCGGGCGCCGTGCATAGCGACTACGACAAAGCCGGCTGGCGCGTTACCCGCCACAACGTACCGTTCATGGTGCCGACCACGCCGGAGCTGGAGAAGTTGATCGGCGATCTCGGCATCGACGAGAATAGCCACGTGGTCGTGGTGCCGGCCGGCGTCAACGTGCTCGATTTCGGCTCCGCCGCGCGCACTTATTGGACGCTGAAATATACCGGCGTCGCCAATGTCTCGATCCTCGATGGCGGCCTCGCCGCCTGGAAAGCGGCGGGCTACAAGCTCGCCACCGGCGCGCAAGCGCCCGTCGCCGGCGATCTTCACCGCCAGCATCGACAACAGCATCCTCGCGCTCGCCTCCGACGTGGAGGCGATCGAGAAGAACGGCGGCGCGACGCTCCTCGACGCGCGTCCGGTCTCGTTCTTCCTCGGCAAGGAGAAGGCGCCGGCCGCTCTAGCCTACGGACACATTCCCGGCGCGCTCAATATCGACAGCGCCAAGTTCTACGACGCGGCGACCAACAAGCTGAAGCCGAAGGCGGAGCTCGCCGCCATTGCCGGCGCAGCTGCCGGCGGGCGCGACGGTCGCCTACTGCAACACCGGCCACTGGGCGGCGACCGACTGGTTCGTGCTGCACGAATTGCTCGGCCGCCAGCAGGCGCGGCTCTATGCCGGCTCGATGGTGGAATGGACCAGCAATGCCTCGCGTCCGCTCCAATCGGAGCGCACCAAGTGGGACGACCTGAAGAAGAAGCTCGGCCTCGGCTCCTGACATCGGCTCAGGCCTGTGCCCTAACGTCGCTCATTCCCGCGCAAGCGGAATCCAGTGCTGGGTCCCCGCTTTCGCGGGGACGAGCGGAAACCGTCCGAGTGATACGCCATGTCCACCGCAGCGTTGAGTGCGCCCGATGCGCGCGCCGGCGTCGGCATCGACCGACTTTTCCTTGGTCTCGCGTTGGCGGCCACCGCGATTCTGCTCGCATTGGTGCTGCTCGACGGCCAGCCCGCCTCGGCGGCGCTGATCCTCGGCGGCTTCGGCCTCGGCATCGCGTTCCTGAAAGCTGAATTCAGCTACACCGCGTCGTGGCGGCGCTTCCTCACGCGCGGGGAGGCGGGCGGCCTCATCGGCGGCTTGATCGTGATCGCGGTCGCGGCGGTCGTCATCGTCCCGGTGGCGGCGCTCAAGCAGAATTTCGGCGGCGCCATCGCGCCATTGGGCGCATCGCTCATCGTCGGCGCCTTCACCTTCGGCATCGGCATGCAGCTCGCCAATGGCTGCGGCTCCGGCACGCTCTACACCGCCGGCGGCGGCTCCGGGCGCATGCTGATCGCGCTGGCATTCTTTGTCGTCGGCAGCGTCGCCGGCAGCCTGTCGCTGCCTGCGTTTCTCGCGCTCGGCGGCATCGATCCGGTGCTCGCTTCCGACTATCTCGGCCCCTGGGGCGGACTGGCGGCAACGCTCGCCAGCCTCGCGCTGGCGGCCGTCCTCATTATCGCCGTCGCGCGCAGGCGCGGCGCCAATTACACGCCGTCACGCAGCTATGTGTTGGGCGGCACGACAATCGGCCTGTTATGCATCGCCGTGTTCATCGCCGGCGGACATCCCTGGAGCGTCACCTTCGGCTACACGGTGTGGGGCGCGAAAATCGCCAGCGCGCTCGGCTTCGATTTCTCGCATGCCGCGTTCTGGCAATGGCCGGGCCCCAAGCACGCGCTCAGCGAATCCGTGCTCTCCGACACCTCGAGCCTCACTGACTTTGGCATGTTGTTCGGCGCCATGGCGGCGGCCGCCGCCGCGAAGCCCTTTGCCACGACCGCGTGGCCGCCGGTGAAATCGCTCGTCGCCGCAGGCGTCGGCGGCCTGCTGATGGGCTGGGGCGCGCGGCTCGGCTTTGGCTGCAATATCGGCGCCTTTGTCGGCGGCGTCGCCTCCGGCTCGCTGCACGGCTGGGTCTGGTTTGCCGCGGCGCTGCCGGGCTGCCTGATCGGCATTCGGCTGCGCCCGCTGTTCGGCCTGTCGAGAGAATAACGCCATGCGGAAGGTCTACATCGCCGTGGTGCTGCTCGGCCTGGTCGCGATTGTCGGCAACCATCTGGTCAGCCCGTCGAGCGGCCGTGCGGTCTCGCCGGAAGATTTTGCCGGCGCCTGCGCACCCTGCGGCGCGCCCTGTCCGTCGAAGAAATAGCCTCAATCGGCCTCATGGTGAGGAGCATCGCGAAGCGATGCGTCTCGAACATCGCAAGTCGGCTATAGCCGACTTGCGCCCGTACATGCCGATCTCGGGTAAACCCGAGATCGGGTGGCTGCCCCATCCTTCGAGACGCGGGCTGCGCCCGCTCCTCAGGATGAGGCGGGGACGGGATGTGCTTTCAGAAATTCATCGACTTCGGCGCGCGTCGCCGCGCCCATCAAACCGCCGAAGCGGGTGCATTTGATGGCGGCGGCGGCGCCGGCAAAGCGCATGGCTTCGACCACGTCGCCGGTTTCGACCAGGCGGAAGGCGAAGCCGCCGTGAAACGTGTCGCCGGCCCCGAGTGTATCGACGGCATTGACCTTGAAGGCCGGCATGTGGCGGACATCGCCGCGGTCGAGCCAATAGACGCCGTCGGGTCCGTCGGTGACTGCGAGAAAGCCCTTGTAGCGATCGCCGAGCTTGCGCAGGCCGGCGGCAAAATCGCTCGCCCCGGCGCTGCCGCGCAGGGCCTCGGCCGAAGCGATCACATGCGTGCTGGCCATGAGCAGGGGATCGTCGAGCGGCGCCGCCCGGTCGAGATCGAGCACGCGCGGAATGCCGCGCGCCGCTGCCGCCGCGCAGATCGGCGTGACGAAATCGGGATAGCGATTGTCGAGCAGCACCACATCGACCGCCGCCACCAGCGCGGCGGCGTCCGCCGGCACGACCTTGCCGAGGCCCTGGTCGCGGCGGGTGGCGATCATCTTCTCGCCCTTGGCGTCGACCAGGATCAGCGATACCGACGAAATCGCGCCAGGCACGCGCACCGCGCCGCGGCAGTCGATGTGCTCGCGCGTGAGAGTGCCGACGATGCGGTCGGCGACCTCGTCGTCATCGCCGCCGAGCGCGCCCGCGAAGCTGGTCCTGGCGCCGAGCCGGGCCACCGCGACCGCGGCATTGCCGGCCTGGCCGCCGCTGGTGATGAGAAATTCGGAGGCCTGCACCTTGCTGCCGGAGTCGGGGAATTTGTCCACCCGCATCACAATGTCCTGCACGGCGCCGCCGGCGCACAGGATGCTCGGTGCTTTTTTGCCCTCGCCGCTTCAGTCAAAGCCGATCTCGTTCTCCAGCCAGGCGCGGATGAGGTGATGTGCGATCGCCACCGGCGGCGGCGCGGTCAGGCCGGCCGGGTGCTTGCGCAACAGCATGGCCTCGACTTCCGCCCGGGTAAACCACCGGGCGTCCTCGAGTTCCTCGCGGTCCACCACAATTTCGCGGGTCAGCGCCTCGGCGTGGCAGCCGATCATCAGCGAGGTGGGGAACGGCCAAGGTTGCGATTGGAAATAGGTTACCCGGCCGCAGGCGATGCCGGCTTCCTCGCGCGTTTCGCGGCGCACCGCGTCCTCGAACGATTCGCCGGGCTCGATGAAACCGGCGAGGCACGACCACATGCTGGGCACGAAGCGCGGCGAGCGGCCGAGCAGGCACTGGTCGCCCGCGCTCGCCAGCATGATCACCACCGGATCGGTGCGCGGGAAATGTTCCGCCTTGCATTGC
The DNA here is from genome assembly GCA_963739735.1 of uncultured Alphaproteobacteria bacterium. GTDB lineage: Bacteria > Pseudomonadota > Alphaproteobacteria > Rhizobiales > Xanthobacteraceae > Pseudolabrys. Next base: position 90,723 of record CAVUBV010000010.1, on the reverse strand, counting down.
GGGCAATCGCGCTTCCAGCCGGCCTGCACGGCGACCGTCGGCGCGCCGCAATTGGCGCAGAAACGGTGGCGCAGATGCCAATGCAGCACCGCCTTGGCCTCGGCGATCGGCGGCAGGTGCTCGGGCTCGACCAGGCCGCGCACCGCGATCGAGCGCAGATCGGTGACGTGGAAGCCGTCGCGCGCCTTTCAGCGCCTCGGCGGCAGCCGGCTCGATGCCGTAGCCGAAGCGGGCGGCGTCGCCCAGCAGGCCGAGGAAAACGATTTCGCCCGTGGCGCCGAGCGCGCGCGCTTCGGCCATGGTGAACATCGGCTGGTCGAGCGGCGTGCCGCGCTTCATGACGATATGGTCGCCGCCGATCACATAGGCGCCGGCGTTCGGCTGCGCCGCGAACCGCGTCATGGCGGCATGGTCGCCGCGCAGCTCGGCGGCGCGCGCCAGCGGGTTTTGCGTGTAGCCAAGACGCGGTTTGGGGCCGAGATCGGGGCGAGGGGACATTGATGAGGAAATTCGCACGGGGACCGGATGAGTGCAATGCGCGGTCAGGCCAGCGCCCGGTCGACGGCGGCAAGCACCTGCGCGGCTTGGAGTTCGTCGAGACACACGCTGTGGCTGTCGATGCGGCGCTCGCAGCCCTCGAAGGTGCAGGGCAGGCAGGGCAGCGGGTTCTGCACCAGCCACACATTGCCGCGGTTCTGCACGGTTCCGCTCGCCGCCCACGGTTCGGCAAGCCCGCCCACCGGCCACGGCCCCCAGACGCGCGGGTCCATCGGGCCGAACAGCGCCACCGTCGGACATCCGGCCGCCGCCGCGAGATGCGTCACCGAGGTGTCCGGCCCGACATAGACGCGCGCGCGCTTGAGCAGCGCCACCGTCTCCGGCCAGCGCACTTGATGCACCGGCAGCACGCCCTGCCAGACGCCGTCGAGATAGCGCCGTTCGTCGTCGCTTGGTCCGCCGATGGCGATGACGGTCAGTCCGCGCTGCGTCAGTCCGGCGGCGAGCGCGCGCCAGCCCTCGCGCGACCATTCCTTGTAGCGGAACATGGGCGCGGCATGGATGACGGCGTAGCGATCGCCGGTCGCGATCCCTTTCGGCTCGGCCGCGGCGGGGCAGACGAGCTCCGGCACGCGCGCGATGCCGATCGCATCGGCGAGGCGCAGCATCTGCTCGACGCGGTGGATATTGTCGACGCTGGCGGCGCCGTCATGGAGCAGGCGCTTTTTGATCGCCCGGCCCAGCCAGAATCCGTCGGTCGCCGTCAGCCCGGCGCGCCGGCGCCCGGCGACGAAGGCAAAGAACGTGGGCCGGTCGCCGGTCTGCGTCGAAATGGCCAGATCGTATCGGCGAAACAGTTGCGCGACGAGCTTCAATGACGCGAAAGCGGCCGGCCGCTCCGGCATGGCGACGATCCGATCGATATCGGGATTGCCTTTGAGGATGCCGGCGGCGCCGTCGAACACCAGCACGTCGATTGCCGCCTGCGGCCAGGCGCGCTTGAGGCTGCGGATCAGCGGCGTGGTCAGCAAGACGTCGCCGATACGGCGCAGGCTCACCACCAGGATGCGCGGGCGCGGCGGCAGCATCGGCGGCGGCAACGGCTTTGCTCCACGAATGAAAGGCGCGGTCTTGCTATCAGAATTCCCGGCCCGCATCCAACCGGGCAAGCGGGCGCTTGTCGGGCCGCCCGCCAACCAGTAAGTAGACGCCAATTCAGCAACAACGGGAATGCGCATGCCGGCCGTCGAGGTCTCCTGGGGCGAACTGGTCGACAAGCTCACGATCCTGGAGATCAAGGAGCGGCGTCTGCATGCGCCCGCCGCCGTCGCCAATGTCGAGCGCGAACTCGCCGCGCTGAACGAGGCGCTGCGGACGTTGCACCCGCCGGCCGAATTCGCCGGCTTGAAGCAGGGCCTCGCCGCCATCAACGAAAGCCTGTGGGACATCGAGGACCGCATCCGCGCCAAGGAAGCGGCGAACGTCTTCGACGCCGAGTTCGTCGAACTCGCGCGCGCGGTCTACCGCAACAACGACAAGCGCGCCGCGCTCAAGCGCGAGATCAATCTTCTGCTCAAATCCGATTTCGTCGAGGAAAAGCAGTACACGCCTTACGCCTGAGCGGCGATCGCGAGGCGTTTGCGCAACGCGGCCAGCAGCCCCTGCCTCGACGTCTCGTCATACGCAATCGCCGGCGCCGCGCCCCATATTGGCTTCGGCCAGGCGGCGTCGCTGTGCCGGCGCGCGATGACGTGCACGTGCAGTTGCGGCACCTGGTTGCCGAGCGCGGCGATGTTGAGCTTGTCGCATTCGGTGATCGCCTTGAGCGCGCGCGCCGCGGCGGCGATTTCGCCCAGCAGTTGGACTTGTGCGCTTTCTTCCAGATCGATGAGTTCGACGAGCCCCGGCCGGCGCGGCACCAGAATGAGCCAAGGATAGTTGGCGTCGTTCGCCAGCAGCACGCGCGCGAGCGCCAGGTCGCCGACCGGAACCGTGTCGGCGGCAAGCTGCGGGTGGAGGGACCAGGTCGATTCGCTGTTCATTCGGCGTCATGCCCGGGCTTGACCCGGGCATCCATGAAGAATCGCCACGCGGCAAACCCTACGAGAGGTCTTCTGCGTGGATCGCCATCATGGATTGCCGGGTCAAGCCCGGCAATGACGACGGAAAGGCTGGGTGCATGGCCGCCCACAGGCCGCCGGGCTTCGCCTTGCTTTCCGCCCCCTTTCGCCCGATATAGGTCCTCGGGAGGTTGGCGGTGGACGAGCCACTCGCCAACCGGGTCAGATCCGGAAGGAAGCAGCCCTAACGAGCACGGATCGGGTCGCTCGTCAGCCTCCCACTAATTTCCGTTTAGCCTCTAGCGCCGTATGCGCGGCCGCCGGTCGGATGGCACGATGAGCGAAACCGCGAAACCCACCGATCCGGCCCTCGGCGCCGCCGCCGAGGACGCCGGCTATCGCGTGCTGGCGCGCAAATATCGCCCCGCCAGCTTCGACGACCTGATCGGCCAGGACGCCATGGTGCGCACCATCTCGAACGCATTCGAGAGTGGCCGCATCCCGCAGGCCTGGATCCTCACCGGCGTGCGCGGCGTCGGCAAGACCACGACCGCGCGCATCCTCGCGCGCGCGCTCAATTACGAATTGCCCGACGGCTCGGTCACCCAGCCGACCATCGCCATGCCCAAGATGGGCGTGCACTGCCAGGCGATCATCGAGAGCCGGCACATCGACGTCTTGGAGATGGACGCCGCCTCGCACAATTCGGTCGAGGACGTGCGCCAGATCAACGACGCCATCCGTTATGCGCCGGTGTCGGCGCGCTACAAGGTCTACATCCTCGACGAAGTGCATATGCTCTCGGGCGCTGCCTTCAACGCGCTGTTGAAGACGCTGGAAGAGCCGCCGCCGCACGCCAAGTTCATTTTCGCCACCACCGAAATCCGCAAAGTGCCGGTGACGGTGCTCTCCCGCTGCCAGCGCTTCGATCTGCGCCGGGTCGACGCCGCGCTTTTGGTCAAGCATCTGGAAGGCATCGCCGGCAAGGAGAAGATCGAGGTCGAGCCGGCCGCGTTGGCGCTGATCGCGCGCGCGGCGGAAGGCTCGGTGCGCGATTCGCTCTCGCTGTTCGACCAGGCGATTGCACATGCCGCAGGCCCGGTACGCGCGGAAGACGTGCGGCAGATGCTCGGCCTTGCCGACCGCGTGCGCATCGTCGATCTGTTCGAGGCGCTGATGAAGGGCGACGTTGCCGCCGCGCTCAGCGAACTGCGCGAGCAATACGACATCGGCGCCGATCCCGGCGTGGTGCTTGAGCGATCTCGCCGAATTCACCCATTTCGTCACCCGCGTGAAAGTGGTGCCGACGGTCGCCGACGACGTGTCGCTGTCGGAAGCCGAGCGCGTGCGCGGCCGCGCCTTCGCCAAGGACCTGTCGATGCGGGTGCTGTCGCGCACCTGGCAGATGCTGCTCAAGGGCGTCGGCGAAGTGCAGGCCTCCGGCCGCCCGGTCGCCGCCGCCGAGATGGTGCTGGTGCGCATCGCTTATGCCGCCGATCTGCCGACGCCGGACGAAGTGGTGCGTTCGTTGAGCGAGGAGGGCGGCACGCCGGCGCGCCCGCAAGGCAATGGCGGCGCGGTTTCCGCGCCGGCGCCGGCGCAGAGTTTCACGCCGCGTTACGACGCCCCGCGCGGCAGCACGCGGTCCTCGGCCGCGGTATCGCCGCGGCCCGCCGAGCAACCGGAGATCGGCCAGCAGCAGGCCGCGCCGACCTTGGCGATCAATTCGTTTGCCGACTTGATCGCGCTGGCCGCGGAAAAGCGCGACATCACGGCCAAAATGGCGCTGGAGCGCGACGTGCGGCTGGTGCGCTGCGAGGACGGCCAGCTCGAGATCGCGCTCGAGGCGAGCGCGCCGAAGACGTTCGTGCACGACCTGCAACGCAAGCTCACCGGCTGGACCGGCAAGCGCTGGATCGTGGTGGTGTCGCAGGAGCAGGGCGCGCCCACCATGCGCGCGCAGGCGGCCGACCGGCAGGCCGAGCTTGAGCGCGGCGTGCAGAGCGATCCGTTGGTGCAGGCGGTGCTGTACCCGTTTCCCCGGCGCCAAGGTGATCGGCGTGACGCAGAACGCGCCGGAGGCCGAGGCGACGCCGCGCCGGAAGAAGACGCCGACCGCCGCCGACGAAGAGGATGTAGAATGACGATGGCCGACTTCATGGGCCTGATGAAACAGGCCGCGCAACTGCAAACCAAGATGCAGGAATTGCAGGCCGAACTCGACCGCATCGAGGTCGAAGGCACGGCGGGCGGCGGCATGGTGCGCGTGCGGCTCACCGCCAAGGGCGATCTCAAGGGCGTCAAGATCGACGACAGTCTTACAAGCCGTCGGACAAGGAAATCGTCGAGGACCTGCTGGTGGCCGCGCATGCCGAGGCGCGGCGCAAGGCGGAAGCCGTCATGCAGGAAAAGATGAAAGGCCTGACCGGCGGCCTGCCGCTGCCGCCGGGGATGAATCTGTCTTAATGCCCACCGCCGTTAAATTTTTGTCCATTACGGGGCGCCGCGAAGCGGCGAACCCGCAAGCTGCACAAACGCAGGCTCGGGATATATGGATTCCGGGTCCACGCCTTCGGCGCGTCCCGGAATGAGCGAATAAGCATGCCCACCGCCGTCGCCGGACCCGAAATCGAGCGCCTGATCCAGTTGCTGGCGCGGCTGCCCGGCTTGGGCCCGCGCTCGGCGCGGCGCGCGGCGCTGCATCTCATCAAAAAGCGCGAATTGCTGATGGCGCCATTGGCGTCCGCCTTGCAGACCGCGATGGAGAAAATCGTTATCTGCAAAACCTGCGGCAATATCGACACGCAGAACCCGTGCACGGTCTGCACCGATACCAGGCGCGACCAGTCGATCATCGTGGTGGTGGCCGACGTCGCCGACCTTTGGGCGCTGGAGCGCGCGCACGCCATAAACAGCCGCTATCACGTGCTCGGCGGCACGCTGTCGCCGCTCGACGGCGTCGGCCCGCAGGATTTGTCGATCGACGCGCTGGTCTCGCGCGCGCACGAGCCGCAGGTGACGGAAATCATCCTCGCGCTCAACGCCACCGTCGACGGCCAGACCACCGCGCACTACATCACCGAGCTGTTGCACGAGGCGAACGTGAAGGTGACGCGGCTCGCGCACGGCGTGCCGGTCGGCGGCGAGCTCGATTATCTCGACGAGGGCACGCTATCGGCGGCGATCAAGCAGCGGACGTTGTTCTAAGGCGTGTACTCTTAAATCTAAATTCGCCATGTCCGTGTTACCCCCGAAAGCAGACATTTGCGGTGCACTTCTTCGTGTCCGCTTTGTGCCGATATCGTTGAAAAACTCATCTGTTGTTCCGGTTAGTTGCTCCTGATTTATTCGACTCAGAAGTCTAAGTTGCGAGGCTCTGGCGATGATGGGCGATCGGTTGATTAAGCAGGAGAGCTTGTTCTATCAGTTTCGGTTGGACGACCAAAATCTGACTGATTACATGCTGCGCGCCATCGATCGGTTCGTCGATCTCGATGGGTCGAGGCGGCATCTGGCGCCGTTCTACAGCACGACAGGCCGGCCCTCGGTTGATCCCGAACTGACGATCCGGATGCTGCTGGTCGGTTACTGCTTCGGCATCCGCTCGGAGCGGCGGCTTTGCGAAGAGGTGCATCTCAATCTGGCCTATCGGTGGTTCTGCAGGCTCGGCCTGGACGGTGCGGTGCCGGACCACTCTACCTTCTCGAAGAACCGGCACGGTCGGTTCCGCGACAGCGATGCGTTCCGGTATGTCTTCGAAACGGTGGTGAGCCGAAGTATCGAGGAGGGGTTGGTCGGCGGCGAGGGATTTGCGGTAGATGCTAGCCTGATCGCGGCTGATGCCAACAAGCAGAGGTCCGTCTCCAGCGCAGAGCATACAGACTGGCGAAGTCTCGCCAGCCGTCGTGCTGTGCGGGAGTATCTTGACACTCTGGACCAAGCCGCATGGGGCGCGGCCGCGAGACCGTGCCGAAGTTCATCTCTCCGGCCGACCCTGCGGCACAGTGGACCGGCGCTCACAAAGGACATGCGTTCTTCGCCTATGCGGACAACTACCTGATCGATCTGAAGACGGCCGTCATTCTCGACGTCGAGGCGACACGCGCGATCCGCCAGGCCGAGGTTGGCGCCGCAAGAACCATGATCGACCGCACCGCCGATCGCTTCGGGCTTAAACCCGAGAGGCTTGCCGCCGACAGCGCCTACGGTTCGGCCCCTTCGCTGGATTGGCTGGTCAAGACCAAGGGAATCGCGCCCCACATCCCGGTCTGGGACAAATCCAGGCGCGATGATGGAACATTCTCGCGATCCGACTTCCAGTTCGACGAAGCGAGGAACATCTACGTTTGTCCGGCGGCCAAGACGCTAACCACGCGCGGAACGATCGTCAGCGACGATCAAGTCCTCTACCGGGCCAGCAAGTTCGATTGTACGCCATGTCCACTGAAGAACCGGTGTTGCCCGAAAGAGCCGACCCGCAAAATCCCGCGGAGTATCTTCGAGCAGTCCCGGGACGTCGTCCGCTCGCTGGTCGGCACAGAGCTTTATGAGCGGTCGCGCCGGGAACGCAAAAAGATTGAGATGCTGTTCGCGCACCTGAAACGCATCATCGGTCTCAGGCGATTGCGGTTGCGCGGACCGACCGGAGCCAAAGACGAATTCCTACCCGCAGCTACCGCCCAGAACCTTCGCAAGCTCGCCAAGATGATCGTCCCGGCAAGGCCCCAACGCCTCGCAACAGCGTAGGCCGCATCGCCTCGAAAGAACCGACGATGCCGGTAGCTCCACACTTGTGGAGTTTTTCAACGATATCTGCCATTAGCGCGACAAACCACAGCCTGGCAGAAACCCTCTGGTGTCCGTTATTCGATGCCAAAGCGGGCATCCGCCAGCATCCCATATTGTGTGGTAGGGTATCCTCACAGTCTAAGTGTTGATGACCATCCAAAGTTTAATTGACTGCACCATGGGAACTTCGGCGTGGCTTGGTATCCTTGAGGATTTGGAGATTTATAGCCAAACACTAGCGCACGCGGGAGCAGACAAAATTCATGAGGTCGCCGCCCATCGTTCCAGGCTTTACGGCGCTGCCGGAAGATTTCCAATTCGGGCCCGTAATTGAATAATAACTAGGGCCAAAACCCAATAAAACTGTTGCTGGCTGAATTGGTTGCCGATTTCTGCGGTTTTGATTTGGAGCAGGGACGATGCGACGCAATTTATTTTGGCTGAGCGACGAACAATGGCGGCAGATCGAGCCGCGTTTACCCCAGGACGTACGGGGCAAGGCCCGCGTGGATGACCGCCGCGTGATCAGCGGCATCGTGCATGTGATCAAGAGCGGGTGCCGGTGGTGCGATTGCCCGCCGGAATACGGCCCGCCGACAACGATTTACAATCGCTTCGTGCGCTGGGCGGAACGCGGGGTGTGGGAGCGGCTGTTTCGTGAACTTGCCGCGCGTGGTCGATCGACACAGACGCAGATGATCGACGCCACCCACGTCAAGGCGCATCGCTCGGCCTCGGGCGCAAAAAGGGGAACAGAGCCAAGCGATTGGACGCTCACGTGGTGGGCGCAATACGAAAATCCATGCAATCGCAGATGCTAAGGGCCGTCTTCTTTCCGTCCTGCTGACCGGCGGCCAGGCACACGATTGTCCGCCAGCCCAGCGTTTGATCCGGCGCACCAAAGAAGCCAGAAAGATGCTCGGCGACAGAGCTTATGATAGCGCGGAATTGCGACAATGGCTCAGCGAGCGCGGCACTAAACCCGTCGTTCCCAACAAGTCGAACCGCAAGCAGCCCTTCCGCTTCGACAAGAAATCCTATAAGCAGCGCCACCGCATCGAGAACGCCTTCTGCCGCCTCAAGGATTTCCGACGCATCGCAACCCGATACGATAGGCTCGCCAGAAACTTCCTCGCCTCCGTCTGCCTTGTTGCCGCTATCGTGTGGTGGATTTATTGAGTCTTGGCCTGAATTCGTTTTTTGCATTCAAACGCGTATTTAGATTTAATTTCAGACCTGTTTCGTCGTTGATTATAATAGACGATACCGTCGGCAGCTTTGCGGATGCTGTCTACGTCGATCTGGCTACCGTGTCTGGTATCTTCCTATTTTTCAGCGCGCACAATTGAGACATTTAATATTACAGCGATACCGATCAGCAGCAGTGAAATGATTTTCATTTTCTTCACTCTGAGCTAAAGAAACGTTCGATCGATGCTCACCTATCCGGTAGTCGCCGACAACCAGACTGGGTAGGGCCTAAGCACTACTTTCGGCTTTTTTATCTCAGTGCCCCCCGACATGACTTGGGCCTTTTGTATCAGGCAGGCCAGCCGACAACGGACGTTGTGGTAACTTCATTGCCCTTGTTGGGGATCGCACAACCATGCGCGCTGAACTTTTTCGATCGTCTGGCGCGGAGCCACTTTTTTCAATTAACTAGGTAGCGCACCGAGTTTTCGTCCAAACGACAGTCTCTCAGCAACAGGTCGAGTTCCTTTTTGTCATTTCGCTTTGATAATTCTATGAAGGATTTGCGGCCTTGTGCAGCAATTTGCTCGATACGATCCCTACTAATACCATTCGAAATCATCGGAATCAAGGTGCAGAGTTATATTATGGGCGCGCGTAAAACCGTTCTTTGCCTGTTGGCTGAAATCTTTCTTCTCAAGTACCGCAAACATAAAAGAGCATTCGGACATCCGACGTATCACCTTTTCCTGTAGCTGACGACCTCCTTGCCGTTTTTCGATGGCGCGGCTTATTTCCGTTGAGAGCTTAATTGCGATAATGTTTTCTTGCTCGCTCGTTTGTGCGATTGCCTGATAAGCCGACATTGAAACCGGCAACGAAAATAAGCCGATCAGCAGCGGTAAAAATATTTTCATTTGCTTCGCTTCAAGTTTGACAAACGTCCTAACAATACGCGTATTTGCGGCGATTTGATAAGAAGATCCTAACACGGCCAAAGGGCTTTTGACCTTTTCGTAACGTAGATTTTTTTGACGTGGCCAATCCGGCAGGTCGTCCGCTATGGGTTGCCAGGGCAAAGCGGACATGGCGGATTTATGAGTACACGTCCTGAATCCGTCGCCCTTCGCGGCGCGCCTTCGGCGCGCACCTCAGGATGACGGGTCTAATTCTTCCTCGGCTCCAGCCGCTTGAAATGCCCGTGCCGTTGCAGCCACCACAGCAGCACCAGGCTGGGCAGGCCGGCGAGCGCGCAGATGACGAAAAACCACACCCAGCCGGTCCCCTCGGCGATGAAGCCGGCGCCCGACGACAGATACGTGCGGCCGACGGCGGCGAGCGCGGTCAACAGCGCGTATTGCGTCGCCGTGTGCAGCGGGTTCTGGCAGAGCGCCGACAGGTACGCGACGAACATCACCGTGCCGATGGCGCTGGTGAAATTCTCCAGCGTGATGGCGAAGGTGAGCGCGGCGAGGTCGTGGCCGCGGCCCGCCAGCCAACAGAAGCCGAGATTGGCCGAGGCCTGCAGGATGGCGCCGATCCACAGACTCGTCGAAAGCGGCAGCGCGCGCGCGACGAACCCGCCGGCAAAGCCGCCCAGGAGCAGCGCCGCCAGGCCGACGCCCTTGACGATCGCGGCGTATTCGTTGCGCGTGAAGCCGAGATCGATGACGAAAGGCGCGGTCATGGCGCCGGACAGCGCGTCGGTGAACTTGAACAGCACCACGAAGGCCAGCATCGTGAAGGCCATCTCGTAACTCGAGAAAATCCTTGAAGGCGCCGATGGCGGCCTCGGCCACGCGCGCGAACGGCTTCTGCCCGGCATGCGTCGGCTTCGGCGGCGACCGAGCGCTCCGGCTCGGTGGCGAGCAAGGCGGTGGCGGTGCCGATCAGCACCAGCGCCGCCATCGCCGCATAGCCCCAATGCCAAGCCGCCTGCTTGTCGAAGCCGGAAGCCTGGATGCGCGCTGACCAGAAACAGCGTGCCGGCGGTCGAAACCAGCATGCCGATGCGATAGGCGGCGACGTAGGACGCCATGCCGGCGGCCTGCTCGTTCTCCGGCAGGCTTTCGACGCGGAAGGCGTCGACCACGATGTCCTGCGTGGCGGAGGCGGTCGCCACCAGCAGCGCGCCGAGCGCGACCAGGCCGGGCGCGCGCGCCGGATCGGTCGAGCCGAGAAAAACGATCGCCGCCATCAGCAGGATCTGCGTGAACACCAGCCAGCCGCGGCGGCGGCCGAGCCAGCGCGACAGCAGCGGCACGTCGAGCGCGTCGGTGAGCGGCGCCCAGAGGAATTTCACCGTGTAGGGCGTGCCGACCAGCGCGAACAGGCCGATGGTGCCGAGATCGACGCCGACTTCGCGCATCCACACCAGCAGCGTCGCGCCCGACAGCGCCAAAGGCAGCCCGGACGAGAAGCCGAGGAACAGCACGATCAGCACGCGCGGCTTGAGATAGACCGCCAGCGCGTCGGAGAAGGAGGGCGCGGCGGTGCGGTGCGCTGTCATCGGGCGTCGTCGGTCGAAGCGGTCATGCGCGAGCCCGATCCATGCCGCAGCACTGCCACTCATCGCCCCTCGCGCTCCTCCCTTAATACATGCGCTTATTCGCCGGCTCCAGCTTGCGGATCGGCGCGGGATGACCTCGGCGCTCCTGCCGTATCGCCGTCGAATTCGAGCGCCTCGATCTTGCCGCCGCGCTTCTCGATCTTGCCGGTCGAAATCAGGATGTCTTCGATGTCCTTTGTGGCCTGACCGAAATGGCTTTGCAGTTTGCGCACGCGGTCGCCGAGCAAGCCGACATCCTTCATCATGTGTCCGACCTCGGCCCGGATCTGGTCGGCCGCCTCGCGCATCTCGGCGTCCTTGCGCACCTGCTTGATGACCTGGATCGCCATCACCATCAGCGTCGGCGACACGATCATTACCCGTGCGCGCTGCGCTCTCTGCACGATGTCGTCGAACGCTCGTGCAGGTCGGCGTAGACCGACTCGACGGAATGAACATCAGCGCGATGTCCTGGGTCTCGCCCGGGATCAGATATTTGTCAGCGATGTCCGTGACGTGTTTGGTGATGTCCTGCTTGACGCGCGCGATCGCCAATTTGCGCTCGTCGTCGGTCGTCGCGCCGCGCGCAGCGCGGTCATCGCCTCGAGCGGAAATTTGGCGTCGATGATCAAGCGGGCCGGAATCCGGCATGAAGATCGCGCAATCCGGCCGCGACTTGTTCGACAGCGTGTATTGAAATTCATAGGCGCCCTTCGGCAGCACGTCGGCGATGATCGCTTCCAGTTGGCCCTGGCCGAAGGCGCCGCGCGATTGCTTGTTGGCGAGCACGTTTTGCAGCGAAGTCACCTGCGCGGCCAGATCGGTGATGTTCTTCTGCGCGCTGTCGATCACCGCCAGCCGCGCATGCAGCTGCTGCAGGTGATCGGTGGTGTTCTTGGTCGAGGTCTTCATCGACTCGCCGAGGTTTTGCGTCACCGCGTCGAGCCGCGTGTTCACGGTCTGCTGCAATTGCGCTTGCGCGTTGTGCCAGCAACTGCCCATGGCCTCGAGCCGGGCATTGAGTTCGGTCAGCCGCTGCTCGGCCGCCGGGTCCGCCGCCGGGCGCGCGGGCGCAGCAGCAGCACGATGATGGCGACGACGCCGGCCGCGATGACCAGGGCAAGAACGATGAGCAGGGTTTCCGGCATGGGCTCTTCTAGGGTTGCGCTGCTTCTAGCCTGATTCGACGGGCCTTGCGAACGAAGGGCGAACGGTAGGGCGATAACGCCCATGGCTCAAGGGGATCAGGGCGCAAAGGCGTGCATTGACCGCGCCGCGCCTTGCCCTTACATCGCGGCCATGGCGGTTCGTGACATCCTCATCCTCCCCGACAAGCGGCTGCGGCTCAAATCCGAGCCGGTGAAGGCCGTCGACAAGCCGCTGCGCGCGCTGGTCGACGACATGTTCGAGACCATGTATGCGGCGCCCGGCATCGGGCTTGCCGCCATCCAGATCGGCGTGGCGCAGCGCGTGGTCACCATGGATCTGGCCAAGAAGGACGAGCCCAAGCAGCCGCAGGTCTTCATCAATCCGGAAGTCACCTGGAAAGCGGACGAGAAAGCGACCTACGAGGAAGGCTGCCTGTCGATCCCGGAATATTACGAGGAGGTCGAGCGGCCGGCGGCGGTGCGCGTCAAATATCTCGACCTCGACGGCAAGCCGCGCGAGATCGAGGCGAGCGGCCTGCTCGCCACCTGCCTGCAGCACGAGATCGACCACACCAACGGCGTTCTGTTCATCGACTATATCTCCAAGCTCAAGCGCGACATGGTGATGAAGCGCTTCAAGAAGGCGGCGAAGAAGACGGAAGCCGCCACGCCGCTGTCCGAGGACAAAGAGCCTTCGCATCATATCGGCTAATGCGCATGATCCCGAAAAATGGGAACCGGTTTTCGGGTAAGATCATGCGCAAGAAGAAAGTGCTTGCATGCGCCTGATCTTCATGGGCACGCCCGATTTCGCGGTGCCGACGCTCATCGAACTGGCGGCAGCCGGGCACGAGATCGCGGCGGTCTATACGCGCGCGGCAAAGCCCGGCGGGCGGCGCGGCCTCGATCTTGTGCCGACGCCGGTCGAGCGCGAGGCGCGCCGGCTCGGCCTGCCGGTGCTCACGCCGAAGACATTGAAAGACGAAGCGGCGCAAGCCGCCTTCCGCGCGCACCAGGCCGACGCGGCGGTGGTCGTCGCCTATGGGCTGATCCTGCCGAAGCCGATCCTGGATGCGCCGCGGCTCGGCTGCTTCAACGTGCATGCCTCGCTGCTGCCGCGCTGGCGCGGAGCGGCGCCGATCAACCGCGCGGTCATGGCCGGAGATCATGAATCCGGCGTCACCATCATGCAGATGGACGAGGGCCTCGACACCGGCGCCATGGCCATGGCCGAACGCGTGCCGATCGGCGCGGACATGACGGCCGGCGACCTGCACGACGCGCTGGCGCGGCTCGGCGCCGATCTGATGCTGCGCACGATTGCCGCGGCCGAGCGCGGCACGCTCGAACTAAAGCCGCAGCCGGAAGCGGGCGTCACTTACGCGGCCAAGATCGGCAAAGATGAGACCCGCATCGATTGGACGAAACCGTGGCGCGAGGTGCACGACCACATTCGCGGCCTGTCGCCGTTTCCCGGCGCCTGGTTCGAGTTGGATGGCGTGCGCGTCAAGGCGCTGCGCTCGACCAAAGGCGAGGGAGGCGGCGCGCCCGGCACGGTGCTCGACGAGCATCTGACCGTCGCCTGCGGCGACGGCGCGGTGCGGCTCACGCAAGTGCAGCGTGAGGGCAAGAAGCCGATGAGCACCGAAGAATTCCTGCGCGGCACCGCGGTCAAAGCCGGCACGCGATTAGCGTGAATCAGGCCGCGTGAAATCCCGCCCAATGATGCCGGCGCGCTTCGATGAATTCGGCGAGATCGCCCTCGCTGACGCGTACGAGATCGCTATGCGCGAAGCCCTTGGAATAGTCGAGGACGGAGACGATTTCGGGCGTCAGCCGCAGGGTCGGCACGGCGGCGGGGTCGGGACGCGGCATGACTTTGTATTCGGGATAGCGATGCAGCAGGATTTGCGCGGCATGATCGATCTCGCCGGAGTCGGTGACCACGGCGGCGGTTGCCGCCATCGACAGGCCCTTGATCTGCAGCGGCTGCGGGTAGTCCTTGGCGATGGCCAGCGAAACGCGCGGGTCGCGCATGATGTTGGCGAATTTCTGGCTGTCGCGGGAAATCATGCAATAAATGACCATCCCGTCGTTGCAGTAGCCGACCACGGTCGCCTGCGGCCAGCCGTCGGCACGGTTGGTGGCAATCGTCATGATGCGGTGCTCATTGAGCAAGTCTATGATTTGTTTCTTGAATTCCCGCTTCATAAAAAGGGACTCCGGTTGCCTCGGACAAATTATAGGTAGCTGCCGAAGGACGGATTTGAGGTGAATCAATCGTGCCCCGCTACAAGTTGACCATCGAATATGACGGCGCCGCCTTTGCCGGCTGGCAGATCCAGGCCGACCGCGAGACCGTGCAGGGCGTCCTCACCGCTGCGATCGAGGCGTTTTCGGGCGAAAAAACGTTGGTACAGGGGGCAGGCCGCACCGATGCCGGGGTGCACGCGCGCGGCCAGGTTGCCCATGTCGACTTGAGCCGGGACTGGGAGCCCGACACGATCCGCGACGCCGTCAATGCTCATCTACGGCCGCATGCGGTGGCCGTGCTCGGCGCCGAGCGGGTGGCCGAGGGTTTCAACGCGCGCACCTCGGCGGTCAAGCGGCACTACCTCTACCGCATCGTCAACCGCCGCGCCGATCTGGCGCTGGACGCCGGCCACGCCTGGCGGGTGCCGCGTCCGCTCGACGCCGCGGCCATGCATGACGCCGCCCAGCGGCTGATCGGCAAGCACGACTTCACCACCTTCCGCGCCTCCGAGTGCCAGGCCAAGTCGCCGGTGAAAACACTCGATCGTGCTTGCCGTCGCGCGCGACGGCGACGCGGTCAACGTGACGACCGCTGCGCGCTCGTTCCTGCACACGCAGGTGCGCTCCATGGTCGGCTCGCTGGTGATGGTGGGCGAGGGCCGTTGGAGCGCCGACGATCTTGCGAAGGTGCTGGCCGCGCGCGACCGCACCGCCTGCGCGCAGGTGGCGCCGCCGGACGGGCTCTATCTGATGCGGGTGGATTATCCGGCGAAATAGCGCTCGATGATCGTGCGGTAGACCGCGGTCAAAGCGCGCAGGTCGGCGACCGGCACGCGCTCGTCGACCTGATGCATGGTCTGCCCGACCAGGCCGAATTCCACCACCGGGCAATATTGCGAGATGAAGCGCGCGTCGGAGGTGCCGCCGGTGGTGGATAGCTTTGGCTTGCGCCCGGTGGCCTTGTCGATCGCGTCGCTCACCATGTCGGTGAACGGCCCCGGCTTGACCGCGAAGACGCCGGCATTCGACGGCTCCCACTGCAGGGCGAATTTGATCGCGCCGCCGGCGGCTTTCGCCGCGCGCTGCGCGATCAACGCTTTCAGCGAATTCGAGCGTGTGCGTATCGTTGAAACGGATGTTGAAACGCGCGCGCGCCTCGCCGGGGATCAGGTTGACCGTCTTGTTGCCGACGTCGAGCGAAGTGAATTCCAAATGCGAGGGCGGGAACAGCGCGCTGCCGTCGTCGAGTGGCTCGGCCTGCAAGGCCGATATAATCGTCACCAGCCCGCGGATCGGGTTTTCCGCGCGGTCGGGATAGGCGACATGGCCTTGTTTGCCGGCCACGATCAGGTGGCCGTTGAGCGAGCCGCGGCGGCCGATCTTGATGGTGTCGCCGAGCGCTTCGACGTTGCTCGGTTCGCCCAGGATGCAGTGATCGAATTTCTCGCCGCGCGCGGCCGCCCATTGCAGCAGCTTGGGCGTGCCGTTGACCGCGATGCCTTCCTCGTCGCCGGTGATGAGGAACGAGATCGAGCCTTTGTCGTTTTTTTGCGGCTTGCCGCCGTTCGCCGCCAGATGATCGAGCGCGGCGGCCAGCATGCAGGCGATGCCGCCCTTCATGTCGACCGCGCCGCGGCCGTAGAGTTCGTTGTCGGCCACCTCGCCGGCGAAGGGCGGATGCGTCCAGGCCTTCTCGTCGCCGGGCGGCACCACGTCGGTATGGCCGGCAAACATCAGATGCGGCGAGGCCGTGCCGATGCGGGCGTAGAGATTTTCTACGTCGTCGGCGCCCGGCTCGCTGAAGGTCATGCGGTGCACGGTGAAGCCGGCCGCCTTCAGAGTCTTCTCAAGAAACTGCAACGCGCCGCCTTCCGCCGGCGTCACCGAGGGGCAGCGCACCAGATCGCGGGCAAGGGCGAGGGGGTCGGCGGTCATCGGCTTTCCGCCCTTAATCCCTCAGCAGCTCGTTGATGCTGGTCTTCGAGCGCGTGCGTTCGTCCACGCGCTTGACGATGACCGCGCAGTAAAGGCCGGCCCGGCCGCCGTTTTTGTCGGGCAGCGTGCCGGGCACGACGACCGAATAGGCCGGCACTTCGCCTTGCAGCACTTGCCCGGTCGCGCGATCGATAATTTTGGTCGAGGCGCCGAGGAACACGCCCATCGACAGCACCGCGCCGTGCGCACGATCACGCCTTCCGCCACTTCCGAGCGCGCGCCGACGAAACAATTGTCCTCGATGATCACGGGGCCTGCCTGCAGCGGTTCGAGCACGCCGCCGATGCCGGCGCCGCCGGAGATGTGGCAGTTCTTGCCGATCTGCGCGCAACAGCCGACCGTCGCCCAGGTGTCGACCATCGTCCCTGAATCCACATAGGCGCCGAGATTGACGAAGCACGGCATCAGGATAACGCCGGGCGCGATAAAAGCCGAGCGGCGCACCACGCAGGACGGCACCGCGCGAAAACCCGCTTTACGGAAACGCGCCGGTGTCCAGCCCTTGAATTTGCTGAATCGACTTTGTCCCACCACACCGCCTTGCCGGGACCGCCGGGGATCACGCTCATGTCGTTGAGGCGGAACGACAGCAGCACGGCCTTCTTCAGCCATTGATTGACGTGCCATCGGCCGTCGGCCTGCTTTTCGGCGACGCGCGCCTGCCCGCTGTCGAGCAAGTCGAGCGCGGAGGAAACCGCCTTGCGCACGGCGCCCTTGGTCTTCGGCCCGATCTTGTCGCGCGCTTCGAAGGCGTCGTCGATGATTTTGGCGAGCTTGTCGTTGGACATGGGAGCTTCCCGGCGCTTCGTTTGCGAGCGGGTTTGTCGGGGCCGCGGCGGGCGATGTCAAGCCGGGCGCCGCCGGCTGACGATTTGCTCAAGAAATCCGGCAAGATCGTCGGTCAGATGGTCGACATGCGGCTCGTCGCGCCCTTCCAATTCCCAGGTCTCGCGGAAGACCTCGCGCTGGCCCTCCGGCACCACCAGCACCGTGGTCATGCCGAGCGCGTGCGGCGCCTCGAGATTGCGCGCCAGGTCCTCGAACATGGCGGCCTTGGCGGCATCCACCTGGTGGACGGCGAGGAAGCGTTCATAGGTCTGCACCGCGGGCTTCGGCTCGAGCTCGGCGGCGATGATGTCGAATACATCCTCGAAATGCCGCTCGATGCCGAGCCGCTTCATCACCGCGTCGGCGTGCTTGCGCGTGCCGTTGGTGAGGATGAGTTTGCGCCCGGGCAATTTTTCCAGCGCCGCGCCGAGCGCCGGATTGGGTTCGAGCGGCGAATGATCGATCTGGTGGACGTATTCGAGATAGTCGTCCGGGTTGAGCCCGTGTTCGGACATCAAGCCGCGCATGGTGGTGCCGTAGCGCTTGTAATAGTCCTTCTGCACGCGGAACGCCTCGTCCTTCGATACTTTGAGGAATTCCGAGACGTAGGCGCGGATGCGGTCGTCGACCTGCTGCCAGAGCAGATGATGCGGATAAAGCGTGTTGTCGAGATCGAACACCCAGGTGTCGACCTGGCCAAAGCCACGCGGCGTCCGGGGCTCGCGAGTCATGGCTTAAGATCGGCGCGCCCGTCCGTCCGTCCGATCATTCGGCGGCGGTGAGCTCGGCGCGCTCGACGATGGGCCTCGCCGGCATGTCGTCGATCTCGCTGATGCGGCGGTCGATCTCGGCCGACACGCGTTGCGAGAACGGGCCGAGGTGCATGTAGAGCGACATCAGGATCATGATGTAGCGCAGCGCGCCGGGATTGGTGCGGGCGATGGTCTTGAACGTGTTCCAGAATATTTCGCGGGTGCCGGGCACCGCGTTGATGATGTTGCGGGTCATCTCGGCCGAGCTCGTTTCGCCGCGGCGGTCGCCGGCCACCGGAACGTTGCGGCGGTCGCTACGGTCGAGCATGGTGGCGAGTTTTTCGAGACGCCGCGCGAAATTCTCCGGCGCGTAGACCGTGTCCACCACGCGCTTGTAGTCGGTCAAAATGTCGCGCAGCGGACGCTTCGGCTCGAAGTTGAGGCCGATCGAGCACTGATCGCCGGCGCGCTCCTCGCGCATGATGTCGTGGCCCTTGTACAGGCGGCCTTCCTTCTCGAGGCGGCGCGTGAGCTGCGTGCCGGGCAGCGCGTAGAGCAGGCCGACCATCGCGACCGGCACCGCGCAATCGTCGATGAAGGCGGCCATCGAATCCCCGATATTGGTCTTTTCGGTATCGAAGCCGACGATGAATCCGGCGGTGACGGCGATGCCGTAGCTGTAGATCTTGTGCACGCTCTCGGCGAGGTTGCGCTTGGTGTTTTGCTTCTTGCGCATCGCCACCAGCGTTGCGGGATCCGGGCTCTCGATGCCGATGAAGACGAGCCAGAAGTTGCAGTCCTTGAGCGCGGCCAGCAGTTCGTCGTCGTCGGCGAGGTTGATGGAGGCTTCGGTCGAGAATTCGAACGGGTAGCCGTGATCCTCCTGCCACTTCTTGAGCAAAGGCAGGAAGATGCGTAGCGATTTCCTGTTGCCGATGAGGTTGTCGTCGACGAAATCGACGTGGCCGCGATAGCCGAGATCGTAGAGGTGCTGCAGCTCCGCCAGGATCTGGTCGTTGGTCTTGGTACGCGGAACGCGGCCGTAGAGCTCGATGATGTCGCAGAACTCGCAGGTGAACGGGCAGCCGCGCGAGTATTGGATGCAGATGTAGAGGTAGTGCTCGAACTTGAGCAGGTCGAAGCGCGGCATCGGCGTCTTGCTGACGTCGATCGTGAATTTCTCGGCTTTGAACACGCCGGAACGCTCGCCGCGTTGCCAGGCGGCGACGAAATCCTTAATGACGTCTTCGACTTCGCCCAGCACCTGGAAGTCCGCCGGACTTGTAGAGATGCGGGCTCGACGTGACATCCGGCCCGCCGACCACGACCGGCTTGTTGTGCTCATGACACAGCTCGATCAAGCGGAAGCAGTCCGGCTGCTGGTTGAGCATGCCGCCGGTCATCACCATGTCGGCCCAGTCGATGTCGGAAAGCTCGAGGTCCTCGGTATTGCAGTTGACGAGCTTGAATTCCCAAGTCCTGCGGCAACAGCGCGGCCACCGTGATGAGGCCAAGTGGCGCGGCCGGATAGCGCGCACCGATGAGCTTGCACGCTTCCGTGTAGCCCCAGAACGAATTCGGCACGAACTTCGGGTAGACGAGCAATACCCGGGTCGGTCGGTCGGTCATTAAGCGAAGCCTCCTGCGGCAAGATCGCACGGACCGGCGGTCTAGCACAACAACAAAGCCGGCGCGATTTCCCCTGTTATGTGAATTGGTTACGGGTAAACCGTGCGATTCGCGGCAAAGTTCCCTTACCGCGCAGTGCTCATGGCTCCTTGAAATGCACCGTGGCCGACGGCTGGCCGCTGACATCGATAACGGCAAAGCCGGCGGTATTGAGACCGCGCGCCGCGCAATCTTTGTGGTCGGCGAGCTCGAATTTGCCGTCGCGGGTGCAGAGCGCGACCTCGCCGCCCCAGGAAAGTGGCGCATCGCCGCGCCGGATCGCGCGCCCGTTGCCGTCGACCGCTTCGGCATAGCTATAGAGCCGGTGCGGTTCGCCGCGCAGGTCCGGCCGCAGGCATTGCCCGGCCGCCACGCGATACCAGCCGCGGGTGACGATCTGTCCCATCTCGATGGTGCCGAGCGCGGCCATCACCGGATATTTGGTATCGTTACACCAGGAAAAGCCTTTGCCTTGCGGATTGCCGGCGGCCTTGAGCAACAATGTCGAAAAAATCCTGCTTGGTCGCGCTGTCCGCCGGCAGCTTGCGGTCGGCGAGGAATTTCGCCAGCGCGCCCTGCGTCTTGGCGCCGTCAACGCCGTCGATCGGGTAGGCCTCGTAACCCGCGATAGTGAGCAGGCGCTGAATGCCGGCGAGCCGCGCCTGCGCGTCGTCGTAGTCGGCTTCTTCCGCCAGATTGACGGTCGGGCCTTTCGGTGAGTCGGACGGCCGCGCGGCGGTGAAACGCGCTTGCTCGCTCACCGGACAGCCGCGCGCATTGGCGATCTCGAAATCGCCGTCGCGAATGCACAGGTCGGCATGGCCGCTCTGCGGCATCGGGGCGCTGCCATAGACCGGCGGCGTGCGCGCGTGCACATAAACCAAGTCGGCATCGAGCGTGCCGTCCACCACCTGACGGCATTGCCCGGGATCGACGCGGAACCAGCCGCGCGTCGCCACATTGGCGCGTTTCTCCAGGCCGATCGCCGCGTCCAGGCGGTAACTGGTGCGATTGCACAGCGTCAGTTCGGCGCGCGCCGGGCTCGCCATGAGCAGAATGAGAAAACCGCCTAACCAGGCGGAGCCGTGAATCGGGCGAATCATGCGCAATTTTAGCGGATGAACGTCGCGCTGTCGGCTCAGGCGGTCTGCCGTTTGAGCCGCGTGGCGAAGATTTCGCGTCCGAGCAGGACGCCGCCGAGCGCGAGGCCGGCAATGTCGGTCCACTCGCCATGCGGCATGGCGTCGGCCGGGATGAACAGCAAGAGGCCGGCGAGGCCAAAGCCGATGCGCAGCGGCATGCCGAGCGGGCGCACGGCGTAACCGGCAAAGGCCGCGCAAATCAGCCAGACCCCGATCAGCGCGGTGGTCAGCGCCGCCAACACGGACATCACCGTGCCTTCCAGCAGCAGCGAGGGCGAGCGAATGAACAGGAACGGAATGATGAAGGCGATCCAGCCGAAGCGCACGGCGATCCATCCGGTCTTCATCGGGTCGGTATGCGCCAGCGAGGCGGCGGCATAGGCGGCGATCGCCACCGGCGGCGTGATCATCGACATCATGCCGAAATACATCACGAACATATGCGAGGCCATCGGCGACAGGCCGATCTTGACCATGCCCGGCGCGACCAGCGCCGCCAGCAGCACGTAAACTCCGACCGTCGGCATGCCCATGCCGAGAATGATCGAGACGAAGGCGGCCAGGAACAACAGCAGCCATAGGTGACCGGAACCGATTTGCACCAGCAGCAAAGTGAGGGCGAAACTCAAGCCGGTGATGTTGAGCACGCCGATGATGAAGCCGGCGGCTGCGGTAATCACGATGAGGTCGAGCGAGGCGATGCCGGTCGAGCGCAGGGCATCGAGGATAGCGAGCGGTTTGAGCTTCTTGTCGCCATAGCCGAGCGTTGAGCCGGTGACCATCAGCACGGCGCAGCCGGCGAGCGCCGCCTTTTCCGGCGACCAGTTGAGCCAGAACAGCGCGTAGATCAACATCGCGAAGGGCAGCACGAAGTGCCAGCCCTGGGCGATCACCTGCCGCAGCGGCGGGATTTTCTCGCCCTCGATCGGAGTGAGTCCGTCTTTAGCGGCCAGCAGATCGGCCTGGATAAACAAGAGCGTAGTAGTAGAGCAGCGCCGGCAGCGTGGCGGCGATCGCTACGTCGCGGTAGGGCACTTGCAGGAATTCCGCCATCAGGAAGGCGGCGGCGCCCATCACCGGCGGCATCAATTGCCCGCCGGTCGAGGCCACCGCTTCGATCGCCGCGGCGACCGGGGCGGGATAGCCGCCGCGCCGCATCAGCGGAATGGTCAGCACGCCGACCGAAGCGACGTTGCTCACTGCGCTGCCGGAGATCATGCCGAACAAGCAGGAGGCGGTGACCGCGATCTTGGCCGAGCCGCCGCGGTAGCGTCCCATCAAAGTGAGCGCGATGTCGGTGAAGAACGCCGAACCGCCGGATGCGAACAAGAGGGCGCCGAAAAACACGAAGGCGATGACGATGGTTGTCGCCACCAGAACCGGCAGGCCCAGCATGCTGCCGGAATCCCACACCAGGTAGTAGCCGAGCTGCGCGACGCTGACCGGCAGGCCGGCGAGCGCGCCGGGGACGTATTGGCTGAGCGGCGCGTAAACGAGAAACACCAGGACGATAAAGGTGAGCGAAAGGCCGACGGCGCGGCGCAATGCCTCGATCACCAGCGGCACGGCGATGAAAGCGACGATCAACCCGTCGATCGGCCGCGACGCCATATTCTCCGACAGTGTCGGATAGCGGACGACGATGTAGACGCCGATCAAAAGACTGACGGCGGCCAGCAGCCAGCTATGCCAGGGGATCGATGCGTGCGATCCGCCTCGGCGCGCCGGCTGGGTCAGATAGACCAGCGCCAAGGCGAGCCCGATCATGCCGGCGAGGAACTGTTCGTTGTACAGCAGCAGTCCGACGCTGCGGTAGAATTGCAGCGCGAAGGCGATGGAGGCGAGCGTCAGCAGGCTAGCGGCGACAACAATCAGCCAGCGGGCGCCCACCGATTGGGGGCCCGCTGCCGCTTGCTGGTCCTCGTCTGGCACGAGAGCTTGATCCGTTCAGATCGAACAGGACTTGACGTTTTGCGCGTTCAGTTTCCGCTCTTCGGCGGCCACTCGCCGATTTCCTTGTAGTACTTGATGGCGCCCGGATGGAATTTAACCGGATCCATTTCCTTGTTCATGCGTTTTGGATCGAAGCCGTTGAGCGCGCCGAAATTGGCCGCCAGTTCGGCCTTGTGGTCGTGCAGCAGTTTGGTGAGCTTGTAGACCACGTCGTCAGCCACCTTGCTGTTGGCCAGTATCAGATAATCGTAGGCATAGACCCAGGTCGGCTGGTCGAGGCCGGCGCGGCCCTTGGCGGGCTTGAGTTCAGTGGCATAGGCAACCGGGATAATCTTGCGCAAGCGCTCCATCGCATCCTTTGAATGATCGATTGGCAGCACGCGCAGCGGAATCTTGGAGTTGACCTCCGCGACTTTGCCGGAGCCGAGCGCGAACAGGAACATGTCGGCCTTGCCTTGCTCAAATTCGCTGGCGCCGCCAATCACGTTCGGCACCGGCACCGGCTGGATGTCGGCGTAACTCAGATTTCCGTTGGCGAGCGTTCCTTGGGTCAGCACTTCGATGACGCGCTGACTGGCGAAACCGGTCGGCACGCGTTTGCCTTTGAGATCGGCAATGGTCTTGATCGGGGAATCCTTGGCCACGAAGAAAACCGAATAGAGCGGGGTGAGCACGGCGACGACGCGCAAATCCGGCTGCGGCTTGTCTTTGTAAATCGCCTGGCCGGTGACGGCGTAATGCGTTTCCAGCTCGTTGGCGAGACCGAACTGCTGCTCGCCGGAGTTAACGCCTGGCACATAGGCGCTGCTGCCGCCGAACGGCTTGACGCGCAGGTTCAATCCGCCGTCGGCGGCGACTTTGGCGATTGCCGCTCCCGCCGAATAGGTGAAGAAGCCCTGCTTGCCGGTGCCGACGCTATAGATTTGCGCCGTTGCCGGGGTCGCGATGGCGGCCGCCATGGCGCCGGCGGCCAAAATGCCTAAGCGTCGAGCCTTCATGCGAACCTCCCTTACGTTTCTATGCACTATCGCTTTATGGGTTGGACGCAGCCTACACGGAGCCGGCCCTCGCGAATAGGCGGGGCCCGGGGGTCCGCAGCCGCGAATAAATGGAAAACCAGGTCGGCTCAGCGATGCATTAGGGTGCCGAGGCCGGTCGTGTCCTAATTTGGATTTTCTCGTCAAACGGACGCTTTGAATCCAATCCATAGCCCCACAATAGCGCCGACGGCACTGAGTAAAACTGACGAATATGACAATATGCCATCGCCCCACAGCCAAGGAATCATTCCACCAATTGTCGAGCCAATGAAGATTCCCATCCAAATAGATAAGCGCATGGGTTCCTTAGATTGTCGTTCGCTCCCCTGACCGGCCTGTATTGGGTGGTCCAGGCGGAATGCTAGTTTAGAGCTGGCGGTAACGCCAGCGTGGCCGGCCCCGCGGATAATGCCGGCACAAAGACCCCTGGTGCAGGTGGCCTGTCGTCGAGCGAGGCATGCGGGCGGACGGCGTTGTAATGACGACGCCGGAGACCAGCCAAAAGAGGGGCGTCAACACCAGCTCGCTTCGTCGCTGCGCGGCGCGCGTAGAATTTCTTGAATGTTTGCGTCCAACAAACGGAACCCGATATTTCCGTAAAGCTTCTGACGCCCCTCGTTGAGGACGAAGCTCGGACTGCCTTCGATGCGCATCTTGTCGGCGTCCTGGGTGTCCGTTGCCAAATGGGCGAATGCGGTGCCGTTGTGGATGCGTTCCTCGACGGCTGCGATATCGACGCCGAGCGCCTTGGCGATCTCGCATTGGATGTCCCAACGAGAAATGTCCCGGCAATCGCGGAAGAATGCGCAGCGGAATGCCCACACCACTTGCTCGAATAGGCTCGCCGCGGACTGGCTTCTTGCCGCTGCGGATTCGTGCTCCCACTGCTGGACCGCCTTCATGAACAGATGCGCGCTTGCCGACGTCGAAGGGCGCGTCGTCAGCCAGACATCGGGGTGAACCTTGATATGGGGAAACCTCTCCGCCACCTGCCGCAGATGCGCGTTGAAGCCCGCGTATCCGCCTTTGTCTTTCCAGGTCGTGGGGATCTTGCGGGCGGTATCGCCGAAGACGGAGCAGAACCGATGCTCGATCGACACGCTGTCGCCGAATTTTTCTTTGACTGCGTCGACGCGCGCCTGCGCGATATAGGCCCACACGCACAAGGCGTCCGAGAAATATGTAATTTCGACCGCGCTCATCGAGCACTTCTTGGGGAGGTGAATGACGCGCCGGCGCGATCAAGGATTGCGGCGACGGACTGCGAGTACGGCAATACCGACGATGCCCAAAACCAGCACAAGCATGCCGATCCCGCCGAATCCGCCCATTCCCCAACCGTAGCCGTAACCCATTCCCCATCCATTGCTGCCGTTGCCGCCGCCCATCATTCCGCCGGGGCCATTGCCCTGCGCATGCGCGGACAGGCTCGCTACTCCAAACGCCAACGTGCTGGTGACGTACAAAGCCGTTCTGAATGTTTTGGTCATCGTGATGATCTCTCGGTAAGTGGAAAGCCTGACAGCGCCACGGTCGTCGTGGCGGCTGGGATATTCGGTTGTCCCGTCCTATGCAGACGCGCCGGCTGCTTAATAGTTCCAATAATTAAAGGGTTTTTGCGCACGAAGACCCGTCCGAGGCGGTAAAGCAAAAGGCCGCCGATGGCGGCGGCCTCTCACAACAACCTGCCACGGATGCTGCGTTTCGCTCAGCGATGCATCAGGGTGCCGAGCCCGTGGTCGGTGAGCAATTCGAGCAGCACGGCATGCGGCACCTTGCCGTCCATGATGACGACGCCCTCGACGCCTTGATCGAGCGCATAGATGCAAGTCTCGACCTTGGGGATCATGCCGCCGGAAATGGTGCCGTCGGCGATCAACTTGCGGGCGTCGGCGACCGACAGTTCGGGGATCAGGTTCTTGTCCTTGTCGAGCACGCCTTCGACGTCGGTGAGCAGCAGCAGGCGCTTGGCCTTGAGCGCGCCGGCAATGGCGCCGGCGAAGGTGTCGGCATTGACGTTGAAGGTGCCGCCGTCGGCTGCGGCCGCCACCGGCGCCAACACCGGGATCAGCTCCTTGCCGAGCACGTGGTTGAGTACGGTGAGATCGACCTTGTCGGGCTCGCCGACAAAACCGAGATCGACCACCTTCTCGATGTTGGAATCCGGATCGACGATGGTGCGGGTCACCTTGCGCGCGGTGCACCATGTTGCCGTCCTTGCCGCACAGGCCGATCGCCTTGCCGCCGGCGGCGTTGATATAGCCGACGATCTGCTTGTTGATCGATCCGGCCAGCACCATTTCGACGATCTCGACGGTGGCGGCGTCGGTGACGCGCAGGCCGGCGGCGAATTCCGACTTGATGCCGAGCTTTTTCAGCATGGCCGCGATCTGCGGCCCGCCGCCGTGCACCACCACCGGATTGATCGCCGCCTGCTCGAGCAGGACGATGTCGCGGGCGAAGTCGCGCGCCAATTCCTCCTGGCCCATGGCGTGGCCGCCGTATTTGACCACGACGATTTCCTCGTCGTAGCGCTGCATATGCGGCAGCGCCTCGGACAGGATGCGGGCTTGGTCTTGCGGGCTGATTTTAGGAGCTTTGCTCATCGCCGGCCTTCGCGTGAATGCCGCAGGGTTCTAGCCGATGTGGGCGGTGTCAGACAATGCGCCCGCGCCGATTCCAGCACAAATGCGCCTTAGCGCTTCTGTTCCCTCAACAAGCGCGCGATTGCCGCGCGCAGTTCGGGAATGCCGGTGCCGTTGCGGGCCGAGGTGGCGAGGACGTTAGGGAAGGCGGCCGGGTATTTGGCGAGCGCCGCCTCGACCTCGGCGACGCACTGGCTAAGCTCCGCCGGCTTTACCGCGTCGGCCTTGGTGAGCACGATCTGATAGCTCACCGCCGCCCCGCCCAGCACCTTGAAAGTCGCGTCGTCGGCGTCTTTGAGGCCATGGCGGGCATCGATCAGCACATAGACGCGGGCGAGGTTGGCGCGGCCGCGCAGGTAGGCCTCGATCAGCTCGGTCCAGGCCGCGATCTTGGATTTGGCGGCGGCGGCATAGCCGTAGCCCGGCATGTCCACCACGTTGAGCCGCTCGCCGCCGGTAAAGAAGATCAGCTCCTGGGTGCGGCCCGGCGTGCGCGAGGTGCGCGCCAGCGCCTTGCGGCCGGTGAGGGCGTTGATCAGGCTCGACTTGCCGACATTGGAGCGGCCGGCGAAGGCGATCTCGGTCCCGCGCATGGTCGGCAGCGAGGCGGGCGAGCCGGCGGCGGCGACAAAGCGCCATTCGCCGGCGAACAGGCGGCGCCCGGCCTCGATCTCATCGCGGGAGAATTTGTCCATCGCCGCGCTAAGCTTGCGGCTTTTTCTTCACGAACAGCGCCTTGATATTGTCGATCAATTCGATCTTGGCGCCGTGCTTGCGCATGATGATCGACTGCTGCGCCACCGACAGCGAGTTGTTCCAGGCCCAGTAGATCACCAGCCCGGCCGGGAAGGTCGCCAGCATGAAGGTGAAGATCAGCGGCATCCAGTTGAAGATCATCGCCTGCGTCGGATCTGGCGGCGTCGGGTTGAGCTTCATCTGCGCCCACATGGTGATGCCCATGATGATCGCCCAGGCGCCGAGATGCAGGAAGTGCCCGACCAGGGGAACCGTGGTCGGGTCGAACGGAATGAGCCCGAACAGGTTGAAGATGTTGGTCGGATCCGGCGCCGACAGGTCGTGAATCCAGCCGAAGAACGGCGCGTGGCGCATTTCGATGGTGACGAACAGCACCTTGTAGAGCGAGAAGAACACCGGAATCTGGATGGCGATCGGCAGGCAGCCGGCCAGCGGATTGATCTTCTCTTTCTTGTAGAGCGCCATCAACTCCTGTTGCTGCTTGGCCTTGTCGTCGGGATAGCGCGCCTTCAGCGCGGCCATCTGCGGCTGCACCGCCTTCATCTTGGCCATCGAGGCGTAGGATTTGTTGGCGAGCGGGAAGAACGCCGCCCTTGATCAGCACGGTGACGATCAGGATGGCGACGCCGAAATTGCCGACCAGCCGGTAGATGTAGTCGATCAGCGAGAACAGCGGCTTGGTGATGAAATAGAACCAGCCCCAGTCGATCAGGAGATCGAAGTGGTTGAGGTTGAGCTGCTTCTCGTAGTCATTGATGACGCGCACTTCCTTGGCGCCGGCGAACAGCCGCGCATCCGCGGTGGTGCTGGCGCCCGGCGCGATGGTGCGCCCGTCGAGCAGGTAGTCGGTCTGATAGGTCTCCAGCGTGCCGAGCTTGTCGGCGCGGAAATTCGCCATCACATGCGCGTCGGTCTTGGGCAGCAGCACGGCGGCCCAGTATTTGTCGGTGATGCCCAGCCACGCATTGGTGGCGTCGAAGGTGAGGATCTTCTTTTCCTCGATCTTCTTGTAGGTGATTTCCTCACTGCCTTTGTCGCCGAATTTTCCGATCAGGCCTTCGTGCAAAATGTAGTAGCCGAGCGTCTTCGGCGTGCCGTGGCGCGAGATCAGCGCGAACGGAAACAGCGACACCGGTTTGTCGGTCTTGTTCGTCACCTCGTCCTTGACGGTGAACAGATATTTGTCGTCGATCGCGATGCTGCGGCGGAACACGAGGCCCTCGCCGTCGTCATAGGTGAGCGTCACCGGATGGCCGACGGCGAGCGCGCCGGAACCGCTTTGCGTCCACAGCGTGTCGGCCGTTGGCACCTTCAGGCTGGCGCCGGCGGCATTGGTCCAGCCGAATTCGGCGTAGAACGGATCCGGGCTGCCGGACGGCGACAGCAGCACGATCGGCGGCGACTTCGGATCGACGGTCTCGCGGAACTTGATCAAAGCGAGGTCGTCGATGCGGCCGCCTTTGAGCGCGATCGAGCCTTGCACGCTATCGGACTTGATCGGCACGCGCGGCGACAAAGCGAGCGCCGCGTCGCGGTTGGCGGCCACGGTGGCGGGTGATTGCGGCGCTTGCCCGGGCACCTGCGCGGCGCCCGGCTGCGCGGGCGCCTGCGCCGGCTTGCCCGGCTGCGCCGGCGTTTGCGTCTGCGCCTGCTGCTGTTTTTGCGTCAGTTGCTCGGACTGCAGTTTCTCCTGCCGCGCCTTTTCCTGCGGCATGGCATAGAAAAACTGCCAGGCGATCAGCACCACGGCCGACAGCACAATCGCGAGAATGGTGTTCTTACTGTCGGTCATCGGGATCCCGTGTTGGCCTTGCGCCCCGCATGCATGCGCTGCAGCGCCCCCTCGAACTCCTCGGCAATACGCGCGAATGGAACCTTGAGCGCCGCACGCCGGCCGATTAGCACATAATCATGTCCGCTTCGTATCCGGCTCGACCCGGCAGTGCGCACGATTTCCCGCAAGCGGCGGCGCACCCGGTTTCGCTCGACCGCATTGCCGACTTTCTTCGACACGGTAAAGCCGACCCGCGCCGGTCCGTCATCGGTCCGTTTGCGCGCCTGCAGCACGAAGGCGGCGGCCGTGGCTTTGATGCCGGACGCCGCCGCCAGGAAATCCGCCCGTTGCCTCAGTCGTTCCATTTAAAGCAATGCGCGGCTTTGGCCTCCGCCGTCAGGCGGATAGCCGCTTGCGCCCGCGCCCGCGGCGTGCCGACAAGACCTTGCGTCCGCCTTTGGTGGCCATGCGCGTGCGGAAACCGTGACGGCGCTTGCGTACAAGCTTGCTCGGTTGATAGGTCCGCTTCACGTTAACTTCTCCGGTGGTCGCGCCGTGCCGATAGAGGCGTCAGGATTGCCCCCGGAATCGGCCATGAAAACCCGTTAAAGGCACGGATCGGCACGCGATTTGCGCGGCTTATAAGGGAGGGGCTAGGGCGCGTCAATGCGAGCGCGCCGGGGTGTCCGCCCGCCGTCGACCCGGTCACAAACCCTCACAAGGCGGTGAGATCGGCCGGCTCGGCCGGCAGGATCCGGCTATCTCGTGTATATAGCCCGGCATGTCCGCCACCCCGCCGAGCGCGAAGCCGCCGCGCAGCCTGATCCGCCGCCTGTGCCGCTGATCGCGGTCGTCCTGCTGGCCGTTGCCGGCTACCTTATCGTCGGCCGCGGCGGCCTCTCGCTCGAGGCGCTGCTCCGCCACCGCATGGCCATCGACGCCTTCGTCAACGCGCACCGGGTTCTGGCCGTGCTCGCCTATATCGGGCTCTATATCGTCGCCGTCGCTTTGTCGCTGCCGGGGGCGGTGTTCCTTACGGTCAGCGGCGGCTTTCTGTTCGGGCTGGCGGTCGGCGCCTCGGCGGCGGTGATCGGGGCGACCATTGGCGCGACGCTCATCTTCCTGGTGGCGCGCACCGCGCTAGGCGAGCCGCTGCTGCGGCGGGCGGGCCCGCGCGCCGCGCAGCTGGCGCAGGGCTTCCGCGACGACGCCTTCAGCTATCTGCTGTTCCTGCGGCTGGTGCCGGCCTTTCCCTTTTTCCTGGTCAACCTGGTGCCGGCCTTTGCCGGCGTGCGGCTAGGCGCCGTTCGTGGCGGCGACCGCGCTTGGCATCATTCCGGGCGCGCTGGCCTATGCCTTCGCCGGCACCGGCCTCGACAGCGTCATCGCCGCGCAGCAGGCCGCCAATAGTGGCTGCCTCGCCGCCGGCCGCACCGATTGTCATATGATTTTCGACGCCAAAGACGTGCTGACCCCGCAACTGATCGGCGCGCTGATCGCGCTCGGCCTGCTCGCTCTGGTGCCGGTGGTGGTGAAAAGACTGCGCGCGCGTTCGCGCGCGACGATGTAGATATTACGCTATCATTACGGCCAAGAGATTTTAGGACATGGCGGAAATCCTCAAACCGGACATTTGCGTGATCGGCGGCGGCTCCGGCGGTCTGTCGGTCGCCGCCGCCGCCGCCGTGCTCGGCGTGCCGGTGGTGCTGATCGAGCGGCACAAGATGGGCGGCGATTGCCTCAATACCGGCTGCGTGCCGTCGAAAGCGCTGCTGGCGGCGGCCAAGCGCGCCGAACTCATGCGCAACGCGGGCGTCTTCGGGGTGAGCGCGTCCGCCGTCGACGTCGATTTCGCCAAGGTGCACGATCACGTCCAGCGTGTGATAGCCGCCATCGCGCCGGTCGAACTCGGCGGAGCGTTTCAGCGGGCTGGGCGTGCGGGTGATCAAGGGCCACGCCAAATTCAAGGACCGCCGCACGGTCGCGGTCGGCGACGAATTCGAAATCCGCGCGCGCCGCTTTGTCATTGCGACCGGATCGACGGCGGCGCTGCCGCCGATCCCGGGCATCGACCAGGGGCCTTATCTCACCAACGATACGGTGTTCGATCTCACCGAGCGGCCCGACCGCCTCATCATCATCGGCGCCGGTCCGATCGGGCTCGAAATGGCGCAAGCCTTCCGCCGGCTCGGCAGCGAGGTGACGGTGCTGGAAGCGGCCAGCACCGCTCGCCAAGGACGACCCGGAATGTGCGGCCATCGTGCTCGACCAGCTCGAACGCGAGGGCATTGTCATCCGCGGCGGCGTCAAGGTGACCGGCGTCAAGCACGCGAGCGGCAGCGTGGCGGTGACGTTCGAGGGCGGCGGCGGCGAGGAAGACCGTCGAGGGCCGCTATCTCTTGGTCGCCGCCGGCCGCAAGCCGACCACCGACGGCCTCGATCTCGAGGCGGCCGGCATGCGCTATGACCGCTCCGGCATTTTCGTGAACAAGAAGCTCAAGACCGCCAACCGGCGCGTCTACGCCATCGGCGACGTGGCCGCCAAGCAATTGCAGTTCACCCACGCCGCCAATTATCACGCCGGCCTGGTGATCCGGAACGCGCTGTTCCGCCTGCCGGTCAAAGTGAACAACGGCGCCATTCCCTGGGTGACTTATACCGAGCCTGAGCTGGCGCAGACCGGAATGACCGAAGCGCAGGCGCGCGCGCGCCACTATCCGATCCGCGTCCTGCGCTGGCCCTATCATGACAACGACCGCGCCCAGGCCGAACGCGAAACGCACGGCCACATTAAAGTCATCACCTATAAAGATGGTAAGATATTAGGCGCCACCATCGTCGGTGCGCAGGCCGGAGAACTGATCGCGATGTGGACGCTGGCGATCGCGCAAGGGCTGAATATCCGCGCCATGACCGGCATCGTGCTGCCCTATCCGACGCTGTCGGAAATCGGCAAACGCGCGGCCATCGACTATTTCACGCCGAGTTTGACCAGCCCCTGGGTGCGGCGCATCATCGCGTGGCTGCGAATCTTCGGTTGAGGCTCGAATGGAACCGCAAACCGAACCAACGAGCGAGCCTGTCGCGCCGGCGGTGCCGCGGCAAAATCCCGCTGTTGCGCCGGGGCCGCGCATCGGCCTTTCCGGCAAGCTGTTGTTCCTCACCATCCTGTTCGTGATGGTGGCGGAAGTCCTGATCTACGTGCCGTCGATCGCCAATTTCCGGCTCAACTGGCTCAACGACCGGCTGGCCGCCGCGCATACCGCGGCGCTGGTGCTCGACGCCGCGCCCAGCGGCATGGTGCCGGAGAGCCTGGCCAAGCAGATCCTCAAGAGCATCGGCGCGCGCGCGGTGGCGATGAAGATGGGCACCCAGCGCCGGCTGCTCGCCGCCTCCGACGTGCCCTCGAAGATCGAGCAGGACATCGACATGCGCAACGTGCCGTGGTGGCACGCCGTCATGGACGCCTTCGACACGCTGCTGTTTTGCCAACCGGACGACGTGATGCGCCTCGTCGGCCCGGCGCCGATGGCGGAAGGCCAGTTCATCGAGATCATTCTCGACGAGGCGCCGCTGCGCAAGGCGATGCTCTCCTTCTCGGTCGAACATCCTGCTGCTGTCGTTGGTGATCTCCGGCGTCACCGCCATGCTGGTGTTCTTCGCGCTGCATTATCTTCTGGTGCGGCCGATGGGGCGGATCACCGCCAACATGATCACGTTCCGCGCCGACCCGGAAAATCCGGCGCGCATCATCGCCGAATCCGGCCGCAGCGATGAGATCGGCATGGCGGAAGTCGAGCTCGCCGCCATGCAGCGCGAGCTCGCCTCCATGCTGCATCAGAAGAACCGGCTGGCGGCGCTTGGCCTCGCGGTGTCGAAGATCAATCACGACCTGCGCAATTTGCTGGCGTCGGCGCAATTGTTCTCCGATCAGTTGTCGACGCTGCCGGACCCCAAGGTGCAGCGCTTCGCGCCCAAGCTGATGCGCGCGCTCGAGCGCGCCATCGCTTTCTGCCAGTCGACGCTGTCCTACGGCGCCGCGCAGGAGCCGCCGCCCGAGCGCAAGACGCTTGAAGTGGGTCCGCTGATCGAGGAGGTGCACGAGGCGCTCGGCCTCGGCCTCGACGTGCCGATCCGCTGGATCGTGTCGGTCGAGCGCGGGCTCACCGTGGAGGCCGATCACGATCAATTGTTCAGGGTTCTGGTCAATGTGGCGCGCAACGCCGTGCAGGCGCTGGAGGCGCGCGGCGCGCACGATCCGGCGCGCGACCAGATCCGCATCACCGGCCGGCGCGAGGGCGCGGTGGTGATCATCGAAGTGTCCGACACCGGCCCCGGGGTCTCGGAAAGGGCGCGCGCCCATTTGTTCCAGGCTTTCCAGGGTTCCACGCGCGCCGGCGGCACCGGTCTCGGCCTCGCCATTGCCGCCGAACTGGTGCGCGCGCATGGCGGCGAAATCCGCCTGGTGCCGGGAACCATCGGCGCCACTTTCAGCATCACCATCCCCGACCGCGCGGTCGATCTCAGTTCCCGGCGCGGCGAGCGGGCCAGCGCCTAAATCGACGAAATAGCCTTCTCGGGAAGAGTGCCCCCTTGCGCGGTGTTGGTCCTTCGGGCGCGACATTCGTTTGCAAGGAAGGAACTTGGCATGGGCACGACGCCGGTGACATTGCTGGCGCTGGCGACCGCGGTGCCGCCGCATTCGGCGGCGCAGTCGGAGGTCGCCGCGCTCGCGCGCCGCATCTATGCCGGCGCCTTCGCCCGCTATCCCAAGCTCGCCGATGTCTTCGCCAATGCCGGCATCGAACGGCGCTACGCGGTGCGCCCGCTTGAATGGTATGCGGCGCCGCACGACTGGACCGATCGCACGGCGGCCTATCTCGATGGCGCCGGCGAATTGTTCGTACGCGCCGCGCGCTCGGCGCTCGACCGCGCCGGCCTCGACGCGCGCGACGTCGACGTGATCGTCACCGTGTCCTCGACCGGCGTCGCGACGCCGAGCCTGGAAGCCCGCATGTCCGCGCAGATGGGCTTTCGGCCGTCGGCGACGCGCGTGCCGGTGTTCGGGCTCGGCTGCGCCGGCGGCGTGTCGGGCCTGGCGCTGGGCGCGCGGCTGGCGCGCGCCGAGCCGGGCGAGGTGGTGCTGGTGGTGGTGGTCGAAACCTGCTCGCTGGCCTTCCGCAACGACCGCAGCACCAAGGCGGACGTGATCTCCTCGGCGCTGTTCGGCGACGGCGCCGCTGCCGCCGTGCTGCGCGCCGAGCGCTGCGACGCGCCGCTGCGCATCGGCGCCAGTGCCGAGCACACCTGGCCCAACACGCTCGACATCATGGGCTGGTCGATCGATCCGGTCGGCCTCGGCGTCGTGCTGTCGCGCTCGCTGCCGCGTTTCCTGCGCCAGCGGCTGGCGGCGCCGGCGCGGCGTTTCATCAGGCAGGCGCAGATCGAGGCGCCGCAATTCGTTTTCCATCCGGGCGGCGCCAAGGTGCTCGACGCGGTGGAGACCGCGCTCGAACTGCAGAAGGGCACGCTGCGCGACGAGCGCGAAGTGCTGCGCGGCCACGGCAATATGTCGGCGCCGAGCGTGCTGTTCGTGCTCGAGCGCGCGCTCAAACGCGGCTTGCGCGGATCGGCGGTGCTGGCCGCGCTCGGTCCCGGCTTCACCGCGAGCTTTCGCTTGAGGCCGACGATGATCCCGAAAAGTGGGAGCCGGTTTTCGGATAAGCTCGTGCGCGAGGAAAATGCGCATGCGTGAAGGCGCCTGGCTGGTCGGCTTCATCGCCGTGCAGCGGCTGGCCGAACTCGGCCTGGCGCAATGGAACACGGCGCGGCTGCGCGCGCAGGGCGGCGTCGAATTCGGCGCCGCGCATTACCACTTGATGGTCGCGCTGCATGCGTTCTGGCTGCTCGCCTTGTGGATGTTCGGCCACGCGCGCGCCGTCGATCCGTTCTGGTTCACGGCTTTCGTGTTGCTGCAGGCGGGCCGCGTGTGGGTGATCGCGACCCTTGGCCGGCGCTGGACCACGCGGGTGATCGTGCTGCCGGGGGCCGCGCCCATTGCGCGCGGGCTTTATCGCTGGCTGCGCCATCCGAACTACCTGATCGTCGTCGCCGAGATCGCCGTGGTGCCGCTGGCGCTCGGATTACCGCTGTCTGGCGCTCATATTTTCGCTCGCCAATGCGGCGCTTATCGCTCACCCGCATCCGCGTCGAAAACGAGGCTTTGGCCTGGGCCGGGCGCGCTGCGCCGGCACAATCGGCATTAACCCCGACGACCCTTGCCAATGAAAGCCCGAGGCGATAGCTATCCCCTCGGTTCCGCGGCCCGTTTTCCATGCCGCGGTTTCAGCGCCCGTAGCTCAGCTGGATAGAGCACCAGACTACGAATCTGGGGGTCAGGAGTTCGAATCTCTTCGGGCGCGCCACCTCATACTTATCTGCATACTTACTATCCGCGAACGCCGCCGCCGCCGGCTGCCCCGCTAGCTTTGCCGAATGCCGGACTTATAATCCGGCCGCGGCAATAGCGGACGGCGCGAAACCATTGCACCACGAAGGGCGAACAGCATGACGATCCATCAGAATTTCATCGGCGGACATTGGACCGAAGCCGGCGCCGCCGCCGCCGATATCAATCCGTCCGACACCAAGGACATCGTCGGTGAATATGCGCGCGCCACAAAAGCCGATGCCGAAACCGCGATCAAAGCGGCGAAAGCGGCATCTCCCGCGTGGTCGCGTTCGACGCCGCAGGAGCGCTACGAGGCCTTGAAGAAGGTCTCCGACGAGATTCTGGCGCGCAAAGAGGAAATCGGCCATCTGCTCGCACGCGAAGAGGGCAAGACGCTGCCGGAAGGCATCGGCGAAACGGTGCGCGCGGGGCAGATTTTCGCGTTCTTCGCCGGCGAAGCGCTGCGCGTTTCGGGCGAAAAAATCGCCAGCGTGCGGCCCGGGGTCGATGTTGAGATGACGCGCGAGCCGGTCGGCGTCGTCTCGCTGATCACGCCGTGGAATTTCCCGATCGCGATCCCGGCCTGGAAAATCGCGCCGGCGCTCGCCTACGGCAATTGCGTCGTGTTCAAGCCGGCCGATCTCGTGCCCGGCTGCGCGCATGTCTTGTCGGACATCATTTCGCACGCCGGTCTGCCGGCCGGTGTGTTCAACCTCGTCATGGGCCGCGGTTCGGAAATCGGAACGACGCTGCTCACGCATCCGGATGTGTCGGCGATATCGTTCACCGGATCGGTTTCCACGGGCCGTATGGTCGCCGCAAGCGCGGTCGCGTCGACACCCATGAAAAAGATCCAACTGGAAATGGGCGGCAAGAATCCGCTGGTGGTCCTCGACGATGCCGACTTGAAAGTCGCGGTCGAATGCGCGGTGCAGGGCGCCTACTTCTCGACCGGCCAGCGCTGCACGGCGTCCTCGCGCCTGATCGTGACCGCCGGCATCCACAACAAGTTCGTGGACGCGGTCACCGAGCGGCTGAAATCGCTGGTCGTCGACGACGCCTGCAAGAAGGGCACGCAAATTGGGCCGGTGGTCGACCAGAGCCAGCTCGACCAGGATCTCAAATACATCAAGATCGGCGAAAGCGAAGGCGCCAAGCTGCATTGGGGCGGAGAATTGCTGAACCGGGAGAAGCCCGGCTTCTATCTGCAGCCGGCGATCTTCACCGATGTCGACAACAAGATGCGCATCGCGCGCGAGGAAATCTTCGGCCCGGTCGCCACGGTGATCAAAGCCAAGGATTACGACGATGCGCTGGCGATCTCCAACGACACCGATTTCGGCCTGTCCTCGGGCATCTGCACCACGAGCCTGAAATACGCGAGCCACTTCAAGCGCAACTCGGAAGCCGGCATGGTGATGGTCAACCTGCCGACGGCCGGCGTCGATTATCACGTGCCGTTCGGCGGCCGCAAAGGCTCGAGTTACGGCCCGCGCGAGCAGGGCCGCTATGCCGTCGAGTTCTACACCATGGTGAAGACGGCTTACACGTTACCCTAGCAGCTTGCGCTGGGCGAGATTGCGCATCAAGTCGCGCACGCCGTAATTCCACGGCTCGCAATCGCCACTGTGGCGCATGCGGTTCACCAGGCTGCCGAGCGCCGGCGAGCTGACCGTGACGATATCGCCGAGCTTGTGGGTGAACCCGCCGCCGGGCGTATCGCGGTCGTCGATCGGGGCATACATGGCGCCGAGAAACAGCACGACGCCATCCGGATATTGATGGTTCTCGTTGACCATCTGGGCGACGAGGTCGGCCGGATCGCGGCTGATCTCGCGCAGCGACGATCCGGCCTCAAGCCGGTAACCGTCCGGCCCGACGACGGTTATGGTCACCGTCGCGTTTCGAACGTCGTCAAGGGAGAAACTGTCGTCGAACAGGCGCAGCAGCGGGCCGATCGCACAGGACGCATTGTTGTCCTTCGCCTTGGCGAGCAGCAGCGCGGAGCGGCCCTCGACGTCGCGCAAATTGACGTCGTTGCCGAGCGTGGCGCCGACGATGACGCCGCGCGAGGACACCGCGAGCACCACTTCCGGCTCGGGATTGTTCCAGGTCGAGATCGGGTGCAGGCCGGCGTCCATTCCGGTGCCGACGGCGGAAAGCACCGGCGCCTTGGTGAAGATCTCCGCATCGGCGCCGATGCCGACCTCCAGGTATTGGCTCCACGCGTCCTGCTCGAGCAGCACCTGCTTCAGCCGCATCGCTTCCGGCGAACCGGGCTTCAGCGTTCGCAGATCGTCGCCGCAGAGCTTCTGGATTTCCTGGCGAATGGCCGCCGCCGCCTGCGGCTTGCCTTTCGTCTTTTCCTCGATGACGCGTTCGATCATCGACACGGCGAAAGTCACGCCGGCGGCCTTGATCACGTGCAGATCGATCGGTGTGAGCAGCCACGGCCGCGCGCGGTCGCGCTGGTCCGGCGGTGTATTGGCCAGAATGTCCGCCAGCGCGCCGACCGGTTCGCCCGCTGCCGCGCGCAAGGCCGCGGCGGGATTCTCGGCCTCGGTCAGATCGGCCATGGTCGGAAAGCGCGCCGAGACATCGAAGACATCGGCGTTGCGGATCGCGACCACCGCCGGGCCGTCTCGGTCCGGACGCCAGATTCGGCCGGCGAGCGTGCCGGCAGCGCCGTCTTCGGGAAGGGTGTGGGAAAGATCGAGCATGGATTTCTGCGTCCGGTTCACAAGTGTTGATGGTTATTCCTCGGATTGCACCGCCGTTAAGCGATCGTCAATCCGCCATCGGCCACGATGATCTGGCCGGTGATAAAGCTCGCCGCCGGCGAGGCCAGAAACGCCGCCACCGGACCGATCTCGTGCGGCTGTCCGATGCGGCGCAGCGGGGTTTCCGCGTTACGCTTGGCGAGCCGCGCCGGGTCTTCCCACAGCGCGCGGGCAAAATCGGTCTGCACCAATCCCGGGGCGATGCAGTTCACCCGCACATTGCGCGGGCCCCATTCCGCCGCGAGATTGCGCGCCAGCGAGAAGTCGGCCGCTTTCGATATGCCGTAGCCGCCGATGCCGGGGCTCGCGCGCAGGCCGGCGATCGACGACACGATAATCACGGCGCCGTCGCCGCGCTCGGCCATGCCGGGGATCGCCAGATTGCAGAGCCACAGGTTGCTCTTGATGTTGACGCCCATGATCTTGTCGAACACCTCGTCGGTCAGCTCGGCAAGCGGTCCGTAGGCCGGATTGACCGCGGCGTTGCAAACCAGGATGTCGATGCGGCCCCAGCGTTCGATCGTCCCGGCAACGAGCGCCTCCACCTCGGGCTTGCGCGAGACGTTGCAGGGGATGACGGCGGCTTCGCCGCCTTGCGCGCGGATGCCGGCGGCAACCGCCTCGCACGCCGCGGCCTTGCGGCTGGACACGACGACTTTGGCGCCGAGGCTCGCCAGCGTTTCCACGATCGAGCGTCCGATCCCCCGGCTCGAGCCGGTGACGATGGCGACCTTGCCGTCGACGCGGAATGGCGATGCGGCGGTCATCGGCGCTCCGCCGTATCCGGCGCCATGTTGGTCGGATGCTTGGCGAGCTCGAGTTTGGCGATGGTCTCGCGATGCACCTCGTCGGGTCCGTCGGCCAGCCGGATCGCGCGCGCGCGCGCCCAGGCGAAGGCGAGATGGAAGTCCTGGCTGACGCCGCCGCCGCCGCAAACCTGGATCGCGCGATCGATGACCTTGGTCGCCATGTTCGGCGCCACCACCTTGATCATGGCGATTTCCGCGCGCGCGGCCTTGTTGCCGACCTCGTCCATCATGCGCGCCGCATGCAGCGTCAGCAGGCGCGCCTGGTCGATTTCCATGCGCGACTCCGCGATCCAGTGGCGCGTCACGCCCTGTTCGGCGATGGTCTTGCGGAACGCCGTGCGCGACTGGGCGCGGCGGCACATGGTTTCCAGCGCGCGTTCGGCCATGCCGATCATGCGCATGCAGTGATGAATGCGGCCGGGACCGAGACGCCCTTGCGCGATCTCGAAGCCGCGGCCTTCGCCGAGCAGGATATTGGCCGCCGGCACGCGCACATTCTCGAACAGGACTTCGGCGTGGCCGTGCGGCGCATCGTCGTAGCCGTAGACGGTGAGATGGCGCAGCACGCGCACGCCGGGCGTATCGAGCGGCACCAGGATCATCGACTGCCGCTGGTACGGCTTCGCCTCGGGATTGGTTTGCCCCATGACGACCGCGATTTTGCAACGCGGGTCCATCGCGCCCGAGGTCCACCATTTGCGGCCGTTGATGACGTAGTCGTCGCCGTCGCGGCGGATTTCCGTGTGGATGTTGGTGGCATCGGAGGAAGCGACGTCGGGCTCGGTCATGGCGAAGCAGGAGCGTATGGTCCCCTGCAGCAGCGGCTCCAGCCAGCGCTTCTTCTGTTCCGCCGTGCCGTAGCGGATGATCGTTTCCATATTGCCGGTGTCGGGCGCCGAGCAATTGAACGCCTCCGGGCCGATCGGCGAACGCCCCATGATCTCGCACAGCGGCGCGTATTCCAGATTGGTCAAGGCGTCGGGATATTCAT
Organism: uncultured Alphaproteobacteria bacterium; assembly: GCA_963739735.1. GTDB lineage: Bacteria > Pseudomonadota > Alphaproteobacteria > Rhizobiales > Xanthobacteraceae > Pseudolabrys. Next base: position 50,653 of record CAVUBV010000010.1, on the reverse strand, counting down.
GCTTCGGCAGGAACAGGTTCCACAAACCGTCGGCTTTTGCCTTCGCCTTGAGTTCTTCCATCACCGGCGGAATAGCCCAGCGGTTCGGCGCGCTGTCGAGCTGCTGCTGATAGACCGCCTCGGCGGCGTAGACATGTTTGTCCATGAAGTCGGTCACGCGCCGGCGCAGTTGCTGCGTGCGATCTGAATAGGGAAACAGCATTGCGACACCTTTAGCCCGCACCCGCGCGGGTCAATGAACGTTACGCCGCGGACAACCCGCCGCTTTCGGCCAACAGACCGAGATGATAGTCGGCATCGCCGAACAAAGTGTCGATCATGGTCACGCGCTTGAAGTAATGCCCGACGCTATGTTCCATGGTCATGCCGATGCCGCCGTGGATTTGGATCGCCTGTTGGCCGATGAAGCGGCCGGAACGCCCGATCTGCACTTTCGCCGCCGATATGGCCTGGCGCCGCTCGCCGACGTCGTCCTCCGCCGCCATCATGGTCGCCAACATGGCCATGCTGCGGGCCTGCTCGAGCGCGATCAACATGTCGGCGGCGCGATGTTGCAGGGCCTGGAAGCCGCCGATGGCGGTGCCGAATTGCTTGCGTGTCTTCATGTAGTCGACGGTCAAATCCTGCATCGCCGTCATGGCGCCGACGCTTTCCGCGGCCAGCGCCGCCATGGCCAGGTCGGCGACCTGTTCGATCAGCGGGAATGCAGCGCCAGGCGCCCCGATGACCGCTTCGGCATCGACCCGCGCGCCGCTCAACGTCAGCTCGGCCGCGCGCATGCCGTCGACCGTTGCGTAGCCGCGCCGCGACAGGCCGGGGGATGCGGCATCGATGAGGAACAGCCCGATGCCGTCGCGCTCGCGCTTGCCCCCGGCAAGGCGTGCCGAGACGACAAACTTGTCCGCGCTGTCGCCGTGCAGCACCAGGCTCTTGGCGCCGTCAAGGATATAGCCGCCGCCGTCGCGGCGCGCGGTCGCGGCGACATCGGCAAGGTCGTAGCGCGCCTGCCGCTCGACATGGGCGAACGCCAAAATGAGGTCGCCGCCCGCGATCTTCGGCAGCAGCGCGGTCGCGCATCGCTTCGCTGCCGCCTTGTTGCAGCAATCCGCCGGCCAGCACCACGGTCGCGAGATAGGGCTCGAGCGCCAGTACGCGGCCGAGCGCCTCCATCACGATCATGGTCTCGACCGGGCCGCCGGCCGAGCCGCCGTATTTTTCGTCGAACGGCAGTCCGAGCAGGCCGAGCTCCGCATAGCGCCGCCACATCGCGCGGCTCCAGCCATCGGGTTCCTGGCCGTAGCGCCCGCGCGCGGCGAACGCATAATGGTCGGCGAGCAAGCGCTCGACGCTGTCGCGCAACAGCCGCTGCTCGTCGCTCAGCGCAAAGTCCATGTCAAAGCCCCAAGATTGCTTTGGCGATGATGTTTTTTTGGATTTCGTTGGAGCCGCCGTAGATCGACGTCTTGCGCGTGTTGAAATACTGCGGCGCCAAGGGGCCCGCCCATTCCGGTCCGACCGGCGGCTCGTTCCAGCGCTCGCTGCCGTCGTGCGGAATTTGATCGGGCAGGGCGTAGGGACCGGCGACCTCGAGCAGCAGCTCGGTGATGGTCTGTTGAATTTCCGAGCCTTTGATCTTGAGAATGGAGGAGGCGGGGTCCGGCTTGTTGCCGTTGCGCGTGCGCTCGGCGGCGACCACCCGCAACTGGGTCATCTCCAGCGCCTTGAGCTCGACCTCGACGGCGGCGATCTTGGCGCGAAACCGCTCGTCCGCGATCAGCGGCTTGCCGGCCGCCTGTTCGAGCGCGGCCAGTTCCTTCAGGCGGCGGATGCGCGCCTTGGAGATGCCGATGCGGGCAATGCCGGTGCGCTCGTTGCCGAGCAGGAATTTGGCGTAGTCCCAGCCTTTGTTCTCTTCGCCGACAAGATTCTCCGCCGGAACCCGCACGTCGTCGAAGAAGACCTCGTTGACTTCATGGCCGCCGTCGATGGTCTGGATCGGCCGCACGGTGATGCCGGGCGACTTCATGTCGATCAGCAGGAATGAAATGCCCTCCTGCTTCTTGGCGGCCGGATCGGTGCGCACCAGGCAGAAAATCCAGTCGGCGTATTGCGCGAGCGTCGTCCAGGTCTTCTGCCCGTTGACGATGTAATGGCCGCCGTCGCGCCGCGCCGCCGTGCGCAGCGAGGCGAGGTCGGAGCCGGCGCCGGGCTCGGAAAAGCCCTGGCACCACCAGTCGTCGAGATTGGCGATGCGCGGCAGAAATCGTTTTTTCTGCGCCTCGTTGCCGAACGTCGCGATGACCGGCCCCACCATGTTGACGCCGAACGGCAACGGTTCGGGCGCCGGCGCCTGCTGCATCTCGTCGCGGAAAAGATAGTTCTGCACCGGTCCCCATCCGGTGCCGCCCCATTGCTTCGGCCAGTGCGGAACCGCCCAGCCTTTGGCGTTGAGGATGCGCTGCCAGGTCACCAGATCGTCCTTCACCAGGCGGCGCCCCTCGATCATCTTGGCGCGGATGGCGGCCGGCAGCGCGCTGCGCATGAAGGCGCGCACCTCGTCGCGAAACGCGATCTCTTCCGGGGTGAAGCGAAGGTCCATCGCGGATGTCCTAATTGATCTCGAACAGGCCGGCGGCGCCCATGCCGCCGCCGATGCACATGGTGACGACCGCGCGCTTGGCGCCGCGCCGGTGCCCCTCGATCAAAGCGTGGCCGGTCATGCGCGCGCCGCTCATGCCGAAGGGATGGCCGATGGCGATGGCGCCGCCGCTGACATTGAGCCGCTCTTGCGGGATGCCAAGGCGGTCGCGGCAATAGAGCACCTGGCTGGCAAAGGCTTCGTTGAGCTCCCAGAGATCGATGTCGTCCATTTTCAAGCCGTGGCGGGCGAGCAGCTTGGGCACGGCGAACACCGGCCCGATGCCCATCTCATCCGGCTCGCAGCCGGCGACGGCAAAGCCGCGGAACGTGCCGAGCACCTTGAGGCCGCGCTTTTCGGCGAGCTTGGCGTCCATCACCACGCAGGCCGAGGCGCCGTCCGACAACTGGCTGGCATTGCCGGCGGAGATATAGCGGCCCTCGCGCACCGGCTTGAGCGCGGCGAGGCCTTCCAGCGTGGTGTCGGGGCGGTTGCCTTCGTCGCTCATGAGCGTGACCTGCTCGAAGCTCTCGGCATTGGTCTTCTTGTCGATGACTTTCTTCGTCGTCGGCAGCGGCACGATCTCGCCGTCGAAACGCTTGGCCTGCTGCGCCGCCGCAGTGCGGCGCTGACTTTCCAGCGCGTACGCGTCTTGCGCCTCGCGGCTGATTTTGTAGCGCGCCGCCACGTTGTCGGCGGTGTCGATCATCGGCATGTACACGTCAGGTTTATGCTGAAGCAGCCATTCATCCTGGACCGACACCAGCTTGCCGTCCTGGATCAGGCTGATGCTTTCAAGTCCGCCGGCAACGATGACCGAAGCCTCGCCGGTCATGATGCGCTGCGCGGCGAGCGCAATCGTCTGCAGGCCCGAACTGCAGAAGCGGTTCACCGTCATGCCCGAAACGGTGACCGGCAGACCGGCGCGCAGCGCCGATTGGCGGGCGATATTGCCGCCGGTCGCCCGCTCCGGAAAGCCGCAGCCGAGGATAACATCCTCAACCTCCGCCGGATCGATTTTGCCGCGTTCGACGGCGTGCTTGACGACATGGCCGCCGAGTTCGGCGCCATTGGTCATGTTGAAAGCGCCGCGAAAGGCCCTGCCAATCGGCGTGCGCGCGGTGGAAACGATGACGGCGTCGGACATATTACGACCTCGCGTGCAGCGGCGGATTGAGCGCCGGAGCATCCGCGGCCGGCGCGGCACGCATCCGGTATTTCTGTCTTTCGCTTTCGATGAGTTCTTTCTTCGACAGCTTGCCGACGGTGGTGCGCGGCAGCGTGTCGCGGATTTCGAGCGCCGTCGGCATTTCATGGCGGCCGATCTTGTCGGCCATGAACGCGCGCAACGCCTCGAGCGTGAGCGGCGCCGCGCCGCGCTTCATCGTGACGAAGGCCTTGAGCGCTTCCCCGCGATAGCTGTCGGGAATGCCGATCACGATCGCCTCCTGCACGTCGGGATGCTCGTAGACGACTTCCTCGACCACGCGCGGATAGACGTTAAAGCCGCCGGAGATGACGATGTCCTTCTTGCGGTCGACCACCCAGACATAGCCATCCTCGTCCATGTAGCCGATATCGCCGGAGAGGAAGTAGCCGTCGATGAAAGTCTCGGCCGACTCCTCCGGCCGGTTCCAGTAGCCGCTCGCGACATTGGGGCCCTTGATGCGGATTTCGCCGGTTTCGCCCTGGGCGAGGACGCGATGCGGATCGTCGAGCGCCACGACGTCGATGTAGATGCCGGGCAGCGGCACCCCGCACGACCCCGGCTTGCCGCGCGAGACCACCGGCTGGGTGGACGCGGCGGGCGATGTCTCCGTCATGCCGATGCCGCTGCGCAAACGTTTGCCGGTGAGCGCCTCGAAGCGCTGCTCGACCTCGACCGGCAGCGCCGCGCCGCCCGAACTGCAACCCACCAGCGACGACAGGTCGCGCGTTTCGATGCCGGCATTGCACAGCGCGATCCACATGGTCGGCACGCCGTTCATGTGGGTCGCGCGCTTGACCTCGATGTCGTGGAACGTCGTCTCCACGTCGAATTTCGGACGCAGCAGCACCTCGTTGCCGTTCGACAAATTGCGCAGCATCACCGTCGACATCGCGAAAATATGAAACAGCGGCAGCGCGCAAATCACGCGCGCTTCGCCCGGCTTGACGGTCGACTGCGGATTGAACCATGCGTCGTAAATGGCGCAGGACGCCGTCAGATTGGCGTGCGTGAGCATGGCGCCTTTGGGCACGCCGGTGGTGCCGCCGGTATATTGCAGCACGGCGATGTCGTGCTTGCCGATCTCCGGCCAGCGATCCGGCGGATCGCTTTGCATCAGCGTGGCGAGGCCGATGCAGCCGTTGCCCTCCGTGATCGGCAAGGGCGCGGCCGGCCCCGGTCCCCAGCGCGCATCGTCCGCCACGATCAGCGTGTCGATATGGCCCGCCGCCTTGAGCTTTTCGGCCATCGGCAGCAGGCCGGGCAGATTGATCGTCAGCAGCACGCGCGCGCCGCTGTCCTTGATCTTATGCAACAGCTCGCGTTCGGCATCGAGCGGGCTTAACTGCACGACGCGCGCGCCGGCCCTCGCCGCGCCGAACAACGCCATCGGATGTTCGGGCGTGTTCGGCAGATAAAAGCCGATCGCGGTGCCGGCACCGATGCCGCGGCTCAACAGGCCGGCGGCGATGCGCCGCGACCCCTCGGCAAGCTCCTTGTAGAGCAGCCGGCGTCCGCGGAATTCGATGGCCGGGCGGTCGGCATAGCGCGCGGCGCTGCGGTCGATGAGCGCATGCAGGGTCGTCGTTTCAATCGGCGTGTCCCAGCTGATGCCGGGCGGATAGGATTTTTCCCACGGGTAGGGGCGCGGGTTCATGCCGATGCTTTTGTCTCAAGCGAACCGAAGCCCTCGCCCGCGGCCGCGAGTTTTGCCAACAGCGCCGCGGGCTCGTGACGCTTGTCGTCGCTGCTGCGGGCAAGCGCCGCCAGCCGCTCGGCAATGGCGGCAAGGCCGACATTGTCGGCGTAGAACATCGGGCCGCCGCGCCAAATCGGAAAGCCGTAGCCATAGACCCAGATGACGTCGATATCGCCCGGCCGCTGCGCGATCCCTTCCTCGAGAATGCGCGCGCCTTCGTTGATCATGGGATAGATCAGCCGCTCGACGATCTCCTTGCTGTCGATCGGCCGGCGCGTCACGCCGAGCCGGCGCGAGGCGGCCACGATCAGGCTGCTCGACGTCGTCGTCGGGAAGCGGGGTGCGGGCGCCCGCCTCGTAGCGATAAAATCCCTTGCCGGTCTTTTGCCCATAATGCCCGGCCTCGCACAGCGCGTCGGCGATCTCCGCGCGCAAGCCTTGCGATTTGCGATTGCGCCAGCCGACGTCGAGCCCGGCAAGGTCGCCCATGGCGAACGGCCCCATCGGAAAGCCGAATTTGACCAGTGCGCCGTCGACGTCCTGGGGCAGGGCGCCCTCGAGCAGCAGACGCTCGGCTTCGATCGAGCGGGCGCCCAGCATGCGGTTGCCGACAAAGCCGTGGCGATTTCCGACCACCACCGGCACCTTGCCGAGTTTGCGGCCGAGCGCGACCGCGGCGGCCAGCACGTCCGGCGCCGTGGCCTTGCCGCGCACGATTTCCAATAGCCGCATGACGTTGGCGGGGCTGAAGAAATGCGTGCCGAGCACGGAGGCGGGCCGTTGCGTGGTGGCCGCGATGGCGTCGATGTCGAGATAAGACGTGTTGGAAGCCAGGATCGCGCCTTTGGTGGCGAGACGATCGAGGTCGCCGAACACTTTCTTCTTGATGTCCATTTCCTCGAACACGGCCTCGATGACGATGTCGGCGTCGGCCACCGCGGCAAAATCGGTGGAGCCCTGCATCAGCCCATTGCGGCGCTCCATTTCGGCAGCGCTCAAGCTGCCGCGCTTGACCGAAGTGCTGTAGTTCTTGGCGATGACGTCGAGCCCGCGGGTCAACGCGTCCTTCGAGGCTTCGACGATGGTGACCGGAATGCCGGCGTTGGCGAAGCACATGGCGATGCCGCCGCCCATGGTTCCGGCGCCGATCACCGCCGCGCGCTTGATGTCATGGCGCGGTGCGTCCTTCGGCAGGTCGCCGATCTTGGCCGCTGCGCGTTCGGCGAAGAAAATATGCCGCTGGGCTTTCGACTGATCGCCGTTTTTCAGCGCGACGAATTTTTCGCGTTCGAGTTTCAGTCCTTGGTCGATCGGCATCGCGATGGCCGCGCGCAGGGCGTCGAGCGCCGCCGCCGGCGCGTGCAGGCCACGCGATCGTTTCATCTGGGTCGCGGCGAGTTCATCGAATTTGGCGGGATTGGCGCGCAGATCGGCGAGTTTGTCGTCGAAATCGCGGGCGCGCCGCAGCGGCTTCTTGTCGGCAACGAGCTTGTTCGCAAATGCGACCGCGGCTGCGGTCAGCTCGCCATCCACGACGGCATCGACAAGACCGCCTTCCAGCGCCGCCTTGGCGCCGATCGGCTCGCCCGTCAGGATCATCGGCAGCGCCTTGGCCATGCCGATGAGCCGCGGCAGCCGTTGGGTGCCGCCGGCGCCTGGAATGAGGCCGAGCTTGATTTCGGGCAGGCCGAGCCGGGCGGTGGGTGCTGCAATGCGATAATGGCAGCCGAGCGCGATCTCCAAGCCGCCGCCCAACGCGGTTCCGTGCAGGGCCGCGACCACCGGTTTGGGCATTGCCTCAAGCGCCGCGATCACATCGCTCGCACCCGGCGGCTTTGGCGGCTTGTCGAACTCGGTGATGTCGGCGCCGGCGATGAAAGTGCGGCCGGCGCAGGCCAGCACGACGGCATGGACCGCCGCGTCGGCTTTGGCGCGCTCAAGCGCGTCGATCAACCCGGCACGAACGCCGAAATTGAGGGCATTGACTGGTGGATTGTCGATCACGATGACGGCGACGCCGCCGTCGCGCCTTGTCTCTACCAAACCCGGCATTGAGGCCTTCCTTCGGGCAGCGGCGCCATGCGGGCGGCGCCTTGGTGCCCGATTGCGTCACGAACTAAATTCCGCAGTGCGAAACAGACATTCTGCAAGGATTGACCGGAATGCTAGGAAGTGGTGCGATCACTGTCAAACGCGTCCGTCCTCGAAAGCCGTGGTCGTGCGATGGCTGCTTACGGAAGCTGGAAAACGAGCGACGGCCGGCTCAATGACGCGGTCCCGCACGATACGCGCAAATTCGTCGTCGCGCTCGCCCGCGGTCTTGAAGTCCTGCGCACATTCACGCCCGGCGAAGGATTGCTCGGCAATCAGGAAATTGCGGCGCGCACCGGCCTGCCGAAGCCGACCGTCACGCGGCTGACCTATACGCTGACCCAGCTCGGTTACCTGTCGCATCTGGAGCGGCTCGAGAAATATCAATTGGCGCCGGGCGCATTGGCGATCGGCTATTCGACGCTGGCGAATATGCGCATCCGCCAGGTGGCGCGCCCACACATGCAGGCGCTGGCGAATTACGCCGGGGCCTCGGTGGCGCTCGGCAGCCGCGACCGGCTCAACTTGCTCTATGTCGAGCACTGCCGGGCAAAATCCGCGGTGATGTTGCGTCTCGACCTCGGCTCGCGCATCCCGATCGCGACCACGGCCATGGGCCGCGCGATGCTCGCCGCGCTGCCGGAAAAAGAGCGGGATTGGCTGCTGCGCCACATCGCCCGCCGCGAAAGCAAACAATGGCCCAAGGTGCGCGTCGGCATCGAACGCGCGCAGAAGGATTTGGCGAGCCGCGGATTTACGCTTTCTGTCGGCGAGTGGCAGACCGACGTGACCGCGGTCGGCGTGCCGTTGGTGCCCGCCGACGGGTCCGGCATCTTCGCCTTCAATTGCGGCGCGCCCGCGTTTCAATTCAATCGCGAGCGCCTCATTAACGACATCGGCCCGCGTTTGGTGAATATGGTGCGCAATATCGAAGCCGAATTGAAAGACCGGTAGCACGGATGCACACGACCACGCCGCTGCACAGTTCCAAAGCGCCGGCATGCCGCGCGCGGCGTTGGGCGAGCCGCTGCTCGCGGTGCGCGATGTCGGCATCAGCTTCGGCGGCATCGTGGCGCTCGATGGGGTTTCATTCGATTTGTCGGCCGGCCAGATACTCGGCCTGATCGGGCCCAACGGAGCGGGCAAGACCACGCTGTTCAACTGCGTTTCGCGCCTTTACACGCCGACGCGCGGAGCCATTTTGTTGGAGGGCCAAAATATTCTCGGCATGTCCGCCGATCGCATCGCCGGCATGGGGATTGCCCGCACCTTTCAGAATCTCGCCTTGTTTCGCACCATGAGCGTGTTCGACAATGTGCGCATCGGCGGTCATTCGCAAAGCCGCAGCGACTTTTTCAGCGACTCGGTGCGGCTGCCGTGGGTCAGGCGTGAGGAAAGCGCGCTGGCCGCGGAAGCTTGGGATATCATCGACTATCTTGAATTGCGCGAGGTGGCGCACCGCTGCGTCGCCGATCTGCCGTTCGGAACGCAAAAACGCGTCGAGCTTGCGCGGGCGCTGGCCGCGCGGCCGAAGCTCTTGCTGCTCGATGAACCCGCCGGCGGCCTCAATCACCACGAAGTCGACAAACTTGGCCAGTTGTTCCGCCGCGTGCGCGACGAACGCCGGGTAACGCTATTGCTCGTCGAGCATCACATGGGTCTGGTGATGTCGATCTCGGATCGCGTGGTCGCGCTGGATTTCGGCCGCAAGATCGCGGAAGGGCCGCCGGCCGACGTGCAAAAGAATCCCGACGTCATTCGCGCTTATCTCGGGCCGTTCGTACAATGACCAAGCCGTTGCTCACCGTGCGCGGATTGAACGCCTTCTACGGCGAGACCCAGGTGCTGCACGGTCTCGACTTCGAGGTCGCCGAGGGCGGCATCACGGCATTGCTCGGCGCCAACGGCGCCGGCAAGACGTCGACGCTGCGCGCGCTGTCGGGAATGATCCGCGCGACCGGCGAGATCGTCTTCGGCGGCGTTTCGATCTGCGGGCGTGTCACCGAGGAGACCGCGCGGCTCGGCATCGCCCACGTGCCGGAAGGGCGCGGCACCTTCAGCCGCATGACGGTCGACGAAAATCTTCAACTGGGCGCCATGGCGCGCAGCGATCGCGCGGGCATCGCGGCCGATATCGAGCGGCTTTACGGCTTCTTCCAGATTCTCGACAAACGCCGCCGCCAGCAGGCCGGTACGTTGTCGGGCGGCGAGCAGCAGATGCTCGCGATCGCGCGCGCGTTGATGCTGCGGCCGCGGTTGATGCTGCTCGACGAGCCGTCCTTCGGGCTCGCGCCGATGATCGTCGCGGAAGTGTTCGACATCCTGCGCAAGCTCAACGACGACGACGGCATGAGCATCCTGCTGGTCGAGCAGAACGCGGCGGCGGCGATCGATCTCGCCGATCAGGCCTATCTGCTGGAAACCGGAAATCTCGTCATGGGCGGGGCCGCGCGCGACATCGGCCGCGACGAAAACGTTCGTCGCGCCTATCTCGGCTACTGAAACGGGCAACGGCATGGAACTGTTTCTGCATCAAGTGCTCGCCGGCCTCGCCACCGGGGGAATCTATGCCTGCATGGCGCTCGCCATCGTGATGATCTACCAGGCGATCGACAGCCTCAATTTCGCGCAAGGCGAGATGGCGATGTTCTCGACCTTCATCGCCTGGCAGCTGATGCAATGGGGCATGCCGTATTGGGTGGCCTTCTTCCTCACCATCGCCATTTCCTTCGCCGCCGGCGTCGCCATCGAGCGCGTCGTGTTCAAGCCGCTGCGCAATGCCTCGCTGTTCAGCCATATCGTCGTCTTCATCGCGCTGTTCGGCATCCTCAATAGCCTCGCGGGGTTCATCTGGGACTTCACCATCAAGAGCTTTCCCAGCCCGTTCGGCACGCGCCCGCTGTTCGGCAGCGGGCTGATGAGCATGCACGACGCCGGCATGATTTTCGTGACGCTGATCTTGCTGGTGCTGCTGTTCGTCTTCTTCCGCTATACGCGCATCGGCCTGGCCATGCGGGCGACGGCCGCGAACCCTGAGTCGTCGCGGCTAGTCGGCATCCGCGTCGGCTGGATGGTGGCGCTTGGCTGGGGCATGGCGGCCGCGATCGGCGCCGTCGCCGGCATGCTGATCGCGCCGGTGGTGTTCCTCGAACCCAACATGATGCTGTCGATCCTGCTTTACGGCTTCGCCGCGGCGGTGGTCGGCGGCCTCAACAGCCCGCTCGGCGCCGTCGTCGGCGGCTTTGCCGTCGGCGTCATCGAAAACCTCGCCGGCACGTTCATTCCTTATGTCGGCCGCGAGCTCAAATTGACCATCGCGCTCACGCTCATTGTCGCGGTGCTCACGCTCAAGCCGAGCGGGCTGTTCGGCCGCTCTGTCGTCAACAGGGTCTAGTTGCAATGACGCAGCAAAGCGCCAGGGATGCACCGGCCGCCGTCTCGCTCGGCACGAAGGCGTCGACCCATCGGCGCCTCGTCCTCACTGCCGCGGCAATCGTCATCGCGGTGGCGCTGCCGTTCGTGGTGAAGAATTTTCTCATTTTCCAGCTTACGCTGGCGATGGTTTACGCCATCGCGATCCTCGGGCTCAATCTGCTCACCGGCTTTAACGGCCAGTTTTCGCTCGGCCATTCCGCCTTCTTTGCCATCGGCGCCTACACCGCGGCGATCCTGATGGATCAAGGCGACGTGGCCTATTACTGGACGCTGCCGGCCGCCGGCTTTGCCTGCCTGATATCCGGATTTCTGTTCGGACTGCCGGCGCTGCGGCTCGAGGGCATCTATCTTGCGCTGGCGACGTTTTCGCTGGCGGTGGCGATGCCGCAGCTGCTGAAATCGAGCCCGCTCGAGCCGTGGACCGGCGGGGTGCAAGGCATCTCGATCCTCAAGCCGGATGCGCCTTTCGGCCTGCCGATGAATTCCGATCAGTGGCTGTATATTTTCACGCTCGCGGTGCTGATCGCGTTGTTTGCCTGCGCCGCCAATCTCGCCAACAGCCGCACCGGGCGCGCGATCATGGCGATCCGCGACAATCCGATCGCCGCGCGATCGATGGGCATCAACGTCTCGCTCTACAAGTCGCTGACCTTCGGCGTCAGCGCGCTCTATACCGGCATCGCCGGTGCGCTTGGCGCGATCGTTATCCAGTTCGTCGCGCCCGACAGCTTCACGTTCGTTCTCTCAATCGGTCTTTTTGTCGGTCTTGTGATCGGGGGCGTCGGCTCGATCGCGGGCACGCTGTTCGGCGGCTTGTTCGTCTTGTTCGTGCCCAATATCGCCGAGGCGGTTTCCAAAGGCCTCGCCGGCGCGGTTTACGGAGGGATCCTCATCCTCGTGATCTACCTGATGCCGTCCGGCGCCGCCGGACTGGTGCGATTGATCGGAAGCAAGATCGCGCGGCGGACTCAGCTAGCGCGAAAAACAACAGGGAGGAAGCAGATGCAGAATCGCAATCGATTGTTGATCGCAATGACGCTCGGGCTCGCGATCGCCGCGACGCCGGCCGTCGCGCAGAAGAAATACGGCCCCGGGGTAACCGACAAAGAGATCAAGATCGGCAATATCAATCCCTACAGCGGGCCGGCCTCGGCCTACGGGCTCATCGGCAAGACGATCGCGGCCTACTTCAAGAAGGTCAACGCCGAAGGCGGCATCAACGGCCGCATGATCAATTTCATCTCCTACGACGATGGCTATAGCCCGCCAAAAGCCGTCGAGCAGGCGCGCAAACTGGTCGAGAGCGACGGCGTGCTGCTGATCTTCCAGAGCCTTGGCACGCCGTCCAACTCGGCGATCCACAAATACATGAACGCCAAGAAGGTGCCGCAACTGTTCCCGGCCACCGGCGCGACCAAGTGGGGCGATCCGAAGCACTTCCCCTGGACCATGGGCTGGCAGCCGAACTACCAGAGCGAAGGACGCATTTACGCAAAGTACCTGTTGGAGAAATATCCCAACGGGAAAATCGGCATCCTCTATCAGAACGACGACTACGGTAAGGATTACGTGAAAGGCCTCAAGGACGGTCTGGGCGCCAAGGCCAAGACCATGATCGTGTCCGAGCAACCTTATGAGACGTCGGACCCGACGGTGGATTCGCAGGTCATCAACCTGAAGGCCTCCGGCGCCGACGTGTTCTACAACGTGACGACGCCGAAGTTCGCCGCGCAGGCCATCCGCAAGGCGGCCGAGATCGGCTGGAAGCCGTTGCACCTGCTCAACAACGTGTCCAACTCGGTCGGTTCGGTGCTCAAGCCGGCCGGCATGGAAAATGCCAAGGACATCATCTCGACGGCCTACTACAAGGATCCGACCGACCCGACCTGGAAGGACGACCCCTCGTTCAAGCGGTGGGAAGGTTTCATGGCGAAATACTTCCCCGAGGGCGACAAGTCGTCGAGCTTCACCGTTTACGGCATGGCCGTGGCGGAGACGCTGGTGCAGGTGCTCAAGCAGTGCGGCGACGACCTGACGCGCGAAAACGTCATGAAGCAGGCGGCAAGTCTCAAGGACGTGGAAGTCGACATGCTGCTGCCCGGGATCAAGATCAATACCAGTGCGACCGACTTTTTCCCGATCGAGCAGATGCAGTTGATGCGCTTTGACGGCAAGCGCTGGAATCTGTTCGGCTCCGTCATTAACGGCGGCAGCGGCAGCTGAACTAAACGACTTAAAGCCCCGCCCGGACGATCCGGGCGGGGTTCTTATCTGTGAGACGATTATGAGTGCCAACGAACTCATCAAGGCCGACGCTTGTGCGGTCGTCGACCGGCTCAAGCGCGGTGAAGTGACGCCGCACGACCTGCTCGATGCACTCGAAGATCGCATCGCCGCCGTCGACGGTGCGGTCAATGCGCTGCCGACTCTTTGCTTCGAGCGCGCCCGCGCGCATGCCGATCGCATCATGCGGCAGCCCGTTGCCGCGCGCGGTCCGCTTGCCGGATTACCGGTGCCGATCAAGGACCTCACCGACGTCGCCGACGTGCGCACCACTTACGGCTCGCCGATCTACGCGCATCACGTGCCCGTCCGCTCCGACCTTTTGGTGGAGCGCTTGGAAACGAACGGCGGCATCGTCTACGCCAAATCGAACACACCGGAATTCGGCGCCGGCGCCAATACCTTCAATGAGGTCTTCGGCGCGACGCGCAACCCATGGAACGTCGCACGTTCCGCCGCCGGCTCGTCGGGTGGCGCCGCCGTCGCGCTGGCGACCGGCATGGCTTGGCTCGCGCACGGCACCGACATGGGCGGCTCGCTGCGCAACCCCGCGAGCTTCTGCGGCATCGTCGGCCTGCGCCCGAGCATCGGCCGCGTCGCCCGCACACCGACTTTCAAGATCGACCGCACGCTGTCGGCGCACGGGCCGATGGCGCGCAATGTCGAGGATCTTGCTCTTTTTCTGGACGTCTTGGCGGGTGAGCATCCGGGCGATCCACTGTCGCTGCCGGCTTTGCCGACGTCGTTTCTGGCGGCGGCGCGTGGCGGTAAGCGGCCAAAACGCGTCGCCTATTCAGCCGATCTCGGCATCACGCCGGTCGATCCGGAAGTGGCGGCCATCACGCACAAGGCGGCCAAACGTTTTGCCGAAGCCGGCGCCGTGATCGAGGAGGCGCATCCCGATCTCTCCGAGGCGCGCGAATGTTTCCGGGTGCTGCGCGCGTTCGACTTTGCGGTGAGCAAGGGGGAATTGCTGCGCAGCAAACGTGACCTGCTCAAGCCCGAGCTGGCGGCCAATATCGAGATAGGAATGCGATTGACGATGGCTGAGATCGAACGCGCCGAGGCGCAGCGGGTCGCCATGACCGCGCGAACGCTCGCCTTCTTCGAGCGGTTCGACTTGCTGCTCTGTCCCGCGACAATCGTCCCACCGTTTCCGGTCGAGCACCGCTATGTCACCGAATGCGCCGGCGTCAAATTCGACAATTACATCGATTGGCTCGCTATCGCCTACGCCATTACGCTGGCGTGCTGCCCGGCGATGTCGCTGCCGTGCGGTTTCACAAGCGAAGGACTGCCGGTCGGTTTGCAGATCGTCGCGGCGCCGCGCGCCGAGGCGCAACTGCTGGCCGGCGCCAAGCTGCTGGAGGACATTCTCGGCTTGCGCGGCTTAACGCCGATCGATCCTCGCCCATAGGCCAAAATCAGCCTTTGTATCCCACCATGCGCGGCAGCCAGAGCACCGTCTCCGGCACCACGGTGATGATGGCGAGAACGACGAGCGCAATCAAAACAAATGGAATGGTTTCGCGCACGATCGCCGCCAACGGCTGCTTGGTCAGGTTGGCCATGACGAAGAGCAACAGGCCGTATGGCGGCGTGACCAGGCCGATCATGATGTTGACCACGACCACGACGCCGAAATGAACCAGATCGATGCCGAGCGCCTTGGCGGTCGGGATGAAGATCGGAACGATGACCAGAAGAATCGTGGTGCCTTCCAGCAGGCAGCCGAAGCCGAGCAGGATGACGTTGACCAGGAGCAGGAAGCCGCCGGCGGAAAGATGGAAGCCGCTGATGAAGTGCTGCAGCGAATTGGGAATGTTTTCGACCGTCACCACGTAATTGAAGACCAAGGCGCCGCCGATCAGAATGCCGACCGAGGTCGTCGATTTGGCGCAAGCGAGTAGCGCGTCGTACAGTTTCTGGAACGTGATCGACCGGTAGAGAACCGCCGACGCGAACAGCGCATAGGCGGCGGCAAGCGCGGCGCCTTCGGTCGGCGTGGTCACGCCGCCATAGATGCCGAATAACAGAACGACCGGCAGCATCAGCGCGGGAAACGCGCGGAAGGTAATTTTCGGAATTTCCCGCATCGGCACCGGCGGCTCGACGGGATAATGGCGGCGGCGCGCGACCACCGAGTTCATGATCATGAACGCCATGCCGAGCATCAGGCCCGGGACGACGCCGCCCAGGAACAGAAAACCGATCGAGGCGTCCGAGACCAGCGCATAGAGCACCATCGGAATCGACGGCGGAACGATCGGCCCGATGATGGCGGCCGAGGCCGTGATCGCGCCGGCGTAGGCGATCGGGTAACGGCCGTCTTTGGTCATCATGCCGATGATGATTTTTCCGATGCCGACGGCGTCGGCGATCGCCGAACCCGACATGCCGGCGAAAATGACGTTCGCCACGACGTTCACGTGGCCGAGCCCGCCGCGAAAACGGCCGACCAGAACGAGGCAGAATTGCAACAGCCGGTCGGTGAGCGTGCCGACATTCATCAAATCGGCCGCCAGGATGAACAGCGGCACCGCCAGCAAGACGTAGCTGTTGAACAGCCCGTTGAGCAGCTGCTCGGCGGCGGTGCCCAGATCCAGGCCGTTCATCAGCAAATAGAAGATCGAGGCGAGGATCATCGAGTGGCCGATCGGCAGGCCGGCGGCCCCGAGCAGGACGATCGCGATGATGCTGAGGGCAAAGGGACTGATCGGCATGATCATTCGCCAACCTTGGCCGGATCGGTCACGGGCGACTTGTCGCCGCGTATGGCGTGATAAACCAGCCAGCAATAGCGGCCGATGCATGCGACCGAGAATATAATGTAGACGGAGTAGAGCAGGTCGATCGGCACGCGCAGATAAGCCGAATGTTCGACCCGCATGAACGCCACGTAACGATAGGCGGCGGGAAGCGAAATGCCGTACAGCACGATGAGCGCGAGACCGGTCATTACCGTAGCGACGCGGCGATAGCGCTCGGGCATACGCGTGTAGACGATGTCGAAGCGGATTTCTTCGGCCTCGCCGACGACAAAGGCCGCGCCCCAGAGCACGGTCCACAGCCAGGTCACGATGATGACCTCTTCGGTCCAGCCCAACGGGTCGTTCAAAACGTAGCGGTAAACGATCTGCAGGATGAAGCAGGAAAACATCAAGAACAGCAGGGCGACGGCGACATTCTCCGCCCTTCTGCGGAGCCATCGGCCGACCGCGGCCGCTTGCTCGAGGCTCATGACGCTTCCCCGTCCGCCCGTCCCGGATAGGACAATCCGGTCAGCCACCCTACAAATGGAAGCTGGCCGTCATCAAGTCTGACGACGGCCAGATTCCGCGTCGAAACGTCCAGGCTCGAAGATTATTTGACCGCGTTGATCTTCTCGAGCGCGCCTTTCGGCCAGTCCTTGCCGTATTTATCGACATACTTCTTCTGCGCGAATTTGCGGAAGGCGTCCTGATCGGGCGTGTAGACCTTCTTGCCTTCCTTCTTGAAGTATTCGATCGCGGCACTCGCCTGCGCGTCGTACTTGGCCGCGTTGGCGTCGAACACCTTGTCGGCCTCGGCGCGGAACTTGGCCTGCTGCGCCGGCTTGAGGCTGGCCCAGGTCTTTTTCGATACCGTCAGCATGTCGTAGCCGATCACGTGGCTGGTGAGGACGAACTGCGTCGTCACTTCGTCGAACTTCATCGTCTTGGCGGTGACCAGCGGGTTATCCTGCCCGTCGACGACGCCGGTCTGCAGTGCGGTATACAATTCCGAGAAGGCGACCGGCGTCGGATTGGCGCCAATCGATTCACCGAGGAACTGCCAGAATTCGCCGGGCGGCATGCGCAGCTTGATGCCGGCCATATCGGCGGGCGTGTTGATCTTCTTGTCCGGCTTCAGATTGACCTGACGCGCGCCGAAATAGACCGGGCGGATGACTTCGATGCCGAGCTTGTCGCGCGCCATCTTGATGAAGTCTTGGCCGACCGGGCTCTGGAACGTCTTTTTCAGATGCGAGTAATCGCGGAACAGATAGGCGGAGGTGAGCAGCGACCAGGCCGGAAGCTGTTTGGAAATGTCGGCCGGCGCCAGGTTACACACCTGCAGGTTCTCGCGCTGTAGCGCGACGAGCTCGGTGCCTTGCTTGAACAGCGTGTTGCTCCAGTACGGCTCCAGTTCGAAGTCGTCCTTCATCGCCGCGGCAAACGCCTTGTATCCCTCGGCGCGCAGATCCGTTTCGGAAACCGCGAGGCTCAATTTGAATTTGGGCTTGCCCTGCGCCTTGGCATTTCCGACCGAAGCCAGTGCGAGCAGCGAGGCGCCGCCGGCCATGACGGTGCGGCGCGTGAAAACTGAACTCATGTGATCCTCCTTGAGACGCTTCGCTGATGGGCCTGCGAAGTCGAACGGCAATCTATGCCTCTTGTGGAATGCAAATCAATAGGTAAAATCAAAATCATCATATGTTACGGTATTTCTATGATGACAATCTATGATGAACTCGAAAAAATCAGCTATGCTTGTTTTGTTGAGCCGGGGCGTGATTTTTGCGGCTGGTACGAGAATCGAACGATCGTAGGATGAGGGACCGAAATGCTCAGCAAGACCCCCGCGGCCGCCACCATCGGTGAAACGGCCTATCGACGGATACGCGCCGACATCATTTTCGGCCGGCTGGCGCCCGGGCAAAAACTCAAACTCGATCAATTGAAAGAAGATTACGACGTCAGCGTCAGCACGCTGCGCGAGATCCTCAATCGCCTGTCGTCGGAAGGGCTGGTGCTGGCGGAAGGACAGCGCGGCTTCGAAGTGTCGCCGGTTTCACGCGAAAACCTCAAGGAAATCGCGGCTTTGCGGCTGTTGCTGGAGTCCCATGCGCTCACCCAATCCTTCGCCAGCGGCGACGTCGAATGGGAAGGCGCCGTGGTCGCCGCGCATCACAAGCTGTTCTCGATGGAAGAAAAAATGAAAGGCGGCGATCGCAGCGATACCGAGAAATGGAAGCAGTACGATTGGCAATTCCACCAGGCGCTGATTTCGGCCTGTGGCTCGCGCGCCTTGATGGAAACCCATGCCGGCGTTTTCGACAAATATCTGCGTTACCAGATGCTGGCGCTGAGCAATCGTGGCGACATCGCCATCCGCGAACACCGCATGTTGCTCGATTGCGCCTTGAAGCGGGATTCCGCTACCGCCAACAAGGTTCTGACCGCGCATATCGATGGCGGCGTCGAGCACGCGCTGGCGACGGGTCGGATTTAGGCGCGCCGATGAAATAAATAATATCTGATATTTTTACTATTCTATGTTGATTATCTATACGTCCTATGTATGCTGGTGGCGGTTTGTGCAAGGCGCCCATGCGCCGCGCGACCGGCAATGACTCTTTTGGCCCTAGCTTTGGCTGGAGATGATTTTTCGGCGTCAGAATTGCATGAGCTGCATTTGAATGCGGCGGAAGTGACATGAACAAACGCAAATTTCTTGTCGGCTTGATCGGCGCCAACATCATGAAGTCGCTGTCGCCGGCAATGCACGCGGAAGCTTTCGCCGCGGCCGGCATCGAGGGCTACTACCACGTGATGGACGTCGACGTTCTGCCCGGGCGGCAATTGCCGCAACTGTTCGAGGCGGTGAAGACGGCGGGTTTTTCCGGCACCAACGTCACCTATCCGTTCAAGCAGGAGGTGCTGGCGCTGCTCGACGAAGTGGACCTCGAGGCGGCGCAGATCGGTGCGGTCAACACCGTCACCATTGCGCCGGACGGGCGCACCAAGGGCTACAACACCGATCGCTGCGGTTTCCGCCGCAGCTTCGAGGAAGGGCTTGGCCGCGCGAGCGCGGAGGCTGCGACCGTGGTGCTGGTCGGCGCCGGTGGCGCCGGACGCGCGGTTGCCTTCGCGCTGATGGACCTCGGCGTGGCGACGGTGGTGGTGCACGACCGCGACGCCAAGCAGGTCGGCAACGCTGATGGCCGACCTCACCAAACATTACGGCGCGGCGCGCTGCCGGCTTGCGGATAATCTCGAGCGCGACATCGCCGAGGCCGACGGCATCGTCAATGCGACCCCGATCGGCATGCTGGGCTTTCCCGGCAATCCGGTGCCGGTCGCGCCTTTGCATGGCAAGCACTGGGCGGCCGATGTGATCTACACGCCGATCGAGACCGCCTTCATCAAGGCGGCGGCGGCCAAGGGCGCCCGGGTCTTGACCGGCGGCGGCATGTGCGTGCACCAAGCGGCCGAGAGCTTCCGCCTCTTTGTCGGAATCGAGCCGGATGTTAAACAGATGCATCGCACCTTCGCCCGGGCGCTCGCCGCGCGCGACGCCGCGCTGGCCGAGCATGTTTGATTGCGCGAACCTTTTCCTGTGAACGCCCATCGCCATAAGCCCGTCAGCCTGTCCTTGGCGCATTTGACGGTTATCGATGCCGATCCGTTGCAGCTCATCGATGCCGCGCAAGCCGGCGGCTTCGAGGCAATCGCCATGCGCATCGTGCCGCCGCTGCCCACCGACAATATCGTTCCGGTCGTCGGTCAGAAATCGCTGATCCGCGACATCATGGATCGTCTCGACGCAACCGGCGTGCGCGTGCACGACATCGAAGCGGTTTGGCTGATGCCGCACACGAATGTGAAGTCGCTTGCTGCGGCGCTGGAAACGGGAGCCCGCCTTGGCGCTCGCCATGTTCTGGCCGTCGGTAACGATCCCGATCTCCGATCGGCATGACGGCAAACTTCGCCGCTCTGTGCGATGGCGCCAATGCGGCCGGCCTCGGGGTCGTGCTCGAACCCACGTCCTACGTGCAACTGAAAACCTTGCGCCAGGGGCTCGATATGCTCGACCGCGTCCGCAAGCCGAACGCGCGCCTGCTCATCGACGCGTTGCATTTCTTTCGTTCGGGCGGCCGCGTCGAAGAACTCGCCGGCATCGATCCTTCGCTGTTTCCCTATATGCATCTGTGCGACGCGCAGGCCGAGGCGCCGGCCGCCGACGGTCTGCGAGCCGAAGCGCGCGGCAACCGCTTTTACCCGGGCGAGGGCGAACTGCCGCTCGGCGAATTCTTGCGGGCGCTTCCCGCCGGCATCCCGATCGCGGTCGAAGCGCCATGCGCCCGCTATGCCGGCCTTCCGATCCTCGAACGCGCGCGCATCTGCGGCGCCGCGACGCGGGCGCTGTTGAGCGGCGTTTTCTCGCCGCGCGCGTCATGAGTTCGCCTCCGCCATCCGCCGATCGGCTATACGATCAGGGATAAAATCGATGACAGAAGCGCCGATCGTTGCTACGATTACGCCTGTTCATATAGGCGATTTCCCGATTTCCAGCAGGCATCATACTTTGCCAACACGGGCGGCGCGAAAGTCGAAAAAGAATCGTCCGCAGCGCGACGCGGAACGCACCAAGGCCCAGATTCTGGCCGCGGCCGGCGCGGAATTTTCCGCGCGCGGGTTTTCCAATGCGTTTGTCGACACCATTGCCGCGCGTACGCACGTCAACAAACGGATGATCTACTACTATTTCGGCAGCAAGCGCGACCTCTACATCGCCGTGCTGAAGAACGAATACAAGAACATCCGGGAAGCCGAGCAGGGTCTCGATGTCGATCACTTGCCGCCGGTCGAGGCGCTCCGGCAGTACACCGAATTTGCCTTGAACTATTACCGCGACAACGAACAGTTCGTGCACCTAGTCAATCTCGAAAACGTCATGAAGGGGAAACATCTCGCCTCGTCGAAATCCTTTCAGTCGCTCAACCAGCCGATCGTCGAGATGCTGCAGCGGATTTTGGAGCGCGGCGTCGCGCAAGGGATATTTCGCGCCGGCATCGATCCGATCGACCTGCATTTGACGATCTCGTCGCTCGGCTTCTTCTACATCAGCAATCACTATACGTTCGGCGCGGTTTTTTCCTACGACATGACGTCGCGCAAGGCTTTCGAGCGCCGCAAACACGTCATCGTCGATTTGATCCTGCGTTACGTCACCCGCTCACCCGCGGGGCCGCGCTCGGATTGACAGGTAACTCACGATGGAGTTAGCCCAAAAACGCCCGATCGTTTTTCCCGCGTGCGCAGGCGCTCCCTGCGGCCATGACAGACGGTGCTCCGGGCTCGAATAGGACGCTTGCATCGAATAGGAAGCTTGCAATGTCTGGATCAGCACAAGAAATCGACGTGCTCGTCAGCGAAGTCGGCCCGCGTGACGGCTTGCAAAGCCTCAAGCGCACGATGCCGACCGAAGCGAAGAACCGCTGGATCGACGCCTTGGCGGCGGCGGGTTTGCGCGAAATCGAAGTCGGCTCGTTCGTCTCGCCGAAAGTGTTGCCGCAGATGGCGGACGCGGCGGCCGTGGTCGCGCACGCGCTGACCATCCCCGGCCTGCGCGTCGCCGCCCTGGTGCCGAACCTCAAATACGCGCGGCTCGCCTGCGAAGCCGGCGCGCACATGATCACCATTCCGGTGTCGGTCAGCGAGCCGCATTTGCTGAGCAACATCCGCATGACCCACCCGCAGATCATCGCCGAAGTGAAGGCGATCGTGGAAATGCGCAACGCGAGCTACCCCGGCATCAAGGTCGAGACCGGCCTGTCGACCGCTTTCGGCTGCACCATCCAGGGCGTGGTGCCCGAGGCCGACACGGTTCGCATGGCCGTCACCATGGCGGAAGCGGGCGTCGATTCCGTGAACTTGTCGGACACCGTCGGCTACGCCAACCCGGCGCAAATCAAGCGCCTGTTCACCAAAGTGCGCGCCGAGATCGGCGACCGCATGGGCGGCGCGCATTTGCACAACACGCGCGGGCAGGGCCTCGCCAACGTGGTCGCGGCGCTCGACGTCGGCGTGCGAACCTTCGATTCCTCGCAAGCCGGGCTCGGCGGCTGCCCCTATGCGCCGGGCGCGAGCGGCAATATCGTCACCGAGGATCTGGTGTTCCTGCTCGAATCGATGGGCCTGCGCACCGGCATCGATATCGACGGGCTGATTGCCGCGCGCGCCATACTCGCGGCGGCGCTGCCGGGCGAGCCGCTGTACGGATTTATCTCCGACGCCGGCCTGCCGAAAGGGCTTCGCGCCGGCGCAGCGAAAGGTGGCATGACAAAGCAGCTCCCGCTTCAGGGTGTCCGGGTCGTCGAGTTTTCGCACATGGTCATGGGCCCGACCTGCGGGCTCATCCTGGCGGACCTTGGCGCCGACGTCATCAAGGTCGAGCCGGCCAAAAGCGGTGACAATACGCGCAGTCTGCCGGGGTCGGGCGCCGGCTTCTTCATCAGCTTCAACCGCAACAAGCGCAGTCTCGCGCTCGACGTGAAATCGCCGCGCGGTCTCGCCGTGGCGAAGAAGCTCATCGCGCGCTGCGACGTGCTGATCGAGAATTTCCGCCCCGGCGGCATGGAGGCGATCGGCCTCGGCTACGAGGCGGTGAAGGCGGACAATCCGCGGCTGATCTATTGCTCGCTCAAGGGATTTCTCTCCGGCCCTTACGAACACCGCGCGGCGCTCGACGAGGTCGTGCAGATGATGGGCGGGCTTGGCCTACATGACCGGCCCGCCGGGCCGGCCGCTGCGCGCCGGCGCGCCGGTCAACGACATGATGGGCGGCATGTTCGCCGTCATCGGTATCCTGGCGGCGCTGCGCCAGCGCGAGGAGAGCGGCGAGGGCGAGTACGTCAAGAGTTCGTTGTTTGAGAACACCGCGTTCCTCGTCTCCACCTCGATGGCGCAATACGCGGTCACCGGCAAGCCGGCGGCGCCGATGCCGGCGCGCATTTCGGCCTGGGCGGTGTACGACGTGTTCGACACCGCCGACGATCTGCAGATTTTCGTCGGCGTCGTCACCGACACGCAGTGGCGCATCTTCTGCGAGATGTTCGAGCTGCCCGATCTCGCGGCGGATACCTCGCTGCAAACCAATGCGCAGCGCGTGGCCGCGCGCGACCGCCTGCTGCCGCGATTGCGCGCGCTGTTCAAGGGCCTCACCCGGGCGCAAGCGGCAGCGGCTTGCGAAAAAGCCAATCTGCCGTTCGCGCCGATCACGCGGCCGGACGAGTTGTTCGACGACCCGCAGCTCAACGCGCCCGGCGCCATGGTGGAAGTCAGCCTGCCCGGCGGCGGCACGACGTTGCTGCCGGCGCTGCCGCTCGAATTCGGCGGCGAGCGTTTCGGCCGGCGGCT
Source organism: uncultured Alphaproteobacteria bacterium (assembly GCA_963739735.1). Classification (GTDB taxonomy): domain Bacteria; phylum Pseudomonadota; class Alphaproteobacteria; order Rhizobiales; family Xanthobacteraceae; genus Pseudolabrys. Next base: position 27,137 of record CAVUBV010000010.1, on the reverse strand, counting down.
CGATATCCCGAAAGCGGGCGAGCACAGCGTGGCGATCGCCGAGGAAATCGGGCTGGACCGGGCGGACATCGACGCCCTGCAGCGCGACGGCATTATCGGAAAAAGCGGTGGCTAGCGGCGGGCCCGCCGCCGCGGTCCCTTGACAAGTAACTCACCCGGGAGTTAATTAGGTCAAAATCACAATAACACGTTGGGGAAGTGTGCGACCGGCTAATCCGGTCACGGGCGCCGCGCCCGGACTTAACGCGGAACGATCAAGGTAATTGCCGTGGTTCAGCAAAACGCAGTACTCGCCGGGGCGCCCGCGCATGGCCGAGCGGACCGCTCGGGTGCGCGGCAACGCGTCATGGTTGGGTTGCGCGTGACGCATAGGATGGCGAATTCGAATTTGTAACGGACAAGCGGAACCGGCCCGACGCGGGCGGTTCCGACCAGAGGAGCATGAGTTATGGCGAGAGAAATCACCCCGGACGAAAAAAAGCTGGCAACCGATATGCTGGCGAAAGCGCGCCGGGCGATGGACGCGATCAAGGATTACGACCAGGCCAAGATCGACCGCCTGTGCCAGGCGGTCGGCTGGGCGGCCGGCAACGAAAAGACATTCCTGCGCATTGCGCAGATGGGCGTCGACGAAAGCGGCATTGGCGATCGCGCCGGCCGCGCTGCCAAGCGTTTCAAGATCCAAGGCGTGCTGCGTGACGCGCTGCGGCAAAAGAGCGTCGGCATCATCGAGGTGGATGAGGCCAAGGGTCTGGTCAAATACGGCAAGCCGGCGGGCGTGATCGCTTCGCTGGTGCCGACCACCAATCCGGAACTCACCCCGCCGGTGACCGGCATCTATGCGCTCAAAGCCAAGGACGCGGTGATCTTCTGCCCGCATCCGCGCAGCAAGAAGACGACCTTCGAGATGGTCGAGGTGATGCGCAAGACGCTGAAGAAGCTCGGCGCGCCGGAGGACATCTTCCAGTGCGTCGACAAGCCGAGCATTCCGCTCACCACCGAGCTGATGCAGATTTGCGATCTAACCATGGCGACCGGCGGCAAGGACATGGTGCGCGCGGCCTACAGCTCCGGCCACCCGGCCTTCGGCGTCGGCGCCGGCAATTCCACCATCGTGGTCGACGACACCGCCAACGTGGCGGAAGCCGCGCAGTTCACGCGCATCAGCAAGACCTCCGATTTCGGCTCCGGCTGTTCGGCCGACGGCAACATGCTGGTCGACGCCAAGCTCTATGACGCGATGATCGAGCAGTTGCAGAAAGAGGGCGGCTATCTCTGCAACGACAAAGAAAAGGCGTTGCTGGAAAAGGTGCTCTGGGACGAACACGGCCACCGCCGCGGCGACACCGTCGCCATTTCGGCGCAGCGCATCGCCGAGCTCGCCGGCTTCAAGATTCCCGACGACCGCAAATTCCTCTTCGTGCGCCAGCAGGAAATCGGCCCGCAGCACAAGTTCTCCTCAGAGAAGCTTTGCGTCGTGCTGGCGGTGTTCAAGTTCGATACGTTCCAACAGGCGCTCAAGATGGTCGAAGGCATCTATGAGGTCGGCGGCAAGGGCCACTCCTGCGGCATCTATTCGTTCAACGACGAGCATATCGATGCGCTCGCCCGCACCGCGCCGGTGAGCCGCATGATGGTGCGGCAGCCGCAATCCAAGGCCAATGCCGGCGCCTTCAACAACGGCATGCCGATGACCTCGAGCCTGGGCTGCGGCGTCTGGGGCGGCAATATCACCAACGAGAACATCACGCTGCGCCACTACATGAACACGACCTGGGTCAGCCGCCCGATCGCCGAGGATCGCCCGCCGGAAAAGGAACTGTTCGGCGAATTTTACGGTACCGAAACGCTGTAGGCCGGGGCTATGCTGGACAAGACCAAACACCGCGAGGGTAAAATGCGCGATCTCGTATCTCATCAATTGATCCGCTACCTCGAGGGCCGCGGCATCACGCATATCTTCGGCTTGTGCGGACACACCAACATCGCCGTGCTGTCGGCGATGGCCAACAGCAAGGTCCATTTCGTCAGCGTGCGGCACGAGCAGATCGCGGCGCACGCCGCCGACGCCTATGCGCGGGTGACCGGCAAGGCGTCCGTCCTGCTCACCCATCTCGGCCCGGGCATGACCAACGCCGCGACCGGCGTCGCCAACGCGGCGCTCGACTGCACGCCCATGGTGGTGATCGCCGGCGACATCCCGACGCATTACTACGGCAAGCATCCGCACCAGGAGGTCAATCTGCACGGCGACGCCGCGCAGTACGAGATTTTCAAGCCGTTCGTGAAGCGCGCCTGGCGCGTGGAAAGTCCCGAGCTGTTCCCCGAGATCATCGAGAAGGCCTTCCAATTGGCCGAAAGCGGGCAGCCCGGTCCGGTGCTGGTCGACGTGCCGATGGATATTTTCTCCAGGGAAGTCGACGTCGAACGCTTCGATCGCCTGCGCCACAACACCAAGACATTGGCCAAGCCCGACCTCGATGCCGATGTGGCGGTCGAAAATCGTGCGCGCGCTCGGCGAAGCCAAGAGCCCGGTCCTCTATGTCGGCGGCGGCGTCGTGCTGGCGCGGGCCGCGAACGAACTGCGCGAATTCGTCGATCATATGGGCATCCCCGTCGCGCACAGCCTGATGGGGAAGGGCGCGCTGCCCGACGATCATCCGCTGGTGCTCGGCATGACCGGCTTCTGGGGCACCAAGTTCATCAACGACAAATGCCTGGGCGCCGATTGGATGCTCGGCCTCGGCACGCGCTTCAAGGAAGCCGACAGCAGTTCCTGGGAGCCGCAATACACATTCTCATTCCCGCCGACCAAGCTCATCCATATCGACATCGAGCCGAGCGAAATCGGCCGCAACTTCCCGACCGAGATCGGCGCGGTGGCCGACCTCAAGCAGGCGCTCAAGACGCTCAACCGCGTCGCCAAGGAAATCTATCCGAAGGCTCGCCGCAACGAAGCCTTGGAGCGCGAAATCGCCAAGGTCCGCGCCGAGTTCAAGAACAGCAACAAGGCGATGGAAGAGAGCAACGACTTCCCGATGATGCCGGAGCGCATCCTGGCGGAGGTGCGCGCGGTGCTGCCGCGCGATGCCATCATCACCACCGACGTCGGCTGGAACAAGAACGGCGTCGGCCAGCAGTTCCCGATCTATACGCCGGGCAGCGTGCTCACGCCGGGTGGCTACGCCACCATGGGCTTCGGCCCGCCGGCGGCGCTCGGCGCCAAGATCGCGGCCCCGGACAAGGTCGTCATCTCGCTCGTCGGCGACGGCGGCTTCGGCCAGAACCCGTCGGTGCTGGCGACCGCGGCGGACGAAAATCTGGCGGTGATCTGGGTGGTGATGAACAACAACGCCTTCGGCACCATCGCCGGCCTGCAGAAAGCCCATTTCGGCATGACGCACGGCACCACGTTCCCCAATACCGGAACGGAATTCCGGCCGGACTACGCGGCGATCGCGCGCGGCTACGGCATTGACGGCGTGCGCATCAAGAGCGCGGCGGAATTCAAGCCGGCGCTGGAAAAAGCGATCAAGTCGGGCAAGCCGTACCTGATCGACGTCGCCATGCGCAACAACCCGACGCCGACCGCCGGCCACTGGAATATTCTGGACATCTATTCGCCCGGCAAGAAAGTCTCGCACGTCAGCACCGACTGAGATCGGGCTACCGTTCGCGGCAAAGCGGAATTCTTATTCCGGCGATTAGGCTGACTTCAGCCGCGGCGGCGCGTTGCGCGGTGGGGCTGCGCTTTCCTTGGCCGGGCCGTCGAGTTCGCTTTGCGCGACGCGGATCGCCAGCCGCGCCACTTCCTCGGGCCCGACCGCCTTGGTCAGCGCGATGCGCGGGATTTCCAGCGCGTAGGGGATATCCTGCGGCATGCAGCCGAGGATCGCCCGGATGTCGATGCCGCCTTCGCCGGGGAACAGGCGCTCGTCGCGCGCGGTATGGATGATGCCGGGCAGCGTCGGCGGCACTTCCTTGACCGCATCGCAGACATGGACGAAGCGGAACCATTCGCGCGGCAGGCCGGCGAGTTCCGCGAGCGAGGAATTCGAGCGGGCGAAGTGCAGCATGTCGACGAGCAGCGCCGCGTTGCTCCGCTCGACCGCGCGCAGCACGCGCACCGCGCTCGACAGGTTTCCCGTCTCCGTCCAATGCGGAAATTCGAGGCTGACATAGATGCCCAGCGGCTTGGCCAGATCGCACAGCCTGGCGAAACGTTCGGTCGCGCGCTTGCGGTCGGCATCGGGCAACTGGGCGATGAGGTTCTTGGCGCCGAGTTCCGCCGCCGCCTCGAGCACGGGGATGAAGCTTTCCGCGTCGAGCGAGGGGTCCATGCGGAATAGTTCGACGTCGTTGACGGCGACGCCGGTATCGGCGAGCCGCGCCTTGGTTTCCCGCATCATGGCGCGGTCGTGCACGAGATCGTAGAGCACTTCGTCGGGCGTCACCCGCGTCAGCCGTAAGCCCACGTAGCGATAGCCGGTGCGCGCGGCCACATCGACGACCTGGGGCGGCGTCAGCGACAGGACGGTCAGATGAGCGAGCGAATAGTCGTGTTTCATTTCACGTCCGCTCCTATTGCAACCGTCGACTCAGGCTTTGCCATCAATTAACTCTCCGGTGAGTTACTTGTCAAGCACTGGCCGCCCGCCCGCCGGCGGCAAATCACAGCCAATTTTAAGCTTTTCCGCCGGGATCAGGCGCCGGTCGCCGCGGCGGCGAGCAGCGATTCGATCGCCGCGCGGCCGCGCTTGGCGCGTTCGACCGCCGGCAACGTTTTTGCCAGCTCATTGCGTCGGGCATTCGAGACTCAAGGGGATGCCCGGCGGCAGCGCCCGCAGCATGCCGGCGAGATCGAGATTGCCCTCGCCGGGAAAGGCGCGCTCGTTGCGCGCCTGGAAAATCATGGTGTCGAAATCCTTAGGGCGTGGACCGCGCGCGTCGCAGATCTGCGCGTAGGCGATGAGGGAGGCAGGGATCGACGCGATCTCGGCGGCCGAGCCGCCCGAGCGGTCGACATGGATGGTATCGACCAGCACGCGGCCGTTCGGCCGGTTGACGCCGCCAACGATGCGCGCGGCTTGCGTGAGCGTGCGCACGCCGGTCCACGGCGTCGCTTCGAGATTGGCGGTGAGCGCATAGCGCCGCCCGAGATCGCACAGGCGAGCGAACAAGTCGGCGAGCACGGCCTCATCCGGTTCATCGCCATTGACCACGACATGCGCGGCGCCAAGTTTTGCCGCCGTGGCGAACGACCGGTTCGAGGCCTGGAATATCCATGTCTTTGCGCAGCCGGAAAACGCCGGCGTCGAGCAGCTTGACGCCGGTGTCCGCCATGCGCGCGAGCGTCTCGCGCAGCATCGGCGTGTCGCCGATCATCGGATGCTGCTTTTCGCCCGGCGCCGCCGGCTGCAAACGCACGCCGACATGGCTGAAGCCGGCGAGCGCCGCCGTGCCGACCAGCTCGGGCGGCGTCAGTTCGAACACGGTCAGATGGTCGAGCGAAAGAATTGGCATGCTCTGTCTATCGGCGCCTGGTCACAACCGGTGCCCGAGCGCCGCCGCCTCGTGGATGGCGTCGAGCGCATTGCGTGGGTGCAGGCAGTCGCCGACGAGATGGATCGCAACGCCGTTCGCCTGCTCGTAGAGCGCGTTGGCGAGCCCGTTGACCGGCACGAGCAACCGCGTCGGAATGACGAGGTCGATGCCGTCGATCTCCCATTGCTTTCTTGCCGTCGCAGAGCACGCGCCGAATGCTCTTTCAATTCTTCCACGGTGACGCCGGTGTGCACCGTTACGTTTGCGCGTTTGGTCAGGCCTTCGATCTGGAACCGGCGCGACCGGCTGGCGATATCCGTCACCAGTTCGCGGCCCGGCTCCACCAGCACGATCTCGACGCCATTTTCGGCGAGCGCGCGGGCGACGCCGACGCCGCGAATGCCGCCGCCGATGACGAGCGCGCGGCCGGCCGCGCCTTTCGGACGGCGCAACACCTCATAAGCGTCGACCATGGGACTGTTCATGATGCCGGGGATTTGCGGCAGGCCGGGCACCGCCCCGGTCGCCACGATGACGATGTCCGGTTGTTCGCCCATGACCAGCGCAACATTGGCCTCCACGCTGAATTCGAGGCGGACGCCGGCTTTGGCCGCGCCATTGGCGAGCCACGGAATGTGTCCGGCCATTTCCTCGCGGCCCGGCACGTGGCGGTTCAACAAAAGTTGGCCGCCCGGCTCGCTGTCGCGCTCGAACACGGTCACCCGGTGCCCGCGCAGCGCCAAGATGCGCGCCGCCTCCAGGCCGGCCGGTCCGGCGCCGACGACGACAATGCGCTTAGCGATTCGGCGCCGGGCTTATCGCATAGTCGCGCTCGCGCCCGGTCGTCGTGTTCACCAGGCAGACGATCGGCAGCCCGCGCGCATGCATGTCGCTGCAGCCCTGATTGCAGGCGATGCAGGTGCAGATTTCGGCGAGCCGCCCTTCGCGCGCCTTGTTGGGAAATTCGGGGTCGGCGTGCATGGCCCGGCCCAAGGTGACGAAATCGGAGGTGCCGGATTCGAGCATATGTTCGGCGACGCTTGCATCCGTGATGCGCCCGGCAACGCTCACCGGTATCGACACGGTGGCGCGAATGGCTTTGGCGAGCGGGGCCAGCACACCCTGCGGCATTTCCATCGGCTGGGTGATCCACCAATTCGTCTCGTACATGCCCGCCGATACGTCGATGAGGTCGACGCCGGCGGCGGCAAGCTGCGGCGCGACGGCGCAGACGTCCGCCAAAACGGTTCCGTTGATCTGATGCTCATCGCCGGTAATGCGATAGAGCACGGGGACATCGGGCCCGACGGTCCGGCGAATGGCCGCGATGACCGCGAGCGGAAATCGAATGCGGCTTTGCAGGTCGCCGCCGAATTCATCGTCGCGATGATTGCAGAACGGCGAGAGGAACTGGCTGAGCAGATAGCCATGCGCGCCGTGGATGCCGATGAAATCGCAACCGGCCTCGACGGCGCGTCCGGCGGCGGCGGCAAAACTCTCGACAGTTCGTCGATCTCCACCCGATCGAGCGCGACCGGCGATGCGCCACCCGCGCCGACATAAGGAACGACCGACGGCGCCCGCGATTGCAGCCCGCTGACCGTCGGGTCGACCACGCGCCCGCCGAAATTCAGTTCGGGGCCGATGCGCGCGCCGTGCCGTTTGACCGCCGTCACCATGCGCTTGAAATCGGGGATCAGATCGTCGTCGTGCAGGCCCATCTGAAACTCGCGGCCCTTGCCGCGCGGATCGACGTAAGTCGCCTCGGTGTAGAGAAGGCCGGCGCCGCCGCGCGCGCGCGCTTCGAGGTAATCGATATAGCGCTGCGTGACGCGGCCCTCGGCCGTGCAATAGTTCCGCTCCATCGGCGAGCCGATGATGCGATTGCGCACGTCCATCGAACCGATTTTGCCGGGCGTGAATAGACGCGGAAAACTCATAGGCGCTCCGTCTCGCTCAGAAATGGATGTTTCGGCGCGCAATGTAAATATGCGCCGGCACATGGCTCATGCGTTCATCCGGCAGATCGGCGCGCATTCGGTATCCCGTTGCTGCGCGCGGTGATGAATGCCAAAGGCAAGCAAAGCGAGAAGCGATCACCGGCTCGGGCGATTCAACCGCCGCGCGTAGAAAAGGCAACGGCGACCTCATTCCGCATCGTCGTATGCGCCGCTCACCCGTGCGCAAGCATACGGTCCGTTCAAGCCGTGGCGCGCGTGGGCCACGAATGCACCGTGCTGGGGCTCGCGTGAAAAATAACATCATGTTAATGTCCGCGGAAGTCTTGGTCATTGACGCAATGCAAGGCCGTCTGCATGGTCCAAGATGCGTATCGCTCCGCCGCGCGGCGGATGCATGCTAGAACATGCTACCTACGGCTATGAACAGAGCCCGGACGATCAATCGGGCCACGGTGGAAACAACAAGGAGGGAGAGTCCCATGAACTCGTTCAGGATTATTCGTCGCGGCGGTTGCGGCTGGCCTCAGTTTGGCCAGCCCGAGCCACGCGCAAAAGACCGTCTACATGCCGGCTTTCTCGAACTGTCGGGCGGCGGTGCCGTGTCCGGCACCAATTTCCGCGACGGCATGTTGATGGCGATCGATGAAGTCAATGCCAAGGGCGGCATTCTCGGCAACAAGATCGACATGCCGTCCTTCGACTACGCAAAGCGAAGCCGGCGTTTCGCGTCGCGCAGATCCAGAAAGTGCTCGACAACAAGCCTTACGTCGTTTTTGGCCCGGTCTATTCCGGCTCGGTGCTGGTCGACATGCTGCTCACGCAGCAGGCGGAAATTCCGGAAATCGTCGGCGGCGAAGCCGCGACACTCACCCAGAAAGGCAATCCGTACATCTTCCGCACCTCGTTCGGCCAGCAGTTCAGCATGCCGCACATCGGCAACTACCTCCATGACGACCTCAAGGCAAAATCCGTCGCCGCGCTGTGGGTGAATGCGATGCCTTCGGCAAGGGTGGGCGTGACAGTTTCGTCAAGGAAATGGCCGCGCGCAATATTAAAGTCGCCGCCGATATTCCCAGCGAGGCCGGGCAGGCCGACTTCTCCGCCGACGTCGTCAAGCTCAAGGCCGCCAATGCGGACGTGATCTTTGTCTATCTCCACGAAGAAGAGATGCGCTCGCTTCCTGCAGGAATCCAGGAAGCAAGGCGTGAAAACCCCGCTGATCGGTGTAGACGACCCTGCTCGGGCAGAAGGTGATCGAGCTCGCCGGCGGCGCTGCCGAAGGCGTGCGTGGCTTTGTCGGCCTCACGATCGATGCGCCCGTCGCCGTCGGTGAAGGCGTTCGCCGACAAGTTCAAGAAGCGCTACAACTATCTCTGCGATCACAACGGCATCAAAGGCTACATGGCGGTCTATTTCGTCAAATACGTGACCGAGAAGATGGGCAAGTTCGACAGCAAGGACTTTCCTCAGACCGCACACGGTTTGACCATCACGCCGAAACAAGAGCCCGGCATCCTGATGGAAGCGACATGGGATAAGAACGGCGATATCGACCGTGAAAGCTTCATCGGCGAGGTGGTGAACGGTAAGCAGAAAATCGCCCAGGTTCTGCCGAAGCTCGGTCAATAACGGTTGTGGTTCTTGGTTCTTCCGCCCGGCAGGTAATGCCGGGCGGAAGTCAAGCGGAGAGTCTCTGGTGGCTATCCTTTATTCAGCTTGTTGGTGTCCGGAACTTGCGACCGGGGCGATCTATGCTCTGATCGCCGTCGGCTTCACGCTGCTGTGGCAGACGTCGCAGACGATCAATTTCGCCCAGGGCGAATTCGTCATGCTGCCGGCCTTCTTCATCCTGGAAGCGATGAACCTCGGCGCGCCGTTCTGGCTTTCGTCTTGATCGGCATTGCGCTGTCGGTCTTGATTCTCGGGCTGGTGTTCAAGTTCGTCATTGTCGATCCCATGCTCAAGCACGGCGTGCTGCCGTTGGTGATATCGACCATCGCGCTGTCGCTGTTCATGAAGGAAAGCGTGAAGGATTTCTACAGCTCGCAGGCGCAGCCGTTTCCGGCGCTGGTGGCGCCGAGCGACCTGCATTTGTTTGGCGCGGTGATCTCGACGCAAAGCTTGGCCGTGCTGGCGGTTGCCGATCGTCACCGTCGTGGCGCTGCATCTTTTGCTTCATCAAACGCGGGTTGGCCGGATGATGCAGGCGACGGCGCAAAATCCGACATTGGCGCATATCCTGGGGATTCCGGTACGGCGTATGGTGCTCTATGCCTTCCTGATCAACGGCGGGTCTGGTCGCCATCGCTTCGACTGCTGATCAGTCCGATCTATCTCGCGAAATTCACCAACGGTGAGGCGCTCGGCATTGCGGCGTTCCTCGCCGCGATTATCGGCGGGTTTAACCAGGTGCGCGGCGCCATTCTCGGCGGATTTATTCTTGGCATTCTCGACAACCTGTCGGCAGCCTACATCTCGGCGCAATATCGCGGCGCGTTCCCGCTGCATCATCCTCATCGCGGTGATCCTGTTCCGGCCGCAGGGGCTGCTCGGCCGCGTCGAGGAGCGGACTGTATGAGCCGCCTCGCCGCGTTTGCCGTCGCGGTTGTTGCCGTGTTCGCGGTCGTCCTGCCGTTTGTTCTCAAGCCGTACGGTATCTACCTCATTTCGCTGTGGGCAGTGCTGACCATTGCCGCGATCGGCCTCAATCTTACGCTCGGTTATGCCGGACAGATTTCGCTGGCGCAGGGCGCCTTCGTCGGTATCGGCGCTTATACCGTCGCGCTGCTCACGCAAGCCGGTTGCCCCTATGCGATCGCTTTCGTAGCGGCCGGCTTGCTGTGCTTTAGCGTCGGCTGGGTGCTCGGTTATCCGGCTTTGCGTGTTCAGCATCACTATCTTGCCTTCGTCACCCTTGCCTTCACCACGTTGGTATTTCTCGTGCTGCGTAACGAGGAATGGCTGACCGGCGGCACTTACGGCCTCAACGGCATCGCGCGTCCGACGCTGCTCGGCTGGTCGACCACAAACAGCGACCGATTACTACTTCTTCAGCCTTGGCATGCTTTGCATTTTATCGCTGGCGACCTGGTGGATGCTGCACTCGCCTTGGGGCCGCGCCTTCGTAGCGCTGCGGGAAAACCCGATTCGCGCGCTCTCGCTTGGGCTCGACACGCGGCGCTACACGCTGATGGCCTTCGCCATCGGCTCGAGCCTTGGCGGGCTGTCCGGCGCGATCTATGCCCCGTTAGTGCAGTTCGTCGAGCCGGACTCCTTCGCGCTCACGTTGTCGCTCAATCTGCTGCTGATGGTGATCGTTGGCGGCAGCGGATATTTTTTCGGGCCCTTTGTCGGCGCGCTGGTCGCCGTGTTGCTGCCGGAATGGATGCGCGTCACGCAAGCCTATTACCTCATCGTGTACGCGACGTTGGTCATGGTATTGATGGCATTTTGCCCGACCGGCGTGCTCGGTTTGCTGGAGCGCACGACCAAACTGGTGACGACGAAGCGTCAGCCGGCAGCGCCGGTCTTGGACCCGGAAAGGCCCGGCCCATGACCGCGGTTCTGGACGTCTCCAACCTACGTAAGGCATTCGGCGGCATCACCGCGGTCGACGGCGTATCATTCGAGGTGCATGACGGCGAAATCCTCGGCATCATCGGTCCGAACGGCTCGGGCAAATCCACGCTGTTCAATTGCGTGCTCGGCCAGTTGACGCCGACCGCCGGCGAGATCCGCATCGACGGCAGACTGACCACCGGCATGCGCCCTTGCGACGTCAACCGCCTCGGGGTCAGCCGGACCTTCCAACTGCTGCAGGTGTTTCCGCAGCTTTCCGTGCGCGACAACCTCATCCTCGCCGGCCAGGAGCATAAAGGCTCGATGTATTCGCGCCTGCTCGGTCCGGCCGACGCCGGCTTGGGCGCGGCGGCCGACCAGATGATCGAATTCTTCCGCCTCTCGCATCTTGCCGGTGAGCAGGCCGGCTCGCTGAGCTACGGGCAGCAGAAGCTGCTCGACGCCGCCATGGCTTTCATGGCCGGCCCGCGGCTGGTGCTGCTCGACGAGCCGGCCGGTGGCGTCAACCTGACCATGCTCGGCCATTTGCGCGAGCGGCTGCAGGCCTATCATTCCGAACGCAAGGCGACCTTCGTCGTCATCGAGCACCAGATGGAATTCGTCATGGCGCTGTGCACGCGCGTGCTGGTGCTGGCGGAAGGGCGCATTATCGCCGAAGGCGCGCCGGAGGAAATTCGCAGCAATCCTGTCGTGATTGAAGCTTATCTCGGCCATTGAACGGTCCACTGAATGAACGCGACCGAACCGATCCTCGTGCTCGACGGCGTCTATGCCGGCTACGGCAAGATGACCATCCTCAACGGCACCTCGGCGCGCGTGCGCCGCGGCGCCATCACCACCGTCATCGGCCCGAACGGAGCCGGCAAGTCGACCTTGTTCAAGACCATCTTCGGCATGTTGTCGGTACGCAGCGGAAAGATTACGCTCGATGGCCGCGACACCACGAATTTATCGCCGCGCGATCTTCTTGACGCCGGCGTTGCCTATGTGCCGCAAGGCCGCAACATCTTTCCCGAGTTGAGCGTGTGCCACAATCTCGAGCTCGGCGGCGTCGCGCTCTCCGACCAGGCGAGCCTGCCGGGCCGCCTCGACGCGATCATGCAGCGCTTCCCGGTGCTCAAGGAAAAGGCCAACACGCAAGCCTCGACCCTGTCGGGCGGCCAGCAGAAAATGTTGGAAGTGGCGCGCGGCCTGCTGCTCGATCCCAAGCTGTTTCTGATCGACGAGCCGTCGATCGGCCTGTCGCCGATCATGGTGCAGGAGGTGTTCGACATCCTCAAAGACTTGCGCGACAAGGGCGTCACCATCCTGCTGATCGAGCAGAACGCCAAGCAGGCGCTGCAGATATCCGACTACGGATTGGTGCTGGAGCAAGGGCAGACGCGCATCGAGGATAGCGCGCCGAATATTCTTGCCGATACCCGCATCGCGCAACTGTTCCTCGGCGGCGGCCTGGCGTCGGCGGCGGAAGCGTCATGAGCAAACGCAAATTTCTTGTCGGCTTGATCGGCGCCAACATCATGAAGTCGCTGTCGCCGGCAATGCACGCGGAGGCTTTCGCCGCGGCCGGCATCGAGGGCTATTACCACGTGATGGACGTCGACGTGCTCACGGGGCGGCAACTCCCGCAACTGCTCGAGGCGGCGAAGACGGTGGGCTTCTGCGGCACCAATGTCACGTTTCCGTTCAAGCAGGAGGTGCTCGCGCTGCTTGACGAGGTCGACCGCGAGGCGGCGCAGATCGGCGCGGTCAATGCCGTCACCATCGCGCCGAACGGCCGCACCAAAGGCTACAATACCGACCGCCGCGGGTTCCGCCGTAGCTTCGAGGAGAGCCTTGGCCGGGCGAGCGCGGAGGCCGCGACCGTGATGCTGGTCGGCGCCGGCGGCGCCGGACGCGCGGTTGCTTTCGCGCTGATGGACCTTGGCGTGGCGGCGGTCGTCGTGCACGACCGCGACGCTAAGCAAGCGGCGACGTTAATCGCCGACCTCACCAAACATTACGGCGCGGCGCGCTGCCGGCTTGCGGAAAATCTCGAGCGCGACATCGCCGAGGCCGACGGTGTCGTCAATGCGACCCCGATCGGCATGTTGGGCTTCCCTGGCAATCCGGTGCCGGTTGCGCCCCTGCATAATAGGCATTGGGCGGCCGATGTGATCTACACCCCGATCGAGACCGCCTTCATCAAGGCGGCTGCGGACAAGGGCGCGCGGGTCTTGACCGGCGGCGGTATGTGCGTGCACCAGGCCGCCGAGACGTTCCGCCTCTTTGTCGGAATCGAGCCGGATGTTAAACAGATGCATCGCACCTTCGCCCGGGCGCTTGCCGCGCGCGACGCCGCCATGGCTGAGGCGACCTGAGTTCGCTTGAGAAACCGAGGACTGGACCAATGAAAACGTCGATCGCCACGGTCTGTCTGAGCGGCGATTTGAGCGAAAAGCTGCAGGCGATCGCCGCCGCCGGGTTCCGCGGCGTGGAGCTTTTCGAAAGCGATCTGCTCTCCTTCAACGGCACGCCGGAAGAGGTCGCCAAGGAATTGGCCGATCTCGGGCTCAGGGTGACCTCGTTCCAGCCGTTCCGCGATTTCGAGGGCATGCCGGACAAGCAGCGCGCCCGCGCGCTTGACCGCGCCGAGCGCAAGTTCGACGTCATGCAGGAAATCGGCTGCGACCTGCTCTTGGTCTGCAGCAACGTGTCGCCGGAATCGGCCGGCGGCATCGACCGCGCGGCGGAGGATTTTCGCCAGCTCGGCGAACGCGCCGCCAAGCGCGGCCTGCGCATCGGCTTCGAGGCGCTGCCCTGGGGCAGCCACATCAAGGATTACCGCGATGCCTGGGAGGTGGTGCGGCGCGCCGATCATGCCACCGTCGGCCTGGTGCTCGACAGCTTCGATTGCTACGCGCAAAAGAGCGACCTCAAGCGGCTGCGCGATATCCCCGGCAAGCGCATCTTCCTGGTGCAGCTCGCCGACGCGCCCTGGCTCAACATGGACATCCAGAATTGGAGCGGACACTTCCGCTGTTTCCCCGGCCAGGGTGAAATGCCGCTGCTTGAATTCGTCGAGACGGTGCTCGGCACCGGCTACGATGACGAATTCTCGCTTAAGATATTCAACGATCAGTTCCACGCCGGCTCGCCGCGCGCGATCGCCGTCGACGGTCAGCGGTCATTGGTCTACCTGATGGACCAATTGCGCGGCAAACCAGCCGCCGCCAAGCTCGAAATTCCGGCGATGCCGCCGCGCTCGCAATGCATGGGTGTCGAATTCATCGAATTTGCCGCCGACGACCATACCGCCGACGAACTCGCCCGTTTCATCTCCGGTCTCGGCTTCCAGCGCACGGGACAGCACAAATCGAAGGCGGTGACGCGCTGGAGCCAGGGCGCGATCAATCTGGTCATCAACAAGGAGAAGGAAGGCTTCGCCCATTCGCACTACATCACGCATGGGCCGTCGGTTTGCGCCATCGGGCTCAAGGTCGCCAGCGCCAAGGCGGCGCTCGATCGCGCCGAGAAGCTCCACGACACGCCGTTTCGCCAGAAGGTCGGGCCCGGCGAATTGGAAATCCCGGCGGTGCGCGGCATGGGCGGCAGCCTGCTGTATTTCCTCGACCAGGGCAGTCCCTTGGCCAAGGTCTGGGACGTCGAGTTCGATGCGGTGAAGCCGACCGGAAAAACCGCCGAAGCCGGCCTCACGGCGGTCGATCACATCTCGCAATCGACGCATTACGAAGACATGCTGTCGTGGCTGTTGTTCTACACGTCATTGCTCGACGTACAGAAGACGCCGCAACTCGACATTACTGAACCGGGCGGCATCGTGCGCAGCCAGGTGGTGGAGACCGCCGACGGCGCGCTGCGCATCGCGCTCAATGCCTCGCAAAGTCCGCGCACCCAGTCGTCGCGCTTCCTCAACGAGTATTTCGGCTCCGGCGTGCAGCATATCGCCTTCGACACCGACGACATTGTCGCCACCGCCGCCCGCTTGAAGGCGAACGGCGTCGAGATGCTGCCCATTCCGGAAAATTATTACGACGATCTGGAAGCACGTGCCGACCTGCCGGCGGAGCGGCTGCAGGTCCTCAAGGACAACAACATTCTTTACGACAAGGACGCCGACGGCGAATACCTGCAAATCTATACGCAGAGCTTCAAGGACCTGTTCTTCCTCGAGATCGTCGAACGGCGCGGCTACAAGGGCTTCGGCGCGATCAACGCGCCGATCCGCCTCAGCGCGCAGTTCCGCGTGACGCGCGGCCTCGCCGAAGCCGGCATCTGACGCCGATGCCGGGCTTGCGCATCGCCGTGGCCGGCGCCGGCACCATTGGCCGCCAGCATATCGCGCGCATCCAGCGCAGCGGCGAATGTGAGCTTTCAGCGCTCGTCGATCCGGCTCCCGCCGCGGCCGAGATCGCGGGCAAGGCCGCAGTTCCGCTGTTTGCCACTTTGGCGGATCTGTTCGCGCAAGCGCGGCCGGATGGCGTCATCCTTGCCACGCCCAATGCGCTGCATGTCGAGCACGGGCTCGCCTGCGTCGCGGCCGGCGTGCCGGCGCTGATCGAAAAGCCGCTCGCCGACACAGTCGAGGCGGGCAAGCGGCTGTGCGCGGCGGCGGAGCGGGCCAAGGTCGCGCTGATGACCGGTCACCATCGCCAGCACAGCCCGATCATGGCCAAGGCGGTCGAGATCGTGCGCTCCGGCCGCCTCGGCCGCGTGGTTGCCGTCGCCGGCACCGCTCTGTTCTGCAAGCCGGACCATTATTTCGACGACGCGCCCTGGCGCCGGCAGCCGGGCGGCGGGCCGATCCTGATCAACTTGATCCATGAGATCGGCAATTTGCGCGCGTTGTGCGGCGAGATCGTCGCCGTGCAGGCCTTCGCCTCGAATGCGGTGCGCGGCAATCCGGTGGAGGACACCGCGGCCATCGGCCTGCGCTTCGCCAATGGCGCGCTGGGCACGTTCCTGTTGTCCGACACCGCCGCGGCGGCGCGCAGTTGGGAGCAGACCTCGCAGGAGGACAAGAGTTTCCCGACCTATCCGGACGAGGACTGCTACGTCGTCGCTGGCACCGACGGCTCGCTGACGATCCCGACCATGCGGCTGAAGACTTTTGCCAACGCCGCCGAGCGCTCGTGGTGGAAGCCGCTCCACAGCGAGACCGTCGCGCTGGAGCGCGCCGATCCGCTCGACCGGCAGCTTGCGAATTTCTGCGCGGTGATCCGCGGCGAGGCGGCGCCGGTGGTCAGCGCGCGCGACGGGCTGCAAAACGTGCGTGTCGTCGACGCCATCGCGCAGGCCGCGCGCAGCGGCGGCATCGTGTCACTGGTCTGAACAGGCCCCGGTCAGCCGTCGATCAGCGCATTTGGCTTGGCGAATTTCGCCAGCGCGCGCGCATCCTCGATTACGATATCGCGGCCGGCGCTCTTCACGCCGTATTTCGCCAGCAGCGCCAGGTTGCGCGACAGGTTCTCCGGCGTCATCCCCAGGCGTGCGGCCAGCGTGCGTTTATCGAAGGTCAGATCGACGCGCTGATGATCGCCTTGCTGGTGGTTGGTCTTCAGGATCCAGTTCGCCAGCCGTTCGGCGCTGGTGCGCAATTTCTCGTTCTTCAGCGAACGCACGACCTCGCGGTAGCGCTCGGCGAGCTCGCCGACGATGGCGCGGGCGAAGGCGGCGTCGTGGTCGAACACGTCGCGCACGGTCTGCGCCGGAATCATCAGGATCTGCGCCGGCGACAGCGTGCGCGCCGATTTGAGATAAACCGCGTCGCGGATCACCGCCGCCAGGATGAAGGTGGTCACCGGCCGCATGATCTCGATCGTCGTCTCGTGCCCGTTATGGGCGCTGAACATTTCGACCGAGCCGTCGACCACGATGTGCAGAAAATCCGGCAGATCGCCTTCGTTGATCAGCGTGGTGTGCAGCGGGAAGCGCTGCAGGAAGGCGGCGGCGACTAGTCTGTCGAAATTGGCTTCGCTCATGTCGCAAAACAGCGGCAATGCGCGGATCTGCTTCCAATCGGATTGACGCAACGGACATCTCCAAAAGGCGGGTGTTTGCTAAGCCAATGCTAGCAATCTAGGCCGTGGCCGTCACGCCCGGCTTGATAAATATCAATTGGTCGGCTCGCGTCGGCCTAGCGCGCCCGGAAGGGAACGAGGGCCGCGTCCTTGACGTTGCGCAATACCAGCGACGTGCGAATGGTGCGCACATTGGCCAGCAGCGTGAGCGCGGAGACGAAGGCGCGGACGCCGGAAAGATCGCGGGCGACGCACTTCAAAACGTAGTCGACGTCGCCCGACAGCAGCCAGGACTCGCGCACGATCGCCTGCTTCTCGACGAAGCGGTCGAAAACGAAATCATCCGCTGCGACGTAACGCCGGTCGTTGCCGGTTTCTCCACTGCGGTGAAAGCCGGCGATCTGTTGTTTCTATCCGGGCTGATGGCGAACGACGCCGGCGGCGTCGCGCCTTCCGGTTTCGCCAGCGTGATCGTGAAATGCGATTGTTTGTGCAGCGAGCGCACGATGCAGCCTTCGATCAGGTGGCCCATGAATGTTTCGCTGGCCACCGTGATGGTGCGCGCGCCGTCATGCCGCGCGGCGGGCAAATCAAGTCGAGTCCTACCGCCCGCGCCCCGCCATCCGGTCGGTTTCGCTCTTGCTCGGGCGCAGCATCGCAAATACCTCGGTCACCGCGGCATAATCGTTATAGCCGCAGCGCGCCAGCGGTACGGCGCGGG
Source organism: uncultured Alphaproteobacteria bacterium (assembly GCA_963739735.1). GTDB lineage: Bacteria > Pseudomonadota > Alphaproteobacteria > Rhizobiales > Xanthobacteraceae > Pseudolabrys. Next base: position 9,312 of record CAVUBV010000010.1, on the reverse strand, counting down.
CGGTATCGAATAGGCCGTCGGTGAGATAGCGCTCGTCGATATGCACGCCCACCACCTGGCCGATCGTCAGAAAGACGTCGATCTCGCGGCTGTCGAGGTCGCGCAGGTGCAACACGTCGATCACCTTGCACTCCAGCGCCGCCGGTGAAGCGGCGACGCGCAGCGGCCGCACCAGCCGGCACGGCGCGGTGGCAAGATTGGCGAGTGCGAATTCGTCCAGCTCCGGCGGCACGGCGGCGGACGACGTGTTCATCCCCTCGGCCAGCGCCTTGGTCGCCAGGTTGCAGACGAATTCGCCGCTCGCCATGGCGTTGCGCGTGCTGTCCTTCATGCTTTCGCTGGCAAAGGCCACCAGCGGCGGTCGGGTGGAAATGGCGTTGAAGTAGCTATAGGGCGCCAAATTGTTGCGGCCCTCTTTGTCCACCGTCGAGATCCAGCCGATCGGCCGCGGCGCGACGATGGCCTTGAACGGATCGTGTGGCAGGCCGTGGCCCGATTTCGGTTCGTAGAACATGAAAGACCCATTCCATGGTTGGCAAGCACCGGCACGCCATACGGTCGGCTGCTGCGCTCGCGAAATTAGAATGGGTTCCGGGCCACCCTTCAACATCAAAATGTTTTTTTATTGATCAGTTTTTTTGCCGATATTGTCAGGCCGTTTACCGCAGCATGGCGCCGGCGATGGCCTTGAATTCCTCGTCGGTTAGCGCCCGGTGCATGCCGACCGCGCTTTGCTTCACCCGCTCGAGCATCTCGGGAAAACGCGCCTCCGGCACCGGCAGGTCCATCTTCTTGACCTTGTAGGCATTCGACACCAGGCCGCTCTTCTTGCCGAGCAGGATCTGACGGTGCTGGTCGACAATCTCAGGTTCATAGGCTTCCGCTGTGAACGGGTCCTGTAATAGCCCCGCCACCACCATGCCGGACTCGTGGCGGAACGCGCTCTCGCCCACCACCGCCTTGTTCACCTGCGGGCGTACGCCGCTGAGTTCGGCCACCAGATGCGACACCTCGGTCAGTTTGGCGAGGTCGAGGCCTGTGCTGACGCCGTAGAGCACCTCCAGCGCCATCGCCACTTCCTCGGTCGCCGCGTTGCCCGAGCGTTCGCCCAGCCCGTTGATGGTGGTCGAGGCGTAGTCGGCGCCCGCGACGATCCCGGCCAGCGTATTGGCGCAGGCGAGCCCGAAGTCGTTGTGGCAATGAATCTCCAGCGGCAGCTTGGGCGCCGCCTCGCGGATTTGCCCGATGATGTAAGTGATGGCGCCGGGCAGGGCGCAGCCGGTGGTGTCGACCACGCGCAACCGGTCGACGGTGCCGGCTCGCTCCAGTTCACCCACCAGCCGGCGCAGGAACGGGATTTCCGCGCGCGTCGTATCGTAGGGGCTGAAAATGACGTTGAGGCCCTTGTTCCGGCCGTAGTCGCACAGTTCCAGCGTGCGCTTGATTTAGTCGTCGTCGCTGATGCCTTTGAGCTTGTGCTTGCGTTCGAGCAGGCTGATCGGAAAGCTCAGCCGCGCGCCCCACACGCCCAGATCCGCCGCTTGGTCCATGTCGGCATTGAGGCCGCGGCAGAGCGCGCTGATCTTCGCCTTCAATCCGAGCTTGACCATGTCGGTCATGGCGAGGCGGTCCTCCTCGCTGCTCGCCACCGTGCCGGCTTCGATCTCGTAAATGCCGAGGCCATCGAGCGCGCGAGCGATTGCGACCTTGGCGGCGCGGTCGAGCACGACGCCGGCCTGCTGTTCGCCGTCGCGCAGCGTGTAATCGGAAATGAGGATGCGTCGCCCCGGCGCTACGCCCGCGCCTGCAATGCCATTGAACGGGCTCGGCCACTTTCCGTTTTGCGGACCGTTTGACATGGACTTCCTCTTCAATTCAACGATGGCGCGTGCCGTCGCCGCGCGCAAACCCGCGCGGGCAAGTTCAGGCTACGATTTCATCGCAATTCGGCGCGGCGGTCAAAGCATCGCCCGGCAGGCCTTGGCAATGACGCTTTCTTCGTCGGTCGGCAACGCCAGGATCGCCACGCAAGCATCGCGCTTGCCGATGTCGGGACCGCCCTTGCGGTTGGCCGTCTCGTCGAGCGCGAGACCGAGCCAGGCCGCCTGGGCGCAGACGCGGGAACGGATTTCCGCCGAATGCTCGCCGATGCCGGCGGTGAACACCAGCGCGTCGAGCCCGCCCAGCGCCGCCGCGAGCGAGCCGAGTTCGCGCACGATGCGATAGACGAACAGATCGACCGCTTCGGCGGCGTGCGGGTCGCGGCTCGCCAACAAATCGCGCATGTCGTCGCTCAGGCCGGAAACGCCGAGCAAGCCGGATTCGTTATAGAGCAGGTGGCCGATATCCTTGGAACTCATCTTGAGCGCATCGAGCATATAGAGAATGACGCCGGGATCGAGCGCGCCGCAGCGGCTGCCCATCATCAGGCCGTCGAGCGCGCTGAAGCCCATGGTGGTGGCGACGCTGCGGCGCTGAAACATGGCGCACATGCTGGCGCCGTGTCCGAGATGAGCGACGACGATGCGGCCGTCGGCCTTGCCGCCGAGATGCTGCGGCAGGATGCTCGCGATGTAGTCGTAAGACAGGCCGTGAAACCCGTAGCGTTTCACGCCGCGCTCGGTCAGCGCGCGCGGCAGCGCGAAAGCAGAGGCGACCGCCGACTGCGTCACATGAAACGCCGTGTCGAAGCAGGCGATCTGCGTCAGGGCCGGGTGCAGCCGCGCCAGCGCGCGGATAGCGGCGAGATTATGCGGCTGGTGCTGCGGCGCCAGCGGGCAGAGCGCGTCGAGCTTGCGCATGACAGCGTCGGTGATCTTGACCGGCCCGGCAAAATCGCGCCCGCCATGCACCACGCGGTGACCGGCGCAAACGATGTCGAGGCCGCCGGAATGGCTGGCGATCCATTGCAGCAGCGCCGCCAGGCAATCGTCGTGCGAGACCGCGCCGCCGATCGAAACGTCGGCGAGCGCGGCGCCCGTCGCGTCGTGCGCGCGCAGGCGCGCGGCATGGCCGATGCCGTCGATGCCGCCGCCGTAGAGCGCGCTATCGTTATCGCCGGCCGCGTCGTAGATGGCGAATTTGATGCTCGAGGAGCCCGCGTTGACGACCAGGATGGCGGCGGTCAAGGCGCGCGCTCGATTTGCCGGTGCACGAATATCTGCGCCAGCGCGCAGGACGCCATGCGCGCGAGCGAGCCGTCGGCACGGCTGGTCAGCATGATCGGCACGCGCGCGCCCAGCACGATGCCGGCGGCGTCGGCGCCGGCGAGATAGGTCATCTGCTTGACCAGCATATTGCCAGCTTCCATGTCGGGCACGACCAGGATGTCGGCGTCGCCGGCGACCGGCGAGACGATGTGTTTGGTCTTGGCCGCCGACTTCGAGATCGCGTTGTCGAAGGCGAGCGGGCCGTCGAGAATGCCGCCGGTGATCTGCCCGCGGTCGGCCATCTTGCACAGCGCGGCCGCCTCGACCGTCGATTTGATCCGTCGGCGTGACCGTCTCGACGGCGGAGAGCAGCGCCACTTTCGGCCGTTTCAGCCCGATCGCGTGCGCGAGATCGATCGCGTTGCGCACGATGTCGCGCTTGTCCTCGAGATCCGGATAAATATTGATGGCGGCGTCGGTGATCAGCAGCATTTTCGGATAGGTCGGCACGTCGAGCGCGAAGATGTGGCTGACGCGCCGTTCGGTGCGCAGCCCGGTGTCGGGATTGACCACCGCCGCCATCACCTCGTCGGTATGCAGCGCGCCTTTCATCAGCGCGTCGACTTCGCCTTCGCGCGCCATGGCGACGGCGCGCTCGGAGGCGGCGTGGCTATGCGGGGTGTCGACGATTTCGACGCCGTCGAGGCTGCGGCCCGCTTCCTTGGCGGCCTTGGCGATCTTTGCCGTCGGCCCGACGAAAATCGGAACGATGAGCCCGGCGGCCGCCGCGTCCAGCGCGCCGGCGAGCGAAACGTCGTCGCAGGGATGCACGACCGCGGTGCGGATTGCCGGAAAGCGGCGCGCGGTGTTCATCAGTTCCTGAAAGCGCTGGCCGCGTTCGTGCAGATGAAATTCGGGCAACATCACGCGCGGGCGGTGCACCTTCTTGAGCGGCGCGGTGACGTCAGCCTCGCCGGTGATCACCGTCTCGCCCGCCTGGTTGACGCATTCGCAATCGAGCACGACCGAGTGGGTCTCGGCATGCTTCTCGCGCACCGTCACCCGCACCGTCACGGTGTCGCCGGGCTCGACCGGGCGCAAGAATTTGAGCGACTGGTCGCGATAGACCGTGCCCGGCCCCGGCAGTTCGGTGCCGAGCACCGCCGAGATCAGCGCGCCACCCCACATACTGTGCGCGACCACGGTGTGGAAGCCGTCGGATTTGGCGAATTCGGCATCGATATGGGTCGGGATTGAAATCGCCCGACATCACCGCGAACAGCTCGATATCCTGCTTGCGCAGCGTCCGCTTGAGCTCGGCGGTATCGCCGACCTTGAGTTCGTCAAACGTCTTGTTTTCGATAAATTGCATGGAAATCTACACCGGGAAGCGGAGTCTAATGACGCGATTGCGATGCAATTATGATCCAGATCAATCCGAATGCGACGCTGGTAAGACTGCGCCCCGCAACGCAGTTATGCAGTTAACGAACGGTTGCCCCGGCGGGCATTGACCCGCGCTAGAACTGGTAAAGCCGCGCCGGATTGTCGACCAGGATCTTCTGCAACTCCGTCGCGTTGCCGGTCCATTTTGCCAACCGGTTGAGCGAAGCGCCGTCGTCGATCGGCTGGAACGGTTCAATGACCGCCGGATCGCGCTTGCCGTTGTCGGTGTGCGGCCAATCGCTGCCCCAAACGATGCGATCGGGATTGGCGTCGATCAAGGCGCGCGCCAGCGGCGCAACGTCGGCGCAATCCGCTTTGCGCGAAATGCGGTAGGCGGCGGAAATCTTCACATAGACCTTGCCGCTGCGCAGCAGCGCCAGCAGCGAGTCGAAGCCGGGCTGCGCCGCACCGCGCGCCGCTTCGGCATGGCCGAAGTGATCGATCACCAGTGTTACCGGCAGCGCCAATAAAGTGTCGTGCAGCGCGCTCAACACGGCGAGATTGGTATAAGTCTGCACGTGCCAGCCGAGCGGCGCGACGCGCGCGGCGGCGGCCTGTAAGGCGCGCCCGGCCACCGCCGGATCGCTCTCGCCGTGGGTTTCGAGGTTGACCCGCACGCCACGTATGCCGGCCGCGTGCATGTCGGCGAGCGCGCGGGCGCTTACCGTGTCGTCGATCACGGCGACGCCGCGCGCCTGCGAGCCGAGCCGGCGCAATGCGTCGAGCGTGCACGCATTGTCCGTGCCATAGGGGCTCGGCTGCACGATAACCGTGTGATCGAACTGCAGGGCGCGGTGCAGCGCTTGCAATTCCTCGACCGAGGCATCGCCGGGCGTGTAACGGCGCGTATCGGCAAACTCATAGCCGCCGGCCGGACCGAAGACGTGCACGTGACAATCGCACGCGCCGCGCGGCACCGCGAAATCAGGCGGCGTATGCAGCACGCCAAGAATTGGTTCCTCGACCGAACCCATAACCCTCACACCGGCAGGTCGCGCACTTGCTTTGCCTTCTCGGTCGCAGCGGCGAGCAGGAATTGGATGTCGGTGCCGGTCGACACCAGCCGCGCGCCCATGGCGACGAATTCCGCCGCCAGTTTCGGGTGCGCCGACAGGCCGCCGACGCCGACATGTTTGCCGTGCTTGCGGCAGGCGGCGATGGTGCGCGCATAGGCCTCGCGCACCTTGGCGTGCTCGAATTGGCCGGCAAGCCCCATGCTGGCGAGCAAATCGTTGACGCCGATCAGCACCATGTCGACGCCGTCGACGGCGGCGATCTCGTCGGCGCGCTCGACCGCGCCGGCGGATTCGAACTGCACGATGACCATGGTGGCGTCGTTCATGGCCGCATTGGCTTCCGCCGCCGAGAACGAGCGGTATTGCAGATGGGGTAGGGGGCCGCCGGCGCCGCGCTCGCCGAGCGGAGGATACTTCGCCGCCTTGACTGCGGCGCGCGCTTCCTCCGCCGAGGCGACATTGGGCGCGATGACGCCGAGCGCGCCGCCGTCGAGCACGCGCGAAATATAGTCCGACGTATGGGCGGGAACGCGCACCATGGGGGTGATCCCGGCGCTCAGCGCGGCGAGACAAATTTGCCCGGCGGTGTCGAGCGAAAAGCTCGAATGCTCGAGGTCGATATAGAGCATGTCGAAGCCGGCGGTCTTGGCGATCTGCGCGATCTCGACCCCGCGCGTGAGGCGCACCACCATTGAGGCGACGACCTCGCCGCGCTTGAGCTTTTCTTTGACCGCGTTACGCACGACGTCCTTCGCCTGCACGGAACGTCCTCCCGAAATTGCGTGAAGGCCCCTTACGGCATCATGCAGCCTGGTCGGCGTTATAACACAGCCGCTTCACCGCGGCGTCGTCTTGTCGGCTCGCCAGCGACGGGCTATGCCGCTTGCAGGCGCCGGTAGCTCAGCTGGATAGAGCACCAGACTTCGAATCTGGGGGTCAGGGGTTCGAATCCCTTCCGGCGCGCCAGTCATCCCGCGGCTTAGCGCGGTAACTTTCCGAACTGGAGTGACGCAACGCCGATCGTCCGTGGACTGCCGGCGCGTGTTGCCAGCGGGGAGGTGTAAGTGAACCCGGTGCGCGGCGGGATGAATTGACTTCGCTCTATCCATCCCAATACCATCGGCCAAACCCAAAAATGTCCCGTGTATTAATGCGGCTGCTCCTGTATGTCCCTGTTGCTGAAATCCGTAACTGAAATCGATATTGCTCTTGCGGGTTACCTCGTTATCTCCGCGCTTCTTATCGGGTTCGCCGATTGGAGAAGTAGCGTTGCGGCGTCGCCTTGGGCAAGACGCGCTCTGCCGATTGCTTTTGCGATATTGAGCCTTGCCGCGCTGCTCTACGGCCGCCGGCATATCTTGCTCTACGACCCGATCTTCAACCCCGACGAAGCGCAATTGGCCGCCGGCGCCATGCTGACGCGGCATGGGTGGCTCGATGCGAATTTTTTCGATGGGACCACCTCCGGCCCGCTCAATTCGATGATTCTGGCCTGGCCCCATCTGTTTGGCGGCGACGTCACGCTGTTCTCGACCCGCCTCACCGGGATTGCGTGTTACTACGGTCTGGCTCTGTCGTTATTCCTTGCGCTGCGGCGTTTGGCGGACGACGCTGCGGCGATTACCGTCATCGCGCCGGCGGTTTTCGTTTTTGCCGGCGTGACATTCCCCGACTTCATCCATTACAGCAGCGAACAGTTTTCGATCTTTTTGGTGTCGTTCGCCTTTTGCCTGTTCGTATATTCCTTTCGCGCCAACCGGCTTGGCTTCTGGGTCGGCGCGGCGTTTGCGCTGGGCATGGTCCCCTTCGCCAAGCTGCAGGCCGCGCCGGGCGCGGCGGTCGTCGGCTGCTTCGTTCTGGCGCGCGCCATAACGGTGGGCCTGGAACGCGGCGTTAAGCCGGCTGCCCGAAACGCTGCCGCCGTCGTGGGCGCGGCGATTTTGCCGGCTGTCGCATTCTTGCTTCCCGTTTGTCTCGGCGGCGGGTTCGACAATTTTCTCAAAACGTATTTCTTTGAAGTCCCAATGCGCCTGACGATTTGGGAAAATCCGCTGCCCCATCTCATCGGCGTGTTGCCTTTTCTTCACCGCATGCCCGAGGCCTTCGTCATGGCGCTCGTCGTTGCCCTTGTTCTCGTCGGCTTTGCCGCCGCCGGCATTGGCATGCACCTGATCGCGACGCCGGCCATCGTCTGGAGTCTTACTCTGGGCGCCACGCTCCTGCCGGTTGCTTTCGCCTCGATTGCGATAGCGGGTCGGATTTATTTCCACTACCTCTTTCTGACGGTCCCGCCGCTGCTGATCCTTGGCGGCGCCATGCTGGCCGCCGCGGTTCGCTACTTCGACTATGACTACCGGCGCATTGCGCTGGTCAGATGGCTGAGCTTCGGCGGCGCGGCGGCGATCGTCATCGTCGCCGCGCATGGCCTGCAAAATCGATCGTTTGAGCGTGCGCATGGCGCCTTCCTGCAGGGCCAGGCGTTTACCGCCAGCCACACGCTTTTTTGGCTGCGGCCGACCAAAACGGACAGTATTCTTTGTTGGGGCTGGCAGGCGGAATGTTATGTGAACTCCGCGATGCCGTCGGCGACCCGCGAATCGATTAACATAAATCAAACATTCGACACCGCGCTCAGACCCTATTTCCGCTCCCGCTTTCTCGCCGACTTCGCAAGAAGCCAACCCGATTTCGTGATCGACGCGGTCGCGCCGGGAAGCTTCTCCTTTGAAGATCCGGATAAACAAGGGATCGCGAGCTTTCCCGAACTCGCCGAGATCGTCGCGCGTGATTTCGTGCCGCTGTCGCAGGTCGTTCCGCCCGGGCGGTGTCCGCGCCTTTACCTCCGCCGCGCACGGTTCGCCGCGCTGGAAAAAAGCCTCATTCCATTCACCCGGATCGCGGCGACCGCTTCGGCCGCCGGATATCCCGCGCAAGCCGTCGACGACCGCAGTATTTTCGAGACCTGCGACGACTATTGGCTGTTGCCGAAGGGAACGCCCGGTGCCGTGGCGCTCGACTTTGCCGAGGCGGGGCCGCTTGGGTCCGTCGCTATTCTCAATACGCGAAACGGCCTTGTCGGCGATCGGGCAAGCGAACGCGTGCGGCTTTCCGTCCGCCTCGGCGGAAAAACGACGGTCGTAACGGAGTTGACCCTGCAGCCATTCCCGCGTTGGACCTATTATCAATTCGACCAGCCGGTCACGGCGGACGGTCTGAGCGTCGAAATTCTATCCTATCGCGGGGACGGCGGCGGCTTGAACGAGATCAAGGCCTATCGCGATTGATCCGTTGGTGACGACAGCCGATATGCTAGGATCAAATCGGCCAATAGACCGGCCGAGCGTGCTTGCCGCGGGGTGCCCATCGATGCAACGGGTGTTGCGCATACTGGTGCCGCTGATCGCGCTGGCGCTCGCTGGCGCGGCGCAGGCACAGGACCCGGCCCGGCGCGGCCGCGCCATCCTCAAGGAATTCTGCGCGAACTGCCACGCCATCGGCAAAACCGACAAGAGCCGCCAAGAGGGCGCGCTGCCGTTTCGCCAGCTCAGCCGCAGCTACGATCTCGACAAGTTCCCCCGGCGGCTCGAGCGCGGCATATCGTCCGGCCATCCCGCCATGCCGGAATTCAAGTTCAAGCGGCGCGACGCCCGCGCAGTGAGCGCCTATCTGCGCTCGATCCAGAAGTAAATCCTACCGATCGA
>CAVUBV010000009.1:0-192804 GCA_963739735.1 uncultured Alphaproteobacteria bacterium | reverse complement strand
TCCTGACGCCAAGCTCGCCGAGAAAAGCTTCGAGCAATATGTGCAAGAGGGCGTCATGGTCGCGCTCGACGCGGTCGCCGAAGCAACCGGCGAAAAACAGGTGCACACCATCGGCTATTGCGTCGGCGGCACGCTGCTCGCCATCGCGCTTGCCTATCTCGCGGCCAAACATGACGACCGCGTGCGCTCCGCCACTTTGTTCACCGCGCAGGTCGATTTCACGTATGCCGGCGACCTCATGGTGTTCGTCGACAAAGAGCGCGTCGCGCAACTGGAAGAGCACATGCGCGAGCAAGGCTATCTCGAAGCCTCGAGCATGGCGACAGCGTTCAATCTGATGCGCTCGAACGACCTGATCTGGCCTTACGTGATCAACAACTACATGCGCGGCAAGAACCCGGTCGATTTCGACATCCTGTTCTGGAATTCCGACGCCACCCGCATGCCGGCGGCGAACCATTCTTATTATTTGCGCAATTGCTATCTCGACAACAATCTGACCAAGGGCAAGGTGGCGATCGGCGGCGTCCCCATCGAACTCGGCAAGATCACGCTGCCGATCTACAATCTCGCCACCCGCGAGGACCACATCGCGCCGGCCAAATCGGTGCTCTACGGCTCGAAGTTTTTCGGCGGCCCGGTGAAATACGTGCTGGCCGGCTCCGGCCATATCGCCGGCGTGGTCAACCCGCCCAGCAATAAGCCGAAATACCAGTATTGGACCGGCAAGGCGCCGAGTGGCTCCGACGTCGAGAAATGGTTGTCGACGGCGACCGAACACCCCGGCTCGTGGTGGCCGGACTGGCTCGACTGGCTCAAGGCGCAGGGCGCCGAGACGGTGCCGGCGCGCGAGATCGGCGGCGGCAAGCTTAAAGCCATCGAGGACGCGCCGGGCTCCTACGTGAAAGTGAAAAGTTGGACATGAAAGCCATGCCCGGCACCGCCGGCTCGCCATGACAATTCTGCACGCAATGTTGTCGGTCGCCTCCGGCAGCCTGGTCGGCTTCACCCTCGGCCTCATCGGCGGCGGCGGCTCGATCCTGGCGGTGCCGCTGTTGGTCTATGTGGTGGGCGTGCCGTCGCCGCATATCGCCATCGGCACCAGCGCGATGGCCGTCGCCGCCAGCGCCGCCGCCAATCTCGCCGGCCACGCGCGCGCAAACACGGTGAAATGGCCCTGCGCGCTGGTGTTCGCGCTCTCCGGCATCGTCGGCGCCGCCGGCGGCGCGCAGCTCGGCAAAATGGTCGACGGCTCGCGGCTGCTGATGCTGTTCGGCGTGTTGATGGTGGTGGTCGGGCTGGCGATGCTGCGGCCGCGCAAGTCGGGCGGCAATCCGGACGTCCGGCTCAATGCCGAGAGCATGCGGCGGCTGTTGCCGCTGTTGATCGGCATCGGCTTTGCGGTCGGCGCGCTGTCCGGCTTCTTCGGCATCGGCGGCGGCTTCCTGATCGTGCCCGGACTGATGGGCGCGACCGCCATGCCGCTGATCAACGCCATCGGCTCCTCGCTGGTCTCGGTCACCGCCTTCGGGCTGACCACGGCGGCAAGCTATGCCTGGTCCGGCCTGGTCGACTGGCCGCTGGCGTTTCTGTTCATTGTCGGCGGCGCGCTCGGCGGCCTCATCGGCATTCGGCTTGCCCATCACCTCGCCGGCTACAAGCGGGCGCTCACCTTCACTTTTTCCGGCGTGGTCATCGCGGTCGGGATTTATGTCATCGCCAAATCGCTCATCGCCTGAGCCGATGACGGCTTGTTGATGGCCGCAGGGCGCGACAACGCGGCCCGCATCGATTAAACTTGCCGCCGTTCGCTCACACAAAACATGAGGATGGCGATGTCCAAGGAACTGATGTGGCTGACGCTGACGGTCATCCTGACCGGGCTCCTGTGGGTGCCCTATATCCTCGACCGCGCCGTGGTGCGCGGCCTGATGGGCGCGATGGCCAACCCCACGCGCAACGACAAACCGCAGATCGCTTGGGCGCAGCGGCTTTATTTCGCCCACACCAACGCGGTGGAAAACCTGGTCATCTTCGCGCCGCTGGTGCTGATCCTCGACACCATGGGCCATTCGACGCAAAGCACGGTCATCGCCTGCGCGGTCTATTTCTGGGCGCGGCTGGCGCATGCCATCATCTACACGCTCGGCATTGCGGTGCTGCGCACGCTCGCCTTCACCGTCGGCTTCCTGGCGCAGGCGGCGCTGGTGCTGGCGATTTTCGGCAAGCTCAGCGCATGATCTCGAAAAGTGGGAACCGGTTTTCGGATAAGATCATGCGCGACTAAGAAGCCGGCGCTGCGCGCTCGACCAGCGCGCGCGTGTCGACCCCGCGCGGCAACATGCCGAAGGCGGCCCCGCTCTCGCCGTCAAGCCGCGAGACGCAGAACGCGTCGGCGACCGGCGCCGGCGAATGCTTGACCAAGAGCGCCGCCTGCAACGCCAGCACCAGATCGCGCACCAGCAGGCGCGCCTGGCTCTCGTCGTTGCGGTCGGGCGCGGAAAGCCGCTTGAGCAGGCGGCCGGCAAAGGCCATGACGCGTTTATCGGTGCTGAATCGAGCTCGGCGCGCAGCACCTCGGCCGCCTTCGGCGTGCGCTCGATGGCGCGCAGCACGTCGAGGCACATCACGTTGCCGGAACCTTCCCAGATCGAGTTGACCGGCATCTCGCGGTAGACGCGCGGCATGATGCTTTCCTCGACGTAGCCATTGCCGCCGAGCACCTCCATGGCTTCGGCGGCGAGCGCGGGCGCGCGCTTGCAGATCCAGAATTTCGCCGCCGGCGTCAGGGCGCGGCGGATCACGGTCGCCGCCTCGTCGTTCTCGTCATAGGCGCGCGCCAGCCGCATGGTCAGCACGGTTGCCGCCTCGAACTCCAGCGCGAGATCGGCCAGCACGTTGGTCATCAGCGGCTGGTCGATCAGTTTTTTCTGGAACGCGGTGCGGTGGCGCGCGTGATGGATCGCCTGCGCCACCATTTGCCGCATCAGCCCGGAGGTGCCGATGGCGCAATCGAGGCGGGTGAAATTGCTCATCTCGATGATGGTCGGGATGCCGCGCCCCTCCTCGCCGACCAGATGCGCGAAGGCGCCGTCGAATTCGACTTCGCTCGAGGCGTTCGACTTGTTGCCGAGCTTGTCCTTGAGGCGGTTGATGCGCAGCGCGTTGCGCTCGCCGTCCGGCGTGAAACGCGGCATGAAGAAACAGCTCAGGCCCTTGGGCGCCAGCGCCAGGATCATGAAACCGTCGCACATCGGCGCCGACAGAAACCATTTATGCCCGAAAAGCCGGAACGTGCCGTCGCCGGAAGGCTCGGCGCGCGTGGTATTGGTGCGCAGATCGGAGCCGCCTTGGTTCTCCGTCATGCCCATGCCGATCATGGCGCCGGTTTTTTCGCCGACGGGCACGAAGCGCGGGTCGTAATTCGGCTTGAAAATCACCGGCAGCCATTTCGCCGCCACCTCCGGCGCCTTCTGCATGGTGGTCACCGAGCCATAGGTCATGGCGACCGGGCAATAAACGCCGCTCTCGATCTGGGTGAGCATGTAAGTGCCGGCGGCGCGCGCGACATGCGCGCCCTTCTGCGGCTTGGCCCAGGGGCTCGAATGCAGGCCGGCTTCGAGCGCGATCGACAGCAGCCGCGTGCCAGGCCGGATGGAACGTAACTTCGTCGACGCGGTGGCCGAAACGGTCGAAGGTTTTCAGTTCCGGCGGATTGCGGTTGGCGGCAAAGCCGAGCGCGACAGTCTCAGATTGACCGAGCGTGCCGCCGAGCGAAGCGAGCCCCTTCTCCGCCCAGCCGGCGCCCTCGCGCTTGACCGCTTCGCGCAGCACCGTGTCGCTGGCGAACAAATTATAGGGATCGAGCGGCGGCGGCTGGTTGGTGACTTCGAACATGGGTCGAGTCTCCCTTCGCGAAGCCTAGCGCAGCAGCCGATTCACGGAAACAGCGCCACCTGCTCCAGCCCCATGGCCTCCGGATAGCCCAGCACCAGGTTCATGTTCTGGATCGCCTGGCCGGAAGCGCCTTTGACCAGATTGTCGAGCACCGAAACGATGATGGCGCGGCCGGGGATGCGGTCCTTGGCGACGCCGATGAAGGTCATGTTCGAGCCGCGCACGTGCCGCGTCTGCGGCGTCTCGCCGAACGGCAGGACGTGCACGAAGGGCTCCTTCGCGTAGAACTTCAAAAGCATCGCATGAAGCTCTTCCGGCGTGCGCCCGCGCCGGCCCCGCACATAGATGGTCGACAAAATGCCCCGGTTCATCGGCACCATATGCGGGGTGAAGCTGACGATCACCTCGCGCCCGGCGGCGAGCGAAAACTCCTGGTCGAGCTCGGCCATGTGCCGATGACGGCCGACGCCATAAGCGTTGAAAGCCTTCCGACACTTCCGAAAATAGCGTGGCCTCCTTCACCGCCCGCCCCGCGCCGGTCATGCCCGATTTGGCGTCGACCACGATTTCGTCGAGCTCGATCGCCTTCGCCTTGATCAGCGGGATCAGCGGCAATTCCGCACAAGACGTGTAGCAGCCCGGATTGGCGACGAGGCGCGCGTGTCTGATCTCGCGCCGGTGGATTTCGGTGAGGCCGTAGACCGCTTCCTTTTGCAGTTCGGGCGCGTGGTGCTCATGGCCGTACCACTTCGCATAGGCCGCCGTGTCGGCGAGCCGGAAATCGGCCGACAAGTCGACCACCTTGGTCGAAGGCGACGCGGCGAGCAGTTCCTTGATCACCTTCTGCGTGGTGGCGTGCGGCAGCGCGCAGAAAGCGAGATCGAGCCCGGCCTTGGCCCAGTCGAGCCCTTCGAGGGCGACCAGCGTCGGCAATGCGTAGGGCGAGAACTGCGGAAACACGTCGCGCATCGCCTTGCCGGCGCTGCGCTCGGCGGTGAGCAGCACGATCTCGGCGCGCGGATGCCGCAACAGCATGCGCACCAGCTCGGAGCCGGTGTAGCCGGAGGCGCCCAAGACGCCGATTTTCGCTTTTGTGGCCATGAATCGTTTCCTCATCCAGAGTCTTAATTGACTACCGGATCAAGGCCAACGGTGCGGGTTTTGTGAGAAAGCAAGTGCCGCGGGCCAAGTCCGGCGGCACGGGGGACGCCTTAAACGCGAAAGCGCGCCCGTGCCGTGGCGATACGGCGGCGGCGAAGCTTTGCGGGTGCAAAAAGGCTCGTCATGGGCGGCGATATAGACTGCGCCCCACCGCCGGTCAAGCGGTACGCCTAAACGAAGAAGGCCGCCGAAACCGGCGGTCTCCCCGTCTGTCGATTGGGTTGCGTCTTAGCCGTTCGGATCCCAAGCCACCGGCACCAGCCGATAGCCGCTGCCGTCTTTTTCCACGTGCCCGACGCAAGGATACGGGAAATGATAACCGACGACCGTCATCTTTTCCGCCGCCGCCATGTCGTAGACCTTGTGGCGGGTGGCCTGCGCCACGGCCGGCTCGTTGTCGAAGAACGAATGCCAGTCCGGATGGCTCAGGAACATCGACGGAATATTGGTCACGTCGGTCTGCACAAGGATGTGCTTCGATCCCGAAGCGACCGCAAACGACATGTGCCCCGGCGTATGGCCGGGGGTATGCATCGAGGTGATGCCCGGCGCCAATTCCTTGCCGCCCTCGTATTGCGTGACCTTCAAGCCGGCCATCATCTTTTTGACGTTAGGGAACTGCGCCTTGTTGAAGCCATTGGCTTTGGCGGCGTTTGCATCATCGCTCCAGAACGCGAGCTCAACCGCCGGCACTTTGATTTCGGCGTTGGGGAAAGCCGGACTGCCGTCGGCGTTCTTCAGACCGCCGATATGATCGCCGTGGAAGTGTGAGATCAATACGATATCGATCTGCTTGGGATCGATGCCGGCGGCTTCCATATTGATGCGCGCCTGGCCGACCACGCCCTTGCTCGCCGCGTGCGCGCCCAACCCATTGCCGGTGTCGATGGCGATCAGCTTGGAGCCGGTATTCACGATCATCGGTGAGAACGGAATGGTGACCTTGCCCTCCGGCATATAGGCCGCAGCCGCCGCCTTGATCGCCTCGTCCTTGCTGATATTGACCACGAACTTGTCCGGCATCGGGAACGTGCGCGCGCCGTCCATCAACTGGATAATCTCGTAGTCGCCCATTTTGTAGCGGTAGACGCCGGTGCCCTTGCCGACGGGCGCGGCGGCAAAAGCGGAGCGTCCCACAATCGGCATGAGCGCGCTGGCAGCGCCCGCGGCCGCGATACCGGAAAACAGCGTTCGGCGTGTGATGGTCGTCATGGCCTCGCCTCCCTGAGTTTTCGATTTCTTATTGCAGTGCGTCGTTTCGCAATCTGAAACGCTTGTTTAGATAACCCCTACTATATCGAATTATTCCGCGAAATGCATCGTCCTGTTTCGCGCGCATCCCGATAGGCGAAAGGCTCCCGGTCGGCGGATTTTCTCGTCACCACAGCCAGCCAACGCGACGTGCGAGCACGTCACCGAGCGTGAGCAGCACTGCCGCCCACACGAAAGCGGAAGTGAAATTGGCGAACTGGAAGCGCCCATAGGGCATTTCGAAAATGCCGGCGACCAGCGGCACCGAGGCGCGCAACGGTCCGAAAAACCGCCCGATGAAAATGCCGAAAATGCCCCACTTCCTCACGAAGGCTTCGCCGCGCGGGATCAAATCGGGGTGGCGCGACAGCGGCCAGATATGGGCGACGCGGTATTCGAGCTTGAGACCCACCCAATAAGACAGCCAGTCGCCGAGCGCGGCGCCGAGCGCGCCGGCGATCCACACCGGCCAGAAATCGATGCCGCCCGACTTGATCAACGCGCCCATGGCGATCAGCGCGCCCCAGGCCGGGACCAGCAACGAGATGAAGGCGAGCGATTCCGCGAAAGCAAGCGCAAACACGACCGGGCCCGCCCAGGCGGCGTGGTCGCGCACGAAAGCAGCGATCTGGTCGACGTCGTTAAGCAGGTACATCGCGCGGGGGACCGGCTGGCGCGCCGTATCTAGCCCGCCGCGCGGTGCCGCGCCAGCGACGCCCTTGTTTAAACAGGCCCCGGTCACTGTTCCGGCGACTTCATGGCATATTCACTGGCAAGCGATTCGCCGCCTCCCTATCTATGAATACCCCAATCCGAAAGCCGCCATGGCCAAATCCGCGACCAAGAAGAAGCCGTCCAAACAGCCCGATTTGTTCGACGCCGCCCCGCGCGCGGCGAAATCGCCCGCGCGCACGTCCCCTGCCCGCGGCGCGGCGAAGGCGCCGGCCCGCGGCAAGCCGGCGCGCGGTCGCAGCGCGGAAAGCGGCTACACCGCCAAGCACATCGAGGTGCTGGAGGGCTTGGAGCCGGTGCGCCGCCGCCCCGGCATGTATATCGGCGGCACCGACGAGAAGGCGCTGCATCATCTGTTCGCCGAGGTGATCGACAATTCGATGGACGAGGCGCTCGCCGGCCACGCCGACTGGATCGAAGTGGAGATGGAGGCCGACGGCTTCGTCTCCGTCACCGACAACGGCCGCGGCATTCCGGTCGACCCTCACCCTAAGTTCAAGAGCAAGTCGGCGCTGGAAGTGATCATGTGCATGTTGCACGCCGGCGGCAAATTCGACTCCAAGGTCTACGAAACGTCGGGCGGCCTGCACGGCGTCGGTGTTTCGGTCGCCAACGCTTTGTCCGAGCGCATGGAGGTCGAGGTCGCGCGCGAGCAGCAGCTCTACAAGATGGCCTTCGAGCGCGGCAAACCGAAGGGCAGACTGGAAAAAGCCGGACGCGCGCCCAATCGGCGCGGCACCAAAATTCGCTTCCGGCCCGACCCGCAGATTTTCGGGCCGAAGGCCGCGTTCCAGGCCGAGCGCGTGTTCAAGATGGCGCGCTCCAAGGCCTATCTTTACGGCGGCGTCGAGATCCGCTGGCGTTGCGACAAGGCGCTGCTCAAGGGCAGCAAGGATGTGCCGGAAAAGGCCACCTTCCATTTTGCCGACGGGCTGAAGGACTATCTCGCCAGCAACCTCGCCGATGCGACGCTGGTGCATCCCGACATTTTCACCGGCAGCTCGGGCAAGACCGGCCGCCACGGCACGGTCGAATGGGCGATCGCCTGGACCGCCGATGCCGACGGATTTTTGCAGTCCTATTGCAATACGATTCCGACCGCCGATGGCGGCACGCATGAGTCCGGCCTGCGCACCGCTTTGTTGCGCGGATTGAAAGATCATGCCGCGCGCGCCGGCCAGGAAAAACGCGCCGCGCCGGTGAGCAGCGAAGACGTCATGACCGGCGCCGGCTGCATGCTGTCGGTGTTCATCCGCGAGCCGGAATTTCAAGGGCAGACCAAGGATCGCCTCGCCACCGCGGCGGCGCAGAAGATCGTCGAGAACGCGATCAAGGACCCGTTCGATCACTGGCTGTCGGGCAATCCGTTGCAGGCCAACAAGCTCCTGGATTTCGTGGTCGAGCGCGCCGACGAGCGGCTGCGCCGCCGCCAGGAAAAGGACATCGCGCGCAAGACCGCGGTGCGCAAACTGCGCCTGCCCGGCAAGCTCGCCGACTGCTCGTCGTCGGCCTCGGAAGGCTCGGAGATTTTCATCGTCGAGGGCGACTCGGCCGGCGGCTCGGCCAAGCAGGCGCGCGACCGCCGCACGCAGGCCGTGCTGCCCTTGCGCGGCAAGATCCTCAATGTCGCTTCCGCCGGCAAGGACAAGCTGGCGCAGAACGCGCAACTCGCCGATCTGATCCAGGCGCTCGGCTGCGGCACCGGCGCGCATTTCCACGAAAAGGACCTGCGCTACGAGAAGGTCATCATCATGACCGACGCCGACGTCGACGGCGCGCATATCGCTTCGCTGTTGATCACCTTCTTCTACCGCCAGATGCAGAAGCTGATCGAGGCCGGCCGGCTTTATCTCGCGGTGCCGCCGCTCTACCGCCTGCAGCACGGCGGCAAGATCGTCTATGCGCGCGACGACAAGCACAAAGACTTGCTGATGAAGAAAGAATTCAACGCCAACGCCAAGGTGGAAGTTTCCCGCTTCAAGGGCCTGGGCGAAATGATGGCGGCGCAGCTCAAGGAAACCACGATGGACCCGTCCAAGCGCACGCTGCTGCGCGTGGTGCTGGCGGAGAGCGAGCGCAAGCCGACCGAAAAGGCGGTGGAACGGCTGATGGGCAACAAGGCCGAAGCGCGCTTCGATTTCATCCAGGAAAACGCGGAGTTTGCCAGCGAGGCATTGCTGGACGTGTGAATAATATTTTGCTCGTCCCGTCCGAGCAAAGCGAGAGCCGGGACCCATAACCCCTGTATTCACGATACGGACAAACCGGGGTTATGGGTCCCCGCCTTCGCGGGGACGACAAAATGAAATTACTCGCATTTATTGAGCACCGGCGTGTTGCTGCCGTTGGCAAGCGCGATGCCGTCCTTGACCCGCACCGCGCCGCCGTCGGGCTGGTTGAACAGCGTGCGCCGCGTGCCCTTGCGAACGCGGAACGATCAGCTTCTCGCGCTCCTCGGCCTCGCCGCCGGGCTGGAACATCACCTCGACCGCAAGCTCATCGGCGGAAAGCCGCTCCGCCGACAATATGCTGTAGCGGTTGACCGTGTAATCGGGCCCGAGGTCGTGGCTTTCCAGCACCAAGCCGGGGCTGAGCAAAGTGATGCTGACATGCGGGTTGGCGGGCGACGCCGGCTTGCCGCAATCGGAAGCCCAACTGCCGAACAAGCCGAACGCGCGGAACACGTCGTCGACCGGCGCCGCCCGGGCGGCGGACATCGTGCACGTGGCCGCCAGCAGCATGACCGCCACGATGCGCATATCCCAACCGCTCCTTCGACTCGACATATTCGGTTTCCAGAATAGCAGCGTTAAGCGCAACGGCAATCAGTCGAGCGGCAGCCCGACATATTGCTCGGCGAGCGAGCGGGATGCCGCCTCCGAACCGGTGAGATAATCGAGCTCCGCCAGTTGCCGCCGCCGGTCGAACGCGGTCTCCTGCGGGAAACGGTGCATGATCTGCGTCATCCACCAGGAGAAGCGCTGCGCCTTCCACACCCGCCGCAGGCAGGTCGCCGAATAAGCGGCGAGCAGATCGTCGCGTTTGTTCTTGTAGAACGCCTCGATCGCGCGCGACAGATAGACCACATCGGCAAAGGCGAGGTTCATGCCCTTGGCGCCGGTCGGCGGCACAATGTGGGCGCTGTCGCCGGCGAGATACAGGCGCCCGTGCTGCATCGGCTCGACCACGAAGCTGCGCATCGGCGTGATGCCCTTTTGCAGCATCTTGCCCTCGACAAGCTGGCGCGCGCCGCCGAGCCGCTTGTGCAATTCGTCCCAGATGCGCGCGTCCGGCCAGTTCTCGATATCCTCGTCGTGCTCGCATTGCAGGTAAAGCCGCGAAATCGACATCGAACGCATGGTGTAAAGCGCGAAACCGCGGTCGGTGTAGGATATAGATCAGCTCGTGATCGGGCGGCGGGCTCTCCGACAAGATGCCGAGCCAGCCGAACGGATAGTCGCGCTCGAACACGCTGAGCACGCCGTCGGGCACGCTCGGCCGGCAGATGCCGTGGAAGCCGTCGCAGCCGGCGATGAAATCGCAGTCGATTTCCTGCGCGCGGCCTTCGTGCGTGAAACGGATTTTCGGGCGCGGCGCGGTCAGATCGTGCACGCTGACGCCGTCGACCTCGAACAGCAGCGGGCCGCCGTCGGCGAGCCGGCGCTCGACCAGATCCTTCACCACCTCCTGCTGGCCGTAGATGGTCATGCGTTTGCCGACCAGCGCCTTGAAATCGATGCGGTGCAGATCGCCGTTGATGCCGATATTGACGCCCGTAGTGCAGAATGCCTTCGCGCTTCATGCGCGCGCCGACGCCGGCATCGACCAGCAGATCGGCGGCCCAATGCTCGATCAGCCCGGCGCGAATACGGTTCTCGATGTAATCGCGGCTGCGGTTCTCGATGACGACGCAATCGATGCCGGCAAGATGCAGAAGCCGCGCCAGCATCAAGCCCGCCGGCCCCGCTCCGATGATGCCGACCTGAGTGCGCATGTCTTGCTTTCCGGCGAACGTTTCAGCGTCCTATAGAAGCAACGCTCAGCCTCACGCAAAGCACGATTGCCGGAAAGGCTTGGATATTTCGTGCCGCCTAGCCCGGCCAGCCGTAGCGCGGCACGCGCGCCTTGTAGGCGCGGTAGGCGTCGCCGAATTTCGCCTCGAGATAGCGCTCCTCGCGCTTGACCACGCCGAAATGGATGACCGCGATGAAAACGACCGCCATCACCAGCATCCAGTCGGAGGCCAGCAGAACGGCAAGCCCGGCGAGGATGAGGGTCAGCCCGACATACATCGGATTGCGCAGCCAGCCGAAAATGCCGTCGGTCACCAGCGCGGTCGCCGGCTTCCACGGCTCGACATGGGTGCCGGCGGAGCGGAAGCCGCGCAACGCGGGAACGGCAAGCCCCGCCGCGCCGGCGAACAAGATGACGGCGAGGACGATGCGCTGCGGCCAAGTCAGCAGCACCGTCAGCACGTAAGCCGGCAACAGCCAATCGAGCGCGAGGCCGAGCAGCACCGCCGCCAGCGCGATGAGCGGCGGCGGCGCGATCACGCCGGCATTGTCGCGCGTCTCGGTCATGGTCGTGGCCTCGTTATAACGCGCGGGCGGCCCGCCGGTTCACGCCGCAAGCCATGCGGAGAGCGCCGCGTTCACCGCCTCGGGTTGCTCGAGCGTGGAGAGATGCCCGCTGTCCGGCACGACGGTAAGCGTCGCGCCGGCAATGCCGTCGGCGATTTCCTTGTTGAGCTCGACCGGCGTCGCCGCGTCGTCGGCGCCGACCAGCACCAGCGTCGGGCAGCGGATCGACGCCAGGAAGGAGCGCGAATCCGGCCGCGACATGATCGCCTTGAGCTGAAGCACGAAGGCCTCAGGCCCTGTTTGCGCCACCATATCGCGCACCAGCGCGGTGAGACGCTCGTCGCGTTGATGCTTCGCGTTCAAATAGCGCGGGATCGACAGGTCGGCGATTTCGCCATAGCGGCCGCCTTGCGCCATGGCGATTTGCGTGTTGCGCCCGGCGGTCTGTTCCGGCGTATCGGCGCGCGCCGAGGTGTCGAGCAACGCCAGCTTGACGACGCGCTCGGCCGCCTGCCGCATCATCTCGAAGGCGATGTAGCCGCCATAGGACAGGCCGGCGAGCGCGAACCGCGGCGGCGCGTTGTCGAGAATTCGCCTGGCGACCGCGCCGATCTCGCCGTCGCGCCGGTGATCGGCGACCGTCACGGGGCCGAACGGCCAGAGCGCTGCGACTTGCGGGCCGTAAAGACGCGCCGTGCAGGTGAGGCCGGGAACCAGAACGAGCGGTAAAGATTGCGCCATTTATGACCCTCCGATGAACGCCGAAAGCACGAAAAGTGCAAAAAGATTAAGCGTTAACGCGACTTATTGCACTGCCGCAGCATTGACTTTCGCGCCCGCGCGCCTATGTTCCCGTCAAACGGCTTCGAGCCAAAAATTCGACCGTCCATTCCCGCGCATCGAAACCCGTTTTTCAAATTCCGGCGCGGGCGCCGGGCGGTCCCAACTAAAGGTTATTAGAGGTATATGTCTTTTTCGCATCTTGGCTTATCCGCCAAAGTTCTCGCCGCCATTAAATCGGCCGGCTACAAAACACCGACCCCCATCCAAGAGCAAGCCATTCCGCACGTTCTCGCCCGCCGCGACGTGCTCGGCATCGCGCAGACCGGCACCGGCAAGACCGCCGCTTTCGTGTTGCCGATGTTGACCATGCTGGAACAAGGCCGCGCGCGGGCGCGCATGCCGCGCACGCTCATCCTCGAGCCGACGCGCGAATTGGCCGCCCAGGTGGTCGAGCATTTCGAGAAGTACGGCAAGAACCACAAGCTCAACGTCGCGCTGATCATCGGCGGCGTCTCGTTCGGCGATCAGGACGCCAAGCTCACCCGCGGCGTCGACGTGCTGATCGCCACCCCGGGCCGCCTGCTCGATCATTCCGAGCGCGGCCGCCTGCTGCTCTCCGGCGTCGAATTGCTGGTCATCGACGAAGCCGACCGCATGCTCGACATGGGCTTCATCCCCGATATCGAACGCATCGGCAAGCTGGTGCCGTTCACGCGGCAGACGCTGTTCTTCACCGCCACCATGCCGCCGGAAATCCAGCGCATCGCCGATACCTTCCTGCACAACCCGGTGCGCGTGGAAGTGTCGAAGCCGGCGACCGCCGCCACCACCATCAACCAGCTCAAGGTTGCGACCGGCCGCGATCCGGCGGAAAAGCGCGAGACGCTGCGCCGCCTGATCCGCTCCGCCGACGGCTTCAAGAACGCCATCGTGTTCTGCAACCGCAAGCGCGAGGTCGCGCAACTGCACCGCTCGCTGCTGCGCCACAAGTTCAACGCCGCGGCGCTGCACGGCGACTTGGATCAGTCCGCGCGCACCGCCGCGCTCGAATCCTTCCGCAACGGCGAGGTCAGCCTGCTGATCGCTTCCGACGTCGCCGCGCGCGGCCTCGACATCCCGGCGGTCAGCCACATCTTCAATTTCGACGTGCCGCATCACCCCGACGACTACGTCCACCGCATCGGCCGCACCGGCCGCGCGGGTTTGAGCGGCACCGCCATCACCATCGTGGCGCCGATCGACGGCAAGGCGGTGGCGGCCATCGAGAAGCTGATCGGCCAGCCCATTCCCTGGATGGGCGAGCCGGCGGCGCCGGCCGAAAGTCACGAAGCCCGCGAAGGCGAGCGCAGCCATCGCGGCGGGCGCGGCCGAGGACGCGAACCAAGGACGCGACAAGGACGCGCAAGGCCGCGATCATGGCCGCGATCATGGCCGCGAGCGTCAACCACGCCACCCGCATGCGGACAAGCAAGCCCCGCACACGGCCAAGCCGCAGGCTCAGGCCCCGCGTCCGCAGCCGGCCCAGCCGGCGAGCCGTCCGCAGCCGCCGCAAGAGCCGGACTTCGACGGCAGTCACCTGCCCGCCTTCCTGCTGCGCCCGGTGTCGGTCAAAGCCTGAAAAGGCCCATTTTTTAGGCTGGTTCGGCGGCGCGCCCAGAAATATTGCGGCGCAAACCGGTGCAAATTTACCGGCAATTCATATCCCTCCCCTAGGTTCCTTCGTCGTGGATAACGCGGCTGAAGAGCCGCGACCAATGGATTGCGGACAGGATGCCCGCCAAGGGGGTTGCGATGGCCGAGTATGCCGACGAACACGAACGCACCATGGCGTTCGCGGAAATCGCACTCGGGCAGATCAAGGCGCTGCGCCAGGCGGCCACCCCGCGCAATTACGAGATCTGGTACGCCTACGCCACCGGCTATCACCCCTCGCTCAACCAGCGCATCAACGAGACGCTCAAGACCAGCGGCGTGCTGGGCGAAAGCAATCTGGAAAACATCTACGCCACCTATCTCTCGCCGACGCGGCTGACCGAGCGCATCGACGAGGTCGGCAGCCAGGTCAAGGGCGAGATCGAGCAGGTGATGTCGATGATCGACACCGCCGCCGGCACCGCCTCGAACTACACCGAGAGCCTGGTCGACATGTCGCAGAAGATCGGCCAGTCGAAGGACCGCGAGGGCCTGCGCTCGATCGTGGAAAGCCTGGTGCAGACCGCCAAGGAAATGGAAGTCTCCAACGTGAAGTTGGAGGAGCGGCTCAACGAGTCGAAACGCGAAATCCTCGACCTGCATGCCCATCTCGAGGCGGTGCGCAGCGAAAGCCTGACCGATCCGCTCACCCAGCTTTCCAACCGCAAATTCTTCGACACCACGCTGGAAAGCGCCATCGCCGAGGCGCGCGCGCGCAACGAAGCGCTGTCGCTGATGCTCACCGACATCGATCATTTCAAGAATTTCAACGACAGTTTCGGCCACTTGACCGGCGACCAGGTGCTCCGCCTGGTGGCGATGTCGCTGAAGCAGAACGTCAAGGGCCAGGACACCACCGCCCGCTACGGCGGCGAGGAATTCGCCGTCATTCTGCCCAACACGGTGCTGCGCTCGGCGATCACGGTCGCCGACCACATCCGCCGCGCCGTCATGACCAAGGAACTGATGAAGAAGTCGACCGGCGAGCATCTCGGCCGCGTCACGGTCTCGATCGGCGTCGCCACGCTGCACAAGACCGACAGCGCCCAGTCGCTGATCGAGCGTACCGACGGCTGCCTCTATGCCGCCAAGCGGCACGGCCGCAACCGCGTGATGTGCGAGACCGACCCGGAAGTCACCGCCGGCGGCACCGCCATGCAGGTGGCTTAAAGCCGCTTCTTTCGCGTTACCTTTGCACCCGCCTTCGGCTTGGCCGCGGTCTTGCGCTGCGCGGCGGCGAGCGCGCGCTTGGCCCACAGCGCCAGATCGTCGGGATCGTCATAGAGCCGGTCCGGCAGCCGCCAATAGGACATGACCGCGCGTTTTCCCGTCTTGGTGCCGTATTCGAACGGCGTGCAGCCCTCGCGCTCGAAATCCGCCGCGGTCGCTGCATCGGCTTTTAGAAAAATCTGCCCGTCGAAGACCAGGCCGAACATGACGCCGTCGGCATAAAGCCCGGCGCCGCCGAACATGCGGCGCACCGACACGGCGCCGAAGACGGCGAACAATTCCTGGATAGTATCGGGGTCCACCGGATGCCCGCCCCGCGCGAAGGGGTTCGCCCTACTCCGCCGCGTCCTTGGCCGGCGCAAGCTGCACGCTCTCGCCGCAGCCGCAGGCGCCGGTCTGGTTCGGATTGTTGAACACGAACTGCGCCGACAATTTATCGGCCTTGTAGTCCATCTCGGTGCCGAGCAGGAACAGCACCGCCTTGGGATCGACCATGATCTTGACGCCCTTGTCCTCGACCACCTCGTCGGTCGGCTGCACGGCGTCGGCATATTCCATGGTGTATTCCATGCCGGCGCAGCCGCCGTTCTTGACGCCGACGCGCACGCCGGCGACCGGGCGCTCGGCGCGCGCCATCACGTCCTTGATGCGCAGCGCGGCGGCATCGGTCAGCCTCATCACCTGGGGTCGGGGTCTTGCAGTCGCCATGGCAGTCCTCATCGATCCTAATCTGGTATCTCAGCCGCCTTAACGCAAATCACCACATATTGAGCACGAGTCGGGCCTCGTCCGACATCCGGCTCGGATCCCAAGGCGGGTCCCACACGACCTCGACCTTGGCGTCGCGCACGCCCGGCACGCTGGCGACGGCGTTTTCCACCATCATCGGCAGTTCCTGCGCCGACGGGCAATTCGGCGAAGTCAGCGACATGTCGATCTTCACCGCGCGGTCGTCGCCGATATCGATCTTGTAGATCAGGCCGAGTTCGTAGATGTCGGCCGGGATTTCCGGGTCGTAGACGGTCTTCAGCCCGGCGATGATGTCGTCGGTCAGCCGATTGAGCTCGTCCGCCGGCAGCGCGGAGGAACCGCTGATGGCGGCGTTTTCCGCGGGCTTGTCCGCGGCGGCGGGCTTGTCGGGTGCGGGGGTATCGTCGGTCATGCGAAGAATTCCTGCGCCTTGATGAGGGAAGCGGCCAACACGTCCACCTCGTCCTTGGTGTTGTACATGGCAAACGAAGCGCGGCACGTGGCGGTGACGCCCGAAGCGCGCCAGCAGCGGCATCACGCAATGGGTGCCGGCGCGTACCGCGACGCCCGAGCGGTCGATGATGGTGGCGACGTCGTGCGGATGCGCGCCCTTGATCTCGAAGGAGACGATCGGCCCCTTGTCGGGCGCGTTGCCGATGATGCGCAGCGAATTGATGGCGCCGAGGCGCTCCTGCGCGTATTTTGCCAGCGCGCTTTCATGCGCGCGGATGCGCGGCTTGCCGATGGAATTGACGTAGTCGATGGCCGCGCCCAGGCCGATCGCCTGCACGATCGCCGGCGTGCCGGCCTCGAAGCGGTGCGGCGGCACGCCGTAGGTTATTCTGTCCTGGAACACGTCCTGGATCATCTCGCCGCCGCCGTTGAACGGCGGCATTTCGGCGAGCAGGTCGTATTTGCCGTAGAGCACGCCGATGCCGGTCGGGCCATAGAGCTTGTGGCCGGTCAAGACGTAGAAATCGCAATCGAGGTCGCGCACGTCCACGTCAAGGTGCACCGCGCCCTGCGCGCCGTCGACCAGCACCGGAATGCCGCGCGCATGCGCGAGCTTGACGACTTCCTTCACCGGCACCGCGGTGCCGAGCGCGTTCGACATCTGCGTGATGGCGACCATTTTGGTGCGTGGGCCGAGCAGCTTTTCGAATTCGTCGATGAGGAAATTGCCCTCATCGTCGACCGGCGCCCATTTGATCACCGCGCCCTGGCGCTCGCGCAGGAAATGCCAGGGCACGATGTTGGAATGGTGCTCCATGATCGAGAGCACGATTTCGTCGCCCGCCTTGATGCGCTCGCGGCCGTAGGTATAGGCGACGAGGTTGATCGCCTCGGTGGCGTTGCGGGTGAAGATGATCTCTTCCGGGCGGGCGGCATTGAGGAAGCGCTGCACGGTCACGCGCGCGCCCTCGTAGGCTTCGGTCGCCTCGTTCGCCAGATAATGCAGGCCGCGGTGCACATTGGCGTATTGCTCGACATAGGCCTTGTGCAGCCGGTCGAGCACCGGCTGCGGCTTCTGCGCCGAGGCGGCGTTGTCGAGATAGACCAGCGGCTTGCCATAGACCTGCATGGCCAGCGCGGGAAAATCCGCGCGGATTTTGGCCACGTCGTAGGCGCCGTTGCTCACCGCCGGGTGCGTCATGACCGGCTCCCCAGCCATTTCAGCGCGGCGAACTTCAGCGCGTCGCGCACGCCCTCATGCGCAATCTCTTCGATGGTTTCGTCGATGAAGGCCTCGATCAGCAAGGCTTCGGCTTCGGCCGCCGGAATGCCGCGCGACATCAGATAGAATTTGAGCCCCGGATCGAGCGCGCCGGCGGTGGCGCCATGGCCGCAGACCACGTCGTCGGCGAAGATTTCCAGTTCCGGCTTGTTGTCGGCTTCCGCTTCGTCCGACAACAGCAGCGCGCGCGTCATCATCTTGCCGTCGGTCTTCTGCGCGTGCGGGGCGACGATGATCTTGCCCTGGAAAATGCCGTGGCTTTCGCCGTCGAGCACCGATTTGAAGCGCTCGCGGCTCACGCATCCGCCGGCGGCATGCGTAATGACCAGCGTATTGTCGACGTGCTGCTTGCCCTTGAGCAGGCTGGCGCCATCGATCGCGCCCTCGCTGCCCTCGCCGGCAAAGCACACGAAAGTCTGATTGCGCACCACCGCGCCGCCCAGCGTGAAGACGAAATCCTTGTAAGTCGCCTTGGCGCCGACCGTGGCGCCAAGCGTAGAGACGCGCAAGGCGCCGCCGCCGTCGCAGCCGATCTGGATATGGTCGAGCCGCGCGTTGTCGCCGACGATCAGTTCGAGCGCGGAATTGACCTGATAGTCGACGCCCTCCGGGCCGCAGAAGGATTCGATCAATGTTGCCTGCGCGCCCGGCTCCACGATCACCAGCGAGCGCGGATAGACCGCCGCCGCGTCGCCGGAAAATACATGCGCGATATGGATCGGCTTCTTCGGCGCGGCGCCCGCCTTGACGCGCACCACGACCCCGCCACTCATGAAGGCGGTGTTGAGCCAAAAGGCCGGGTCTTCAATGCCGGACGGTCCCAGCCGGGTGTCCGGGTTTTCCGCCAGATATTTGAACAATTCGACGACCGTGAAGCCGGGATCGGAACCGTTGAAATCGGTCCATTCCGGCTCATAGCGGCCGTTGACGATGGCGATGCGGTCGGCCTCGATGCCGCTCAGCATCGGCGCGATGTCGCCTTTCGGCCGCGCGGGCGCCGGCCCGGCCAGCGGTTTTGCCTCGCGCATCAGCGCGCGCAAATCGGTGTATTTCCATTCCTCGACGCGGCGATGCGGCAGGCCCTTGGCATCGAAGCGCTCGAACGCCTCCTGGCGCAGCTTGGCGAGCGCGCCCTTGCCCGGCAGGCTCGCGCGCGCCGCCGCGAAGGCGTCGCTCAGCCCCTGCTCGGCCGCGGTCTTGGTTGCGCGCAGTTCCACGTTCATCACGCCGCCTCGTCCGCGAATTGCGCATAGCCCGAGGCTTCAAGTTCGAGCGCCAGTTCTTTGCCGCCTGACTTCACCACTTTGCCCTTGGCCATCACGTGCACCACGTCGGGCACGATGTATTCGAGCAGCCGCTGGTAATGCGTGATGACGACCATCGAGCGCTCAGGCGAGCGCAGCCGGTTGACGCCTTCGGAAACGACCTTGAGCGCGTCGATGTCGAGGCCGGAATCGGTTTCATCGAGCACGGCGAGACGCGGCTCCAGCACCGCCATCTGCAGGATCTCGTTGCGCTTCTTCTCGCCGCCGGAGAAGCCGACATTGACCGCGCGGCGCAGCATTTCGGCGTCGATGCCGAGATGCTTCGACGTCTCGCGCACGCGCTTCATAAAGTCGGGCGTGGAGAATTCGGGCTCGCCGCGCGCCTTGCGTTGCGCGTTGAGCGCGGTGCGCAGGAAGGTCATCGTGGCGACACCCGGCACTTCTACCGGATATTGAAACGCCAAAAACAGACCCTTGGCCGCGCGCACATCCGGCGCCAGCCCGAGAATGCTTTCGCCGTCAAGCAGAACGTCGCCTTCGGTGACTTTGTAGTTGTCCTTGCCGGCGAGCACGTAAGCGAGCGTCGACTTGCCCGAGCCGTTCGGGCCCATGATTGCGGCGACCTGGCCCTTTTCGATGGTCAGCGTCAGGCCGTTGAGGATTTGCTTGCCCTCGACCTCGACATGCAGGTTCTTGACTTCAAGTAACGACATAATCACCGTCTCTTTCGTTTAAGCCGCGCGTGTGGCGTAATCGATCGTCTCGCGCAATTCGTAGTGTTGCGAACGTTCGTCGAACCGCTTGAGGATCTTGCGCGCCTCCGCCGGCACGTAAGCCTTTTCGTAATCCTCGCCGACGAACGCACGCACGTCGTCGAGCGACTTGAAGCGCATGACCGTGACGAACTCGACCTCGGCGCCGAGATCGCGGCGCATCAGCTCGATCTTCTGATAGCCGGCGATCGATTTTTCGGCGATGCCCTTGAACACCTCGCTTTTCAGCAGGTTCTCGTAGGCCGTCGCGTTTTCCGGTGTGGTCCAGCCGTGCCAGATGCGCATGATCATGGGTGCGCTCCTATTTCTCTTCGCCGTCGTAATAGTCGGCTTTTTGCATGCGCCCCATGCCCGCATAACTCGCCGTACGGAAGTCGCCGTTCTTGACGCCGGCCATCACGCCGACCTTGCCGGAATCCGGATAGTCGACGACCTCGCTCGCCGCCGCACTGGAAATGCCGAGATAGCGCAGGTCGACATCGCCGGTATTGATCAGTTGATGCGCCTTGGCTCCCGCCGGCGCCGCCACCAGGTCGCCGGCCTTGACCGGCAGGGTTTCCTCGCCCCAGCGGTATTGGCCTTCGCCGGACAGCACATAAAACAATTCGTCCATCACGTGATGGCGGTGAAACGGAAACGCCTTCTTGCCGGGCGGCACCACGTGCACCGCGCAGCCGAGCGCGTTCAAGCCGAGCGCCGGCCCGACGCGGCCCCATTTGACCGCGAACGACTTGCCGTTGCCGCGCTCGACCAGCGGCACGTCGTTGACGTTAATGATGGGCTTATCGCTCATTCGACGCTGCTTTCCAGTTCCAGCATTTGAGTTTCGTCCACTGAGTATCGCTGCCTTGCTACGCGAACACTTCGCTTCTGACTTGCTTGATCGTCTCGTCCAGCTTGAGGTCGTCGGCCACCCACACATTCATCCAAACCACCGCTCCGTCGTCCCGGATATGCGCCGGGTAGAAGTGATAGGCATCGGCGCCGAGACATTCGACCGTCCACATCGCTCCCGACTTAAGCTCGATCTCGACGTTCATCGCCCATCGATGCATGTCCGCGATGGGCGCCTGTAGCCGGTCGCGATCCGCCGCGAGATGGCCGTAAAGCCGCCGCGCTATTTCTCCCCCGTCGAGTTCATCCGCACCTTCCTGTTGCACCTCGCGTCGAAAACCGTCGAGAAAGCCATCGCCCTGCGCCATTGCCGCTATCCCCCACGGTTGCGCTCACATCGCCACTAAGCCTCGGCAAAAGCGGATATCTCGTCGAACATGCTGTCGACGTCGCGCGACACGCCGCCGCCGAAATCGACCGCGTTGATTGACGGTGCATCGACATAGGTCTCGGTCCGGAAACGATACGCGACGGCGCGGCGCACGATCAGGAAACGACCGCCGTGCTTGACGACGAGATCGTCATTCTCACGATACACTTCCAGGTCGGGGAAATGCCCGGCGATACAGCCTTGCAAGGCGACGACACACTGATCGTTGACGAGACAGGCAGGACTTCTTGATTGAAGCAATGGTCCCGACTATCCCACGCTGCCTTCCAGCGAGATCGAGATCAGCTTCTGCGCCTCGACGGCGAATTCCATCGGCAATTGCTGCAGCACGTCCTTGACGAAACCGTTGACGACCAGCGCGGTCGCCTCTTCCGCCGACATGCCGCGCTGGCGGCAATAGAACAGCATGTCGTCGGAGATTTTCGAGGTGGTGGCCTCGTGCTCGAACACGGCGGAAGAATTTTTCGCCTCGATATAGGGCACGGTATGCGCGCCGCACTGGTCGCCGATCAGCAGCAAATCGCAATTGGTGAAGTTGCGCGCGCCCTTGGCCTTGCGGTGCGCCGAAACGAGGCCGCGATAGGTGTTGTTGGATTTACCCGCCGCGATGCCCTTGGAGATGATGCGGCTGGTCGTGTTCTTGCCGAGATGCAGCATCTTGGTGCCGCTATCGACCTGCTGGCGGCCGTTCGAGATGGCGATCGAATAGAACTCGCCGCGCGAATTGTCGCCGCGCAGGATGCAGCTCGGATATTTCCAGGTGATGGCCGAGCCGGTCTCCACTTGCGTCCACGAAATCTTCGAACGCGCGCCACGGCAATCGCCGCGCTTGGTGACGAAATTGAAGATGCCGCCTTTGCCGTCGGCGTCGCCCGGATACCAGTTCTGCACCGTTGAATATTTGATCTCGGCGTCGTCGTGCGTGACCAGTTCGACGACGGCGGCGTGCAACTGGTTCTCGTCGCGCATCGGCGCCGTGCAGCCTTCGAGGTAGCTCACGTAAGCGCCCTTGTCGGCGATGATCAGCGTGCGCTCGAACTGGCCGGTGTTAGCCTCGTTGATGCGGAAGTATGTCGACAATTCCATCGGGCAGCGCACGCCCGGCGGCACGTAGACGAAGGAGCCGTCGGAGAACACCGCCGAATTGAACGTGGCAAAAAAGTTGTCGGTGACCGGCACGACCGAGCCGAGATATTTCTTCACCAGTTCGGGATGTTCGCGGATCGCTTCCGACATCGGCATGAAGATCACGCCGGCCTTTTTCAGTTCCGCCTTGAAGGTGGTGGCGACCGACACCGAATCGAACACCGCATCGACCGCGACCCGGCCGCCGCCGAATTCACCGCCGGTCATCTCCTCGTCGAGCTTCGACGGCTCGCCCTGCTTGCGCACGCCGGCGAGGATTTCCTGCTCCTTCAGCGGAATGCCGAGCTTGGCGTAGGTCTTGAGGATTTCCGGATCGACCTCGTCGAGCGAGGCCAGCACGTTCCGCTTCGGCGCCGAATAATAATAGGCGTTCTGATAGTCGATCTTCGGATAGTCGACGCGCGCCCAGGTCGGCTCGCGCATGGTCAGCCAGCGCTTGAAGGCTTCCAGCCGCCATTCCAGCATCCATGCCGGCTCGTTCTTCTTGGCCGAGATGAAGCGGACGGTGTCTTCCGAAAGACCCTTGGGGGCCTTCTCGGATTCGATATCGGTGACGAACCCGTATTTGTATTGATCAACGTCGATGCTGCGGACCTGCTCGACGGTCTCTTGGATGGCCGGCATTCTTTCCTCCGCTACGGTTTCAAGGACCGCGGGTTGGATTTGTCGGTTATGGTCGGTTCGCTTATCGCGTTGCGATCATTCCTTGTGCGTGCCGCTTCAGGCGGCCAGCCGAGCATTCCCCTGCTTCTTAAGTAATGACGAAACTGACTTTAGTCAAAGCATTGAGCAGATTTTCGATATCGCCTTCGCTCGTCGACCAGCCGAGGCTCACGCGCACCGCGCCTGCGCCAGCGCGGGTTCCACGCCCATGGCCGCCAGCACGTGCGAGGCCTGCACCTTGCCGGACGAGCAGGCGGACCCGGAGGACACCGCTATACCATTGAGATCGAAGGCTATTATCGCCGTCTCCGCCTTCAGCCCGGGAACCGCGAACAGCGTCGTATTGGGCAGCCGCGGCGCGTTTTGCCCGAAAATCACCGCCTGCGGCATCGCCGCCTTGAGGCGCTTTCGAGTCGATCGCGCAATGCGCCATGCGCGCAGCGTCCGCCTGACTTGCGGCAGGCCGCGGCCGCGGCGCCGAACCCGGCGATAGCCGCCACATTCTCGGTTCCCGCGCGCAATCCCGCGCTCCTGGCCGCCGCCCTTGATCAGCGGCTCGGCGATATGGATGTCGCCGCGCACGATCAGCGCGCCGACGCCTTGCGGCCCGCCCAGCTTGTGCGCGGACAGGCTCATGAGGTCGGCGCCGAGGTCGCCGATGCGGCAATCGATGCGGCCGGCGCCTTGCACGGCGTCGACGTGCAGCAGGCCGCCGGCGGCGTGGACGATGTCGGCGATGACGCGGATCGGCTGGATCACGCCGGTCTCGTTGTTGGCGAGCATCACCGAAACAAGCGGATGCTCGGACCGAGCCATGGCGCTTCTCAGAGCATGAAGTTCGAGCACGCCGTCGGCATCGACCGGCAATTCCTCGACCCGCCGCCGGAAAGCGGCCGCCGCAAGCGACCGAAGGGTGCTCGACGGCGGAGACGAAAAGCCTGTCGCGGCCGGCTTCGGGCCCAGAAATTCCACGCCGGGATGAGCGCCAGCATGTTGGCTTCGGTCGCGCCGGAGGTGAAAGTGACATTGGCAGGCTCTGCCCCGACCAGAGCGGCGACCTGCGCGCGCGCCTTTTCGACCAAGGCGCGGGCGGCCCGCCCCTCGGCATGGATCGACGACGCGTTCCCGGCCAACTCCAAAGCCGCAGCCATCGCGGCGCGGGCTTCCGGCCGCAGCGGCGCCGTCGCATTCCAATCGAGATAGCTTCGCTCGCTCATGGTCTCGTCAGTATCCTGTTACCGTTTCGCCCCAGACCCCTTAAAAAGCTTGCTTTTCGCCCTATCTATCGTGCTAGAAGCCGCCATCACAGGGGTCAACTTATAGCCTGTTGGCGCCGTGAACAGCGGAATTCACTATAATTAGAACAATTCTAAACTAGCGCCCGTATATTCCCCGGCTCGCGCGTCAAATCAACCCCGATGCCGCCGAGCGGCGGCCCGCCGTCGAGGTCGATCGCAATGCCTGAAGTCATCTTCACCGGTCCGGCTGGACGGATCGAGGGCCGCTACCATCCGGCGCGGCAGAAGAACGCGCCGATCGCCATCGTGCTGCATCCGCACCCGCAATTCGGCGGCACGATGAACCACCCGATCATCTACCAGCTCTACTATGCCTTCGTGCATCGCGGCTTCTCGGCGCTGCGCTTCAATTTCCGCGGCGTCGGCCGCAGCCAGGGCTCCTTCGACCATGGCCCCGGCGAATTGTCGGACGCCGCCGCCGCGCTCGACTGGGCGCAGACCATCAATCCGGAGGCCAAGAGCTGCTGGATCGCCGGCTTCTCCTTCGGCTCCTGGATCGGCATGCAACTGCTGATGCGCCGCCCGGAGATCGAGGGCTTCATCTCCATCGTGCCGCCGGCCAATCTCTACGACTTCTCGTTCCTCGCCCCCTGCCCCTCGTCCGGGCTGATCATCCACGGCGACAAGGACGCGGTGGTGCCGCACAAGGACGTGACCACGCTGGTCGAGAAGCTGAAGACGCAGAAGGGCATCATCATCGAGCAGAAGGTGATCCCCGGCGCCAACCATTTCTTCGACGGCAAGGTCGAGCCGCTGCTCACCTCGATCGGCGCCTATCTCGACAAGCGGCTGAAGACCGAGCGCAAGCCGAGCGCGGCGTAAGCCGCCATCACGAAAACTTCTTCACCGCCAGCACGGCGTTGAGCCCGCCGAAGGCGAAGGAATTCGACATCGCGGCATCGACGTTGAGCGCGGCGCCTCGTTCGGCACACAATCGAGATCGCATTCCGGATCCGGCCCGAGATAGCCGATGGTCGGCGGCACGATTGCGTCGCGCATCGCCAGCAAGGTCGCCACCAGTTCCAGGGCGCCGGCAGCCCCCAACGCGTGGCCAACCATCGACTTGGTCGACGACACCGCCAGCTTGCCGGCATGCGCGCCGAACACCTGATGCAGCGCCTTGGTCTCGGTCACTCGTTGGCGGCGGTGCCGGTGCCGTGCGCGTTGACGTATTGGATGTCCTGCGCCGCGAGCTTGCCGTCGGCGAGCGCGCCTTCCATGGCGCGCGCCATGCCTCCGACATCGGGCGCGGTGAGATCGGCGGCATCCGCGCTCATGCCGAAGCCGGCGATTTCGCCGAGGATTTTCGCGCCGCGCGCTCGCGCCCTTTCCAGTTGCTCCAGCACCAGCATCGCGGCGCCCTCGCCGAGGATCAGCCCTTTGCGGCCAATGGAGAACGGCCGGCAGGCATCCGGCGCCATCACCCGCATCGCTTCCCAGCCGCGCAGCGTTCCGAACGTGATGCAGGCCTCGGCGCCGCCGGTGACGGCGCAATCGACCGCGCCCGAGCGCACCATGTGGAAGGCGACCCCGATCGCATGCGTCGCCGAGGCGCAGGCGCTCGCCACCGCGAAAGCGGGGCCGCGCAATCCGCATTTCATGGAGATCTGGCTCGCCGGCGCGTTCACCATCAATTTCGGAATAGTGAGCGGAAACACGCGCAACTTTTTCTCCAGATAGAGACGGCGAAAACTGTCGTCTTGCGTGGTCTGGCCGCCGACGCCGGTGCCGATGATGCAGGCAGTGCGCACCGATAGCGGCATGTCGAAGACCAGCCCGGATTGCGCGATCGCCTCGCGCGCCGCCACCACCGCGAATTGGGAAACACGGTCGAGGGTCGAGATCTCGCGCTCCTCGAAATGCTTTAGCGGATCGAAGTCCTTGACCTCGCCAACCACTTTCTGGGTGAGTTCCTCCCACATCGGCGACAGCGTGACCGGCCCAAGACCGCTCACACCGCGCTTGAGAGCGCCCCAATAGGACAGCGGCTGTCGTGCCCGAGCGGCGTGACCGCGCCGAGACCGGTGACGACGACGCGGTTCAAGTCACTCACGACTTCTTATCGACCAATTTCTGGATCAACTTGACGACGTCGCCGACCGTGTCGAATTCGGCGCGCGGACTATTGGTATTGGCGTTGTACGGAATCGTGATGTCGAATTTTTCTTCGAGATCGAAAATCATTTCGACAGCGTCGAGCGATTCGAGGCCCAAATCCTCCAACCGGTCGGACAGCTCGACATTCGGCTTATCCACCCGTTTCTTCTTGGTAATAATTTCGATCACGTCGCTCGTCACGTCACTCATAAGCCCAGAGCCCCTATCACTTCTTGTTTGCGCGTTCCAAGGCATCGAGACGCGACGCCATGTCTTCCACGTTTTCATGCAGCCGCTTTTGCCGGCCCATGTACACATATTGTTCCAATGCGCGGTGGTGCGGGATCGCCGGTGAACCCGATACGATGGCGCCTGCCGGCACATTGGTGGCGACCCCGGAACCGGCGCCATGACCGCCTGATCGCCGATGCGCAGGTGATCGCCGATGCCGACCCCGCCGCCGATCCGGACGCGGTCGCCGATCGTCACGCTGCCCGAAATTCCCACCATGCCGCACACCACACAGCTCTCGCCGATGCTGACGTTATGACCGATGTGCACGTGATTGTCGATTTTTGTGCCGCGGCCGATGCGCGTCAATTCCAAGGTGGCGCGATCGATGGTGGTGCAGGCGCCGATTTCCACGTCGTCGCCGATCTCCACGCTGCCGAGCGAATGCACGCGCGTCAGCGTAACGCCCGGCGTGAAAGCCGCGGGCTCCGTGAGGTCTGGCGCGAAGGAGAACCCATCCGAGCCGACGACGGCATTGGCATGCGCGATCACTCGGTCGCCGATGCGCACGCGGTCGCCGATGCGCACGCCGGGATGAAACATGCCGCGCGCGCCGATCACGACGTCGGCCCCGATGGTGACCTGCGGCATGATCGTCGTTCCCGCGCCGATGTCGCTGCGCGGACCGATCACCGCATAGGCGCCGACGCTGACCCCCTCGCCCAGTTTGGCGTCGGGCGCGACCACCGCCGTCGGGTGAATGCCGGCATCGCGCACCGGCCCATGGTCGAACAGCGCGGTCAGCTTCGCCAGCGCCAAGCGCGTCTCGGCGGAGGCAATGACGACGGCGGCACGAAAGGAACCCGATGGAACCGGACGCTCGGCCGCAATCAAGACCGCCTGCGCCTTGCTGCGCGGAAGTGCCGCGGCGGCGTCCGCGCTGAAGGCGAGCGCCAGGTCGGACGGCCGGTCGGCGCGCGCCGGATGCACCAGGCGGTCGATCTCGATTGCGCCATCGCCTTCGAGCCGGCCCGCAAGCGCCTGTGCGATGTCCTTGATACGCATGAATTCTTGTTGTGATTTTATACAGTTAGCGGCGAACCTGGTCACGGTCAAAACGGGCATAAGCGGGGGCAGAAATTGCGCTAGATCGGTTATCCGGTCAACTGCGCGGGGCGGCCAGGAGACCGCCCGCGGAGCGCGGGAATGGGCGATGCGTATGCCTCGACGGCAGTGGATCGCGCGCTACGCCTGCACCGAATAGCCGCCATCGACGGCGATGGCCGCGCCGGTGATGAAGTTCGACGCCGGCGAAGCGAGGAACACGGCGATGCCGGAAAAATCGTCGGGAGCGCCCCAGCGTTGCGCCGGCGTGCGCGCCAGCACCTTCTCGTGCAGACCGGCGACCTGCTCGCGCGCCTTGCGCGTGAGCTCGGTATCGATCCAGCCCGGCAGGATCGTATTGACCTGGATATTGTCCTTGGCCCAGGCCACCGCCATCGCCCGCGCCATCTGCACGATGCCGCCTTTGCTCGCCGAATAGGGCGTCGCATAGGACGAGGCGAACACCGACATCATCGAGCCGATATTGATAATCTTGCCGGCGCCGGCGCGCAGCATGTGCGGATAGACCGCCTGCGAACAGATGAACGCGCTGGTGAGATTCGTGTTCATCACGTGATGCCACTCGTCCACGCTGAGATCTTGTGGCTGCTTGCGCACGCTGGTGCCGGCATTGTTGACCAGAATGTCGAGACGGCCGAACCGCTCGGCGGCGCGCGCGACCGCCTGCCGGCACGACGCCTCTTGCAGAACGTCGAGTTCGATGAATTCGGCCTCGCCGCCGAAGCCGCGCAGCTCGACGAGAGCGGCTTGCGCCTTCACCTTGTTGCGACCTGCAATGGCCACACTGGCGCCAGCCGCAGCCAGGCCCTTGGCCATGCCCAAGCCGATGCCGCCGTTTCCGCCGGTGATGAAGGCAACCCGCTGGCTCAGATCAAAGCTCGTCATCGCAACAATCCTCCCTTTTTCATTTGCCTGGCCGCGCCACCAATCCGCCCGGCCACGGCCGCGCCACGCCGGTCGTTTTGGGAAAGGTCAACGGCAAACCACTGAGCGTGCGCACCGCCAGATAGGCGAAGGCCTGCGCCTCGATCGACTGCGACGACCAGCCGACGGCGTCGGCGGTCTCCACGCTCGCCGGCTTAAGCCGCTCGGCCAGCATTCTCATGAGCGTTGGATTGCGCGCACCGCCGCCGGCCACGATCCAGGCGCGCGGAGGCGCCGGCAGATGCGGCACGATGCGCGCGACCGACGCGGCGGTCAGCGCCGACAAAGTCGCCGCCCCGTCGGCGACGGAAAAATCCGGCAGCCCGATATTGGCGAAGGCGAAAGCATTGCGGTCGAGCGATTTCGGATAAGGCAGATCGAAAAATCCATCCGCCAGCACGCGCCTGACGAAAGCCTCATCGACCCGGCCGCGGGCCGCCTGGTCGCCGTCGCGGTCGAGCGGCGAACCGGTGCGCGCGCGCATGAAGTCGTCGATCAGCGCATTGCCCGGACCGGTATCGCAGGCGACCGGATCGCCGCCGTCGACAAAGGTGATATTGGCGACGCCGCCGACATTGAGCACGGCGATCGGATGCGGCCGGTCGAGATCGCGCGCCAGCGCCTGATGGAACACCGGCACCAATGGCGCGCCCTGGCCGCCGGCGGCAACATCGGCGGCGCGGAAATCATGAACCACGGTCATGTCCAGCCGGCGGGCGAGCGCCAAGCCGTCGCCGATCTGCACCGTCAGCTTGGCTGCCGGTCTATGCAGCACGGTCTGCCCGTGAAAGCCGACAACGGCGATGCCCTCTTTGCCGATATGCTCATCGGCAAGAAACGCCTCGACCGTCTCGGCATGCGCGCGGGTGACGAAGGCTTCCGCTTCGGCGAGCACGCCCGGCCGTTGGTTGCGGGAGGTCAGTCCGGCGCCCGCGGCCAGCGCCTGCCGCAGCAAAGCCTGCTCGGCCTCGCTATAGGCCCGGTAGCCGGTCGGCCCGAAGGCGACGATGCGCTCGCCGTCGGTCTCGATCAGCGCCACGTCGACGCCGTCGAGCGAGGTCCCGCTCATCAGCCCGATTGCCTTGACCGCCCCCAAAAGCCTGCCCCTTCATTTATTTGCCGGACCTGTTACACCACCGCCCCAAGCAACCGACAAGCCGCCCGCCGAGCCCGATCCATGAGCGCCTATAAGTCCGACTTTCTTAATATTCTCGCCGAGCGCGGCTTCATCCACCAGGTGTCGGAGCCGGACGCGCTCGACGCGCGCGCGCTCGCCGGCCCGATCACCGGCTATATCGGCTTCGATTGCACGGCGGCCTCGCTGCATGTCGGCTCGCTGCTGCCGATCATGATGCTGCATTGGATGCAGCAGACCGGGCACCGGCCGATCGCGCTGATGGGCGGCGGCACCACCCGCGTCGGCGATCCGTCCGGCAAGGACGAAAGCCGGCGCATCCTCACCGACGCGATGATCGAGCAGAACCTCACCGGCATCCGCGCGATCTTTGCCAAGTTCCTCAAGTTCGAGGGTGCCGGCGGCAACGCCGTTATGGCCAACAATGCCGACTGGCTCAACAAGCTCAATTACATCGACTTCCTGCGCGACGTCGGACGGCATTTCTCGGTCAACCGCATGCTGTCGTTCGACTCGGTGAAGATGCGGCTCGACCGCCAGCAGGAACTCTCGTTCCTCGAATTCAACTACATGGTGCTGCAGGCCTACGACTTCGTCGAGCTCAACAAGCGCACCGGCTGCATCCTGCAGATGGGCGGCTCCGACCAGTGGGGCAACATCGTCAACGGCATCGATCTCGGCCGCCGCATGATGAACGCGCAACTATTCGCGCTCACCTCGCCGCTGATCACCACGTCGTCGGGCGCCAAAATGGGCAAGACCGCCGCCGGCGCGGTCTGGCTCAATGCCGACCTGATGAGCCCGTATGACTACTGGCAATACTGGCGCAACACCGAGGACGGCGACGTCACGCGCTTCCTCAAGCTGTTCACCGTGCTGCCGCTCGATGAGATCGCCAAGCTCGCCGCGCTGAAAGGCCAGGAGATCAACGAGGCGAAGAAGGTGCTGGCGACCGAAGCGACGGCGCTGGTGCATGGCCGTGCAGGCTGCCGAGGAAGCCGCCGGCACCGCGCGCAAGACCTTCGAGGAAGGCGCGCTGGCCGAGAATTTGCCGACGGTCGAGATCGCGCGGGCCGAACTCGACGCAGGGCCTCGGCGTGCTCACCGCCTTTGCCGACAAGACCGGGCTTGTTACGTCGAACGGCGAAGCCCGCCGGCAGGTCAAAGCTGGCGGCC
This sequence comes from uncultured Alphaproteobacteria bacterium, assembly GCA_963739735.1. Lineage (GTDB taxonomy): Bacteria > Pseudomonadota > Alphaproteobacteria > Rhizobiales > Xanthobacteraceae > Pseudolabrys. Next base: position 161,875 of record CAVUBV010000009.1, on the reverse strand, counting down.
TCAAGGTCAACGACGTAACGCGTGACCGACGAGAAGATGATGCTGACCGCGAAGGACTTGACGCCGAAGGCGTGATCAAGCTCTCGCTCGGCCGCAAGAAGCACGTGCTGCTCAAGCCGGCGTGATTGTTCTCGGCTCATGCCCGCGAAAGCGGGATCCAGTGATTCGATAGAACTGGGTCCCCGCTTGCGCGAGGACGAGCGGTCGATGGCCGCTAGCGCGACTGCGTAATGAAATTGTGGTCGAAGTTGTCCGGGTTCGGGATGAACTTGCGCAACAGCCCGGGCGCGATCGCGGTCACCGGGTTGACCGTGATGCGCGGCGCGCTGGGCGGCCCGCTCGCCTCGTAGGTGATGCCGAGCAGGCCCTCATTGCTGCCGGCGCCCAGGAACAGGCCGACGATCGGCAATTGCCCGAACATGTTGTTGAGGCCGTAGAACGGCACGAAGGTGCCGCGCAGGCGCATGTCGTTCTTGACGTAGTCGATCTGCCCTTCGATGGTCGCGCCCACCACCGGTCCGCGCACCACGCCGTCGTGCACCGCCATGCGGCCGGGCACGCGCGTGAACCCGCAATGCAGTTCGGAAAATTGCACGCCGGCCTGGCCCTCGCCGGGCGCGCCGGAGACCACGCGCTCGAGCCCGGGTTCCCCGCGCACCGAGAAATTGCGGATATAGAGCGTGCCGACCTGCGGCACGTGGTCCTGCGTCGGCGGGTCCATCGCCACCCACATCTGCCCGCCGAACATGCGCGGATAGAGGTCGGTGAAGCGGAACAGCGCGCCGGCGTCATTGGTCTCGAAAAACACCACCTGGTGATTGTCGCGGGCGCGCACGCGCAGGTCGCCCTTGAGCGGCGTGTCGCGGCCGATCTTGCCGTTCATCGCTAAACTGCGGATATGGCCGCCGCGGCGTATGAGCCGGAGATTGAGCCCGCGCAGCGTTTCGCCGTTGTAGCCGACGACGGTGCCGAGCTTGACGTCGAGATCGAGGTCGATCTGTTTGTGCTTGGACTTTGACGAATCGCCGGCGAGCGAGGCCTTGATGAAATTGCGTTCCGTCGAACACGTCGCCGCGCATCGTCACCCGCAGCACGCCGTCGCCGCGCGCGGTCGGCCTTGAGCGTGACCTTGTCGCCGTCCGACAGGCTGAACACCGGAAAATTCGCCGACACGATGTCGTTGGCGCCGTCGAGTTCGACGCTGCCTTTCACATTGGCGCCGGAGCCGGCGATGGTGAGATCCTCGAAGCGCACCGATTGGGCGGTCTTGATCAGCGTGTAGGTGGCATGCGCCGACTTGCCGGCCGGCTTCACCCAGCCGGGCAGCAGGTTGTCGATCTTCACCGGCGTGAGATCGGCCGCCACGGCAAGCGGCGGGTCCTTGTCGCCGCCGATGCGGGTGGTGACCTTGACCGGGATGGTGCCGGTGACGGCGCCGCCGAAATCGATGCCGAGCCGGCGGCGGGCGGCTTCGTCGAGCTTCGCCTGCAGATGCAATTCGGCGTCCGCCGCGCCTTTCTTCTTGCTCAGATCGATCGAGGCCGGGGTGCCGTTGATTTTGACGTCGCCGGTGATCTCGTAGCCATCGGGCGAGGCGGTCACCCGCAGCGACGGGGCTTCGACCTTCTGCCCCATCAGCATTTTGTCGGCGGCGAAATTGCTCAGATCGGCGGTGACGGTATAGCTGGCCGATTTTTTCGACTGGTTGCGCCCAACCAGCATATTGAGCGTGACCTGGGCGGCGATGGTGCCGCGGCTCGCGTCCGGATCGAGCGCGATGCCGACATTCTCGCGCAGCGCCGGGTTCGCCAGTAGCGCGGCCGCCGCCGGCACCGTGCCGTCGATGCGGAAATGCACGCGCGCCGGCGCCGGTTTGGGATGGGTGTTGGGCACCTCGAATACGCCGCTCGCGATATTGAGCCGGCGCCCCGGCGTCACATCGATGGTGCCGCGGCCGAGATTGACGGTGGCGGTGCCGCCGGTGATGCGGGCGGTGAGATCGGCGTCGCGGATCGCCGGCAGATCGGGGATCGGACGCATCGTCGTGCCGCTGGTCTCGATATCGACCGACAGACCCTCGTCGGACAGCGGCGGACCGTCGGCCCTGAAATTAGGCAGCGGCGCGTTGCCGGCGATCAACACCCGCTCGACGACGCCGCCGGATATGTGGCTCTCCACCCATTCGCGCACGCGCACCGCGGTGAATACCGGCCACATGCGCTGCATCACCTCCATCGGCATGCGCGTGGCGGCGACGCCGAAGGCGAGATGCGGCTCAGCGCCCGAATAATCGAGGCTGCCGGTGACCGCGACGCCGATATTGTGCGAAGGCCGCGTATCGATGCGGCTGAAGTCGCCTTGCTCGAGATCGACGCGGCGGCGCAGCGTGTCGATGCGCGCGCGCACCAGCACCCGGTTGAGGGCAAAGCCGGCCTCCGCGGATCTGCCCACCGGGGCCAGGATCACCGGGTCGATCACCGGGTCGCCGCGCGCCATGCTGAACAGCCAGACGCCGTTCTGGTCGGCGGGCGCTTCAAGCGCTGCGCGAAACGTGAACTGATTGCCGCCGGACTGGATCTGAAACGGAATGACCAGCGCGTGCTGGCTCGCCTCCCAACCGAAGCGGACGTCGGCGTGGTCGATCGTCACTTCGGTGTGTACGCCGCCACGATCGATAATGGTGCCGCGCTCGGCCACCACTTGGCCCTGCAGCCGCTGCAGCGCGCCGCCGGAGGAGATTTCCGCGCGCACGCTCGCCGATAGCGGCAGGTTCGCTTCGAAATCGCCTTCATTGAGACGCAGCGCCAGCATGATGTCGCGCGACGAAACATTGCGCGCTTCGATGCCGACCGCGCGCACACCGCGTTCGAGCGGCCGCATGGCAGCGCTGATTACCCAAGGCCGCTCCGGCGTGTCGGAGGCAAGCCGGAAGACCACCCCGCCCTGCGCCGGCCGCCGCAAGCTCACATTGATGCGGTTGAAGGTCCAATGCTTGCCGTTGCGCTGGTCGTCGACAACCAGATTGCCGTTCTTGAGACCGAGCTCGCGCAGATCGTGGCCGTCGAGTCCGGTCGCGCCCAATTTATCGATCCAGGCGAGCACGCCGTCGACGTCCTGCAGTCCGGCGCGCACCGCGCCCCGGCGGCGCGGAAGCATCGGCCTTCTGATCGGCTTGCGCCGGCGCAAGATTCGGCGAGGCGGTGGCGATCGGCCGCTTGTTGGCGCCGGCAAACACGGTGACGCGGCCGTCGGTCTCGATGCGCACCGCCAATTCGGCGCCGACCAGATTGAGACTTTCCGCGCGCACCTTGCCGGTGAGCAGGCCGACGCCGGAAATGCCCACTTCGGCTTTCGGCGCGCTGGCGACCACGGTGCCGTCGGCGTCGCGCACCACGATGTCGCGCAAGCGCAACGAGGTGCGGCCATTCTCGTCGCGCTCGATCTGCGTGCCGCCGACCGTGACGGTCTGCTTGCCGCCGAAATTCTCTTCGATCGCCGCCTTCAGCCACGGCGTCGCCATGTCGAGTTCGATCGGCCCGTTGGCGAGCCGCCACCACAGGCCGGCAATGGCAACCGTGACGATGGCGATGGCGAGGGTGCCGGCACCAGAACGTGCGGCGCACCCAAGGGCGGCGCACGAACCTGACCGCGCCGCGGCGCAGCGCGCTCCAGCGCCGGCGCCCGGAACCGTGCGCCGCATGATGCGCCGTATGATGCGCGATCGTGATGCGCGCCCGCGCCATGGCGGGCCGCATGCTTATGGTCGTGGTGGCTCGGTGTCATGCCCTTGGGGGCGCCCCTCATCCGACGCGTTGCGCGTATCTTGCCTCTAATCTTGCCATTATCTTGCCTTGCACCGGTTAATCGTCCGGCGCGGCCCCGATAAGTCCCCGTGGAACCGCTTGCGCCCACCCGGCGCACATGGCAATTGCCGCCATTGACGGCGCGAAAACGACGAAAGGAAGGCATATGGCAGGCGAACTTGTCGCGGCGGCGAAGGCGCCGGCCTTCAGTCTGCCGCGCGACGGCGGAACGACGGTATCGTTGCAGGATTTCAAGGGCCGCAACCTCGTCCTCTATTTCTATCCCAAAGCCGATACCCCCGGCTGCACCAAGGAGGCGATCGCGTTTTCGGCGCACCGCGCCGCCTTCGCCAAAACCGGCACCGAAATCCTCGGCGTCTCGGCCGATCCCGTCGCGCGCGCAAGACAAATTCAAGGCCAAGCACAAACTCAAAATCGCGCTCGCCTCGGACGAGGCCAAGCGCATGCTGGAAGCTTATGGCGCTTGGGGCGAGAAATCGATGTACGGGCGCAAATTCATGGGCGTCATCCGCAAGACTTTTCTGATCGACGGCAAAGGCCGCATCGTGCGCATTTGGCCGAAGGTCGCCGTGGCCGGCCACGCCGAAGAGGTACTCGAAGCCGCCAAATGCTCTGTCATTGGGCCTGTGATTGGCCGGTTTACGCTCGCAATTCCACGCACCGCCGCTGCGAATTTCCGCTTTTTTAACCATAAGCGACTGATATCGACGGGCTGGTCCACCGGCCTGTGGCCGCGCCGGCGTGGAGCGTCGATGTCGCATTCGTCCCAAGCCACTTACCAAGCACTTTCCGAGCGCCGAGCATGCCCACCGGCCGGCGCGGGCGCAATCGGCCGCCGCGGTCTCGCGCCATGTGCAGCGCGCGCACGGCGACTACACGTTCGCGCATGGCGGCCGTCAGGTCCGCATCGGCCCGGTGGCGTTCTGGATCGTGGTCGGCACCTTGGTGATCATGGCGATCTGGTCGGTCGCCACCGGAACTTATTTCGCCTTCAGCAACGACGTGCTCACCCGCCTGATCGGCCGCCAGGCCGAGTTGCAATTCGCCTACGAGGACCGCATCGCCGAATTGCGCGCGCAGGTCGACCGCATCACCAGCCGGCAATTGCTCGACCAGGAACAGTTCGAACAGAAGCTGAGCGCGCTGTTGCAGCGGCAAGCCACGCTGGAGAGCCGCACCAACGCGCTTGGCGGCGACGTCCAGGCCACCGGTTCGCTGCGCCCGGCGCGCAATGCGCTGCCGCCGGAAAAGCCGGTCAAGGCCTCGCCGATCAGCGACACCGTGATCTTCACCGCCCCGCCCGACCGCGAGGCGCGGCTGCAGTCGCGCGAATTGCCGGCGAGCTTGACGCGCATCGCCAGCCGCGGCGACGCCGGCGGGCTCGACGGCGTGCTCGGACGCATTTCGACCGCGCTCGACAAAGTCGACCGCCGCCAGGTCGCCGTGTTGACCGACATGGAAGAGCACATGGACTCCAAAGCGCGCCGCATGCGCAGCGTGCTCGGCGATCTCGGCGTCGATCCGGGAAAGCACGCGCACGGCGCCGGCCTCGGCGGGCCGTTCGTCGCGCTTAAAGCCCCGCGCGCGGGCGCCAGCGCCTTCGAGCGCCAGCTCTACCGCATCAACGTCGCGCGCGCCGAGATCAACCAATACGCCCACACGCTCATCGCCGTGCCGGTGCGCAAGCCGGTCGCCGGCGAGGTCGACATGAGCTCGCCGTTCGGCATGCGCATGGACCCGTTCCTCGGCCGCCCGGCCATCCACACCGGCATCGACCTGCGCGGCGACATCGGCGAGCCGGTGCACGCCACCGCCGCCGGCAAAGTGAGCATCGCCGGGCGCGAAGGCGGCTACGGCAACATGGTCGAGATCAATCACGGCAACGGGCTTTCCACCCGTTACGGGCATCTGTCGAAGATCCTGGTGAAGCCCGGGCAGAGCGTGCGCATCGGCGAGGTCATCGGCCTGATCGGCTCGACCGGGCGCTCGACCGGCCCGCATCTGCATTACGAGACGCGCATCAACGGCGAGGCGGTCGACCCGCAGAAATTCCTGCGCGCCGGCGTGCGGCTGGGCAGCGCGCTGCAGGGCTAAAACCCCTGCCCGCTCGCCCGCGCGAAAGCGGTGCCGCGCCCGACACGGCGCCGGTGAATCCCGATAGCGTGGACCTCATGGGTCATTCATCAGGCGAGCCTTGCGCTCGCCCTTAACGTTACTTGCTGAGGTTACTGAGCGGATCGGATCGCCACAACGAATGCGGTCGCTTAGAGATATTGCACGTCCAATCTACTTTGTTGTTTGGAGAAAGCTCAACATGAAAAAGGCAACCATAGCGACAGCCGCACTCGTTGCTGCGCTTTCGCTTGCGTCAGGAAATGCATTCGCCATCGCGCTTCCCCCTCCTGCTCCTGTCGTGGCGGCGGGCGGTGGAAGCAGCACCGTTGTCCCGTGGATTTTCGGCGGCTGCGTCACTGGCATCATCGTTTCTGCGCTGCATGCCAGTTGGCGGGATAACCGCGAGCTTGCAGCGCCCGAGGCATGGACTTGCGGGCTGCTATATTGGTTTTCGACCCCGACACCGAAGCACAAAGTTCGCCGCGCTCGGCACCACTGATCTGCAACTGACGCGGTAAACTGAGGCGCCGCGCGGACAGCGGAAAACTCAAGCAGCAACGCGATCAAAGCACTTGATTTGATATCGGAGAGGCCGCCGCAGGGCGGCCTTTCTTTTTGCGGGGCGCGCGCCCTACTCCACATCCTCGACCGTCTCCGGCCCGCCGCCGAAGGCCTTCTGCGCCAACGCCGCCTGCATGAATTGGTCGAGATCGCCGTCGAGCACGCCGCCGGTGTCCGACGTCTGCACGCCGGTGCGCAGGTCCTTCACCATCTGATAGGGCTGCAGGACGTAGGAGCGAATTTGATGGCCCCAGCCGATATCGGTCTTGGCGGCCTGATCCAAGACCGCCTGGTCCTCGCGCTTCTTCATCTCCGCTTCGAACAATTTGGCGCGCAGCATGTCCCAGGCCATGGCGCGGTTGCGGTGCTGCGAGCGGTCCTGCTGGCACTTCACCACGATATTGGTCGGGATGTGGGTCAGGCGCACCGCCGATTCCGTCTTGTTGACGTGCTGGCCGCCGGCGCCGCCCGAGCGCATCACGTCGGTGCGCACGTCGTTCTCGTTGATGTCGATCTTGATGCGGTCGTCGACCACCGGAAAGACCACGACGCTGGCGAACGAGGTGTGCCGGCGCGCATTGGCGTCGAACGGCGAGATGCGCACCAGGCGATGCACGCCGTTCTCGCTCTTGAGCCAGCCATAGGCGTTGTGGCCCTTGATCATCACGGTCGCCGACTTGATGCCGGCGCCCTCGCCTTCGCTCTCTTCCAGCCACTCGACCTTGTAGCCGTGCGCTTCCGCCCAGCGCACGTACATGCGCAGCAGCATGCCGGCCCAGTCCTGGCTCTCGGTGCCGCCGGCGCCGGCATGCACTTCGAGATAGCAGTCGTTGGCGTCGGCTTCGCCCGAGAGCAGCGCTTCCAGTTCGCGCCGCGCCACTTCCGCCTTCAGGCGCTTGAGCGCGGCCTCCGCTTCGCCGACGGTCTTGTCGTCTTTTTCGCTCTCGCCGAGCTCGATCATGGTGAGCTGGTCGTCGAGCTCCTGCTCGATGCGGGAAAGCGCGTTGAGCCGGTCCTCCAGCGCGTCGCGCTCGCGCATCACGCGTTGGCCGCGCGCCGGGTCGCTCCACAGCGTGGGGTCTTCCGCCTCTTTGTTCAGTTCGGCGAGGCGGCGTTGCGCGGTATCGACGTCAAAGATGCCTCCTCAGCAGCCGCACGGACTGCTTGATCTCTTCGATGAGGCTCTAGGTTTCCGCGCGCATGATTCCATGTCCAAGGCCGCCGAGAAGCGGCGTGATGAATTCGTTCGTGCGAGCGGGGATGTAACGTCGCCGGCGGCTGCCGTGCGCAACGTCGGGCTTGGCGCGTCAATACAGCCCGCCGGTGCCCGAGCGCACGGCGCGATCGGCGGCGGGCGGCGGGCCGGCGCCCCAGGACTGGCCGCCCTGACCGCTGCCATCGCCGACCACCGAATAGCTGTCGGGCGGCGCGGTGCCGGGCTTGAACGCTTCCAGGATCACCTTCTCGCTGCCGGGGCCGGCGCGCTGCCCGGTCTTGAGGTCGACGCGCACCAGCTTGATGCCGGGCGGCACGCGGAACGGCACCGCCGGCTTGTCGGCGAGCGCGACTTTCAGGAAATTCTTCACCACCGGCGCCGCCACCGCGCCGCCGGTCATGCCGCGTCCGAGCGTTCGCGGCTTGTCGTAGCCGATATAGACGCCGACCACGAGATCGGGCGTAAAGCCGATGAACCAGGCGTCCTTGTAATCGCTGGTGGTGCCGGTCTTGCCGGCGATCGGCTTGCCGACTTCCTTCTGGAAACCGACGCCGCCGGCCGTGCCGCGCAGCACCACGCCTTCCATCATCGAGGTGATCTGATAGGCGGTCATCGGGTCGAGCACCTGCTCGCGCCGGTCGATCAGCGAGGGCTCCGGCTGGTTCTGCCATTTCTTGGCGTCGCAGCCGATGCATTCGCGCTCGTCGTGGCGGTAGACGGTGTGGCCGTAACGGTCCTGGATGCGGTCGATCAAAGTCGGGCGCACGCGCCGCCCGCCGTTGTCGAACATGGCGTAGGCGGTGACCATGCGCAGCAGCGTGGTCTCGCCGGCGCCGAGCGCAAACGACAGATAAGGCGGCAGATCGTCATAGACGCCGAACCGCTTGGCGTATTCGGCGATCAGCGGCATGCCGACGTCCTGCGCCAGCCGCACCGTCATCACGTTGCGCGAATGCTCGATGCCGAAGCGCAGCGTCGAGGGCCCGAAGAAATTGTGCTCGTAGTTTTCCGGCTTCCACACGCCAAGCCCGGGGCCCTGGTCGATCTCGATCGGCGCGTCGAGCACCAAAGTCGACGGCGTGTAGCCGTTGTCGAGCGCCGCGGCATAGACGATCGGCTTGAACGCCGAGCCGGGCTGGCGCAGCGCTTGCGTCGCGCGGTTGAACTGGCTCTGGTCGTAGGAGAAGCCGCCGACCATGGCGAGCACGCGCCCGGTCCAGGGATCCTCCACCACCATGCCGCCGGAGACTTCCGGCACCTGATGCAGCCGGAACTGGCCGGCAAGCGTGGTGGGCGCGGCATAAATCACGTCGCCCGGCGCCAGCACCTGAGCGACTTTCGTCGGCGCGCGGCCTTTGACCTTGGCCCATTTCACGCCGTCGAGCGGCACGATGCCGACGTCGCGTTCCTTGCTGATATAGCCGCCCGGCTCGCGCCCCGGCTGCAGGCCGATGCGCGCCGACTGGTCGCTCGTCTCCAGCACCACGGCGAGCCGCCACGGCGCCACGTCGGCGAGCGCCTTGACGTCGGCGAGCTTGACGCCCCAGTCGCCGGAAATGTCGATCTTGGCGACCGGGCCGCGCCAGCCGTGCTGCTCGTCGAAATGCACCAGGCCTTCGGTCAGCGTCTTGCGCGCCAGCACCTGCAGCTTGGTGTCGAGCGTGGTGCGCACCGACAGGCCGCCGTCGTAGAGCTTCTTCTCGCCGTAGCGGTCGTAGAGTTCGCGGCGCACTTCCTCGGCGAAATATTCGGCGGCGAAAGTATGCGTGCTGGTCGCCTTTTGCGTCACGTTGAGCTGCGTGCGCTTGGCCTTTTCGGCGTCGGCCGTCTTGATGAAGCCGTCGGCCGCCATCTGGTCGATCACCCAGTTGCGCCGCTCGAGCGCGCGCTCGCGCTGGCGGAACGGATGATAATTGTTCGGCGCCTTCGGCAGCGCCGCCAGATAGGCGGCTTCCGGGATGGTCAATTCGTTGACGCCCTTGTCGAAATAGGTGAGCGAGGCCGAGGCGATGCCGTAGGCGCCGAGGCCGAGATAGATCTCGTTCAAGTAAAGCTCGAGGATCTTGTCCTTCGAATAAGTGCGCTCGATTTTCAGCGCCAGCAGCGCTTCCTTGATCTTGCGCGTGAAGGAAACCTCGTTCGACAACAGGAAGTTCTTGGCGACTTGTTGCGTGATGGTTGAAGCGCCCTGCGGGCGGCGGCTGGAGCCGAAATTCTGCACGTAGTTGACCGCCGCGCGCGCGATGCCGACGAAATCGAGCCCGCCATGCTCGTAGAAATTCTTGTCCTCGGCGGCGAGGAAGGCGTGGATGACCAGCTTGGGCACCGCCTGGATCGGGATGTAGAGCCGCCGCTCGCGCGCGTATTCGCCGACCAGCGAGCCGTCGGCGGCGTGCACGCGGGTCATCACCGGCGGCTCGTAATCCTGCAATTGCGAATAGTCCGGCAGGTCCTTGGAAAAATGCCAGAGCAGGCCGGCGGCCGCGGCGACGCCGACCACGAATAAAATGGTGCCGGCCGCGAACAGAAAGCCGAAGAAGCGCAGGATTAGCTTCATGAATTAACCGTCCCGCCTCGCTCCGAGCCGTGCACCCAGCCGCTATCGCCAAACCCGGCAAGGCCCTGTGGTCGCGCGGTTTTATGTTGAAACTGAGGCCGGAAAATCATCTCAATTGGCCCTTCCGCCGGCCCCGGCGATGCGCGGCGCAAAGAACGTGTCGACCGCGTGCACCAGCGAATCCGCCGTGCGCGCGCGCCAGCTGGGCGACATCAGGTTCACCAGGTCGGCCTTGGTCGACATGTAGCCCAGTTCCACCAGCACCGAAGGCACGTCGGGCGCCTTGAGCACGATGAAGCCCGCCGACTTGATCGGATGCTGGTGCAGCCGGGTCGTCGACTTGATCTCGCTTGCCACGTCGTGGGCGAATTGCACCGAGAACACCTTGGTTTCGCGTTGCGCAAGATCGATCAGGATATTGGCGACGTCATTGGGCTCGGAGCTCAAATCGACGCCGGCGATCACGTCGGATTTGTTTTCGACTTCGGCAAGCCGCGCGGCTTCCGCGTCGGAGGCGTGCGCCGACAGCGTGTAGATCGAGGCGCCCTCGGCCTGCCCTTCGCTGCGCGGGATCGAATCGGCATGGATCGAGATGAACAGCGAGGCCTTGTGCGCGCGCGCGAAGCGCACCCGCTCGTCGAGCGGGATGAAGGTGTCGTCGCTGCGCGTCATCGCCACGCGATATTTGCCGGTCTTCACCAGCCTGTCGCGCAGCATCAGGCCGAAGGCGAGCACCACGTCCTTCTCGTCCTGCCCGCTGCCCGACTTGGTGCCGCTGTCGATGCCGCCATGGCCGGGATCGACCACGATCAGCGGGCGCGGGTCGCCGGCGGCTTCCGGCGGCGGCGCTAATCGCGGTGTGGCTGGCGGTGCGCGCGCCGCGCTCCTGCATGGTGATGGTGCGCAGGAAGCTTTCGCGGTCGGTGGCGGAAAGATCGAGCACCAGGCGCGCCGGCTGGCCGGCGGCGGCGCCGAGCGTGAAGGCCTTGTCGACCCGCACCGGCCCCTTGGTGTCGAGCACGATGCGCGAGCCGCCCTGCATGATCAGCCCGTAGCGGAAGGCCTTGACCAGGCCGCGGCCGTGCTCGCCCTCCTTGGCCGGCAGCTTGAAGACCACCTGCGGCAGGTCGATCACCACCCGATAGGGATCGGCCAGGTGAAGGTCGCCATATCGATCTTTTGGCTCAGATCGACGACAAAGCGCGTCTGCTTGTCGTCGCCGCCGAGCCGGATGTCGGTCGCCACCGGAAACGACGCCGATTCCACGATCGGCGGCAATTTGTGCGCGGCAATGCCCGGCTCGGCCGCCAGGGCAGCCGGCGAGCATAAGAGGCTCACGCCCAAACCGAGTGTAATTGCGCGGACTGTCACCGAATCCGGACCCTTTCCGCCTCGTTTTATCCCATTAGGGGGTGCTTCGGTTAACGGAACTTGAGCAATGGCGGCTTTCCGCTCACGAGTGTGGCACGCCTGCACAAGCTCCCTTGCCATCATAGGTTTTCGCCCGTATGTAGGGTCTGCTGACGGTTAAAGTTCCGGTTGTGCCGCGTTCGGGCCTCCGGCCCGCCAGTCCAGGATCGCCCCCTCGAGGAAGCCGGGCGGACGGACGGCGAAGCGAGCCGAAACCCTTAGTGATTGGACGACCGGATCAGCGCGCGGCCACAAGGGCCGTTCGCATCGAGACCGTCAGCAAACGAGAAACCTCGGCGGCGCCCTTTCAGGCGCGGCCGCAGCGCTACGGGTCGCAAGTTTCATGCTGCCAAGGTTGCAGCAAAGGCAATTCGAGGTCCCCCGCTTTCGCGAGAAATTCGTGACGGTGCGGCTTGCTATGGGCCCCGCTTTTGCGCGGATACGCGCGCCCCTTTCCTTCCACATCCAATTGGCCGACCCCCGCATGCGCCACCTTGCGCCATCGACGTTGCGCGAGCACGCGAGCCGGTCCGCCGCAGTGAGATTTACCAATGGCCGACAAAATGCTCATCGACGCGACCCATCCGGAGGAGACCCGGGTGGTGGTGCTACGCGGCAACCGCGTCGAGGAATTCGACTTCGAAAGCGCCAACCGCAAACAGCTGCGCGGTAACATCTATCTCGCCAAGGTCACGCGCGTAGAGCCGTCGTTGCAGGCGGCCTTCGTCGATTACGGCGGCAACCGCCACGGTTTCCTCGCCTTCTCGGAAATCCATCCCGACTATTACCAGATCCCGGTCGCCGACCGGCAGGCGCTGCTCGCCGAGGAAGAACGCGACCAGCGCGCCGCCGATGCCGACGCCGACCACCGCGCCAGCAGCCGACGCGGCGGGCGCAACCGTCACCGCCAGCGCGGCGCCGACCGTTCGCGTAACCGCGACGTGGTGCAGAGCGATCCGCTCGCCACCGAGCAACCGGCCGGCGAGGAACGCGCGCACCAAGAGCTGGGCAGCGAAGCCGCCGGCAGCGCGGCCGGCGAAGCCGTGATGGGTCATGAAACGGCCGAGCAGATCGCCGAAGTCGCCGCCGCCATGCCGGCCTACGAGCCAGGGTCCGAACAGATCGCCGATACCGCCGCCGTGATGGCCGGCACGACGCCGGCGGCCGAGCAAGAAGCGGAAGATTTGCTGCACGAAGCCGACGAAGCGCCCGCCCCTGAGGCGGCGGCCGCGGAAGCTGAAGCTCCGCCGCCGGCAACGCCGGAAGGCGGCGACGACCACGCCGAAACCGGCAGCGAAATGCTTGCCGCCGACGCCGCCATGGCGTCCGCCGACGAAGCGGGCGCTGCGGACGGTGACAACGGCAATGGCGAAGACCATGCCGATGACGACTCGGTCGAATCGGTCGGTGGCGCCGATGCGCTGGAGGAAGCGCAGGAGCGCATGCCGCGCTATCGCCGCCAGTACAAGATTCAAGAAGTGATCAAGCGCCGCCAGGTCATGCTGGTGCAGGTGGTCAAGGAAGAACGCGGCACCAAGGGCGCGGCGCTCACCACCTATCTCTCGCTCGCCGGCCGCTATTCGGTGCTGATGCCGAACACCGCGCGCGGCGGCGGCATTTCGCGCAAGATCACCTCGGGCGAGGACCGCAGCCGGCTGAAGGAAATCGCCTCCGATCTGGAAGTGCCGCAGGGCATGGGCGTCATTTTGCGCACCGCCGGCGCGAGCCGCACCAAAACCGAAGTCAAACGCGATTTCGAATACCTGCTGCGCCTGTGGGAGACGGTGCGCGACCTCACGCTCAAATCGATGGCGCCGAAGCTGGTCTACGAGGAAGGCTCGCTCACCAAGCGCTCGATCCGCGACCTCTACACCAAGGATATCGACGAGATCATCGTCTCCGGCGAGGAAGGCTACAAGGAAGCGCGCGAATTCATGCGCATGCTGATGCCGAGCCACGCCAAGCACGTCAAGCTCTACAAGGACACGCAGCCGCTGTTCACCCGCTACGGCATCGAAAGCCAGCTCGACGCCATGTTCTCGCCCACCGTGCAGTTGCGCTCCGGCGGCTACATCGTCATCAACCAGGCGGAAGCCCTGGTCGCCATCGACGTGAACTCCGGCCGCGCGACGCGCGAGCACCACATCGAGGACACCGCGCTGAAGACCAATGGCGAGGCGGCGGAGGAAATCGCCCGCCAACTGCGCCTGCGCGATCTCGCCGGCTTGATCGTCATCGACTTCATCGACATGGACGAAGGCCGCAACAACCGCACGGTCGAGCGGCGCATGAAGGACGCGCTCAAGCACGACCGCGCCCGCATCCAGGTCGGCCGTATCTCGCATTTCGGCCTGTTGGAAATGTCGCGCCAGCGCATCCGCACCTCGGTGCTGGAGAGTTCGACCGAGAAATGCCCGGTGTGCGGCGGCTCCGGCCACGTGCGCTCGGTGTCGTCGGTGTCGCTGCAATTGCTGCGCGCCATCGAGGAGACGCTGATCAAGGGCGCCACGCATAATCTGATCGTGCGCACGCGCTCGGAAGTCGCGCTCTACGTGCTCAATCACAAGCGCGCGCATTTGCGCGACCTGGAGCAGCGCTTCCGCATCACCATCACCATTTCCGCCGATCCGACGGTGAACGCGCAAGCGTCCTACATCGTCGACCGCGGCGAGCAGGTGCACACCGCGGAAGCCGCCAAGTTGCTGGCAGCTGCCGCGCAGCCGTTGCCCGTTTCGGCGGTCGAGGCCGACGAGGACGTGCTCGACGCCGCGGCGGAAGCCGATACCGAGGCCGAGCCGGAGGCCGAAGAAGAAACCGAAACGCCCGATCTGATGCAGGGCGAACCGTCCAGCGAAGCCCCGCGCGGCGACGGCGAGCGCGAAGCCGAGCGCGACGGCGGCCGCAGGCGCCGCCGGCGCGGGCGTGGCCGCGGCCGCGGCGGCGAACCGCGCGAGCCGCGCGATAACGCCCCGCAATTCGCCAACGAGACCGCGCCCGAGCACGCGATCGCGCAAGAGGGTCGACAAGAGGATCACGAAGAGGATCGCGATGCCGCCGCGCCCGAGGAAATCGGCACGGGCGGCGAACCGCGTCAGGGCGGCGTTTCCGTGGACGGCGAAAACGGCGAACCGCGCCGCCGCCGCCGGCGCGGACGCCGCGGCGGACGCCGCAACCGGCAGGGCCGCAACGGCGATGCGCCGTTTGCGACCAATGGCGGCCAAAGCGAAGGCGACATGCAGCACGGCAGCCGGCGATTTCCCGCCGGTGAGCGACGAAGACGCCTCCGGCATTGCCCCGCCGTTCGATCGAGCCCGCTGCGCCGCCGGCCTATGCGCCACCGGCGATGGAACGTCCGATCATCGAGCGGCCCTATAACGAGCCGCAGGCCGCCGCGCCCGAACCGGCGCCGCAAGCCGCGGCATCGCCGCCGAGCGAACCGGCGCCGCCGCGCCGCCGCTCGACCATCCGCGAACCGGCGCCGTTCGCCTCCCCCGGCGCTGCCCCGCCGCCCGCCCCGACGCTGCCGCCGCCGAGCCCGGTGATTTCCTCGACGGCGAGCGACGATAACGGCCAGCCCAAGCGCGGCTGGTGGGCCAAGCGCCTGCTCGGCGACAAAGGCTGACGCGGGACAAACATGAAATCGGCCTGGGTCGAGCGCGAGGCCAAACAAGCGGTCGACCGTTACCGCAAGGCCGGTGTCGTCCCCGAGCTGGCGCTGCGCGTCTATTCGACGCGCCTGCTAGGCCGTGACCGCAGACTGGTGCTGCACGGCGGCGGCAACAGTTCGCTGAAGACGCAAGAACGCGATCTCGCCGGCGACAAGGTCGCCGTGCTGCGCGTCAAGGGCTCGGGCGCCGACATGGGCGCGGTCGAGCCGCAAGACTTTCCCGCCGTGCGGCTTGAGCCGTTGCGCGCCTTGCGTACGCGTAAAGCCCTGTCCGACACGGAGATGGCGCAGGCGCAACGCGCCTTCCTGATCGATCCGCAAGCGCCCTCGCCTTCGGTCGAGATGCTGCTGCACGCCTTTATGCCGGCGAAATTCGTCGACCACACCCACGCCAGCGCGGTGCTCAGCCTGATCGACCAGCCCGACGCGGAAGATCTATGCGCGGACGTGTTCGGCGGCCGGCTCGGCTTTGTGCCCTATCGCATGCCGGGCTTCGGCCTCGCCAAAAAAGCCGCCGAGGTGTTCGAGAACAACCCAAAAGTCGAAGGCCTGATCCTCGACAAGCACGGCATCTTCACCTTCGGCAATGACGCGCGCGAGTCTTACGAGCGCATGATCGAATTCGTGACCCTTGCGGAAAACCGGCTGAAGAAAAATCGTAAAATTGTATTCGCCGCCGCCAAGCTACCGCAACGGATTGCGCCTGCCGTCGACGTCGCGCCGATCCTGCGCGGCGCCTGCACCTTGCGCGACGCCGCCGGCGACGGCGCGCACCGGCGCCCGATCCTGGAATTTCGCGCCAGCGACGCCATCCTGAATTTCGTCAACGGCCGCGAGCTCGCACGCTATGCCCGTGCCGGCGCGGTCACGCCCGACCATGTGATCCGCGTCAAGCCCTGGCCGCTGATCCTGCCCGCGCCCGAGCAAGGCAAGCTCGGCGCTTTCAAGCGCGCCGCGGGTAAGGCCGCGGGCAAATTCACCGACAGCTACACGGCCTATTTCGCCCGCCACAAAGCGCGCGCCAAGGGCGCGGCGATGCACGATCCCGCGCCGCGCGTTGCGCTGGTGCCCGGCCTCGGTCTGTTCGGGCTGGGCGCGACCGCCAAGGATGCGGCGATTGCCGCCGACCTGGCGCAGGCCGCGGCCGAGACCATCACCGATGCGGAAGCGATCGGCCGCTTCACCTCGATTTCGCAAGCCGACATGTTCGATTGCGAATATTGGCCGCTGGAACTGGCCAAGCTCGGGCAGCGCGTAAGACTGCCGCTCGCGGGCCAGGTCGCCGTTATCACCGGCGCCGGCGGCGCCATCGGGGCGGCAACCGCCTTAGCCTTCGCCAAGGCCGGCGCGGAAGTGGCGTTGCTCGATATCGATGCCGCCGCGGCGCAGGAAAAAGCGCAAGCGATCGGCGGCGCGGCCATCGCGCTTGCCTGCGACGTGACCGATGCCGGCTCCGTGCGCGACGCCTTCGACGTGGTGGTCGCCACCTTCGGCGGCGTCGATATCGCCGTCTCCAACGCGGGCGCCGCCTGGCAGGGCAAGATCGGCGAGGTCGACGAGAGCATCCTTACGGCAAAGCTTCGAACTCAATTTCTTTGCCCACCAGAAGGTGGCGCAGGCCGCGGTCAGGATCATGCTGGCGCAAGGCACCGGCGGCTGCCTGTTGTTCAACGTGTCGAAACAGGCGGTGAACCCGGGCGCCAATTTCGGCCCCTACGGCCTGCCCAAGGCGGCGACTTTGTTGCTGGTGCGCCAATACGCGCTCGAATACGGCGCCGACGGCATCCGCGCCAATGCGGTCAATGCCGACCGCATCCGTTCCGGCCTGCTCACCGAGGATTTCATCAAGCAGCGCTCGAAGGCGCGCGGCTTGAGCGAAAAAGACTATATGAGCGGCAATCTGCTGCACCGCGAAGTCACCGCGCAGGACGTGGCGCAGGCCTTTCTGGCGCAGGCGCTGGCGCTCAAAACCACCGCCGACGTGACCACCGTGGACGGCGGGAATATTGCGGCGGCGTTAAGGTAGTGTGGTATTATCGTTCGTCATTGCGACTCTCAGAGGAGCGATCCCGATGCTGCGAGCCTTGAGCGTTCTATGCCTGCTGCCGCTGCTGCTACTGGCGAGCCCGGCCTCCGCGCTCACCAAGGCGCAGAAGATGGAAACCTGCACATTCGGCGCCGACCACCCGAAGCTCGAAGGCGCCAAGCGCAAGACCTTCCTCGCCAAATGCATGTCCAACCGCAACGACAAGCGCGGCGCCATGAAGCTGCCCGCCAAGAAACCGGCGGCCAAGAAGACATCGGCCAAGAAACCGGCGACGAAAATGAAAACGGCCAAAAAGCCCGCGACCAAGAAGCCGGCCATGGCCAAACCTGCCGCCACAGCGCCGGCCGCAGCAGCGCCCGCCGAAGCGGCGCCCGCCCCCAAGCAGTAGCGGCGGCCGGTTTCCGCTTCACGCGTAACGAGAGTCCCCATGCCGGAAGCCGATAAAGCAGGCAGCGCGCTATCAGGCCGACCGTCCGCAGCAAGCCGCCCGGGTTTTTTCCTCAAAGGCGCGCACCAGTACGACTGGGGCATGAAGAACCGCCTCGCCCGCGTGTTCAACCCGGCCTCCGGGCGCACGGTGATGCTCGCCGTCGACCACGGCTATTTCCAGGGGCCGACCGCCGGGCTCGAGCGCATCGATCTGTCGATCGTGCCGCTGCTGCCGCAATGCGACGCGCTGTTCTGCACGCGCGGCATTTTGCGCTCGGTCATCCCGGCGGATAGCCAGAAGCCGATGGTGCTGCGCGCCAGCGGCGGACCCTCGATCCTGCGCGAGGAACTCTCCGACGAGCAGATCGCCATGGACATGGACGACGCGGTGCGCCTCAACGCCGCCGGCGTCGGCATCCAGGTGTTCATCGGCGGCGAGCACGAGACGCGCTCGGTGCACAACATGACGCGGCTGGTGGACGCAGGGCTGCGCGTCGGCATGCCGGTGATGGGCGTCACTGCCGTGGGCAAGGACATGAAGCGCGACGCGCAATATTTTCGCCTCGCCTGCCGCATCATCGCCGAGCTCGGCGCGCAATACGTCAAGACCTATTACGTTGACGACGGCTTCGACACCGTCACCTCGTCCTGCCCGGTGCCGATCGTGATGGCCGGCGGCAAGAAACTGCCCGAGCTCGACGCGCTGACCATGGCCTACAATGCCGTGCAACAGGGCGCCGCCGGCGTCGACATGGGCCGCAACATCTTCCAGTCCGACGCGCCGAAGGCGATGATCGCGGCGGTCAACGCGGTGGTGCACAAGAACGCCAAGCCGAAAGAGGCGCTGGACATCTACCAGTCGCTCAAGGCCAAGGGCTGAACATAGACGCGCTGAGGATTTTGCGCGGACTTGACTCGCCGCATCGCCGCTTGTGACACCCGCGCCGCGGCCCGGCCCAAACCGGCGAAACCGGAGTAGTGGAGTAGTCATGATCAGAATTCTATTGGCGGCGGCGTTCCTCGCGCTTTCCGCAGCGACCCTGCAGGCCGGCAGCCTCGACGATCTCAAGGCGGCGAAAGCCGCGGCCGAACAAGGCAAGGCCGACGACGCCCTGCGCCTCTTCAGCCAGGCGCTCGCCGCCGGCGATCTCTCCGCCGCCGACAAAGCCGCGGCCTATGCCGGCCGCGCCAGCGAATATACCGCCAAGAGCCTGATCGCCGACGCCTTCGAGCGGCTCGACCAGGCGCGCCAGGCGCGCGCCGGCGCCATTGCCGATTTCAGCGCCGCGCTCAAACTAAAAACCGACGACGCCTCGCTCTACGTCGCGCGCGCGCAGGCCTACGCGCTCGACGGGCAGAACGACCCGGCCATCGCCGATTTCACCGCCGCGCTCAAGCTCGACAATTCGGCGGTCATCTTGCTGCAGCGCGGTTCCAGCCTGCTCGCCAAAGGCGACTACGACGGCGCCATCGCCGATTACAACGCCGCCATTGCGCTTCCCGCCAAAGCGGCCAAGGACAGCAAGGACGCCGGCCCCGAGCCCGCCGATCTTTATAGCGAACGCGGCTACGGCGCAATTCATCGCCGCGCATTACGCCGAGGCCGCCGCCGATTTCGACAAGGCGCTCGCGCTCGGCATGGCCACGCGCAGCGGCGACGTGCTGTGGCCGCCTTATCAGGCGGCCTGGCTGCATGTCGCGCGCGCCCGCGCCGGACAGAATGACGCCGAGGAACTTTGCGCGCAACGCCGGCAAGGTCGATCTCAAGCAATGGCCCGGTACGTTGCTCGCGTTTTTTCTCGGCAAGGCCAAGATCGACGAATTGACGCCGCCCTCGAGCCACGGCGCCATGGGGCATGCGCGCGAATGCAATCTGTCGTTTTTCGCCGGCGAGCAGGCGCTCGCCAACAAGGACAGCACGGAAGCCGGGCGGCTGTTCACCCGCGCCCGCGCGGTGTGCAACATCCACACCGTGCAATACCTCGCGACCGGGGTCGAATTGAAGCGCCTGGGTAAATAACACCGGCGCGCGCCGGATTTCGCTTAATCGCCGGATGTGAACGAGGAGCGCCCCCGGACCGCCGCCCGAGGGTGTCCTCGCTTTACGCGTCCCCGCAAACCCGCCAACTCCTCAAGCAACGGGCCTCGGTAACGCGTGCCGGGAACGATGCCGCAAATCGCGCATCTTGCATTGACCTGGATCAGACAGCATCATTGACCCGCTACTGGGGGAGAATGACCATGCGATTGCATTTGCTGGCGGCCACGATCGGCGCCTTGCTGCTGGCGGCGCCCGCGCAAGCGGAAACCACCGTGCCGAGCCCGCTGCTGCAGGAAATCCTGATCAAGACGTATTTGCTCACCCTCAACGACGCCAACCTGACCGGAAATTACACGGTGCTACAGACCAGGCTGGCCAAGCCCTTCCGCGAGCAATTCAGCCCGGAGCGGTTAAAGCAGGTGTTCAAGACCTTCGCCGACCAAAAAGCCGATTTCGGCCTGATCGCCGCCAAGCCGCCGGTCGCCAGCAGCCCGGCGGTCATCGACAAGCGCGGCGCACTGATCTTGCGCGGCTATTTCGATACGCGGCCGAGCCGCGTGATCTATGAGCTTGATTTTCTGCCGTCGGAGGGCGAGTGGAAACCGATCAAGCTCAACGTCAACCTGAAGCACGCGGACGGCGGCTGAACGTCCGCCGCGCTTATTTCGCCGCGCCATAGACGAGGTGCCCCATGTCAGAACCTGCCGCCGCGCCGAAACCCGTCGCCACATGGCGCAAAGTCGTGGCCGCGATCCTCGACTTCTTTTTCATCTTCTTCCTGGCCGGCTATGCGATCGGCAAGGCGACCGGCAATACCACCGAAGAAGGCTTCAATCTGCACGGCGGGCCGGCTTTACTTTTGTTCGCCATCGTCATTCTCTATTTCATCGTCGGCCGCCGCTATCTCGGCGGCACGGTGTTTCAGCGCCTGCTCGGCGCGCGCTGAAAGCTGAACTCAAGCGGCCCGCGCCGCCGGCCGCTCGGTCGGCGTGACGTCGAATGAGCGCAGCGTTCCTCGCCGCAGCACGTCGATGACGACGCGCTTGCCGATGCGCTCGGCATTGAGCAGGCGGATCAGGTCGTCGACGCCGGTCACCGCTTCGCCGTCGGCGCGCACGATGGTGTCGAGGCTCATCAGCCCGGCGCGCGCCGCCGGCCCGTTCGGCTCCAGCGCCGTCACCATGGCGCCCGAGGCGTTGTCGACGCCCGCATTGCGCGCGTGCCGGCGCGGCACCGCCGCGGTCTGGCCCGACACGCCGATAAAGCCGCGCCGCACGCGGCCGTGTTTGATCAATTCGCTCAGCACGAATTGCGCGGTATTGCTGGCGACCGCGAAACAGATGCCCTGCGCACCGACGATCACCGCGGTGTTGATGCCGATCACCTCGCCGCGCGAAGACACCAGCGGCCCGCCGGAATTGCCCGGGTTCAGGGCGGCATCGGTCTGGATCACGTCCTCGATCAGCCGGCCGTTTCTCGAGCGTAGCGAACGGCCGAGCGCCGAGATCACCCCGGCGGTGACGGTCAACTCGAAGCCGAGCGGATTGCCGATGGCGACCACCAGTTGCCCGCGCTTGAGCTTTTTGGAGTCGCCGAGTTTGGCATGCGCCAGATCGCGCGCCGAGCCGGCGCGCAACAGCGCCAGATCGGTGTCGGGATCCTCGCCCAGGATGCGCGCTTCCATGACGCGGCCTTCCGCGTCGGCAAGGCGCACGGCCTTGGCGCCCTGCACCACGTGGCTGTTGGTCAGCACCAGGCCGTCCGGCGCGATCACCACGCCGGAACCGACCCCGCCGGGCCGGCCTTGAGCCCCCCGGGTTTCAACGCGCACCACCGCCGGGCCGACTTCATCGGCCACGCCGGTCACCGCGTTGGAATAGGCGTCGAGAAGTTCCGTATCGGCGGACGGCGCCGCCGGCCCGCCGATGTCCTCGACACCGGATGAAGAAGCAAAATCGAGCATGGATGGCTCAGGGGATGTGTTGATGCGGTGCTAGATGTAGGATCGCGTGGCGAAAATGGAAGGTGCCGGCTTGGCCGATGACCGACCACCACATCAAGCTGCAAAGTTCCGTCGGCGATTTCAGTCCGGAATTCGTCAAAAGCCTGCCGGCGCTGGAAAAGGCGATGATCGCGCAGGGCCTCGACCCTTCGGCCTTCATCATCTCCCGGAACATGGCGCAGAGCACGTATTTGCCGATCGCCTACCGGCCGGACGGCAATTCGCTGGAATATACGGTGTTCGTGAAAGACCGCTCGTTCACCGTCACGCAGCCAAACGACATGCGCTTCCTCGAATATTTCTACGAATTATGCGTGCCACCCGCGAACAAAGACGACCCGCATTCGAAGCTGCATTCGGCCGAGCAGAAATTGGAATCGCTGTTCATGCGCGCCGCGCGCTGGCTCAATAAACCGATCTGATCCGATGCCGGACATGGCTCCGCTTGGAACTCGCCGGCCGCCTCGCGCTCGCGGTCGGGCTTGCCGTGTTCATGGGGCTGACCTTCGAGGAGGTCTACAAGAAGGCCGAGCGTTCGAACCCCGGCGGGGTGCGTACGTTTCCGATGCTGGCGATGTGCGGGGCGGCGCTTTATCTCATCCAGCCGAGCTATGCGCTGGCCTTCACCGCCGGGTTGTTCGGGCTTGCCGCCTGGCTTTACGGCTTTGTCCGCGAAGCGCCGCCGCGCGACCACGAAGCGCCGAGTTTCATGATCCCGGCCTCGAACTTGCTCGCCTATGGCCTCGGCCCGATCGCGCTGATCGAGCCGCCCTGGGTCGCGGTCGCCCTCACCGTCACCGCCGTGCTGCTGATCGGGCTGGCGCGAACGGTTGCACCGCCTGATCCACGTCATCCCGCCCGGCGAACTGTCCACCGCCGCGCAATTCCTCATTCTCACCGGCATCATCCTGCCGCTGGTGCCGAACACGCGCGTCATCAGCCTGACGCCGCTCACGCCCTACGGCGTCTGGCTCGCGGTCGTCGCCATCTGCACGCTCTCCTATGTCAGCTATCTCATGCAGCGCTACGCGCCGATGCGCGGCAATGCGCTGCTCCCGGCTATCCTCGGCGGCGCCTATTCCTCGACCGCGACCACGATCGTGCTGGCCAAGCGCCTGCGCGAGGCCGCGACCGCGCCCGCCGACATCTCGGCCGGCATCGTTGCCGCGACCGCGGTGATGTATTTGCGCATCGGCATCGTCGTCGCGGTTTTCAGTCGGGATCTCGCCTTGCGGCTGGCGCCGGCGCTGCTGGCGCTGTGCGCCATCGGCGCTGCGTTCACGCTCTACGAATGGCGGCGGCATGTGGCGGGCGCCGCCAAGGCCAGCCTTGCGGTCGAGGCCGAGAATCCGCTGCAGATCCCGACCGCGCTCATCTTCGCCGCGCTGATCGTCGTGGTTTCTGTGCTCACCGCCTGGATGCGCAATACCTTCGGCGAAGCCGGAATTTTCGCCCTGTCGGCGGTAGTCGGATTGACCGACATCGACCCCTTTGTGCTCAATATCGCCCAGGGCGGCGTTGCCGGAACGCCGGTTGCCGATCTCTGCGCCGCGATTTTGATCGCGTCCTCCTCGAACGGCGTCTTCAAAGCCGGCAGCGCGCTCGTTTTCGGCAGGCAGGCCGCCACGCGTCCCGGCGATCATGCTGCTGGCGCTGGCCGCGTTCGGCGTGGCGGCGGCGGCGATCTATGTGATCTATTTCTGAGCGCGCGCAATCGCTCTGCAAGACAATACGCCGCATTATTACTGCTCGTTCTTCACCATCGGAAACACCTGGGTTAGCGGCGGTCTTCGTGATCCAGACCCATCCGTCAACCGTAAATTAACCATGGTTGACTAGGTGTTGAGACCATGGCGCAACCTGCGGTCGACCTCTTGGCGCAGAACGAGTCTGCGGTGACGGGCGCCGCGACATCGATTCGCGAGACGATCGATCTTCTCGAACTCGATCTCAGCGCCATGATCCGCGATGTCGCGGGCGCGGCAGCTTCAGTGCGCAGTGGCGCCAGCGCTTCGGCGGATGCACTGGCCGCTATCCGCGCGCGCTCCGAAACGCTTGCCGGCCAATCGCAGGATGCCAAACGCAACACCGAGCAAGTCGCCACGGCCAGCGTCGAGCTTGCGCAATCATCGTCCGAGATCGACCAACAGGTTCGCACCGCCGGTGGTCTGACCGACGATGCGGCGGAGGCCGCGGTCGCCGCCAACCGAAGCGTCGATGGCCTCAAATCGTCATCCGCGGAAATCGGCAAGATCGTCAATTTGATTGCCAACATCGCGCAGCAAACCAATCTGCTGGCGTTGAATGCGACAATTGAGGCCGCCCGCGCCGGGCAAGCCGGCCGCGGCTTCGCGGTCGTCGCCGCCGAAGTCAAAGCGCTCTCGGTGCAGACGCAGAAAGCGACCGAAGAGATCAAGCGCAGCATCGACATGCTGCAAAAGGACGCCACGCTCTCGATCGCCGCCGTCCACCGCATCGCCGAAGCGACCAAAGCCGTGCGTCCGGTGTTTTCGAGCATCGCAACGGCCGTCGAGCATCAAGTTGAAACCACCAATGGACTTTCACACAACGCCGGCGACAATTCCCGTTTCGTCGGCGCCGTCGCGGATGGCGCAAGCGAGATCAAACAGGCAGCGATCGACGCAACGGCGCACGGTGAAGGCGTCGATCATTCGGGCCAAGCCGTGGCGAGCCTGGCCGAGCGTCTCAAAACGCGCTGCGTGATCTTCCTGCGCTTGACGGAAATGGGCGATCGCCGTCAGCACGAACGGCTGCCCTGCGAGCTCACGGTCGAACTCGATGTAGCGGGAAATGCTGTACGCGGGCAGACCGCAGACATTTCGGAAGGCGGCATGCTGGTGCGGCTGCCCGAAACATGCACTATTCCCATAGGCAGCCTATTCAGCGCGCGGGTCGGCAACATCGGCCATTGCCGGGTTCGGCTGGTCAACCATTCCGAGCTCGGTCTGCATTTGCAATTCGTGCATTTCGACGGAGATGCACAGGCGATCCTCGAAAAGAAGCTGGCGACAATCCGCTCCGACAATACCGAATTCATCGACCGCGCGATCGCGTCCGCCGACCGCATCTCGCGCGCCTTCGAGGACGCCATAAAACAGGGCCGCATTTCGCAAGACGATCTGTTCGATAACAACTACGTTCCAATTCCCGGCACCGATCCCGCAGCAATATCGCACACGGTTCCTGGAATTTACCGAGTCTGTCTTGCCGGGCATTCAGGAACCGTTGCTGGCCAGCGACAAGCGCCTGGTCTTTTGCGCATCGGTGGACCGCAATGGCTATCTACCGGTCCACAACGACATCTATTCCAAGCCGCAACGGCCCGGCGACGTGCTCTGGAATACCGCCAACTGCCGCAACCGGCGGATATTCGACGATCGCGCGGGGCTGTCGGCCGGACGTGTCGTGCGGCCCTATATCATTCAGAACTACCCGCGCAATATGGGCGACCGGGTCGTCATGTTATGGGAGATCGGCGCCCCGATCCGCGTCCAGGGCAAGCAATGGGGCGGCTTGCGCACCTGCTATAAAATGCATTGAACGAAGTGGGCGTGACCGCCGCTCAATCGCTCTGCAAAATGACGTTCTTCACCATCGGATAGATCTGGTGCTGCCAGGTGCGGCCGGAGAACACGCCGTAATGGCCGACGCCGGCCTGCATGTGGTGGCGCTTGCGATAGGGCCGCAGCGACGTGCACAGATCGTGCGCCGCCAAAGTCTGCCCGACCGCGCAGATGTCGTCCTTCTCGCCTTCCACCGTGAACAGCATGGTGCGCTTGATCGCCTTCGGCTCGACCTTCTCGCCCTGATAGGTCAGCTCGCCGAGCGGCAGCGTGTGCTCCTGGAACACCAGCTTCACCGTCTCCAGATAGAATTCGGCGGTCAAATCGAGCACGGCGAAATATTCGTCGTAGAACGCCTTGGTCTGCGCCGCCTTCTCCGCCTCGCCGCGCGCCAGGTTCTCGTACAGCTCGCGATGCGCCTTCAGGTGGCGGTCGATATTCATGCTCATGAAGGCGGCAAGCTGCACGAAGCCGGGATAGACCTTGCGCCCGCCGCCGGCATAGCGGTGCGGCACGCTGGCGATCAGGTTCTTCTCGAACCAGTCGATCGGCTTGCCCTTGGCAAGCTCATTGACCTTGGTCGGGTTGACGCGGGTATCGATCGGGCCGGCCATCAGCGTCATCGAGCGCGGCTGCGCCGGGTTGTCGTCCTGCGCCATCACCGCCGCCGCCACCAGCGCGGCGACGCAAGGCTGGCACACCGCGACCAGATGCGCGCCCGGCCCCAACTTCTCCAGAAAGGTCACCAGGTGGGCGATATATTCGTCGAAGCCGAAACGGCCCGCCTCGGTCGGAACGTCGCGCGCGTTGTGCCAATCGGTGATGTAGACGTCGTGCTCGGGCAGCATGGTGCGCACGGTCGCGCGCAGCAGCGTGGCGAAATGCCCCGACAGCGGCGCGATCAGCAGCACGCGCGGCTGCGCCTGCTCGATGTCCTTCTTGAAATGCAGCAGCGTGCCGAACGGCGTCTTCAGCGCCGCTTCCTCGCTGACCATGACCTCGCGGTTGCCGACCATGACGCTGTCGATGCCGTAAGGCGGCCGCGCATGGGTGAGCCTCGCCCGCCCGATCAGCTCGTAAGCTGCGGTGAGGTTGCTGAGCGCCGACGGCCGCGCCGAGCCATTGAGCTTGGCGCCCATGGCCCGCGCCGCCATATCGGCAAACGCGCGCACCGGCACCATGATGTCGGAATGCGCTTGATACGCCTGATAGAGCATCCATTCCTCGGCGGCCCCGGCGGACCGCGTAATAAAGCTAGTTCATTTGATGTTGCAGTGCGAGATATAAATCCGGCTGAGGCTGCCTGGGGACAAGCCCTCTGCCATGCTTTTTTGCGGCACGGGAAGGTATTGATTGGGCAGAACTTTCGTCTAAGCTGCGGTTTGCCGGGCCGTGTCGAGAAGGGATGATTGCGCCCCATGGCCAAACCTTCCAGCGATTTGGCTGCCCTCACCATTGCCAGCAAGAATTACGGCTCCTGGTCGCTGCGCGGCTGGCTGCTGTGCAAGTTCGCCGGGCTCGATTTCGACGAGCAGATGGTGGCAAGCGACGATCCCTCGACGCGCGCCGAATTGCTGCTGCTGTCGCCCTCCTTCCTGGTGCCCTGCCTGACGCATGACGGCGTCAAGGTCTGGGACACGCTGGCGATCGCGCAATATCTCAACGAGACCATGCCCGAAGCCGGGCTGTTGCCGACCGAGCGCGCCGCGCGCGCGCATTGCCGCTCGATCTGCGGCGAGATGCATTCCGGCTTTTCCAACATGCGCTCGGCGCTGCCGATGAACCTGAAGGCGCATCACCCCGGCTTCAAGGTCTGGGCCGGCGCGCAGGCCGACATTGACCGCATCATCTTCATCTGGCGCGAATGCCTCGACACCCACGGCGGCATGTTCCTGTTCGGCGACAAACCGGGCATGGCCGACGCCATGTTCGCGCCGGTGGTGACGCGCTTCCTCACCTATGACGTGAAGCTCGAGTCCGATTGCGCCGGCTATTGCAAGGCGATCATGGCGCTGCCGGCGATGCAGGAATGGATCGAGGGCGCCAAGGCCGAGCCCGACGAAGTGGTCGAGCTCGACGTCGAGTTCTAGCGCGCCTCCCCGGTCCGTGCGTGCGCGGGTATGGGCGAGCCGCGGCCGGCCGCCGGCTGGCCTGTCACCGCAAAGATATGGGATAGTCGCCGCCTCGTTTGCCGGGGACCGCAATCCATGAAAATCGCCCGCGTCACCGCGCACGTGCTCGAGGCGCCGCTCGCGCAACCTTTTCGCTGGTCGTTCAATTCGGCGAGCCACCGCACCGGCTGTATCGTCGAGATCGTCACCGACAGCGGCATCGAAGGCTGGGGCGAATGTTTCGGCCCGGCGGCGCTCAACGCCGCCATCGTGCGCGCCTATGGCCCCTATCTCGTCGGTCAGGACCCGTTGGCGAGCGAAAGCCTGTGGCAACTGCTGTACGAAAAATTCCGCGACCAGGGCCAGAAAGGCCTCGCCGTCACCGCGCTGAGCGGCGTCGACATCGCGCTCTGGGACATCAAGGGCAAGCATTTCGGCGCGCCGATCCACCGGCTCATGGGCGGGCCCTTGCGCGCCGACGTCGAAGCCTACGCGACGGGCACCTACCGGCTCGCCTCCGGCGATCCGCACGACTACATCGTCAAGGAAGTGGATGGCTACCGCCGGGAGGGCTTCAAGGGCGTCAAGCTCAAGATCGGCTTTGACGTCGCCGGCGACCTCGCGCTCATCGCCGCGGTGCGCCGGGCGATCGGCGCCGATTGCAAACTGATGCTCGACGCCAATCACGGCTACGACACGCTCGAAGCGATCGAACTCGGCCAACGCGCCGCCGAACATGACATCGCTTGGTTCGAGGAGCCGGTGATCCCGGAAGATCTGCGCGCCTATTGCGAGGTGCGCGCGCGCCAGCCCATTCCGGTCGCCGGCGGCGAATGCGAATTCACGCGCTACGGCTTCCGCGAGATTCTCAGCCGCGGCGCCATCGACATCCTGCAGCCCGACACCTGCGCCGCCGGCGGGCTCTCCGAATGCAAGAAGATCGCCGACATGGCGCTAGCCTTCGGCGTGCGTTACGTGCCGCATGTGTGGGGGACGGCGATCGGGCTTGCGGCCGCGCTGCAATTGATCGCCGTGCTGCCGCCGATGCCGCTGCGTCATGCGCCGCGCGAGCCGCTGCTTGAGTTCGACCGTTCGGAACATCCCTTCCGCCAGGCGGTCGTCAAATCGCCGATCGAGCACGACCAGGGCCGCGTCAAAATTCCGACCGGTCCGGGGCTCGGCATCGAGATCGACCGCGCGGCGCTGAAACGGTTTTCGATCAGCGCTTGAGCCAAGCCCCGATGCGCGCGACCGCCTCGTGCATCTCGGCCGCCGAGCCGGCATAGCTGAAACGCAAAAAGTGCTTGCCGTCGATCGGATCGAAATCGAGGCCCGGCGTCGCCGCCACGTGCGCCTCCTCGAGCAGGCGCTTGGCGAAATCCACACTGTCGTCGGAAAACTTCGCGATGTTCGCGTAGAGATAGAAAGCGCCGTCGACCGGCAGGAAATTGTCGAGCCCGGCTTTCGGCAGGCCCTCGACCAGAATGCGGCGGTTCTCCACGTAGCCGCGCTTGACCGCTTCCATTTCGGCCTTGCCGTCGAAAGCGGCCTGCGCCGCCACCTGCGACAGCGTCGGCACCGAGATCACGAGATTGCCCTGCAGCCGCTCGACCGCGCGCACCAGACTTTCCGGCACCACCATCCAGCCGACGCGCCAGCCGGTCATGCAGAAATATTTGGAGAATGAATTGATCACCAGCGCGCGCTCCGACAGCTTGGCCGCGGTCTCGGCGGCGAAGGCGTAATCGAGGCCGTGATAGATCTCGTCGGAGATCACGCGGATGCCTTCGGCTTCGGCGACCGCGATCAGGCGCGACAGCGTATCGGCGTCCATCATGGTGCCGGTCGGATTGGCCGGGCTTGCCACCACCACGCCGGCGAGCGGCTTCTTGCGGTGTTCGGCGATCAGCGCCTTGGCCGACAGCGCCCAGCGCGTCTCGGCGGAGGTCTCGATCAGCACCGGCTCGCAGCCGAGCGCGGACAGAACGTGCCGGTACGGCGGATAGCCGGGATTGGCCAGCGCCACCCGGTCGCCCGGCTCGAACAGCGCCAGGTACGCCAGCACGAAACCGCCGGAGGAGCCGGTCGTCACCACCACGCGGCCTGGATCGAGGTCGAAGTCGTAGGTTTCGGCGTAGTGGCGGGCAATGCGCGCCCGCAAACCGGGAATGCCGAGCGTTTCGGTATAGCCGATGCGGCCGACGCCAAGCGCGGCCTGCGCCGCGGCAATGGCGCTGGCCGGCGCCGAGGCCGCCGGCTGGCCCACCTCCAGATGCATGACGCGGGCGCCCTTGGCCTCCAGCGCCGCCGCCGCCGCCATCACGTCCATGACGATAAACGGCGGCACATTGCTGCGTTTGGAGGGTGTTAACAGGCGTTTTGCCGTTTCAAGCATCGATTATCGACGTCCCCGCCCCGCTGTTGCCGTATTCCCAAGCTTGCTAAGACTTGCGCTTTCTCATGACTCAGACGTGATCGCAAGTCGCGTTGACCGCCTCAGGCGCCGCCACTAGGTTCGCGCCGATCCGGTAGCAAAGATCGGCATGATCGAGACCGAAACACCTAACAAAGCATGGCGCATGGCGCCAGCCGGGCGCGCGCTCGCCTTCGCCACGGCGCTGGCGGTGGCGGCGGCCGGCGGCGGTCCGGCGCTCGACCCGACGCCGGCGCAGCGCGCAGGAACGCGCCACCTCCCGGCCTGCCGGTCATCCGCGACACCGAGATCGAGAATCTGCTGCGCGACTACGCCGCGCCGATTTTGCACGCGGCCGGCCTCGCCAAGCAGAACGTTCGCATTGTCGTCCTCAACAACCGCGCCTTCAATGCCTTCGTCATGGACGGCCGCCACATTTTCATCAATGCCGGCGCGCTGTTCGATGCCAAGACGCCGAACGAGATCATCGGCGTGTTCGCGCACGAAACCGGGCATCTCGCCGGCGGCCATCTGATGAAGCTGCGCGAGCAGCTTGCCCGGGCGCAAACCGCTTCGATCATCGCGCTGCTCGCCGGCGTCGGCGCCATGGTGGCCGGCGCGCGCGCCGGCGCCGGCAATGTCGGCGCGGCGGCGATCATGGCGCCGCAGTCGGCGATCCAGCGCTCGCTGCTCGCCTATGTGCGCACGCAGGAAGACCAGGCCGACCATGCCGGCGTGAAATTCCTCACCGCCACGCATCAATCGGCGCGCGGCATGCTCGATCTGTTCAAGCGCCTGAGCAACGAGCAATTGTTCAATTCGCGCTACGTCGATCCTTATCTGCAGTCGCACCCGCTGCCGCCCGAACGCGTCGCCGCGCTCGAGCAGATCGCCAAGGCCAGCCCCTATTTCGACAACAAGGATTCGCCGGAACTGCAGCTGCGTCACGACATGATGCGCGCCAAATTGTCCGGCTTCCTCGACCGGCCCGACACGGTGGCGCGCCGCTATCCGCTCGGCGACCACAGCCTGCCGGCGCGCTACGCCCGCGCCATCTCGACCTATCGCCATGGCGCCACGCGCGACGCGGTCGCGCAGATCGATGGGCTGATCCAGACGCAGCCGAACAATCCGTATTTCCATGAGCTCAAGGGCCAGGCGCTGCTCGAAGGCGGCCATCCGGCCGAGGCGATCGCGCCGTTGCGCCGCGCGGTGACGCTCGCGCACGGCGCCCCGCTGATCGAGATCATGCTCGGCCAGGCGTTGATCGCCACCGACAAACCGCACAACGCGCAGGAAGCCGTGCCGCTGCTCAATGCCGCGCTTTCCCGCGAACCGGAATCGCCCGACGCCTATGCGCAGCTCGCCATGGCCTATGGCCGCAAGGGCGACATCGCGCAGGCCGATCTCGCCGCCGCGCAATCGGCCTTCCTGCGCGGCGACGTGCGCACCGCGCGCCAGCTCGCCGCCCGCGCCAAGACCCGCCTGCCGGTCGGCTCGCCCGCCTGGGTGCGCGCCGACGACATTGTCAGCGTCAAACCGACCGAACGCCGCCAAATGAACCCCGCAAGGATCAGACCGATGACATCGACCCCACGCCTCTTCGCCGCCGTTTGTGCCGCGTTGCTGCTGATCGCCGCGCCGCAGGCCGTGCGGGCGCAGAATTTCACGCCCGTTCAGCGCGGCGAGATCGAGCGCGTCGTGCACGACTACCTGATCGCGCATCCGGAAGTGCTGCAGGAGGCGATGGCGGAACTGGAGAAGCGGCAGACCGCCGCGGAAGCCGAGAAGCACAAGGCCGCGGTCAAGGACCACGCGAAGTTGCTGTTCTCCTCGCCCAACCAGGTCACGCTCGGCAATCCGAACGGCAACGTCACCTTCGTCGAGTTCTTCGATTACAATTGCGGCTACTGCAAGCGCGCCATGAGCGACATGCTCACGCTGCTCAAGGACGATCACAATCTCAAAGTCGTGCTCAAGGAATTCCCCGTGCTCGGCCCGGGCTCGGTGGAAGCCGCGCATGTCGCCGTCGCCGTGCGCATGCAGGACAAGACCGGCAAGAAATACCTCGAATTCCACACCAAGCTGCTGGGCGGCCGCGGGCCGGCCGACGAGGCGCACGCGCTGGCCGCCGCCAAGGAGACCGGCCTCGACATGGACCGGCTGCAAAAGGACATGAAGAGCCCCGAGGTGAAGGCCTCGCTGGACGAGGATTTCAAGCTCGCCCAGGCGCTCGGCCTCAACGGCACGCCGAGCTATGTGATCGGCTCCGACGTGGTGGTCGGCGCCATCGGCCTTGCCGGCCTGCAGGAAAAAATCAATACCGCGCGCTGCGGCAAACCGGCCTGCTGACCGCGGCGCGGCATTCGTCCATAATCGCAGCATTCGACGATCGGCTGCCGGCCGTGGCCGGCGGCCGATTTTGCGTCACTATAAGTCTGTTGTGGTCGCGCATGGCGATGCGTGGGGGGAACCGGGTCTGCCCGGGCGGGTTATCGCGCGCATGTATACCGTCGGCATGGAAGAGGAATATTTCGTGTTCGACGCGCAAACGCGCCGGGCCGTGCGCCGCATCGACAAGAAATTCCTGAGCCTCACCCACAAGCTGCTCGGCGCCCGCGTGATGACCGAGATGCTGCAATCGCAGATCGAGGTGGCGACGCCGCCTTGCGCCAGCACGCGCGAGGCGCGCGAGCATCTGGCGCATTATCGCAGCAGCTCGCGCAAGCCGCGGCCGGGCACGGGCTGGGCCTTGCCGCCATGGGCACGTTCCCGCTCGCCTTCTGGCCCGAGCAGATCGTCACGCCGAAGGCGCGCTACGGCGCGATCATGGACGACCTGCAGATGATCGGCTACCGCAACATGCTATGCGGCATGCACGTGCACGTCGCGGTGCCGGACGTCGACACCCGCATCAATCTGATCATGCGGCTGACGCCCTATCTGCCGCTCCTGCTGGCGCTGTCGACATCCTCGCCGTTCTGGCAGGGCCACCTCACCGGCCTCGTCGGCTATCGGCTGGCGGCTTACGACGAACTGCCGCGCACCGGCCTGCCGCCGCTGTTCCGCACCAACGAGGACTACCGCGAATACATCGATGCGCTGGTCGGCGCCAAGATCATCCCGGACGCGAGTTATGTCTGGTGGGCGATGCGGCCGTCGCTGGGAAACCCGACCATCGAATTGCGCATCTCCGACAGTTGCACGCGGCTCGACGACGCCGTTGCAATCGCCGCGCTGTTCCGCTGCCTGGTGCGCGCGCTCGACCGCAACCGCGGCATCAATGCCGGTTTCGACCGGGTCGGGCGCGCCATTACCTGGGAGAACAAGTGGCACGCCCAGCGTTACGGCATCGCCGCCACCTTCGTCGATCCGTTCACCCGCGCGCCGATCGACATCCGGCAATGGCTCGGCCAGGTGCGCGCCTTCATCGCCGAGGACATCGAGGCTTTCGGCTGCGCCGCCGAGATTGCCCGCATCGACGGTATCCTCGCCGAGGGAACGAGCGCCGACCGCCAGATCGACCTGTTCATCAAGGCGAAAGCCGCAGGCCGCCGACGGTTAACGGCGATCAAGGACGTGATCGACTGGACCGCGCGCGAAACCCAGACCGTCGGCGGTAATTCCCACTGACGGCCGACGCCGCGCGGGCTTCCCCTTGCCGCCTTGGCCACCTATAAGATGCCGAAGTTTCACGCGCATCGACCAAGCCATGCCCAAGACCCTTACCCACCGCAACCGGCCGACAAAGCAGCGGCCAGCCGGCGCGAGCAGGACATAAAAGCGGAACCTTTCGATGGCAAAAGCGCCGAAAGCCCCAATCGTCGACCGCGACCTGATCCGCGAGCTGACCAAGCTCCTGGAAGAAAACGGCCTAACCGAAATCGAAATCGAGCAGGACGGCCAGCGCGTGCGGGTCGCGCGCAATGCCGCTCCCGTGATGGCCGCCGCGCCGCGCCTGGCAGCGACGGCGGCGATGCCGCAGCCTTCCGGTGAATCGGCGGCGGCGGCGTTCGATGCCTCGAAACATCCGGGCGTGGTGCTCTCGCCCATGGTCGGCACCGCCTATGCCGCGAGCGAGCCCGGCGCCAAGCCGTTCATCGAGGTCGGCAGCGCGGTGAAGGCGGGCGAGACGCTGCTCATCATCGAGGCGATGAAGACCATGAACCAGATCGAGGCGCCGCGCGCCGGCACCGTGATCCAGATTCTGTTCGAGGACGGCCAGCCGGTCGAGTTCGGCGAACCGTTGGTGATTATTGAATGAGCGATAGTGAGGGGATAGTGAGTAGTGAGTAGCGAATAGCGACAAAACTGCTGGATCTTCTTCCCTACTCACTACCGACTACTCACTACCTCCTAGGTGTCCATGTTCGATAAAATCCTCATCGCCAACCGCGGCGAGATCGCGCTCCGGGTGCTGCGCGCCTGCAAGGAGCTCGGCATTCCGACGGTGGCGGTGCATTCCACCGCCGACACCGACGCCATGCACGTGCGCTTCGCCGACGAAAGCGTGTGCATCGGCCCGCCGGCGGCGAAAGACAGCTATCTCAACATCCCCGCCATTCTCAGCGCTTGCGAGATCACCGGCGCCGACGCCGTGCATCCCGGCTACGGCTTTCTGTCGGAGAACGCGCGCTTTGCCGAAATCCTCAACGACCACGACGTCCATTTCATCGGCCCCAAGCCCGAGCACATCCGCCTGATGGGCGACAAGATCGAGGCCAAGCGCACCGCGCGCAAGCTCGGCATCCCGGTGGTGCCGGGCTCGGAAGGCGGCGTTTCCTCCGACGCGGAGGCGACAAAAATCGCCGGCGAGATCGGCTATCCGGTGCTGATCAAGGCCGCCGCCGGCGGCGGCGGGCGCGGCATGAAGGTCGCGCGCTCGGCCGCCGAGCTTGCCGTTGCGCTGTCGACCGCGCGCAGCGAAGCCAAGGCCGCCTTCGGCGACGACGCCGTCTATCTGGAAAAATATCTGCAGACGCCGCGCCACATCGAAATCCAGGTGCTCGGCGACGGCAACGGCAAGGCCGTCCATCTCGGCGAGCGCGATTGCTCGCTGCAGCGCCGGCATCAGAAAGTGTGGGAAGAAGGCCCCTCGCCCGCGCTCAACACGCAAGCGCGCGACGTCATCGGCGAGACGGTGGCCAAAGCCATGCGCGAGATCGAATATCTCGGCGTCGGCACCGTCGAATTCCTTTACGAGGACGGCAAGTTCTATTTCATCGAGATGAACACGCGCATCCAGGTCGAACACCCGGTGACCGAAATGATCACCGACATCGACCTGATCTTCGAACAGATCCGCGCCGCCGCCGGCAACGAGTTCACGCTCAAGCAGAGCGACATCAAGTTCCACGGCCACGCCATCGAGTGCCGCATCAATGCCGAGAACCCGGTGTCGTTCCGCCCCTCGCCGGGCAAGATCCTGCACTACCATCCGCCCGGGGGCCTCGGCGTGCGCATCGATTCCGCCGTCTACCAGGGCTACACCATCCCGCCGTTTTACAACTCGCTGGTCGGCAAGCTGATCGTGCACGGCAAGACGCGGCAGGAATGCCTGATGCGGCTCAAGCGCGCGCTCGACGAAGTGGTGATCGACGGCATCGAGACCACGCTGCCCCTGTTCCGGGCGCTGGCGCGCGAAACCGACATTATCGACGGCAATTACCACATCCACTGGCTCGAGCAGTTTCTCAGCCGCGGCGGGATGGAAGACTGACGCGGGCATCGGCGCGCCGCCTATAATGGCGCCTTATCGGCCTTACGGTCGCGCTTATGGCGGTAGCCGGGTAATTCCGCGCGCGCCTTGACTTTACGCAATGCGCGCAATCGGCATCCCGGTACAACCACGCTAACAAATCTGCGGATGCTGGGGCCCTGGAATAAGGGGCGATGCGGTCCCTGATCTGAGGCGTCGGTCTTCGCGGGTATAAAAATGCCCAAGGAGAAGTCCGATGTCTACGCCTAGCGAACACCACGACTACATCACCGGCAGCGTGGCGGGAGTGATGACATTGGTGATCGTTGCGGCCGGTCTGCTGCTGCTGGCCGTGTGGTTCTACGCCTACTGATCGCGCGATCGGGATAAAGCTTCGCTGCGCCGCTAGTGCGCCGTGCTCGCGGTCAACCGCGTCAGCAGCCGGCACAGATCGGCCGGATCGTATGGCTTGTTGAGGAACACCGAGCGCGACACCGGCCGCGCCAAATCCGCCGGCGAATAGCGGCCGGAACAATAGACCACCGGCAATTCGGGACGCTGCTCGCGCACGCGCTTGGCCAGGATTGTGCCGTCGATGCCGCCCTCGAGATTGATGTCGGTGAACAGCACGTCGACGTCCGCGCCCGACTCCACATAGCGCAAGGCCTCCTCGCCGTCGGCCACCGCGTGCACGGCAAAACCGTTCTCGTTCAAGACTTCGGCGATGAGCGTGCTGATCAAAACCTCGTCTTCAACGACGAGAACATTGGTGCGTCGTATTGTCATATCGCCATATCCCCATAAGTCCCGGTCACCCCTGATCGACCGGCGGCTGCATCGGACCAACGCATGACCGGGCTGCGTTCAAAGCGTTCAATCTTTCGCCAAATGAGATGGGTCATGGTCACCGATCGGTAAAAATCCGCCCTCCCCAGCCGGCGCGCCGGCGAATAGAATGCGAGTTCCACCGCCGGACACCCCCATGGCCAACCGCGAAAACACCGCCATCGAGATCACGCCGGAGGTCCTGCTCAAGGCCTATGCCTGCGGCATCTTCCCGATGGCGGAAAGCGCCGACGACCCGGCGCTCTATTGGATCGAGCCGGATATGCGCGGCATCATCCCGCTCGAGGGGTTCCATCTGCCGGCGCGGCTCAAGCGCAGCGTGCGCTTAACGCCGTTCACGGTCTGGGTCGACCGCGATTTCGACGCGGTGATCGAGGGCTGCGCCGAGGCCAAGCCCGACCGCGCCCGCACCTGGATCAACGCGCGCATCCGCAAGATCTACCGCGCTCTGTTCGAGCGCGGCCATTGTCACTGCATCGGCGTCTATGACGGCGGCGATCTGGTCGGCGGGCTCTACGGCGTCTCGCTCGGCCGCGCGTTTTTCGGCGAGAGCATGTTCCACCGCGCGCGCGACGCCTCCAAGATCGCGCTGGTGCATCTGGTGGCGCGCCTGATCGCCGGCGGCTACCGCCTGCTCGACACCCAATACGTCACCGATCACCTGAAGACCTTCGGCGCGGTCGAGGTCGGCAAGCGGCGCTATCACCGGCTGTTGGAGGAGGCGATCGCGGGCGAAGCGGATTTCGCCGCGCTGCCGCTCGATCGCCCGGTCGGCGGCGACGAGGCGCTGGCGCTTCTGCGCTAGCGCAGCGCCGGCAGCGTGCCCGGGCGCTGCGCGCGCGGCAGCGGACGCCGCGGCGGGGTGCGCACCGGCTGCTTGGCCTCCGGCTCGGCCGGGGCTTCCGCCACGTTCGGGTTCTCCCCGCCTTTGCAGTCGGTGAGCCACACGTCGTAAATCGGATGCTCGACCGCGTGCAGGCCGGGGCTCGCCGCGAACATCCAGCCGGTGAAGATGCGTTTGATCTCGCCCTGCAGCGTCACCTCGTCGACTTCGACGAAGGCGTCGGTGTTCGGCGTCTCGGTCGGCGGGCGCGAATAGCACACGCGCGGCGTCACCTGCAGCGCGCCGAATTGCACGGTCTCGTTGATGGCGACGTCGAAGGAGATGATGCGGCCGGTGATCTTGTCGAGGCCGGCGAACACCGCGGTCGGATTGCTGATGCGCTGCGGCGGCGGCTCGACCACGATCTCGTCGCCCGGTTGCGGCGCCGTATTGGCCGGCTGCGGCGGCGCGCCGGACGGCTGGCGGATGCCGGGCGGCAGGCCGGGCAAGGTCTGCACGGGAGCTGCGGCGCCTGGCGCCGGCTGACCCTGCGGCGGGGTTGCCGCCTGCCCCTGGCGGCGGCGCGGTGCCGGGCAGCGGCGCCAGCGGCTGCGACTGGATGGTGCCGCCGCCGGGCCGGCTCGACGGCGGCAGGCTCATGGGCGCCGGCAGCGGCTCGGCCGGCGGCCGATCGGAGCGAACCTCGCCGGGCGGGCGCGGCGCTTCGCGGTTGGGGTAATAAGGCGGCGGCGGCGGCATGGTCGAGCGCGGCGCATTCGGCACGTCGGCCGGCGGGCGCGGCGGCCCGTCGTCGCGGAAGATCGAGCCGAATTGCGCGAAGGCCGGCGTCGCCAGCAACGCCGCCACGACAAGCCAACAAGCGGTGAGCGGAATGCGCGCCATGAACCCGCAATATCTTGCGCTGATATCTTGCGTTTGCGAAAACGGCGCGGATTCGCCGTCGCCCGCGAGAGCGCCCGGTTAACACGCTGAATACGGCGGCGGAAGGGCGGCGCAGCGGCTCATTAGGCCCGGCTGTCGGGGCTCCAGGCCTTGTAGTCGCCGGTCGCCGACGGGCGGCGGTTGGCGGCGAGCGTCGAGCCGGGCGGCCGGTAGGCGCCCGCGGTGCCGGTCAAATTGGCCCGGTGCGGCTTTTCCCACGCGTGCGGCTTGTAGTTGTCTTTGGTCGGCGGCACATCGACCGTATGGTGCAGCCAGCCGTGCCACGACGGCGGCACGGTGGAGGCTTCCATATAGCCGTTGTAGATCACCCAGCGCCGCTCGAAGGAGAGCATGCGCGGATTAATCTTGCCGCCCTTGGTGCGATAGTAGATGTTGCCGAATTCGTCTTCGCCGACTTTTTCGCCGTACATCCAGGTCCAGAACTGGGTGCCGAAGGTCTGCGAATTCCACCAGGTGAACAGCTTGAGCAGGAAACTTTTCATCGCCGCCGCGCGTTGAAAGACATTGAATACGCGGCGTTCTGCCACCTCCCCGCGCTCCTGTCCAGCACGCACTATAGCCGGGCTGCCATGTTCGGTGCATTGGCGCTAAAATGATTGAATAGACATGGATTCGATCCGCAACGCCCTGACCGCGCTTAAGGACCTGCTCGCTTGGCTGCCCAACCCGGTGGTCGCGATCATTATCCTGGTACTGGCCGGCGCGATCGCTTACTCGCTGCACACATGGGTGCGGCGGCTGCTGCGCGCGGTGCTCGCCGAGCGCTACCCGTACGTTTTCTCGGTTATCACCCAGATGCGCGGGGTGACGCGGCTTGGCCTGATTATCCTGGCCATGGCGATCGCGATCCCGGTCGCCCCGCTCGATCCAGACACCGCCGGCTGGCTGGCGAAGTTGCTGCTGATCGGCGTCATCGGGCTTGTCGGCTGGACGGCGATCACCGCGCTCGATATCGCCGCCGATCTCTATCTGCGGCAATTCCGCCTCGACGTTCACGACAACCTGCTCGCGCGCAAGCACGTCACGCAAGTGCGCGTGTTGCTGCGCGCCGGCGACGTGCTGGTGGTGCTGGTCACCTTCGGCGCCGCGCTGATGACCTTCGAGCCGGTGCGGCAATACGGCGTCAGCCTGTTCGCCTCGGCCGGCGTCGCCGGCATCGTCGTCGGTCTGGCGGCGCGCCCGGTGCTGAGCAACCTGTTTGCCGGCGTGCAACTGGCGATGACGCAGCCGATCCGCATCGACGACGCGGTCATCGTCGAAAACGAATTCGGCACGATCGAGGAAATCACATCCACCTACGTCGTCGTGCGGCTGTGGGACTGGCGGCGCATGATCGTGCCGCTTTCCTATTTCATCGAGAAACCGTTCCAGAACTGGACGCGCGAAGGTTCGGCGCTGATCGGCAGCGCCATGATCTATGTCGATTACCGCGCGCCGGTCGGCGTCATCCGCGACAAGCTCGCGCGAGATCGTCAAGGCCTCGAAGAACTGGGACGGCAACGTGATCAATCTGCAGGTCACCGACGCCAAGGAGCGCACGCTCGAACTGCGCTGCATCATGAGCGCCAATTCCGCCGGGCAGGCCTTCGACCTGCGCTGCGAGGTGCGCGAGCGGCTGGTGGCGTTCCTGCAGAAGGAACATCCGGAAGCGCTGCCGCGCACCCGCGCCGAGGTCAGCCTCGAGCAGGCCTCCGGCACGCCGGCGCCCGACCGGCCGCGCCGCCCGCCGCCGCAAAAGCTGAAGCAGAGCTGAAGCAAAAACCGCAAAAAACTGAGGCGAACCGGGCGCTTCCGGCCGGGGCGTAAATCTGTTTGCCCGCGGTTGAACCGAAAGCGCCGGCCAAAGCACTCAACAGCAGGTGGGCGACGGCCGGATGCCGCGCTTTGCCCCGGTTACGGTGAGCTTCACAAGTTCCACGCTTCAACAGGAGAGACACCATGAAGATTGTTGCGATTTTTGCGGCGCTCGCGGCCCTCACCATGGCCACAGCGGCTCAAGCCAGCATCCATGCCGACCGGCCATCAGCCGGGCGACCCGATCAAACAAGGCAAGTATTGCTGGGTTAACACCAACTCCCATGGCAATGGCTGGTGGGATCAGCTGCGACAGCAACGATCCGCGAACCCGCGCGCCCGGTCGCAGCGCGGCGTGACCGAAATTGACTTGTCCGGCGGCGACGGCGCCGGCGGCGGCAGCGGCGGCAGCGGCCGCTAAGTCTCGGTCCGTTCCCACCTTTCAGCCCGTCTATGCTCTAGCGAAGGCCCCGACTCATGCGAGCCGGGGCCTTTTCCGCATTGCCAGCCGTGGCGACGGGCGCATAAATTGTGAGCGGGATGCTTGCCTGCCATGGCTCGGGGGAGCCGGCAGCAAGCCGGGGGGCTTCACCATGCAGCGTGGATCGGCGGTTTCGCGCCGCGTTATCGGCTATTGGATTCTGGCTTTCATCGGCTTTGCGCTTTGCGCGCTGCCGCCGGCGGCGCTGGCGGCGCCGGTAAACGGAGCGGTCGCCGCCTCGGCCGCGCAATTGCGCGACGAGCTATCGCCGCTCCTGCAGGTCAATGTGATCTGCCAGCGCGTTCGCGAAGGCAAAATGATCCGCACTTATTCGTGCCCGGATCGAAACACTTGCGTCAATGTCGCCGGCGCCTGGAAGTGCCGGCCGCCCGGCGCGGCGCTGATGGCCTGCAGCGTCTGCTACGCCAACCAGAAGCGCGATTCGGATTCGTGCGCGCGCTCGGGAACGCTGATGCAGCAGTCGGCCTGCGTGAACCGCGTCAACGGCGAATTGATGAAATGCCTGGGGCACTGCCGCTGAACGAGACAAGCGCGCACGTCCGGTGGCAAAGCCGTTGCAATTTGCGGCGGCCCCCGGTTATGTTGCACAGGAATTAATCAGCGGGACGCATCGAGTCGCTTGGCCCGCAGCTTGGCCCGCTGGGCAGAGATGACAGTGCCGGTAAAAAAGGCGGGCTCCTTCGCGGGTCCGCCTTTTTTTGCGGGAAAATTCCACAGCCGGCGGTGAAGTGGTGCCATTTGCCGGCGAAAAGGCGTCCACAGGCTTGGGTGAACGCCTCCCCCTCCGCCAACCGCCTGACGTTGGCGCTAACGCACTGAGCTGACTTTGAGAATCAGCGACTCCCGCAGGCCGATTG
Source organism: uncultured Alphaproteobacteria bacterium (assembly GCA_963739735.1). Lineage (GTDB taxonomy): Bacteria > Pseudomonadota > Alphaproteobacteria > Rhizobiales > Xanthobacteraceae > Pseudolabrys. Next base: position 120,415 of record CAVUBV010000009.1, on the reverse strand, counting down.
GGCGCTTTTTCCCGCCCTTATCCCCGGCTCGCGCGAAATCGCTGTTTTTCCTGCGGATAACCGCGAGGCCGCGTTTTTCCGTCACTTTTGTGTCATGCCGGCAGGGATTTAAACCTACTTTGCGGCGGCGATAAAAATGCTTTCCGCCATCCCCCGATCGCTCAATACTGACGCTGGTTTTCCGGGGGTTATCCCCGAACTTAACCGCCTTAACCACAAGACTTAGTGTTTGATTCAGATTTGATCACTATCTGTTGTTGACGACGGGTACGAGTCCCCCTAGCTTTGGTGCGTTCGGTGCAGTTGCGTTTTCGGTTCCCTCCGAGCTTTCAAACGACTTTTGGGTCGTGAGACGCACCCGCGCCGGAAAACGGCGTTTCGGGCATAGGGAACCGCTGCGCCGGGGGTCAAAAAACCGGGAAAACCGGTGCCGGGACCGATGACAGGGCCCAGGTTGAATGCGTGACGGGTGGTCGAACAGCGTGCCGAGCAAAACAGGCGGACAAGACAGTGTCCGTCAGGGATAATGGAGCGGTCGCCAGCCGCTCGGCATTGAAGGGGCTAGAGACAAAATGCGGATCGAACGGCGCTACACCAAGGACGGACAAGGTCGCCCGGATGCGGCCTACGAGGCCATCGCGTTCCGGCTCACCACATCCGAGATCCGCAACCCGGACGGCTCGGTGGTGTTCAAGCTCGACAATGTCGAGGTGCCGGAATTCTGGTCGCAGGTCGCCTCCGACGTGCTGGCGCAGAAATATTTCCGCAAGGCCGGCGTGCCCGCGCGCCTGAAGAAGGTGGAAGAGAATTCCGTGCCCTCGTTCCTCTGGCGCTCGGTCGCCGACGAGGCAGCGCTCTGCCGAACTGCCGGAAAAGGAACGCTATATCGGCGAACAGACCTCCAAGCAGGTCTTCGATCGCCTCGCCGGCACCTGGACCTATTGGGGCTGGAAGGGCGGCTATTTCGATGCGGAAGAAGACGCGCAGGCCTTCTTCGACGAGCTGCGCTACATGCTGGCGGCGCAGATGTGCGCGCCCAATTCGCCGCAGTGGTTCAACACCGGCCTGCACTGGGCCTATGGCATCGACGGGCCGAGCCAGGGCCACTATTACGTCGATTTCCAGAGCGGCAAGCTGACGCGCTCGAAAAGCTCCTACGAGCATCCGCAGCCGCACGCCTGCTTCATCCAGGGCATCAATGACGACCTGGTCAACGAAGGCGGCATCATGGATCTGTGGGTGCGCGAGGCGCGCCTGTTCAAATACGGCTCCGGCACCGGCTCGAACTTCTCGGCGCTGCGCGGCGAAGGCGAAAAGCTGTCGGGCGGCGGCAAGTCGTCCGGCCTGATGTCCTTCCTCAAGATCGGCGACCGCGCGGCCGGCGCCATCAAGTCGGGCGGCACCACGCGGCGCGCCGCCAAGATGGTGATCGTCGACGTCGATCACCCGGACATCGAGACCTATATCGACTGGAAGGTGAAGGAAGAGCAGAAGGTGGCGGCGCTGGTCACCGGCTCGCGCATCAACCAGAAGCACCTGAAAGCCGTGCTCAAGGCCTGCGTCAACTGCGAGGGCTCGGGCGACGATTGCTTCTCGCCGGAGAAAAACCCCGCGCTCAAACGCGAGATCAAGCTCGCGCGCCGCTCTTACGTGCCGGACAACTTCATCAAGCGCGTGATCCAGTTCGCCCGCCAAGGCTACACCGACATCCAATTCCCGATCTACGACACCGATTGGGATTCGGAGGCTTATCTCACCGTCTCCGGGCAGAACTCGAACAATTCGGTGCGCGTCACCGACGGCTTCCTCAAGGCGGTCGAGAGCGACGCCAAGTGGGACCTGAAGTTCCGCAAGAACGGCAAGATCGCCAAGACGCTCGACGCCCGCGCGCTGTGGGAGCAGATCGGCTACGCCGCCTGGGCCTCGGCCGATCCGGGCCTGCAATACCACACCACGGTCAATGACTGGCACACCTGCCCGGCCTCGGGCGAAATCCGCGCCAGCAATCCGTGCTCGGAATACATGTTCCTCGACGACACCGCCTGCAATCTGGCTTCGCTCAATCTGCTCACCTTCCGCGACCTGAAGACCGGCCAGTTCCAGGTCGAGTTGTATGAGCACGCGGTGCGGCTGTGGACGGTGGTCTTGGAAATCTCGGTGCTGATGGCGCAGTTCCCCTCCAAGCAGATCGCGCAGCTCTCCTACGAGTTCCGCACGCTGGGCTTGGGCTACGCCAATATCGGCGGCCTGTTGATGACCTCCGGCATTCCCTATGACTCGGACGCCGGCCGCGCCATCGGCGGCGCGCTCTCCGCCATCATGACCGGCGTTGCCTACGCCACCTCCGCCGAAATGGCGGAAAAGCTCGGCCCCTTCCCCGGCTTCAAGAAGAACCGCGAGCACATGCTGCGCGTGATCCGCAATCACCGCCGCGCCGCCTATAACGAGCGCACCGGCTACGAGAAGGTCTCGCAGCCGCCCGTCCCGCTCGACCATGCCGCCTGCGCCGACAAGAACCTGGTGGCGCATGCCAAGGCCGCCTGGGACCGCGCGCTCGAACTCGGCGAAAAGCACGGCTACCGCAACGCGCAGGCGACCGTGATCGCGCCGACCGGCACCATCGGCCTGGTGATGGATTGCGACACCACCGGCATCGAGCCCGATTTCGCGCTGGTCAAGTTCAAGAAGCTCGCCGGCGGCGGCTACTGGAAGATCATCAACCGCGCGGTGCCGGAAGCTCTTGCGCACGCTCGGCTATTCGGAAGCCGACATCGCCGAGATCGAGGTCTATGCGGTCGGCCACGGCTCGCTGGCGCAGGCCGCCGGCCATCAACCACACCACGCTGAAGGCCAAGGGCTTCACCGACGAGGCGATCGCCAAGATCGACAAGGGCGCTGCCCACCGCCTTCGACATCAAATTCGTCTTCAACAAGTGGACGCTGGGCGAAGAGTTCTGCCGCGACACGCTCGGCATTTCCGCCGAAGACCTGGCGCTGCCGACCTTCGACCTCTTGGCCGCGCTCGGTTTCTCCAAGCGCGAGATCGAGGCCGCCAACATCCACGCCTGCGGCGCCATGACGGTGGAAGGCGCGCCGCACTTGAAGCCGGCGCATTATCCGGTGTTCGACTGCGCCAATCCGTGCGGCAAGATCGGCAAGCGCTATCTGTCGGTCGAAAGCCACATCCGCATGATGGCGGCGGCGCAGCCGTTCATTTCCGGCGCCATCTCCAAGACCATCAACATGCCGAACGACGCCACCGTCGAGGACTGCAAGGCGGCGTATCTGCTGTCCTGGAAGCTGGCGCTCAAGGCCAACGCGCTCTACCGCGACGGCTCGAAACTCTCGCAGCCGCTCAATTCGCAGCTCATCGCCGACGATGACGACGAGGAAGACACCGTCGAGGCCTTCATCGAGCGTCCCGCCGCGGCGCGCGCCACGGGGCTTGCCGAAAAGATCGTCGAGAAGATCGTCGAGCGCGTCACCGTGTTGCGCGAGCGCGAGCGGCTGCCGGCCCGGCGCAAGGGCTACACGCAGAAGGCCGTGGTCGGCGGCCACAAAGTCTACCTGCGCACCGGCGAATACGACGACGGGCGGCTGGGCGAGATCTTCGTCGACATGCACAAGGAAGGCGCGGCTTTGCGTAGCCTGCTGAACAACTTCGCCATCGCCATCTCGCTCGGCCTGCAATACGGCGTGCCGCTCGAGGAATATGTCGACGCCTTTACGTTTACCCGTTTCGAGCCGCAGGGCCCGGTGCAGGGCAACGACTCGATCAAATACGCCACCTCGATCCTCGACTACGTGTTCCGCGAGCTCGCCGTCTCCTACCTCGAGCGTTTCGATCTCGCCCATGTCGACCCGAGCGAGACGCGGCTTCGACGCGCTCGGCAAGGGCGAGGCGGAAGGCAAGGCAGCGCCGGCGCAGAACTTCGTCTCGCGCGGACTGACCCGCTCGCGCACCGACCGGCTGAGCGTGGTGAGCGGTTCTTCTCGCCGCACCCCGCAGGGCGGGTGTCGCGCGCAGCGCGACAGGTGGGGGTAATGTCACCGCCTTTGCCGGCGCTGCGACCGCGCTCAAGGCCGAGCCGGAAGCCAAGCTCTCGCCGACCGACCAGCTCGACCTGCGCATCGACCCGCAGGACGCGCGCGTGCACGCCAAGGCCTCGGCCTCCGAGAAGCGCGCCGAGGCGCGCGCCAAGGGCTACGAGGGCGAGGCCTGCGGCGAATGCGGCAACTTCACTCTGCTCGCAACGGCACCTGCATGAAGTGCGATACGTGTGGGAGCACGACGGGGTGTTCGTGACGGTTTAGGCCCACCTTCGTTTTTGCGAAGGTGGGCCGAACGAAATGTAACCGGGGCAGAAGATGCCGGTCGTCTTTCGCGACAGCGGCCTTCGCTATTTCTTCTTCTCCAATGAAGGCCTGCCGCGCGAGCCGCGCCATGTTCACGTCAAGGGCGGCGGTCGGGAAGCCAAAATCTGGCTGGAGCCGGAGGTATCGATCGCCGACAGCTACGGCTTTAATTCTGCCGAATTGGCGCGTATTCTGCGTCTTGTCTCGGAGCGCCGAGAACTGATCCTGAGGGCCTGGCATGACCATTTCGGCAACGGCCGTCCGTTTTGACGACGACACAATGTGGGTCGATCTGACCGACGGCCGCACGTTGGGCGTGCCGTTGGCCTGGTTTCCGCGGCTTTTGAATGCCACGCCGCAGCAACGTGCGCGCGTCGAATTAAGCCGCAGCGGCCTGCATTGGGAAGAACTCGACGAAGATATTTCCATCACGGGGCTTATTGCGGGTCGAGGCGATTTGACCAGACACGCGGAACAGGCGGCTGAGTGAAACCGGACGAACGCGGCGCCGACGGCGACTATGAGCCCACCCCGGCTGAGCTTGCCGGCATCGACCGCGGACTGCGCGATGCCGCCGCGGGCCGCTTCGCGAACGAGCCACAAGTCGAAGCGGCGCTCACCAGACTGCGCGGCGCACCTTGTCATCACCCGGCTTATCCCGGTGATCCCGCTTAGGCGGGCACGGTCGCGTCCCTCAGCGAGATGGCCGGAACAAGTCCAGCCATGACAGGTCAACACGCCACCACACTCACATGCCCCTGCTCGCCGTAGTCCAACAGCTTGCGGTCGCGCGTGATCAAGGTCGCGCCGAGCTCGCGCGCGGTGGCAACGATGATGCGGTCGGTCGGGTCGTTCGGCGGTTTCCCCGGCAGATAGGATGACGCGATCAGCACATCCGGCGACATGTCGGCCAATCGCACCCCAGGAATTTCGAACAGATTGGCGAACCAGCGTTCCGGCCGGATCAGCAATTGCAACCGGCCGCGCGAAGCCAGCATGCCGACCTCCCAGGCCGTGATCGGTGAGATGTAGGACGCAACACCGTCGCGATGTGCGGCGGCGAGCGCATCAACCGCCGCCTGCGCAATGGGCGTCTTGCCGGAAATCCAGACCGCCGCGTGCGTATCCCATAAGAGCGGTCGCACCTACGACTCCCTCTTCTCGGGACCGTACTCCGCATCGAGACGATCGGCCCATTCTGGATCGGTCGGCTGCGTGAGATCGACGCCGGGCATGACGCGGATCAGACCCTTCATCGCGCCCCAAGCCGGATGAAAAGGCTTCTCTTCGCCCTTCACGCCCTCGCCCTTCGCCCCGCGCACGCGGCGAAACACCAGTTTGCGCGCGGCCATATCCACCTTCTCGCTTTTGAAGCCGGCATCGAGCCAAACCTTCGTCAGGACGCTATTAAAGTCGTTGTTGCTCCACCACGCGCGATAACGAGACGAGGCTGGCAATTTCGTCCGGGTTACCTTTTCAATCTCAGCGAACGTCATCGTCACCAAATCTTTCCCCTGGTTTTTTAGGTACTCGCCCAGGGGCTCGTATTTCGACATCGCCCGTTTCCTTATTTTGCAGCCTTCCTGAAGGAACATATTACTAACTTTTTCTAAGAACATGTCAATAGGTACAATAGTTACTTTGCTGTCCCGAAAATCTCTTGACTTTATTCCTACTACGGCTTATATTCCTATCACCCTGCTCTTTGAGGGGCGTCTTCCGGAGACGTTCTGAAGGCGGAGCGGCGGTGAAGGCGGTGCCGGAGATGCAGCACCCCCTTCGACCGGACCGGGACCCGGCAACGGGGCTCGGTTGGCGCGGCGCCCGCGGGCGAGGCTCGTAACCTCGCACTCGGGAGGCCCCGGGACCCGATCGGGGGGCACTATGACCCCTCCGCAGGGAGCCTGCTGGACTGAGACCGTTCCACCAAAACTTCGCACGGGCCAAGGCGCGACAAGCCGATGAGGCGAACTGGCGCCGCGGACCTGAGCCAAGCAACCGGAGCGGAAATCAGGAAACGCGGACCCGAGGGACAGAAATCGCCGCAGCGGAGCGCCGAGAGGCGACGCGTCTCAGCGCATGAGACGCGCGCGCCCGAAAGGCGTGGACGGTGAAGTGGCGCCTCTCGGCGCCCGCTCCCCTCCTTGGGGGGCGGCCGGACTAACCAAAACTCGGGCGCTTGGCGCCGCGAGAACAATGGATGCTGCCCGATGACAAGAAATTATTCGCAAATGGACGAAGAAGCGGCGGAGAAAAAGCGCAAGCAAGAAGAATTCATGCGCGAGCGGGAAAGCCGACCGCCGCGGCGTGCTCGCCATGCGGCGCAAGCTCTGCACACATCTGCTGTTCTGGCAGTTCTGCGGCGACCGGCGCTGCAAGCGGGCGCGCGCCTGCGCCGGCGACGTCGAGGCCTGCTTCAAAGTGTTCTGGCCGGCCGTGCCGGAAGAACTCAAGAACCAGATCCGCCAGACCGTCATCTTCTTGAAAGACGGCATGACGCCGCGCGAGGCGTCCGCGGCGGCGGCGGAATATGTTGAGCAGCGCATGCGCATCGCCGAGGCAAATGCGGCGCGCGAAGCGGCCGAGCGCGAAGCGCCGCCGCCCGAGCCCGAACCGGCGCCGATCAAAGTCACGCGCGCGCACCCGCCCGTGCGCTTCGCCGGCCCGCGCATCCGGGGGATGTGATGCGTCTCACTTTCACCACGAACGACGCCGTGGATGTCGGCCGTCTATCGTGCAACAAGTGCCCTCATAGTGCCCTCATGCCGCGCGCCCTCACCTGCATCCTCGCCGCCGCACTGGCTCTCTCGCTCAGCGCCCCCGCAATCGCCGCGCCGGCCGATCAGCAGCCCGCGGCGGCGCAAAAGCGCGTCGTCGCCAAAAAGACGAACAAAAAGCGCGCCGTCAGCCGCCACTGGCACGGCTACGGCTTTCTGCCCGGCTACCGCCCGCCAAGGTGATCGCGCGCGAGCGCGGGGTGCATTACCGGCGGCTCTACCGGCCGCATTATTACGGGCCGGCCTGGCCGGGCTTCTACCGCGGCCGCTGGAACGGCGGCGGCTTCGGCCCCTGCTACACGCTGACGCCGATCGGCTACATGTGGACGTGCGGGCGCTAGCGCACGAAGCGCTCCGCCCACACGATCATGGCGACGAACTGATCCTGAAAGATCGTGAAGTAGAGGATCGCCGCCACCGGCGCGATCACCAGTCTCCAGTCTCGCATGGGGTCCCCCCTTGCAAGAACGCGAGCGGTACTATGCTGCTCCGGATATGTAGAACCACTTATGCCGGCGCGGACAGTTTTCGGAAAAGTCGAACGATCGCGCGGGCATCTACACGCGGCGTCATGCGCGGGCTTGACCCGCGCATCCACGATGAGACGCCGCGCGGGAAATCTTACGAAATGCTTTTTGCGTGGAAAGTCATCATGGATGGCCGGGTCAAGCCCGGCCATGACGAAGGTTGTTTATTCTTCCTTCTCCGTCGTGAAATAAAGCGGATAGCCCTTCGCCTTGCCCATTTCGGTCGCTTCCTTGGCCTTGGTCTCGGCGACGTCGCGCGTATAGACGGCGATCACGCAGGCGCCCTTCTGGTGCGCGGTCATCATCACGCGATAGGCCTGGCTTTCGTTCATGCGGAACACGGCTTTGAGCACCTCGACGACGAATTCGCGCGGGGTGAAGTCGTCGTTGAGCAGGATGACCTTCCACAGCGGCGGCTTCTGCATCTGCGGCTTCACCTTGGTGCGCGGTTTGACGGTCGCCTGGCTCATGGCGGTATATTTCACCACCGGCTTAGGCTTCGGCAAGCCGGACGGGGCGGCCATGGCGGCAACGCAGTTCCATCTGATCACCGATTGGGCGTTCGACGCCCCGCTCGAGGCCGTCTGGCGGGCGCTCAAGGAGCCGGAGGAATGGCCGGCCTGGTGGCGCGCGGTCGAAAAGGTGGAGCGCCTGCAAGCGGGCGATGCCAACGGCGTCGGCGCGGTGCGCCGCATCACCTGGCGCACGGCGCTGCCCTACACGCTCGCTTTTTCCATGCGGGTGACGCGCATCGAGCCGATGACGCTGATCGAGGGCCGCGCCGAGGGCGAGCTCGACGGCATCGGCCGCTGGACCTTCTGCCCGGACGGCGGCCGCACCTATGTGCGCTACGACTGGATCGTGGACGTGACCAAGCCGTGGATGCAGGCTACCGCGCCGCTGCTGCGGCCGGTCTTTGCCTGGAACCACGGCAAGGTGATGGGCTGGGGCTACGAGGATTTAACGCGCAAATTGGCCGCGCGTTAGCCGCGCTTGCGGTGCATGAGCCCGTCAAGACTCCAGGCGCCCGCGCCGGCAACGGCGATATAAAAAAACACGAAGCAGAAAAGGATCGCGCCGTCGCCGCGGTTGAGGATCGGAAAGAAGTCGCGCGGCGCGTGGCTGAGGAAATAGGCAAAGGCCATTTCGCCCGACATGATGAGCGCGGCAAACCGCGTGAACAGGCCGAGCGCCAGCAGCACGCCGCAGACGAATTCGATGGCGCCGGCGAACCAATAGAGCGAGAACAATCCGGGCGTCGGCAGCGGCGACGGGAATCCGAACAGCCGCGACGTGCCGTGTTCGAAGAACAACAACGCCGTCACGATGCGCAGGATGGCGAGCGCGTAAGGCTGGTATTGCGCGATGCGGGCGGTCAAGCCGCCGCCTGCGTTTTGCGTCGCGTCATGCGCGCTCGGTCGATCGACGTGCAGCAATTGAAGTCCTCGGTTTTCGGCTGGCCTGGGCGCGGTATAGCTAAAGTCGCCCGCCCGCGCCTATCACAAACGCATGAGCGGGCGCGGCATGGGCGCGCACCAGCCATGCGCCCGGCGACAAAAGTGCCACAACTTTGACTCAATCCTTTCTCCATCCGTCGCAAAAAATTCACGGGACTCGTGCACGGCTAGGTCAGCCATGCTGCTTCACTCCCGCGCGCGCCGCGCTAGGTTTGCGCGCAATACAAGGACGCGGGGGGTTGCGAGACGATAACCCGGAGGATGCCCCCATGGATTTTCACCCCCACGGCGCCGCCAAATCGCTGCGCGCGCAGCTCGCCTGCGCGCAATGCGGCAATAGACTGTTCCTGCCGGAATGGTCGGAATTGGTCGACGAACGCCGCGTGCGTCATCTGTGGCAGTGCGACGCCTGCGGCTACGCCTTCGAGACCACCGTGCGCTTTGCGGAAGCCGCCTAGCGCGCGATTCCGGCTTTCAAGCCGCCAGCCCGAGGAAATCGCGCAAGACCGACGCGGTTTCGTCGATGGCCGCTTCCTCGACCGGCAGTTCGATTGCCTCGTCCGCCCGCGTGCGCATCACGAGCTTGCGGAATTCGGCTCCGGAAGCGGCGATCCTTCAAGTTCGCCACCGAAAAGTCCTTGATGTCGGCGAGCGGTATTTCGCGCGGGCGCCGTTTCCACATCAAAGTTTTGCGCTCGATGCGCGCCGTGCCGGCCTGCTTGTCGAGCGCAAGATTAAAAGCGCCCAAAGCCCCGGCGGTTTCCACAATCAGACGATTTGTGCTGCGTTCGACGATTGCCATGGGATTGCCCCCCGTTCGTCGTGACGGCATCGATCATAGCCGCTTTTTCACCCGGCCTTGCGGGCCATGATGTCGCAACCGTTGGCGCCAAATCGCCGCCCGCTCGATGCGCGAGGCATCATTGGGCAAGCCAAGGACGCCGTTTCACGCAGTTTTGCGCACACGCAAGCCGGCGCGGCCGCTATACTGCGCGCATGATCGACCGCCGTCATTGGCTCATGGGGATCGGCGCGCTGGCCGCCCTTGCTCCGCGCTTATGCGCAGGCCGCCGGCATGAGCCGCATCACCGCCTATGCCTTCGCCTTCAAGGGCCTGGACGGCCAGGACATCCCGCTCTCAGCCTATGCCGGCCACCCGATTTTGCTGGTCAACACCGCCTCGCTGTGCGGCTACACCCCGCAATATGCCGGCCTGCAGGCGCTGTGGACGCGCTTCCGCGGCAAGGGGTTGATGGTGCTCGGCGTGCCCTCCAACGACTTCGGCGGCCAGGAGCCGGGCGGCAAGTCCGAGATCTTGCAGACCGCCCAGGGCGACTACCATGTCACCTTCCCGCTCACCGAAAAGGCCGCGGTCAAGGGCAAGGACGCCCACCCCTTCTACCGCTGGGCGGCGCAGGAGCGCCCGCTCGAGGCGCCGCGCTGGAATTTCCACAAATATCTGATCGGCCGCGACGGCCAACTAAAGGCGGGATTCGCCTCCGCGGTGGACCCCAGCGACCCCCGCCTGATCGCGGCGATCGAGCAAGAACTCGTCGGTGAATAGCGGGGGCAATTGTTGCGTGACAGTCACATTCGGCGGGCGCCGTCATAAATCCGATAAAATCAGATTGACGAATCGACCTGCCCATGAAGAAGTCATGGCTGAATTTTAGTCACGTGGGCCGGCCTTTGTTTGCCGACCCGGAATGAGGTTCCTCCCGCGTGGCGTTTAGACTTGGGCGGCCGCAGGGCCGCCCTTTTTCATAATTGTCAGGCCGCGCTGACCTGTGCGGCGAGCGGCGGGTCTGCCTGCGCGGCCGGCAGCGGGTCGATGGCTTCCACCAATTGCAGGAAGGCCTTGCCGGGCAGCGGCGGCGCGAACACATAGCCTTGCGCCGAGCGGATGCCGAGTTCGCGCAAATACATCACCTGCTCGAAATTCTCCACGCCCTCGGCCACCACGTCCATGCGCATATTGTGGGCAAGATCGACCAGGGTCTCGACAATCGTCGTGGAGTTGCGGTCGGTGCCGATGGCGTCGACGAACATCTTGTCGATCTTGATGATATCGACGCCGAGCTTGAGCATATAAGACAGCCCGCTATGGCCGGTGCCGACGTCGTCGATGGCGATGCGCACGCCGAGCCCCTGGAAGGCGGCGATGGTCTGCCGCGTCGCGGTGAAATTCTCGATCGGGTCGCGCTCGGTCACTTCCAGCACCACCTGCGAGAGCTTGATCGGCGAGCCGGAAAAAATCTTGCGCACGTCGGTGACGATGGAATTGTCGCTGAACAGCAGGCCGGCGAAGTTGAACGAGACTTTCAGCGCCGGCCGGCAGCCGATGGCGCGGCCGGCCTCGACGCAAACCCGCCGCATCAGATCGCGCGTCATTTCGCGGATCAGCCCGCTCGATTCGGCGATCGGGATGAACGAGCCGGGCAGCACCAGCGTGCCGTCGGGCTTGCGCCAGCGCACCAGGACTTCGGCGCCGCGCAATTGGCCGGAGCGGATATCGACGATCGGCTGGTAATAGGGCACGAATTCGCCGGCGCGCAGCGCGCGTTCGATCTCGGTCACCGGATTGCCCGGCGTGCGCCGCGGCATCAGGATGGAAAACACGCCGATGATCACGATGACGGCGCCGGTGGCGAACAGGCCGAGCCACTGCAATTCGGCGTGGCCGGCGATCACATGGCCGCGCGGCGTCGATATTTCGGCGGCGAAGCCGTATTTGTCGGATTTCGCGTTTGCCGCGAAAACGCCGTCGGCGGCGGCCGGGTGCGCGCCGATATTGCCGATGACCGCGCCGCCGGCGCTGGCGATGTGGGCATAGGCGTTGAACGGGCCGCCATGGGTCGACACTTGCGGCAGGAACAGGATGGCCGGCACCAGCGCGGCAACGCCGTTCGGACCGGAGCCGACCTTGCGGCGCAACCGCACCATGGCCTGGCCGTTATCCAGCTGAAGCGTGTCGAGCGAATACCAATTGGCGCCGACCAGCGGTTCGGAGGACAACACCTCGCGCCGGCCGAGCGGCAGGCCGAGATCGGTGCACAGCGTCTCCCCGTCGGGCCCGACGACGGCGATTTCCTTGATCGGCGTGGTGTCGAAGGCGGCTTGCCGTATGGCCGCGATATCGGCCGGCTGGCAACTATCGACCCCGCGCGCCGCCAATCCGTCGAGCGTTGAGATCACCTGGGTGACGCGGGATTCGGCGAGCGAAATCGCCCGCCGCGCGGAGGTGTCGACCTCCTCCTGGCCCTGGCGATCGATCAGCCCGCCGAGCCACAAATCGAACGCGACCAAGGGCGCGCCGGCAAGCAGCGCGCCGACGGCAATCGCAACGATATTCCGGCGCGAAAACACGCGCACGATCAAACCCATCCTGGTGTCCGGCTAGCTGACCCCTTCTTGGCGTCCGGCCAGTGAGCCATGCCGCCGTAAAGGCCGGCTTAAGCGGAAAGCGGAGTTGGCCCACTATCTGGGCAAATGCGGCCTCCGCCGGCCCGCTTGGTTAACAAAGTGTTGACAGTAAAGGCATGGATCAACGACTGCCTAGTTCGCTAGCATGCAGGCAAAAGGAGCAGCCCATGAGTTTCTTTCCCGGCAAGGACCCCGCTGCGGGCGATACGTACGCCTGCGAGGCGATCGCGCACGTGGTGGTGCCGCGCACCGTCGATCTCGGCGACGGTTTTAGCGTGCGGCGCGCGTTGCCCTCGGCGCGTTCGCGCATGGTCGGGCCGTTCATTTTCTTTGACCATTTCGGCCCGGCGGAATTCCGCGCCGGCACCGGGCTCGACGTGCGGCCGCATCCGCATATCGGCTTGGCGACCGTCACCTATCTGTTCGACGGCGAGATCATGCACCGCGACTCACTCGGCACCGCAGCGGCGATCAAGCCGGGCGAAATCAATTTGATGACGGCCGGGACGCGGCATCGTGCATTCCGAGCGCACCGGCGCACAGTTGCGCACCACCGGCAGCCCGATCCACGGTTTGCAGATGTGGGTCGCGCTGCCGGCGGCGAAAGAAGAAATGGCGCCGGCCTTCGCCCATCACACGGTCGACGAGTTCCCGCTGGTGCGCGACAATGACCTCTTCGCCCGCGTGGTGATCGGTTCGCTGTTCGGCGAGACGTCGCCGGTGCCGACGACGCATGAGACGATGTTCGCCAATGTCGCGATGCGCGCCCGGCGCGAGCCTGCCGCTCGACGCCGACCACGAGGAGCGCGCGATCTATATCGTCGATGGGACGATCGATATCGCCGGCGACAAATTCGAGCCCGGCCGCTTGCTGGTGTTCAAGCCGGGCGACAAGATCACCGTGAAGGCGGTGACGGACGCGCATTTCGTCATCTGCGGCGGCGCGCCGATGGACGGCCCGCGTCACATCTGGTGGAATTTCGTCTCCTCGCGCAAGGATCGCATCGAGCAGGCGAAGGCCGAATGGGCGGCCGGCCATTTCGGCAAGGTGCCGGGGGATGAGATCGAGTTCATTCCGCTGCCGGAAAAATAACCTACTCCGCTCGTCCCCGCGGAAGCGGGGACCCAGCTATGCCCAGGATTGTGGCCCCTGGATTCCCGCTTGCGCGGGAATGAACGGAATGTGGAATTCCGGTTCGCGCTTATTTCTTCGGCAAATCCAGCCTTATATGCAGCTCCTTGAGCTGCTTGGCGCTCACTTCCGACGGCGCGCCCATCATCAGGTCCTCGGCCTTCTGGTTCATCGGGAACAGCACGACCTCGCGCAGGTTCTCCTCGCCGGCCAGCAGCATGACGATGCGGTCGATGCCGGGCGCGATGCCGCCATGCGGCGGCGCGCCGAGCGAAAGCGCGTGCAGCATGCCGCCGAATTTCTGCTCCAGCACCTCTTCCGGATAGCCGGCGATGGCGAAGGCCTTCTTCATCACCTCGGGGCGGTGATTACGAATGGCGCCGGAGGACAGCTCGACGCCGTTGCAGACGATGTCGTACTGGATCGCCTTGATGCCGAGGAGCTTGTCTGGTCGCTCGCATCGAGCGCGAGGAATTCCTCGACGCCGATAGTTCGGCATCGAGAACGGATTGTGCGAGAAGTCGATCTTCTTTTCTTCCTCGTTCCATTCGAACATCGGGAAATCGACGATCCAGCAGAATTCGAAACGGTCCTTGGCGATGAGGTCGAGCTCTTCGCCGACCTTGGTGCGCGCGGCGCCGGCGAATTTGACGAAATCCTTCGGCTTGCCGGCGACGAAGAAGCAGGCGTCGCCGACGCCAAGCCCGAGTTGATCGGCGATCTGCTTGGTGCGCTCAGGGCCGATGTTCTTGGCGAGCGGACCGGCGCCGCCCTCCTCGCCTTCGCGCCAGAAGATGTAGCCGAGGCCGGGCTGGCCCTCGCCCTGCGCCCATGAATTCATGCGGTCGCAGAAGGCGCGGTTGCCGCCGTTCGGCGCAGGGATCGCCCACACCGCGATCGCCGGATCGGCGTCAATCATGCGCGGCGAAAATCTTGAAGCCCGAGCCGCGGAAGGCATCGGTCACGTCCTGCATCATCGATCGGATTGCGCAGGTCCGGCTTGTCGGTGCCGTATTTCGCCATCGCCTCGGCATACGGAATGAGCGGAAACTTCGGCGTCACCGTCTTGCCATTGGCAAACTCCTCGAACACGCCGCGGATCACCGGCTCGACCGCGTCGAACACGTCCTGCTGGGTGACGAAGCTCATCTCCAGATCGAGCTGGTAGAACTCGCCGGGCGAGCGGTCGGCGCGCGCGTCCTCGTCGCGGAAACAGGGCGCGATCTGGAAATAGCGGTCGAAGCCCGCCACCATGATGAGCTGCTTGAACTGCTGCGGCGCCTGCGGCAGCGCGTAGAATTTGCCCGGATGGATGCGCGAGGGCACGAGATAATCGCGCGCGCCTTCCGGCGACGAGGCGGTCAGGATCGGCGTCTGGAATTCGAAGAAGCCGCTCTCCTTCATGCGGCGGCGGATCGAGTCGATCACCTGGCCGCGCAGCATGATATTGGCGTGCAGCTTCTCGCGCCGCAGATCGAGGAAGCGGTATTTGAGCCGGATCTCCTCCGGATAATCCTGCTCGCCGAACACCGGCATGGGCAATTCGGCGGCCGGGCCCAGCACTTCGATCTCGTCGATATAGACCTCGACCTGGCCGGTCGGCAGTTCCGGGTTCTCGGTGCCCTCGGGCCGGCGGCGCACCTTGCCGTCGATGCGCACCACCCATTCCGAGCGCAGCGTCTCGGCGAGCTTGAACGCCTTGCTGTCGGGATCGGCCACCACTTGCGTGAGCCCGTAATGGTCGCGCAGGTCGATGAACAGCACCCCGCCGTGGTCGCGGATGCGGTGGCACCAGCCGGACAGGCGCACCTGCTTGCCGATGTCGCCTCGCGCAGTGCGCCGCAGGTATGGGTGCGATAGCGATGCATAGGCATTTTAAGGGCGTTCCGGCAGGCGATTCAGAAAAGTTGCGGGGCGGGCGGAAAAGCGCATGGGGGGTAGGCTTTGTCAAGGCAAGGTGCCGAGCGGTGAGCCCCAGTATCTTAGGTTGCCCGGTGCGATATAGTATCGACGACGTCCTCCTCCCCCGGCCGGGGCGCCGCAGGCCCCGCCAAGCGAAGAGAGCCTCGGACATGCGACGACTGGTCATCCTGGCCGCCGCCCTCATCATCGCGTCGCAGGCGGCCGCCGGCACCATCGAGCGCGTGCGGGAAACCGGCGTGTTCCGGATCGGCTATCGGGCCGATGCCAAGCCCTACTCGTATCAGGATAGCGACGGCCAGCCGGCCGGCTACATCGTCGATCTGTGCCGGCAAGTCGCCGCCGCCCTAGGCCCCGGCGTGCGGACCGAATATGTGCTGGTGCACGCCGGCGAGCGCTTCCAATCGGTGCATGACGGCCGCGTCGATATCCTCTGCGACCCCAGTTCGGTCACCCTCGCGCGCCGGGAGATCGTGGATTTTTCGCTGCCCACCTATCTCGACGGCGCCGGCGTGCTGTCGCGCCAGGTCGCGCCGGTGCAGCGCTTCGAGGATCTCGCCGGCAAGCGCGTCGGCGTGCTGATCGGAACGACGACGGAAGAGGCTCTTGCGCGATTCGCTGGGGGCACTCGGTGTCACCGCCACCATTGTCGCCGGTCCGCGACCACCGTAACGGCATGCAACTGGTGGACGATGGCAAGCTCGATGCCTACGTTGCCGACCGCGGCATTCTGGCGGCCATGCTACGCGCGGGCGGCCGGCCCGGATTTCGAATTGAGCAAGCAGTATTTCAGCTACGAGACCTATGCCTTGGCCCTGCCGCGCGACGACAGCGCCTTCCGTCTGCTGGTGGACAAGACGCTGGCGCGGCTCTATCGAACGGGTGCGATCGACGCCATTTTGGCCAAGACCTTCGGCCACGCGCCGCTCGACCGCATGCTCAAAGCCATGTTCGTGATCAATGCCTTGCCGGAAAAATGACACGTGACATCGGCCAAGAAGAAAAGCCGCGAAGCGCCCGGCAACCGCAAAGCAGCACGATGACCACGGCGGAAGCGACGGTCGCGACCCTGCTCGCGCATGGGCTCGATACCGTCTACGCGCTGCCGGGCGTGCACAACGACCATCTGTTCGACGCCTTTCACGCCGCCTCCGACCGCTTGCGCGTCGTCCACACAAGGCACGAGCAGGGCGCGGCCTATATGGCGCTGGGCGCGGCGCTGGCGACCGGCAAACCGCAAGCCTATGCGGTGGTGCCCGGCCCGGGCCTGTTGAATTCCGGCGCGGCGCTGCTCACCGCCTACGGCATGAACGCGCCGGTGCTGGCGCTGATCGGGCAGATCCCGGCGGCAACAATCGGCCGCGGCCACCGGCCAGTTGCACGAAATCCGCGACCAGGCCGGCATCATCGCCCGGCTGGTCGATCATTACGCGCATATCAAGCGGCCCGGCCGAAGCGCCGGCCAAGGTCGCCAAGGCGATCGCGCTGCGGCAAGGCTCAAAGCGATGGCCGGCCCGGACCGGCCGCGCTCGAATGCGCCATCGACGTCTGGGGCAAGCGCGGACCCGTCGACGCTGACGCCGCCGCAGCCGGCGCGCGACGCCGCGCATCGACGAGGACGCGGTGCGCGCGGCCGCCAAGCTGCTCGGCAAGGCCAAGCGCGTGCTGATCGTCGCCGGCGGCGGCGCGCAGGATGCTTCGACGGAAGTGACGCTGCTCTCCGACATGCTGCAGGCGCCCGTGCTCGCCTACCGGCGCGGGCGCGGCGTGCTCGACGGCCGCGATCCGTTCAGCGTCACGCTGCCGCTC
The DNA here is from genome assembly GCA_963739735.1 of uncultured Alphaproteobacteria bacterium. Classification (GTDB taxonomy): domain Bacteria; phylum Pseudomonadota; class Alphaproteobacteria; order Rhizobiales; family Xanthobacteraceae; genus Pseudolabrys. The sequence continues at coordinate 103,014 of CAVUBV010000009.1, read as the reverse complement.
GGCCGCGATTTGTGGGGCGAGGCCGACGTCGTGCTCGGCGTCGGCACGCGGCTGCTCAATCCGATCACCATGTGGGGCACTCGACAAGCACCTCAGATCGTGCGGGTCGATGCCGACCGCGAGGAGCCGGCGCGCCATGGCAAGCCGAAAGTGGCGCTGATCGGCGACGCCGCGCCGATCCTGCGGCGGCTGATCGATGTGCTGGCGCACATACAATGCGCGCCGCGCCCGTCGCGCCGCGACGAAATGCAGGAGCGGCAGGCCAAAATGGCGCGAGCGGCTAACGCCAACTCGCGCCGCAGCTCGCCTTTGTCGACGCGATCCGCGCCGAATTGCCGGAAGACGGCATCTTATGTCGACGAGGTGACGCAGATCGGCTTTGCCGCCCGCCTCGCCTTCCCGGTCTACAAGCCGCGCACGTTCCTCTCGCCCGGCTATCAGGACAATCTCGGCTGGGGCTACGCCACGGCGCTCGGCGCGCAGCACGCGCGACCGCGACGTGCCGGTCGTCTCGATCAACGGCGACGGCGGCTTTCTCTATACCGGCAACGAACTCGCCACCGCCATGCGCCACCGCATTCCGCTGGTCGCCATCGTGTTCGCCGACGGCGCCTTCGGCAATGTGCGGCGCATCCAGCAGGAGCATTTCGGCAACCGGCTGATCGCCTCCGACCTCGCCAATCCGGATTTCGTCAAATACGCCGAGAGCTTCGGCGCCGCCGGCAGGCGGGCGCGCAGCCCGGCGGAGCTGGGCGCAGCGCTCAAGGCGGCCTTTGCCGCGCGCGAGCCGACGCTGATCGAGGTGCCGGTCGGCCCGATGCCCTAGCCCTTGGGAATTCATCCACATGCCACGCGTGCGCGGGGAAGTAGACATGACGGCCCCGGATCGGGTTAGGTTGCCCGCGCAGCATGGATCTGATCACCACCACCGGCGAACTGGCCGAGGTCTGCGCCCGCATGGCGCGGCATCCCTTTGTCACCGTCGATACCGAGTTCCTGCGCGAGACCACCTATTACCCGCTGCTCTGCGTGGCGCAGCTCGCCTCGCCCGACGAGGCGGTGGTGGTCGACGCGCTGGCGCCGGCATCGATCTTAGCGCCCTTTGGGCGCTGATGACCGACGAGAAGGTGGTCAAGGTGTTCCACGCCGCGCGCCAGGACATCGAAATCGTCTGGAACATGGCGAAGAAGATCCCGCATCCGATCTTCGATACCCAGGTCGCCGCCATGGTGCTCGGCTATGGCGACTCGATCTCCTACGACCAGCTGGTGCAGCGCATTACCGGCGACCTGCTCGACAAGTCGCACCGCTTCACCGACTGGACGCGGCGGCCGCTCTCCGACGCGCAGGTCACCTACGCGCTGTCCGACGTCACGCATTTGCGCGCCGTCTATCTCAAACTCGCCGCCGATCTCGCCAAACGCGAGCGCAGCCATTGGGTCGAGGCGGAGATGGGCGTGCTCACCTCGCCGGAGACCTACCGCGCCGAGCCGGAGCGCGCCTGGGAGCGGCTGAAGAGCCGCGTGCGCAAGCCGAAGGAACTCGCCGTGCTGATCGAGGTCGCCGCCTGGCGCGAGCGCGAGGCGCAGACGCGCGACGTGCCGCGCTCGCGCGTGCTCAAGGACGACGTGCTCGGCGACATCGCGGTGCAGGCGCCGACCACTGTCGAGCGGCTTGCATCGTTGCGCTCGCTGCCGAAAGGTTTCGAGCGCTCGCGCTGGGGCGAGCAGATCGTCGAGGCGGTCAGGCGCGGGGTCGAGCGCGATCCGAAGACGCTGCCGCGGCTCGATCGCTTTCGCCCGGCGCCGAACGGCGCGGCCACCGTCGAACTGTTGAAGGTGCTGCTGCGCATGACCGCCGAGCGCCACGGCGTCGCCGCCAAGGTGATCGCCACGGTCGACGAGCTCGACCGCATCGCCGCCGACGACGAGGCCGACGTGCCCTCGCTCAAGGGCTGGCGGCGCGAATTGTTCGGCGAAAAGGCGCTCGCCTTGAAGCACGGCAAACTGGCGCTGGCGGTGGAAAATAGCCGCGTGGTGACGGTCGATAAGAATTAGCGCGCAATCCGCCTATTTCCGCCGAAACCCGGCGCCCCCGGTTTTGCACCCACCTTACTGCAGTAGCGCCTCACTTTGCTGAAGGTGCTGCGCGGGCCCAGCCGACACCGGCGGCGCAACGCCTTCCACGTTTTTGGCGAAACTGCAGAAACGCCGAATCGTTCCGAATAGCTCATTGGTATCGAACGACTTCTTGATAACGTGAACCGCGCCGGGCAAGCCGCTGATGTCATGTTTCAGGCGCTGTGCCTCGAATGCGTCGAGCGGCCGGCAACTCATCACGATGACATGGACCCGCGCGGTCGCCGGTGCGCTGCGCAATCGATGCAGAAGGTACCTTGCGTCGCCGTCCGGGATGAAATTGTCGACGACGATGACGCTTGGCTTCGCCTTGCTGGCAAGTCGGCATCCATGCACGGCGTCCGGTGCAAACAAAGTATCCACGCCGTATTTGCGCAGCCTGCTGGCAAGAAATTTTTCCGTGTTGGAATCGTCATCGACCACGAGGACGCGCGGATGTTCGGGCACCTTGTCGTTCGTCGCCTGAACCACCACTTTCTCGATTTTATCGGCCATGTCGGGAAAGATTTCCTCCAACGCGGCTCTAATTCGTTTCCAGAAATCAGGCCCCTTGCGGGCGTAGAAAGCGCCGAAAGCTTCACACCGCTCAATCGTCTCGGGATCGCTGTACCCTGTGACGACAACCACATCGACGGAGCTGCCGCGCGGCTCGAGCAGTTGCGCGCAAACCGAGAGACCGTCCAGTTCAGGCATGTTGACATCGACAATCATAGCGTCCGGCTTCCATTGCCGCGCCTTGATCAGCGATTGCATTCCGTTGCTCGCGGTTTCGATCTGAAACCCCATGCTCATGCATCGATTGGAAAGCATTTGCACGATGGCAGGATCGTCATCGGCAATGAGTATCTTCGGCGCCCTATGGGTGGCTTCGGAATTGTGTGTCACGACGTCACACTGCCTCCTGATTTCGGCGCGCGCAGCGCTTGCCGCATGACGGCCCGCTACGCGCCGCGAGCAACTCATCAACAATTTAGATTTTCAATTTATGGAAGGGATTTTGCGCTGCGCTGTTCATATTCGTACAGGTGAGTATTATGAAACCGTATCTCCTCTATTATGATCAACACTTGTTAAAGACCGCCAATCGTCAATGTCGTCGCGCAATTGCGGCGACGTAACTAATTACCAAACGCATTGAATTCCGATCATCGATGCTGCCTCGCTGCGGCGGCGCCGAGCTCAATCCCCCGTTGATATCCGTGCCGTTGCCGTAAATGGTGTTGCTCTGCGGCGTGTAGACGACGCCGTTGTTCTGCACTTGCACGCCGGTCCCGTTGCCCGAGATGGTGCTGTTGGTCAGGATGACGGTCGACTGCGGCCCATTCGCCTTGATCGCCACGCCAGCATTGAGAACCCGCACCGCGTCGAAGACGGCGTTGGTGGTGCCGGTTCCCGCCGTGCTGAAAGCGTTCACCGCGGCGTAGAGGAAAGAAAGATTCCTTCCGCCACCGCCGTCGTGACGGTGACCGAAGGCCCCGAGAGCACGAGGATCGGTCCGAATGCCGTAGCTCGCATTGTGCACTTCGACGTGGTTGAAGTGCAGCTTCAAAGACGTGTTCCCGCTCGGCTTCACTTCGATCGCGCCCGCATTGGCATTATTGCCGTTAAACCCGATGTCGCTGTGCGAGAAGTAAACTTGCGCCTGTGTGGTGCCGGGATTGTTCGGATAAAGCGCGACGATCGGGCCGGTGGCGATGTCGTTGCCGCGGAACACGTCTTCGCTCAATTGCATCATCCCACCGGACGAGAACTTCAGCGCGCCGGCGCCGGCGCTTCCGGCGGAAGCCAGCAGATTGGTCAATATAACTTCATCGGAGACGCCGGCGGCGATTTCGATGGCGTAGCCGTTATTGGGCAGCCCGCAACCGGACGGCGGGGCCCCGACGCAGCCCACTTGCGCTGCGGGGTCCGCGACTATCTGGAAATGGCTGCTCGGATCGACGCCGACGATCGACACCGGTTTGTTCAGGACAATCGGCCCGAAGACGCCGTCGTCCAGCACGGTAATCGTGCCGCCGGCATCGGTGACGCCCAAGGCATAGTTCAGCGAAGCGCACGGCGCGGCGCGCGTGCACACGCTGCCGTCGGTACCGCCTTTACCGGAGACGTAAACCTTGGACGGCCCGCCGCCGCCGGAATTGACCGTCAGCCCGGCCGTTCTGGTCTGATCACCCTGCCCGTTGGTCGTGTTGGCGAAGCTGATGGTGGCGTTGTAGCTGCCGGACGAGAGTCCGTTGGCGTTCGCATTGACCGTGAACGTTATGGTCGTCGGCGACGTCGACACCGTGCCCGAGGTGGACGAGGCATCGAGCCAAGCGGGCAGGCCCGAGATCGAATAATCGACGCTGCCGCTGCTCGCGCTCAATTGATAGTCGAACGACAGCGGCGAGAACGGTCCGCCTTGGTTGCCGGACGACGACATGTTGGTCGCCGGCGACACTTGCAAGGTCGGCGCAGCAGCAACGCCAAGGTCGACGACGCGAACATTATCAATACCGCCTTTGAAACCGCCGCCGGGCGTGTCGCCGTTAAAGAAGCCAAGCTCCGTCGTGGCGGAGCCCGCCACGAAATCGAAGGTGAAATCCTGCCAAACGATCGTGGATCCCGCGTTGGTAAGCTGAAACACGCCAGACACCGCCGTGGCGTTGATCGTCGGATTAACGATGGTGGTGCCGTTGTTACCGGCGCCGATGCCAAATGTCACCTCATAGGTGTGGCCGACAACGGTATCGAAAGTCTGCGTCACACCCTGGTTCGAACCAGAAGTACCGGCCAGGTCGAGCCATTGCGCGCCACTCTCGGGGGGAAATCGGGGAGCGCGCCCGTGCTGAAAACCAAGACGTTGCCGCCAACAACGGTCCAGCCGCCAATGTCGTTGCCAGCGACATAACTTTGGTTGAAAAAACCCGCGATGTCGGGAATTTCAAAGTCGCCGTTGGTGAAGGCCGCCGCGTGAACCGCGCTCACCACCCCGAATGTCGCACACACCGCAAGCGCGCACGTTACAACGCGAAATCTTTTGGCAATCATATGAACCCCCAATAACCACGCCACGGCGCGCTGTCTGCGCTGCCGTCGGAGATCGCGCCCATGATCGCGGCGATGCCGTCGGCGGACAGCGCGACCGAGCAGCCTTGCTTGACGTAAGTTCCCGCAGCGCCAGTGCCGACCAGCTTGTCGCCTTGCTGGGTGAACTGCGCCGCCGCCGGTTGTGCGGCGCCTAGCAGCGCGGCCAATGCCAGCCCGAATGCGCAAGCCAGTCCCATTCCGGTTGCGCAACATAGATGTCCATGCCGTGACACAGCGCGGAAACAAATCATGTCCCGCATATTCAACGCCGGCTCCAGCATCTGCGCTCCCCGTCGCGACAGCGCGCGCATAGCCCAAGCCGGCCGCTCCAGCCGCGGAGACGCCGGGGCCCACTGCATTACGCCAGCTCGAATGCTAACCGGGCCAGCGTCAGGTGAGCGTCAAGCGAAGCGTCAAAAGCCCCGCCAAGGCGCGCAAGACAACAGTTTTTTTGGTGACGTGGCTTGCTCCACACACTGTGAAGTTCACGCGGAATCGGCCTCAGCATCGGATGGGTCCTGCGCCCGGAAGGCGCGAAGCGCCGCTCCGAATGCCTCTTCGCCCGCTCGCTGCCCGGCCGTGTTCGCAAACGCGAGGCGCGGTCCCCCCAATCGGATTAACCGTCGCCCATTCGTCCCGAGAGACGTGCCCCTATGGCGGCCACCCTCCAGGTTGCATTGACGCCCGCTGCATCCGCTAAGGGGAAACATGCCTTTTTTCCCATCGGCGCGCAGGCAATCGCTGCCTCGCAGCCTAAAGTCGCTGCAAACGTTTTCGCCGCGCCGGCCAAAGTACGTCCACAGCGGCCATTGGCGGTGCCACCGGCGCGCAACCGCCCTAGCTCTCGATCAGCGGCTCGCGGCCGACCAGCCGCGCGAGCTGGCGCAAGCGGTTGAACAGCCGGGCGCTGCCGAGCGGGGCAAATCGACCCGGCAAAGTGAGCACCAGCTTGCCGCGCCGCACGCGCATCGGCGTTTTCGGCAGCACGCCGCCCTGCCCCGCGGTGATGATATAGGCGACCCGCATGGAGGCGCCGAGCACGCGCGCGCGATCGAGCATGCGCGTGGTGGCGAGCTCGCGCAGGCGCGGCGACAGGTCTTCCTCGCTAAGCCCTGCGTGGCGGAAATAGACCGACAGCGCGAGATACGCGCGGCTCGGATGGTCGATGGCGACGAAAGCTCCGTGCGCGATGATGTTCATCGACTGCTCGCCGCGATAATCCGGATGCGCGCGCCAGCCGATATCGGCCAACAGGCAGGCGGCGTGGCGCAGCCGTTTCTCGTCGACGGTCTCGTCGAGGCCGGACGAAGCCATGAAGCGGTCGGTCCAATCGATCAGTTCCTCGCCGTGATGCGGCGAGCGCGAGCGCAGCACATTGAGATCGGCGGCGGCCGAGATCAGCGGATCGCGCTTGCGTTCCCCCGGCTTGAGCAGCGAATAAAGCAGCCCCTCGCGCACGCCGAGCACGGAGAAGATCACCTGCTTCGGCTTGATGGTGCGCACCAGGTTTTCCATCACCAGCGCGGCATAAGAGAGCAGCGGCCGGCGGGCGGCGTTGACCACTTCGATCTTGGACAACGTCTCGGTATCGACCCGGTGCACCAGGCGCGAAAACTCCAGCGCCTCGCGCGCGGAGATGCGGTAGTTGTGCATGACGTGGAACGGATAGCCGGTCTGCCACATGTGCAGTCGCGCCAGCGCGCGCCAGGTGCCGCCGACCGCGTAAAAGGTGCGGTCCTCGCCGTCGTGCAGCATGTCGAGGTCCTCGAACGCCTCCTCGACGATTCGTTCCGCCTTCTTGAGCGACCGCCCGGCGATGTCCTGCAAGGCGAGGCCGCCGAACGGCAGCGTCATGCCGCCGCGCACGCGCGTGCCATGCACGTCGATGAGTTCGAGCGAGCCGCCGCCCAAGTCGCCGACGATGCCGTCCGGCCGGTGGATGCCGGACACGATGCCGAGCCCGGTGAGATGGGCTTCGCGCTTGCCCGAGAGGATCGTGATCGGCGTGCGGCAGATGCGCGTCGCCTCGGCGATGAAGGCACGGCCGTTGCGCGCGTCGCGGCAGGCGGCGGTAGCGACCGCCCACATCCGGCGCACGTGCAAGACATCGCACAGCGCGCGAATACGCTTGAGCGCGTCGAGCGCAGTGGCAATGGCGTCGGGCGCCAGCAGCCCGGTCGTTTGCACCTGGCGGCCGAGGCCGGCGAGCACTTTTTCGTTGAAGATCGGCGTCGGCGAACGCGTCAGCCCTTCGTAGATGACGAGGCGGATCGAGTTAGAGCCGATGTCGATGACGGCGACCGGCGGCCCGTGGTCGAGCCGGCCTTGCGCCAAGCTAGCCGCCGCGTAGGGGCGCGCGATCGCGGGCGAGCGCTTACGCGCCTTCGGCGAGGCGGCGTATAAGGCTGCGCGGCGACGATTCCTTGAGCGATTTCCCACGGCCCGACAGGCTCGGATTGGTCATGAAGTATTTGTGGGCGTTGAAGGGTTCCTCGCCCGGCGCGGCCTTTATGCGCGTGGAACTGCCGTCGGGCAAGAGCGTCCAACTTTGCTCGTTATCCTTGAAGTTTGCGGCCATGATCTGGCCGAGCACCTGCTCGTGCACGGTCGGATTGAGAATCGGGCACATCACCTCGACCCGGCGGTCGAGGTTGCGCGGCATCATGTCGGCGGAGGAAATATAGATCGCCGCCTTGGGATGCGGCAGCGCGTAGCCGTTGCCGAAACAATAGATGCGGCTGTGTTCGAGGAAGCGGCCGACGATCGATTTCACCGAGATATTATCCGAAAGCCCCGGCACGCCCGGACGCAGGCAGCAAATGCCGCGCACCACGACGTCGACGTCGACGCCGGCTTGCGAGGCATCGTAGAGCGCGTCGATGATGCCGGGGTCGACCAGCGCGTTCATCTTCATCCAGATCGCCGCCGGCTTACCGGCCTTGGCGTTGGCGGTCTCGCGGCCGATGTGCTCGAGGATGCGGCTGCGCAGATTGAGCGGCGAGATCGCCATCTTCTCCAGTTCATCCGGCTCGGCGTAACCGGTGATGTAGTTGAAGATGCGCGCGACGTCGCGCCCAATGACCACGTCGGCGGTGAAGAACGACAGATCGGTATAGATGCGCGCGGTCACGGGGTGATAATTGCCGGTGCCGGCGTGGATATAGGTGGCGAGCGAGCCGCCTTCGCGGCGCACCACCAGCGACAGCTTGGCGTGCGTCTTGAGTTCGATGAAGCCGTAGACGACCTGCGCGCCGGCGCGTTCCAGATCGCGCGCCCAGCGGATATTGGCTTCCTCGTCGAAGCGCGCCTTGAGCTCGACCAGCGCGGTGACCGATTTGCCGGCTTCCGCGGCTTCGACCAACGTCTTGACGATCGGCGACTCGGCGGAGGTGCGGTAGAGCGTCTGCTTGATCGCCACCACATCGGGATCGCGCGCCGCCTGCTGCAGGAACTGCACCACAACGTCGAAGGATTCGTAAGGGTGGTGGACGATCAAATCCTTTTGCCGGATGGCGGCGAAACAGTCGCCGCCATGGTCGCGGATACGCTCAGGATAGCGCGGATTGTAGGGTACGAATTCGAGATCGGGGCGCTCGAGGCGGTTGAGCTGCGACAGGTCGTTGAGCGCGAGCACGCCGTCGACCTGGAACACCTCGTCGTCGGCGACCGCGAGCGCGCGCTGCACGAAGCTGCGCAGTTCGCTCGGCATGGTGCCGTTGAGCTCGAGCCGGATCACCGAACCGCGCCGGCGCTGCTTGAGCGCGGTCTCGTAGAGCCGCACCAGGTCTTCCGCCTCTTCTTCGATTTCCACTTCCGAGTCGCGGATCAGGCGGAAGGTGCCCTGGCCCTTGACGGTATAGCCGGGGAACAGCCGGCCGATGAACAGCGCGGTCGCCTCCTCCAGCGTGATCAGCCGGATGCCCTGGTCGCCGCCGCCCGGCAGGCGGATGAAGCGCTCGATCTTCTGCGGCATGCGGATCAGCGCGTTCATCGGTTTGCCGTCGCGGCCGCGCGCGAGCTGCAGCGCGATCGAGAACGACAGATTGGGGATGAACGGGAACGGATGCGCCGGATCGATGGCGAGCGGGGTGAGCAACGGGAAAACGTGGGTGAGGAAGCGCTCCTGCAGCCAGGCGCGCTCGGCCTTCTTCAGTTCGGCGCCGTCGACCAGCGTGACACCGGCCGCGGCAAGCTCGGGCCGCAATTCGATCCAGCGTTGCTGCTGGTCGTGCGCCAGCGCCGCCACCGCCTCACCGATACGGGCGAGCTGTTCGTTGGGGGTGAGCCCGTCCGGGCTCTGCGTGGTGATGCCTTGCCGCACCTGGCCTTTCAGGCCGGCGACGCGCACCATGAAGAATTCGTCGAGGTTGTTGGCCGAGATCGACAGGAAGCGCACGCGCTCCAACAGCGGATGGTGCTCGTTGGCCGCTTCTTCCAGCACACGGCGGTTGAAGTGCAGCCAGGACAGTTCGCGGTTGATGAAACGCTGCGGCTGCGACCTTAAAGCCGGTTCGAGCGCAGACGTGATGACCGAAAGGCGTTCGTCACGGTCCGCGACCAAAGCGATTTCTTCAACCTTTGCAATAGCTTGCGCGCGATCTGCCATGGTAATGGAGGCCTGAAAGACCAAATCCCTAACCGAAAATAGTGGCCGGCAAATGACACTTCGCCCCGCCAGGCCCCGCCCCGTCAAGTCTTACCCGAAAATGAGCTTAAGGTTCGCGAAATACTTCCGCCGCCAGCGCCCGGGTCAGCGGGCGGTGCTGGCGCATCGCCTCCTCGTCGAGGCGGGCGACCGCGGTACGGGCGCCGGCGAAGGACCGCTCGATGCGGTTGGCGAGATAGTTCACCACCGTCTCGTCGAGCGCGAGCTGGCGGTCGGCGGCGAGCTTGACCATCAGCGCGCGCAACAGCGCGTCGTCGGGGGCGGCGAGCGCCACGCTCGGCAGCGCGCGCAAGCGCGAAGCAAGATCGCGGATGGCGACCGGAAACGTCGGCAGCGGCGAGCGCGAGGTGATGAGGACGAAAGCGCCCTCCTCGCGCGCGAGATTGATCAGATGAAACAGCGCGCGCTCGTCGAGACCCTCGAAGGTCAGATCCTCGAGCACCAGTGCGCCGGTCGCCAAGGCCGCCGGCAGGTCGCCGTCGCCGAGCAGTTTCGCCGACAGCACGCGCGCGCCGGCGGCTTCCGCCCAGATGGCGGCGAGATGGCTTTTTCCTGAGCCCTCCGGTCCGATCAGCGCGACGATGCGGTCGGGCCAGTCCGGCCAGCGCTCGATCAGCGAAAGCGCTGAGGCGTTCGAGGGGCCGCGCAGGAAATCCTCACGCGCAAAGCTTGTTGCGTGATCGAGCGCGAGCACAAGCTGACGCGGACTGACGGCCATGTCGCTCATCCCGGCGGCTCGCCGGTAAAGAGCGAACTTTCGCGGTAGCGTTGCAGCGCGAAGCGCATGAGCACGCCGATGGTGGCGGCGAGCGGCACGGCCACCAGTAGTCCTACGAAACCGAACAGATAGCCGAAGGCGAGCAGCGCGAAGATCAGCCAGACCGGATGCAGTCCGACGCTCTCGCCGACCAGCTTGGGCGACAGCAGATTGCCTTCGAGGAATTGGCCGACCAGGAAAATGCCGAGCACCGTGAGGATAGAACCCCATTGCGGCCAAAATTGCGCCACCGCGACCGCCATCGCCAGGGTCAAGCCGGTCATCGAGCCGACATAAGGAATGAAGGTGATCACGCCGGAAATCAGCCCGATCAGCAGGCCGAAATTGAGCCCGCTGAGCGTGAGCGCCACCGCGTAGAACGAGCCGAGAATGAGGCAGACCGCGGTCTGCCCGCGCACGAAGCCGGCGATGGCCGCGTCGACTTCACGCGCGAGCTGGCGCACAATTTCGCGCTGATTGACCGGGACCCAGCTATCGGCGGTCGCGATCATGCGGTGCCAATCGTAGATCAGATAAAACGCCACCACCGGCGTCACCACCACCAGCGAGAAAAGCGAAACCAGCGCGCGGCCGCCCGACCACAACTGCTGCACAAAGGCAGTGAGCCAGCCCACCCCTTGCGTCACCAGGTCGCCGAGCGATTTGTCGGCGCTGAAGCTCGCGCCGAGAATTTTTTGCAGCCATGGCCGGCTCGGATCGCTGAGCAAGCGTCTGCAGGCGCGTCACATAGCCGGGGATATTGTCGATGAAGGAGGACAACTGGCCGCCCAAAACCGGCGCCACCAGCAGGATGACGATGACGATCGCCATCACCACCAAGGTGATGATCAAAAGCGCGGCGGCCAGCCGGTTGACGCCGAGCCTTTCAAGACGGTCGGTGACCGGGGTGAGTAGATAGGCGATGGCCATGCCGGCAACGAAGGGCAGCAGGACCCCGGCAAGCAGCCAGAGCAGCAGCACGATGGCCGCGAGCGCCGCCAGCCAGAATGCGATTTGCCGCTCGAACTTCACACCCTCGCCCTCGGGCGGATCGCGGTGTGGAGGGGTGCGGGCGCGCGGGCTCATGATTCGGTCGCCGGCGCATTCATGTGACGCACCCATTCGGCGAGATAGGCGGCGACCGACAGCAAGGTCAAGATCGCGACCAGGCCCATGAGGACGGATTCAAGCATATCCGCAGGAATGGCGAAGCCGAGCGAGCCGAGCACCACGCAGGCGAATACGATCTGCGCCACCGTGTTGAGCTTGGAGACCAAGAGCGGTTTGATCTTGAGCGGTTTACCCATCAGCCACGACAGCATAATGCCGCCGACGATCAGGATATCGCGCGACACCACCAGGATGACCAGCCAGCGCGGGATCAGATTGCTGACGCCGAGGGTGAGATAGATCGACACGATCAATGCCTTGTCGGCGAGCGGATCGAGATAGGCGCCGAGTTCGGTGGTCATGTTGAAACGCTTGGCCAAAAAGCCGTCGACGGCATCGCTGACGCCGGCGGCGAGGAACAGAACGAACGCGATCCACATCGCGCCGGACGCGATCGCCCAGACCACGACCGGCACCAGCAGGATACGTCCCAGCGTTATCAGGTTCGGAATACTCAAAGTGCGGACCCGGCTCGTCGACTTGGCCCCCGGATCGTAGACCGGGATCGCGTCGAACTCGGCGGAGTATAACGGCGCCCGGCCCATTGCGCGACTTGCGTTTTCCACGTACGACCCCGGCGTTCCAGCGTGACCCGTTAAGAAGGGCCATCATGGCAGAAAAGGAGCGCGGCCTCACTTACGCGCAAGCCGGCGTCGATATCGATGCCGGCAACCGGATGGTGGAGCTGATCAAGCCGCTGGTGCGCGCCACCGCGCGCGCCGGGGCGGACGCCGAGATCGGCGGCTTCGGCGGGCTGTTCGACCTCAAACGGCTGGGCATGACCGATCCGGTGCTGGTGGCGGCCACCGACGGCGTCGGCACCAAGGTCAAGATCGCCATCGAGACCGGCTGCCACGACACCATCGGCATCGACCTGGTCGCCATGAGCGTCAACGACCTGGTGGTGCAAGGCGCCGAACCGTTGTTCTTCCTCGACTACTACGCCTGCGGCAAGCTCGAGCCGGAAATCGGCGCCGCCGTGGTCGCCGGCATTTCCATCGGCTGCCGGCAAGCCGGCTGCGCGCTGATCGGCGGGGAGACCGCCGAAATGCCCGGGCTCTACCAAGGCGACGACTATGACCTCGCCGGTTTTGCGGTCGGCGCCGCCGAGCGCGGCGCGCTGCTGCCGCGGCCCGATATCGCGGAAGGCGACGCGATCATCGGGCTTGCCTCCTCCGGCGTGCATTCGAACGGCTATTCGCTAGTGCGCAAGGTGGTGGAGAAAAGCGGCCTTCCCTGGTCGGCGCCCGCGCCCTTCGCCAGCGAGCAATCTCTGGGCGAAGCGATCCTGACGCCGACCCGCATCTATGTGAAAGCGTGCCTCGCCGCGATCCGCACGACCAAGGCGGTGAAGGGCCTCGCGCACATCACTGGCGGCGGGTTCCCCGACAATATCCCGCGCGTGCTGCCCAAGAGCTTGGGCGCGCGCATCGATCTCGGCAAAGTGCCCGTGCTTCCTGTGTTCAAGTGGCTCGCCGGCGAAGGCAAGATCGCGCAGAACGAAATGCTGCGCACCTTCAATTGCGGCATCGGCATGATCGTCATCGCCGCTGCCAAGGACGCCACCGCGGTGACGCAGGCTTTCAGCGACGCCGGCGAGCAGGCGCTCGTCATCGGCAGCGTGGTGCGCGCCGCCAGCGGCGCCCGCGTCGTCTATGACGGCCAACTTGCGCTTAGTTGATTGAATTTGGGTGAAACATGAGCCGCAAGCGCGTCGCCGTTCTGATCTCCGGCCGCGGCTCCAACATGGCGGCGCTGATCGAGGCGGCGAAGGATAAAGATTACCCCGCCGAGATCGCGCTGGTGCTGTCGAACAAGGTCGACGCCGCCGGCTTGGACATTGCGCGCGCCGCGGGCGTCGCCACCGAAGTCGTCGATCATACCGCCTACGGCAAGGACCGCGCGGCGTTCGACACGGCGATGCAGGCGGTGCTGGTGAAGCACCGCATCGACATCGTCTGCCTCGCCGGTTTTATACGGCTGCTCACGCCGGGCTTTGTCGCGCAGTGGCCGCATCGCATGCTCAACATCCACCCCTCGCTGCTGCCGGCTTTCAAGGGGCTCGATACGCACAAGCGCGCGCTCGAAGCCGGCGCGCCGATACACGGCGCCAGCGTGCATTTCGTGGTCGCCGAACTCGACGCCGGCCCGATCATCGTGCAGGCGGCCGTCACCGTGCGCAAAGATGACGACGAAACCGCGCTGGCCGCGCGTGTGCTCGGCCAAGAGCACCGCATCTATCCGTTGGCCCTCAAACTATTGGCCGAAGGCCGCATCCGGGTCGAGAACGGCCGCTGCTTGATCGATGGCGTGGCGGTGCCTAACGCGGCGGACGTAACGGCAAGCGATTAGTCCGCTTTGCGCACCCACACCTTGTTATCGTGGAAGGCGGCGCCGCCATAGGGCGCGATCGGATCGGCGCCGGTCAGCGTGTTGATGCCGCAGCCGTCGGCATAGGCCGCGTTCGGCCAGATCGACTCGGCGATCAGCACGCCGCGCCGCACGCCGTCGAACAGGCGCGCATGTAAACGCACCTCGCCGCGCATATTGCCGAGGACGACGAAATCGCCGTCGGCGATGCCGAGCGGCGCGGCGTCGTCGGGATGGATCATCACCTCGGGGCGCTTCTCGTTGGCGAGCGACGTCGGCGTCTCGTTGAAGGTCGAGTTGAGGAAGCCGCGCGCCGGCGACGTGGCGAGCCGGAACGGATGCTCGCTGTCTGCCTGCTCGATCGACGTCCAGTGGTCGGGCAGCGGCGGCATGTCGGCGACCGGGCCGCTCTTATAGGGGCTGCGGAACGGCACATTGTTCCAATCCGGCTTGAAGCGGAACTTGCCGTCCGGCCAGGCAAAGCCGTCGAGATAATGCGATTGCCGGAACGGCGGCTGGCAGTCGATCCAGCGATTGGCTTCGAGCTCATCGAGCGTGCCGTACTTGGAGACGCGCAGCATCTGGTCGATCAATTCGCGCGGGCTCATGGCAAAACCCGGATGCACCGCACCGACGCGGCTTGCGAGCGCGGCGATCACTTCATGGTTGTTGCGGCATTCGCCCGGCGGCTCGACCAGCTTAGGGCCAAGGATGATGTATTGGTGGCCGCCGCCGCGGTAGATGTCGTCGTGCTCCAGGAAGGTGGTCGCCGGCAGCACCAGATCCGCCATCTTGGCGGTTTCGGTCATGAACTGCTCGTGCACGCAGACGAACAGGTCCTCGCGCGCAAAGCCGGCCTTCACCTTGTTCTGATCGGGCGCGACCGAAACGGGATTGGTATTCTGCACGATCATCGCCGTCACCGGCGGGCCGCCGAACAACGCCTCGCGGTCGCCGGTCAAGATGGCGCCGATGCGCGACTGGTCGAGCACGCGCACCTTGCGGTCGCAGACGTCGAGGCCTTCGATCAGCGTCTTGTCGAGCTTGTAGATGTCGGCGCTGATGTGGAAAGCGCCGCCGCCTTCCAATTGCCAAGCCCCGGTCACCGCCGGAATGCAGCTTGCCGCGTGCATACTGACCGGACCATTGCGCGAGCGGGCGAAACCGTAGCCGAGCCGGAAGAAGGCGCGCTTGCGCTCGCCGATCAGTTTGGCGAATTCCTCGATGGTTTCCACCGGCGTGCCGGTGATGGCTGAGGCCCATTGCGGATCGCGCGTCTGGAGATGCGCTTCAAGTTCGCGCGGCGCGTCAGTGTATTTGTTCAAGTAATCCCAATCGGCTTTGCCGTCGCGGAACAGGCAATGCATCACCGCGCAGGCAAGCGCGGCGTCGGTGCCCGGCTTGACCAGCACTGGCAGATCGGCCTGCTCCATGGTGCCGTTCATGTAGACGTCGACCGCGGCGATCTTGGCGCCGCGTTCCTTGCGCGCGCGCACCGCGTGCGTCATCACATTGACCTGGGTGTTGACCGCATTGGTGCCCCAGATCACCACCAGATCGGATTTCGCCATCTCGCGCGGATCGACGCCGGCGATCTTGCCGACGCCGGCGGCAAAGCCGGCATAGGCCGGGTTGACGCAGATGGTGGAATGGAAGCCGGAATATTTCTTGGCGTGGCGCAGCCGGTTGATGCCGTCGCGCATGACCAGGCCCATGGTGCCGGCATAGTAATAAGGCCATACGCTCTCCGCGCCGTGGCGCCGTTCGGCATCGAGAAATTTCTCGGCGACAAGATCGAGCGCATCGTCCCAGGAGATCGGCGCAAACTCGCCGGAACCCTTGGCGCCGGTGCGCCGCAACGGATGCAGCAGGCGTTGCGCGTGATGCTCGCGCTCGGCATAGCGCGCGACTTTCGCGCAGATCACGCCGGCGGTGTAGTCATTGTCCTTGGCGCCGTGCACGCGGCCGATGGTGCGCTCGTCGATCAATTCGACGTCGAGCGCGCAGGTCGACGGGCAATCGTGCGGACAGGCGGAATAACCGATCCGCTTGGGCATCCGGAGGGGCTGGTTCATGCGTCCAATATAACCGAAATTTCTAGATGTCGCTCTCCGCCGGCTGCTTGGTGCGCCGCCACAGCCCGCCGGCCACCAGCACCAAAACGGCGCCGGCCGCCGCGGCGATGTATACGACCTTGTGGGCGAGCGCGGCGCCGTAGTGCGCGGTGAGGAAGCCTTCCACCACCGGATCGGTGGCGATCACCTCGCCGGCGATCCAGCCGAGCAGCGCGGCGCCCGCCCAGACCAGGATCGGGAAGCGGTCGAGCAGCGACATGATCAGCGCGGCGCCGGCGACGATCAAGGGAATGCTGATGGCGAGCCCCAACACCAGCAGCGCCATGTTGCCGTCGGACGCCGCGGCGATGGCGATCACGTTGTCCAGGCTCATGACGATGTCGGCGACGGCGACGATGCGCACCGCGCGCCAGAGATATTGGACCGCTTCGGTCTCGTCGCGCTCCGCATCGTCGGGCACCAGGAGCTTGGCGGCGATGTAGAACAGCGCCAGCCCGCCGACGATTTTCAGCCACGGCAGCAGCATCAGTGAGGCGACGACGCCGGTGAAGATGATACGCAAGAGGACGGCAACGCCGGCGCCGAAGCACCATGCCCCAGATGCGCTGCTGGCGCGGCAAGCCGCGGCAAGCCAAGGCGATGACCACGGCGTTGTCGCCGGACAACAGGATATTGATCCAGATGATCTTGACGACCGCGAGCCAGAATTCGGCCTGGTCGACGCCGCCCCAACCGCTCAGCAGCGCGGCGGACCAGGCGGCCGGATCGAGCATCTGCGCGAGTGCGTGCACTCGATCTCCCGCCGCGCCTGCGCGCGCTAGCTGATGATCTCGTTATCGGAGAAGAACTGCGCGATCTCGCGCGCCGCGGTGTCGGGGGCGTCCGAGCCGTGCACGGAATTCTTCTCGATCGATTGGGCGTGTTGCTTGCGGATGGTGCCGGCGGCAGCCTTGGCCGGGTCGGTCGCGCCCATCAATTCGCGGTATTTGGCGATGGCGTTGTCGCCTTCGAGCACCTGCACCACCACCGGTCCCGACACCATGAAATCCACCAGCTCGCCGAAGAACGGCCGTTGCTTGTGCACGGCGTAGAATGTGCGCGCCTGCGGCAGCGAAATGCGCAGGCGCTTCTGCGCGACGATGCGCAGGCCGGCGGCCTCGATCATGGCATTGATGGCGCCGGTCAGATTGCGCGCAACCGCATCGGGTTTGATGATGGAAAAAGTGCGCTCGAGCGCCATCGGGTGATCCTTCACTGAGATTGATCGCGGAGTTGACCGGTTTCTATTGGCCGGTTTCGGTTGCGCGGCTTATACCGGGGGCCGTTTCGCGCGGCAAGATCGGCCCTTTTCCGGGTGGATTTGCTATCATTTGGCCCGCCACAGGAGCCCGCCATGATATCCCGATACCGAATGTTCGCCGGCTATAACGCCTGGTGCAATGAGCGCCTCTACGCCGCCGCCGCCAAGCTCTCCGAAGCCGACTACCGCGCCGACCGCGGCGCCTTTTTCAAGTCGATGCACGGCACGCTCAATCACATTTTGGTCGGCGACCTCATCTGGATGCAGCGCTTCACCGGCAAAGGCGAGGCGCCGAACAGCCTCGATGCCATCCTGCACGGCAATTTCCCCGCCTTGCGCGCGGCGCGCCGCAACGAAGACGCCAATATCAGCCGCTACGTCGCCAGCTTGAGCGACGACGACCTCGGCCGCAGCATCCGCTTTCGCACGTTGAGCAATCCGACCGATTTCGAGCAGGTGCTGGCGCCCGCGCTCGACCATTTCTTCAACCACCAGACCCACCACCGCGGCCAGGCGCACGCTTTGCTCTCCTCGATGATCGGCAACGAGGCGACGCCGAGCTTCGATTTGATCATCTACCAGCGGGAAACCGGGCAAGGCGGCCTGCGCAAATTGAGTTGAGGCGCCGCAGCGCGCGGCGTTAAGCGAAAGGTTTTGAACTCATGAGCACCAATCGAGTCCACCGCATCGCGGTCATTCCCGGCGACGGCATCGGCAAGGAAGTCATGCCCGAAGGCGTGCGCGTGCTGGAAGCGGCGGCCAAGAAATTCGGCTTCGAACTGCGCCTCGACGATTTCGATTTCGCCAGTTGCGACTACTACGACAAGCACGGCCGCATGATGCCGGAGGACTGGAAGGACCAGATCGGCCAGCACGACGCCATTTATTTCGGCGCGGTCGGCATGCCGGACCGCGTGCCCGACCATGTCTCGCTGTGGGGCTCGCTCATTCTGTTCCGCCGCGAATTCGACCAGTACATCAATTTGCGCCCGGTGCGGCTGATGCCCGGCGTGCCCTGCCCGCTCGCGGGCCGCAAGCCCGGCGACATCGACTTCTGGGTGGTGCGCGAGAACACCGAGGGCGAGTATTCCGCCATCGGCGGCAAGATGTTCGCCGGCACCGAGCGCGAGGTGGTGGTGCAGGAAACGGTGATGAGCCGCATCGGCGTCGACCGCGTGCTCAAATTCGCCTTCGAACTGGCGCGCTCCACGCCGAAGAAGCACCTGACCTCCGCCACCAAGTCGAACGGCATCGCCATCACCATGCCGTACTGGGACGAGCGCGTGAAGGAAATGGCGAAGGCCTATCCGGACGTGAAGTGGAACCAGTTCCACATCGACATCCTCACCGCGCGTTTTGTCATGAACCCCGACTGGTTCAACGTGGTGGTCGCCTCCAATCTGTTCGGCGACATCCTGTCCGACTTGGGCCCCGCCTGCACCGGCACCATCGGCATCGCGCCGTCCGGCAATATCAATCCCGAGCGCAAGTTCCCTTCCGTGTTCGAGCCGGTGCACGGCTCGGCGCCCGACATTTACGGCCAGGGCATCGCCAATCCGATCGGCCAGATCTGGTCGGGCGCCATGATGCTCGAGCACCTCGGCGAACCGGACGCCGCCAAGGCGATTGTTGCGGCCATCGAGAAAGTGCTGGCCGAGCCGAAATTGCGCACCCGCGATCTCAAAGGTCCGGCCGACACGGTCACCTGCGGCAAGGCGGTCGCCGCCGCGCTCGGCTGACCGCTCTCTCCCGGTGTCTGTGGCAAAGGCTTGCGCCGCCGCGCGCGCTCGGTCAAAAGGCGCGGGCCATGCTTGTCATCGACGACCTCACCGTCCGCATCGCCGGCCGCACGCTGCTGGAAGGCGCCTCCGCCCGCATCATCCCGGGCGCCCGCGTCGGCCTGGTCGGCCGCAACGGCTCCGGCAAGACCACGTTGTTCAACGTGATCGCCGGCGACATGTCGTCCGAGCACGGCTCCATCGAGCTGCCGCCGCGCTGGCGCATCGGGCGGCTGGCGCAGGAAGCGCCGAACGGCCCGGAAAGCCTGCTCGAGGTCGTGCTCAAGGCCGATCGCGAGCGCAGCGCGCTGCTGGCCGAAGCGGAGACCGCGCACGATCCCCACCGCATCGCCGAGATCCAGACCCGGCTCGCCGACATGGGCGCGCACGCGGCCCCTGCCCGCGCCGCCGCGATCCTTGCGGGCCTGGGCTTTTCCAACGCCGACCAGGCGCGCCCCTGTTCGGAATTTTCCGGCGGCTGGCGCATGCGCGTCGCGCTCGCCGCCACGCTGTTCGCCGAGCCCGAACTGCTGTTGCTCGACGAGCCGACCAACTATCTCGATCTGGAAGGCACGCTGTGGCTGCAGGATCATCTGGCGCGCTATCCGCACACCATGATCGTCATCAGCCACGACCGCGACCTGCTGGACAACGCCGTCGACCAAATCCTGTCGTTGGAAGCACAAAAGCTGACGTTATACCGCGGCGGCTATTCCGATTTCGAACGCCTGCGCAGCGAACGCCTGATGCTCGACCAGAAGCTGATCAAGAAGCAGGAAGCCCAACGCAAGCACCTGCAGGCCTTCGTCGACCGCTTCCGCGCCAAGGCGACCAAGGCGCGGCAGGCGCAATCGCGCATCAAGATGCTGGCCAAGATGCAGCCGATCAACGCGCTGGTGACCAACGAAGTGCGCCCGATCCATTTTCCGGCGCCGGACAAGCTGTTGTCGCCGCCGATCATCGCCACCGACGAGGTTGCGGTCGGCTACGAGCCCGGCCATCCGGTCCTCACCGGCCTGACGCTGCGCATCGACAATGACGACCGCATCGCCCTGCTCGGCTCCAACGGCAACGGCAAATCGACGTTTGTGAAGCTGCTGGCCGGACGGCTGAAGCCCGAGCACGGATCGGTCACGCGCGCGGCAACGCTCAAGGTCGGCTATTTCGCCCAGCACCAGCTCGACGAACTCGACGAGGACGCAAGCCCCTACGATCACGTGCGCCGGCTGATGCCGGATCAGCCGGAAGCCAAGGTGCGCGGCAAGACGGGCGCGATCGGATTTTCAGGACTGGCCGCCAACAATGCGGTGAAGACGCTTTCCGGCGGCGAAAAGTCACGGCTGCTGATGGGCCTGGCGACGTTCGCTTCGCCGCATCTCATCATCCTCGACGAGCCGACCAACCATCTCGACATCGACAGCCGCGGCGCGCTGATCGAAGCGATCAACGATTATCCCGGCGCGGTGATCCTGGTGTCGCACGACCGCTATCTGCTGGAAGCCTGCGCCGACCGGCTCTGGCTGGTGGCCGGCGGCAAGGTCGCCCCGTTCGACGGCGATCTCGACGATTACCGGCGCATGGTGCTCTCCGGCGAGGGCCAAGGCGTGACTGTCGGGTCGAAATCCTCGGCGCGCGCCGATCCGGCCGAGACGCGCCGCGCCGCCGCCGGCAAACGCGCGGAGACCGCGCCGCTACGCAAGCGGATATCGCAAGCCGAAGTGGTGATCGCGCAGCTTACGCGCCAACTGCACAAGCTCGACGCAACGCTCGCCGACGGCGCCTTGTTCGCAAGCGATCCGGCGCGCGCCGCCGACCTCGCCAAGACGCGCGCGCGGGTGGTGGACGGCGATTGCCAAGGCGGAAGAGGAATGGCTCGCCGCCAGCGCGGCGTTGCAGACCGCTTGAGCGGTGCTGCCGGTTACTGCACGTAAGGCCGGAAGACCTCGCGATTGGCGGCGGTCTTCGGCTTGGCCGATTTCTTCGCCCGCTTCTTTTTCGCCGGCGGCTTGGCCGAAGGCGGCGGCTCGGGCGCGCGGTCGACGATCTTCAGTCGGCCGGAGTCGAAGGTGTAAATGCCGGGCCAGGTGCCGGTCAGATAGGTCAGCACGACCTTGCGGTCGCCCTTGTCGCCGGCGCCGATATTGACATTGCCGGGAAGCCCGGCGCGGCGCACCACGTCGCATTCGCTCATGCCGAGCGCGATGCCGCCCATGACCTGGGGCGCGCCCGGCGGCGGCTCCTCCGGGGCCGGATTGGGATTGACCGAGACGGGTGTGGCCGCCGGCATCGGCGCGCGGGCGAGATCGCCGGCCATGGAGCCGACCGGCCGGTCGGCGGGCGCCGCCGGAGCCGCGGCGGCAGCAGCAGGAGCGGCGGGCGCCGCGGGAGGCGCGGCTTCCACGACCGGCGCGCCGCAGCGGCCATCGGCGCCGACCAGTTGCTCCGGGGCGACCGGTCCTTTGGGATTGAGCTGGACATTTTGATGTTCGGGGGCGGCGCTGGCCCAAGACGGCTTGGCGAGCACGTCAATGGGTTTGGAGAACCACCCGCCCGAGCTGGTATCTGTAAACGACACCCCGGACGAGTTTTTGCAACCGGCGAGAGCCAGCCCGGCGACAGCCACAATGAGCGCGATCCTGGAAACGGCGCGACAACGCAAAACGGTCTCCCCCGGGCGAACTATCCGCTTGTCCCTTAACAGCTATTTTGCGTCATCACGAAGGCGCCCACAAGCCGAGGCTGGCCAATGGGTTAACCAAGCCGAGTGGCTATGGGGCATTGGCCGATAGGCCATTGGCCTAGCAGGCAATCAGGCCTTTTTGGCCCAACGTCCCTGCTCGTCCGGCTGCCAATAGGTCGCCTCGAAGCCCTTGGCCTTGGCGTCGGCCCAAGTGCCGCGGGCGGCGGCGACCGCGTCCTCGTCCTCGCCGTCGAACAGCAGCACGATGCGCTGGTAGGCGCCGGCGTCCTCCGGCACGGCGACGCCGTCGATGAGGAAGCGCACGCTTGCCGCGTTCGGATTGCCCTCGTTGACCGTGAGCAGCACCGGCTGCTCGGCCGCCTCCGGCTCGCGCCAGGTGCCATGCGGCAGGAAGCCGTCGTCGCGGTAGGTCCACAAATGCGCGTCGAGCGCCTCGATGCGCTCTTCGGAGGCGCCCTGCACGATCACCTTCCAGCCGCGCTCGAGCGATTTCTCCAACAGCGGCGCGAGCACGCCTTCCAGCTTCTGGCCCTTGCAGGTGGTAGAAGAGGATTTCGGTCATGGTGCGATCATTGGCGCGCGCGCCCTCACCGCTCGTAATAATCCGCCACCAGCCGGTCCAGCAGCCGCACGCCCCAGCCGGAGCCCCAGCTTTTGTTGATGTCGCTCTGGCGCGAGTCGAAAGCCGGTGCCGGCGATGTCGAGATGCGCCCACGGCGTTTTCTCGGCGACGAAACGCTGGATGAATTGCGCCGCGGTGATGGCGCCGCCCCAGCGCGAGCCGCCGGTGTTCTTCATGTCGGCGAATTTGGAATCGATCATCTTGTCGTAGGCCGGCGCCAGCGGCATGCGCCAGACCAGTTCGCCGGTCGCCTCGCCCGCCTTGGCTCAGGCGCTCGGAGAGCCGGTCGTCGTTTGAAAACATGCCGGCATATTCCTGACCGAGCGCGATGATGATGGCGCCGGTCAGCGTCGCCAGATCGATCATGAATTTCGGCTTGAAACGCTGCGCCGCGTACCAGATGACGTCGGCGAGCACGAGCCGGCCTTCGGCGTCGGTGTTGATGATCTCGATGGTCTGTCCCGACATCGATTTGACGATGTCGCCCGGCCGCTGCGCGTTGCCATCCGGCATGTTCTCGACCAGGCCGATGACGCCGACGGCGTTGACTTTCGCCTTGCGGGCGGCGAGCGCCTGCATCAGGCCGGTGACGCAGGCCGCGCCCGCCATGTCACCCTTCATGTCTTCCATACTGGCGGCCGGCTTGATCGAAATGCCGCCGGTGTCGAAGCACACGCCCTTGCCGATGAAGGCGAGCGGCGCGTCGTTCTTCTTGCCGCCGTTCCAGCGCATGACGACGACGCGGCTTTCGCGCGCCGAGCCCTGGCCGACGCCGAGCAGCGCGTTCATGCCGAGTTTTTTGAGTTCCTTGAGGCCGAGCACCTCGACCGTGACGCCGACTTTTTTCAAGTCGGCCGCGCGGCGGGCGAATTCTTCCGGGTAGAGCACATTGGCCGGCTCGTTGACGAGATCGCGCGCCAGAGCGACGCCGTCGCCGACCGCCGCGCGGCTCGCGTAAGCCTTGCGCGCGGCCGCGGCATCGCTCACGCAAACCGTCACGCTGCGCTGTTCCGGCGGCTTCTCGTCCTCTTTGCGTTTGGTCTTGTAGCGGTCGAAGGCATAGGCGCGCAGCCGCACGCCCTGCGCCAGATCGGCGGCCTGCTCGGCGCGCAGCGCCCCGCTCGGCAATTCGGCGAACACGGTCGCTTCGCTGGCGGAAAGCGGCAGCTTGCCCATGGCGAGGCCGCCAAGCTTGAGCAGGTCTTTCTGCGCGAGGCTTGAGTTGCCCTTGGTCTTGCCGCTGCCGATCACCACCAGGCGGGCGACGTCGAGGCCCTCCGGCACGCTGAGTTCGAGCGCCGAGCCGCTTTTGCCGGTGAAACGTTCGGCCTTGGCCGCGCGCGCCACCAGACCGACGGCGGGAGCGATCGCCTTTGTGGTGGCACGGCCGAATTTGAGCGCGTCGTCGCAGAACACGATGAGAACGCCCGTCGCGGGTGCGGCGAACGGGGCAAACCCCAGCTTCAGGGCGTCGGACATCGGCTTGATCCTCAATCAGGGCAAACGAGGTACTTCGATAGCCATATGGCCCGCCGCGCCGGCCACTGCAAAGCCCCGAAACCCCTCAAGTCCAGGGTTTTCAACGGGTCCGCGGAACCGACCCCCTAAATACCGGCATTTTTGCCCCATTCGCTTGCCCGAATCGGGGCCCCGGCGCAGGCATCGGGCCGGCGGCTTTTACCTTTTGTTGTGCATGTTCAACGGCTTTGCCTTTGCGCGGCCACTTTGTCGAAGGATCAAGGTAAACCTGACGGGGGTTGGGACTTAAGCTGGTTTGCGCTCTGCGTCCGGGGGGTGCCGGGCGGAGGGCTTTGTGCGCCTGCATTGGGGGACGACGCGTCGGATGGGGTCGATCAGCCGATATATCTTCCGCACGACATTTGGCGCCTTTCTGGTCGTCCTGGTCAGCTTGACCGCCGTGATCTGGGTTACCCAGGCGTTGCGCGACATCGACCTGATGACCGGTCAGGGGCAGACGATCCTGGTATTCGTCGGCATCACCGGGCTGATCATTCCGCTGCTCGTTCTGGTGATCGCGCCGATCGCGCTGTTGATCGCGGTCGCGCACGTGCTCAACAAGCTGTCGACCGACTCGGAAATCATCGTGATGAATTCGGCCGGCATGTCGCCGTGGATCCTGTTCCGCGCCTTCCTGTCCGTGACGCTGGTGGTGTCGCTGTTCGTGATGGCGATCGGCGCCTATTTCGCGCCCAAGGGCCTGCGCATGCTGCGCGACTGGCTCACCGAGGTGCGCGCCAACGTGGTGAGCACGATCGTGCAGCCCGGCCGTTTCACCTCGATCGAAAACGGCGTCACCATCCATATCCGCGAACGCAACCGCAGCGGCCAGTTGCTCGGCATCTTCCTCGACGACCGGCGCAATCCGGCCGAGCGCATCACCGTGATGTCGGAGATCGGCGAGCTCATCGACAACGACAACGGCACCTTCCTGATCCTGCAGAAAGGCATCGTGCAGCGCCACGACCTCAACCAGCGCGACCCGGCCATGGTCGTGTTCGACCGCTACGCGTTCGACCTGTCGCAGTTCGCCGGCGGCGCGCAGGCGGTGAAATACTCGATCCGCGAGCGCTATCTCTGGCAGTTGATTTCGCCCGACGCCGGCGACCAGTTCTTCATCGAGCAGCCGGGCCAGTTCCGCGCCGAACTGCACGACCGGCTGATCGCGCCGCTTTATCCGATCGCCTTCGTGATCATCGCCTTCGCCTATCTGGGCGCGCCGCGCACCAACCGGCAAAGCCGCACGGTGTCGATGTTCGGGCGCCATCGGCGGGGTGGCGCTGCTCCGGCTCGCCGGCTTCGTCTCCACCGTGTTCGGCGCCAATATTCCCGTGGCTGCTGTCGTTGCAATACGTGGCGATGATCTTAGCCTGCGGCGGCGGGCTCTACGTGATCCACCGCGGCCTGATCCTGGAGCCGCCCGCGGCCTTCGCCAACTGGCTCACCACGCTCACCGAGCGCATCGCCCAGCGCCTCGCCACATCATGAGCACACGATGCAGATAGTCGGCGGAACCCTGGCGCGTTATTTCGGGCTGCGTTTCCTGAGCGCGACGCTGTTGGTATTCGTCGGCATTTTCGCGCTGGTGGCGCTGCTCGACTATATCGAGTTGATGCGCCGCTCGAGCGACATCCCGCACGTCTCGGCGCTGTTGGTGGCGAAGACCTCGTTCTACCGGGTGCCGCAGGTGACCGAGCGGATCATGCCGTTCTGCGTGCTGATCGCGGCCATGTCCTGCTACCTCGATCTGTCGCGGCGGCTGGAGCTGGTGGTCGCCCGCTCGTCCGGCATGTCGGCCTGGCAATTCATCGCGCCGGCGCTGATCGTCGCCTTCGTACTCGGCGTCCTGGCCACCACGGTCTACAATCCGGTCTCCGCCAGTCATGCAGGAGCGCTCGAAGCGCTACGAAGCCGAGCTGTTCGGGCAGAACCCGGACGCGCTCATCGGCAGCAACTACTGGACCAGCCAGCGCAGCAGCGACGGCATGGCGATCATCAACGCCAAGACCAGCCGCGACCAGGGCGTCAACCTCAACGGCGTGACCATCTTCACCTTCGACAATGCCGGGCATTTCAAGCAGCGCATCGAGGCGCGCGCGGCGGTACTGGAGCCGGGGGTGTGGGAACTGCGCGATGCCCGCATCAACGAATTGGGGGTGCTGCCGGTCGACCATCCGCGTGTTCCAGCTCAAGACCAGCCTGACGCCGGAACAGGTCCGTGAAAGTTTTGCGACGCCCGGAAACCGTGCCATTTTGGGAACTACCACTGTATATCAAGATTGCGGAGCACGCAGGGCTTGGCGCCGCAGGCTATAGACTGCAGTTCCAGAAGCTTCTGGCGCGGCCGTTTTTGCTGGCCGCCATGGTTTTCCTTGCCGCCGCCGTCAGTTTACGGTTCTTCCGCTTCGGCGGGGTGCAGAAGATGGTTTTAAGTGGCGTGGCACTGGGCTTTCTGCTTTACGTTCTTATCGAAAGTGACTGAGGATTTGAGCAAGGCCGAGCTGATGTCCCCTGTGGCAGCGGCTTGGCTGCCTGTGCTTGTCGGGGGCCTGACCGGGTTTATTGCGTTGTTGTACCAGGAGGACGGGTGATGGCGGCGCCAGCTTGCGCTCGTCCAGAGTTGCGCCGGCCGCGCCGGCGCGGCGTCGCCGCCTTTATCGCCGTCCTCGGCCTCGCGGTCTGCGGCGGCTTGCTCGCGTCCGCGCCGGTGATGGCGCAGGACCTGCAGTTCCCGCAGCGCCCGCCGCCGCCGCCGCGCTCCAAGATCGCCATCGAGCGCGACAAGTCCGGGCAGAAGCAGATGCTCGTGCAGGCGCGCGAGATCAATTACGACTACGTCAATCATCGCGTCGCCGCCGTCGGCAACGTGCAGATCTACTATGGCGGCTCGACGCTGCAAGCCGACCGCGTGGTCTACGATCAGACCTCCAAGCGCCTGCACGCCGAGGGCAACGTCCAGCTCCGCGAAGAGGACGGCAAGGTCACCTATGGCAGCATCATGGATCTGTCGGACGACTATCGCGACGGGTTCGTCGACTCGCTGCGGCTTGACGCCCCCGACCAGACCCGCATGGCGGCCGCGCGCGCCGAGCGCACCGGCGGCAACTTCACCGTCCTGCATAACGGCGTCTACACCGCTTGCGCGCCTTGCAAGGACGACCCGAGGAAGCCGCCGCTCTGGCAGGTGAAAGCCGCGCGCATCATTCACGACCAGGGCGAAAAGATGATGTATTTCGAGGACGCCCACCTCGAATTCTTCGGTCGTTCGCTCGTCTGGCTGCCCTACTTCTCGGCGCCCGATCCGACCGTCAAGCGCAAAACCGGCATGTTGATGCCGACGATCAATTCGAGCTCGAAATACGGCGTCGCGCTCGAAGTACCCTACTACTGGGCGCTGGCGCCGGACTACGACGCGACGATCGCGCCGATGATCACCTCCAAGCAAGGCCTGCTGATGCAGGGCGAATTCCGCCAGCGCCTGATCAACGGCGCCTATTCGATCCGCGCCGCCGGCATCCACCAATCCGAGCCGGAGCTATTTCCAGCGCACAATGACGGCATGCCGACGCCGGGCTATCGCGATTGGCGCGGCAGCGTGGAAAGCGCGGGCCAGTTCGCCCTCACCGCCACTGGACCTGGGGCTGGAACGCGCTGATGCTGTCCGACACGCACCTTCCTGCAGGACTACAACCCGCATCTGTCGCGCTACCGCATCACCAATCCGCTACAGAACCCGCATCACCGAAGGCGTCTCGCAGATTTATCTCACCGGCAAGGGCAACCGCAGTTATTTCGACGCCCGCTCGATCTATTATCTCGGCTTCTCGGAAGCCGACGTGCAGAACCAGATCCCGGTCATCCATCCGGTGGTCGATTACACCTACACGTTCGATCATCCGGTGCTCGGCGGCGAGCTCGGCTACAACCTCAACTTCACCAGCCTGACGCGCAACCAGGCCAATTTCGACGCCGTCACGCAGACCGCGCTGAACGGCGGCACCTGCACGCAGACCGCCAATCCGGCGATCAAAAATTCGATCAACTGCCTGTTGCGCGGCATCCCCGGCACCTACAGCCGCTTTTCGGCGGAGACGCATTGGCGCGCGAGCTACACCGATTCATTCGGCCAGGTGTTCACGCCCTTCGCGTCGCTGCGCGCCGACGCCGCCTCCATGCAGATCAATTCCGATCCTGGCGTGGCGAACTACATCGGCACCGGCAACAGCGAACTGGTGCGCGCCATGCCGACGGTGGGCCTCGAATACCGCTACCCGTTCATCAGCGTCGAATCCTGGGGCACGCAGACGGTGGAGCCGATCGCCCAGATCATCGCGCGGCCGAACGAAACGCAGATCGGCAAATGGCCGAACGAGGACGCGCAAAGCCTGATCTTCGACGACAGCAATCTGTTCCGCGTCGACAAATTCTCCGGCTGGGACCGCGTCGAGGGCGGCGGCCGCGCCAATTACGGCGTGCAGTACACGGCGCAATTCAACCAAGGCGGCTTCGGTCAACGCGCTGTTCGGCCAGTCCTACAGCCTGTTCGGGCAGAATTCGTTCGCCGCCGGCGACATCGCCAATGCCGGCCTCAACAGCGGGCTCGATACCACGCTCTCCGACTACGTGGCGCGGGTCTCCTACCAGCCCAACAAGACCTATACCTTCACCTCGCGCTTCCGCTTCGACAACGACAGTTTCGCGGTGCGGCGCACCGAACTCGAGGCCACGGCCCACTTCGACCGCTGGAGCGCCGGCCTGCTCTATGGCGACTACGCCGCCCAGCCGCAGATCGGCTTCCTCGACCGCCGCCAGGGCATTCTCGGCACCGGCTCGCTCAAGCTCGACGCCAATTGGGTGCTGCTCGGCGCCGCGCGCTATGACATCAATGCCGGCAAATTCGACCAGACCCGGATCGGCCTCGGCTATGTCGACGATTGCCTCATCTTGGCCCTGAATTACGTTACCAATTACGTCTATAGTGGGAACCCGTCGGCCGATCACCAGATCATGCTGCAACTGACCTTGCGCACGCTCGGCGGCGCCGCGGTGAGCCAGGGGGTCAGCGGGATTGGCGGGCTTTGATGGGACGCCGGCGGAAAGCGGAAGCCGACCGCGAGCGGGCGCTGCAATGGAAGTCGCGATGCCGAGGACAAGCGTGAAATTTGATGGTTGGCGCCGATGGGCGGCGATGGCCGTGCTGGCCGCGGGCCTCGCCGCGCCGGCAACCGCCGTCGCGCAGGTGGTGGCGATCGCCAACGGCTCGCCGATCACCGCCTACGACATCGAGCAGCGCTCCAAGCTGATCGCGCTGACGACACACAAGGCACCTCCGCGTCAGGAGGTCATCAACGCGCTGATCGACGACCGTATCAAGATCGCCAAGGCCAAGAGCTACGGCTTCGAGGTGCCCGAAGCGGAAGTCGACCAGACCTTCGCCAACATGGCGCGGGCCCAGCACGCGCCGGTGCAGCAGTTCACCCAGATGATCGAGCGCGCCGGCATCGCGCCGAGCACGCTCAAGGCGCGCATCCGCGCCGAATTGACCTGGACCCAATTGGTGCGCGGCAAATTCGGCGCGTCGCTGCAAGTCAGCGAAGCGGAAGTCAACAACGCGCTGCGCGAGCGCAACGCCAATGAGGCCGACGTGGTCGGCCACATCTACACGCTCTACCCGGTCATGGTCCTGGTCCCGCCCGGTTCCAGCGCGGCGGTGGTGGATGCGCGGCGGCACGTCGCGGAAAACCTGCGCTCGCGCTTCGTCAACTGCAACGAGGGCCTGGCCGTATCGCGCGCGCTGCGCGACGTGGCGGTGCGCGAGCCGGTCACGCGCAGTTCGTCCGATCTCGCGCCGCAACTGCGCGAGGTGCTCGACAGCATCCCGATCGGCCACCTGACCACGCCGGAGCCGACGGCGCAGGGCCTGCAGATGTTCGCTCTGTGCGACAAGCGCGAAAGCAAGACCGACTCGCCGCTCAAGCGCGAAGTGCGCCAAGAGCTTTTTCGCCAAGCGGTTCGAGGCCGAGTCCAACAGATTTCTCGACGAAATCCGCAAATCCGCGATGATCGAATACAAATGAGCGCAGCCGCCGGCCTTCCCTTGGCCTTGACGATCGGCGAGCCGGCCGGCATCGGCCCCGATCTGACGCTCGCCGTCTGGCGCCGCCGCGTCGAGCTCGATCTGCCGGCTTTCTATCTCATCGGCGAGCCGGATTTCTTGCGCGAGCGCGCCCGCGTCCTCGGCCTCGACGTGCCGCTCGCCACCGTCGCGCCGGCGCAGGCCGCCGCCGCCTTCGAGCGCGCCTTGCCGGTCGTCCCGCTCGGCCTGCCCATCACCGCGGCGCCCGGCAAGCCCGACGCTAGCAGCGCGCCGGCCGCCATCGCCTCGATCCGCCGCGCCGTCGCCGACGTGCTGGCCGGTGAAGCCGCCGCGCTGGTCACCAACCCGGTCGCCAAGAATGTGCTCTACCGTTCCGGCTTTGCCGAGCCGGGCCACACCGAATTCCTTGCCCGGCTCGCCGCCGAGGCGACCGGCAAGCCGGTGCATCCGGTGATGATGCTGTGGTCGCCGAACTCGCGGTGGTGCCGGTGACCATCCATCTGCCGCTGCGCGAGGTGGTCTCGCACCTGACCGCCGACCTCGTGGTGGAAACCGGGCGCATCGTCGCTCGCGACCTGACCGCGCGCTTCGGCATCGCGCGCCCGCGCCTCGCGGTCGCCGGTCTCAACCCGCATGCCGGGGAGGAAGGCGCGCTTGGCGTTGAAGACGCCGCCATCGTGGCGCCGGCGGTCGCGCGGCTGCGCGCGGAAGGCATCGACGCGGTCGGGCCGCTGCCGGCCGACACGCTGTTTAACGAACGCGCGCGCGCCGGCTACGACGTCGCGTTGTGCATGTATCACGACCAGGCGCTGATCCCGATCAAGACGCTCGCCTTCGAGCGCGCGGTGAACGTGACGCTCGGCCTGCCCTTCGTGCGCACCTCGCCGGATCACGGCACCGCTTTCGACATCGCCGGCACCGGCAAAGCCGATCCGTCGAGCCTGGTGGCGGCGCTGGCGCTCGCCGCGCGGCTTTCGGCGAATGTAAAAACTCCGCTCATTCCCGCGTAAGCGGGAATTCAGCGCCATGATGACAGAGTCAGAACGAGACGCCGTGGGTCGCCGCTTTCGCGGGGACGAGCGGGTGGTTTAAATGGCCCAGATCGACGACCTGCCGCCGCTGCGCGAGGTCATCCGCCGGCATGGCCTCACCGCCAAGAAGTCGCTCGGCCAGAATTTCCTGCTCGATCTTAATCTGACGGCGCGCATCGCGCGCGCCGGCGGATCGCTTGCCGGCGTAACGGTTGTCGAGATCGGCCCCGGACCGGGCGGATTGACGCGCGCGCTGCTGGCGCAAGGCGCGGCCCGCGTGATCGCCGTCGAACGCGATCAACGCGCTATCGCCGCGCTCGAGGAAATCGCCGCGCATTATCCGGGCCGGCTCGAGATCGTCGCCGGCGATGCGCTCGCCTTCGATGCGCGCGCGCATTTGGCTGGGCATCGCGCGCGCCTAATCGCCAACCTGCCCTACAATATCGCGACCGCGCTGCTGATCGGCTGGCTCACCGGGCCCTGGCCGCCCTGGTACGATGTCGCCGTGCTGATGTTCCAGCGCGAGGTGGCGCTGCGCATTACCGCCAAAGTCGGCGACAAATCTTACGGCCGACTGGCGGTGCTGGCAAACTGGCGCTGCGAGAGCAAGATCATGTTCGACGTGGCGCCGTCGGCTTTCGTGCCGCAGCCCAAGGTGACGTCCTCGGTGGTGCGGCTGATCCCGCGCGCTGAACCGCTTGCCTGCGACGCCGCCGCCTTGCAGAGGGTCACCGAGGCGGCGTTCGGCCAGCGCCGCAAGATGCTGCGCCAGAGCCTCAAGACGCTCGGCGTCGACGCGCTGGCGCTGCTCGCCGCCGCCCAAATCGAGCCGACCGCGCGGGCGGAGGAATATTCCGGTAGAGGGGTTCGTGAGGCTGGCCAATATTTTCTCTGGGCAGGCGAAAGCCGCGGTGTAAAGTCCGCTCATGCAGATGCACCGCCAATCGCTGACCGCCTATGGCGCCCCGTTGTGCGAGACCGTCGTCGAGGCTCCCCAGCCCGCAAGGCACGAAGTGCTGGTGCGCATTGCGCGCTGCGGCGTCTGCCATTCCGACCTGCACATGCAAGACGGCTATTTCCTGCTCGGCGACGGCAAGCAGCTCGACGTGCGCAGCGGCCGCACGCTGCCGTTCACCCTTGGCCATGAGATCGCCGGCGTTGTCGAGAGCGCCGGGCCGCAGGCGGACGCCAAACCCGGCAGCCAAGGTCGCGGTCTATCCCTGGATCGGCTGCGGGGAATGCCCGGCCTGCAAAGTGGGCGACGAGAACATCTGCGTCGCGCCGCGCCATCTCGGCATTACGGTCGACGGCGGCTACGCCACGCATGTGCTGGTGCCGCACCCGCGTTATCTGATCGAGCACGCGCCGCTGTCGTCGTCTTACGCCGGCGCGCTGATGTGTTCGGGACTGACCGCATACGCCGCGCTGAAGCGGCTCTGCGGACCGCGCCGCGCGCGCGCCGCTTTTGCTGGTCGGCCTCGGCGGCGTCGGGCTGATGGGGCTGGCGCTTGCGCGCGCGATGTACGGCACGGCGCCATACGTCGCCGACATCGACGCCAAGAAGCGCGAGGCGGCGCTTGCCGCCGGCGCGCAAGCCGCCTTCGATCCGGCGGACGCAAACGCGCGCAAGGCGCTGCATGAAAGCGAGCGGCGGCATCTATGCGGCGGTCGATTTCGCCGGCTCCGACAAATCGCTCGCCTTTGCCACCGGCGTGCTGGCCAAGGGCGGCAAAGTGGTGGTCACCGGCCTGATCGGCGGCGGCTATTCGACCGCGGTCGCCATGTTCCCGCTCAAGGCCATGTGCATCGAGGGCACGCAGACCGGCACGCTCACCGAAGCGCGCGAACTGATCGACCTGGTGCGCGCAAAGAACATCGCCCCGCCGCCGATCGCCGAGCGGCCGCTCGCGCAAGCCTCGCAGACGCTCGACGACCTGCGCGCCGGCAAGATTGTCGGCCGCGTGGTGCTGACGGCGTAACGAAATACCCGGCAAAAGTTCCGAGCGGTATCATACCACTATCGATCGTCGCATTTTCATCGAATGCGAAGATTGGCGGAAGTGTCGCGGCAATCGTACCCGCGTGATGTTGCCGTCTTATCCGATTTTTCATTCACGTTCGCTAGCGTTGCAATCATCATCCGTCAGCTTCGGGATCGAGCGATCCTTTGGATAGCAATCTATGCAGATCGGTTTAGACGCGCTTCTCACCATGACCATCGATATTGAAGCCATGCTTGGGCTGCTTTTGTTGTTTGCCTGGGCGCAGAACAAAAGCATTCATGCGATCGTCTGGTGGGGCTTTGCCTATTTGTTGCGCGCCTGCTCCATCTTCCTATTCGGCATGTACGGCAACGTTTCCGATGCTCATCACGATCGATCTTGCCAACGCGATTTTGTTTATTTCATTCGCCTTGACGTGGATGGGCGCCCGCGTGTTCGGCGGGCGCTCCGTACAACCGTTTGCGCTGTTCGCCGGAGCCGTCGTTTGGTTGCTCGCCAGCCGATTGCCGTTCGTGGCGGAGTCGCAGAATGTCCGCGTTCTGCTCGGCTCCGGCATCATAACGGCCTATATCTGGCTCACCGCATACGAGTTCTGGCGCGGTCGCAACGATCCGTTGATTTCACGATGGCCGACGATCCTGGTCTTGGGCGCCTTTGGCGCGCAAGTCCTGCTGCACACGCCGCTCAGCGCGATATTGCCCTGGAGCACGGACAATTCGATGTTTGCCAGTGCGTGGCTGACGACGATCAGCTTCGGGGCGTTGTTGTTCACAATCGCTGTTGCGTTCCTCTTGCTGGCGATCGCCAAGGAGCGCAACGAGTTCTCGGCAAAAGATAATTGCCGTTCGTTTATGGCGCTGGCCGACGTATTTTTCAGGGGCCAAGTGATTTTTCTTATTTAGAGGTCCGCGCCCTACAACTTCGCCTGCAGTCCACGCACGAAGTCGGACAGGCCGGGCTGGCGCTCGCGCTTGAGCCGTTCGGCGGCGAGAACCGCTTTGACGTCGGCGTAGGCCTGCGCGAGTTCGCGGTTGATCACCACGTAATCGTATTCGGCCCAGTGGCTCATCTCGTCGGAAGCCTTCGCCATGCGGCGATGGATGGTCTCGTAATCGTCTTGCGCGCGTTTGTGCAGCCGCTGCTCAAGCTCGGGGACCGAAGGCGGCAAAATGAACACGCTGACCAGATCGCCGCGCGCCTTCTCGCGCAATTGCTGGGTGCCCTGCCAGTCGATGTCGAACAGGACGTCGCGGCCGGCGGCGAGCGCGTCCATCACCGGCTTACGTGGCGTGCCGTAGTAATTGTCGAACACCTCGGCCCATTCCAGCAGTTCGTCCTTGGAGATCAGCGCGTCAAACCGCTTGCGGTCGATGAACGTGTAGTCGCGGCCGTCCTTTTCGCCCGGCCGCATTTTGCGCGTCGTCACCGACACCGACAGCGCCACGCCTTTGTCCTCGTCGAGCAGGCGGCGCGACAGCGTGGTCTTGCCGGCGCCCGAGGGCGACGAGAGCACCAGCATCAGCCCGCGCCGGGCAACCGTCGCTTTTTCCGGTAGCGTCTTGGCCATCGTCACTCCAGGTTCTGCACTTGCTCGCGGAACTGCTCGACCGTGCTTTTCAGCTCCAGGCCGATATTGGTGAGATCGACGTCGTTGGCTTTGGCGGTGAGCGTATTCAATTCGCGGTTGAGTTCCTGCGCCAGAAAATCAAGCCGGCGGCCGACCGGCCCGCCGTCGGCGAGCAGCCTCTCGGCCTGCGCCACATGCGAGGCGAGCCGGTCGAGTTCCTCGCGGATATCGGCCTTGCTGGCGAGCATGATGGCTTCCTGGTGCAGCCGGTCGCTGTCGAAACGCTGCGAGGCGGCAAGCAGCGTCGCCACTTGTTCGGCGAGCCGCGCCTTGATCGCTTCCGGCTTGCGGCCGGGGGCGGCCTCCGCGCGCGCGGCCAGCGCCGAGATTTCGGCAAGCCGCGCCGACAAGAGGCGGCCGAGCGTTGCGCCCTCCTCGTGCCGCATGGCGAGGAGATCGGCGAGCGCCTGGTCGAAACCTGACAGGATTGCCGCCTCGGCTGCGCGCCGGTCCTCCTCGCGCTCGTCTTCCTCGGTGATCTCGATCACGCCCTTGAGCGACAGGATGCCGTCAAGCGTTGGCGGCGAAGCTTCGACCTTGCCGTGCAGGCTCTTGAGCGTCGCCAGCACGGCGTTGAGCACGGCCTCGTTTACCTTGACCGCGGGCGCCACGCCTTTGCGCTCGACCGTGAGGTTCGCATAGACGGTACCGCGGGAGAGCTTCTCCGTTCCGCGCGAACGCGCCGGCACTTCGATGGCGTCCCAGCCCGGCGGCAGGCGCAGCCGCAAATCGAGGCCCTTGGCGTTGACCGATTTGAGCTCCCAGCTCCAGGCATAAGCGCCGGCGACACCGTGGCCGCGAGCGAAACCGGTCATGCTCGACAAGGCCATCGGGGTTCGATCTCGGATTGGTTGGCGGTCCAAAAGTGGCGGCGACCTTAGCGGCGGCCCCAGGCGCTCACAAGTGCGTGCTATTTCTTGACTCGGTATTTCTTGACCGCTATTTCTTGGCCGGCGCCGGGTCGGTGTTCTTCTCGATCACGCGCAGGCGCGTCACGTTCTTCTGGTGCTCGGCGTAATTGTCGGAGAAGACGTGGCCGCCTGAGCCATCGGCGACGAAATAGAGGTCCTTGGTGCGCGCCGGGTTGGCGGCGGCTTCGAGCGAGGCGCGGCCGGGATTGGCGATCGGACCCGGCGGCAAGCCGTCGATAACGTAGGTATTATAAGGCGTCGGCTGCTCGATCTCGCTCTTCAGGATGGGGCGGCCGAGCGAGCCTTTGCCGCCGGTCAGTCCGTAGATGATGGTCGGATCGGACTGCAGCTTCATCTTGTTCTTGAGCCGGTTGACGAAGACCGAGGCCACGCGCGAGCGCTCGTCCGCCCGGCCGGTTTCCTTTTCCACGATGGAGGCGAGCGTGACCAGTTGCTCCGGCGCATTGATCGGCAGATCCGGCATGCGGTGGTCCCAGATCTCCGCCAGCAGGCGTTTGTGCGCCTGTTGCATGCGCTGGATGATCTGTTCGCGCGCCATGCCGCGGGTGAATTTGTAGGTCTCCGGCAACAACGTACCCTCGCGCGGGATTTCCTTGATCCGGCCGGAGAGCGCGTCGTTCTCCAACAGTTTGGCGACGATCTGCTCGGAAGTGAGCCCCTCGGGGATGGTCAGCGCGTGCTGCACCACCTTGTTTTCGATGATGGTGTTGACCACGTCGGCGAGGCTCGCGCCCTTGGCGAAGCGGTATTCGCCGTGCTTGAGGTCGCCGCGCGCCTTGAGCACCAACACTCCGCCGATGAACACCCAGGGCTGATCGATCACGCCTTCGCGCGCCAGCAGTTCGGAAATATCGCGGATGCCGAGGCCGCGCGGAATATTGACCACCTTGTCCTGCGGCAGCGGGCCAGGCGCCTCGAAGCGCTGCTTGCCGAGGTAAAGCGCGCCGCCGACGGCGACCGAGACCACGATCAGCACCGTGAAGATCGCGTTGCCGACGATCACCAGCGGATGGCGCACCCGATGCGAGCGGCGCTTGGGCAGCGGCACGCTTTCCGGCTCGAGCGCGGCACGTGGGCTACGCGGCAGCTTGGCGCTCGGCGGCGGCGGCACCGGAATAGGCCCCGCATTGGGGCCCGCCTTGGCAGCGGCGCGCGCCGAATGCGGCGCGGCGGGCCGCGGCGGCGGAGCGCGGCCCTCGCCGCCTTGCGGTGGCTTGGTATTCAAGCGTCCGCTCCCGCTATCGGCACCGGAAAACTCACCCTTCGCTCAATCTCCTGTTCGCCGGTCGCCCGCGCGCGTCTTTCGATCGGCTTTACGCGGGGCGCCCAGTCCGGCCGCGGCGCGATCGGAAATCAATAGCAGCTTTCGCACGTTAGGAAGAATTATGGCGAAAGCTTGAGGCCGGCATGGCGGCCTAGTCGCTAAAGCGGCTGAAGATCAGCGAGGCATTGGTTCCGCCGAAACCGAACGAATTCGATAAAACTGTGCCGATCTCGCGCTTGCGCGCCACGTGCGGCACCAGATCGATCGGCGTATCGACCGAGGGATTATCGAGATTGATGGTGGGCGGTGCGACCTGGTCGCGGATCGCCAGGATCGAGAAGATCGCCTCCACCGCGCCGGCGGCGCCGAGCAAATGGCCGATGCAGGATTTGGTCGACGACATCGAAATGCGGCCGGCGCCATTGCCGACCATGCGCTGCACCGCGCCGAGTTCGATCTCGTCGCCGAGCGGCGTCGAGGTGCCGTGCGCGTTGATGTAATCGATGTCGCCGGCGGAAATGCCCGCGCGCTTGATCGCCATATTCATGCAGCGGAATGCCCCGTCGCCGTCCGGCGCCGGCGCCGTAATGTGATAGGCGTCGCCCGACATGCCGTAGCCGACGAGCTCGGCGTAGATCTTGGCGCCGCGCGCCTTGGCATGATCGAGCGCTTCCAGCACGACCGCGCCGGCGCCCTCGCTCATCACGAAGCCGTCGCGATCCTTGTCGTAGGGGCGCGAGGCGCGCTTGGGTTCGTCGTTGAAACCGGTCGACACCGCGCGCAAGGCGGCAAAGCCGGCGAGCGCCATGCGGTTGACCGGCGATTCGGTGCCGCCGGCGACCATCACGTCGGCATCGCCGAGCGCGACCATGCGCGCGGCGTCGCCGATGGCGTGCGCGCCGGTCGAGCAGGCGGTGACCACCGCGTGGTTGGGGCCCTTGAGGCCGAATTCGATGGAGACGAAGCCGGAGGCGAGATTGATGATGCGGCCGGGGATGAAGAACGGCGACACCCGGCGCGGTCCCTTCTCGTGCAAAACGACGGCCATGTCGGCAATACCTTCGACGCCGCCGATGCCTGAGCCGATCAGCACGCCGGTCGAGGTCTGATCCTCATAGCTTTCCGGCCGCCAGCCGGCGTCGTCGAGCGCCTGCTTGGCCGCGCACATGGCATAGACGATAAAGTCGTCGACCTTGCGCTGCTCCTTCGGCTCCATCCATTGATCGGGATTGAAGGTGCCGTTCGAGCCGTCGCCGCGCGGAATTATGCAAGCGATCTTGCAGGAAATGTCGGAGACGTCGAACGTGTCGATCTGCTTGGCACCGCTTTCGCCCTTGAGCAGGCGGGCCCATGTCGGCTCCACACCGCAACCGAGCGGCGTGACCATCCCCATTCCGGTGACGACGACACGTCTCATGACCGGCTCCGAGCCAAACACCACGCTCCTATGCTCCACCGGGGCATAGCCCACACGTCAGCGACGAATGAAGCGATCGAGTAGCCGCGCGGGCTTGCGCTCAGCTTTTAGCGTTCTTTTCGAGAAATTTAACGGCATCGCCGACGGTCAAGATCGTTTCGGCGGCATCGTCAGGAATCTCGCAGC
The DNA here is from genome assembly GCA_963739735.1 of uncultured Alphaproteobacteria bacterium. Classification (GTDB taxonomy): domain Bacteria; phylum Pseudomonadota; class Alphaproteobacteria; order Rhizobiales; family Xanthobacteraceae; genus Pseudolabrys. The sequence continues at coordinate 64,293 of CAVUBV010000009.1, read as the reverse complement.
CGAATTCCTCCTCGAAAGCCATCACGAGCTCGACGGTGTCGAGACTATCGGCGCCAAGATCGTCGATGAAACTCGCTTGCTCGGTCACCTTGTCGGGTTCGACCCCGAGGTGCTCCACGACGATCTTTTTCACCCGCTCGCCAATATCGCTCATCGTTCCATCCTCGTGCTTTTCAGATTGGGCTGCGACCGGGACCGGAACGCAACCATCGCGGCAATGGCCTCGTCGTGGTTGACGGCGGTGTGACGGCCGCCGATCGCGGAGTGTCAGTCGTTCGATCCGCTATCGGCCGCCCCAGCCGGGCCGAAATTCGGTTACCATACTTCAAATGCGTTGACTAGCGCGGGCCGGTGTAACCGGGCAAGCCCTGGAAAGCCAAGCATTTAAACCGCTTATTGGCTCATGATCTTACCCGAAAGCCGGTGGCCATCCCCGATCAAGTCGAGGACAGGCTTTTCGAGATCATGCGCTAGAACATCGCCATACCGCCGTTTACATGAATGGTCTGCCCGGTGACGTAACCGGCTTCCTCGGAGGCGAGATAGACCGCCGCGGCCGCCACGTCGCCCGGTGCGCCGAGCCGGCCGGCGGGGACCCTTGCCACAATGCCCTCGCGCTGCTTGTCGTTGAGCCGGTCGATCATGGCGCTGGCGATGATGCCGGGGGCGATGCAATTGGCGGTGACGTTGCGCTTGGCGTATTCGGCGGCCACCGACTTCATCATGCCGACCAGCCCCGCCTTCGAGGCGGTGTAATTGCCCTGCCCCGGATTGCCGGTGAAACCGACAATCGAGGCGATGCCGATCACGCGGCCCCAGCGCCGGCGCATCATCGTTTTCACCGCCGCGCGGGTAAGCCTAAACGTCGCGGTCAGGTTGACCGCGATGACCTTATCCCAGGCCTCGTCGGTCAAACTGACGAACAGATTGTCCGCATTGACGCCGGCATTGGCGACCAGGATGTCGAGCTTGCCCATGGCCGCTTCCGCGCCCGGCACCAGCGCCTCGACCGCGTCCTTGTCGGCGAGATCGCAGGGCAGCACGTGCACGCGGTCCTTGAGTTCCGCGGCAAGCGCATCGAGCACCTCGCGCCGCGTGCCTGACAGCGCGACTGTCGCGCCCTGGCCGTGCAGCGCGCGGGCGATGCCGCCGCCGATGGCGCCGGTCGCACCCGTCACCAGCGCGGTCTTACCGCTGAGATCGAACATCAAAAACTCCTTCTCGCCTTGAACGTGGCGATATCGTCGGGGTTGTTGATCGCATTGGCGGTCGCGCCTTCGGCGATGCGCCTGATGAGACCGCTCAATACCTTGCCAGCCCCCACTTCGTAAAAATCCTTGACGCCAGCCGCCGCCATGGCGGCAACCGACTCGCGCCAGCGCACCGTGCCGGTGACTTGGGCAACCAGCGCCGCCACGATCTCGGCCGGTTCCCCGATCGGTTTCGCCAGCACGTTCGCCACCACCGGCACGACCGGTGGCTTGACGTTCACCTGCGCCAGCGCCTGCGCCATGGCGTCGGCGGCCGGCTGCATCAGCGCGCAATGGAAGGGCGCGGACACCGGCAGCAGCATGGCACGTCTAGCGCCCTTCTTCTTGGCGATTTCCACGGCGCGCTCAACCGCCGCCTTGTCGCCCGACACCACCACCTGGCCGCCGCCATTATCATTGGCAGCCTGGCAGACCTGGCCTTGCGCCGCTTCCGCTGCGACCGCGACCGCGGCGTCGAATTCGAGCCCGATCAGCGCCGCCATGGCGCCGACGCCGACCGGCACCGCCTTCTGCATCGCCTGCCCGCGAATGCGCAAAAGCTTTGCGGTGTCGGCGATGGTGAAGGCGCCGGCCGCGGCCAACGCGGAATATTCACCGAGCGAATGGCCGGCGACGAATTGGACGTCGCGCTTGAGATCGAGGCCGGCTTCCCCTTCCAGCACGCGCAAGGTGGCGAGCGATACCGCCATCAGCGCCGGCTGCGCGTTCTCGGTGAGGGTGAGCGTGTCGGCGGGCCCTTCGAAGACGATTGTCGACAGCTTGGCGCCGAGCGCCGCATCGACTTCCTCGAATACCTGCCGGGCGGACGGGAAGGCATCGGCCAGCGCCTTGCCCATGCCGACCGCCTGGCTGCCCTGGCCCGGAAATACAAAGGCGACCGCCATATCCCCCCTCGCAATCTCTGTTTTTTATCGGAATAGAGCCGAAAGACACCGCGAAAGCCGCCCCTGTCAAGTTGTGCCGGCCGCGGTAACCAAGCGCAAAGATTCACAGGGCTAAAGTGGGTTATTATTGCCGATTAGGCCGTTGCATGAGCCATTTGGTCACCGACGAGGACTTGGCGCGCGCGCGCGAGGATGCGGGCTTCCGCCAGCAATTGATGGCCGACAATCTCGAACGGCTGCTGGAAGCCCTCAAGCAATTGCGCAAAACCGACGACGCCAGCATGGAAGCGGTCCGTCAGTTGCGTGAAGGCGTCGATCTCGCGGTCAAGCTCGCCGACCGGCTGCAAGAGGTCGCGCAGGCCCAAGATGCCGAGCAGAACCCCGCAGCGGCCTGACCTCCGTACCGCTCCCCTCGTACTTGCCTTTTTCGGCCTATTCCGCCTATAACCCGCGCGTTCCGTCGATCCTGGTTGGGAGCTGAACGGACGGCCGTTTCATGACCCTCGGTCATGAACGGTAGGGCGGGTTCGCCCGACGTCCCGTGTTCCCGCCTTCGGAGCATTCGAGCCTTTCCCGAAGGGCTCGAGGGGCTAGGCGCCAGGATCGAGGACATGGGTAACACAAGGGAAAGGCAATTCATGCCCCTCTACGAACACGTCTATCTCGCGCGCCAGGATCTGTCCGCGCAGCAGGTCGAGGAATTGACCGCCAAACTTTCCGCCGTCATCACGGAAGCCGGCGGCAAAATCGCCAAGACCGAATATTGGGGGATGAAGTCCCTCAACTACCGCATCCGCAAAAACCGCAAGGCGCATATGACGCTGCTCAACGTCGAAGCAGCGCCCGCCGTGCTCACCGAGATCGAGCGCCAGGAGCGGCTCAACGAAGACGTGCTGCGCTATCTCACCATCCGCGTCGAGGCGCTTGAGGAAGGCCCCTCCGCCATGATGCGCAAGTCCGACCGCGACGATCGTGGCGACCGCGGCGATCGTGGGGATCGCGGCGACCGCGGACGCGGCGAACGCCGCCCGCGGCGCGATGAAGCCGAAGACGACGCCGCACCGGCGGCCGCAGCGGTGGAGGAATAGACCATGGCATTCGGATCCTCCCAAGGTGGCGGTGGTGGCGGCGGCGCCCGCCGTCCGTTCTTCCGCCGACGCAAGACCTGTCCGTTTTCCGGCGCCAACGCGCCGAAGATCGACTACAAGGACGTCAAGCTGTTGCAGCGCTACGTGTCGGAGCGCGGCAAGATCGTGCCGAGCCGCATCACCGCGGTGTCGGCCAAGAAGCAGCGCGAATTGGCGCAGGCGATCAAACGCTCGCGCTTTCTCGGTCTGCTGCCTTATGTAATTCGCTGATCCGCTAACGCGGATCAGTTGTGTGATACGATAAATTCGACGAGGCTTGCGGGGATCAACCCGCGAGTCGATGGTTGGGGCGGAGGTTTCCGTCTCTAACCGCTCGAACGGAGCGGGACAGCTCGCGATGGTGCAGATCGCCCTTATTGGAATTGGTGCCGGCGCCGCGGCGGCTTTGCTGTTCGCCTCGGTGACGTCGGGCGTTTGGCTGTCGATCCCGCTGTTTTATCTCGCGCCGCTGCCGATCCTGATCGCCGGGCTTGGCTGGAGCCATTGGGCGGGCATGGGCGCGGCGCTGGTCGGCGCCGCGGCGCTCGGCGTCGCTTTCGGCCCGGTATTCTTCATTGTCTTCCTCGCCGCCGCCGGACTGCCGGCCTGGTGGCTCGCTTATCTGGCGCTGCTGGCGCGGCCGGCCGGCAACGGCGCGGCGGCGCTCGATTGGTATCCGCCGGGGCGGCTGGTGGTGTGGGCCGCCGTGCTCGGCGGCCTGGTCGTGGTCATCGCCATCCCCATTTTCGGCCACGACGCGGAAAGCTTCCGCAAGGGTTTGCGCGAAACGCTCAGCACGATGCTGAGCGTGCAATCGGGGACGCCGGGCCTCGGCAATGCCGACCGGCTGACCGATTTCCTGGTCGGCGCCATCCCGCCGGCGGCGGCGGTGGTCGCGGCCATCACCAACATGCTCAATCTGTGGCTGGCGGCGACGGTGGTGAAATTTTCCGGACGGCTGAAGCGGCCGTGGCCGGCGCTTTCGGCGATGACCTTTCCGCGCGCGCTCACCGCGGCTTTCGCCGTCGCCGTGGCTCTCAGTTTCATCGGCCACCTGATCGGCATCGTCGCCGGCATCGTGTCGGCGAGCCTGCTGATCGCCTATGGCGTGCTCGGCTTCGCGGTGCTGCACACCATCACGCGCGGCATGGCGAGCCGCCCGTTTCTGCTCAGCGGCGTCTACGCCGCGGTCCTGCTGCTCGGCTGGCCGGTGCTGGCGCTCAGCCTGCTTGGCCTGGTGGAGGCGACGATCGACTTGCGCGCGCGCATCACCCGCACGCGCGGGCCGCCGGCTCGCACCTGACCAAGAGACATTCGAAGGCAATGCAAATTCGGTTCAACCAAGTTCAGATCAAGGAGTGAAGACCATGGAAGTGATCCTGCTCGAGCGCATCGGCAAGCTCGGACAAATGGGCGACGTCGTGCGCGTGAAGGACGGCTTTGCCCGCAATTTCCTGCTGCCGCGCGGCAAGGCTTTGCGCGCGACCGCCGACAACAAGTCGAAGTTCGAGGGCATGAAGGCCGAGCTGCAGACGCGCAACCTCGAACTCAAGGGCGGCGCCGAGAAAATCGCCGCCACGCTCAACGGCAAGACCATCATCGTGATCCGCCAGGCGAGCGAGTCCGGACAGTTGTTCGGCTCGGTGTCGCCGCGCGACATCGTCGGCATGCTCAATGCCGACGGCGCCGAGGTGAACCGCTCGCAGGTCGCGCTCAACGCGCCGATCAAGACCATCGGCCAGTACAAGGTGCCGTTGGCGTTGCATCCGGAAGTCGAGACCCTGATCACCGTCATCGTCGCGCGCAGCGCGGGCGAGGCCGAGCGCGTCGCGCGCGGCGAGGACGTCACCGTCCGCCGCGAGCAGGCCGAGGAGGAAGCCGCCGCCGCGCTCGAAGCGGCCGAAGCCTTCTTCGAGCCGGAAGCGGCCAAGGCCCTGCGCGAGGGCGAGGAGCCGGAAGCCGACGCCGAGGCAGCGCCGGCCGAAACCGAGGAAAAGCCGGCCAAAGCCGCCAAGAAGAAGAAAAAGGACGACGAAGAAGCGCAAGCCTAGCGCGCGGACTGATAAAACGGCGCGCCGAATACGATCTTCGGCGCGCCGTTCGATGTCTGGTTTTGGAGCAACAGCGGACAAACGCGAATTTTGGTCGGGGATAGTTTGTCGCCTAATGACCCGGAACGGACAAGCCAAGCCGATTTTCTAAGTTCAGGTTCCGACCTCGCGCCCGCAAGTTGCGAACTTTCCGCCTTTGATTCCCTCACAAGGACTTGTTCCCGCCGCAGGAACTTTTCCCTGACGCCGTTGTTTACATAAGTGAGCTGCCCCAATCCTGGGGCCGTACAACGGAAAGTGCAGCACCATGCGAACGATTACTCTCGCTCTCATCGGCGCCGGTCTTGCCGCCGCCGTGGCGGCCGCTGCGCCGCCACCGGCGAAAGCCGAAACGGATCACACCATCCAGAACAATGGCCGCATTTCGCATGGCCATGGCGGATATCATGGCGGTGGCTACCGTGGTGGCTATCGCGGAGGTTATTACGATGGCGATCGGGGGTGGGGCGGATTTGCCGCCGGTGCGATCCTCGGCGGCTTGCTCGCTGCTCCCTACTACGACAACGGCGCCTACGCCTACGAGCCTGGCTACGGTGGCAACGCGGTGGCCGACTGCATGCGGCGGTTCAAGTCTTATGATCCGGGTAGCGGCACTTATCTCGGCTATGACGGCTACCGCCATTCATGTCCCTAAGCGGGGCCAATACTCTCTCGGAAGCCGTTGCCACCGCAGCCACCTGATCAAAACATCTGCTCGGATTTCGGAGAGGCCGCCGCGTTGGCGGTCTTTCTTTCTGCGCCGCAGCGAATGACGCGACTGGCACTTAGCGGACAATTCGCCCGCGGACCGCGTTTGTCTACTGATTTCGGCGCGCGCGCTTGGCCCGCACGCGGCTGTTAGAGCCCATTGTATCGTTGGCCGGCCCCTCGCCCCATTCGGCGGCCGCCTATTATTTCGCTGAGAGCCCTTGTGGAGCGGCCTCTTTGCTAGTATATGCGCTCATGCGCATAGGCATATAAGGACTTAAACGATGGTCCCCACAACGATTTTAGCGGCGCTCGCGGAACCGATCCGGCTGGAAGCGCTGCGCCGGGTCTGGGACGGACGCGAGCATTGCGTCTGCGAATTGATGCAGGCGCTGGGCGCGACCCAGTCGCGCATGTCGCGTCACATGGCGACGCTTAAGTCCGCCGGCCTCGTCAGCGACCGCCGCGACGCGCAATGGGTGCGCTACCGCCGCGCGCCCGAACTTCCGCAGCAAATCGTTACCCTGGTCGACGCCGCACTGGCGCTGCCGCCCACACCGGAAAGGCAAGCGGCATGACCATTCAATCGGTCAGCAACCGCGCGCCGGGCGCCGACACTTCCGCCGCGAAATGGATCGGCTGGACCGTCGCCGGCTTGGCTGCTGTGGGGCCTCGCCTACAGCCAGTTGACCGCCTTCTCCGACTGGATCGCCGGTCTGCTGCCGGTTGAACCTTCGAGCCACCTCGGCCAGGCGATCAGCTTCTTTGCTTACGACACGCCGAAGGTGCTGTTGCTGCTGACGCTGGTCGTGTTCGCCATGGGCGTCGTGCGCAGTTTCTTCTCGGCCGAGAAGACGCGCGCGCTGCTCGCCGGAAAACGCGAGGGCATCGGCAACGTGCTGGCGGCATCGCTCGGCATCGTGACGCCCTTCTGTTCCTGCTCCGCCGTTCCGCTGTTCATCGGCTTCGTCAGCGCCGGCGTACCGCTCGGCGTGACGTTTTCGTTTTTGATCGCCGCGCCGATGGTCAACGAGGTGGCGCTCGGACTGCTGTTCGCGACTGGTCGGCTGGAAAGTCGCCCTCACCTATCTCGGCTTCGGTCTCGCCGTCGCCATCGTCTCCGGCTGGGTCATCGGCCGACTGCACCTCGAAGCCTGGCTGGAAGCCTGGGTGCGCGACATTCGCGTCGGCGCCGCCGAATTGCCGTCGACAACGCTCACCGCCGCCGATCGGATCAAGGCCGGCCTCGACGCCGTTTACGAGATCGTCGGCAAGGTCTGGCCCTGGATCATCGCCGGCATCGCGGTCGGGGCGTTCATCCACGGCTTCGTGCCGGCGAGCCTGCTGGCCTCGATCATGGGCCGCGATGCCTGGTGGTCGGTGCCCGCCGCGGTCTTGCTCGGCGTTCCCATGTATTCGAGCGCCGCCGGCATCATCCCGGTGGTCGAGGCGCTGCTCGCCAAAGGCGCCGCGCTCGGCACCGTGCTCGCCTTCATGATGTCGGTGATCGCGCTGTCGCTGCCCGAGATGATCATCCTGCGCAAGGTGCTGTCGATCCGGCTGATTGCGGTGTTCGTCGGCGTCGTCGCCGCCGGCATCCTGGCGGTCGGCTTCCTGTTCAACGCGCTATTCACATAAGTCGAATGGAGACGAGCGATGAAAGACGTCAAAGTCCTCGGACCGGGCTGCAAACGCTGCGTTTCGACGGTCGATTTGGTGCAGGCCGAAGCCGACAGGCTCGGCGTCCCGGTCAAGATTGAGAAGGTGACCGACTATGCCACGATTGCCGGCTACGGCATCGCCTCCACCCCGGGCATCGTGATCGACGGCAAAGTCGTGCATGCCGGCGGCCTGCCGAAAGCGGAAGACCTCGCGCGCTGGCTGGCGGCTTAGAACGGCGCGGATGTGTGAGGCCGCGTTCTAATCAGGCTTGGCCGGCTTATTTGGTTTGTCGGCCGCGGCGGCGTTCGATTTCGGCGCGCTCTTCTTGTCCTTGCCGGGCTTCGACGCGGAGCTCTTGGGTTTTTCGGCTTTGGGTTTTTCGGCTTTGGGCTTTTCGGACTTCGGCTTTACAGACTTCGGTTTTTCCGACTTGGGCTTTTCAGACTTGGCCTCGTCGGATTTGGGCTTGTCGGATTTGGGCTTTGCCGCGTCCGACTTTGCCTCGGACGGCTTGGCGGACTTGGTGTCCCCAGATTTGGCGTCCCCAGACTTGGCGTCCCCAGACTTGGCTTCCCCAGACTTGGCTTCCCCAGACTTGGCCTCGCCGGACTTGCCCTTCTTGTCGGCGCTCTTGTGCTTTTCCCCGCTCTTGTCGCCGCCTTTGGCCGAGCGCTTCTTCACGCGCTCGCGCTTAACCGGCTCCGGCGGCGGGCGGATCGAATTCCAGATAGGCGGCGATCTTGGACGCCAATTCGCGGCTGGCGGTGTAGTGCTCGCGCAGGAAGTCGGCCAGACCGAACAGTCCCCCGGCCGAGCGGTTCAGGCTCTGGGCGCTCTTGTGGCAAATGGCGCAGTCGGACGCGAATAGTTGCGGGCCGGTTTTGCCCGAATCGAGATTTTCCTGCGCGCCTGCGGGTGCTGCAGTTGCGAACCCCAAGACCGCCAAAGCCAGCCCCAGACCGCGTATCAACCTCGTCATTGCCGTAGACCTTTCAATAGCTTGGCTCGCCGCCCCCGGATACGCCGGCCGCGCCCGCCGCTCCCCGCGTTGATAGCCTATAAACGGGGCGTTGTGACCAGCGTCGGAATTTCAGTCTTGCATCCAATTTGTGGCATTGCTGGGCCGGCGGAACTTTGGTTGAATACTTCCGTTGACGGTTGGAGCGCCCGCCGGATTGGTCGGGTGCGGGGAGATTAAAGCGAAACGGCTCGGATCTTAGCGTGACGGAGGCGGCCGATGGACCGGTTGCTTCAATTTCTGCTTGAGACCTTTATCCGGCGGGGAACATTCCGGGTTACCACCTCGCGCGGGACGGTCTTGACCTTCGGCGATGGGACCGGCCGGCCGGTGTCGGTACGTTTTGCCACGCGCGCCGCCGAGTGGGCGATCCTGCTCGATCCCGAGCTCAAATTCGGCGAGACCTATATGAACGGCACGTTCGTGGTCGAGCAAGGCTCGATCGCCGACGTGCTCGCCATTTGCCTCGGCCAGAATACCGACGTTCCGCATTGGGCGCGGCTGCAAGGCCTGTTGCGCTACATCGCCCGCCGCGTGAAGCAGTTCAATCCGCGCCGGCGCGCGCGCCACAACGTGGCGCATCATTACGATCTCGACGGCCGGCTCTATTCGCTGTTCCTCGACGCCGACCGGCAATATAGCTGCGGCTATTTCGACAACCCCGAGGTGTCGCTCGACGACGCCCAACTCGCCAAGAAACGCCATCTCGCCGCCAAGCTGCTGCTCGGCCGCAACCGGCACGAGCGCGACTTGCGCGTGCTCGATATCGGCTGCGGCTGGGGCGGGCTCGGTCTGTATCTGGCCGAAATCGCCGGCGCCGACGTGACCGGCGTCACGCTCAGCCAAGAGCAGCACGCCATCGCCAACGAACGCGCGGCGGAAAAGGGCCTGAGCGAACGCGCCCGCTTCAACCTGCAGGACTATCGCGACCTTAAAGGCTCGTTCGACCGCATCGTCTCGGTCGGCATGTTCGAGCATGTCGGCGTCAACCATTACGACACGTTCTTCCGCAAGAGCGCGCAGCTGCTTAACCGCGACGGCGTGATGGTGCTGCACTCGATCGGCCGTTCGGAAGGGCCGAGCGCGACCAATGCGTGGATCGCGAAATATATTTTCCCCGGCGGCTACATCCCGTCGCTGTCGGAGGTGCTGCCGAGTATCGAGAAGGCCGGGCTGCTGACCACCGACATCGAGATCCTGCGCCTGCATTACGCCGAGACGCTGAAAGCCTGGCGCGAACGCTTCCTCGCCCACCGCGAGGAGGTCGAGCGCATCTACGACCGGCGTTTTGTGCGCATGTGGGAGTTCTATTTGGCGTCGTCGGAAATGTCGTTCCGCGAGCAGAACCTGATGGTGTTCCAGATCCAGCTCACCAAGCGGCAGGACGTGGTGCCGATGACGCGCGATTATATCGGCCGCGAGGAGCGCCGCCTGCGCGACGCCGAAGGCGAGCGCCACCCGCCGCTGCGGCTCGCCGGCGAGTAGCGAGCGCGATTACGGCGCCGGCCATAAAGCGGTCAAGCCTGATCGAGCCGCTACACAAGCTATTTTCATCGCCGGTGAGTAGTGTGGACAACGGCGATTATTCCGCGCCAGCCATCGCGCAACGCCCGAGAGGGTGTAAGCCAAGGTCCAATCAAAGTTTCGTCAAATTGACGGAACAAGGGATCGCATGGCGCCGCTCGAATCAGTTGCCCGCAAGCCGGTTGAAGAACCTGCCCAGACTTTCCGTTCCGCACCGCACAACATCGAGGCGGAGCAGGCGCTATTGGGCGCCATTTTGGTCAATAACGAAGCCTTCTACCGGGTCTCCGATTTCCTCAATCCGGAGCATTTCTTCGAGCCGATCCATCAGAAAATCTATCAGCTTGCGCGCGATCTGATCCGCGCCGGCAAGGTGGCGACGCCGGTCACGCTGAAGACCTTCATCGGCGCCGATATCGATATCGGCGGCATGACGGTGAGCCAGTATCTGGCGCGGCTCGCCGCCGAAGCGACCACCATCATCAACGCCGAGGACTACGGTCATACCGTCTACGACCTGTCGATCCGCCGCGCGCTGATCGTGGTCGGCGAGGACATGGTCAATGTCGCCTATGACGCGCCGGTCGACTTCGCGCCGCGCAACCAGATCGAGGACGCCGAGCGGCGGCTCTACGAACTGGCCGAGACCGGGCGCTACGACGGCGGCTTCCAGCTTTTCTCGCAGTCGCTGACCACCGCCATCGACATGGCCGCGCACGCCTTCCAGCGCGACGGCAAGCTGTCGGGGCTCGCCACCGGGCTCGACGAGCTCGACCGCATGATGGGCGGTTTGCAGCCGTCGGATTTGATCATTCTGGCCGGCCGACCCGGCATGGGCAAAAGCGCGCTCGCCACCAATATCGGCTACAACGTCGCGCGCGCCTGGCAAGGCGAGATCAAGGCCGACGGACATTCGGTGACCGTGAATGGCGGCATTGTCGGCTTCTTCTCGCTGGAAATGTCGGCCGAGCAGCTCGCCACCCGCATCATCGCCGAACAGACCGGCATCCCGTCCAACCAGATCAGGCGCGGCGGCATCAGCGAAGCCGAGTTCGAGCGCATCAAGGACCACTCGATCGAATTGCAGAATTTGAAGTTTTACGTGGACGAGACCGGCGGCCTGTCGGTGGCGCAGCTTGCCGCGCGCGCGCGCCGGCTCAAGCGCCAGCGCGGGCTCGACCTGCTGATCGTCGACTATCTGCAATTGCTGCAGGGCTCGACCAAGCGTTCATCGGAAAACCGCGTGCAGGAAATCACCGAGATCACCACCAAACTGAAAGCGCTGGCGAAAGAACTCAACGTGCCGATCCTGGCGCTGTCGCAGCTCTCGCGCCAGGTGGAAAGCCGCGACGACAAGCGCCCGCAGCTTTCGGACTTGCGTGAATCCGGCTCGATCGAACAGGACGCCGACGTGGTGCTGTTCGTGTTCCGCGAGGAATATTATCACCAGATGCGCAAACCCTTGGAAACCAACCGCGAGAAATTCGCCGAGTGGCTGGCGGAAGGCGAAAAGGTGCACGGCCGCGCCGAGGTGATCATCGGCAAGCAGCGCCACGGGCCGACCGGCACGGTCGAACTGCAATTCGAGGGCGCCATCACCAAGTTCTCGACCTTGGCCAAGCTCGACCACCTGCCGGAGCGGATCGGCTAAATTGCGCCGCGACGGCCGCGGGAAATTTGCCCACGGAAGCTCTTTCTCAGGCGAACGGCCGCCTATACTGTCGCGCCTGAACGAGCGGGACAGCAATGGATAGTTTCGACTATGTGATCGTCGGCGCCGGTTCGGCCGGCAGTGTGCTCGCCAATCGCTTAAGCGAAGACCCCGCGACAAGCATCTGCGTGCTCGAAGCGGGCCCACGCGACTGGCACCCCTACATTCATCTGCCGGCCGGCTTCATCAAGACCTTCTACAACACCCGCATCAACTGGTGCTATTCGCAGGAGCCGACCGAGGGCACCGCCGGCCGCCGCATTTTCTCGCCGCGCGGCAAGACACTCGGTGGCTCCAGCTCGATCAACGGCCACATCTATAACCGCGGCCAGCGCAGCGACTTCAACACCTGGGCGCAATACGGTAACCGCGGCTGGGGCTATGCCGATGTGCTGCCCTATTTCAAGCGCATCGAGCGGCGCATCGGCGACGGCGAGGCGACCTATCGCGGCCGCGACGGCAATCTGACCGTCACCGATATCGACTGGCACGATCCGCTCTGCGAGGCCTTCATCGAAAGTGCGGTGTCGCTCGGCATCCCGCGCAATCCCGACTACAACGGCGCCATACAGGAAGGCGTCGCCTACGCCCAGCGCACCATTCATAACGGTCGCCGCATCAGCGCCGCCACCGCATTTCTGCATCCGGCCATAAAGCGGGGAAACGTCAGCGTGCGCACGCATGCACATGCCACCGAGATTCTGTTCGAGGGCAAGCGCGCCGTGGGCGTGCGCTATGCCAAAGGCGGGCGCGGCGGCGACGAAACGCAAGTGCTTGCGCACAAGGAAGTGATCCTTTCGGGCGGCACTTATAACTCGCCGCAGCTTCTGCAATTGTCCGGCATCGGCCCGGCGCCAATGCTGCAATCTCTCGGCATCGGCGTGCGCCACGCGCTTGCCGGCGTCGGCGAAGGCTTGCAGGACCATTTCGCCCCGCGCTCGGTCGCGCGCGTGAAAAATACCAAGACCATCAACGAGCGCGCGCGCGGGCTCAATCTCGCCGTCGAAGCGCTCAAATGGGCGACCACGCGGCGCGGCATTCTCAGCCTGTCGCCGACGCTGGTTTATTGCTTCTGGCATTCCGGCGAAACGGCGGAAACCTCCGACCTGCAGCTGACCTTCACGCCGGCAAGCTACCTGGAAGGTGAGCAGGGGAAACTCGAAAACGAGCCCGGCATGACGGTCGCTTCCTGGCAGCAGCGTCCGGAAAGCCGCGGCCATGTGCGCCTGCGCTCGGCCGATCCGTTCGCGCCGCCGCTTATCCAGACCAATTATCTTACCGCCGAACTCGACCGCCGTGTTGTCGTTGCCGGCATGAAGCTCGCGCGCCGCCTTCTCGCCGCCAAGCCGCTTGCGCCCTATTGCGAGCGCGAGGATTTCCCCGGCCCCGGCGTCCAGAGTGACGACGAATTCCTCGCCGCCGCGACCCAGCGCGGGCAGACCACGTTCCACCCCGGCTGCACCTGTCGCATGGGGCCGGCGAGCGACCCGACGGCCGTGGTCGACGATGCCTTGCGTGTGCATGGGCTCGAAGCCGTGCGGGTCGTCGATGCCTCCATCATGCCGCGCATGATTTCGGCCAATCTCAACGCCTCGACGCTGATGATCGCCGACAAGGCCTCCGATCTGATCCGCGGCCGCCCGGCGCTCGAGCCCGCCGCGGTGTAGCGGCCGCCACATGGACGCCAAACCTCCGTCCGAGTAAACCCTTGCCCATGGCCGACGCCGAACCCGCCCCGCCCCAGTACCCGAGCCCGCCGGACGATCCGCCGGCCGATCGGACCGTCACCGAAGGTCCGCCGGCGGCGCAGGCGGGCGGCACCCTCACCATCGATCTTGCGGCCATCGAAGCCAATTGGCGCGCGCTCTCACGCCGCGCCATGCCGGCGGAATGCGCCGCCGTGATCAAGGCCGACGCCTATGGCTGCGGCCTCGAGAAAGTCGCGGCGCATTTGGCCAAGGCCGGCTGCCGCACCTTCTTCGTCGCCGACCTCGGCGAGGCAAAGCGCGTGCGCGCCGTCGCATCGGAACCGGCGATCTACGTGCTCAACGGCATCATGACCGGGTCCGCTGCGGCCTACCCGGACATCCGCGCGCGGCCGGTGATCGGCAGCATGGTCGAGCTCGCCGAATGGGACGCCTTCTGCGCCGGGCAAGACTGGCACGGCGGCGCAGCGCTGCATGTCGACACCGGCATGAACCGGCTCGGCATTTCGGTAAACGACGCCGCCGCGCTCGCCCCGCGCATCCGCGCCGAGAACCACGGCATCACGCTGTTGATGAGCCACCTCGCCTGCGCCGAACTGCCGGAGCATCCGCTCAATGCGCGGCAGATCAGCGTGTTCCGCGAGGTGCGCATCCTCTATCGCGGCATCCCCTCCTCGCTCGCCAATTCCTCCGGCATATTTCTCGGGGCATCCGCCCATTGCGATTTGGTGCGCCCGGGCGTCGCGCTTTACGGCGTCAATCCGATCCCCGGGCAGAGCAATCCGATGCGCGCGGTCATCGATTTGCAGGCGCGCATCGCGCAGGTGCGCATCGTCCCGCGCGGGGAAACGGTCGGCTATGACGGGGTGTGGACCGCCAAGCGCACGACCCGCATCGCGGTCGCCGCGGTCGGCTATGCCGACGGCTATCCGCGCGCGGCGAGCGCCTCCGACGAGGCGCCGGGCGGCGAGGCGATCGTTGCCGGCAAGCGCTGCCCGTTCGCCGGCCGCGTTTCCATGGACCTCATCGCGATCGACGTGACCGACCTGCCCGAGGGCGCCGTGCGGCGCGGCGATTTCGCCACCTTGATCGGCGACGAGATCACCGTCGATGCGGTGGCGGGCGCCGCCGGCACCATCGGCTACGAGGTGCTCACCAGTTTGGGGCGGCGCTACCACCGGGTCTACCGCACGGCCTAAGGCGCGGGGCCGTAAACGGTCAGCCGTATGCCGCGCCCCGCCGCGCGATCTGAAGCTATTAGCGGAGAATGGCGGGCGTAAAGCCCGGCGTTAAATTCAGTGCCGGCGCCGGCGCGGGTGATAGGCGTAAGCGCGGTCATCCCAAGGATAATGGTAGACGTATCCGTGCCACGCGTAGAGGCAGTAATAGCCTGCCCAAGCGCATCGGTCGCGCCAGCTCCAATAATGCGACGAGGTCCTGACGTGCTTGGCGTGTGGTGCAAAAGCCGGCCGAATATCTGCTGCGCGTGACGGCGCGGACGCGCCGCCAAAAATTGCCGCGCAAATAGCGCCTGCAAAAATCAACCGTCGCATGCCGGGAGCGGAAACTATGGTCACGTACAGCCCTAACGCAAAATTTCGAACGTTCATGTCTCCACCGAGCGAAACCTGATGGCAAATCAAACCGGCGGGATTGGTAAATGCCAAGTGTCGAATACCAAGTATCGCCGGCCTGGTACTCCTCGGCGCTTGAGCCATCGGTATCGTCTGGCACTTGGCGGATAATTCAGCTGCGCCCTGTTTGTCCGCTCCTCGACCAACGCGCGCAAAGGTGGATTAGCCTGCGTTAGGTCCCTCAATCGAGAAAAGTGACGACGCCCGTTTTCAGGTCGTAGATCGCGGCGGCGATCTTCAGTTTCCCGGCGTCTGCGAGGCCGGCGATCAGCCTACTCGCTGCGGTCAGCCGCACGGCGGTCCGCTTGGCGCTTTCTTTGGCGGCGTTGTCGACCAAATCGCCAGGGTCGCTCCGCACCGCAAGCGCGGCCGGTAGAATCGGCTCGATCATCGGGCCAATCGCGCCTGGATAAGTCGCATTCTTGGTGACGACATCGCAGGCCGCCTTCACCGCGCCGCAGCCGGTGTGGGCGAGAACGACGATGAGCGGCGAACCGAGCACGGCGGCGCCGTATTCGACGGTGCCGAGCGTCGCCGTGTCGACCAGGTTGCCGGCATTGCGCGCGACAAAGAGTTCGCCGACGCCTTGGCCGCCGAAGATCAGTTCCGGGGGCACCCGGCTGTCGGCGCAGCTAATGATCGTTGCCCAGGGCGCCTGATGCGCCGCGACCGCACGCCGCCTCTTTGCGACGTCGATCGAGCAGAGTTCCGGATGGCTCACATAACGCTCGTTGCCCGATTTCAGTGCGGCAATCGCCTCGCCAGGTGAGAGCGCGGTCGGCGCCCCATCCGCGGCGCGCGCGCGCCACGAAACGCCGCCAAGCCCGAGCGCGACAATACCCGCCGCGCCGAACTTCAGCAGATCCCTCCGACCGACCCCTTCGTTCTCGCAATTGGTGCACATCGCCTTGTCTCCCTTGTGCGCGGACCCTCGTGCAGGCCGGTTTCAATTCAACTGGATAGCGTGTCGGACGGAGCAGCAAGCTCCGCTCCCATTCGAAGGCGTCGTTTGCTGCGAAGCATTGAGTCCGTTGTTGGCGCTTGGCGGCCATCCGACCGCTTCATGAGGATACGCCCTGGGTTCCCCCCGCCGGCGGTATTTGCGCCGGTCATCCGCCGGGCGGCTTTTCCCCTTGCAATTAAGCCCTTCGTAACAAATGTTCTTGTAATGTTCTCATGGCTGGATTAGCCTCCAGACCATTGATCTGGCGGCGATTCCACGGCGATTCCGAGCATGTCCCGGCGCACTCTCAGCTTCATCTGCCAGAACTGCGGCGCGGCGGCGCCCCGCTGGCAGGGCAAATGCGAGGCCTGCGGCGAGTGGAACACGCTGGCCCAGGAAGGCGCCGAGCGCCCGGCCGGACCGGGGCGCAAAGCCGGCAAAGGCCGCCTGTTCGCGCTCGAGCCGCTGACCGGCGAGGCGCATGAAGCCCCGCGCCTGCCCTGCGGCGTCGCCGAATTCGACCGCGTCACCGGCGGCGGTTTCGTGCGCGGTTCGGTGCTGCTGATGGCGGGCGATCCCGGCATCGGCAAGTCGACTTTGTTGCTGCAGGCCGCCGCCGCCATGGCGCGCAACGGGCGAGCGCGCGGTCTATATCTCCGGCGAAGAAGCGGTCGCCCAGGTGCGCCTGCGCGCCGAGCGGCTGAGGCTTGCGCGATGCCGCGGTCGAGCTCGCGGCGGAAACCTCGGTCGAGGACATCATCGCCACGCTGTCGGAGGGCAAGACGCCGCGGCTGATCGTCATCGACTCGATCCAGACCATGTGGACCGAACTGGTCGAATCGGCGCCCGGCACGGTGACGCAAGTGCGCGGGCGCGCGCAGGCGCTGATCCGCTATGCCAAGCGCTCCGGCGCGGCCATCATCCTGGTCGGCCATGTCACCAAAGACGGGCAGATCGCCGGCCCGCGCGTGGTCGAGCACATGGTCGACGCCGTGCTCTCCTTCGAGGGCGAAGGCTCGCACCAGTTCCGCATCTTGCGCGCGGTGAAGAACCGCTTCGGCCCGACCGACGAGATCGGCGTGTTCGAGATGACGGGATCGGGCTTGCGCGAAGTCGCCAACCCGTCCGAACTGTTCCTGTCGGCGCGCGATCTCGGCCAACCCGGCACCGCGGTGTTCGCCGGCATCGAGGGCACGCGGCCGCTGCTGGTCGAAATCCAGGCGCTGGTGGCGCCGACCTCGCTCGGCACGCCAAGACGCGCCGTCGTCGGCTGGGACCCGAGCCGGCTGTCCATGGTGCTGGCGGTGCTGGAAGCCCATTGCGGCGTGCGGCTCGGCGGCCACGACGTCTACCTCAACGTCGCCGGCGGCCTGCGCATCCAGGAGCCGGCGGCCGATCTCGCCGCCGCCGCCGCGCTCGTCTCCTCGCTCGCCAATGCGCCCTTGCCGGCGGAAGCCGTCTATTTCGGCGAAGTGTCGCTGTCCGGCGCCATCCGGCCGGTGGCGCAGGCGCCGGCCCGGCTCAAAGAAGCCGCAAAGCTCGGCTTTACCCGCGCCGTGGTTCCCGAAGCCGCGCGCGCGGAAACGGGGGACGGCGGCCTCAGGATCACCGAGGTGGCAAGCCTCGCCAATCTGGTCGCCGACATCGCCGCCCGCGGCAGCGGGCCAAAGGCGGTAAAACCCGTGGACAAGACGGGTGACGGCACGGTGACGCCCCGCTATACACGGGGGCGTCGAAACCGCCTCCCGCGGCCTTCGCCAGCAAGCGGGTGAGCGAGCAGAAATGGGCCTAAAATTAAGCACTTAAAGCCCACAGCGTTGGCCTGTCCCGGAGCCGCCGCGGCGGCGGATTGCCGCGCCGATTGCGCCGCGTTGCCGCGCCACCCGCGGAGCGCATGAACCCCGATGCCGATCACGCTGCTCGACATCCTCCTTTTGGTGGTCATGTTGATTTCCGGCCTGCTCGCCATGATCCGCGGCTTCATGCGCGAGATCCTGTCGATCGGCGCCTGGGGCATCGCCGCGCTGGTCACGCTTTATTCCTATTCGCGCGTGCTGCCGATCGCGCAGGGCTATTTCAGCAGCAACATGGTGGCGGCCGGCGTGAGCATCGGCGCGGTGTTCCTGATCACGCTGCTGATCGTCTCGATCATCACCGTGCGCATTTCCGACATGGTGCTCGACAGCCGGGTCGGCGCGCTCGACCGCACGCTCGGCTTCCTGTTCGGGCTCGGCCGCGGCCTGATCATCGTGGTCGTCGCCTTCCTGTTCTTCGCCTGGCTGGTGCCCGAGCGCAGCCAGCCGGAATGGGTGCGCGGCGCCAAGTCGAAGGTCGTGTTGCAAAGTACCGGACAATGGTGATGTCCATGTTGCCGGATGACCCCGAAAGCACCATCTTGAAGCGGTTGAAGCGGCCGAAGCCGGAAGACCAGGAACCGCCGGACGCCAGTCCCGACCGGAAGTCGGAACTGCCGGCGCACGTGATCAGGCGTCAACACGCAGCGGAACCCGATAGCCATGCAGCAGCTCGAGCTAGACCTCGGCCGCCGGACGACCGAATTCGATCCCAACGCCGACCGGCTGCGCGAGGAATGCGGCGTGTTCGGCATTTTCGGCCATCCCGACGCCGCCGCCATCACCGCGCTCGGCCTGCACGCGCTGCAGCACCGCGGCCAGGAAGCCGCCGGCATCGTCAGTTTCGACGGCAAGCGCTTCCATTCCGAGCGCCGCCTCGGCCTGGTCGGCGACGCCTTCGCCAAGCGCGAGGTGATCGACCGCCTGCCCGGCAATTCGGCGATCGGCCATGTGCGCTATTCGACCACCGGCGAAACCATCTTGCGCAACGTGCAGCCGCTGTTCGCCGAACTGGAAGGCGGCGGCTTCGCCATCGGCCACAACGGCAACCTGACCAACGGCATCGCGCTGCGCAAAGCTCTGGTGCACGAAGGCGCCATGATGCAGTCGACCTCCGACACCGAGGTGATCCTGCATCTGGTGGCGCGCGCGCGGCGCAACCGTTTCGTCGACCGTTTCATCGAGGGCCTGCGCCAGCTCGAAGGCGCCTACGCCTTTGTCGGCCTGACCAACAAGAAGCTGGTCGGCGCGCGCGATCCGCTCGGCATCCGCCCGCTGGTCTATGGCACGCTCGACGGCTGCCCGATCCTGGCGTCGGAGACCTGCGCGCTCGACATGATCGGCGCGCAATACGTGCGCGACGTGGAAAACGGCGAGGTGGTGGTGTTCGACGAGGACGGCGCGCAATCGCACAAGCCGTTCCCGCCGATGACGCCGCGCCCCTGCATCTTCGAATACATCTATTTCTCGCGGCCCGATTCCATCGTCGGCGGCCGCCACGTCTACGATGTGCGCAAGACCATGGGCGCCGAACTGGCGCGCGAAGCGCCGGCCGCCGTCGACGTGATCGTGCCGGTGCCCGATTCCGGCGTGCCGGCGGCGATCGGCTTTGCCCAGGAGTCCGGCATCCCCTACGAACTCGGCATCATCCGCAATCACTATGTCGGGCGCACCTTCATCCAGCCGACGCAGGCGATCCGCGACCAGGGCGTGCGCATGAAGCACGCCGCCAACCGCGCGGTGGTCGCGGGCAAGCGCATCGTGCTGGTCGACGATTCGATCGTGCGCGGCACCACCTCGCGCAAGATCGTGCAGATGATGCGCGACGCCGGCGCCAAGGAAGTGCATTTCCGCATCGCCTCGCCGCCGATCACCCATCCGGACTATTACGGCATCGACACGCCCGAGCGCGACAAGCTGCTTGCCGCCACCCACGATCTGGAAGGCATGCGCCAATTCATCGGCGCCGACTCGCTGGCGTTCCTGTCGGTCGACGGCATCTACCGCGCCATGGGCCTGCGCCGGCCGCGACGCGGTCAAGCCGCAATTCACCGACCACTGCTTCACCGGCGACTATCCGACCCCGCTCACCGACCTCGCCGCGCAAGAGGCAAGCCCGCGGCAATTGTCGCTGCTCGCCGAAGCCATCTAGGCTTTGCGCTAGCCTTACCGCATGTCGAAACCCCTCTCCGACCGTATCGCGCTCGTCACCGGCGCCTCGCGCGGCATTGGCGCGGCGGCTGGCGCTGCGAACTCGCGCAAGCCGGCGCGCATGTGGTCGCGGTGGCGCGCACGGTCGGCGGCCTGGAAGAACTCGACGACAAGATCAAGGCGGCCGGCGGCATCGGCCACTCTGGTGCCGCTCGATATGAAGGACATCGACGGCATCGCGCGGCTCGCGCTGGCGCTCAACGAGCGCTACGGCCGGCTCGACATGCTGATCGGCAATGCCGGCGCTGCTGGACCACGCCGTCGCCGCTCGGCCATGTCGAGCCGAAGGCCTGGGACGATGTGATGGCGGTCAACGTCACCGCCAATTGGCATCTGATCCGCGCCATGCGACCCGCTGCTGCAAGCGCTCCGATGCCGGGCGCGCGGTGTTCATCACCTCGGCGCTCGCCTATATGGCGCGCGCCTATTGGGGCCCCTATGCCGCCTCCAAGGCCGCGCTCGACGCGCTGGTGCGCACCTACGCCGCCGAATGCGCGAGCACCAATGTGCGGGCGAATCTGTTCAGCCCCGGCCCGACGCGCACCCGCATGTATACCGGCCGGCGTTCCCCGGAATCGATCCCGATACGCTGCCGACGGCGGAAGAAGTCGTGAAGACGATTGTGCCTCTGTGCCTGCCGATTGCGCGCAGACCGGCAAGATTTACATTTCCGCGCGGGAAATTTCTCGATTTGGCGGCGCCGGCCTGAGCCCACCCGCCGCGACGCAACGCCCTTGCGCCACGTCTTGAATGCGTCATCCTTAACGCGCACCATCCGGCAGGGGACGACCGGAAGCGGCCCAATACATAAGGGCTGCATGAAACGGCCGCCGCCTCGCGCGAAAAGCGAGCGGCAAGCCAAGCAAAGGGGAGGAAACCATGCGAATATGACAGCATCAGCGCTGATCGCGGCGGCTTTCCTCTTGGCCGGCTGCTTCGAGGGCCCGCAAGGCCCGGCCGGAGCGGCGGGACCGCAAGGTCCGAAGGGCGATGCGGGCGTCGCCGAACCGGCTGGCCATGGGCCCGCCAGGCGCCAAAGGCGACACCGGGCCCGCCGGTCCGATGGGCGCCATGGGGGCGGCCGGTCCCAAAGGCGATAAAGGCGATAAAGGCGATGCCGGAGCCAAAGGCGACGCCGGTCCGGCGGGACCTGCCGGCAACAAGCTTCGCGTGGTTACGCTCGGCGCGACCGCCTGCGGGACGAGCGGCTGCACGGTCACCTGCAATGCGAACGAAGTGCTCGTCTCCGCGCTTTGCGCCGCCGACACGCCGACGCCGCCGCAAATTCAGGCAACGTCCGCCAAATGCGGTCCGTCCAAGGGCATGAACGCGATCTGTGCGGCAAAATAATGCGTTAAGTGTCCGATTAAATCAACGAGAACTTCAAGTCCTTGATCCCAACGCGGCGAACCGGTTCTCTCGCGGATCGCTCCCTGAGGACGCCCGGCGGGCGGCTCGCCTCAATGCTTGCGCTTCGCGCGCCCCTTGAACGGGTTGTCCTTCTCGCGCAGCGTCAGGCGGATCGGCGTGCCGGGCAGTTCGAAGCTCTCGCGCAGCGAATTGACCAGATAGCGCTTGTAGGCGTCGGGCACGGCGTCGGCGCGCGTGCAGAACACAACGAAGCTCGGCGGCCGGCTTTTGGCCTGCGTGATGTAGTTGAGGCGGAGCCGCCGCCCCGACACCGCCGGCGGCGGATGCGCTTCGACCGCATGCCTCGAACCAGCGATTGAGCGCCGCGGTCGGCACGCGCTTGTTCCAGACCTCGTACGCATCGACGATCGCCTGCATCAGCCGGTCGAGGCCCTCGCCGGTCAGCGCCGACACCGCGACCAACGGCACGCCCTTCATCTGCGGCAGCTTGTCGTCGGCCTGCGCGCGCAGCTTGCCGATGGCGCCGGCTGTCTTCTCCTTCAAATCCCATTTGTTGACCGCGATGACGATCGCGCGGCCTTCCTGCTCGACCAGATCGGCGATGCGCTGATCCTGCTCCTCGAAAGCGTTCTCGACGTCGATCAGCACGACCACCACTTCGGCAAAGCGGATGGCGTTGAGCGCGTCGGCGACCGACAGCTTTTCCAGCTTCTCGTCGACGCGCGAGCGGCGGCGCAGGCCGGC
Source organism: uncultured Alphaproteobacteria bacterium (assembly GCA_963739735.1). Classification (GTDB taxonomy): domain Bacteria; phylum Pseudomonadota; class Alphaproteobacteria; order Rhizobiales; family Xanthobacteraceae; genus Pseudolabrys. The sequence continues at coordinate 41,836 of CAVUBV010000009.1, read as the reverse complement.
GGTGTCGTGGATGCGGAATTTCTGCCCGTGCCAGTCGAGATCGACCGCGATGGCGTCGCGCGTGATGCCGGCTTCCGGCGCGGTGAGCAGACGCTCCTCGCCGATCAGCCGGTTGACCAGCGTCGACTTGCCGGCGTTCGGCCGCCCGACGATGGCGACGCGGATCGGATGCGGCCCGGACGGCGCGGCCGCCGCCTCGACGCTGCGCGCGGTGCTGCTCCGGCAGCGCCGCGCGCAGCGCGTCGTAGAGATCGGCCAGGCCTTCATTGTGCTCGGCCGAAATCGCCACCGGGTCGCCGAGGCCGAGTGCATAGGCTTCGAGCCGGCCCGCTTCGCCGGCGGTGCCTTCCATCTTGTTGGCGATGAGCACGGTCGGCTTGCCGGACTTGCGGACCAGTTCGGCAAAGGCGCGGTCGACCGGCGGTCGGACCGGCGCGCGCGTCGATCATGAAGAAGATCGCGTCGGCCTGCGCGATCGCGGTTTCGGTCTGCGCCCGCATGCGGCCGGTGAGGCTGTCGGGCGCCGACTCTTCCAGCCCGGCGGTATCGATGACCGTGAACTCGAGATCGCCGAGCCGGCGCTTCGCCTTCGCGGCGGTCGCGCGTGACGCCCGGCCGGTCGTCGACCAGCGCCAGCCGCCGGCCGACCAGCCGGTTGAACAGCGTCGACTTGCCGACATTGGGCCGGCCGACAATGGCGACGGTGAAGGTCATGACACGTCATTGCCGGGCATTCGACGCCGGCCATCGGTCGAACCGCAATCCGATAAGCGATCTGTTTGCCAGCTGGCTGCGCGGGTCAAGCCCGCGCATGAAGCGCTTAGCGTCAGTGCGAGAATGTGCCCGGCGGCGGCGCCGACGGCCAGGGCGCGGTGCCGGGTGCCTGCTGTGCGGCCGCGGCTGCTCGGCTGCTGGGCTGACCCGGCCAGGCGCTGGCGCTGTGCGCCGCCGGCTGCGCCTGGCCTGCGCGGCCGCTGGCGCCGGCTTGCGCGCCTGCGCGTTGCGGCTTGGGCTTCGGCTTGCGCTTGACGCGTTCGGCTTGGGTTTCGGTTTGGGCTTGCGGCCGGCTCGACCGCCGCCGTCTTGGCGACCGCGCGGCGCGGCCGCTTGCCGGCTGGCGCCGGCGCTGTCGCGGCGGTGTTGGCGACGCCGCTGCGGAGCCCGGCTGCTGCGCAGCTCCCGCTGCGGCTGATCGACCTTCATGTATTCCGGCGGAATGCCTTGCGTCACGCCCGGCACGCCTTGCGGAAACAGCGGCTTGCGTTCGCCCGGCAACGGCTTCTTCTTGGTGAGCCCGAAGACGTCGAGCTTGTCCATATCGATGTTCTCGCAACCGGCGAGCGCCGGCGCGAGCGCGACCAGCGCGGCCAGCAGCACGATGCGTGAAGACGGCGCATGGACTATCCTCAGCTCTTGCCGCCGCCGGCGGATCAGCGCCGAGAGCACTTCGGCACGGGCGCGCGCGCCCGGCGGCGTCTCGGCATCGGTCGCGATCATGTCGATATAGCGCTCGCGCGGCGGTGAAATCCTGGTTGCGCCAGGCCGACAGCGCGAGCATTTCGCGCGCGCTGTGGCGGAAAGCTGCGGCCCGGCTCGGCGAGCGGGTCGAGGCGCTTGCTGCATCTCGGCAAGCGGCGCGCTGTCCACCAGCAGCATGCCGGCGCGCAACGCGGCGAGATCCCGCAAGGTCGGGCCCGAGCGAGCCGTCGGCGGCGATCTCGTCATAGGCCTTCACCGCTCGCCGGGCTTGTCCTGCGGCCAGTTCGGCGGCCGCGCGCAAGCGCGCCAGCATGCGATAGCCGGCCGGCGCCTCAGCGGCGATCTTGGCGAAAGCGGCCTCGGCCTCGGCGTGCTTGCCCTGCTCGCTCAGCGTCAAGCGCTGCCTCGAACTGGGCGCCGGCGGCGGCGGCCTGCTTGGCCTGCCACCATTCATAGCCGCGCCAGGCGGCGATCGCCGCGACGATCAGGACCGCCAGCGCAATGATGAGATGCTGTAGCGCTCCCACAGCTTCTGCAGCCGTTCGCGGCGGACTTCCTCGTCAACTTCGTGAAAAATATCGGCCAAGAACCGCTCCACACCCGGCCAAACGGCCCCTCCCGGGCCCGGTCGCGGCGTAACCTAACGATGTGGCGGACGCAAGGCAAAGCTCGCCCGACAATCGTTAACGATTCGAGGGATTTATGGCCTTTTTGCCCTTCATCGGATAGACGTGCTCAGGGCCCGGGAAGGCGCGGGCGCGCACCTCCGCGGCATAGTCGGCCATCGCCTTTTCGATGCCGGGGCCGAGATCGCCGAAGCGCTTGACGAATTTGGGCACCCGCGGCGACAGGCCGAGCATGTCCTCCAGCACCAGCATCTGCCCGTCGCAGGCAGCGCTTGCCCCGATGCCGATGGTGGGAATCGGCACCGCCGCGGTGATCTTGCGCGCCAAGCGGCTCGGCCACCGCCTCGATCACCACCGAAAAGGCGCCGGCATCCGCCACCGCCTGCGCGTCCTCCTCGATCGGCCCCCAGTCGGCCTCGTCGCGCCCCTGCGCGCGGAACGAGCCGATGGTGTTGATCGACTGCGGCGTCAGGCCGACATGCGCCATCACCGGCACGCCGCGCTCGACCAGAAAGGCGATCGTCTCGGCCATGCGCGCGCCGCCTTCGACCTTGATGGCGCCGCAGCCGGTTTCCTTCAGCACGCGCGCGGCGTTCAGGAAGGCCTGTTCCTTCGAGGCCTCGTAGGAGCCGAACGGCATGTCGACGACCACCAGCGCGCGCTTAGAACCGCGCATCACCGCATGGCCCTGCAGGATCATCATGTCGAGCGTGACCGGCACGGTGGTCTCGAGCCCGTGCATCACCATGCCGAGCGAGTCGCCGACCAGGATGACGTCGCAATATTTGTCGACGAGGCGCGCGGTATGCGCGTGATAGGAGGTGAGGCAGACGATCGGATCGCCGCCCTTGCGGGCGCGGATATCGGGCGCGGTGAGCCGCCTGATTTCGTCCTGGACCGACATGCGGACTTACCTCCCGAAACACCGGCACGCCGATCACGTAAGGATGGAAGTAATAGCCGAGCGCGAGAAAGATGACGATGCCGAGCACGACCACGATGGCTCGTTGGTCCAGCCGGCCGGCGCGGTCGTGGCGCCGAGCGTCGCCGCGCTTCTTGGCGGCAATGCGGGCATAGACGCCCCAGGCGAGGAACGAGCCGAACAGCAGAATCGAGCCGAGATCGCCGTTCGACAACAGATGCGCGAAGGCCCAGGTCTTCACGCTGGCCAGCATCGGATGCTTGAGCTTGCATCTTGATGTGGCTGGGGACGAAGGCGGCGGTGAAGAAGATCACCGCAAACAGCATCAGGCCGACGGTGATGTGCCGCATGAAGGCGGGCGGCGACCAGATCTGGATCCACTCATGCGCGCGGTATTCGCCATATCCCCAGACGATGAGCGCAAGCCCGACGATCGAGACGATCGAGAACAGCGCGCGATAGCCGTTCATGCCGAGCGCGCGCGATCAGCGTTCGCGCGCGCGCCGCGCAACGTCACGAAGACGTGGGTCGCCGAGAACACAGACCAAGCCGATGATCAGAACCACCAGACCCATGATACACTCCCGGAAGCGGCGCAGTAGAAGGGAACGCGGCGGCGAAGCAAGAGCGCTTCTAGGCCGCCTCGGCAGCCCTGTTCTTCACATCCTTGATGTCGGTGAAGACGATGCCCGGGGCGCGCTCGGCCGGTATAGTCGAGGATGAACTGGTTGCGCGCCATGAACACGCGGTCGCCGTCGAGGTCTTCGGCGACGCTGGAATAATTCGCCTGCACGAAATCGTCGAGCTTCTTTGAGTCAGCGCAGGCAATCCAGCGCGCCAGCGAAAATTCCGGCGTGTCGATAGCCGATGTCGAGGCCGTATTCGTCGGCGAGCCGCACCTTCAGCACGTCGAGCTGCAGCGGGCCGACCACGCCGACCAGCGCCGGCGCGCCGTCGAGCGGGCGGAACACCTGCACGACGCCCTCCTCCGCCATCTGCTGCAGCGCCTCTTTCAGCTTCTTCGCCTTCATCGGGTCGCCGAGCTTGACGCGGCGCAGGATTTCCGGCGCGAAATTCGGCACGCCGAGAAAGGCGATGTCCTCGCCCTCGGTCAGCGTGTCGCCGATGCGCAGCGTGCCGTGGTTGGGAATGCCGACCACGTCGCCGGCATAGGCCTCGTCGGCCACCGTGCGATCCTGCGCGAAGAAGAATTGCGGCGCCGACAGCGTCATCGGTTTGCCGGTGCGCACGAGCTTCGCCTTCATGCCGCGGCGCGAGCTTGCCCGAGCACAGCCGCGCGAAGGCGATGCGGTCGCGGTGGTTGGGGTCCATGTTGGCCTGGATCTTGAAGACGAAGGCGGTCATGGCGTCCTTCATGCGCGTCGACCGTGCGCTTGTTCGACAGCCTGCGCGCGCGGCGGCGGCGCGAATTGCGGCGAGCGCGTCGAGCAAATCCTTGACGCCGAAATTCTTCAAGGCCGAGCCGAAAAACACCGGCGTCAGATGGCCCTCGCGAAAGGAATCGAAATCGAACGGCCGGCAGGCGTCCTTGACCAGCGCCAGTTCTTCCGCGATTGCATTGGCGTCGAGCATCGGATTTTTCGTAGCGAGCGCCGCGAGATCGAGCGGCTGCGGGGCTGCGGTCTTGCCGTCCTCGCTCAACAGCCGCATTTCGCCCGAGGCAATATCATAAGTGCCGGCGAAATCGCGGCCGCGGCCGATCGGCCAGGTCATCGGCGTGGTGTCGAGCGCCAGCGTCTTTTCGATTTCGTCGAGCAACTCGAACGGGTCGCGGCTCTCGCGGTCCATCTTGTTGATGAAGGTGATGATCGGGATATCGCGCAGCCGGCACACCTCGAACAATTTGCGCGTGCGCGCCTCGATACCCTTGGCGGCGTCGATCACCATCACCGCGCGAGTCGACCGCGGTGAGCGTGCGGTAAGTGTCCTCGGAAAAATCCTCGTGGCCCGGCGTGTCGAGCAGATTGAAGACGCGGGCGTCGTAGTCGAAGGTCATCACCGAAGTGACCACCGAAATGCCGCGCTCGCGCTCGATCGCCATCCAGTCGGAGCGGGTCGAGCGGCGGTCGCGCTTGGCCTTGACCTGGCCGGCGAGATTGATGGCGCCGCCGAACAGCAACAGCTTCTCGGTCAGCGTCGTCTTGCCGGCGTCGGGGTGGGAAATGATGGCAAAGGTGCGCCGGCGCTCGACTTCCGCCGCCAGCGGCGAAAGCGGGCATCGAATCGACAGCGGCCAGCGGCTTATTCATGGGGCGCATGTGGCAAAGAAAGCGGGCCGGATCAAGGGTTGCCGGCAGGCCGCATGGATCGCCGGCGGGCGCCTTTTCGGCGGCCGCCCGCCCGCTCCGTCATGCCGGCGTCATCAACGGCACGCCAAATAACGCCGCCGTCCGGCCGCCGGAGCACTTCGCAAGCCCTGGCCGGAGTGCTACTTTTACGCGAATAGCCAAGGAGTGCACCATGCGCGTAACAGCGACGGCGGGCGATTTCCGGGCCAAGGCGATTGCCGGAACGCATACGGTTCTGCTGGCAATCGATTGCGCGGAACCGCGGCGGCAGGGCCTGTTGGGTTTTGCCATCAAGCGCGAGATCGGCGGCGGCGGCCAGGCCAAGTGGCTCGCCTCGCTCAAGGTGTTCAAGTCGGTGATCGCTACGCCGCAGGTGGGCGCCATCTACACCAGCGACAAATTCCCCATCCAGAGCTTCCTGTGGGGCGACTACACCGCCAAGCCCGACACGGCTTACAAGTTTTCCATCGTGCCGATGTACGGCACGCCGGCCGCGCTGCAGCCGCAGCCGGCGGTCGAATTGACGGTGCGCACCGAAAAGGAATTCGACCAGGGCCACGGCGTCTGGTTCAACCGCGGCGCCATCGCCAGCCAAGCTTTCGCGCGCGAATTCCAGAACAAGGCGCCGGACAATCCGGAAGACCCGAACGATAAGGAAACCGCCTGGCTGTCGCGCGGGCTTTTGGAAGCCTGCCTTGCCTTCATCAACGGCACGCCTCAAGGCGATGGCTTGCGGGTCGCGGCCTACGAATTCACCTACGCGCCGATCCTCAACGCGCTCAAAGCTGCGCTCGACCGCGGCGTCGATCTCAAGATCGTTTATCACGACACCACGACGGCGGCGGGCTCGGAACAGAACGCCAATGAAGACGCCATGCGCACGGCGGGCCTGCCGATCAACGATAAGAAAGTCACCTTCCACCGCTCGCGCACGCCGATCCCGCACAACAAGTTCATCGTGCGGATCACCGGCGGCGCGCCGAAACAGGTGTGGACCGGCTCGACCAATTTCACCAATTCCGGCTTCCTCGGCCAATCCAATGTCGGCCATCTGGTCGTCGACAACGACACGGCGAAGAATTATCTCGACTTCTGGAACGTTCTCAAAGACGACCCCGAGCGCGCCGTCGCGCGCGCCGGCGCCATCGGGCTCTCGCCCAATCCGCCGCCGCTGGTGGCGAAGAATTCGATCTCGCGCGTGTTCTCGCCGCGGCAGACGGCGAACATGCTGACCTGGTATGGTGACCGTATGCTGGACGCCACCAGCACGGTGATGTTCACCGCCGCCTTCGGCGTCGCCAAGCAACTGATCGGGCCGCTCGCCAAGGAGCGCAACTTCCTGCGCTTCGTGCTGATGGAGCGGCCGCCCGCCGGCGAAGCCAAGGCGCAACTGACCGCCGACCGCGACCTGATCATCTCCTACGGCGCCGTGCTCAGCGACATGTACTCCGTGCAAGGCGGCAAGGCGGTGGCCAAGGGCAAGATCGCCGAGTTCGACCTGGAGAAATGGTATTTCGAAAAGGAAGCGCTCTACCGCAAGCAGGGCAATATCTTTTACATCCACACCAAATTCCTGCTGGTCGATGCGCTGTCGGACGACCCGCTCACCTGTTCCGGCTCGGCCAATTTCTCGGCCAATTCGCTGCAACAGAACGACGAGAACATGCTGCTGATCCGCGGCAATACGCGCGTGGCCGACATCTACATGACCGAGTTCGACCGCATCTTCCGCCACTTCTATTTCCGCGACATCGCCAACCAGCTCGCCAAGGACGGCAAGGGCGCCGCCGACGCCTTCCTTTGCGAAACCAGCGCCTGGACCGACGGCTATTTCAAGCCGAACGCGTTCAAGACCAAGCGGCGCGAAATGTTCTTCGCAACGCCGGCCAAGAAATGGACTGATAATGCGGCCAACGACGCCGCGTTGCCGCCCGAGGTCGCCAAGCCGGCGAGAAAGACCGCCACCAAGAAGAAGGCGACGGTGAAAAAGAAAAAGCCGGCGAAGAAAAAGTCCACCGCCAAAAAGAAGAGCAAGACCAAGACTAAGACCAAGAAGAAACGCAAGGCCAAGGCGAAGAAAAAGCTCTGACCGACGGCGCGGCGGATCGAGCCGCGGTTACAGCATCCCCGGCCGGAAATAGCGCCGCAGATTGAGCGAACGCCCGGCCACCATGAACATGCCGTCGCCGCGATAATGGATGGTCTTGGGGTATTTCGGCGCGGCCGGCGCGTGCGCCTTCACCACCTCGAAGATGAACACGTTGTATCGGTCGACCAGCGCGTCGTCGACCAGTTTGCATTCGAGATTGGCGTAACATTGCGCGATCAGCGGCGCCTTGACCTCTTCGGCGGGCAGCGCGGTGAGCTTGAAGGCGGCGAATTTGTCGACGTGGGCGCCCGAACAGTTACCGATTTTCGCCACCGTCGGCGCAAGCTCAACGGTCGGAATGTTGATCACGCATTCCTTGCTGCGCCTGACCAGTTCATGACTGTGGTTGCCGGCGGAGATCAGGCAGCCGATGAGCGAGGGCACGAATTCCATCACCATGTGCCAGCCCATGGTCATGATGTTGCGCTCGCCCTTGAAGGCCGAGGAAACGAGCACCACCGGCCCCGGCTCCAGGAAGCGGCGAATATCGGAGACGGGGAAGTCTTGTTTTTTGTAGGTTTTCATCGGCGTTCTCCTCCCCGCTCGTCCCCGCGAAAGCGGGGACCCAGGGCCACGATTTCCGATTCTACATAAATCGTTGGATTCCCGCTCCCTCCTTCGCTGCGCTTTGGAGGGCTGAGGCCTGCGCCCGTCGAAGCCTTGGCGTCGACGGGTGCGCGGAAATGACCCGAATAAGTTCGACCGCCACCACGCTAACCGATGGCGGCGGCGTATTCCTCCGGCTTGAAGCCGACCAGCACTTTGCCGCCGGGCAATTCCAGCACCGGGCGCTTGATCATCGACGGCTGCTTGAGCATCAGCGCGATGGCCTTCTTCTCGGTGACGCCTTGCTTGTTCTTGTCAGGCAGCTTCTTGAAAGTCAGCCCGGCGCGGTTGAGCAGCGTCTCCCAGCCGGCTTTCTTGGCCCAGGTTTCGAGCTTGACGCGCTCGATACCGGCGCTCTTGTAGTCATGGAAGGCGTAATCGACCTTATGCTTGTCGAGCCAGGCGCGCGCCTTCTTCATGGTGTCGCAGTTTTTGATGCCGTAGATGGTGATGGCCATGGCGATGATTCATCCGATTTGTCGTGGCCGGGCTCGTCCCAGCCATCTCGATCAGCAAGGCAATGCGTCACTAAGCGGGATGCCCGGGCCAAGCCCGGGCATGACACCTAACGGCATCACTCCCACTCAATCGTCCCCGGCGGCTTCGACGTCACGTCGTAAACCACGCGGTTGACGCCCTTGACCTCGTTGATGATGCGGGTCGCCACCATGCCCAAAAACCGCATGTCGAAGGGATAGAAATCCGCCGTCATGCCGTCGGTCGAGGTCACCGCGCGCAAGGCCACGACGTAATCGTAGGTGCGGCCGTCGCCCATGACGCCGACCGTCTTCACCGGCAGCAGCACGGCGAAGGCCTGCCAGATATTGTCGTATTGTCCGGTGCGGCGGATTTCCTCGATGTAGATCTCGTCGGCGAGCCGCAGGATGTCGAGCTTCTCGCGCGTGATCGCGCCCGGAATGCGGATCGCCAGCCCCGGCCCGGGAAACGGATGGCGGCCGACGAAACTGTCGGGCAGGCCGAGCTCGCGGCCGAGCGCCCTCACCTCGTCCTTGAACAGTTCGCGCAACGGCTCGACCAGCTTCATCTTCATGCGCTCGGGCAGGCCGCCGACATTGTGATGCGACTTGATGGTGACCGACGGGCCGCCGGTGAACGAGACGCTCTCGATCACGTCCGGGTAGAGCGTGCCTTGCGCGAGGAAGTCGGCGCCGCCGATCTTCTTGGCCTCGGCGTCGAACACGTCGATGAACAACCGGCCGATGGTCTTGCGTTTTTCTTCCGGGTCCTCGATGCCGGCGAGCGCCTTGAGAAACGTGTCCTCGGCGTTCACGTGCACCAGCGGAATGTTGTAGCTGTCGCGGAACATCGCGGTGACCTTCTGCGCCTCGGCGAGCCGCAACAGGCCGTGATCGACCAGCACGCAGGTGAGCTGCTCGCCGATCGCCTCATGGATCAGCACGGCGGCGACCGCCTAGTCGACGCCGCCGGACAGACCGCAGATCACGCGGCCCTTGCCCACCTGCTTGCGGATTTTCTCGATCGCTTCTTCCTTGAAGGCGCGCATGGTCCAGTCGCCGGCGCAGCCGGCGACCTTGCGCACGAAATTGCGCAACAGCGCTGCGCCGTGCGGTGTGTGCATGACTTCGAGATGGAATTGGGTGGCGTAGAAGCTTGCGCGCGTCGTCGCCGATGATGGAAATCGGCGCGTTGGGCGAAATGCCGAGCACGCGGAAACCTTCGGGCAATTTGGTCACCCGGTCGCCGTGGCTCATCCACACCGGGTATTTCTCGCCGGTGCGCCAGACGCCTTCGAAGATCGGACTGTCGGCGACCACCTCCACCTCGGCGCGGCCGAATTCGCGATGATGGCCGCCCTCGACCTTGCCGCCGAGCTGTTGCGCCATCGCCTGTTCGCCGTAGCAGATGCCGAGCACCGGCACGCCGGCGTCATAGATCGCCTTGCGGCGCGAGCGGGGCATCCTTGTCGAGCACCGAGGCCGGCCCGCCCGACAGGATCACCGCCTTCGGCCGCATCGCGCGGAAGGCCGCCTCCGCCTTCTGGTAGGGCACGATCTCGCAATAGACCTTTTCCTCGCGCACCCGCCGCGCGATGAGCTGGGTCACCTGCGAGCCGAAATCGACGATGAGGACCTTGTCGTGGGAATTCTTGTCGTCCAATTTCTTGTCGTCCAAATTCTTGTCGTTCATGGGCGCCTTTGCCGCAAACCGCGCCGGAATCGGGCCGGTTGGAGGCGGCTTTGTGGGGGTGTGCCGGCTCGCGGTCAAGGCGCTGGCAGGCTCCGGTTAACTAAGCCGCATTTCGAGCTATTCAGATAACCCTCCATTAGCCCTGGCGTGAGAGACAAAGGGCGAAGAATTCGCCGTTTCCACAAGCGTTTGGGCAGCGTACTTGGCCTACCACGCCGACCATATGACGTTTTCCGCCGCCGCCGGGGCGGATCGCCGCGCCGTGCTGTTTCGCGAGAGCCTCGGCGAAAAGGCCGCGCGCATTGCGCTCGGGCTTGCCTGGTCGGCGATGCCGCGCGCGGCTGTCCGGACTGCCGAACCTCGCCCGGCTCTGCTTCCACGAGTTGCTCGCGCCCGATTACGCTTTGCCCGACCCCGAACGCGCGCTCGCATAACCCGCCGGGCCTTGCCGGCATCGTGCACGATTTCTCGCTGCCGACGATTCTCGCCGGCTACCGGCGCGGGCTCTACCCGCTCGCCCATATCGCGCCGCTGAAATGGTGGTCGCCGCCGCAGCGCTCGGTGCTGTTCTTCGACGCGATGCACATCGCCAAACGGCTGCGCCGGCAGATGCGGCAGGGGCACTACACCGTCACCTTCGACCGCGACTTCGACGGCACGATCAAGGCCTGCGCCGGCCAACGCGCAAGGCCGCTGGCACGTCACCTGGATCACGCCGCGCGTCATGCAGGTCTATGCCGAGGCGTTCGATGCCGGCGTCGCGCATTCGTTCGAAGTGTGGAACGAGAAGGGCGAGCTTGCCGGCGGCGGCTATGGCCTGGCGATCGGCGGCGTCGTTCGTCACCGAGTCGCAGTTCTCGCGCGAGCCCAACACCTCGAAGATCGGCTTCAGCGTGCTCAACTGGCATCTCGCCCATTGGGGCTTTGCCTTCAACGACGGCAAGGTGATGACGCCGACCTGCCACGACATGGGCTTCCGCGATATCCCGCGCGGCGATTTTCTCGAAGCGGCTGGCCGAGGCCGAACGCCGAAGCCGGCCAAGAGCGGGCGCTGGCAGGTGGAGGCGGATGTGGCGACGGTGGCGGACTGGCGGCCGCAATAATCAGTCTATTGCTGTCCGTTTTCCCAGACCGGGCCCAATAGAGGCACGCGTGCGATCCAACGGCCGATGCGCGAGTGGGGCGCGGCGGGCGCGGCCGCTGCCGCAGCGGACGGATCGGGGATCGCCGCTGGCGGCACCGGATGATCGGCGTCGGCCTGCGGCGCGGACGTGGCCGCTGCCGCGGGCATGGCCGCAGCCGGCGTCGGTGCCACCGGAACAGAAACGAGAGGTGGCGCCGTGGGCGTCGGCGCGGCCGGCGCCATGACGGATTTGGGCGCAAGCGCCTGTTTCGCGACCGGCGGCAGCTCCGGCGCGCGGTCGCCCGTCACCAAAGCCTGCCGAACCGCGTCGACCCACTGCTGATCGGACACGGCATGATCACGCCGTGTCGCTTCGACGTCAGGGAGCGCCTTGGCGACCTGCACGGGCGGCTCGATCTTACGCACCGCTTGCTTCGCCGGTGCGGCGGCAGGTTGCGCCGGCGCAACGGCGGATGCGCTCGCCGGCGCGGCCACCAGCAAGCTCTTGAATGCGGCCGTCGCGTCGGGGTCGACCGCGCCGCAGGTTTTTTCGAAGGCTTCGACGTCGCGACGCACTAGAATTCGCCGTGTTGCCGCATCGACATTCTTGTCGAGCATGGAAACGATGCCGGCGCGCAGGGTCTGGCAGGCGGTGTCGGGCGAGAAATTAACGCGGTAAATCGAATAGGCGCTTGCCAGGCCGACCGGGATCGCCAAAAGCGAGCCGACCACCTGCAGCATCGAGACCGTCCGTGCGAGCCGGGGCCGCTCGGTCACGCCGTCGGCCCGATGGTGGCCGGCGTCGTGCGCATCGGGATGAAAGGGATCGCGCCTGGCCACCAGCATCGGGGAGAAGCCTTGTCCGAGGGGTTCGAGCGCGTCAGTCACGAAAATTTCGCGGAGAAATTGGGCCGGGAATGCGGCGCAAAGGGGGTATTCGTCCGCCGCCGGCGGCGTGAAGCTTCAGCCCGCGCGTTTCAAGACGCTGACGAAAAACCCGTCCGTCTCGGTGGTGCGCGGCGTCATCAGGATGCCTTCGTCCGACAGCCGCGCCGCCTTGGCGAACATGAAGGCGCGCTCGCCCAGCGCATCGGCGACCTCGGCCGGCGGCACAATCGAAAATTCCGGATGACGCGCGAGGAATGCGCGCACCTGCGCGCCGTTTTCCTCGTCCAGCACCGAACAGGTCACGTAAGCGATGCGCCCGCCGCCTTTGAGCAGCGGCACGGCGCGGTCGAGGATATCCGCCTGCTCCTTCTGCCGCTGTTCCAGCGCGCCCGGCCGCATGCGCCATTTGGCGTCCGGGTTGCGCCGCCAGGCGCCGGTGCCGGTGCAGGGCGCGTCGATCAGCACCAGGTCGCAGCGCCCGGCCAAATCGTCGAGTTCGCCGCCGACGGACTTCGGCGTGCGTACCTGCACGTTGCGCGCGCCCGAGCGCTTGAGCCGGTCGTGGATCGGCGCGAGCCGGCGCTTGTCGTCGTCGGTCGCGAAAATCTGCCCTTTGTTCTCCATCATCGCCGCGAGCGCGAGCGTCTTGCCGCCGGCGCCGGCGCAGAGATCGACCACCTGCTCGCCGGATTTGGCGCCGGTAAACAACGCGGCCAATTGCGAGCCTTCGTCCTGCACTTCGACCATGCCCTTCAAGAAAGCCGGCTCGGCATGGATCGCCGGGCTCTTGGCGTCGGCCGAAAGCCGAACGCGCAGGCCCCAGGGCGACCAGGCGGCGGGCTCGGGCTTCAAATCGGACAGCATGCGCGGCCACCTTGTCGCGCTCCGCTTTCAGCGTGTTGACGCGCAGGTCGAGCGGCGCGCGCGATGACAAAGCGGCGCCCTCCTCGGCGCGGGCCTCGCCAAAGGCGCGGGTGAAATGCGGCTCCAGCCATTCCGGATAATCGCCGGCGACATGAGCGGGCGCGCCCGTCATGTCGGCGGCGTCGAGACGTTGGCGCTCGTCGTCGCTCAACGCCTCCGCTGCGTATTTCTCCCCGCTCGCCAGTTTGGCAATCGCCTCGCTGTCGAGGCCGCGCTCGCGCTTGAGCATGCCGAGAAGGATCGCGCGCGGCGCTGTCCGCGCCCATGATGTAGGCGCTCGAGGCGCGCCGGCGCAGCGCGTCATAAACCAGCCCGGCGATGGCCGCGCGGTCGCCGGAGCCGGCAAACCGATGCGCCAGCCCCCAGCTCTTGAGCGCGTCGGCCGCCGGCCGGCGTTCGCTTTCGATCGTGATCGAACACCTCGATGGCGGCGGCGAGCCTTGCGGCCGGCGTCATGACAGGCCGGCGAGGATGCGCACCGCGAAGATCGCCCACATCGCCAGCAGATATGAAAAAGCCGGCCGCGAAGGCCCTGAAGCGGTGCGGGACATAGTTCGTGCTGGTGTGGATATAGGCGTGCACCAGCCGCGACAGCACGAACAGCCAGGCCATGACGACGAACAAGAGGTCCGCCTGATGCGTGGCGATCGCCAAGCAGTAGAGCAGTAAAATAGAACCGGAAGCTGGAATTGGCTGTGATAGCTGTTGCTGATCTGCTGCACGCGCGGCGGCCAATTCAATTGCCCGAGCGCGACGTCGGCCATTTTGACTTGCTTGCTCTTGACCGCGCCGACGCGCGAACGCGCCATCCAGAACAGCAGCGCGAAGGTCAGCGCGACCTCGACGAACAGCGGCAGCAGGACGGCCGGAATGGACATGGGTTCACTCCGCGACGCGCACGAGTTGCTTGCCGAAGTTCTTACCTTTCAGCAGACCGATGAGTGTCGCCGGAGCGTTATCCAGTCCTTCCACGATATCCTCCCGATATTTGATGCGGCCTTCTTTTACCCATTGCGACACGTCGCGCATGAAATCCTCGAAACGCGCGGCGAAATCGGTGACGATGAAGCCGCGGATGAGCAGCCGCTTCGTAAGCACATTGCGCATTAGGAGCGGCAACCGGTTGGGTCCGGGCGGCAACTCCGTGGCATTGTATTGTGCGATCAAACCGCACACCGGAATCCGCGCGAATGCGTTGAGCAGCGGCAACACCGCGTCGAACACCGCTCCGCCGACATTCTCGAAATAGACGTCGATCCCCTTCGGGCAGGCTGCCTTTAGGCGTGCGGCAAAATCAGGCGCGCGATGGTCGAGGCAGTCGTCGAAGCCAAGCGCGTCTTTGACGTACCGGCCCTTGTCCGGTCCGCCGGCAATTCCGATGGCGCGGGCGCCTTTGATCTTGGCGATCTGACCGACGACCGAACCGACCGCGCCCGAAGCGGCCGCCACCACCACCGTCTCGCCCGCTTGCGGCTTGCCGATTTCCAGGAGGCCGCTATAGGCGGTCATGCCCGGCATGCCGAGCACGCCGAGCGCGGTCGAGACCGGCGCAAGCTTGGGATCGAGCTTGCGCAGGCCGGCGCCATTTGACAGCGCATGCGTCTGCCAACCGGCACGGCCGAGCACGATGTCGCCGCAGGCGAAACGATCATTGTTGGAAGCGACAACCTCGCTCACCGTACCGCCTTCCATCACCTCGCCGATGCCGACCGGCTTGGCATAGGAGGGTGCATCGCTCATGCGCCCGCGCATGTAGGGATCGAGCGAGAGCCACTTGGTGCGCAGCAACAGCTCACCGGAGCCGGGCTGCGGCACCGGATATTCTTCCAGACGGAAGTCGCTGGATTTCGGCTCTCCGGCGGGACGCGACGCAAGCACGACGCGGCGGGCGGCTTCGGCCATGGCGAACTCCTGCATGATACGCGTCGTCGGCTCGAAGGCCGGGCGCAGCCGGGCGGACAAACCCTGCTCGGATTAAGTCGGGCTTTGGTTGCGTGATGGTCACGTCCGACCGGCTAGACTACCTGTTCAAACGAAAGCTGGCGAGCGATCTTCTGCCGGAGAGCGTGGTGGAAAGATCACGCGTATACGCTACGCTCTCCCAAACGAACGGCGCCAAGGGCAACCATTCCAGCCATGCAGAAATTTCCAGCCGGCATTCGCAGCAAAAACATCAAGGCCAACGGCACAACCCTCCACGTCCGGGTCGGCGGCCAAGGACCCGCGGTCGTGCTGCTGCACGGCTTCGGCGATACCGGCGACATGTGGGCGCCGGCGGTCAAGGTGCTGGCCAAGGACTACACCGTGGTGGTGCCGGACTTGCGCGGCTTCGGTCTCTCCGCGCACCCGAAAGCCGGTTACGACAAGAAGACGCAAGGCCGCGATATCGCCGCCATTATGGACAGGTTGAAGATCGGCGCGGCCGCCCTCGTCACCCACGACATCGGCAACATGGTCGGCTATGCGCTGGCGGCGCAATTCCCCGCCCGCGTCACGCGCTGGGTCATCATCGACGCGCCGCTCCCCGGCATCGGTCCGTGGGACGAAATCCTCAAGAACCCACTGCTGTGGCATTTCAATTTCCGCGGGCCCGACGTCGAACGCCTGGTCAAAGGCCGCGAGCGCATCTATCTCGACCGCTTCTACAACGAGCTGTCGGCCAGTCCGAAGGCGATCGACGAGGCGACGCGCCGGCATTACGCGCGGCTCTATGCGCGGCCGGGCAACATGCATGCGGCGTTCGAGCAGTTCGCGACCTTCAACACCAAGGATCGCGCCGACAATCTGGCGTTCCAGGCCAAAGGCAAGCTGCCGATGCCGATCCTGGCTCTCGGCGCCGATCACTCCTTCGGCGAAACGCAAGCTGCGGTGATGCGCTTCGTCGCCAGCAATGTCGAAGGCGGCATCATCAAGAATTCCGGCCACTGGATCATGGAAGAACAGCCGGCGCAGACGGTGACGCTGATCAAGGCGTTTTTGGAAAAGAAGTGAGAGCGCTGTGCCCGGCGCCAGGCGGCGGCGTCAGGCGACGCTCGCCAGCACGATCTCGCGCAGGACACGCGTCGGCGGGATCCACTGGTCGTCGGCACCGTAATTTCCCGCCGTCAAGGCAATGACCAGGTGCAGGGCCGGGATGATGAACAGGCGCTGGCCGCCCTCGCCTTGCGCCATCCACATGCGTTCGAGACGACCGACGGCCCAGCCTTTCGGCTGGCCGAAAGCGACGTCGAGCAGGAACCACTGATAGCCGTAGCGCCGAAGTTCGTCGGCGCTGACCTGCGGCGTCGTGCAGCGCGCGATCCAGTCGGCCGGCACGATGAACCTGCCGCCATAGCGGCCCTCGGCGAGCATCAGGCTGCCGATCCGGGCCAGATCGCGGACCGACATGCGCGCGCCCGACGCCGCGAAAGGTTCGCCATCGGCGCCGGCCGCCCATTCCGTCGGCCCCATGCCAAGCGGATCGAACAGCGCCGCGCGCGCGAAATCGTGGAGCCGCATGCCGGTGCCCTTGGCGACGATGCGCGCGAGCAAAGCGGTCGCGCCGCCGCAATAGGTCCAGTGCGCGCCGGGCTGGTCGACGACGCGCCGTTCGAGGATGTAGCGATAGCGGTCCGGCGCGTTGTCCATCGCGGTTTCGCTGTTGCGGGCATCCGTGTAGGGAAAGCTGCTCTCGTCCCAATCCGTCCCCATCGTCATCGTCAGCGCATGATGGATGGTGAGACCGGAACGGGTATCGTCGGCGAGATCGCGATATTCCGGAAAAGCCGACAGCAGCGGCGCTTCGGGCGCCGGCACTTTGCCTTGCGCGAGCGCGATGCCGTAGAGAAGCGCGACGATGCTTTTCGAGCACGAGCGCAGATCGTGCGGCGTATCGCCGGTGAAAGCGACCGTGCCGAGATCGCCGACGCCGCGGGCGCGATCCTTGCCCGCGAAATAGCGCTCGATGACGAGCTCACCGTTCTGCAGGACAATCAGTCCATGAATATTCCAGACCCGCTTTTCGGCCATTGCGCGATCAAGCCGCGCGGCGATTGCATTCGCGAAGGTCGCGCGATCGGCGGGGCCGGGCGCGGCAGCTTGGGCGTCCGCCGCAGGTACGCCTTGGGTAGCCATGACAGTTGCTCCGATGCCCGCGACGAACCGGCGGCGACTGAGGGGGGCCATCATGGATCGCGCCTGTTGAAAGCTTAATGATAACACCGGGCACTCATAGCGTCACCGGCATAACGTCACCGGCGTCACCGAGACCGCAGGTTCCGATCAACGCAATTCGGGCTTTGTCGCATTGACCGCCAGTTGGGCGGCGAAAGCGAGCCCCCTCGCTCAACGCACCGACATCACAGGCACATCGAGCAGCGGCGCCAGGGCGTAACGTCCAAACAACGACTCAAGGCTGCCCCAATCGGCCACGACTGTCCGATAAATCCGTCGATAGTAATGTTTGGCGAGTGCGATCTGCTCAACGCGGCTCCGTGGCAAGCATTGCGATGCCGCTTCGATTTCCAGCCAGTTGACGAGCAAATGCAGATAAGTCGAATAAGCGTCCGGCGCGCCTTCGGGAAACTCAGTCGGCGCGTTCGGATAGCGGCGCATCAGCTCGGCAATCAGCGGCGCGTCCTCGTCGGCACAACCAAGTCGGGCGGCGTACCAGTGCATCTGCTCGTGCAGATACTCACAGAGAATCTGATCGGGATCGTGCAGTTGGGTGTTGAGCGTCAGGACCGGGTGGCTGTGCGGCAGTTCGGTCGGCGCGACCCGGAGATGCCTGGTGAACTCGAAACGACGCAGATCGTGGCGTTCACGCAGCGCCTTGACGCATGCGACGACTTTTTCGGCCCTGGCCTGAGCCGTCGACAGGTCTATCGAATAGCCGAAGTCGTCGCTCACGGCGCCCTCTCCGATGCCGTCGGCTCGAATCGAAAGCCCAGCCCTCGCCGTCACACCCGGCTCGGATAATTCGGGCTCTCGCGCGTGATGGTCACGTCGTGCACGTGGCTTTCGCGAAGCCCCGCGCCCGAGATGCGCATGAATTCGGCCTTGGCGTGGAATTCGTCCAGCGTCTTGGCGCCGACATAGCCCATGGCCGCGCGCAAGCCGCCGGCGAATTGGTGCAGCACGTTGGCGACCGGACCCTTGTAGCCGACCTGACCCTCGACGCCTTCCGGCACCAGCTTGAGCGCGTCCTTGATGTCCTGCTGGAAGTAACGGTCGGCCGAGCCGCGCGCCATGGCGCCGACCGAGCCCATGCCGCGGTAGCTCTTGTAGGAGCGGCCTTGATAGAGGAACACCTCGCCCGGCGTCTCGTCGGTGCCGGCGAGCAGCGAGCCGACCATGGCGACAATCGGCGCCGGCGGCGAGCGCCTTGGCGAGATCGCCGGAATATTTGATGCCGCCGTCGGCGATCACCGGCATGTTCGCTGGCTTTCGCCGCCGCCACCGCGTCCATGATGGCGGTGAGTTGCGGCACGCCGACGCCGGCGACGATGCGCGTGGTGCAGATCGAGCCGGGGCCGATGCCGACCTTGATGGCGTCGGCGCCGCAATCGATCAGCGCCTTGGCGCCTTCCGATGTCGCGACATTGCCGGCCACCACCTGTACGGCGTTGGAGAGCTTCTTGATCCGCAAGACCGCGTCGAGCACGTAGCGCGAATGGCCGTGCGCGGTGTCGACCACGACCAGATCGACGCCGGCGGCGATCAAGGCTTCCGTGCGCGCAAAGCCGTTATCGCCGACCGTGGTGGCGGCGGCGACGCGCAAGCGGCCCTGCTCGTCCTTGCAGGCGTTCGGATTGGTGATGGCCTTTTCCATGTCCTTGACGGTGATCAGGCCGACGCAGCGATATTGGCTGTCCACCACCAGGAGCTTTTCGATGCGGTGCTGATGCAGCAGGCGCTTGGCTTCGTCCTGGCTGACGCCCTCGCGCACGGTGACGAGCTTGTCCTTGGTCATCAGCTCGGCCACGCGCTGGCGCGGATCGGTGGCAAAGCGCACGTCGCGATTGGTGAGAATGCCGACCAGCTTGCCGGCCTTACCGTTGCCGCCACCTTCCACCACCGGCACGCCGGAGATGCGGTTCTCCTTCATCAGGTCGAGCGCCTCTTGCAGCGTGGCGTTCGGCTCGATGGTGAGCGGATTGACCACCATGCCGGATTCGAACTTCTTCACCTGGCGGACTTGGGCCGCCTGGATGTCCGGCTCCAGATTGCGGTGGATGACGCCGATGCCGCCGGCCTGCGCCATGGCGATCGCCATCTGCGACTCGGTCACCGTGTCCATGGCGGAGGCGATGATCGGGATATTGAGGGGGATCGACCGGGTGATGCGGGAGCGGATGTCGACCTCGCCGGGCAGCGTCTCGGACAGGCCGGGCCGGATCAGCACATCGTCGAAAGTGAGCCCTTCGCGCGGGCTTTCGTTGTTTTTTCCGTCTTTTGCAGCCATCGCCAACTCCGTCTCACCCGAAAAGGAGAACAAAGCCGGCCGCCGAAGGCTGATAGAATGCCTGTTGCGAGGGGGTTCCCCGCCCGACGTCACGGCCCGCTTTTGGGTTGGCGCCGGTCAGTAGCACGGGAAGCGGATGATTCCTAGGCCATTCGTGGATGGCTGTTATGAAGGGGGCCGCCTCCGTTCCGCCGCCGCTCTGCTATTGAAGAGCGCAGCCCCGAACCCCTGAGCCGACCCGCCCGGATGCCCATACGCCGCTGACCGCATCGTACCGCTGATCATCGCGGTCGCCCTGTTCATGGAGAACATGGATTTCGACGGTGATCGCCACCTCGCTGCCGGCGATCGCGACCGATATCGGCACCAATCCGCTGGCGCTCAAGCTGGCGATCACCTCTTACCTGCTGTCGCTCGCGGTTTTCATCCCGGCCAGCGGCTGGACCGCCGACCGCTTCGGCGCGCGCACGGTGTTCCGCGCCGCCATCGCGGTGTTCGTGCTCGGCTCGATCGGCTGCGCGCTGTCGAGCTCGCTCACCGATTTCGTCATCGCCCGCATCGTGCAGGGCATGGGCGGCGCCATGATGACGCCGGTCGGCCGCATGGTGTTGGTGCGCACGATCAGCAAGCGCGAGCTGGTCAACGCCATGGCCTGGGTGACGACACCGGCGCTGATCGGCCCGATGCTCGGACCGCCGGTCGGCGGCTTCATCACCACCTACGCGTCCTGGCATTGGATCTTCATCATCAACGTCCCGATCGGCCTCATCGGCATTTTGCTCGTCACCCGCTTCATCGAGGATCTGCGCGCCGAACAGCGTGAGCGTTTCGACATTGTCGGCATGGTGCTGGCCGGCCTCGGCATCGCCGGCGTCGCCTTTGGCTTTTCGGTGCTGGGGCTCAATTACCTGCCCTGGACCGTGGTGGTGGCGCTGATCGTCGGCGGCGTCTGTTTCATCGCGGCCTATCTGGTGCACGCGCGGCACACCGCGGTGCCGGCGCTCGACCTCACGCTGTTCAAGCTGCCGACGTTCTTCGCCAGCGTCACCGGCGGCTTCATCTTCCGGCTCGGCCTGGGCGCGCTGCCGTTCCTGCTGCCGCTGATGCTGCAAGTCGGCTTCGGCATGACGCCGTTCCAATCCGGCATGGTCACCTTTGCGACCGCGCTCGGCGCCATGGGGATGAAATGGGCGACGGCGACCATCCTGCGCCGCTTCGGCTTCCGCACCATCCTGGTGATCAATACGGTGGCGAGCTCCGCCTTCCTCGCCGTATGCGCCACCTTCACCCAGACCACGCCGGTGGCGGTGATGGTGGCGCTGCTGCTGGTCGGCGGCTTCTTCCGTTCGCTGCAGTTCACCAGCATCAACACCATCGCCTATGCCGAGGTGGAACCGGCCCGCGTCAGCCGCGCCACCGCGCTGCTCAGCGTCGGCCAGCAACTGTCGGTGTCGACCGGGGTGGCGCTGGGTGCGCTGGCGGTGGAACTCACGGTCCATTTCCACGGCAGCCCTTCTCTGAGCGCCGCTGATTTTCCGCCCGCATTCCTGGCGGTGGCGGCGATCTCGGCGACCTCGGTGTTCATTTTCGCGCGGCTTTCGCCCGACGCAGGCGCCGAACTGGCCAACCGGCTGCCGACGCCGACGGAGCCGTCCGACCAACGGGTCGGTTGAGTTTTATTAAAATTTTAGACGTTAACTACTTCGCGACATCGACGAAATTCGCGCGAGACAAGTCTTTGCTCGCACGCCTATTTTGGCCGGGGGCCATGGTTAACTGCGTGGGCGATTTATCGATGCGCGTGAAGCTGCCAATTGCGTTGTTCGGAGCGATAGCGGCCGCGGCGATTGCCGTTGCGTTGCCGGGATCGGCGCGCGCGCAAATGCGCATGCAAGACATCCGCGCGTGCAGCACGCAACGCCAAGACCTCGCCGACGAACGCGTCGCCGCCTGCACCGTCATGATCAATTCCGGCTATCTGCGCGGCGAAGCGTCCGGCGTTGCCTATTCGCTGCGCGGACTTGCCTATCTTGACCGCGGCGACATCCCGCATGCCATCGCCGATCTCGACCAGGCGGTCGCGCTGGCGCCCGATTTCGCCCCCGCCTATCAGAACCGCGGCAATGCCTGGTATGCGCGCGGCAATTACGGCCGCGCCATCGCCGACTACGACGAGACCATCAAGCTCGATCCCAATTCGGCCTCGCCTTACGTCAACCGCGCCACCGTGCGGCGCGACCTCGGCTATATCGACGGCGCGCTGGAAGATTACGAGAAGGCGATGAGCCTGAGCAGCCACCGCGCCACGCCCTATAGCGGGCGCGGGCAGATCTATCTGCGCCAGAAGGACTATGCACGCGCCATCGCCGATTTCGACCGCGCGGTGAAACTGGCGCCGAACGCCGACAATTACATGCTGCTGGCCAAGGCGCACGAAGAAGCCGGCGACCTCGACCGCGCGCTCGTCGATTATCAGCATGCCGCGCGGCTCGATCCGAAAAGCGTCGACGCCTTCACCGCGCAAGGCGGCATCTGGCGCAAGAAACACAATCTCGACAAGGCGCTCGCAGCCTATGACCACGCGGTGCTCGCCGATCAGAACGAGCCGCGCCCCTATAGCCTGCGCGCCGAGGTCTATGCCGCCAAGGGCGAACGCAAGCGCGCCATGAGCGACATCAGCCGCGCGTTGAAATTCACCTGGAACGCCGACTTCCTCGAAATTCGCGGCGCATTGCGGCTCGACGACGGCGACATCGACGGCGTGCTGCACGATGCCGACGCCATGCTCAAGCTCGAGCCCGACAACGCGGCGGCAATGGCGCTGCACGGCGCAGCGCTTGCCCACAAGAAGGACTACAAAGGCGCGCTCGCCGACTTCGACAGAGCGCTCAAGGCCGACGCCAACAACGCGATTGCCTATGGCGAACGCGGCCAGGTTTATCTCGCGCAGAACGATGTCGAGCGCGCGCTTGCCGATCTCGACCGCGCCGTCGAGCTGGGCACCATCAGCCCGGCGCCCTATCGCGCGCGCGCCGGCATCTTCAAGGGCAAAGGCGATGCCGCCCGCGCCATCGCCGATCTCAGCCAGGCGATCCGGCTCGATCCGCGGCCGGCCGCGCCTTATTTCGAGCGCGCGGCCCTGCGCCAAGCCAAAGGCGAGACCGCGCAGACGCTGGCCGATCTCACCGAGGGCCTCGCGCGTGAGCCCGGCAATATCGCCGCGCTGATGACGCGGGCGCAGATCAGGAACGATAAAGGCGACATAAGCGCGGCCATCGCCGATTACAGCACCGTCCTCAAGCGCAATCCGAAGCATGTCGCCGCGCTTAATGCGCGCGCCATGGCGCTGATGCAGAGCAAGAGCTTCACCAAGGCGGCCGAGGATTTCGACCGCATCACTCGCGCTCGAACCGAAGAACGCGCAGGCCTATTACCAGCGCGGGCTGGCGCGCGAACAGCTCCAGCAGTTCGAGCGGGCGATTACCGACTTCAGGCTGGCGCTCGCGCGCGACCGCAGTCACGATGAAGCGCGTTTGGCTTTGGCGCGCGCCACCGCCGAGGATCAAGAGCTGAAGGCGCGCCTTGCCGAAGAGAAACGCCTAGCCGAAATCGCCGAACAAAAGCGCCAGGCCGAGCTGGCCGAGCAGAAACGTCTCGCCGAGATCGCCGAGCAAGAACGCAAGGCCAAGCTCGCCGAACAAAAACGCCTGGCCGACCTTGCCGCGGCGCAGCGCAAGGCGGAGCTCGCCGCGCAAAAGCGCCAAGCCGAGCTCGCGGCGCTTGCGGCCAATGCGCCGCTGCCGACGCCCGCCCCGCGCAAACTCGCGGCGATGCCGCAGCCCGATGCGCAAATGCCGGAGCCCGATCAGCCAATCGCCATGCCGCCGGCCAAACCACCGGAGAAGATCGCCGCGCGCGAAGTCGATCATATCGATCGCCCGGTGACGGTTGACCTGCCGATGCCCACGGCAAGGCCACGCATCCCGGCGGCGCGCAACATGCACGACCGCAACTTCGGCGGCCGCCACGATAAGAAATACGGCAAACCGACGCGCGCCACGCAGAAGTACGAACGCTTCCGTCACGCCGGGCGCATGAGCGAGCCGCGCCGCCGCCAGACCTATCAGACGATCAAGCAGCGCCCGCGCAGTTACCGCGCCGTGCAATATCCGCGCCGCGCGCCGCCGCGCCAGCGCAACGCGCACTTTAAAGACGCGTGGAACGATCGACATTAGGATTTTGCGCGAAAGCCGGTCGCCAGCAGATAAAGCTCCGCCGAATCCGAACGGCTGGCCGCCGGCTTCACGTGCTTGACGGTTCTGAAGTCGCGCTTGAGGGCGGCAAGCAGCGCGGCTTCGGTGCCGCCTTGCAGCACCTTGGCGAGAAAGCTGCCGCCCGGCGCCAACACCGCGCGGGCAAAGTCGGCCGCGGCTTCGACCAGCGCCATGATCTTCAGGTGATCGGTCTTGGCATGGCCGGTGGCGTTGGCCGCCATGTCGGAAAGCACCACGTCGGCCGGACCGCCGAACATGGCTTTCAGCCTGTCCGGCGCGGCGGCATCGAGAAAATCGAGGACCGCGAAATCGACGCCGGCAATGGGCTCCATCGGCTGGATATCGATGGCCGCGACGCGCCCCGCCTGCGGCGCGCCGACGCGTCTGGCCGCCACCTGGCTCCAGCCGCCGGGCGCGGCGCCGAGATCGATCACGCGCGCGCCTTTCTTCAAGAAGCGCGCTTTGTCGTCGATCTCGATCAGCTTGAAGGCGGCGCGCGAGCGGAAACCCTCGCGCTTGGCGCGCGCGACGTAAGGATCGTTGAGCTGGCGCTCCAGCCACAGGTTGGAGGATTGCTTGCGGCGCTTGCTGGTCTTGACCCGGACCTTCAGCGCGCGCGGGGCGCCGCCTTTGCCGCGCGTCGTCACGATGCCGTCACCTGATTATCGCCGCCCCATACCCCGTCGTCGCGCATCATCTGCACCAACATGCCCTCGCGCAAGCCGCGGTCGGCGACGCGCAGGCGCGGATAGGGGAAGGCGCGGCGGATCGCATCCAAGATGGCGCAGCCGGCGAGCACCAGGTCGGCGCGCTCGGCGCCGATGCAGGGACTGGCGACGCGCTGCTCATAGGTCATGGCCAAGAGCCGATCGATCACCGCGCTGATTTCCGTTTCGCTCATCCAGCAGCCGTCGACGCGGTTGCGGTCGTATCGCTTGAGATTGAGATGCACGCCGGCGATGGTCGTCACCGTGCCGGAGGTGCCGAGCATATGGATGCCGTCTAAAGCCTCGCCGCCATGTTCGCGCGCGAAGGGCGCGATCATGTCGGCCACCTCCGCCGACCATCGCCTCGTAGATTTGCCGGCGAGACGGTAATGCCGCCATGCCGCTCGGCCAGCGTCACCACGCCGTGCGGCAGCGAGATCCAGCCGCGAACCTGCGGCAGCGGCGGCCCGCCGCGGCTTTTCTGCGAACGGTTGAGCCGCACCAGTTCGGAGGAGCCGCCGCCGATATCGAACAGCACGGCGCCGTCGGCCTGCGGATCGACCAGCGTGGTGCAGCCGGTGGCGGCGAGCAGCGCCTCGGTCTCGCGGTCGATCACCTCGAGCTCGAGGCCGACTTCCTCGGCCACGCGGGCGCGGAAGTCCTCGCCGTTCTCCGCCGCGCGGCAGGCCTCGGTCGCGATCAGGCGGGCGCGGGTGACGCCTTTGTTCTTCATCTTGTTGCGGCAGATGGTCAGCGCCGCGATGGCGCGCTCGATCGCCGCCTCGCTGATGCGGCCGCGAGGCGGTGACGCCCTCGCCGAGCCGGATGATGCGGGAGAAGGCGTCGACCACGCGGAAGCTGTCGCCGGCGGGACGCGCCACCAGCAGGCGGCAATTATTGGTGCCGAGATCGAGCGCGGCATAACTCGCCCCGCCGCGATCGCTGCCCAAGCCGCCGTCGAACCGTCCGGGCGACCGCCGACCCCATCGGGACCGCTCCGGCGGCGCCCGAACCATGGCGGGGTCGAGGCCCGGGTCGTCCCCGGCCTCGCCGCTCATATCTCAAAGCCTTCCTGCGGCCCCCGACCGCCTCCCAGCGCTCTTAAGGAGCCGCGAATTGTTCCCTCGATCGCAAAAAGTCTAACAGCGCCTGTGGTCTACGCAACCCTCCTGCCTAAAACCCATTCTTGTACAAGCGGCCCGCCTGCTTTATCTGAATACTTCCCCGCAACGAACCCCGAAAAGCCCCGGTATGGACGATAGACCCGACGAAGCCGCGCTTGCCCTGACCAAATTCGGCATCGGCCAATCAGTGAAGCGCAGCGAGGACCCGACGCTGGTGCGTGGCGAAGGCCGCTACACCGACGACATCAACCTGCCCGGCCAGGCCTACGCGGTGATGGTGCGCAGCCGCGACGCGCACGGCATTATCCGCTCCATCGACACCGCCGCCGCCAAGGCGATGCCGGGCGTGCTGGCGGTGCTCACCGCCGCGGACCTCAAGGCCTATGGCGGGCTCAAATGCACGCTGCCGCTGAAAAGCCGCGACGGCTCGCCGATCCGCTATACGCCGCGGCCGGCGCTTGCCGGCGACAAAGTGCGTTTCGTCGGCGATCCGGTCGCCTGCGTGATCGCGGAAACCATCGCACAGGCCAAGGACGCCGCCGAAGCGGTGGCGCTCGACATCGAGCCGCTGCCGGCGGTGATCAGCGCGCGCGATGGGGCAAAGCCGGGCGCGCCGCAGCTATGGGATGATGTGCCGGGCAATATCGCGCTCGACTATCACCACGGCGACAGCGAGAAGGTCGCCGCGGCTTTCGCGAAAGCCGCGCATGTCGTGCGGCTGCCGCTGGTCAATCAGCGGCTGGTGGTGGCTTCGATGGAGTCGCGCGCGGCCATCGGCGAGTTCGACGCCAAGGACGAGAAGTGGACGTTCCATTCATGCAGCCAGGGCGTGTTCGGGTTGAAGAACATGCTGCGCGACATCTTGAACGCGCCGGCCGACAAATTGCGCGTGCTCACCGGCAATGTGGGCGGCTCGTTCGGCATGAAGGCCGCGGTTTTTCCGGAATATGTCTGCATCCTGCACGGCGCGCGCCTGCTCGGCCGGCCGGTGAAATGGACCGACGAGCGCTCGGGCAGCTTCGTGTCCGACCATCACGGCCGCGATTACGACATGACCGGGGAAGTCGCCTTCGACAAAGACGGCATGATCCTGGCGATGCGGCTCACCGGCTACGGCAATCTGGGCGGCTATTGCCCGGCCTTCGGCCCGATGCTGCCGACGCTCAACGTGACCAAAAATATCATCAGCATGTACCGCACCCCGCTGCTCGAGGTGGCGACGCAATGCGTGTTCACCAACACGGTGGTGGTGTCGGCCTATCGCGGCGCCGGCCGGCCGGAAGGCGCCTTCAACATGGAGCGCACGATGGATTTCGCCGCCGCCGAACTCGGCATCGACCGGTTCGAACTGCGGCGGCGCAATTTCATCAAGGCGCGCGAGATGCCGTTCAAGGCGGCTTCGGGCATCACTTACGACTGCGGCGATTTTCCCGGCCTGTTCAAGGAGGCGCTCGAGCGCGCCGACGTCAAGGGCTTCAAGCAGCGCAAGCGCGAGAGCAAACGCGCCGGCAAACTGCGCGGGCTCGGGCTCGCCTGCTATGTCGAAACGACCGCCTCGATGACCATCGAACAGGCCGCGCTCCGCTTCAATGCCGACGGCACGGTCACCATCGTCACCGGCACGCTCGACTATGGGCAAGGCCACGCCGCCACCTTTGCGCAAGTGCTCACCGAAAAACTCGGCGTGCCGTTCGAGCGCATCCGCCTGTTGCAAGGCGACAGCGATGAGCTGGTCACCGGCGGCGGCACCGGCGGCTCGCGCTCCGCCATGCTGAGCGGAACGGCGATCGCGCAGGCTTCCGACAAGGTGATCGAGATCGGCAAGCAGATCGCCGCGCATGTGCTGGAAGCTTCCGCCGGCGACATCGAATTCGACCGGCGGCCGCTTCGTCATTGCCGGCACCGACCGCGCAATCGACATCATGACGCTGGCCGAACGGCTGCGCGGCGGCCTGCGCCTGCCGGAGGGCGTGCCGACGTCGCTCGACGTGACGCATGTCACCGAGCCGGTGCCCGGCACCTGCCCGAACGGCGTTCATATCGCCGAGGTGGAGATCGATCCGGACACCGGTCTGACGCGCACGGTGAAATACACCGCGGTCAACGATTTCGGCACGGTGATCAATCCGATGCTGGTGGAAGGCCAGACCCACGGCGGCGTGGTGCAGGGCCTGGGCCAGGTGCTGCTGGAGGAAGCGGTCTACGACGCCGACGGCCAGCTCGTTGCCGGCTCGTTCATGGACTACGCCATGCCGCGCGCGCACGATGTGCCGATGATCGAAGTCAGCAACCGTCCGGTGCCGACCAAGCTCAATCCGATCGGCGCCAAAGGCTGCGGCGAGGCCGGCACGTCCGGCGGGCTGCCGACGGTCGCCAATGCGGTGATCGACGCGCTGTCCGATTACGGCATCCGGGAATTGCAAATGCCGATGACGCCGCGCGCATTTGGGCGGCGATCGAGGACGGCCAAAAAGAGCCAGAGCGCATAAGCCTCTCGCGGCCCTCATGCTGAGGAGCGCTCCGCAAGGAGCGCGTCTCGAAGCATGCGGCCGCCCCATCCTTCGAGACGCATCGCTACGCGAGCTCCTCAGGATGAGGCGGATAATGCCCTAGGCCGGCCCCGACAGTTTCAAATTCTTCAGCGGCAGCGAGCGCGCGCGCTGGCCGGTCGCCGCGAACACCGCATTGGCGACCGCCGGCGCCGTCGGCGCGGTGCCGGGCTCGCCGATGCCGCCCCATTTGGTGCCGCCGGACAACGCCAGATAGACCTCGATCTTGGGCGCATCGGCCAGCCGCACCATCTGGTAGCTGTCGAAATTGGTCTGCTGGATGCTGCCGTCCTTGATGGTCAGGTCGCCATAGAGCGCGGCCGACAGGCCGAAGATGATGCCGCTCTCGATCTGCGCCTCGACGATCGAGGGATTGACCACGTGGCCGCAATCGACCGCGGCGACCACGCGGTCGACGCGCACCTCGCCCTTGCGCGAGACCGTCACCTCGGCGACCTGGCCGACGATGGTGCCGTAGCATTCGTGGATGGCGATGCCGCGGCCGCGGCCCGCCGCCAGCGGTTTGCCCCAGTCGCCTTTCTCGGCGATCTTGTCGAGCACGCCGATGAAGTCGGCCCGGTGCGCCAGCAGTGCGCGGCGGAATTGGTAAGCGTCCTTACCCGCCGCGTGCGCCAACTCGTCGACATAGCTTTCCATGAAGAAAGCGTTCTGCGAGGAGCCGACCGAGCGCCAGAAGCCCACCGGAATGTGGGTGTTCTTCAGCATGCAGCCGACGCGCAGATTGGGGATCCGATAGCTGGTGGTGGCAAAGCCTTCGACCGCCTGCGGCTCGATGCCGTTCGGCACCTTGTTCATGCCGATCGAGCGTTGGATCGAGCCGACCGCGATGCGGGCGTCGAACGCCGCCGGCATGCCGTCGGCGCCGAGCGCGGCTCTTGAGTTTGACCGCGGCCTGCGGCCGGTAGCGGTCGTGCGTCATGTCCTCTTCGCGCGTCCACACCAGCTTGACCGGCTTGCCGATTTGTTTGGCGACCAGGATGGCCTGGCGCATCTCGTCGTTATTGCCGCGGCGTCCGAAGCCGCCGCCGAGGAAGCAGTTGTGGATCGATATCTGCTCCGGCTTGAGGCCGGACGTGATCGACGGCAAGCCGCAGCGCGCCCATGGGGATTTGCGTGCCGACCCAGATGTCGAGTTTGTCGCCGTCGAAGCGGACGGTGGCGTTGAGCGGCTCCATGGTCGCATGCGCGGCATGCGGCGCCTCGTAGAGCGCCTCGACGATCTTGCCGCCTTTCGCGAACACGTCGTCGACATTGCCGTCGTTGCGCGCGTTCACCATCGGGCCTTCGAGCGTGTCGCGATAGAGCTTGGCGAATTGCGCGCTGTCGGTCTTGCCGGCCGCGCCCGTTTCCCATTCCGGCTTGAGCAGCGCGAGCGCTTCCTTGGCGCGCCAGAAGCGGTCGGCCACGACCGCCACGGCATCGGCGAGCTTGACCACGTGTTGCACGCCGCGCCGGCCTTTGACCGGGGCCTCGTCCACGCTTTTGAGCGTGCCGCCGGCGACCGGACAGGCGGCGATCGCCGCATAGACCATGCCGGGGATTTGCGTATCGATGGCGAACTTGGCTTCGCCGTTGATCTTGAGCGGGGTGTCGAGGCGCGGCAGCGATTTCCCGATCAGCTTGAACTTGTCGGGGGTGCGGATCGCCGGCTCCCGGTCGAGCTTGATCTTGCCGGCCTCGGCTGCGAGCGCGCCGTAATCGAGGCTGCGGCCGGACGGCTTGTGCACGACCTTGCTGTTGGCCGCTTCGCATTCGGCCTCCGGCACGTTCCAGCGCCGCGCCGCCGCCGCGACCAGCCGCACGCGCGCGCTGGCGCCGGCTTGCAGCAGCATTCGCCACGACGTGCGCACGCCGCGGCTGCCGGCGGTGACCATGTCGCCATAGACGTGGTTGTCGCGCAGGTTGCGCGTCGGCGAGGCGTATTCGACCCGCATCTTCGACCAGTCGCATTCCAATTCCTCGGCGATAATCATCGGCAGCGCGGTGATGGCGCCCTGCCCCATCTCGTTATGCGGCGAGCGGAACAGAATGCCGCCGTCGGGATCGATCACGAGAAAGGCGTTGACTTCGTTCGGCGTCGCGGTCTCCGGGCCGTAGGGCTGCGCGCGCGATGCTGGCGGCATCGGCGAAGCCGGGAAAGGCGACCGCGATGGCGAGGCCGCCGGCGGCCGAGGTCGAGGCAACGACGAATTGGCGGCGGGTGACGGATGTCATTTGGTTCATGGCTTTTCTCCCGCTCACGTCTTCATCAGGGCCGCGGCGCGATGGATGGCGCGGCGGATGCGGACATAAGTGCCGCAGCGGCAGATATTGGAGAGATTGGCGTCGATGTCGGCGTCGCTCGGCTTCGGATGTTCCTTCAGGAACGCAACCGCCGCCATGATCTGGCCGGACTGGCAATAGCCGCATTGCGGCACGTCCTCGGCGAGCCAGGCCTGCTGCACCGGGTGCTTGCTGTCGGCTGACAGGCCTTCGATGGTGGTGATCGACTTGCCGGCGACGTCGCCGACCTGCATGCCGCAGGAGCGCACCGCCTCGCCGTTCACATGGACCGTGCAGGCGCCGCACATGGAGATGCCGCAGCCGAATTTGGTGCCGGTCAATCCGATTTCATCGCGGATGACCCAGAGCAGCGGCGTCTCCGGCTCGATATCGAGCCGATGCTGTTTTCCGTTGACGGTGATGGTGATCATGGCATTACCCGCGGCGCCTTGTTCGCGCGCGGCGGGAGGTCGGCGCCCGGTCAACCGTCCCCGCCGGACTATTCATCGATGCCACACTAACACCGCGCGCGGGCGTTCGGTTTCACAGCTGCTTGTATTTACGCGGTTTTTATCGCGCCGCGCGGCTGCCGCCGCCCTGCCCGCAGACACATGGCCAACCCACTGGAATTGCACTGGATTGCCGCGGGCCGGCGGGCCATAGTCCGGCCCCGACCCGGGACCCGCGATTGCCATGAGTGAAGCGAGCGAAGCCTTGCGCGCCGGACGCGCGCCGCATATCCGCATTGTCGGAGCGGTGAGCGCGGCGCATTTCGTCTCGCATTATTACATTATCCTGCTGGCGCCGCTGTTGCCCTTCGTGCGCGCGGAATACGGCGTGAGCTACACCGAGATCGGCTTTGCCTTCGCCGCCTTCAACGGCGCCTCGGCGGCGCTGCAGACGCCGGCCGGCTTCCTGGTCGATTGGCTGGGCGCGCGCATTTTGCTGATCGGC
This sequence comes from uncultured Alphaproteobacteria bacterium, assembly GCA_963739735.1. Classification (GTDB taxonomy): domain Bacteria; phylum Pseudomonadota; class Alphaproteobacteria; order Rhizobiales; family Xanthobacteraceae; genus Pseudolabrys. The sequence continues at coordinate 10,308 of CAVUBV010000009.1, read as the reverse complement.
GGGCTGGCGATCGGCGCCAGCGCCTTCATGCTGGCCGGGCTGATCCATTCGTTCTGGGCGATGGTGGCGCTGTTTGCGCTCGCCGGCGTCGGCAACACGGTCTACCACCCGGCCGATTACGCGATGCTCTCGGATCACGTGCCGTCCGACCGCATCGGCCAAAGCTTTTCGGTGCACACCTTCGCCGGCATGCTCGGCTCGGCGGTGGCGCCGGCAACGCTGTTGGCGATGCAAAGCCTGTGGGGCTGGCGCGGCGCCTTCATCGGCGCCGGCCTGCTCGGTTTCGCGGTGGCCGCGTTGCTGCTGGCGCTGCGCGACAACGTGGATGCGAGCAGCGGTCACGCCGCCGCGCGAGGCCAAGGGCGCGGGCACGGCCGGCTGGCGCATCCTGCTCGTCGCCGCCGATCCTGCTCAATATGGTCTTCTTCGTGTTGCTCGCGATGATGAGCGGCGGCATGTACAATTATTCCGTGGTCGCGCTCGGCGCGCTTTATGCAACGCCGGTGAGCGTGGCGAATTTCGCGCTGTCCGCCTTTCTGCTGCTGTCGGCGATCGGCGTCTTGGCCGGCGGATTGCTGGTCGGCCGCACCGCCCGGCACTCGCTGGTGGCGATGGTGTCGCTCGCGGCCATCGTGGCGACCTCGGTGCTGATCGGCGAGGTCGATCTCGGCACGCTGGTGCTGATCGCGGCGATGTCGGTGAGCGGGCTTTTCTTCGGGCTGATGATGCCCTCGCGCGACATGATCGTGCGCGAGGTCACCCCGCCCGGCTCGTTCGGCAAGGTGTTCGGCTTTGTCACCAACGGCTTCAATATCGGCGGCATTATTTCGCCGCTGATTTTCGGCGCCATCATGGACCACGGCAGCCCGAAATTCGTGTTCCTGGGCGTAGCAGCCTGCGCGCTGGTCGCTATTTTAAGCGTGGCGACGCGGCCGAAGCGGGCGGCCTGATCCCGTCCGGCCAAGGACCTGGGCGGACTTGTCAAATCGGCCGAATTGCCCCATGTCAGGGGCCTCCGGCACTGAGGCGGCGGCCACTTCGGCCGCCCGCGCGCCCGGCTCTGCTGGGGGATAGTTCAACGGTAGAACTGCGAACTCTGACTCCGTCAATCTAGGTTCGAATCCTAGTCCCCCAGCCAAATCTCAGATTTTGCCGATTTGGAGCCTCGAACCCGTCGCAGCGCGCGTTGCGATAGCAGTGGTTTGCGCCAATAAATCAAACGGTTGACGGAAGGTGGCAACCACTTCGCCGTCCTCCCAAGAGCAGTTCGATAGTACGAAATTGAGAAGCCGGCGTTTTTCGCGCGGTTGTTGCTGCTCGAACAGCTTTTGGGCGTTCCGCGCGAGTTCGAGAATCTGGACGCCCTCATCCATGTAGGATTGCTCGGCGGCCTCGTGCCTCTCAATCTCGCGCAGGCAGCGGTTCTGCTCTTCGCGCCATTGGGCCGACATCTTGTCGAAGAACGTGCTGTCTACACGCCCATCGAGTTTGTCGAGATACATCGCGTTGATACGGTCGCCGAGCCGCTTGTGTTCGCCCTGGAGCCGCTTAATCGCTTCTTCGTGATCGCGCCGCTCGTCGGCGTGGCTCGCATGGAGCGCCTCGCTGCACCCATTCCAGCACTTCGTCATCGAACCTTAGCTGGCCGAGCAGATTCGGTGAACTTCTGCTCCAGCACCTCCTCGCGCACATAGCTGCGCCGGCAGGAGGCCGGATTACCCTGGCATTTATCGGCGTAGCCGGTGCAGTGGTAATAGACGTAACGTTGCTTTTTGATCTCACCGACCACCGAACACCCGCACTTGGCGCAGGCAATCAAACCTGAGAAGGCAAAATCGTGCTTGCCTCGCTTGGCTTTGCTGACATTGCGGCCGTCGAGAACGCCTTGAACCCGCTCCCACAATTCCACTGAAATCAGCGGCTCGTGCCGTCCCTGGATTAGCTTTCCATTCCACTCGAACTGACCGGTATAGAGCCGGTTCCGCAATATTGAATGGACGGCGCTCATTGGCACCTTGGCTGCCAGTCCTACGGTAGATAAAGCCTGCATCGCGCGCCTTCTGCGCCACTTCCTTCAGCGCATACTGCCCGGTCGCGTACCACTCGAAAATCTTCGATATGATGGGCGAGACCTCCGGATCGACGGCGATGATCTTCTTGCCGTCCGGGCCCGCGACGTTGCGATAGCCGAGCGGTGATTTAGTCGGCCAGATTCCCTGCTCGGCCTTCTCCTGCATACCCTTGCGCGCTTCCTCCGACAGATTGTCGATGTAGTTCTTCGCCATCAGCACCTTGATGCCGTGCATGAACTTTTCCGAGGAACGCGACTCCCGCGACAGCACCACGCCTTCCTTGGGGAAATGAATTTCGACATCAAGTTCGTCCACCGTCACCCAGTCCTTGAGGTTGCGGTAGAGCCGGGGTCTTCTCGGACCAGCATCACGCGGATAGACGGATGCGCTTTTAGGTAGGCCACCATCTCGCCGAAGGCGGTGCGGCCGGTCTGCTTGGCGGTTTCAACGTCCACATATTCCTGGACCACCGCGAAGCCCTGTGCCGCCGCGTATTCCTTGAGCAGCTTCAGTTGCGCGGGGATCGAGAACAGAACGGTGTAGCCATCGGCTATCGCCCTCGCGACCTGCGTCGTACCAATAGAGGTGCCGCCGCCGGCCACATTCTCGATAAAGAATTGCTGGTGCAATCGCTCGGATAGCTCGTGCGCGATCAAACGGATGGGCACATCGATACCGCCGGAGCGAAGGGCACAACAACTGGTACCAGTAGCGATGGATAGGGATTCGGCCTCTGCAAAGGGCGAGGTAGCGAGACCGCCAAACGCGGTTGCAGCGAGATAGCTAGCGAAATCGCGGCGGCTGATGCGCATCTCCAGACCTCCATTGGCTTCATAATCGTCGCGCCTTGCTGGCAAGTTGCATCGGCGCAATCTATAAGGGGAAGTCGGAATTTAGCTCTAACATTATAGGTGCCGCCTATGGGTAGCGTGACGATGGAATGGGAAAGCCGGCTGGGCCGTCGGCTGCGCGTGCGCGAGACCTCTATATTCTGTCGACCGTCGTGGAATTCGGGCGGTATGGCCAAAGCGGCGCGAGAGCTGGCGATGTCGCAGCCCGCTGTGTCGGAAGCAATTGCCAATCTCGAACACATCATGGGCGTCCGACTGCTCGATCGCAGCTCACGCGGTGTCGAGCCCACGATCTACGCTAATGCAATTCTCAATCGCAGCGTCGCGGTCTTCGATGAGTTGCGACGAAGCGTGCAAAGATATCGAATTCTTGAAGGATCCGACGAGAGGTCAGGTGACGATCGGGTGCCCAATATCGATTTCAACGTCGACGCTCCCGCGGATCGTGCAGCGGTTCACCGAAAAATATCCCACGTGTGGTCTTGCATGTCGAAGATATCTCATCACACGCGATTAGGTCTCCGGGGCTCCGTCAATCGCCATGTCAGGTCTTGTTTTTGCGCGCTGGCCTAATCCGGTGATGGACGAGCATATTGCAGACGACCTGAATGTGGAGACCCTCTTCGACGACCCATTGGTCGTGGTGGCGGGAAAGCAGACGCGCTGGGCGCGCCGGCGCAAAATCGATTTTGCCGAGCTTGCCGACGAGCCCTGATTATTGGCGCCATCGACGACCTGGAACTACCAATGGGTCGCGCAGGCATTCAAGGCACGCGGTCTGGACGCGCCGAAAGTCAGCCTCGTGACATTTAACGCGCATCTCAATGCGCATTTTTGTCAATAGCGGCCCGTTCTTGACGGCGTATTCGCACTTGTGGGCTCATCTCAATGGACTGAAAGCTTTGCCCATCGACTTGCCGGTACGGCCCTGGCCGGTCTCAATCGTCACTTTGAAACATCGAACGTTAAGTCCTGCGGTGGAAAAGATTTTATCGAATGCGCGCGTGAGGTCGCAATTTCGATTGCTGGCCAACCAGGACCTCAACTTTCTGGTCACAAGAACTCGGTGATGAATGTAATAAGGATATTAGCAAGACCAATTTCCGTTTCGGGTTATTTTCGTCGGTTTTCGATGTCCGCGATATGTCCGGGTGGTAGCGGGTAATATTTTGAAAATGCCGGTTCGATGTTGAAGGCTTCTGGGATGGCGTAATTCAAGCTCCCCAAACTGGAGCTTCGATAATTACGGTACGAACTCACGAACTATGAATGGACTGCCATCAGGCCCTTCCTCCCGAATAAGCCACGCGGCGTGCCGGCGTGTGAACGACCGGCGCGTCCTCAACGGTATTCTCTGGATCTTACGATCAGGCGCGCCATGGCGCGATCTACCGGAGAGCTTTGGTCCCTATACGACCTGCTACAACCGCTTCGTTCGTTGGAGAAGGGCCGGTGTCTGGGATCAGATTATGGATGCATTGACTGAAGCCCATGAGGCGACAGTGCAAATGATTGATACATCTATTGTGCGTGTGCATCAGCACGGAGCCTGTATCGCGGGCAATAGTGCAGCAACATATGGGCCGGTCGCGAGGTGGGCTAACCACTGCAAGTCCGCGCTGTGGTGGATACAAATGGTTTACCAGTAGCAACTCGGCCTCACGCCCGGTGAGGCGCACGACAACCGGCTTTGCTCTGCTCTCTTGAACGAATTAAGTCCCGAACAATGTTACTGGCAGATCGGGGATATGACGCCGTATTGGATCAGGGCACTCGCCAGCGAGCAAGGCGCGTGGGCAAACATCCCGCCGAAACGAAATCGCAAGGAAGAAATTTGCTTCAGCCCGTATCTTTATCGAGCGCGTAACTTGGTCGAGCGGATATTCTTCAACAAGATAAAGCAACCACGGCCATCGCCACCCGCTACGACAAGCTCGCAGCAAATTATCTTGCCTTCATCAAGCTTGCATCCATTCGGGTTTGGCTACGTGCTTATAAGATTCCGCGCCCTAACGCTGCATGACGAAAATCGTTCCATACAAAGGGTTTCGACTGGGGTGCCCTGGACCGGCTGCATAAAAAGGGATTGATCGCGGACCCGGCAAACAAGACAAAGTCTGTGGTTCTGAGCGATGAAGGCCTTCGGCGGGCGGAGACGTTATTTCACGCGATGTTCACACGACCAGCGCCATAAGCGCCTGCCCGCTATTCCAGTGCCAAGGCAAGCTGGCCCTCCTCTGTAACCGAGGAGTGCGACCATGCAAGACATTGCCAATACCGAGCTGCCAGCACATATAGACGGACACCTTGGAACAAAGGAAAACTGACAGGTGCCAAGCCACCGTTACGGCAGAAGCACGTTTGGGCTATCCGGACCAAGCTCCAGATCGATCAGCGAACGCGGGATCTGGCCATGTTCAATCTGGCCATCGACAGCAAGTTGCGAGGTTGCGATGTCGTCGCCCTCAAGGTCGAGGACGTTGCACCGAATGGCTATTCCGTGGATCGGGCGACCGTTCGGCAGAAAAAGACCGGGCGGCCAGTCCGGTTTGAATTGACGGAGCAAACACGCCAGGCCGTGGACGCCTACGTCAGGACGGCCGGTCTAACAAGCCTGGTGAGTTCCTGTTCACGAGGCCGCGTAGCCTAAATCACGGCATGACCACGAGGCAGTACGCTCGGCTTTTATCTGAGTGGATTTCCAGCAATCGGACTGGACCCGCACTTGTTCGGCACCCATTCCCTCAGGCGGACAAAGGCAACGCTAATCTATCGCCGCACCGGTAGCCGCTGTAAAGGCCAACGCAGAGCGGCGTGCGGTTAACTTGAAGGGCATCGTAGATGACCTGCGCGCTCAAGGTGTCACCAGTGTCCGAACATTGGCCGTTGAGCTAAACGCTCAGGGGGCATCCTTACGCCGCAGGGGCGCCGAATGGCATCCCACGTCCGTTGCACGTCTGCTTGCGCGGATAAGCGCGTAGCGCAGAGGCTTACGGCAATCCATTTGATTAGCGCTTTGCGGGCGGCGAGCTCTAGTCGCCACCCCGCGCCTGCCACGCATTTAGCCATCGTCGCAAGTCCTGCTCCTCCCACAATCGGTCAAGCGTTCGGTGAATACGAGCGCTGCCGAAGCGCTGTATGCGCGCAAACGGGTCCTCTTTCGCCAGCAAATTCAAAAACCTGCCCGGCCACCCTCTGATTTCAAAATTTAGGAATAAAGGTCACTAACCGCTGGTATCGTCGCCGCGACGTGCGTCGACTGCGGCGTCCATTCAAAACGACGCTATTGACCAACTCCGGACAAACGTCGATTTTGGCCAGCGACGGTTATGACGCGATTGATGCCGAAGCAGACATTATCGGACACAACGCTTTCAGACTTTGTTCAACAGAGGCTGCGCTATCTTCACACCGGGGCGTTAAGGTTCCGGGGGTGGGGAACCAAAGAGAGCCGATGGAACTTATAGTTCCTGTGGACGGCCATTGCTGGCTCTTCGAGGTGAGAATTATGGACGAAGAAAGTAACGATATGACGAACCATTCCCATCGTCGTATCGCAGTACATTTTCTAGCCAGCGCTGCGGTGGCGGTATTGGTTCTCGGGATTCCGGCAGTCGTTTCCCGAGTTTCTCCGGCGCAAGCACAAGGAATTTCCATTTCTGTCGAATTCCGCGACGCGCTGGAGCCTTATGGCCATTGGCGCAAGCATTCGCGCTGGGGCGAGGTTTGGATTCCGCGCCACTCGCGTGGTTGGCAGCCCTATCGGAATGGGCATTGGGTTTATACCGACGAATGGGGTTGGTATTGGGTCGCCGACCGGAATGAAGGGAATTGGGGCTGGGTCGCTTACCACTATGGCCGCTGGGTGTTAGATCCCGACGAGGGATGGATTTGGATTCCGGGCAGAGAATGGGCGCCGGCTTGGGTCGATTGGCGGCGCGGTGCCGATTATGTCGGCTGGTCGCCGTTGCCGCCAGATGACTATGTCGTTGAGACTCGTGAAAATCCTGAATTTTGGCTGTTCGTGCGGCCCGGTAACCTCGTAGCGCCAGTTCTAGGTAGGGTCTACTTGCCGTCGCGGCAGACCAACATTTATATCCAGAACACCGTCATCGTGAATCGTACAGTGGTTGTCCAGAGCAGTGGGGCGGCTTTGCGGTCAATCCAGGCATTCAGCCTGCTTACATTGCTGCAGCGCGTCATCGCCGACTGCCGACGTTCCAAGTACAGCCACGCGTTTTGGCTGGGACCCAAGGCATTAGGGGCGCAGTGGTTGTCAGCGCAAAGGAGATTCAGGCAAGCCGTACTGCCAAGCCGGGCGCAGGAGGCGGACGCACCTCTGTAACGCCTTTCCGTGAAACCGTCGTTCAGGCAAAGACTGCTTCAATCGCGCCGGCGGCGAAGATTTCACCACCGCAAGCTCTGCGCCAGGGTGAAAAAGGGCAGTTGGGCGCTCATCCGCCGCGCGCGGCCCAAGGAGCCAAGGTGGTTGAGCCGGCAACTCCTGCGGCAAAGCCCGCAACTGCACCTCAGGCACCAGCTGCTGTGCCCAACGTGAAGCCTGCCACGCCGCCGCTAACTAACGCACCGACCCCAGCGCCTGCAATTAAACCAGCGCCACCGCCGGCTGCACGACCAGCGCCGCCGCCGGCTGCACGACCAGCGCCACCGCCGGCTGCACGACCAGCGCCACCGCCGGCTGCACGACCAGCGCCGCCGCCGGCTGCACGACCAGCGCCACCGCCGGCTGCACGACCAGCGCCGCCGCCGGCTGCACGACCAGCGCCGCCGCCGGCTGCACGACCAGCGCCGCCGCCGGCTGCACGACCAGCGCCGCCGGCTGCACGACGCTGCCGCCGCCGGCTGCACGACCAGCGCCACCGCCGGGTGCACGACCAGCGCCACCGCCGGCTGCACGACCAGCGCCACCGCCGGCTGCACGACCAGCGCCGCCGCCGGCTGCACGACCAGCGCCGCCAAAGAAGCCGGGCGAACCGACCGACGAAAAGAAATAGCGCGCATTAGTTTGCACAAACAAAATGGGCGGCCTTGGCGGGGCCGCCTGTTGCGTTTCAGGCTAAAGTCGCCTCTGTTCTGAGTTAGGTCCGTTGGTGGCGCTTAGCGACGTTTCGCTGCCGTGCGATGGCATGTTCGTAATGGGGCAACGAACGGACATCGGGCAGCCTTGGGGCGTCCAGATGCGTCGGTCGAAATATGACCATACCGTCGCCCGGCGGAGGCTCGGATTGCATGAACAATTGAAATTTTCGTTCAAAACCTATACCTGCCGTTGCAGTGCCATGGTCATTTGATTTACACTGAAGTCCAAATGACAAATTATCCAACGCTAACGCAACAAGCGGTCTTGGCAGCGAAAATTTACATCAGTTGTCAGAAACTGTAGCAAAGAAAATTGTTTGCACTGCCGTCAGACCAGCGAGGGGTCGCTCTGACAAACGTCCGTCGCACTTATGACGCCAAGCTGAAAGAGAATGGATTGGGTAATGAGCATGGATACAAATGGCTGAGACATACCGATGGACGCCATCCGTCGCCTCGTCTCAGAAATTGAAACGTCCGGTCTCGATAGGTGGAGTGCCGATTTTATCGAAGTGAAGCTAATATCAATTCGGCTGCCAGTGTCGCGGCATTCTCCGATTAGGGGGATGTCGCCTAGTGCTCTGGTCCATGGGCGATGTCAGGGGACAATTTTCGCGCTCGCGGCAACTGCTCGGCTAAAACCACCCTTGACGCGCTCCCACAATGCTCCCACAAGTCACAACGCCGAGTGAAAAAGTCCCGATTTCAGAGTGTCGGCTCGTGGGTTGAGCGTCTATCCTCGTCCCCCAGCCACGAAACTTTTGATTTGAAATCAAGGCATTAGTCAAAGGTCAATTTTCGTCTGATCGTATTTGCTTGAACTACTTTGTGTTTCTCAGTTCGAAATCCGAGATTGGCCTAACGATGCAAATTCCGGCGCAACATTCGGACGGGCGTGTGCATCCAGTAGTCGGCAACGCGTTACCAACAGATGTCGGCTTTACCCCCGAAAGCGGACATCGTTCACGAAATTCGATGTCTGCAATGGGCCAAAGCGGCCTCGTGCGTGACAAAAAGTTGCTTAGAGGCGGCGCTCGTTCAGGCAGGCGCGCTACTGATCAACCACATCGCACCGGGCAGGCGCACGTTCGCACCGTCCGCATAGGGCGCCAGCGCCTCGCGGAGGGAAGCAACGGCGGCGGAGACGACCTCTGCTGGCTGGTTGCGCAGCCAACTGTTCACGGCGCCGATTTCGGTCGACTGAACCACAGCCTCCTCCAGCCCGCGGCCGGCGGCGATGTCGAGGTCCAGGTCGAGCTTCTCGAAGCGCGGCGGCGTCCAGCCGGCCGCAGTGAGAACCTCGGTGACGTGCCCTGGATCGGCGAAGGCAAACATTCCGGGAGCATTCGGAACTGGTTTCGGCCGCGGCGGCAGGTGCTGCGCGACTGCAGTCATCGGCACCTCCATCCACGGGTTTTCGGCCAGCGTGCGCCAGCACACGAGTGCCATGCGCGCGTCCGGAGCGGCGGCGCGGCGCATATTGGTGAAGGCCGCCACCCTATCGCCGAAGAACATCACGCCGAAGGCCGAGATCAGCAAATCGTATTCGTCCAGCGCGGCCGTGGCGGGATCGGCCTGCCGCCAATCGATATTGGCGATGCCGGCGGCGCTCGCGCGCCTCTCACCCTCAGCCAGCATCGGCCCGGAGATATCCAACCCCGCCACGCGGCCGGAGGGACCGACGGCGCGCGCAAACTCCAGCGTGGGCGCGCCGCAGCCGCAGCCGATATCCACCACCCGTTCGCCGGCGCGCGGCGCGGCAAAGGCGAGCAAGGCATCCGTCACCGGCGTGAGCGTGATGTCGGTGTGCTCCTGCCGAGCCACCCAGGTGTCGCCGCCCTTCCCGTTCCAGAAGGCAAGCATGTCGGCGTTGATCTCTTCGGGGGCGGCCATGCGAGTCCTCCTGCTGGGCGGGATGCACGTTGTAGTGTTGCCGAGCAGACCGAAACCGGCGGCGCAACGGTACCACCTTGGCCGGTGTGACCAGCCTATCTGATGCTGTGACCCGATGTCTTGTGGGACACTAGCGGACATCAATGGCGTGTCCACCCCAGGTCCGCTCTGCCCCTCAAAGCAGTCATCAACGGGCGCGAACATGATTTCCACTAAGGGCCAGACCCTACGTATCAGCGGATCGGCCACATTCCGATACCAGGCCTCGTCCGCGCGGTCGCGGCTCAGGCTACAAGCTGAAGCTCCCCGATATTTTCCAAAATCTGCCTAAAAGCCGGCTCGGGGGACCAGCACATGGTTCTATAAGTGTTCAGGAACGGCAGGCGATCTCC